>NZ_QLSU01000013.1 GCF_003268775.1 Paraburkholderia unamae
ATCGAACGGCTTCACGGAACCGGCCGCCGCGTCGACGCTCAGCGCGCCGGACACGAGCGCCGTGCGGTACAGGTCTTCGATCGCGAAGAGGTTGTTGATGGCAAGCGCCGTGGAGGCCTGCGTGCCGTTGAGCAGCGCGAGACCTTCCTTCGCTTGCAGCGCGAGCGGCTTGAGGCCGACGAGCCGCAGCCCTTCTTGCGCGCTCATGCGCTCGCCCTTCGCGAACACGTCGCCCACGCCGAGCAACACACACGACATATGCGCGAGCGGCGCGAGGTCGCCCGAAGCGCCCACCGAGCCCTTCACCGGAATCACCGGCAGCACGTCGGCGTTAAAGAGCGTGATGAGCGTGTCCATCACCTCACGGCGAATGCCCGAGTGGCCGCGACCGAGGCTGGAGAGCTTCAGCGCCATCAGGAGGCGCACGACCGGACGTTCCATCGGTTCGCCCACGCCCACGGCGTGCGAGAGCACGAGATTGCGCTGGAGCAGTTCGAGCTGGTCACGCGGAATATGCGTGCTGGCCAGACGCCCGAAGCCCGTATTGATGCCGTAGGCGGGTTCGCCCTTCGCCGTGATCTCGGCAACGGCGCGCGCGCCTGCGTCGATGGCGGCAAAGCTGGCCGGATCGAGTTCGAGCTTCACGCCGCCGTTTTCGGTGGAACGCGCGATCTGGCGCAGTTGGGGCAGGGTCAGATGGCCGGGGGTCAGTTTGATGATCATCGCAGTGTCAAAGTTGTCTGGACAAGGTGGAGTCAGATTACCGAAGCGAGCTTGTCTATACAAGTTCAATCTGCTCCACGTATACCCTCATCATCGCTTCCTGACGCCTGAATTACGCTGTCTTTCGTTTACGGCACAGTGAAATCCCCAGGTGATAACACCGATTGCCCGACTTTTCGACACATCGATAATTGTATAGACAACTTGCCGGACCGGACTCCGCTGCACGACCGGCCACAGGCGTCCTCTATTCCTATCGGAGACTTCATGAAGAAACTTGCCTTGTGTGTCGCCCTCGCCCTTGCCGCCGGTGGCGCGTATGCGAAAGACTGGACCACCATCCGTTTCGGCACCGACGCGAGCTATGCGCCGTTCGAGTCGAAGGCGCCCGACGGCAAGCTGGTCGGCTTCGACATCGACCTGGGCAACGAGATCTGCAAGCGGCTGAACGCGAAGTGCGTATGGGTCGAGCAGGACTTCGACGGCATGATTCCCGGCCTCAAGGCCAAGAAGTTCGACGGCGCGCTCTCCGCGCTCACGATCACCCCGCAGCGCGAGCAGCAGATCGCCTTCTCCGCGAAACTCTTCAACACGCCCACGCGTCTCGTCGCGAAGAAGGGCTCGCCGTTGCAGCCGACCATCGCGTCGCTGCAAGGCAAGACGGTGGGCGTCGAGCAGGGCTCGATTCAGGAAACCTACGCAAAAGAGAACTGGGCGCCCAAGGGCATCAACGTGATTCCCTACCAGAACCAGGACCAGGTGTATCTGGACCTCCAGTCGGGCCGCCTCGACGCGGCGCTGCAAGACGAAGTGCAGGCCAATCTGGGCTTCCTGAAAACGCCGCGCGGCGCGGGCTTCGCGTTCGCCGGCCAGGAGATTCCCACGGGCGCGGCCGCCATCGGCCTGCGCAAGGAAGACGCGGACCTCAAGGCGAAGATCGACAAGACGATCGCCGACATGATCCAGGACGGCACGTACAAGAAGATCGAGTCGAAGTATTTCGACTTCGACGTGTACGGCGGTTGAGCCGCGGTCTTTCCCCGCATCGATAGAGGACTTCCTGCCATGTTATTTCAAGGCTTCGGCCCGCTGCTGCTCGCGGGCACGTGGGAAACCATCAAGCTCGCGCTGCTCTCGCTCGCCGCGGCGTTTGTGCTGGGGCTCGCGGGCGCGGCCGCGAAGCTCTCGCCCAACCGCGTGCTCGCGCGCGTGGGCACCGCTTACACCACACTCATTCGCGCGGTGCCCGACCTCGTGCTCATGCTGCTGCTGTTCTACAGCATCCAGATCTGGCTCAACGACGCAACCGACATGCTGGGCATGGACCAGATCGACATCGACCCGTTCGTGGCCGGCGTCATCACGCTCGGCTTCATTTACGGCGCGTACTTCACCGAAACGTTTCGCGGCGCATTTCTCGCAGTGCCGCGCGGGCAGATCGAAGCCGGCTTCGCGTATGGCATGAGCTCCACACGCGTGTTCACGCGCATCCTGTTCCCGCAGATGATGCGCTTCGCCCTGCCAGGCATCGGCAATAACTGGCAGGTGCTCGTGAAAGCCACGGCGCTCGTGTCGATCATCGGTCTCGCCGACGTGGTGAAGGCCGCGCAGGACGCGGGCAAGGCCACCCAGGGGTTCTTCTTTTTCACGCTCGTGACCGGCGCGATCTATCTCGCCATCACCACGGTTTCCAATCTGGCATTGCACCGACTCGAAAAGCGCTATTCGACCGGTGTGCGGAGGGCAGCGCTGTGATCGAACTGATTCGTCAATACTGGCCGAACTATCTGTACAGCGACGGCTTCAATTCGAGCGGCCTCGTCATCACGCTCTGGCTGCTGGTCGTTTCGATCGTCGCGGGCTTCCTGCTTGCCGTGCCGCTCGCCATTGCGCGCGCTTCGCGCAATCCGTGGATCTCGCGGCCGGTCTGGGTCTATACCTATGTGTTTCGCGGCACGCCGCTCTATGTGCAACTGCTGCTCTGCTATACCGGCATCTACAGCCTGCACTTCGTGCATTCGAACGCGGTGCTGGGCGACTTCTTTCGCAGCGCCATGAACTGCACGCTGCTGGCGTTCGCGCTGAACGAGTGCGCCTACGCCACCGAGATTTTCGCGGGCGCGATTCGCGAGACTTCGTACGGCGAGATCGAGGCGGCCCAGGCCTATGGCATGTCGAAGACCAAGGTCTACACGCGCATCATCCTGCCCTCCGCATTGCGGCGCGCCTTGCCCTCGTACAGCAACGAAGTGATCCTCATGCTGCACGCCACGACGCTCGCGTTCACGGCCACCGTGCCCGACATCCTGAAGGTCGCGCGCGACGCGAACTCCGCCACTTACATGACGTTCCAGGCGTATGGCATTGCGGCGGCGCTCTACGCGTCGATCGTATTCGGCCTGATCTGGGCGTTCCGCCGCATGGAAACCCGCATGCTGGCTTACCTCAAGCCGCAAGGCCACTGAATTGCACGCAGTCCTGATGGAGTGTATCGAGAATGTACAAGCTGATTGTCGACGACCTGCACAAGAAGTTCGGCGAGAACGAAGTTTTGAAGGGCGTATCGCTCAAGGCAAAGGCTGGCGACGTGATCAGCCTGATTGGCTCAAGCGGCTCGGGAAAGAGCACGTTCCTGCGCTGCATTAACTTCCTCGAATCGCCCTGCTCGGGGCGCATCACGCTCAACGGCGAGGAAATCCGCACGAGCGCCGATCGCGGCGGCGCGCTGCGCGTGAGCGACCCGAAGCAGTTGCAGTCCATGCGCACGCGCCTTTCGATGGTCTTTCAGCATTTCAATCTCTGGGCGCACATGACCGTGCTCGAGAACATCGTCGAAGCGCCCGTGAGCGTGCTCGGCTTGAGCCGCAGCGAGGCCGAAGCGCGCGCGCGCAAGTACCTCGACAAGGTGGGGCTCGCGACCGGTGTCGAACACAAGTATCCGTCGCACCTCTCCGGCGGCCAGCAGCAGCGCGTGGCGATTGCCCGCGCGCTCGCCATGGAGCCCGAAGTGATGCTGTTCGACGAGCCCACGTCCGCGCTCGACCCCGAACTCGTGGGCGAAGTGCTCAAGGTCATGCAGAAGCTCGCGGAAGAAGGCCGCACGATGATCGTCGTCACGCATGAAATGGGCTTCGCGCGCAACGTGTCGAATCACGTGGTGTTTCTGCACAAGGGGAAGATCGAGGAGCAAGGCGATCCCAGGGAAGTGCTCAACGCGCCGCGCAGCGAGCGGCTTCAGCAATTCCTGGCAGGACGATTGAAGTAGGACGCCCGGCAAGATTACCCCGCGTGTGCCGGTGAAACATCGCTAAACGTTTGCGATTGCGGCGTATGGTCGCAATTGCATGCGCGCCGATGAGATCGGTATTGTCGCAGCGGATTTCTGAAATATCCTCGCGCTACGGTCACTATTGAGCCGGGCTTTCAGTGCGCTTTTCGCCACTGAGCCCGGACCCGAAAGGTACAACGTGCGCGAGAATCTACCCGTTACCCAGCAAGAATACGAAATAGCGGCGGACGCCACGCTCCTGTCCATGACGGACACGGCGGGCAAGATCATCTACGCCAACGCCGCGTTCAACAAGGCGTGCGGATTCTCCATCGACGAACTGCTCGGGCAGCCGCACAACCTCGTGCGTCACCCCGATATGCCGCCGCAAGCGTTTGCGGATTTGTGGGCCACGCTCAAAGCCGGTTTATCGTGGACCGCACTGGTCAAGAACCGCCGCAAGAATGGCGATCACTACTGGGTGCGCGCCAACGCGACGCCCGTGTTTCGCGACGGGCGGCTGGCGGGCTACCTCTCGGTGCGCACCCAACCCGGCCGCGAGGAAGTCGCCGCCACGGAAAAACTCTACCGCGACTTTCGCGAGAACCAGGCGGGCAGCCGCGCGTTCCACCAGGGACTCGTGGTGCGCAACGGCGCCTTCGCGTGGATGTCGCTCTTGCAGTTCATGCCGCTCAGGTGGCGCATTCGTTCCGCCATGCTGGCCTCGTTCGCGCTCATCGCCGCAAGCGGCCTGCTGTTCGGCTTGCGCGGCGCGATGATCGAAGGCTTCGCCGGCACGGTCGCGGCCGTCTCCCTGGTCGCGGCGCTCTGGCTCGAAGCGCAGATCGCCCGGCCGCTCTCGCGCGTGCTTGCGCAGTCGCTGGCCGTCGCGTCGGGCCAGTCGGCCGGCAATGCCCACGTGAATCGCGCGGACGAGATCGGCATGCTCCAGCGCGCCGTGTGTCAGGCGGGCCTGAACCTGCGCTCGCTCGCCGACGACGTGAGCGAGCAGCTTGGCGGCCTGCGCGACGCCAGCGCCGACATCGCCACGCGCAACAAGGAAGTGTCGCGGCGCAGCGAAGAAGCCGCCGCGAGCCTGGAGCAAACCGCGGCGTCGATGGAGCAGATGACGGCGACTGTCAAGAACAACGCCGGGACGGCCGCGCTCGCCAGTGAGCTTGCGGGCGCGACCCGCCACGCGGCGGCGGCGGGCAGCGAAGTCGTCGGCCAGGTCGTCGCGACGATGGGCGAAATCGCGGGGGCGAGCAAGCGCATCAGCGAGATCATCGGCATCATCGACGGCATCGCGTTCCAGACCAACATTCTCGCGCTCAATGCGGCCGTGGAGGCCGCGCGCGCCGGCCACCAGGGGCGGGGCTTCGCCGTGGTGGCCGCCGAAGTGCGCACGCTCGCGCAGCGCAGCGCCAACGCCGCCAAGGAAATCGCCACGCTCATCAACGACAGCGTGCGCAAGACGACGGCGGGCAGCGACCTCGCCAGCAAAGCCGGCGACGCGATGAAGGACATCATGGGCCAGGTCACGCGCGCGGCCGACCTGATCCACGAAATCAGCCTCGCGACGAAGGAGCAGTCGGAGGGCATCGGCCAGGTGAATCTCGCCATCGCGCACCTCGACCAGGTGACGCAGCAGAACGCCCGCATGGTGCACGAGTCCGCCGCCGCAGCCGGGGCGCTCGGCGCGCGCACGCAGCGGCTGGAGGACGCGGTGGCCGTGTTCGAGGGCAGCGGCACGTTGCCTCGACCGGTGGCGCGGCCCGTTTGAGCGACACGGCCGACGCTGCGGGGCGCGCTGCGCGGCAGGGCGTAAACTACCGGCATACCGCTCACTTCAGCCGAACGTATGCCCGCCCGCGCCGCCCGACATGCACAACACGCCCCGCCGACCGCCTTGCCGCCGGGGAAAGCCGATACCGAACCCTTGCAGGACCCGGCCCTGCTGCGCCGCCTGCTGCGCGCGAAAGACCGCATGGACGCCGCCTCGCACGAAGCCTGGCCCGTCAAGCGTCTCGCCGAGGTGAGCGGCGTTTCCGAGGCGCATTTCGCGCGCTCCTTCAAGCGCGCCTTCGGCCTGCCGCCGCATCGCTACCTGCTCACGCGGCGCATCGAGCAGGCCACCACGCTGCTGCGCGACACCGACCTGAGCATCACCGAAATCGCCTTCGCCACGGGCTGGGAGAGTCTCGGCACGTTCGGCCGCACGTTTCGCGACGTTACCGGCCTGTGCCCGAGCGCCGCGCGCAGCGCCGCCCAGGCGTCCCTGCCCGAGCTGGACCGCGTGCCCGCCTGCGTGCTGAAGGCCGCGCAACGCCCCGACCTCACCACAGCAGTTTTGGAGAAGCGCCGCCGCGCGGGCAACGCTACAGTGCGTCCATCTATCAAGGAGGTGACATGAACCAGGGAATCAATGTGGTGGGCCTGTATGTGGACGACCAGGACGAAGCGCTCAAGTTTTACGTCGACAAACTCGGATTCCGCGTGCATACCGACGTGCGCAACGGCGCGTACCGCTGGCTCACGGTGCAGCACCCGGAGCAGCCTTCGTTTCAGCTCGGGCTCTTTCTGCCGGGGCCGCCCGTTCACGACGAGGCCACCGCGCAAACCCTGCGCGCCATGGTGGCCAAAGGCGCCATGCCGCCCCTCGTTCTTGCCGTGGCCGACTGCCGCGCGAGCTACGAGCGCTACAAGGTGCTTGGCGTGGAGTTCACGCAGGAGCCCGTGGACCGCTACGGCAGCGTGGACGCCGGTTTTCGCGATCCGGCCGGCAACGGCTGGAAGATGATTCAGGCGCCGAAAAGCGTGTAACGCACCAGCCCTGGCCGTGAGCGCCCACCGGCGCTCATTGCGGTGCTCATTGCGGTGCTCGTTGTGGTGCTCATTGTGGTACTCACGGGCCCTCACCAATGCCGCCCCGCGCCGACCGAGAATCCGTAATAGCCGCGCGTGTTGGTCGAAGCCGATCCCTTGATCACCCACTTGCCCGTGCCCGACATGCGCGAGACACCCAGCGCGAGCGCGGCCTGGCCGTCGTAGGTCGAGCCCGCGAGCGCGGTCATGCCCCGGCCTTGCTGCGTGGCCTGCGGCAGTCCGGCCATCGCCATGGCGGCCGCCGTGCCCGCGCTCGCATCGCGCCGCACGCTGGCGATGCGGCGGTCCGTATAGCCATATGAATTCTGCAATGCCGAATTCACCTGCTGGTCCGTGTAGGCATTCGCTTGCGAGAGCGTGTCGCCAATGCTCTGCTGATGCAGCGAGACCGTGTCGTTCACCGTGCCGATCTGCTGCGCGAGCGCGTAGAGTTGAGCGCCGTTGATCGCATCCACGCTACCCGACGCAATTTCGCCGTCAGCGACACCCGTGACCGTGCGTACGCCTTGCGTGCCGCTCACGTCCACCGTGCTGCCCGCCGTGTTCGCGCCAACCGTGATCGCCCCCGTGGAGGCATCCTGTTGCACGAGGCCCGGCTCGCCCTTGCCGATCTGCGTGCTGATGTTGTTGACGGTGCTCTCGATGGTCGTGACGCGCCCGTCGATATTCTCGATCGCGCCGCCCACCGATTGATACGTATTGCCGCCCACCCGGTATGTGGGCGCAAAGAGCGTGCCGTCGTTCTTCACGTACGAGCCGCCGCCCAGCGCGTTGGCGACGGATTCGCTCACGCCGTGCAACTGGCTGCCGTTGATCGCCTGGAGGCTGGCCGCCGAAACAAGGCCGTCCGCCACGCCCGAGAGTTGCCGCGCGTCGCCGCCGCTCGCCGAAAAGTCCATCCGCGTCCCGCCGGTGTCCTTGCCCACCGTGATCGGTGCGCCGGCATCCGACTGTTGCACGAGCCCGAGCGTGCCATACGTGATGTTCTTCGTGAGGTTGGCGATCTCCGTCGTGTTCGTGGTTGTCCGCGCATCGACGTTTTCTATCGCGTCCGTCACGTTGTGATAGGTTGTGTTGTTGACGCGAATGGTCGGCGCGGTAACCGCGCCATTGCTGTCCACGCCGGAGCCGCCGCCAATGGCGTTCGCCACCGATTCGCTCGCGCCATACAACTGGCTGCCGTTGATCGCGTCGGTGCTGTCACGGGTCACGCGGCCGTCGCGCACGTTCGCCAAACGGACCGGGCCGGTTCGCCCCGCGCCTAGCGTCACCGAGTCGTGCTCCGGCGTGTCGTACAACACGGCGTCCTGCCCGGTCTTCTTCAGGTGGTCGATGTCCTGGCGGTTTTCGTCCACCTGCTCGCGCGTGCGATTCAACTGCGCGACGTTCACGGCGTCGGTTGCAGCCGTGCCCGCCGCAACGCCCGTAATCTGACGGCTGCCCGCCTGGCCTGCGGCGTCGACACTGCCAATGTTCAGTTCTCCGACGGAGTTCTGACCATGCAACTGCCCGGTTCCGTCGACATAGCCGGTCATCGCGCCGCGCGTGGCGCTCGCATGGTCGCCGAGCGCCACGCTGTTCTGCGCGGCCTGCGCATATGAGCCCAGCGCGACGCCGTTTTGCGCCGCCGATGCCGCGCGGCCTACCGCTACGGCGTCGTCTTTCGTGGCGTCCGCATCGGCGCCGAGCGCGACCGAGCGCTGCCCCGTTGCGCGCGCATGCGTGCCGATGGCGGTGCCCCAATTGCCCGAGGCGGCGCTTTCACCGAGCGCGATGCTGCCCGTGCCCGTGGCCGATGCGCCCGAGCCCACCGCCGTCGCCCAGTAGCCGCTCGCAACAGCGCCGCGGCCAAGCGCGACCGCGTCGGCCGAACCGGCGAGCGCCTGCGAGCCGAGCGCAACGGAACCCGCGCCCTGCGCCACCGAGCGTTCGCCCGCGGCGACGCTGTTCTCTCCCGCTGCCGTGGCGTCGTCCTGCTGACCGTTGCCGCGCGCCTTGAAGTAGCGCGTGCCGCTCGTATCGATCTGGTTCACGGTGTCGCCAAGCGTCGTCACCTGATTGGCGGTGGCCTGCAACTGCGCCACGTTCACCGCGTCGGTGGCCTTTGAGCCTGCGGCTACGCCGGTGATCTGCCGGTAAAGGCCATTCGACTCGTCGCCCACGCTCAGCGCGCCGGAGGTCGATCGCGTGGCCGCCACGGCGGTCTGATCCGCGCCGCCCGCGCCCGGCTGCACGTAGCCCGCGACGCCCGCGACGCGCGAAGCCTGGGAGCCCGCCCCGAGCGCCACGCCGCCTTTCACGGCGCTCGTTGCGCGCGAACCCACTGCGGTCGCCTCGGCGACATTGGCGGCGACCTGCGCGCCCGAGCCGATGGCGACGCCATATGACGCGCCCGTGCCCACCTGCGCGGCGGCGCGCTCGCTGTCGGCAATGCCGGTTGCGGACGTCATGCCGCCGCCCACGGCGACCGAATACGCGGCCCCTTCAGCAACACCGGCGTTCGCGCCGAGCGCCGTGCCGTATTTCGACCGGGCTTCCACTTTCGCGCCGTAGCCAAGCGCGCTCGATTTCACCGAAGCCGACGACGAGGCCGAGCCGAGCGCGAGCACACCGCTTTGCGCGGCGCTCGCCTGGTAGCCCACGGCAACCGAAACATCGGCGTCGGCAGTCGCGTTCGCGCCACGGCCAAGCGCAATGCTGTTCGCGGCGGCCGCATTCGAACCGTTGCCGATCGCCATGGCGTTATCGGCGGTCGCCGTGCTCTTGCCGCCAAACGCGATGGAGGCCGTATTCATGGCGCGCGCCTCGCTGCCGATCGCCAGCGCATAGTCCTTGTTCGCCACGCTCGTGGGACCGAGCGCGACCGCGTAGTTGTCGTACGTCTTCGCGTCGTAGCCGAGCGAGAGCGACTTGATCCCGTAAGCCAGCGCCGATTCGCCAAGCGCAACCGACTGGTCTCCGGCGGCCTGCGTGAAAGCGCCGAGCGCGAGCGCACCCACGGCGTTGGCCTTCGCGGACTGCCCGATCGCGATCGAGCGATCCCTGAGCGCCTGGCTAAACGCGCCGAGCGCAATCGCACTGTCACCCGTCGCCGTAGTCTTGCAGCCGATCGCGATCGGCGAATTGGTGCCGCTCGCATAGGTCGAACCCGTGCCCGACACGCACGTCGTCGTGCTGGAGTCCGAACCGTCTATGGCAATGCCCGTTTGCGTCGCGACGGTGCCGCCGCCCGCGGCAAAGCCGTTGGCCGCGTGCGCGGCGTCCAACGCGCCCACGCTCGACAGCACGAGCGCCGCGAGCACGACCGCGCCTTGCTTCGTTGCGCCTTTACCCCTGCCCCTCGCGGTTTCCGCAGCGGCAACCCAGGTGCCGGTGATCGCGTTCCAGACGTTGCGGTAGATCTTGTTCATGGCCTCGACTCCCAATCGTGTCCTGATTGAGGTCCATTATCGAAACCGCAGGGGCAGCCTTAAATCACCGGGGCGGGCAAACCGCTGTAGTGCGCGCACTACACAGGCAAGAGCCGGCCAGGCGTCGCGATTCGCGTGGCGACGCTATGATCGGAGCGCGTGCGGAGCGCGTCAGTCATGGGCTCCGGCATCGCACCGTAGGGGTCCCACGACAAGCGGGCATCCGGCCGACGCGGGCAAGCGCGCGGCGGCGCCCGGGGAGCGAGCCGATGCGCCGTATCATCATTGCCGACGAACAAGCCGTCACCCGGCATGCCGTCCGCATGCTGCTGGAAAAGGAAGGTTTCGAAGTCCTGCTCGAGAGCGGCGACGGTCTCGACACGCTGCGCGCCGCGCACGAACTGCACCCCGACCTGATCGTGGCCGGGCTCGGGCTTGCGCGGCTCGGCGGTCTGGAAGTCGTGCGGCGGCTGCACCAGCGCGAACCCGACCTCAAGACGCTCGTGCTGGCGTCGCAAGATAGCGAACATTTCGTTGGACTATGCATCGAGGCGGGAGCCTCGGGATTCGTGAGCAAGCGCGGCGACCTGGGCGAGTTGACGCTTGCCGTGCGCAGCCTGCTCCAGAACCGCACGTTCTTTCCGGCGCGCGCACCGGCTGCGGGCCCGGCCAACGCCGGTGATCTTGCGGAAGCCGACCGCTTGCGCAGCCTCTCCGCGCGCGAAATGAGCGTGCTCTACTATCTCGCGAGCGGCTACACCAACCGCGCGATCGCCGACGAACTGCTGCTAAGCGACCGCACGGTCAGCACCTACAAGCTGCGGCTCTTTCGCAAGCTCAAGCTCGACAACATGATGGAACTGGCCGAGCTGGCATGGCGCAACAACATCCTGGGGCCCGGGCACGTTGCGGGGGGCGAGCCGCCCAAGCCGTGGAAAACCGATGCCCAGGGGCGCGAGCTGCTGCGCACGATACTCGACGCCATACCCACCGGCATTTCCATCAACGATGTCGAAAGCCGCCTGCTCTTTGCCAACCAGTTCCTGCTCGGCCGTTTCGAACGCCGGCTCGACGACGTGATCGGCAAGCGCCTGAGCGAGCTGAACGTGTTGAGCGCCGACGAGGCGGTGGCGCTCGAAGACGTGTTCATCGACGCCGTGAGACAGGCAACTTCGTTTTCGCGCGAAGTGGTGCTGACCTACAAGGGCGAGTCGCTGGCCGGGCTGGTTTGGGGCGCGCCGATACGCAACCGGCAAGGTCTGACCGTGGCGATGATCTGCGGCGTGCAGAACATGGCCGAGCAGGAGCAGGCCTTTCTTTCGTTGCGCGAAGCGAAGGAGCGCGCGCAGAGCGCAAGCCGGGCGCGCAGCCGCCTGCTGGTCGAGGCCGTGGAGGCGTTGCGCCGGGAACTGGCCGGTCTCGAAGTCGCCTCGACGGTGACGGCAACGGTCACGACAACGCTCGCGAACGGAAACGGCGCCGACACCGCCGCGCAAGCGATCGCCGCCATCGAAGCGCGGCTCGACAATATCCAGGCGCTGATCGAGGCCGACGCGGCCAATGCCGGCATCGCGCCGGTACGTTGCGACATTGCGCAGATCACCGGGGAGGCGCTGCGCGCGGCGGCCCGCACCCACCCGCAAGCGCTGTTCACATTCGACGCGCCTGCGGGCGGCCCGCTCGACGTGTGGATCGACAAGCAGCGGTATCAGTTGCTCGTGCGCGGCCTCCTCGCGCGCGCAAGCGATGCCGTCCACCACGCGCCGCTCGATATCGCACTGCGCACGCGCGCCCAGAGCCGGGCGTTGGTCGAGATCGAGCTGGAGATGCGCGACACGCCGCGCGCCGGGTCAGGCGGCGCGGCGACGCGACGCCCGCCGCCACAAGCGCCCGCGCTGCTAGTGGACGCGGCGCTCGCCGCGAGTCTCGGCGCGGAACTCATCGCGAGCGGTGCCGACGACACGCTCAGCGTGCTGCTTCGCCTGACGGTCGCGAAGGCCGCGCCCTCGGGCGCGCCTTCGTGAACGGCCATACTGGTGGCCGTCGAGCAAACGTCATTTTATATGACATATCAACCAATGGACGGCTGATCGAGCGACGCGAACGGCGCGTGGCCGTCCATCCAGTCGTACTGGCTTGTCGGCGTCGCCCATGCCCAGTTGGATGACGAACGCGTTGCAGTGCCAAGGCTTGCGCGGTTCGCGCCGCTGCCCGGTTCGGTGCCCGTCTCGTGGCTTTCCGTGGTGATGTCGTTCATTTCGTCTCGCTCCAGATAGAAATTGACTCCGCACGCGGTTGCCGGCGATTCGCGCGGCGCGTGCGGCAGGCTAATCAATGTGAGCGAACGATACGGGAATTGCGCGCCGCGCATTTTGCTTCAAATGCCATTCTTTTATGCGTTGGCGCCACAGCGCGTGAGCCAGCCCGCCGTGGCGAAAC
Organism: Paraburkholderia unamae; assembly: GCF_003268775.1. Lineage (GTDB taxonomy): Bacteria > Pseudomonadota > Gammaproteobacteria > Burkholderiales > Burkholderiaceae > Paraburkholderia > Paraburkholderia unamae. The sequence continues at coordinate 12,727 of NZ_QLSU01000013.1, forward strand.
GGCGCGGCGTTCCACACGGCATGTAGATGACAATTCAATGACTGAGCGCGCACCTGGAAGCCATGCGCGGAAAGTCACGCGGGGCACGCCGGTTCACGCGGCATGCCGCAACGAGGCAATCAGGGCGTGGCGTCCCAGCCGTGGGATGCGAGCACCTTGTCGAGCAGGAAGCGCAGCGCCAGGCGTTCCGCGTCATTGAGGCTCTGATAAAGGTCGCTATCGCGCTTGTCGAGCGTCGGGCCGATCTTCTTGAAGATCTTCCGCCCTTCGGCGCTGAGCGAAATGATCACGCTGCGCCCGTCCTTGTCGTTGCCCGCGCGCGTGAGAATCGCCTTCGCGAGCATGGCCTCGACCGTGCGGCTCGCCTGGCTTTTGTCGAGATTCGCGCGGCGCGAAATGTCCATGACCGTTTGCGGCCCGAACGTGCCGATCGCCGCGATAATGCTCGCCTCGGGATACGGCACGCCGAGCTTTTCGCGCGAGAGCTCGCTGCTCATGCGATCGGCAATCTTGGTCAATGCCTTCAGCCGGTAAGTCAACGAGGCGTCTGCGCCTGGCTCATTCGTACTCGCCATAGTCCCCACTCAAAGAAAATGTAACCGGAACGTCGCCAAATAAACCCAACTATGGTGCACTGAGCCGGGTCGCGAGGTCAACTGCCGGGTGTCGGGCGCGCCGCGCGCAGTGCGCGCAAATTTCCTGTTCGCTTTCACATTGGCCGCTTATACTGCACGCGTTCAACGCGTGAACATGGCCATGAGCAAACGAATGACTGTCCGGCGTTCGCCGGTGCACGGAAGAGGCGTCTATGCATTGCGCCCGCTGCGGGCCGGTGAACGCATCTTCGAATACAAAGGCAAGATCATGAGCTGGCGCAACGCCGCGCGGCGTTACCGCACGCGCGAAGACGACGCGCATACGTTCCTCTTCGGCCTTTCGGACGGGCGCGTGATCGACGGCGGCCAGGGCGGCAACTGGGCGCGCTGGCTCAATCACGCGTGCCAGGCGAACTGCGAGACGGTCGAGATCGACGGTCACGTGTTCATCGACGCGTGCCGCGACATTCTGCCGGGCGAGGAGCTGTTCATCGACTACGCGCTCGAATTGCCCGACGACGCGGACGAAGAAACCCAGCGCGACTATGTTTGCCGCTGCGGCTCGCCGGCATGCCGCGGCACGATGCTCGCGGGCGTCGTGGCCGCCGCGCTGAACGATGTAGGCGAAATTGCGGTTGAATGTGCAATCGAAAGCGCGCTTGACGACGCAATGGACGACACCATAAGCACCACGAATCCCGCGCCCCTCCCCGCCATCGGCCCCGGCGCGGGTGCCCCCCTCATCGCTATCTAGACGGTGCTTCCGCGGCCTTCGAAATCGCCGCGGCGGCATGCGTTTGCGCGTCGAGCAGCGCGCGCAGCGTGACCTGGTCCGCGCCACCCGCTGCCGCCGTGGAGGCAAAGCGCCGCGCGCGCGGCTCGTGATCGTGAATCGTGGCGCGCACGAGCGGGTAGATCTGCGTGTCCCAGCGCCGCCCATTGAATACGCCGTAATGCCCCACGCCCGTCTGCACGTGGTGGGTCTTCATGTAAGGACGCAACCCCGAGCATAGCGCCTGCGCGGCCACCGTCTGCCCTACCGCGCAAATATCGTCCTTTTCGCCTTCGATCGTGAGCAACGCCGTGCGGCGGATCGCGTGCGGCTCGACGAGCCGTTCGCCCACCTTGAGCTTGCCGAGCGGCAGCGCGTACTCCTGAAACACCGAGCGCACCGTTTCCAGATAGAACTCCGCCGTGAGATCGGTGGTGGCGAAATACTCGCGGTAGAACGCGCGGATCGAATCGGCTTTGGCGGGGTCGCCCTTCGCGCGCTCGCGGCGCATATCGGAAAACGACGCAAGATGGCGCTGGAGATTCATCTGCATGAACGCGCCCAGTTGCACGAACCCCGGATACACGCGCCGGTGCGCGCCCGCGAAGCCGCCCGGCACGGCGCTGATGAGATTGCGCTCGAACCACTCGATCGGCTTGCTGTTGGCCAGCGCGTTCACGGCCGTGGGATTCACGCGGCAATCGATCGGGCCGGCCATGAGCGTCATGCTCGCCGGCTGGGCCGGATCGTTGTCGGCGGCCATGAGCGAAACGGCCGCGAGCGAGGCGACCGTGGGCTGGCAGATCGCCATGAGGTGCGAGTCGGGGCCCACCGCGCGGATAAACGCCATGACGTGCTCGACATATTCGTCGAAGCCGAAGCGCCCCGCCATCAGCGGCACGTCGCGCGGATTGTGCCAGTCGGTGATGTAGACGTCGTGATCGGCGAGCATCGTGCGCACGGTGCCGCGCAGGAGCGTCGCGAAGTGCCCCGACATGGGCGCGACGAGCAGCACGCGCGGCTGCGGCGCCGCCGTGTCCTTGCGAAAGCGCAGGAGCGTGGCGAACGGCGTGCGCTTCACCACTTCCTCCGTCACGCGTACGCTCGCGCCGTTCACCTGCACGGCGTCGATGCCGAATGGCGGGCGCGCGTGCGTGAGGCCCGCCATCTCGATTAGTTCCCAGCCCGCGTCGATGGTGCGCGCGTCGAGACCGGCCGCGAGCGCGGGCCACGCGGCGAGGGTGTTGCGTGCGAGCGTGGCCGTGGCGCGCCAGGGTAGCGTCAGGTCAGCCATCGCCTGGTAGGCCGAATAGGCAAGCAGGTTCATGGGCGCGGGCTCTCGAATGGTGTGAACGCTCAAGAGGCAATACATATGCCAGCACATCGGCAAACGGCGGCTTGCGGCTCATTTCACTGGCACGGTGTTTGCACCCTTCGATTGCACGTCTTGCCGGTGGCCCGCGCGCGCGATGCCGTGTGCGCAGGCGCGCGGCGCGCCGGGCACGGGCGCGCTCGCCTCGCGGGCCCGTGCTTCCCCGTGCTTCGTTACGCCCGCGCATGCCGCAAAACAGTGCGCCGCCACGGCGTTCGTGGTGCAGCGCGCCCGTGCGGCGTGCGCGCCGCCGTCACGCGCGAAGACGCGAAGACACCATGGCGCGATGCCGCGACGACGAACGCACGCGCCACCCTGAATCTCACGCACCGGAGATGCCGCATGAGTCAGACGAATACGAGCATGCCCACGACCTTGACGATCAGCAGCCGCAACTATTCGTCGTGGTCCATGCGCGGCTGGTTGCTCGCGAAACTCGCGGGACTCGAATTCGAAACGCTCGCCGTCCCCATCGACGACGCCGCGGCGCGCGCCGAACTGCTGCTGCTCTCGCCCTCGATCCTCGTGCCCTGCCTGCGGCACGACGGCATCGAGATCTGGGACACGCTCGCGATCTGCGAATACCTCAACGAGATCCGCCCGCAGGCGCGGCTGCTCCCCGCGCAGCGCAACGCGCGCGCGCACTGCCGCTCCGTCTGCGGGGAAATGCACTCGGGCTTCAGCGCCCTGCGCTCCGCGCTGCCGATGAACCTGCGCGGCCACTTTCCGAACTTTCGCATCTGGTCGCGCGCGCAGGACGACATCGAGCGCATTCTCACGATCTGGCGCGATTGCCTCGCGCGCTACGGCGGCCCCTGGCTGTTCGGCGAGATCGGCGCGGCCGACGCGATGTATGCACCCGTCGTCACGCGCTTTCTGACCTACGAGGTGCCGCTCGACGCCGATATCGGCGAGTACTGCATGCGCGTGCTCAAGCAACCCTATGTGGCCGAATGGATCGCGGCCGCGCAATCGGAAACCGAGGATATCGACGAGCTCGACATGGAATTTTGAGCGAGCCCGCCGGCGCCACGGTTCGTTAGAACCGGTGCCGCATGCCGATCGCGACCACCGTCTGCTGATCGGTGGAGGAAGGCGACTGGCCGCTGATGTCGGCGCCGAGGCCCGAGCCGTCCGCGCCGATGTGCTGGTAGCTCGCTTGCGCGTACACGTCGGTGCGCTTCGACAGGAAGTAGTCGGCCTGAACCGAAACCTCGTGCCAGCGCGGATGATGCTCGCCGCCCTCCGTGGAAAGCGCACCCTGCGTGAAGGTGTACTCGCCGGTCACGGTGAATTGCGGCGTGAAGTCATAGCTCGCGTTCACTTCGTAGTTGCTGAAGCTCGCGCCCTGGCCGTTTTGCGTGAGGCCAAGGCTGTTCGCGCCGTTGATGGTGTCGAGGCCGCCCAGTTGCGTGCGGGTCCAGACGAAGCCCACGCGCGCGTGGCGCATGAGGTAGTTCACGCCTGCGCCATAGGTGCGCTGCTGGCTGGCGACGAAGGTGCGGTCGGTGAGCGTGAGCGCGCCGTTCGTGTTGGCGCTGCCGCCGTTGTTCGCTTGCAGGTAGCCCGCGCCGAACACGAGCGAGCCGAAGTCGTACGACGCGCCGAAGCTGTAAAGGCGGTTGTCGTCGAAGCCGCCCGCTTCGTTGGAGAAGCCATACAGCGCGCCGAATTTCACGCCGCCGTAGTTCGCGCTCGCGTACTTCACCGCGTTGTTCACGCGAAACGAATTGTTGAGGTTGTCGTTGTCGTACGGGTGCGCCGCGAGATTGTTGCCGCCCGGATGACGGCCCGTGAAGCTGAGCGGCGCGAGATAGTCCACCACGGAGTCGTACTGGCGGCCCAACGTGAGCGCGCCGTAGCGTGCGTTGTCGAGGCCCGCGTAAGCCTGGTAGCCGAACAGGCGGCCGCCCTGGCGCATCGAGCCGTTCGTCACGCTAAAGCCGCTCTCCAGCCGGAACACGGCGTGCGTGCCGCCGCCCAGGTCCTCGCTGCCGGTCACGCCCCAGTGGCTGCCCGTCACGTTGCCGCTGCCCGCGGCCCACAAGCTATGGCCGCCCGCGTTGCTGTTGTACGAGAGGCCGGCGTCGATCACGCCGTAGAGCGTCACACTGTTTTGCGCGTGGGCGCTGCAAGCATAGGCTGCGGCAAAAGCGGCGGCGATGAGGGTCTTTTTCATTGTTGTCCTTCGAGTTTTCATTGGGCGAGCGCCGCGCAGCGCACGACCCGGCCCCGCATGCGCCCATGCGGGGCCGGTGTGCTGAAGCGGCGGATTGAACGGGCTGGCTGGGCCGTGCTAGAGACGGCTGGCGATGCCCTGCTGACCGGCGAGACCGTCGATCAGAACCTGAAGCTGTCCGCGCGAGCATGGCTCGATGCGCGCGCGGACGCTGAACACTTCGGCGAGGCTATCGGCCGTGACCACGTCGGCCGGCGCGCCGAAGCGTGCGATGCGTCCCTGATGCAGCAGCATCGCGCGGTCGCAGCCGCGCACGGCGGCGTTGATGTCGTGCAGCACGACGACGGTGACGATCGCGCGCTCGCGCGTCACCTCGCGCACCACCTGCATCACCTGAAACTGGTGATTGAGGTCGAGCGCCGAGCACGGCTCGTCGAGCAGCAGTACCTGCGGATCGCGCACCAGCGCCTGGGCGATGCCCACGAGCTGACGCTGGCCGCCCGAAAGCGCGTCGAGCGAGCGGCCCGCGAGCGCGCCAATGCCGAGCCGCTCCAGCACCGCGTGGGCCTGTGCGATCTGCGTGGACGACGTGCCACGTTGCAGCACGGGCTCGCGCCCCGCGCGCGCCGCCACCACCACCGACTCCAGCACGCCGAGCCGCACGCCCGCGGGCAACGCCTGCGGCAGATACACCACGCTGTGCGAGCGCGCACCCGCGACCGACAGCTTGAGCGGCGCGCCATCGAGCGTGAGTGAACCGCCGCTCGGCGCGCTCAAGCCCGCCAGCGTGCGCAGCAAGGTGGATTTGCCGCTGCCGTTCGGCCCGAGCAGCGCCGTGATTTCGCCGCGCGCGAGCGGCCCGGCGCTCAACTCGCGCAACACCTCGCGCTTGCCGTAGCGCACCGAAAGCGCATGAATCGCGAGCCCCTTCATTGCGCGGCCCCCTGCGAGCGCACGACGATGCCGAGAAACAGCGGAATGCCCACGAGCGCCGTGACAATGCCGACGGGAATCAGCACGCCCGGCACGAGCAGCTTCGAGGCGATCGAAGCGAGCGAGAGCATCAGCGCGCCGAGCAGGAGACTGCCCGGCAGATAGAAGCGATGATCCTCGCCGAACAGCGTGCGCGCGATATGCGGCGCGATCAGCCCGACAAAGCCGATGGTCCCCACGAACGACACCGCCAGCGCCGAGAGCGCGGACACGCGCAACAGCGTGCCCAGGCGCAGCCGGCGCACGTCGATGCCGAAGCTCGCCGCGCGCTCCTCGCCCAGTCGCAGCGCGGTGAGCGTCCACGCGTTGCGCATCGAGAACGGCATGGCGAGCGCGAGCGCCGCGCCAAGCACGCCGATCTTCGGCCAGTCGGCGCGGGCGAGCGAGCCGAGCGTCCAGAACACGAGCCCTTGCAGCGCGTCGGCGGAGGCGATGAACTGCATCAGTTCGACGAGCGCATGAAACGAGAACACGAGCGCGATGCCCATCAGCACCACGCCGGAGGTGCTCATGCCGCGCCAGCGCGCGACGAAATCGAGCAGCAACGCCGAGGCAAAGGCGAACACGAACGCGTTGGCGGACACGATCCACGTTTGCGCGACGCCGGGAATCGCCACGTCGAGCACGATGGCAAGCGATGCGCCAAAGGCCGCCGCCGCCGACACGCCCAGCGTATAGGGGCTCGCGAGCGGATTGTTGAGGATGGTCTGCATCTCCGCGCCCGAAAGGCCGAGCGAGGCGCCCACGGCGAGCGCCATCACGGCATAAGGCAGGCGGATCTGCCAGACGATCACGCTGTTGGCCGGATCGGCGCCGGCGGGCAGGAAGATCGTGCGCAGCAACGTGGCGACGGGCAGGCCCGAGGGGCCGGAACTCAGATCGAACAGCAGCGACGCGACGATCAGCACCGCCACGCCCGCGAGACACAGCGCGCGACGGCGCGTGAGGCGCGCGTAGGCGCGCATCTGCGCATGGGCGTCGCTTGCGGCGTCCACGGGCTGTGCGGCGTCGGCGGCCTCGGCGGTGAAACGCACGCTGCTCATCGCGCGGCCTGTTGCGCCTGCGGCAACGGTGCGTCGACCCATTCCGTGCCCGTATCGGGAATCGCGAGGAAACGCTGGTACAACGCGTGTTCCGTTGCGTGCACATCGAGCGTGCGGAACTGCTGCGGATAGAACCACTTCGCGAACGCCTCGATCGCAACGATGTTGTACGGCGAGTCGTAATAGTTGTGCGAAATGCCGTGCACGCGGCCGTCGTGAATCGCCTTGATCGCGTCAAAGCCGGGGCGCGCGGCCAGTTGCGCGAGGCTCGCTTCGGCGTCGTGCGCGCTCGTGAGCGCGCCCACGCGCAGCGAGGCGAGACCCGGCTTCGTGCGGCTGCCCGTGGCGATATAGACGTCGGGGCGCGCCGCGATCACCTGCTCCATGCTGATGTCGCCAAGCACGCCGGGCAACAGGGCCGCCGCGATATTGTGCCCGCCCGCGGCGTCCACGAACTCGCCGAAGTTGCCCTTGCCCGCCGTGTGGCAGCAGCCCGCGTCCCAGACGCCCGCCAGCATGTCGACGAAGACCTTCGGCCGCTGCGACTCGGGAATCGCGTTCACCACGCGCTGCACGGCGGCGAGATGCTGCTGATAGAACGCGATATACGCATCGGCCTCCTTCTCGCGATGCAGGACCTCGCCAAGCAGCTTGATGCTCGGCAGCGTGTTCTGCATCGGGTGCACGCGGAAGTCGACGAACACCACAGTCGTGCCCGTGGCCTCCAGTTGCTTGACGAGCGCGTTGTAGCGGCTCGGCCCGTGCCCCGCAATGCTGAAGATCGCGACATCGGGCTTGAGCGCGAGCGCCTTCTCGTCGCTGATGCTGTCCTCCGTCGCTCGGCCGATGAGCGGAATCTGGCGGATCTCGGGGAAGCGCTGCGCGTAGGCGTCGTAGGTTTGCGGGTCCATCGCAGGCAGATCGCCCTGCCAGCCCACCACGCGCGCCAGCGGCTTCTGCCCTTCGAGCAACGCGAGCGCCGAGAGCAGGCGGCTTTCGCCAAGCAGAATGCGATGCGGCTCGGCGGGCACCTTGATCGTGCGGCCCGCGAGATCGGTCACCACGAGCGGCGCGCTTGTGGCGTTCGTGGCGCTCACAGCATTCGCGGCGCTCACGGCCTGCGCCGCCGCGGGCGTGGCGGCCTGTGCGGCATCGGTGGTCACGCCAATCATGAGCGCGGCGGTCGCCATCGCGGTTGCCGCCGCGCTCGCCACTGCCGCGGCCCGCTGCGCCCGTTGGATCAAACGAAAGGTCGTCATGATATATTCAGTAAATGCGAACGATTGCTATTTGCGAACGAAACTTTAACGGCCGTTTGTAATGGCGATGTGTTGAAACCGGCCGTTTTGTAATGGAATGTGTTGGCGCGGCTTGCGAGGCGCGCCGGCAAGAGAAAAAGATGGATCACATCCTGGTCGTCGACGACGACGCCAATATCCGCCACCTGTTGCGCGACTACCTGCGCGAGATGGGCTACCAGGCGAGCGCCGCCACCAACGGCGCGCAGATGAAGCAGATACTCGGCACCGCCCAGGTCGACCTGATCGTGCTCGACCTCATGCTCGACGGCGAGGACGGCCTCGACCTCACGCGCGAGCTGCGCCGGGCCCACGACATCCCCGTCATCATCCTGTCGGCGCGCGGCGGCTTGCTCGACCGCATCCTCGGCCTCGAAATGGGCGCGGACGACTATCTGCCCAAGCCGTTCGATCCGCGCGAGCTGGTCGCCAAGATCAAGGTGGTCCTGCGCCGCACGCGCGCCGTGCCGGGCGCGCGCGCGGCCGACGCGAACGCGTTCATCACCTTCGCGGGCTGGCGTCTCGACACGCGCATGAAGCAGATGCGCTCGCCCGAGGGCGTGGTCGTCTCGCTCGGCGGCTCCGACTACCGCACGCTGCGCACCCTGCTCGATCATCCGAACCGGCCGCTCTCGCGTGAGTTTCTGCTCGACCAGGTGTTCAGCAAGAGCCTCACGCCGCTCGACCGCGCCATCGACGTGTGCGTGAGCCGCCTGCGCCAGCACCTGGGGGACTCGGCGCGCGAGGCCATGCTCATCCGCACCGTGCGCAACGAGGGCTACATGCTCGTGGCGGACGTCGGGTACGAAACGTGAGGCGGCTCGCGCAAGACGCTTCGAGGCTGCGGCTGTGGCCCGACACCCTCTACGGCCGCCTCGTGCTGATTCTCGCGGCGGGCATGTTCGCAGGTCAGTTGCTGACCAGCACGATCTGGTTCGAGACGCACGACAACCGCACGCTGGAAATTCCGGCGCGCCTGTTCGGCAGCCGGCTTGCCGATACGGTGCGCCTCGTCGAACACGCGCCCGATGCCGCCACGCGCGAGGCGATCGTCGCCACGCTCGGCGACGACCGCTATCGCCTGCAATGGATCGAGGGCGCGCCGCAACCGGTTACGGCCACGCTGTCGCTCGCGCAGCGCGCCACCGCCGAACTGATCGCGGGCGTGATCCGCAAGCGCCTTGGCGAGCCCATCGGCGTGCATCTCATCAGCGCCCAGGTGCGCGACGACGAGCAGCGCCGCACCGGCGTGCTGAGCCTGTTCGATTCGCGCATGCCCACCGGCGTCTTCCACGTGCAGGTGGAAGTGCCCGGCCAGGGATGGCTCGACATCCGCGCGAACGAAGGGCAAGCAGGCATGCACACCGAGCGCGGCGCGCTCGTGCTCGACTACCTGCTGCGCATCTATCTGATTCGCTTCGCGGCGATCTGCCTGATCGCCTTCGTCGCGGTGCGTTTCGCGCTGGCGCCGCTGCGCCGTTTCGCGGCGGCCGCCGAATCGCTCGGGCGCAACATCTACCGCGCGCCCTTGCCGCAGGCGGGGCCGCGCGAAGTGCGCAACGCGGCGCAGTCGTTCAACGCCATGCAGCAGCAGTTGATCGAGAGCTTCGCCGCGCGCACGCGCTTTCTGAGCGCGGTTTCGCACGACTTGCGCTCGCCGCTCACGCGCCTGCGTTTGCGCACGGAAATGCTGCCGGACCCCGCATGGCGCGAGCGCCTGCGCGGCGACCTGGAAGAGATGGAGGGCATGGTGCGCGCCACGCTCGACGCCGTGCAGGGCGTAGAGATCACCGAGCCGCGCCAGCGCATCGACCTCGCCTCCATGCTCGAAGGACTCGCCGCGGACGCCTGCGAACAGGGCCATCGCGCGAGCGTCACCGGCAGCGTGCGCGCGCCCGTGCCGGGCTTCGCGCGCAACCTCAAGCGCTGCCTGCAAAACCTGTTCGACAACGCGATACGCTACGGCGGCGAAGCGGCGGTGAGCGTGAGCGACGAGGGGCGCGGCGTGCGCGTGGTGATCGGCGACCGCGGCCCCGGCATTGCCGATGACGCGATGCGGGAGCGCGTATTCGAGCCGTATTTCCGCATGGCGCCACGCGCAGCCGACGCGCCCGGCGGCACCGGCCTCGGCCTCACGATCGCGCGCAGCGTGGCGGCCGCGCACGGCGGCACGCTCGTGCTGCGCAATCGCGTGGTGGACGGGCGCATCGCCGGGCTCGACGCCGAGTTGTATCTGCCGAGGGACGACTAGCGCCTGTTCACGCGCCTATGCCCGCAGAACGTCGGGATCGATATAGCCCGCCACCGTCGCCGAAAGCGACGCCTTCAATTCGCGGCTGCCCGCATCGGCAAGCACTTCGCTCTCGCCCGCTTCGAGCGCGTCATACGCCTGACGAACGACATCCACGGGGTCGGCTTTCGGCACGTCGAAGTCTTTGGTCAGGTCGGTATCCACGAAGCCCACGTGCACGCCGACCACGCCGATCTGTCTCGCCTTCAAATGAAGCCGAAGATTGTTGGTGTAGCTCCACGCCGCCGCCTTCGAAGCCGAGTACGGCGCGAGGAACGGCACAGAGCGCCACGTCACGTCGGAAAGCACGTTGATGACGCCGCCGTTGCCATCGCCGGGAAGCTGCGCGGCGAAAGCGGCGCTCGTGCGCATCACGCCATAGAAGTTCGTCTCGAAGATGCGCCGCGCCTGTTCCTCCACGTTTTGCGCGAGGGGCGACTCGCTGACTTCCGCAATGCCGGCGTTGTTCACGAGCAGCGTGACATCGGAGGCGATTTGCGCGGCGGCGGCGACGGAAGCCGGGTCCGTCACGTCGAGCTTCACCGCAACGATGCCGGGCTCATGAAAGCCATCCGGGTTGCGCACGCCCGCATACACTTTCGCCGCGCCGCGCGCGAGCGCTTCACGCGCGAAAGCAAGGCCAAGGCCGCGGCTCGCGCCGGTCACGAACACAACGGAATTCCTGATCTTCATTTTGAATCTCCTGAACGAGTGGAGTGAAAGGCTGGACGGCTTCAAGCCTGAAAGAGATCGCGATTGGCGCGCACGAACGCTTCGACCGTTTGCGGCGCTTTTCCGGTAACGGATTCGATGATGGAGTCGGTGCCCTTGAATACGCCGTTCTGGTAATCGACGGCGACTTCGATGAAATGCTGGATCGCGAACTCCGGGAGATCGTATTGCTGCAAGTGCTCGCGATACGCTTCGAGCGTGGACGGGCGATACACGATCTTGCGGCCGATCACTTTGCCGATTTCGTCGGCAATGCCCTGGTGGTCGAGTTCGACCGGCCCGCAAAGCGTGTAGGTCTTGCCGATATGCGCGGACGGTTGCATGAGAACCGCCGCGATGAAGCGCGCCTGGTCCTCGGCGGCAATCGGCGCATGGCGGCCCGCGCCGTAAGGCAGCGTGATGGCGCCTTCCTTCACGATGGTGTCGAGCACCCACGGGAAAACGAGCCATTCGGAAAAGAACGTCGGGCGGATATGAACGGTCGGCACGCCCGACCAGTCGAGCACGCGTTCCGCGATCCAGTGATCGCGCGCCGCGTGGCTCTTCGCGTCTTCGCGGGCGGAAATCTGCGACATTTCCACGACGACTTCGAGACCGGCGCGGCGCGCGGCGTCGGCGAAATACGCCGTGCCCTGAATGAAGCCGGGACGCACCGGATAGCAGAGATACGCGCCGTCCATGCCCGACGTGGCGCGGATCAGGTCGTCGTGATCGAGCAGGTCGCCCACCACCACCTCGGCGCCGGCCGCGCGCAGCGCCGCGCTGCGCTCGTCTTCCTTGTGGACCATCGCGCGCACCGCATGGCCGGCTTCGAGAAGGATGTTGACCGTATGCACGCCGGTCTTGCCGGTGGCGCCGGTGATCAGAAACTTACGCTGTTGCATGATGAATCCCTCCAGTCGGGTTAGATGAACACTCACAAGTGCATATGCACATTTCTAGGTAAAGCGAATCGCCAGGTGTTGGCGACTTTCGTCAATCAAATCGTTTCGATGTGCTGCTTCACGTCCGCAAGCAACGACGCAGACGCTTCGGGGTCCGCAATGATGCGCGACATCGTGAGCGCGCCGACCATGGCCGCCACGGCGAACGCCGCGCGTGAGCGGTCCAGCGGCACTTCCGATGCATCTGATGCATCCGGTGCGGCCGTACGCTTCGCCAGCATCTCGACCAGTTCGTCGAACCCGCGCGACGCCACCGCCCGCGTGGCGTCGTCCGAGCGCGCCAGTTCGCTGCCCATGCTCGCAAACGGGCAACCGTTCGCCGGTGCATCGCGATGGGCCGTGGACAGATAGGCGTCAACCAGGGCGTTGAAGCCCTCCTCGCCCTCACGGCCATGCGCGGCCGCTTCGAGCAACTCGACAATACCCGCCAGCCCCGCTTCGCAAGCTTCGGCCACCAGTTGCTCCTTCGACTCGAAGTGCCGGTAGAAGCCGCCATGCGAAAGACCGGCGGCGGCCATCACGTCGGCGAGCCCCGTGGCGTGGATGCCGTTGGCCCGGAATGCATCGGCTGCGACTTCCACGATGCGGCGGCGCGTTTCGGCGGTTTCGGCCCTCGATTTCCTCATGATGTGCAGCGCTCCGTGTAGTGCGTGTTGCCCGTGTTGCGATTGATTTAGATGCTAGTCATCATCTAAATGGAAGTCAAGGCGAATTTTCAGGAACAGCCAGCGGCGCATGTCGTTAGCAAACCGGCGCGCGTCGAGGCGCGGAGTCAGGCGAGCGCACCCGCGCACGGCCGGTCTTCTGCACGTATTTAAAGGCGGCGCTACACTCAGCCGGTTATTGCAGGACGGCGCGCACACGGCGATTTCCATTAGCTTTCATGGCGGAACAGCCGGCGCGCGCGGCCTGCGATTAGCCACTCAAAACGACAAATCCCCACTTTCGGAGAGCCGTTCCATGACAACGCTAACCATCAACGGCGAAACGCATACAGTCGATGCGCCGCCCGACATGCCGCTGCTCTGGGTCCTGCGCGACATCGTCGGTCTGACCGGCACGAAGTTCGGCTGCGGCATCGCGCAGTGCGGCGCGTGCACGGTGCACCTGGACGGCGAGGCGGCGCGCTCGTGCGTGTTGCCCGTCGCAGCCGTCGCGGGCCGTAAGATCACGACCATCGAGGCCGTGGGCGCGACCCCGGCCGGGCAGAAGGTGCAGAAGGCCTGGCGCGAGGTCGACGTGGTGCAGTGCGGCTACTGCCAGTCGGGGCAGGTGATGTCGGCGGCGGCGCTCATTGCCGCGAACCCGAACCCGAGCGATGCCGACATCGACGCGGCCATGGCCGGCAACATCTGCCGCTGTGGCACCTACACCCGCATTCGCGCGGCCATCAAGCAAGCCGCGAAGGAGGCGTGAGATGTCACAAGGCCTCCTCGATGCACAGAATGGCGCGCCCCGGCGCAACGCACCCGGCGCGAGCGCAGCGCTCTCGCGCCGCGCCTTCATCAAGCTCGGCGCGGCGGCGGGCGGCGGCCTGCTGCTCGGCATCAGCTTCTCGGCCGGCGCGCAGGGCGATGCTCAGACGCGTCGATCCGTCGTCGGCGGCGACGGCAACGAAGCGCCCCAGGACGGCGTGTTCGAGCCGAACGCGTTCATCCAGATCGACCGTGCGGGCAAGGTCACGCTGATCGTCTCGAAGGTGGAGATGGGGCAAGGCGTGTACACGTCGATCCCCATGCTGATCGCGGAAGAACTGGAAGTGCCGCTCGACAGCGTGACCATCGATCACGCGCCGCCCAACGCGAAGCTCTTCACCGACCCGCTGCTCGGCGGCCAGCTCACGGGCGGCTCGACCTCGATCCGCTACGCCTGGCAGCCCATGCGCGAAGCGGGCGCGGCGGCGCGCACCGTGCTGATCCAGGCGGCCGCGCAGCAATGGCAGGTCGATCCGGCCACCTGCCACGCCAGGGCAGGCGAGGTGCTGCACGATGCGAGCGGCCGCCGCGCGGCCTATGGTCAGCTCGTGGATGCGGCCGCGCATCTGCCCGTGCCGCAGAAGGTCGCGCTCAAGGACCCGAAAAACTTCACGCTGGTCGGCAAGCCAACGGGGCGGCTCGACTCGCCCGAGAAGGTGGACGGCACGGCGCTGTTCGGTCTCGACGTGCGCCTGCCCGGCATGGTCTACGCGGCCATCGTGAACTGCCCCGTGTTCGGCGGCACGCTCGCGAAGGTCGACGACACGCATGCGAAGCAGATTCCCGGCGTCACGCGCATCGTGAAGATCGACAACGCCGTGGCCGTGATCGGAGCGCACACGTGGGCCGCCAAACGCGGCGCGGCGGCGCTCGTCGTGGAGTGGAACGAAGGCGCGGGCGCGAACGTGTCGATGCAGCAGATCGTGGGCGATCTCGCGAGCGCCTCGCAGCGCGAAGGCGCGGTTGCGCGCAAGGAAGGCGACGTGCAACAGGCTTTGGGCACGGCGAAGACGCACATCGAAGCCGTCTACCAGCAGCCGTTCCTTGCGCACGCAACGATGGAGCCGATCAACTGCACGGTTCACGTGCGCCCCGACGCCTGCGAAATCTGGGTGGGCACCCAGGTGCCCACGCGCGCCGTGGATGCGGCCGTGGCCGTCACGGGCCTCAAGCCCGAGCAGGTCACGCTGCACAACCATCTGCTCGGCGGCGGTTTCGGGCGGCGGCTCGAAGTCGATGCGATCACCCAGGCGCTGAAGATCGCCAAACAGCTCGACGTGCCGGTCAAGGTGTTCTACACGCGCGAAGAGGACATTCAGCACGACATGTACCGGCCGTACTACTACGACCGCATTTCGGCCGGGCTCGACGCGAACGGCAAGCCCGTAGCCTGGCAGCACCGCATCGCGGGCTCGTCGATCATGGCGCGCTTCGCGCCGCCCGCCTTCCAGCACGGCGTGGACCCCGACGCCGTGGAGGTCGCGGCGGACCTGCCCTACGACCTGCCGAACCAGTTGATCGAATACGTGCGCCAGGAACCGCGCGCCGTGCCCACGGCGTTCTGGCGCGGCGTGGGGCCGACGCGCGGCACCTTCGTCGTGGAAAGCTTCATCGACGAACTGGCCGTGGCCGCGAAAACCGATCCCGTCACCTACCGGCGCAACCTGCTCGGCAAGTCGCCGCGCGCGCTCAACGTGCTCGACGTGGCCACGCGCGAGGCGAACTGGGGACCGCCGTCACCGAAGGGCCAGGGGCGCGGCGTGGCGGTCATGCATGCGTTCGGCAGCTTCCTCGCGATGGTCGTGGACGTGAGCGTGGACGACGGCGAGGTGCGCGTGAACCGCGTGGTGTGCGCCGTGGATTGCGGCATGACCGTCAACCCCAAAACCATCGAGGCGCAGATCGAAGGCGGCGTCATCTTCGGCATCACGGCAACGCTGTGGGGGGAGATCACGATCGAGCGCGGACGCGTCGCGCAGACCAACTTCACCGACTACCGGATCATGCGTATCGACCAGGCACCGCAAATCGACGTGCATATCGTGAAGAGCGCCGAAGCCCCCGGAGGCATTGGCGAGCCCGGCACCTCGGCGGTCATCCCGGCCGTGGCGAACGCGATTTACGCGGCCACGGGCAAGCGTCTGCGGCATTTGCCCGTGGGCCGGCAACTCATCAACGCGGGCGCGACCGCGAAGTCGGCTTGAGGGAGCGAACCACGATGAAAACGATCAACGCCTCCCAAAGCCGCCCCCAACGCAGCCGCGGCTTGCGCCGCTTGCTCTCGCGCGGCGCAGGCGGTGCGCTCGCCCTCGCGGCGCTCGCCTGCGTGAGCGCACGCCCCGCGCTCGCTGCCGACGCCGCCACGATCCAGCGCGGCGCCTATCTCGCCGCCGTGGGCGACTGCGCGGCCTGCCACACCGCGCCGCACGGCAAGCCGTTCGCGGGCGGCCTGCCGATGACCACGCCGCTTGGCCGCATCTACACGACCAACATCACGCCGGACCCGGACACGGGCATCGGCGGCTACACGCAAGCGGACTTCGCGCGCGCCATGCGCGAAGGCGTGGCGAAGGACGGCCACAATCTCTACCCGGCCATGCCCTATCCCTCGTATGCGAAGGTGCGCGACGAAGACGTGGCCGCGCTCTACGCTTACTTCATGCAGGGCGTGCAGCCGGTCAAGCAGACCAACCGCGACGCCGACATCAAGTGGCCGATGAACATGCGCTGGCCGCTCAAGATCTGGAATGCGTTCTTCCTCGACAAGGCGGTGTATCGCGACAAGCCGGGCAAGGATGTGGCGTGGAATCGCGGCGCGTATCTCGTGCAGGGTCTCGGCCACTGCGGCTCGTGCCATACGCCGCGCGGCGTGGGGTTCAACGAGAAGGCGCTCGACGAAAGCGGCGGCGCGTGGCTCACGGGCGCGCTGCTCGACGGCTGGTACGCCTCGAACCTCACCGGCGAGCACAACACGGGCCTCGGGCGCTGGAGCGAGGCGGATCTCGCGCAGTTCCTCAAGACCGGCGCGAACCAGCACGCCTCGGCATTCGGCGCGATGACCGACGTCATCAACAAGAGCACGCAGGCCATGAACGATACGGACGTCAACGCCATCGCGCTGTACCTGAAGTCGCTGCCGGCGGCGGGCGGCGACGGCGGGCCGGCCTACGCCTACGATGCGCAGACCACCAGGGTCTCGCTCTCGCGCCCGGCCAACGATGCGGGCGCGCGCGTGTACACGGCGTACTGCATGCATTGCCACGGCGCCGACGGGCGCGGCTTCGCACCGATGTTCGCGCCGCTCGCGGGCAATCCGAACGTGCTGGAGAAAGACGCGTCGTCGCTCATCAACGTCACACTCAACGGCACCCGCGACCTCGTGATCCAGGGCGTGCCCGCCCCCTACCCCATGCCCGCCTATGCCGATGTCCTGAGCGACAAGCAGATCGCCGATGTGCTCACGTTCGTGCGCGCGGGCTGGAACAACAAGGCGGGCGCGGTGGGCGTGGCCGAAGTCGCGAAACTGCGCACGCGCACGCAGGCGGCGCGGTAGTCGGGTAGTGAGGTGAGTCGGGGCAAGGCTGTCGCCGCGCGGGCATCACGCCGTCACTGGGCACCGCGCAGCGACAGCCGGCACCACTGGTACACGAGCACGCCCTTGCCGATGCCCGCGCGGTACGGCGCACAGCCTGGCGCGTCGAGCGTGAAGCCGTGGCGCTCGAACATCGCCGCCGCCGCTTCGCGATCGGCGCGATTCTCGGCGTCGGTGTCGCGCACGTCATCGGCGCGCAGGCCCAGCGCGCACTGCTCGCCCGGCTGCGTTCCCGGCACGACCGAGGCGTGCAGCCGCAAGCGCGTCACGGCCCAGCGCATTGCCGCGCACCCGCGCTCGCTGCGCGTGAGCCCGAGATTGCCGGCCGTGGCGTTCAGCCCCGCCAGCGTATCGACGCGCCAGTTGTGCTCGCCGTCGATGAGCGCATAGATCGGGCCGCCGCGCGTGCGCGCCAGTTCGCGCATGCGCGCGTCGAAGGCGGGCGTCGCCGGAAAGCTGCTGTCGATCTGCGTGAACGCCACGTCGGTCGGGAACAGCGCGGCGATCCAGCCCCAGGCGCGCGCACGCGTCGTGGCGATCACCACCGTCGTTTGCGCCGGTTGCGCGATGGCGGGTCGCTCGGCGTGCCATAGCGGGTCCGCCCAGCCTTCGTGGCCCCACGTTCCCGCGCCGCCCGCCACCACCACGACCGTTGCGAGCGCAATCAACCCGCCCGCCACGCGCGAAGCCGCGCGAGCGCTCAGCAACTGATGCAGCAGGATCCACACCACCAGCGGCGTGAGCACCTCGATCGCGACGATATAGCGGTAGATGCTGAACAACTGCATCCACACGAGATAGCCAATCGCGACGAACACGACCACGAAGCGCGCGCGCGTGCGCAGCGGGTTGCCTTCGCGGCGCGGCGCGACCCATCGCACGACGCTCACGATCAGCCACAGCCAGAACAGCACGTACACGATCGGCCAGATGATTTGCCGGATCGACGCTTCGCCCACGCGCTTCGAGTCGTGCGCAAAGACGAACGGCCAGAGCGCGGTTTCGATCCAGTCGTGCGGCCGCCAGCGCGTGTCCGCGATCGCGTCGGCGCGCACGAGCGGGTCCGAAAACAGCGCACCGAACTGCGGATACAGCGGATTGCCGAAGGTCTCCCACATATGGGACATCCAGTAACCGCCCGTCACGGCAAAACCCACCAGCACGCCGACGCCAAACAGGAAAGCGAGCCGGATGCGCAGGAACACGCCGCCCGGATAGAACAGCAGCGCCGCGCACATCGCCACCGCGAAGACGGCATTCGTCAGCTTGAGCCCGACGCCAAAACCCGCGAGCAAGCCGCTGCATGCCACGAGCGCCACGGCGTACACGCTGCGCTGGTGCAGGCTGCCCCAGTTCGCCACGAGCATCGAGAGCGCCGCGAGGACGAACAGCGCGGTCGTATCGTCGCCCATCGAATTGCCGAGCACCGAGAGAAAATTCGCCGTGAGGCAACCGGCCAGCGCGAGCAGCAGCGGCACGCGGTAGCGCTGGTTTTGCGGCAGGTCCGGCAACGCGGCTCGCGCGATGCTCAAGAGGAATACGAAGCTCAGGCCATGCAGCGCGCCCATGGCAAAGCCGACGACACGCGACGGCAGATACAGGTTAGCGAGGTAGTACGTGACGTCGAGCAGCGGATTGAAGTACGACTGCATGCCCGCGGGCGCGAGATCGGTTTGCAGCTTGCCGTTGAGCCAGGCGAACGGGTTATACAGGTGATAGTTGTAGAGGTCCCAGTTCGCATCAGCGCCGAGCCACAGCGAATAGAGCCCGAAGAGGCAGGGCACGAGCACGCGGGCGAGCGCCAGCGCTTGCGGCGTATTGAGGTCGAATGCGCGCGAACGCGGCAAACTGGCGGTGGCGGGCGGGTCGAATCGCGGCATGGAAATGGCGTTGGCAGTCGATGAAGGAGAACCCGCCGGCGAATGCATGCTTTCAGCGCGGCGGCAAGCTCCGGTCTTGCGGTGGCTGAAGTGTAAACCACGGGGATAGCGCCGGGCGCATGCGCATGTCGACCGGCTGCGCGCGAACCACGGAGGGCGTTCGGAAGGGATTGTGCCGAGGCGCGCCGGCCGTCGATGCGGCCGGCGCGCGTGGCGAGAATGCGGATGAAGACGTTAATGTGCGAGCGGTTGCGTCACGTCCTGGCCGAACCACTGCATGGAGATCTTCTTGAGCGTGCCGTCCTGCTTGAGCGAGGTGAGCGCGTCGTTGATCGCCTTCTCGAACTTCGGATTGCCCTTGCGGAACGGAATGGCCATTTCCTGATCGGCGCCCGGCAACACGGCGCCCGGACGCAGCGGCAGGTTCGAGGTCTTGATGATATACGGCAGCATCAGGCGGTCGTCCATCGTCGCGTCGATGCGCTTCGCGGCCAGGTCACGCAGTTTCTCGGGCGCGCCGGGATAGGTTTGCACGTTGATGCCGGGCACGGCGCGCGCCATCTGGTCGTAGTTGGTGCCGAGCGTCACGCCGAGCTTCTTGTCGCCCTTGAACGCGTCGAGCGTCTTGAATTCGCGCTTGTCGTCGGCGCGCTGGATAAGCTGGGCCGCCGAGTACGTATACGGCTGGCTGAAGTCGAGCGCCTGCTGGCGCTGCGGCGTGACGGTCACCTGGTTGACGATCACGTCGAACTTGCCCGCCTGCAACGCCGCGATAATGCCGCTCCACTCGGTGGGAATGAACTCGGGCTTCACACCGAGCTTGGCCGCCACGGCCTTCGCGACATCCACGTCGAAGCCGACGAGTTCGCCCTTGCTGTCACGCGAATCGAATGGAGGATAGGTGCCTTCCAGACCGATCTTGAGCACCCCGGCCTGTTTGACGGAATCCAGCAGATCTTCGGCATGCGCGGCGACCGCGGTGAATCCAAGCGCCGATGCGGCAAGCGCGCTGGTAAGCAGGAGCTTCGACAACTTCATTCAACCTCTCCTCTTTATCGGGGTACTGGATCGCGTGACCCTCCCTGTAGCCCGTCGTACGTGCCGCGGGTCCGCGTCGCTAGAGAATACTACGATCGGCAGGGCGATCGTAGTCCGCGAACCTGAGTACTTTCCCGCGCTTGCGGCACACCTGTTCGGACTCCGCATGATTGCGCGCAGCGGCCATGAGGGTGACAAATCCGGCCATCCCGAAGCAAGGCATGCGCAGGCGCAACCACGGCAATTCAGCCGCCGCTTAACCGTAGCGTAATAAATCAGTAATTAGGGAGTAATCAAACGTAATCATAATCCGCCGCCATCGAAATCGATTCACCACGACGACGGAGCCCCAGCATGTCCGCATCACGCCCCCGTATTCCGCTGCCGCTGCGCCTCGCAGTGCTCTCCAGCATTGCCGCGCTGGCCGCCTGCGGAGGCGGCAACGGCGACCCCGCCGCCAGCGCCGCCATTCCGGCGCCGCCCGCCGACCCCGGCTTCGCCGACAATGCGCCGATTCCCGACGTGCCCGCTTTCGTCGATACCATCGCGACCAACCAGCGCGGCGACGCCCGTTACGCCACGCTCGCGACCAACGGCGGCGTGCGCGTGGTGGCGCGCTTTCTCGACCTCTGGCAGCCGCTCACGCTGCTCGTGGACGCCGGCGTGTCCGCGCCCGCGAACGGTGCGTTCCCCGCGGTCGTGCAATCGACGTGGACCGGCGTGCCAACCGACGGCACGCCCAACGGCACGATCCTCAACAGCACGGTGCTCAACGCGAACGTCCAGTACGTTGTGAGCGCAACGACCCAGCGCACCCAGGCGCAAGCCGACGCGGCCTACTACGACGACCGCCGCGGCAAGGGCTACAGCGTGACCGACGGCATGGGCCCGCTCACCGCCGCCTGGCGCGCCGCCGCGCAGCAAACCACGAGCATCACCTCGATTCCCGCGAACGCGACTTCGGTGCTCTACAACGACTCGGGCAACAACATCGGCGTGGGCAGCACGAGCAACGCGACCTTCGGCAAGGTGGTCGACCTGCTCAACACGATGGGCAACAACGCCTCCACCGAGCCCGCCAAGCGCTTCTACAAGTACGCGCGGCCGTTCCGCTGGAGCACGAGCGTCGTGGTCGATCCCACGCTCGTACCGGCCATTAGCACGACGCCTTCGACGGACGGCGGCTTTATCAGCGGCCACGAGGCCGAAGCCATGCGCGACGCGATGACGATGGCGTATCTCGTGCCCGAGCGTTATCAGGAAATGGCGAGCCGCGGTCTCGAACTCGGCGAGAACCGCATTCTCGCGGGCATGCATTCGCCGCTCGACGTGATCGGCGGGCGCATGTTCGCGCTCGCCGCCACCGCCGCGAATCTCTACGATCCCGCGAACGCCACGCTCAAGAGCGCGGCCTACGCGCAGGCGCACAGCGCGCTCATGCAGGCCACCAGCACGGACGCGACGAGCTTCGCGAGCTACGCGCATTCGGGCACGGCGACGACGGACCGCTTTGCCGACTACGCGACCAACAAGTCGGCGTTTGCGCGCCGCATGACCTTCGGCTTCGGCCAGATCGAATCGACCGAAGCGCCGCCCGTGGTGCCCAAGGGCGCGGAAGTGCTGCTCGAAACGCGCTTTCCCTACCTGAGCGCCGACCAGCGCCGCGTCGTGCTCAAGACCACGGAAATCGCCTCGGGCTACCCGGTGATGGACGACGCCGAAGGCTGGGGCCGCCTGAACATGTTCGGCGCCGCCGACGGCTATGGCGCATTCAACGGCAACGTGGCCGTTTCGATGGATGCCTCGCAGGGCGGTTTCAACGCCGCGGACACCTGGCGCAACGACATCGGCGGCTCGGGCAAGCTCACGCTCGCAGGCAGCGGCACGCTCACGCTCGCGGGCAACAACAGCTATACGGGCGGCTCGCAGGTGGGCGGCGGCGTGCTCGCGGCCACATCGGCCACGGCCTTCGGCAAGGGTGACGTGTACGTGGGCAGCGGCGGCAGCGTGAGCGTGGCGACGAGCGCGCCGTTGACGGTCACGGGCAAATACACGCAGCTCGACAACACGACGCTCGAACTCGACCTCGACGGCAACGGCGGCGGACGCCTGCGCGTGGGCGGCCAGCTTACGGTGGCGGGCGGCACGCTGCACGTGAAGTTCGTCAACGGCTACACGCCGAAGGCCGGCGACACGATCGACGTGATCGACGGCAGCGGCGCGTCGGTGAAGTTCGCAACGGTCACGGTGGACGGCTTCAAGGCGACGCCCGTGTATTCCTCGACCGGCGTTGCCATCAAGCTCTCGACATCGTAAAGCCTTGAGCGACGAGTGACCGGATGGCGCGCCGCCTCAATGCCGCACGGGCGGCGCGCCGAACACCGCGCTCACGATCACCGAGCACAGCACCGCGTCGGCGTCGTTCGCGCGCGCCTCGTTCGTCTCGTAGTCGCGCGAAGCGGGCGGCGTGTCGGCAAGCCGCCCCTGCTCGGCGGCGCTCGCCATCCATGCCTGCGCGATGTCCTGAAGCGCGCGCCAGTCGCTCTCGACGAGCCGCGCCACCACGATGCGCCCCACTTCCTCATACACGTCCCAGCAGTCGTCGCTGCCGGCTTCGAGTTCGCCCAGCAGCCGCGTCACGGCTTCGTTGTCCACGGTTCTCATGTCATGCACCCATGCGGTTCGCGCGGCGGACCGGCGCGGCAGGTTGGCTGATCGCGCCGCATCAGAAGTGGTGCCGCACACCGGCCGCCACGAGCAGCTGGTTGCGCCCGCCCGACGCGTCGCAGGTGTTGATCATCGCGAGCGCCCCTGACGACGCGCGCTGATACACCGCCTCGCTATACACGTCGGTGCGCTTCGAAAGCTGATAGACGGCCTGCACCGCGCCTTGATGCCAGTGCGCCGCATTGGCCGAGGAAGCCCCGGTGTACGCGTACATGCCCGCCAGCGAAAGCGCGGGCGTGGCCTGCCACACAGCGTTGACTTCGTAGTTGCTGAACGCGATGGACGGCAGCGGCGCGCCGCCTTCGGCCTCGCTCATGCCCGAGTGGATCGAGCGCGACCACGCCGCGCCCAGCGTGACATCGCCGAGCACGTAGCTCATGCCCGCGCCGATCATGTCTTCGCGCTGCACCGCGACTTCGGTCGGCACGAGCCCCGCGCCCGGCAGCACCGACGTGTCGTACGCGCCCAGCGACGACTCGCCGCGCCCGTCGAGATGCATCCACGCCACACCCGCATTGAACGGCCCGCCGTCGAAATGGGCGCCGAAGCCGTAGGCGCGGTTTTGCGCAAAGCGCCCCGCCGTGTTCGAGAACGCATACATCGCCCCGGCGCTGAAGCCGCCATAGGTTGCGCTCGCAACCTTCACGGCGTTCGAGGCGAGCCACGAGTTGTTGGCGTTGTCGTTGTCGAACGGATGCGCGAAGGCGGTGCCGCCCGTGCCGCCGGTGAGCACGTAGGGCGCGAAATAGTCGTGCATCGTGTCGTACTGGCGGCCGAGCGTGAGCGCGCCGAAGCGCTCCGACGCGAGGCCCACGTAGAACGGGTGGTCGTCGACGGACTCGCCGCTCGTGACCGAGAAGCCGCGTTCGAGGCGAAAGACCGCGGCATTGCCGCCGCCCAGGTCTTCCTTGCCTTGCAGGCCCCAGAAACTGCCGTCGATCAGGCCCGAGCCCGCGCGATATTGCGCGCGGCCGCCCACGTCGCTCACGTAGGCGACGCTCGCGTCGATCTCGCCATACAGCGTCATTTCCTGCGCCGACGCGCCGGTGCTTGCGAATGCCAGTACCGTCCCGCCGAGGACGGTGAAGGGAGTTTTATTCATGGCGGAGTCCGCTTTTTTTCGTTGTGGGGAGGGGTACGGACGAGCGTTGTCAGCCCTCGCTCTGCGCGGCGAGGTGTCTGAAACGTCGTAATCCGGCTCGCTATGACAGGGCGGACCCGCGCCCCGCAGCGTGCGGTCTTTGGCCGCGTGCGGCGTCAGGCGGTCGCGGCCGGACTGCCCGGTCGCGCGGTGAGATGGGGGTGTGCATGAACGGCTCCTCGGGTTACGCGCCCTGGTTTGCGTCGTGGAAAGAACGTAGCGAGGTCTGACTTCTGGCGCGTTGCCGCTTGCCAGTCACAGTGGCGCGACCGTGCCGGATTCCCACCGGCTTCCCTGCTGCGTTCCGCTCGTATTGCACTTTCCGCGACCGGGACGAGGCCCGCCGCGCGAAAAGCAATTGAAAGCATAGCGGAAGTCGTGGCGCAGGCCAAACCGGGCATTTTCGCCACACCCCGCGCACGAATGGTTGACGCGCCGAATACGCGGCCATTACCCTTGCGCGCTGATGGTTCCCGGCGACGGGATCAAAAGGGAACGCAGTGTGAGACTGCGGCTGCCCCCGCAACTGTGAACGGCGAGTCCATGCCAGAGCAGGCCACTGGGAAACCGGGAAGGCCGGCAGCGGACGTCGACCCGCAAGCCAGGAGACCTGCCATCAACCGAGTCCAGCAGCCGCAGCGGGCGGGGTGCCCCAATGCGCAAGCGCCGCCCATCCAGGTGGGCGGTCGCCCGTTGCACGGACAGCCCGTATTCAGGAGCTGTTTCCAGCCACCGCCTCATGAAGTTCCGCCATCTCGTTCTCACGTCCGCCGTGCTGGCCTGCGCATGGCAAGCCGCGCATGCGGACGGCGCGCCGTCCGCGCCAACCCGGCAGCCCGACGACGACGCC
This sequence comes from Paraburkholderia unamae, assembly GCF_003268775.1. Lineage (GTDB taxonomy): Bacteria > Pseudomonadota > Gammaproteobacteria > Burkholderiales > Burkholderiaceae > Paraburkholderia > Paraburkholderia unamae. The sequence continues at coordinate 37,649 of NZ_QLSU01000013.1, forward strand.
ACGCTGCCCAACATTCTCGTGACGGGCGACACGCAGCATTTGCCGCAGTCGTTCGACCAGCGTTACGCGAGCACCCAGGTCCTCACGCGCGAAGACCTGGAGCGCGTCTCCCCCATCGACCCGAGCATCGCGCAGGCGCTCACCGCGCTGCCGGGCGTGAGCGTCTCGCAAAGCGGCGGCCCGGGCGCTTACTCGGCCGTGAGCATTCGCGGCTCGTCGGCAAGCCAGGTGGCCGTGTTCATCGACGGCATCCGCGTGGGCTCCTCCACCACGGGCACGGCCGAGTGGGCCGACCTGCCGACCAGCGCGTTCGACCGCGTGGAAGTGATCTCCGGCCCCGCCGCCGCCTCGTTCGGCGCGGACGCCGTGGGCGGCGTCGTGCAGCTTTTCACGCGCCACGCGTCGAATCAGCCGAACCAGACCACGGTGTCGTTCGGCGGCGGCTCGAACAAGACCTTCGACACGCAGTTGCGCACCTCCGGCACGATCCCCTCCACCGGCCCGCTTGCGGCGCTCAGCGGCCTTACCTACTCGCTAGGCCTGCACGACTACAACACGGCCGGGATCGACGCGACACAGCCGTGGGCCTACGGCCACGAAAACGGCCGCAACCCGTATCACGCGCAGAACCTGGACGCGCGCCTCGGCTACGCGCACGACAACTGGTCGATTTCGACCTTCGCGCTGTACCACCGCTCCGATCTCTCCTACGACAACCTCGGCGGCAACGACCGGCAGCGCGACAACCAGCTCACGACGGGCCTGGCGTTCCACCTCGACATCACGCCGACCACGCAGTTCGACCAGTCCGTGGGCTACGCGACCGATCGTCAGTTCCTCTATTCGAACGACCCGACGATTCCCACCGACGAGATCGACTCGACGCGCTTTTCCACCTCCACGTCGATCACGCACCAGGAAACCGGGCACACGCTGTTCGGCCAGCCGCTCAGCGGCGAGACCAAGCTCGCCTACGACTACACGCGCGAACTGGCGTTCCTGCCCGTGGACATTCCGAACGGCGTGCCCGCGCGCAACGACTCCGCCGTCTCGCTGCATCAGTCGACCACGCTCGGGCCGCTCACGCTGTTTCTCGCGGGCCGCCACGAGGTCGTGCAGGGACAGTCGGTCAACACGGGCAACGTCGCGCTCGCATGGGCGATCACGCCGGTCTACACGGCGCGCGTGTCGTACGGCAACGCGTTCCGCCTGCCGACGTTCAACGACCTGTATTACCCCGGCTACTCGAACCCGAACCTGCAACCCGAGCGCAGCGACTCGGTCGAGGCCGCGCTCGACGCCGCCACGTCGTACGGCACGTTCACGGCGGCCGTGTACGACACGCGCGTGCACGACCTCATCACCTACGACTCGCAGACCTTCCTGCCCGTGAACGTGGGCCGCGCGCATATTCAGGGCATCGACCTCTCGTACAAAGGCACGCTCGGCCAGTACACGCCGGTGAGCCTCTCGGTCGGCATCCTGAATCCGCAGGACGTGAGCGATCAGACCTGGCTCAATCGCCGCCCGCGCCAAACGGCGAGCCTGAGCGTGGACCACACGTGGGACGAGTTCCACCTGCACGCGCTGAGCACCGGCTTTTCGCTGCTGTACAACGGCTCGACCTTCGACGACCAGCAGAACACGATCTATCTGCCGTCGTGGACGACGCTCAGCCTGCGCGCGTCGTACCAGGTCAACGCGCATCTCTCGCTCTCGGCCACGCTCGCCAACGTGTTCAACCGGCAGTATGTGACCGCGTACGGCTATAGCACGCTCGGGCGCACCGCGTTCGGCAAGCTCAGCTATACGTTCTGACGCCTGGCCTGCGAGCGGGTCAAAGGGCCTCGACGGCCCGCCCGCTCGGCTCTAGCCTTCGCGCTTGGGCCGCCGCACCGCGCGAATCTTCCCGGTATTGCCGCCGCCGCAGAAAAACTGCTCGCCGCCATCGGACTCCAGCCCCGAAACGGCCGTGCCGGGCGGCATGTCGAGTTGCTCCAGCACTTCGCCCGTGTCGGGGTCGATGTGCCGCAAGTCGCTTTCGTCGCCCTCCCACGTGCCGTGCCACAACTCGCCGTCCACCCACGTCACGCCCGTGACGAAGCGGCTCGATTCGAGCGTGCGCAGAATCGCGCCCGTCTGCGGATCGATCTGATGGATCTTGCGCTCGCGGTACACGCCGACCCAGAGCGTGCCGTCCGCCCACGCGAGCCCCGAGTCGCCACCGCCGCCGGGCGCGGGAATCGTGGCGAGCACGCGGCCGGTTTCGGGTTCGATCTTGTGGATGCGGTCTTCGGAGATCTGGAACAGATGCCGGCCGTCGAAGGCCGTGCCTGCGTGCGCCGCGATCTCGATCGAGCCCAGTTGCCGCCCGCTCACGGGATTGAGCGAGGCGATCCGCTCGCCCACGGCGAACCACACCTGCTTGCCGTCGTAGGTGACGCCGCCCACCTGCTCGACGCCCGGATAAGGGCCGTACTCGCGAACAATCTCGGCCGTCGTTCGTTTCATGACTTCCTCCTTGCCGTCGGCACTGAAAAGTAGACAGAACAGGCGTTCATGCTAATCGCCCGGCAACGGCGCGGGGAGTAACAAGGTCGTCGCGAATCCGGGGACAGGCGGCGTGGTCCAGCGGCGCGCCCGGCCATAGCCGAACGACTGCACCTTCTGCGCCCCCGCGAGGGAGTCGAGTGCGCGCTGCACCGTGCGCTGGCTCGCGCCGAGCGCGAGCGCGAGCGCCGAGCTGGACCACGATTCGCCGTCGGCGAGAAACGCCAGCACGGCGGCGTGCTTTTCCTCGACCGGGCGCGCCAGCACGACCACCTCGCGCGCGTGGCGCGGCGCCAGCGCGAAGCCGTGTTGCGTCGCGCCGATTTCCGCCACCTCGCGCAGCAGCGTGCGCAAGCGCCCGATTTCGACGCGCAGCCGGGCGCGATGGGTCTCGTCGGCGTGCTTCGTGCGGAAGGCCCGCGCGATGAGCGCGTCGCGCGGCGCGTCGGCGGGCCATGCCTCGGCCAGCGCGCGGGCGAGCACGAACAGCACGGGGCGCCGCGCCAGTTCGATCAACGCGGCGCGCTCGCGTACGACGTAGCGGCACGCATCCACGACGAGCGCTGGCGAGGCGAGCAGCGCCTCGACCTCCTCCAGTAGCAGAACACGCGCCTCGCCTTGCGCGACGAGGCGCGCGGCAGGTGCGCGCAACAGCGTCTCCGCGCTCTCCACCTCCGCGCTCAGCGCCGCGATGCCGGCCTCGCGCGCGGCACGCCCGGCCTCGGCCAGCGCCCGGCGGGCCGGCTGCGTTTGAATGCGCCGCATCGCAATGCCGGCTGCGATCAGTTCATGGGCCGCGCGCAAGGACGGCGGCAAGGGTGCGGGATCGGCTTCGGCGAGCATGCGCGCAGCTTCGTCGAGACGGCCGATCAGGAGCAGGCGGCGAATTTCCAGGTAGCGCGCATGGGCAGCATTGAGGCGGTCGCCATGCGTTTCGAGCGTTTGCCGCGCCGCGGCGAGCGCGAGCGGCGGCCAGCCGAGATCGCGCGAAGCGAGCGCGATCTCGGCCTCGGCGACGATGCAGCGCGCGCGGGCCACGGCCTCGCGCGCACCGAAGGCGCGCGCCGCGCTGCGCAACAGCACCTTGGCGCGCGCGAGGTCGCCGAGCTGCGCCATGGCGATGCCGCGCAGCGCGAGCGCGGGCGCGTCGTCGCGCAACGCGACGCGATTGAGCGCCCCGAGCGGGTCACCGGCCGCGAGCGCGCGCGCCGCCGCCGTGATCAGCGAATCCATGCTCATGCGAATCCCGCCACACTTGTCACTCCCCTCGCGTTCCGGCCCGGACCTAATCTAACACGGCGATCAATCGAACCCTGATCGAACGGCGCGGCGGCGCAGACAACGCGCGGCCGCCACAGTCAATCCATAGGAGGACCAGGCGATGGCAACCCATGCAACAGGAACACGTGAAGAGTGGCTCGCGGCCCGCATCGAACTGCTGGCGACGGAGAAGGAACACACCCGGCGCTCGGACGCGCTCGCGCGGCAACGCCAGGCGCTGCCGTGGGTGCGGGTGGACAAGGCATACGGCTTCGAAACCGAAGACGGCGGCGCCTCGCTCGCCGATCTCTTCAAAGGGCGCTCGCAGTTGCTCGTGTATCACTTCATGTTCGGGCCGGACTACGCGGCGGGCTGCCCGTCGTGCTCCTCGATCGCGGACGGCTTCGACGGCATCGCCGTGCATCTGGCGAATCACGACGTGAGGCTCATGGCGGTGTCGCGCGCGCCGCTCGCAAAACTGCTGGCCTACCGCAAGCGCATGGGCTGGCATTTTCCGTGGGTGTCGTCGAGCGGCAATGACTTCAACTTCGATTTCAACGTGTCGTTTACCGAAGCGCAGCAGCGCGTGGGCGATGTCGAGTACAACTACGCGCGCAGCGGCCATGCGATGGACATGACGCCGCCGCCCGAACCCGTCGTGCAGTTCGCGGCGAGTTGCGGCACGGATGCGGCCACCTACACGCGCGACCGGCCCGGCCTGAGCGCCTTCGTGCTGGAGGACGGCGTGGTCTATCACACGTATTCGACCTACGCGCGCGGTCTGGACGGCATGTGGGGCATGTATCAATGGCTTGACCGTGCACCGAAGGGACGCAACGAGGCCGGCATCTGGTGGCGCCGGCATGATGAGTACTCCGAATCTTGAGGCTCGCCATGAAAAACGTCGGCAAAACGGTACGCAGCGTGGGCACGGCGCGCGCGATCTTCCTCGGCGTCTCGTCGCTGATTTTCGCGGCGAGTGCGGCGGCGACGCTCATCTGGTGCGCGTCGATGGACGCGATGGGCGGCACGCCCATGCCCGGCGGCTGGACGCTCTCGACGCTCTGGGCGCCGATGTGCGGACAGACGTGGCTCGACGCCGTCGTATCGTTTGCCGGCATGTGGAACGTGATGATGGTGGCGATGATGCTGCCATCGCTCGCCCCGGCATTGTGGCGCTATCTCGACGGCGCGGCGGGAAGCAGCGGCGCGCGGGCCGGTGCACTGACGGCGCTGGCGGGCGCGGGCTACTTCTTCGTGTGGCTCGTTGCGGGGCTGCTGGTGTTCGCGGCAGGCACGCAACTCGCGGCGCTCGCCGTCGCCGCGCCCGCACTGGCACATACGGCGCCTGCCGCGGCCGGAATCGTTGTTGCCATCGCGGGAGTGTTGCAGTTCACGGCGTGGAAGGGCCGGTGGATTGCGTGCTGTGCGGCAATGCCTTCGGGCGCGCATGCGCGGTTCGATGCGCGGGGGGCGTGGCGTCATGGCGCGCGGCTCGGACGGCATTGCGTGTGCTGCTGCGGGAATTTGATGGCGGCGCTGCTCGTTGCGGGGGTGATGGACCGACCGGCGATGGCTTTGGTTGCCGCGGCGATCACGGCGGAGAGGTTGATACCGGCGAGAGGAAAGGTTGCGCGCGGGGTTGGGCTGGTGGCTGTCTTGGTGGGGGTGGTGATGGTGGTGCGGGCGGTGGCCGCATAAAAAAATCGCCGCCCCGCACCCGCGAGACGGCGACAAAACGCTCCGACGCAAACGTCGAACTCACGCGTCCAGACTCGCGCCTGCACGCGAGCCCAGTCGGCATTCCGGGCTACGTTAAGCAGTCCGGATAAACAACGGGGAGCAACCCGAAAATCGCTCCATCGCTGCCCTATGAAGCACGGCAGGACTCAAACAAACGCCCTGCCGCGCCGCATTCTCACCTCGGCACGTCACATGCCGCCAAACGACTTCATCACCGTCAGCTTGTTGGTCACCGACGTCACGCCAGGCACGCCGCGCGCGATCTCCTCGACTTTGCCGATCTGCGCCGCATCGGCAACCGAGCCGTTCAACGTCACGGCGCCGCCTTTGGCGATCACGCTGATATTGCCTGCGTTGATCGACTTGTCCTTGCCGATGGCCGCATACACCTTGCGGCGCAGCGCGCGATTGGCCTGCCTGCTGGTGGGCGCCGCGGCGCCCGGCGCAGCCATGGCCGACGCCGCTTGCGCGCCGGCGGAATCGCTCGCGGCGGCTTGGGGCTGCGCCCAGGCGCTCATGGAAGCCATCGCGACCAGCGTCGCGAACACCAACCCAGCTACCCTGGAATTCATCATGGAATACTCCGTTTCTTGTTGAGGTTGTCGGGATCAGAACGCGTGACGAATGCCGACCATGGCCGCCGTCGTGGACTGGCCCGGCGCGACCGGCGAACCGTAAATGATCGTCTGGTTCATGGTCCCCTTGTTGTCGACATAACCGACTTGCGCGTAAGCCTTGGTCGCCTTCGAGATGTTGTATTCGGCGCCCACCGCAACCTCGCTCGAATGATTCGCCGAATTATTGCGATCCTTCAAGTAGTAGTAGCCCGACGTGATCTTGAACGCCGGATTGAACTGGTAGCCAAGGCCACCCGAAATCATTTCGAAGTTATACGAAGTATGGCTGAACGAGTTGTACGAGTTCGACGAGCTGAACGAGGCGGACACCGAGAATCCGCTGATCGTGTACATCGCGCCGACATAGTAGAAGTTGTTATTGTTCAGGCCCGTCGCCGGCACTGCCGGCGTGGTCGGATACGTACCCGGATACGGGTTCGTGTCGTGGCCGCTGTAGTACACGCCGGAAAGGTTCAGGCCGTAGTTCGAGTACTTGAGCACAGCCGACTCGCGCGTGCCGCCCTGGAACTGCCCCGGCACGCCGCCCGGCGCGAATTCGAGCGCGAGCGATGCCCCATAGAATTTCGGCGAGTTATAGACGATCGCGTTGCTGTCATAGAGCGCGCCGATCGGCGCGTTCGTGCTCGTGCCGGGCCAGCCCGCCGCCTGGTTCAGCCCCAGCCACGCCGTGAGAATACTGCCGAAGTACTGCGCGCCGCGCACGTCGGTGTCGGCCATCGCGTAGATCATCGGGATGATCTGGCGGCCGGCGTCGATCGTACCGAACGGGCCCGACGCGCCGATGGTCGTGATCTGGTTGAAAACCGCGGTCACGCCCGGCGTGTCGGACAGGCCCGTCTTGCCGTTATTGGAGGTGAACGACCCTTGCAGCTTGAAGTTGATCTTGTAGCCGCCGCCGATGTCCTCGCTGCCCTTCAAGCCCCAGATGCTCGAATAGATGCCGCCGTCCTTCAACTGCCAGGTGTGTCCCAGATTCTTGGCGGTCCCGGAAAAGTTTGCCGCCGATGTGCTTTGATAAAGCAAGCCACTGTCGAGCACGCCATACAGCGTAACCGACGATTGCGCATGCGCCGCGCTGGCGAACAAGGCCAACGCTGCCAGGCTGCCGAACTTCAATTTCATTGTCTCTCTCCGTGTGGTGCCTTCCGGTTGGCCCGGCGGCTTTTGGGTATTGCCTTGGGTTTTGCTTGGGTTTTGCGTAACTGAAATCGTGTGATTGCAATCTTGCCTTATCGCGCCTGCAAATAGTGATCGCCGTATTGCTCACGCAACTGGTTCTTGAGCACCTTGCCCGTCGCGCCAATCGGCACGGCATCGACGAACAGCACGGCGTCGGGTTTCCACCATTTCGCCACACGGCCGTCGAAGAAATTCAGCAGATCCTCCATACCGAGCGTGCTGCCCGCCCGCTTCACGACCAGCAGCAGCGGGCGCTCGTCCCACTTCGGGTGGCGCGCGGCGATGCAAACCGCCGTCGCGACATCGGGATGCAGGCACGCGACATTCTCGATGTCGGCCGAGCTGATCCATTCGCCGCCGGACTTGATCACGTCCTTGCTCCGGTCGACGATCTGCATGAAGCCGTCGGGGTCGATCTTCGACACATCGCCGGTCGGGAACCAGCCGTCGTGCAGCGGCGTGTCATGCTCGCCTCCAAAGTATTCGCTCGTGACCCAATGGCCGCGCACGTGCAGGTCGCCGCTCGCGTAGCCGTCCCACGGCAGTTCCTTGCCCGCCGCGTCGACGATCTTCATGTCGATGCCGAACACCGAGCGCCCTTGCCTGGCCTGCAACGCATAGCGCTGCGCCTCGGGCAGCGCGACCTGATGCGCCTTGAAGCTGCACACCGTGCCAACGGGGCTCAACTCCGTCATGCCCCATGCGTGCAGCACATCCACCTGATGACCTTTCTGGAATGCCGCCGTCATCGCCGTGGGGCACGGCGCGCCGCCGATGATCGTGCGACGCATCGAGGAGAACGAACTGTTCTGCGACCCGGCGTGCGCAAGCAGGCCCTGCCAGACCGTCGGCACGCCGGCCGAGAGCGTGACCTGTTCCTGCTCGATCAACTCGTAAAGCGACTTGCCGTCGAGCGCCGGTCCCGGAAACACGAGCTTCGCGCCCACCATGCAGGCGATGTACGGCAGCCCCCAGGCGTTCACATGGAACATGGGCACGACGGGCAGAATCGTGTCGCGCGCCGAGCAGTTCAGCGAATCGGGCAGCGCGGCCGCATAGGTGTGCAGGAGCGTCGAACGATGGCTGTAGAGCACGCCCTTCGGGTTGCCGGTCGTGCCGGACGTATAGCACAGCGACGAGGCGCTGTTTTCGTCCAGCAGCGGCCATTCGAAATCGGCGCGATGCCCTTCGATCAAATCTTCATAGCAAAGCAGCCGCGAGCCAAGGCCATGATTGCGCGGCATGTGCGCGCGGTCGGTCATCGCGACATAGAACTTCGGGCTCGTCACGCGCGACGCAACGCTTTCGATCAGCGGCAGGAACGTGAGGTCGAAGAAAATGACACGGTCCTGTGCGTGCTCGATGAGATACACGAGCTGGTCGGCATGCAGCCGCGGGTTGAGCGTATGCAGCACGGCGCCCGAGCCCGACACGGCGAAATACAGCTCCATGTGCCGGTAGCCGTTCCACGCCAGCGTGCCCACGCGCTCGCCAGGCGCGACGGCCAGGCTCGCGAGCGCATTGGCCATGCGGCGCGCGCGCTGCGCAAGATCCACATAGCGATAGCGATGGATGTCGCCTTCCACGCGGCGCGAAACGATTTCCTGCGTACCGTGGTGGCGCTCCGCATGCTTGAGCAGCGAAGCGACCAGCAGCGGCTGCTGCATCATGAGACCTTGCATGGTTTGCTATCCTAATTACCAGATGTTCGATTACGCCGCGATTCCGGATGCCGCGCTATCCGTGGTTCGAAGCGGAAGCTTCGAGGGTCACGACCAGTTTTCCGTCGACGGCGCGCACCGGGAAACACGTGAGGTTCAGCCCGCCCACACCCGGCATCGCGCCCGTGCGGACGTCGAAGCGCAGGCCGTGCGCCGGGCAACGCAGCACGCAACCCTCCAGCTGACCGCTGGCAAGCGATGCGCCGTTGTGCGGGCACGAATTGTCGATCGCGTGTATCGCGCCGTCGATATTGAACAGCACGATGCTGCGGCCATCGACGAAAGCCAGCTTGCGCTGACCCGGCGCGAGTTCGTCGACCTTGGCGACCGGTACTTCACGTGACATTGCGCTTTCCTCGCCTGTCTTCAATGGGGAACGGCCAACGCCATGGCGCTCGCCATCGCCACGGGCGAATACACGCCCGAGAGCGAATACCCCGTGTTGAACACGAAATACGGCACGCCGCTCACCTGCGGGTCGGCGTAGGCCACCCGGCGCCCGGCCGGGTCCGCGAGGCGTTGCGACGCGGCCAGGTGCGCCGCGAGGCTCTCGGGCTCCAGACCGCATTCGAGGCCGATGCGCCGGAGCACGTCGCGCTCGCCGATGTTCTCCCCTTCCAGGAAGTACGCCGTGAGCACGCGGTCGATCAGCGCCGTGGTCTGCGCGCCGTTGCCGCGGCTCGCGGCAAACGTCACGAGGTCGTGCGCGGCGGCGGTGTTCGGCAGCACCTCGATACGCTCGAAGGCGAACTCGATGCCCGCTGCGCGCCCGGCCTCGCGCACCTGCTCGCGCCGTGCGGCCACGGCTTGCGCGCTGCCCAGGCGGTCGCGATAGAACGCCTGGTACGGCATGCCTGCAAGCGGCGTCCACGGCAGCAGTTGATGCGAGCGCCACTTCACTTTCACCTGCACGTCGGGCCGATCGCTCGCGAAGCGGGCAACGGCCACATCCAGGTTGCGCTTGCCGATCAGGCACCACGGGCAGATGAAATCGAAGAACGCCTCGATCTTCACAACCGGACGCTCACCCGCCTCGCGCGTGGCCTGCGCGGCCCACTTTTGATCAGACAAGTTCATGAATCAACATCTCTGCCATGGGCCACTCGCCAAAACCCGCCGCCGGGTTCAGGTGGCCGACTTCGCCCAGATCGACGAGGGTGCTGCCCCAGTCCTTCGCCATGGCCGCCACGCGCTCGAAGCTCGCGAGCGGATCGTTGCGGCTCGCGCCCACGATGCTCGGGAACGGCAGCGGCTCGCGCGGAATCGCGTGCCAGCCGTTCTGCGCCAGCGAATCGATGTCGGGGTATCCCGCCGGCAGCGGCGTTTCGAGGTCGGCGGGCGCGGCGAGCAGCGCCCCGTGAATCTTGCGGCTGTGCTGCCGCGCCCAATGCACGGTGATCATCACGCCCGCGCTGTGCGCCACGAGTATCACCGGGCCGTCGATCTTCGCGAGCGCGGCGTCGAGCGCGGCGACACGGGCCGCGCAACTGAGCTTGTCGTGTTCCAGCGGCGGCACCGAGACCGCGTTGGGCAGCTTGCTTTCCAGCAGCGTTTGCCAGTGCTCCGCCACGTGGTCGCGCAACCCCGGGACCATCAGAATGGTCGGTGTGGTTATTGACGTCATTGACTCTGGTCTCCTGCGCGTATCAGTAGGGCTTGTCGCCGATAATGCCGGCGCGTTCCATCTTGCGGTGACACGGCGGGTAGTCCATCACGGCATAGTGCTGCGTGCTGCGGTTGTCCCAGATCGCGACGCTGTTGGGTTTCCAGCGCCAGCGTACCTGGTACTCCGGAATATAGGCCTGGCTCACGAGGTAGCGCAGCAGGTCGCCCGCGCCGGGGTTGGCGTCCTGGCCGAAGCGCACGCGCTCCGGCGTGTGATAGTTCGTGAAGTGCGTGGTGAACGCGCTCACGAACAGGATCTTCTCGCCGGTCTCCGGGTGCGTGCGCACCACCGGGTGCTCCGCGTCCGGGAACTGCGCCTTGAGCGCGAGACGCTTCTCGATCGGCATCGCCGCGCCAAAGCTCGCCTCGATGCTGTGGCGCGCGCGCAGGTCGGCGATTTGCGCCTTCACGTGCGCGGGCAGGTTCTCGTAGGCAAGCGCCATGTTCGCCCACATGGTGTCGCCGCCCACGGGCGGGCACTCCACGCAGCGCAGCACCGCGCCGAATTGGGGCGCCTCGCGCCAGGTGGCGTCGGCATGCCACGCGTTCTCGTAGCGGTCGTTGGGCTGGTCCGGGTTCTTGTAGATGCGCACGAGCCCCGGATGCTCCGGGTCGCTGCCCGCAACCGGGTGATCCTCCAGCTCGCCGAAGCGGCGCGCGAACGCCACGTGCTCCGAGCGCGTGATGTTCTGGTCGCGCAGGAACAGCACGCGGTGCTTGAGCAGCGCCGCGCGAATGTCGGCGAAGAGGCCGTCGTCATGAACGGCGTCGGCGAGATTCACGCCGGTCAGTTCGGCGCCGATGGTGTAGGTCAGTGGTTCGATTCGCATGCCGCACTCCTCAGATGACGAAGACCGACGAGCCCGTCGTCTTGCGCGATTCGAGGTCGCGATGGGCCTGCACGGCGTCTTCGAGCGCATAGCGCTGATTCAGTTCGATCTTGATGCGGCCCGCGGCGACATGCCCGAACAGCTCGCCCGCCAGCGCGTCTTTTTCCGCGGGGTCGGCGATATAGTCCGCCAGCGCCGGGCGCGTGAGATACAGCGAGCCCTTCATCGCAAGGATCTGCGGATTGAACGGCGGGATCGGTCCGGAAGCCGTGCCCACGCACACCATCAGGCCGCGGCGCTTGAGCGAATCGAGCGAGGCTTCGAAGGTGTCCTTGCCCACGCTGTCGAACACCACGTTCACGCCCACGCCGTTCGTGAGTTCGCGCACGCGCTTCGCGACGTCTTCGCGGTTGTAATAAACGATGTGGTCGCAACCATGGGCGCGGGCGATCTCGCCCTTCGCTTCGTTCGACACCGTGCCGATCACCGTGAGGCCCAGCAGCTTCGCCCACTGCGAGACGATCAGGCCCACGCCGCCGGCCGCCGCATGCAGAAGAATCGTGTCGCCGGCCTTGAAGTCGTGGATGCGGCGCATCAGGTACGACGAGGTCAGGCCGCGCATGGTCATGCCGGCGGCCGTTTCGCACGAAATCGCCTCGGGCAGCTTGATGAGCGGCGCGGCCGGAATCAGGCGCTCGGTGCTGTACGCGCCGAGCGTGTTGATGAAGCCGGTGTAGGTCACGCGGTCGCCCACGGCGACGTTGGTCACGCCGGCGCCCAGGGCCTCGACCACGCCCGCCGCCTCGACACCCATGCCCGCGGGCAGCGGCACCGGATACAGGCCGCTGCGGAAGTAGGTGTCGGCGAAATTCAGGCCCACGGCCTCATGGCGCAGGCGCACCTGACCGGGGCCGGGGTCGCCCACTTCCACGCTCTCGTAGCGCAAGACTTCGGGGCCGCCGGTTTCATGAAAGCGCACTGCTTTCGCCATGTTCATTCTCCTGTCCTTGAATCAAACTGCAAATTCGTTGCTTGCGCCTTGCGGCGCAAATGCACGTTCCGTTTCGCTGCGTGGTGCACCACCCGGTGCGTCATTCAGTGCGAGGCTTCTTCTCGCAGCGCGTTCACGCGGTCCAGATCGCCCGAGTAATGGCGCTTGCCGATCACGAACACGAGGGCGGCCACGAGCGGTGCGAACGGCACGAGCTGGAGCGCCCCGAGCAACCCGATGTGGTCCGCCACGACGCCCGTGAGCACGGCGGCGGGCGCAAGACCCAGCAGGTTGTTCGACAGCGTGAGCGTGGCGAACGCCGAAGCGTGGATCGAGGGCGGCGTGAGGTTCGCCACCATCGCGCCCGAGGGGCCCGCCGCGCCTGCGCAGAAGAACATGCCCGCGCCGATCAATACGAGTTGCGCCGTGCCCGGCGGCAGGCGCAGGCCGATCGTGAGCAGCACGAAGCAGATCACGCAGTACGCAATGGCGATGGTCCACTTTCTTTCGCCCGCTTCCTTGCTGAAGCGGTCCGCGAGGTTCCCGCATACCACCATGCCCACGCCCGTCACGAGCACGAACGCCGCCGCCGTCACGGCCGCCTTGCCCGTCTCCATGCCGTAGTAGCGGTTCAGGAAGCTCGGCAGCCAGCTCCACACCGCGGCCGGCACCAGCAGATGCACGCCGCTGCCCACATACGCGCACACCACGGAGCGCGTGGAAAAGAGGCCCTTGAGCAGCGCGCGCAGGCTCATGCGCATGCCGCCCGGCGCTTCGCGGTTGCCGATGGCGGGCTGCAACGAGGCGATACGCTTTTCCGTCACGACGATGCGATAGATCACGACCAGCACCATCCCCATGATCGCCATGGCGCCAAACGCCGCGCGCCAGCCCAGATGGGCCGCGACCGCCCCGCCGAGCGCCATGCCCAGCACCGAGCCGAACGCCCCGCCCGCCATGAACGCGCCCGTGATTGTGGCACGCAGCCGCGGCGGGAAAATACTCAGCACGACGGCAATGCCCACGCTGCCATAGGCCGCTTCGCCGATGCCGACGAAGGCGCGCGCAAGCAGCATCTCGCCGTAGTTGGTCGAGAGCGCGCAGCCGAGCGTGGCAAGGCTCCACATCGCCGCCATCAGCACGATGCTTTTAACGCGGCCCCAGCGGTCGGCGAGCACCGAAAGCGGGAACGTGAGCACGCCCACCATCAGCGCGACCACGCTGCTGAGCGAGCCGAGCCGCGTATCCGAAAGGCCCCAGGTGGTCTTGAGCAGCGGGAACACCGCGTTCAACACCTGGCGCGACATGTAGTCCGAAAGCAGCAGCCCGACAGTCAGGGCAAACACGACCCACGCGTACACGCGCACGTTACTCTGGGTCGTCGTCATTTCGCCCGCTGTGGGCTCGGCATGCGTGGTGAGCATGGGTTATCTCCTAGGCGTCCCGCTCGTCGTCGGGTTCTCGTTTCTCTCAGGTCCGACGGCAACATCCAGACGGCCGCTTCCCGGCCCGGCGGGCGCACACGCGCGCGCCGGGCTCCTGTTTCCTGCTTACGCCGCGCGCAGCGGCAGGTTCTTCACCCCTGCCGGGCGGTTCGGCGCCATGCCGTTCGCGGCAAGCGTCTCGTCGATCGTCTCGTACTGCACGCCGATGCGGTAGATCTCGCGCGCTTCCTTGCCGGTGGCGATCTCGCGGCCCAGTTCGTGGGCGACGCGCACGCACTGCTGGATCTGCTGCACCGAGGTCATGCGCTTGCCGTGCTGGTCGATGATCGTGTCCTCGATGCCGCAGCGCGGATGCAGACCCATCGCCATCGCCATCATGTTGAACGGCAGCACGTTCTTGAGCAGCGACTCGGCGGTGAGCGTGCAGCCATCGGGCGCGCGGTGCACGAAGTTGAAGAAGTTGAACGGGTTCGGGCCGTCGAAGCCGCCGCCAATGCCAATCCACGTGAGGTTCAGCGGGCCCTTGTACGCGCCCTTGCGCACGAGGCGTTCGAGCGTTTCGAGCGCATGCATGCCCGTGAGCTGGAAGTGGGGCTGAATGCCCGACGCTTGCAGGCGGCGCAGATGCTCCTCGACCCAGGCCGGACCCGCCGGCACCGTCATTTCACTATAGGCGGCCATGAACGCGGGGTTGGAAAGCGAGGTGCCCTCCAGATACTCCGGGTAGAGCAGCTCCATGATGTTCATCTGCGTGGTGTTGATCGCCACGGTCACCTGGTCCGGCTTCGGTTCGAGTTCGGCGAGCATGTGGCGCGTGTCGTCGGAGAGCCACTTCGCGGCTTCGCCGTCGCTTTCCGGCGCGAACGAGATCGAGCCGCCCACCTGGATGATCATGTCGGGCACGGCGGCGCGCACGCCCGCGATCAGCTCGTTGAACTTCGACAGGCGCTTGGAGCCCTTGCCGTCGAGTTCGCGCACATGCAGGTGCAGCACGGTCGCGCCTGCGTCGTAGCAGTCCACGGCTTTCTGGATCTGTTCTTCCATCGTCACCGGAATGTCTTCCGGGAAATCCTCAGGCATCCACTCCGGACCGTACGGCGCGGTGGTGATCACCACCTTGTCCTGGTTCTCGGGGTGCAGCGAGTCGTCGAGGAATTGCATCGTGTTCTCCCATGGAGTTGTCGGCGTTCCGGCGTTCGCGACGCGAGTCGTCGCTTCGAATGGCGCCGGGAACATGGCTGATCCGTTGAGATGCACGATACGGCAATCCTGCGATACACTTTTTCGATCAGGCGCCATCGTTTTAGCATTTCGCGCCACCAGGCGTTAACACCGATGGGGGAGACACCACTATGGAAACGATGCTGCGCGCGGTGTCCATGGGCGGCTATTTCGACGTGGCTCGCCGCGTCGGGCTGAACCCGGTCGAGCTCGCCCAGCAGGCGGGGGTCGACGCCGCCGCGCTCGCCAATCCCGACGCGCGCATTCCGGCCGCCGCCGCCTGCCTGCTGCTGGAGCGCTCGGCCGAAAAAGCCGCATGCCCGACTTTCGCGCTGCAAATGGCCGAAATGCGGCGCAAGTTCGGCACGGGCGTGGTCAACGTGCTGCTCGCGCACAAGCGTACGCTGCGCGAGGTGCTGCTCGCCACGGCCGAATACCGCCACCTGCTTAATGAAGCGCTCGCTGTGTACGTGGAGGACGCGGGCGAAACGGTCACCATCCGCGAGGAACTGGTGGTCGATCCCGGCATTCCCACGCATCAGGCGATCGAGCTCGCGGTGGGCGTGCTCGCGCGCCACTCCAGCGCCCTGCTCGGCGATCACTGGAAGCCGCGCGCCGTGCATTTCGTCCACCAGGGGCCGCCCAGCCTCGCGTTTCACCGGCGTTTTTTCGGCTGTCCGCTGGAGTTCGGCAGCGACTTCAACGGCTTCGTGTGCGCGGCCGCCGACCTCGACTACCCGAACCCCGCGGCGGACCCGGAACTGGTGCGCTATGCGGAAAGCCTCGCCGATTCGCTCAACGCCGCGGGCGTGGATTCCACCGCGCTCGAAGTGCGCAAGGCGATCTATCTGCTGCTGCCGCTCGAGCAGGCCACCGTCGATCTCGTGGCCGCGCATCTGCACGTGAGCGTGCGCACCATGCAGCGTCAGCTCGGGCTGGCAGAGACGAGCTTCACGCGCCTCGTGGAAGAAGTGCGGGGCGAACTCGCCGTGCGCTACATGAGCAACCCGCGCTACCCCATCGGGCGCGTATCCGCGCTGCTCGGCTACGCGCAGCAGGGCTCGTTCACGAACTGGTTCAGCGCGCGCTTCGGCATGACGCCGCGCGACTGGCGCAACAGTCGTCCGAAATGACACCATGACGCCGTGACCCCATGACGCAATCTCGCCCCCGCGCGGACTAGAACCCGCGCCTGAGGTTGCGGTCGCGCACCGGGTCGGGCGCTTTCTGCGTGCGGCGCAGGACGCCCTGCGTGTCGAAATAGAAGTGGAACATCATGTAGTCGATGTTGTTCTCGATGTACCGGTACGACCACACTTCCTGCTGCATGCGCGGAAAGAACGAGGTTTCCGCCGGGCGGCCGAAGTTGATGAGCACGTCGTTGCGCGTCCACTCGCCGACCTTCGCGCGATAGAACTCGGTGTCCTGCAACACCTGGCGCACGCTCACCACCTTGCCGCTGGAATCGAGGTCGGCAACGACCGTCGTGTAGCCCATGGGCTGGGTCGGCCACATGAGCCGTCTGCCGCCGCCCGGCAGGTCGTAGGTCTCGCGCGGGGGCCCGAGACGGGCGATCACCGTGGACGGGTCGGAGCCAGGCTCGACGCCCTGCCACGGCTGGGCGCAAGCGGCCAGCACCAGCACGGCGGCCAGCCATGCTCGTTTTGCGTTGAGCCTGAGCCTTGTCTTGCGCCTTGTCCTGGGCCTTATTAACCCCATTGGCGTTTCCCGTGGCAGGCGTAGGTGGATGTCGTCAACCGGTGTGCGCAACCGGCCGATGCTCGGCGTGCGTACGCGAGGGCTGCACGGCGAGCGCCTCGTCCGTGTCCAGCGCCGAAGCGCTCACGAGACGCACGAGATCGGCGAGCGAGTTCGCTTTCATCTTTTCCATCACGCGCGCCCGATGAATCTTGATGGTCTTTTCCGCCGCACCCAGCGCGTCGGCCACGAGCTTGTTCGGCCGGCCCGTGACGACCAATGCCATGACCTCGCGCTCGCGCGGGGTCAGCTTGTCGACGCGGCGCTGGATCTCGGCGCGCTGCTCGCGCTCCCCGAACAGCCGCCGCGCCAGTGCGAGCGCGCGCTCGGTGGCCTCGAACAGCACGAGCGCGTCGATCGGCTTGGTCAGGAAATCCGTCGCGCCCGCCTTCATCGCCTGCACCGCCGTGTTCAATTCGCCGTGCGCAGAAATGAACACGATGGGCACGACGCCGCCCAGGCGCCGTTGCAACTCGATCCCGCTCAGGTCGGGCAACTGGAGATCGAGCAGCAGGCAGGCAGGCGCGTTCTGGAGATCCGCGCTTTGAATGAAGGCGCTCGCGCTGGCGTAGGCCTGCGTGGTGTAGCCGTTCGATCGCAGCAGGCGGCACAGGGCGTTGCGGACGTGCTCGTCGTCGTCCACGACGAAGACGATGGGAGTGGGCTCGCTCATTTTGACAAGCGCGTACGGGTTTGCACGGCCGCGCTCTCCGCTGGAAGTTCGATGTGGAAGGTCAGCCCGCGATCGGCGTTGCGCTCGGCCCACAACTGGCCGCCGTGCGCCATGACGATGGTGCGGCTGATCGAGAGGCCGAGGCCGAGGCCCTGCGGCTTGGAGGTCACGAACGGCTTGAAGAGCGTCACGAACCGCTCGGCTTCCACGCCCGGCCCGTGGTCGCGAACGGCGATGCACACCTTGTCGCGGTCCACGCCCGCGTTCACGACGATGCAAACCCGGCGGTCCTGCACGCGGCATTCGTGCACGGCGTCGAGCGCATTGCGCAGCAGATTCACGAGCACCTGCTGAAGCTGAACGACATCGCCGCGCGGCTGCGGCAGACCGTCGTCGATGCGCGCCGCCACCGCCGCGCCGCACGCCTGGGTTTCGCGGCGCAGGAGGCGAATCACGTCGCGCACGAGGCTGCCTACGTCAACCGGGCTCGTTTCGGCCGGTTCGCATTTCGCGGACTGGCGCATGCGCCGGATGATCGCGTGGGCGCGCGCGCTATCGTCCACGACCTCGCCAAGCAGTTCGCGCAAGTCGCCGATGGCGGGCGGGTTCTGCGCGAGAAAGCGTTGCGCGGCCTGCGCATTGCTGAGAATGGCCGTGAGCGGCTGGTCGACTTCATGCGCGAGCGCCGCCGCCATGTCGCCGATTTCCGAGGCTCGCTCCCGGTGCAGCCGGCGCGACTCGTTGCCGGGCTCGGCCGCGAGCGCGCTCGCATCGGCTTCGGTGTCGGGTTCGATCACGACCACGATGCGCGCGGCGGGCCCGATCGCGAGCGAAGCCGAAGCGCTCACGTGCGCCTCGACGCACGCGCCGTTCTTCGCCCGCGCGACGGCCACGCGCGTAACGCTATGCGGCAGGCCCTCGGCGGTGTTGAGCGCGGCGAAGGAGAGCGGGCGCTCGTCCCAGCGCGAAGGCGCGAGCACGGCCTCGACCGGCATGCCGATCAACTCGCCCAGCGCGTAGCCGAGCAGGCGCGTCGCCCGCCCGTTCGCCCAGGCGATATGGCCCGTGCGGTCGAGCACCAGCGCCACTGCCGGCATCACTTCGAGAATGCTATGCAGACTTTGCAGGGCGCCTTGCGCCGCATGGCCCCACGCCCGACCGGGCTGCGGCGAGGTCAAGGTCTGCGCGTGCCGGGAATCGTGTGCGGTGAGGCTGTCGATCCACGCCGGCGGGTTCATCGCGGCTTGCGCCGCCGGCGGTCTCTCGCGCTCGAGATTGTCGTTCCCCATGTCTGCCCTGATCACGGTGTCCTCCGAATACGCTGCCACGCTCCGGCCTGAAGTCGTTTCGAACGCTCAAGCGCCGAACGGGGCGGATTAGACGAGCACGAGAATTTCGGCCACGTGTGGGACCAGGTTGCGCCCCGATACTGACTATCATTTGCAATCGGACGTTTGGCGGAGCCAACAAAAAAACAGATGTCTGCAATCCATGTTGGCGCGCAGGCACTTGTATTCCGTTCTTCCTGCGCGCTCACTCCGCGTTGAAATTATATGAAAGAATTTCCCGTTAAATGAATCAACGGGAATTAAATTCGATAATTTTTTCCGCCTCGCCGGCGCAACAATCGCGTGTGCTGTTTACATGATTGTGCACACGCCTCGCCAATAGCAACGGCTTGAGCAGGATATTTGCGAACGTGAATATCGCTCGCCCGAACTAATATGACGATTATATTTTTATGAAATTAACCGATCCGCATGAACCCGGAATTCAAACCATTTAAATAGTTATGCAATATCGGCCACGTTTCGCGCGCAACCGATACTCGGGAAAATACGAACCCGCGACGCCGCGCGCGTTTCAAGGCGCCGATGCGGGCGCGGCCTGGGCTGCCGGCGCGGTCGCAGCCGCCTCGCTCGCCTTGTGATGTTGCGAGGCCGTGTTGTTGTTCGATTGCTTGGTGCGCGCCTTCTGCTCCGCCTTGCGCTGCACGTCGCGCATCTGCTTCATGCCTGGCGTGCCCGCTTGCGCAAATGCCGCGGGTGCGCACAACGGCATGCAAAGCACGAGCGCAATCATGCATGGCGTAGTCACACGAATCTTCATAGTGGTCTCCCGGGTTCGACTTGGCCTGCCTGACGCACGATTGGACGACGCAAATGACAAGGTATCCTACTCATCATGCCAGCGCGAGCAGGTTCGCGCGGGCTTCGTTCACGCGTCTTCCAGTTGTCTCTCCGGTGTCGCACGAGTGTCAATAGGACTCTGGTCCGATTGCCAGCCAGGCGGCGCTAACCAGACCATATGCTTGGGCTTTCCCGCCTCGCGCAGGCGCGCCAGCAACGCGTCCGGCCGGGCGGCAAGCTCGCAACGCAGTGCGCGCGCACGCGCTCGCCCCTTCACGTTGTCGCTATGCGTCTCGCAACCAGGCTGAGCGAACGAATGGAAGGAACGACCATGAATCCATGGATCAAACAACGCATGTACCGGGTGTGCCTGCTCGTGCTCGCGTTGCTGTTTACAGGCGCTCAAGTGGTGCGCTCGCAAGATGCGGCGCAACCCGCTCCGTACAAACCCGAGGAGTTGGAGGCGCTCGTCGCGCCCATTGCGCTCTATCCCGACTCGGTGCTGGCACAGGTGCTCATGGCCTCGACCTACCCGCTGGAAATCGTGCACGCGGCGCGCTGGGTCAAGGAGCACCCCAAGGTCAAGGGCGATGACGCCGTGAAGGCGGTGCAGGACCAGACCTGGGACGCGAGCGTGAAGTCGCTCGTCGCGTTTCCGCAGGTGCTGGAGCCGATGAACGACAAGCTCGACTGGACGCAGAAACTGGGCGACGCGTTCCTCGCGCAGGAAAAAGACGTGCTCGCGGCCGTGCAGCGCTTGCGCACCCGCGCGCAGGATTCGGGCAACCTCAAGTCGAACGAGCAGCAAAAGGTCGTGGTCGAGCAACCGCCCGCGCAAGGCGGCCAGACCATCGTGAAGATCGAGCCCGCGAATCCCGAGGTCATTTACGTGCCCGCGTACAACCCCACGGTCGTCTATGGCGCGTGGAGCTACCCGGCCTACCCGCCGTACTACTGGCCGCCTTCGCCCGCGTACTATCCGGGCGGCGCGCTGATGACGGGCTTCGCCTGGGGCGTCGGTCTCGCGGCGGCGGGCGCCATCTTCGGCAACTGCAACTGGGGTGGCGGCGACGTCAACATCGACGTCAACAAGGTGAGGAACGTCGATCGCAACTTCGACCGCTCCAAGGTCGAAGGCGGCAAGTGGAAACACGACTCGAGCCACCGCCAGGGCGTGGCGTACCGCGACAACGCCACGCGCGAAAAATTCGGCAACAACACGCCGGGCGCCGACTCGCGCCGCGACTATCGCGGCCGCAACAACGGCCAGGGCGGCGCCAATGTCGCCGACCGCGGGGGCAACCGGGGCAACGGTGTGGGCGGCGGCCAGGGCCTCGGCGGCGGAGACCGCGGCAACCAGGGCGGCCTCGGCAACAACCGGGGCGGCGTGGGCAATAACGCGAGCGTCGGCAATCGCGCGGACATCGGCAACAACGGCGGCGTGGGCGGCAATCGCGGGAACGCGGGCAACGGCGTGGGCAACAACGCGGGCGCGGGCAACCGCGCGAACGCAGGCAACAATGCGGGTGCAGGCAACCGCGCGAACGTGGGCAACAATGCGGGTGCAGGCAATCGCGCGAACGTGGGCAACAACGCGGGTGCAAGCAATCGCGCGAACGTAGGGAACAACGGCGCGGCAGGCAATCGCGTGAGCACCGGCGCGGGCGGCGGATATGGCGGCGGCGGCGGTGGCGGGTACGGCGGCGGCGGCGGGCGCGACAGCGCCTTCCAGGGCGTCGGCAGCGGTGCGGCCACTCAGCGCGACGCGAGCCGCGGGCGCTCCAGCGTGCAGTCGTCCGGGTTCAATCGTCCGAGCGGCGGTGGCGGCGGCATGCGCGGCGGCGGCGGCGGCGGCGGCGGACGCGGCGGCGGCAGGCGCTAGGGAGAACAGCCATGAGACGACGTTTGCATTTTCATCCGGTTGCATCGGCGGCGCTCACGGCGGCGATCGCGCTCGTGCTCGCCATGATGGCGCCCCGGCCGTGCGCGGCCGCCGCGCAGAGCAGTTTCCCGTCTCCGGACGCGGCGATGAACGCGTTCGGCAACGCCGTCGCGGGCAACGACGAGCCCGAGTTGCGCAGTCTGCTGGGCGCGGACTTCCGCCAGCTCGTGCCGCCCGTGGACGCCGATATCCGGCAGCAGTTCCTGAGCGAATGGCATGTGTCCCACGCCGTCCAGCCAAGCGGCGAAAACCGCGCGGTGATCGCCGTGGGCGACGACGGCTGGACCTTCCCGATCCCGCTCGTCAAGACCGCGCAGGGCTGGCATTTCGACACGCCTGCGGGCGTCGAGGAAATGCGCGTGCGCCGCATCGGGCGCAACGAGCTCGCCGTGATGCAGACCATGCTCGCGATCTACGACGCGCAACGCGACTATGCGCAGGAGCATCACGATGGCAACCCCATGCTCGTCTACGCAAGCAAGCTCGCCAGCTCGCCGGGCAAGCAGGACGGCCTGTACTGGCCGACCGGCCCCGACGACGCGCCCAGCCCGCTCGGCGTCGCGTTCGCCACGGCCGGCGCGCGCAACACGGAAAACGCGGGCTACCACGGCTACCACTACAAGCTGCTGACGAAGCAAGGCCCGCATGCGCCGGGCGGCGCGTTCGACTATATGGTGCGCGGCAAGCTGTTCGGCGGCTTCGGCGTGCTCGCCTGGCCGGTGCGCTATGGCGACACGGGCATCAAGAGCTTCATGGTGAGCCATGACGGCCAGGTCTACGAGCGCGACCTGGGCCCGGAAGGCGCGGCGAAGGCCGAAGCCATGTCGTCCTTCGATCCGGGGCCCGGATGGTCGAAGTCCTCGCCTTGACGGTGAGCACGGCCGCGCGCGCGGCCGGCGTCAACGCGTGCGGGCTGGCCGCGCCGGCACGGCGTCGTCCACGTCCAGCATGTAGAGCAGCAAGGCGTCGCGGTCCGGGCCGCTCATCGCGGCCACCACATGCATGAGGAGCGCGCTCGCCCAGCAGAAGTCGGCCATCGTCGCGCCTGGCGCGCCACGCGTGATGCCCTCCATGCGCGCCACCGCTTGAGCGTCGCCCGCAAGCTCGGCATCGACCGCCTCGTCCAGATGACGCAACGCGCTCTCGAATGTCGCGGACGCGGGCAGCGTGAGCGGCGCGGCGAGCACGGAACGGATCACGATGCGGTAAAGCACCGCAAAGTATTCGGCGGCGTCGGCATCGCTCATGCTGTCGACCGAAATGCGATCGACGATGTCCTGCATGCTCGTCGCGCCGTGGCAACCGCCGGCCGCCGCCTGGCCGATGTATTTGGTGAGCAGCATGAAGTACACCAGCCGGTCTTGCGGCGCGAGGCGAGCAACGCCGCGCCGGAACAGACGCTCGCGCGTGGCGTCGTCGCGCAGCTTCGCTTCGAGGCCCGCCGCGCCGCCGGGCACGGCGATCGCCACGGCCGGGTCGGTGCGCAGACGCGCGAACCACGCATCGACGATGCGCGCCTTGATCGAATCCGCCGCGACTCCTCCTTGCGAGACATCGCCGGTGTCGCCCGCCGCGGGCGCGATCACGAACGTAAGGATGCCGAACAACCTGTGCGGCGTCTCTTCGTTGACCGGCACGTTGCTCCACGCATCGCGGCCGCTCGCGACCAGCACGACGATCAGCGCGAGCCACGCCCACAGCGGCGCACGGGTTTTCATGGCATCGGCAAGCAAGGTGAAGGGAACGCCGCCTTCGCCGGGCGGCAACCGGAACCGGACGCGAACACGGGCAAGGCGCGCCGGCGCTCGCTGCGCGCCCTCTGCGCGCAGTGGCTCTGCGCCTTCGCCGTGCTGCTCCTGCACGCGGGCGCGCCGCATGCGCAGGAACTCGAGCCGCGCACCTACTCGCCCTCCCCCATCGGCACGAACTTTCTCCTTGCGGGTTATGCGCACCTGAGCGGCGACGTGCTCACCGACCCTTCGCTGCCAGTCAGCGGCGTCAACGCGCGCATCAACAACTTCGTGCTCGGCTACGTGCACACGTTCGCGCTGGCCGGGCGTACGGCGTCGCTGGGCCTTGCCGTGCCGTTCATGAGCGGCGACCTGAGCGGACTCGTCATCGGCGCGCCGACCGAGGTGCATCGCGCGGGACTCGGCGACATGCAGTTACGCTTCGCGCTGAATCTGATCGGCAATCCCGCGCTGTCCCCCGAGGCGTTCGCGCAAGCGCCGGCTGTCACTTCGCTCGGCGCGAGCCTCACGGTCCAGGCCCCCACCGGCCAGTACATCCCGACGCGGCTTGTGAACGTGGGCAACAACCGCTGGGCGTTCAAGCCCGAAATCGGCGTGTCGCAACCGTGGGGCAACTGGTTCTTCGAGGCCTCGCTCGGCGTCTGGTTATTCACCAGCAACACGGACTTTTTCAACGGTCAAAACAGGAGCCAGGCGCCGCTCGCGATTACGCAACTGCATGGCGGCTACAGCTTCCGGCCGGGACTCTGGCTCGCTTTCGATATCGGCTACGCGTCAGGCGGCGCGACTTCGGTGAACGACGGCGCGCGCGGCCCGAGCCAGGGCAACGCGCGCGGCGGGCTCACGCTCGCGATGCCGCTCGGGCATGGCTGGTCCGCGAAGCTCGCGTATTCGCGCGGATTCATCACGCGCGCGGCCGGCGATTATCAGATCGTCACGGTCGCGCTCCAGTATCGCTGGTTCGATCGTTGAGGCGCGACGCCTCAGTTCGTCGCGCCGGTCACCGCCGCCCGATCCGCCTGAATGGCGGCGGCAATATCGGCGCTGATGGCGGCGAGCGCGCGGTCGTGCGCGTCGACGAGCGCGCCGTAATCGTGGCTCGCCACGCTCTCGTGTGCCACGGTGCGCCCGAGCGCCGACGCGCGATGACCCGGCGGGCGCACGGCCCACTGCGCTTCGATGGTCACCGAGTCGCCCGGCAAACTGTCAAAGCGCACGATATCCACGCGCACGCGCCACACGGGCGGCGTGGCCACGCCGAGATCGACCGTCGAAACGCGCGCCGTGCCAAGACGCTGCGCGAGGTCCGCGGCAATGACGCGGCCGATGTCCGACTTCAGCGGCGCGGCCCAGCGCGCGAACTCGTTCATCTGGATCGTGTTGTCGGCATTGCGCGTGACGATCTGCGGCCGGTCGACCATCTCGGGCACGGTCACGGGGCCGACCACGACGTCCATCGTGACGCCGGTCGCCGCCGGCTGCACCGCAGCCGCCGCGTCGTCCGCGCGCAGCGCATAGAACGTGGGCGACGGCGACGAACACCCGGCGAGTCCCGCGACGGCGCACGCGAGCGCCATCGCCACGAAGCAACCTCTGCGCGTTATCACGATCCGGCTCACTGCTTGCCTCCCGGTTTGCCCTGTACCACGGCTTCTGGATGGCGCTCCAGATAATCGGCGAGTATGCGCACGGACGCCGCCGTGCGCGCCAGTTCCTTCATCGCATCGCTCGTGTTCTGCTGAAGCTCCGAGTCTGGCTTGAGCGCGTCGTTGGCGGAGTCGAGCGCCGACTGCGCGGCCGACAGCGTGTCGTGCGCCTGCGGCACGACGTCGTTGCCAAGCCGCGACATCACGTCGTTTGCGCCCTCCAGCGTACGTTGCGCGCTCTTGCCGATCGCATCGAACGGAATGCCGTTGAGCTTGGCGAGCAGACGCGTGAGCGACTCCTGCAACGACTGCAACGTGCGCGGCACCGTGGGCAATTCGGGCGGCGTTCTCGCCCAGTCGACCTTGGCCTTGGGCGCGTCCGGGAAAATATCGAACGCGACATAGAGCTGGCCCGTCAGCGGATTGCCCGAGCGCAACTGGAACCGGAAGCCGTTGGCCACGAGGAAATCGGCAAGCTCGTGCGGCGTGGCGCTGATGCGGCCCGGCGGCTTGCCGTTGGGCTCCCGTTGATACCGCGACGTGAAGCGCTCGGGATACAGGTTGATTTCCACAGGAATGCTGAACTGTTTCTTCACCGGATCGAAGCGCGTGTAGATCTTCGTCACTTCGCCCACCACGACGCCGCGGAAATCGACCGGCGCGCCCACGGTCAGGCCGCGCACCGAATCGAAGAAAGTCACGACGTAGGTGTCGACAATGCGGTCGTGCTCCTTCAGGGAGTCGGCGCGCGTGGCGTACAGCTCGAACTTCGTGTTGGCGTCGGCCTCGGCCACCTCGGTGTCGCTGTCGGGCGTTTCGAACGCCACGCCGCCAATCAGCAAGGAAACCACCGACTGCGTATTGATCTGCACGCCGTCGGGGCTGAGCGAGACGTCAAGGCCGCTCGCGTGCCAGAAGCGCGTGTCGCTGCGCACGAACTGATCGTAGGGCGCGTTCACGAACACGTGGAGCGTCACGCCCTTGCCGTCCGGGTCCAGATCGTACGACGCGATCTGGCCCACTCGCAGGCGGCGGAAGAACACCGGCGAGCCAACGTCGAGCGAGCCCATGTTCATGCTCTTGAGCACGAACTCGCGCCCCGGAATGTCGCTCGGGAATACAGGCGGCACTTCGAGGCCCACGAAGTCGCGCCGCCCCTTGTTCGAGTTGCCTTCGTCCATGCCCACATAGGACCCGGAAAGCAGCGTGCTCAGGCCCGAAACGGTGCCGCCGGAAATGCGCGGGCGCACCACCCAGAAGCGCGTATTGTCGACCAGCATGCTCGACGCGTCCTTCACGAGTTCGCCCGTCGCGATCACGCGCTTGTGGTCGGGCGAGAGCGTCACCGACTTCACCACGCCGATATCGACGTCCTTGTACTTGATCTTCGTCTTGCCGGCTTCGAGGCCGTCGCCGGTCTTGAAGCTGATGGTCACGGTCGGCCCTTCCTCCAGCACCGCCTTCGCCGCGAGCCAGCCGCCGATCAGCACCGCGACGATCGGCACGAGCCAGACGATCTGCATGCGCCAGCGCGAACCCGGCACGGGCTTCGCCTCCGGCAGTTGCGGCAAGCCGCTGTCGTTACCCGGATCAGCCATCTTCGTGCTCCAGGGCGTCCCAGATGAGACGCGGATCGAACATGTTCGCGGCGAACATCGTGAGGATCACCACGGCGCCGAACGCAATCGCGGCGGGACCCGCCTTGATGGTCGCGAGCGCATTGAACTGCACGAGCGCGACGAGCATCGTGATCACATAAATGTCGAGCATCGACCAGCGCCCGACCAGCTCGATGAGCCGGTAGATGCGGGTGCGTTGCTCGGGCAGCCATTTCCAGCGGCGCTGCGTCGTCCAGGCCAGGTACGACAGCCCGAGGATCTTGACCATGGGCACCGCCACGCTCGCGATGAACACGAGCAGCGCGAGCGGCCACGACCCGGACACCCACAGGTACACAACGCCGCTCATGATCGTGTCCTTCTGCGAGCCGAACAGCGAACTCGTGTCCATGACCGGCAGCACGTTGGCGGGCACGTACAGCACAACCGCGGCTGCAAGGAACGCCCAGGTGCGCGAGAGGCTTGCGACCTTGCGCAGATGCATCGCGCTGCCGCAGCGCGGACACGTCACCGCATGCGCGGCCGCAGGCATGCGCGCGAGCAGCCCGCACGCGTGACAGCGCGCGATACCGCATGCGGCGCCGGTGAGCGCGCCCGCGTGGCCGCTTCGGCGCGCGCGAAGTGATCCGGACTCCTCAGGTAGCTCGGGCGCACCCGCGAGCAGCGGCTCACCGGCTACGCGCGACCAGAACTGCCGCGCGTCGAACGCCGCACTCGCACCGGCGAGCACCAGCATGAG
Source organism: Paraburkholderia unamae (assembly GCF_003268775.1). Classification (GTDB taxonomy): domain Bacteria; phylum Pseudomonadota; class Gammaproteobacteria; order Burkholderiales; family Burkholderiaceae; genus Paraburkholderia; species Paraburkholderia unamae. The sequence continues at coordinate 65,149 of NZ_QLSU01000013.1, forward strand.
CGCGCCGAACGACCACAGCGCCACGCCCGGCACGACCGTCGCAATATGCGACAGCTTCACCAGCGCGACCAGCAGCCCGAGTATCAGCACCTCGGTCATGCCCCAGGGGCGCGCGGCGTACATGGTGCGAAACAGCAGCGGTGCGGGCCACGGCTTGCGGTTCGTCGCGAGCGGCACGAGGAGCGCGAGCAGGCACACGATCTGCATGGCCGGCATGAAGATCGTGGTGGCGAACACGAGCGCCGCGATGGGCCACATGCCGTCGAGATAGAGGATCTCGACCGAATGCCAGAGCGTCGTGCGCACGACATTGCCGTTGACCGCGAGCCCGACGATCGGATAGAGATTGGAGATCATGAACAGCACGAGCGCGCCGAGCGCGAAGGCGAGCGCACGCGCAAGGCTTTCCGGGAGATCGCGTTCCAGTTCGGCGCCGCAGCGCAGGCAACGCAGCACGCCGCCGGGCGGGCACGATGCGCCGCGCTGCATGAGGTCGCAGTCGTGGCACACGAGCAGTTCCGGGCGCTTCATTGCGGCACCTCCACGGCGGCGCATGAGAGGGCGCCGTCACACCGCGGCGGCGAAGCCGCGGCGTGTACATCGAAGCCTGGGCGAATGGCATCCATGGGCGGGACTCACATCGCTTGAACCTGCACTGAAACCCAGTATGACCACGCGTGTTGCGGCGAACAATCGGACTTTGGTCCGATCCATTCGCTTGCACACGCCTTCGCGCCGGCGCATAGGCGTGCATTCGCGTTTGTCTTCGCGTTCGCATTCAGGTTCGGGCAACAGCGAAGGTTCACGGTACGGGCGGCACGCCAAGAACCCCGTGCACGGCGCCGATAAGCGCGGAGTCGTCGAACGGCTTGCGCAGATACGCCACCGCGCCCGCCGCCTGCGCCTGCGAGCGCACGCGCGCGTCGTCGTGGGCCGTGATCACGATGCACGGCAAGCCGCTGCCGCCCAGGCGGTGCTGCACCTCGAGACCGTTCAGACCAGGCATCTGGATGTCGAGCACGACGCAGGCGGGCGCGTAAGGCGGCGTGGCCGCCAGGGCATCGAGAAACGCCTCGCCGCTCGTGAACACCTCCGAATCGATGCCGACCGATCGCAGGAGGCGCTGGATCGCTCGACCGACCGATACTTCGTCGTCGACGACCGCCACGGATCGCGTCACGTTGTTCATTGGCTGTGCGTCCCGTTACCGATGAAAACAGGCAGACCGGCTTCGCGGTACGCGAAGACCGGCGTGCCCGATGCGCGTCGCAAACGCCCCCCATGCGCGGCTACTTGTGCTGTGCGGGTTTGACGGATACGGCGAACGCTTCCGTATACACGGCCTCGACCTGATCGCCAACCTGTACGTTTGCAAGCTGCTCGGGATCCTCGACCTTCAGGTCCATTTTCCCGCCCTCGGGGCCTTGCAAGGTGACGGTTTTCGTTTTCTGATTGACGGCCACGACGTTCGCCGTGACCTTCACCTCGCGCCCCACCGTACCGCCGGGTTTCGCGCCGCTTGCCGCGCGCTCCATCGACGGGGTCTCCTGCATCGATGTCTCGCCCCCGCCGCCCTTCTTCAGGCTCAGCGTGAGCGCCTCCTTGTAGGTCATGTTCACAACGTCGCCAACTTTCAGTTGATCGAAGTTCCGGACCTCGGGTCCGAGCTGCACTTCGACCAGCTTGCCGTCATGCCGCTTGAGCGTGACGGTGCGTGTGTCGGCATCGATCTTGTCGATGGTGGCCGTGACCTTGTGCATGCCGGACACAGTGGCCTTGCCCGGCTCATGCGTCACATTCGCGGTGGTCTGCCCCTGGGCCACGGCGAGTTGCGCCGCGGCGAGAATCGCTGCTGAAACTACCCACTTGACGTACGACATCACGCTCTCCATTCAGACATCGACGCCTCGCAGGTGCGCAGCGGCCGCGCGATGCGCGCCCGGGCGTCGCATGGCGCGGCATCGGGCGATGCCGCGGTTGCGCTTCACAGGCCACGCTTCACAGGTTGAGCTTCGTGACCTTCGTGCCGGCGAGCGAGGCGTCCGCCATCAGGCCGGTATTGGTCATCACGATCACTTCGACCGGCGCGGTCGCCGTTCTCGTGTCGATCGAGCCGTTCGCCCCGACCTTCACGATCGAGACGGCGACGTCGCCGCCAACCGACCAGCCCGCGGAACTGCGGAAATTGTTCAGCGAGTCCTGAGTCATGAAGAGGAAGATCACTGCGGTGGACTGCGCGCCGGCCTGAAAACCGAACGACGCCGCCGCCGTGCTGTAGTAGCCGACGGTCGCGCCGCCCACGCGCAGCGCGCCTTCCCCATATGCCGCGCCGGCAATGAAGGCCGCTTTCACCACGGACGGAAACACAAGCACGCCTTGCGCCTTGGAAACCAGTTCCTGCGAACCGCCGACCATGCCGAACAGTCGCTTCAACGTGCCGTCCACCGCCGCGTCGATCTCCTGGCGTTTGGACGCGTCGGTCTCGCTGCTCTTGCCGCTGCCCGTGGTCATGCTGCAACCCGCGGCGGTCAGCCCCGCCGCCGCGGCCGTCGTAAGCACAAAAATCCGTCGCTTCATTATCGTCCTCCGTTGATTTTCCAGGCCCGGACCCGGCACGCTTGCAAGCGGGTCAAACGTCACGTACTACGAAACGTTTCACACTCATCCAACGACGTCGGCGTGAGCCGCGCTGCTTACCTTACGGCATCATGGTGTCAGACGGGCCGCACGGGACAAATCGGACCTTGGTCTTACGCCCGGCGCTATTTGATGGTGTAGCCGCGACCTTCCATGCATGCGGAGAACGCGCGGTTGAACGTGTCCATCGCCCCCTGCGTCTGAGCCTGGCTGTTGGCCTGGTTCGCGCGCCGGTTCTGCCGCGCCCGCGAGCCGCCCACCATCGTTCCGGCCGCCGCGCCGACTGCCGCGCCCTTGCCCGCATCGCCCGTAATCGCGCCGATCACGGCGCCGCCCGCCGCGCCGCGCGCCGCACCCTGCACGCGCTCGCCACCGCCCACGGCCGGCCCCGAAGGCGGCGGCGGCGTCGATGCGACCTTCGCCGGGTCGATGCCGGTGTTGTTCTTCGCCCACGAGTAACACGCCGATTCGTCCGAATGCTGTTGCTGCGCGCTTTGTCCCTTTGCGGGATACGCTATCGGCGTTGCCTGCACGACGGTGGCGAACAGCAAGGCGGCGGCGCACAATGCGCCGGTGCGTCTATTTATATAGGCATCCATATCAACTCCTTGTCCGCATGCTCGTGCACGCCGATCCTGCCTGCGGCTGTCGACGGGAAGTTGGGAAACGACACGCGCCGCCGGGCAACCGCATGAGGCCGGGCAAGCGCCCAACCGGCGGCTGTCCGCGAGGGTGTCTGCGACGTTGTCCATTCAATCATGGGCGGTGCTCGCAACGATGGCTATCGGACTATGGTCCTACCGCTCGCCGCGCTCATACGTTTGCAAATGCCCGCGCGCGCCGCGCCTCACCTGGCGTTTTCCCCGTTCGTCGCGGGCAGCGCTTTCAGGAGGCCTATACTGCGAGTCGGACACCCGACTCACCTTGCGCGAGCGCGGTGTCATGTGGTGCCTCCGTCGACGTCACACGCCTTCGGGTTCGCGAGATGATTACCAGACTCACCCTCGTTTCGGCCTCGATCGCGTTGGGCTGTCTCGCGACGATCGCGCCCGTGCTGACCAGCATCTATGTCGCCGACGAAGACGCCGAGCGTCGCGACGAGGCCGAGCTGCGCGAGTTCGCGGGGAAGGCGGTCATGCGCGCGGACCTCGTCACGTACCAGGCGTTTGGCGCGTTGGCCGATCTGGAACGCGCGCCGGGCGCGGCCTGCTCGCCAGGCAACCTGGCGGAGGCGGCGCGGGTCATTTTCAACTACCGCTACGTACAGGACGCCGGCAATTACGGCAACGGCCAATACCTCTGCTCACCGCTGCTTGGCGACGTGCGCTCGCAAGACCTCACGCTGCCGCCGCCGGACTTCCGCAGCAACGACGGCTACTTCGTGTGGTTCCATCAAAGGAATCCGCTGAGCGATATTCGCGAGGATGTGCAGATCGGCCGCAACGGACACTACGTGTCGATCGATCCCGGCTCCTACGTCGACCTGATCGACCCGGCAAGGCGCCCCATTGGCGTGCTGAACATCGACACGAACACCGTGATCGCCGTGTCGCCAGGCACCGACCCCGACGAAATGCTCAATGCCTGGAAACAGGGCGGCAAGGTGCAGAGCGACCAGTGGCACTACGCGGTGGCCCGCTCCGCCACGCGCCCCCTCGGTGTCGTGGTCAAATCTCCGCGCAGCAGTCTCGTGAACAACTGGCCGAAGCTGCTCTTTATGTGGCTGTCTATCGGTGTGATCAGCGGCGCGGCCGTGGGCTGGCTGATGTTCAAACGCATTTCGCGGCAACTCTCTTTTCCCGCCACGCTCGAATGGGCCATTGCACGAAAAAAGATCGACGTGGCCTTTCAGCCCATCGTCCGGCTTGCCGACAACGAGTGCACCGGCGTCGAGGCGCTGGTGCGCTGGACCCTGAACGGGCGCGTCATATCACCGGAAGTCTTCGTGACCGTCGCCGAAGAAAATCGCCTGATCCAGCCGCTCACCGATCTCGTCCTCGAAAAGACCCTGGCGCAACTGGGCGGCTGGCTGCATTCGAACCCGGCGTTTTATGTCTCGATCAACTTGAGCAGCGAGGACTTGCGCAGCGACCGCTTTCTCAACAAGCTCACCGCCGCCCTCAAAGGCACGGGCATCGCGCCCTCGCAAGTGCGCATCGAAGCCACCGAGCGCAGCTTCATGCATGCGGACGCGACGCGCGGCATTATCGCGTCGTTCCGGGCAGCCGGGCACCCGGTGTATATCGACGACTTCGGCACCGGCTATTCGAGCCTTTCGTATCTGCAAAGCTTCCGCATCGACGTGCTGAAGATCGACAAGTCATTCGTCGACACGATCGCGCAGGACACGGCGTCCAGCGTCGTCGCGCCGCATATCATCGCGATGGCGCACGAGCTGGGTCTGGAGGTCGTTGCTGAAGGCGTGGAGTCTGCCTCACAGGTCGCGTGGCTCATCGACAAAGACGTGCAATACGGGCAAGGCTGGTTCTTCGCGAAGGCCATGCCCGCCCACGAGCTTTTCACGTGGCTGCGCACGCGGCACGCGCCGAAGGCGGCGGCCGGTGTGCCCTTGCTTTAGCGGCAGCGCCGCCTGCCGTACTTCACCCCGCGGGGAAGCGCCGCGCGCACATGATCAGGAGTCCATAGACGATGCCGGCGGCCAGGCTCGTGCAGCCGCTGTACCAGACCAGACCGAGCGCCCACCCCTTTGCGCTCACCGCCAGCCACAAGGCGGCCAGCAAGCCGCACCAGCCGAAGCCGCGTAGCGCGCGTGTCGCCGCCGCGGAAAGCGGGGCGTCGAACAGCGTTTGCTGATGACGCTCCATGGCGAGCGCGAGGCACGCGAACGCGGGCACGCATAGCAACAGGGCAGCGAGCGCCATCACGCGTCCTCCCGTTGCGCCAGTGCAACCGCGCGGCGACTGCCGGGCGCCTTCACGCGCGGCCGGTGCCGCGCCGTGCGCACCGCGAGTATGGCGTGCAGCGCCGCCAGCGCCCACATCATCAGATCGAAGCCCGCATAAACCCAGTCGCCATTGGCAACGCTGAACCAGAGCGGCCGCTGCGTGGTCAATGCGTTCAGCACCGGCAGCAACGCCAGCAACGCGGCGGCAAGCCAGAGCAATTCGATCCACGCGCGCTTCGCGGGACGCACGAGCGCGTAAAGCAAGGTGGCCGCCCAGATCGCGAAAAACGCGTTGATTTCCGCGTCGGCGCGATGCGCGAGCGTGACCGGCAGCAGACGGTTGGCCCACAAATAACCCGTCATCGCAATGGAAAGCCCCGCAATGCTCGCGATATTGAGCCGCTCGACCAGGCGAAAGCCGAAATACGGGCGCTCGGGGTCGGGCAGTTTCTGGCGCCGCTTCACGGTCCACATCACGAGGCCGGTGCCGACCATCGCCGTGCCCGCGAGACTGACGATGAAATACAGCCAGCGCAGTTGCAGGTCGCTGAAGCGGCCCATGTGCAACGCGTACAGCACGCCGCGCGTTTCGGCCGCGCCGCCCACGCTGTCTTTCACGTCGAGCAGCTTGCCGCTCACGCCGTCGAACAGCAGGTATTGCGGGCTCATCGACACACGCGCCGCCTCGCCGCGCGAGACCGCCACGCGCGCGCTCGCGTCGCCGGGGTTCGTGACCGTCACGCGCAGCACGTTGTCGCGGCCCCAGCGCGATTGCGCCTCGCGCACCATCGCATCGATGGGCGCGAGCGGCGCTTGCACGCCCGCAGCCTTGCCGGGCTGAAGGTACGCGCTCAACTGCGTGACGAGCGCCTCGCGCTGCGCGGGCGTTTTCAGCGCGGTTTGCGCGCCCCATGGCATGTACATCGTCATCAACGTGACGAGGCCTGTATACGTGATCATGAGGTGAAACGGCAGGCCGAACACCGAAAGCGCGTTATGCGCGTCGAGCCAGGAGCGCTGGCCCTTGCCCCAGCGGAACGTGAAGAAGTCGACGAAGATCTTCTTGTGCGTGATCACGCCGCTGATGATCGCCACGAGCATGAACATCGCGCACAGGCCCGCGATCCAGCGCCCCCACATCACCGGCATGTAGTAGAACTGGAAATGGAAGCGATAGAAGAACTCGCCGCCGAGCGTCGCGCGCGCGCTCACCTTGCCGCCGGTGGCGGGATCGAACGTCGCGTCTTCGAAGCTGCGCTTGCCCGGCCCCGCGCCGCGCGTGCGCCAGAACGCGCTCACGATGTTGCTGCGCTCGGTGGGCAGTTGCATGCTCCACTGCGGGCTACCCGCCGCAAGCGTGGCGAGCGTGCCGGCCACGCGCTGCGCGACCGCCGCCGCGTCGGGCGTGACCTCCTGATGGGCAAGCTCGGGCCGCATCCACTGCGAAATCTCTTCCTTGAAGTAGCTGACCGTGCCGGTCAGGAACATCGCATAGAGCAACCAGCCCGCGACCAGGCCGGCCCATGTGTGCAGATCCGACATGCTCTGGCGCACGCCGCGGCCTTGTGGCCGGCTGAGGTCGAGGCGCTTCATTTCACCGTTCCTCCCGTGGCGGCCGCCTTCGGCGCATCGGATGTCGTTGCGCCCGCAATCAAATGAACGGGCGTTGCCGATGAAGCCCACCACGCCGCCAGCGCGAGCGGCAGCGCGACCAGCAGCAGCCCGGCCCAGGCGCGCCGGGCGCTGCGCGCGAGAAACATCCAGATCACCGCGCCCGCATAGAAGACGAAGCTCGCGAGCATGCCCGTGATCACGGCTTGCGGCGCGCTCATGGGCAACGCGAGCGCCGCCACGCTCGCCAGCGCGCCAAGCGCATAGCCGCCGAACACGGCGCCCACGATGCGGGCGACGAGCGGCCCTGCACGGCGCACGCCGCGCGGAGGGGGGAGCGCGGCGCTCATGCGATCGCAACCGCGATCGCGGCAACGTCCCCCGACAGTCGCGCAATGGGCGACGCCCCCGGTACCACTCGTTCCATGACCATTCCTGCAAGCTTGAGAAGTCGATCTGCGCCGGACGCAGCGGCGTGCGCGCGATGTTCTGGAATCGCGCGCGCCAATGCCCACCTGCGCCCGGGCGAGGTGTGCGGATCGTATTGGGGGGGTGTTGAATTATGCCGACGAGGTCGTGATGATACCTCGTGCGCGAAAACCCGGCAAAACCACCGGGCAAGCGGGGGCGCGCGTGAGTGGCCCGGCGGGAGGCGCGACGCCCTTGCCCACCGTATCGATATCAGATCGACTTGACCTCGCCGCCGTCCATCCTGAGCGTCGTGCCGGTCATCCAGTGCGCGCCCGGCGAAACGACGAACGCCATCAACTCGGCGATCTCCTCGGGCGCGCCGTAGCGCGCGATGCCCGCTTCGGCCGGAAACTTCGCCGTCGCTTCTTCCACGCTCATGTCGTGCAGCGGGGCCCAATGCGCCAGGTACGACTGGCGGCGGCCCGTCATCACCGGGCCTGGCAGCACGCTGTTGACCTGCACGCCATCGGCAATGCCCCGGTCCGAAAACGCCTTCGCGAGCGCGACGATGGCCGCGTTGATCGTGCCCACCGCCGCATAGGGCGCCTTCGGAAACAGCGCCGAATTGCCGGACATCAGCACGACCGAGCCCGCGCTTGCCTTGAGCGCGGGCCAAGCCTCGATGGTCAAACGTCGCGCACCGTGCAGTTTCAATGCGAGGCCGCCCTCCCATTGCTCGTCGGTCATTTCGAACAAGTCGATTTGCGGCACCGCGCCCGCGATGTTGAGCAGCGCGTCGATGCGGCCGAACGCGGCCAGCGTCGCTTCGACCACGCGAGGCGCGGCCTCGGGCAGCGCAAGGTCGATTTCGATCACGAGCGCCTGCGCGCCCGCTTCCCTCACGGCGGCCGCCGTCTGTTCCAGTTGTTCGCGGTTGCGCGCCACCACCGCGACGGCATCGAAATCCCGCGCGAGCCTCACGGCGGTCGCACGGCCGATGCCCTGGCTCGCGCCCGTTACGATTGCGACTTTGCCGGCCATGTTGCCACTCCTCATTCCATTAGCATTGCAAACCATTAACCGAGAAAATCGCGGATCGCGTCGGCGATCTCGCTCGCGTGCGTTTCCAGCGCGAAGTGCCCGGTGTCGAAGAGCCGCACTACCGCATCAGGCAGGTCGCGCGTAAAGGCCTGCGCGCCCGCAGGCAGAAAGAAGGGATCGTTCTTGCCCCAAACCGCGAGAAGCGGCGGCCGGTGCACGCGGAAATATTCCTGGAACGCGGGATAGAGGGCGACGTTGTTGCGATAGTCGCGAAAGAGGTCCAACTGGATGTCCTGCGCGCCGGGCCGGTTCATATAGTAGTCGTCGAGCGAATAGCCGTCCGGCGACACGGCGGACGCATCGGGCACGCCGTGCGTGTATTGCCAGATCGTCGTTTCGCGCGTGAGCAGTGCGCGCAGGGCCTCCCGATTGGCCGCCGACGCATCCTGCCAGTACGCGCGAATCGGATTCCAGCCGTCGCTCAGGCCCTCCTCGTAGGCGTTGCCGTTCTGTGAAACGATGGCCGTGATGCGCTCGGGATGCTTGAGCGCCAACCGGAAACCCGTGGGCGCGCCATAGTCGAACACGTACACCGCGAACCGGTCGAAGCCGATGCGCTCCGTGAAGCGCGCCATGACGTTCGCGATGTTCTCGAACGTGTACGCAAACTGGCTGCGCTCCGGCAGATCCGACTGGCCAAAGCCCGGCAGATCCGGCGCGACGATGTGAAAGCGATCGGCCAGCCTGGGAACGAGGTCGCGAAACATATGACCGGCGCTCGGAAAACCATGCAGCAGCAGCAGCTTTGGCGCACCGGCGCGACCGGCTTCGCGATAGAAAACGTTGTAGCCGTCCACATCGGCGCGGCGGTAAGCGATGGCTGTCATTTGGGTGTCTCCACGGATGAAGGGAGCGAGGGAGGGCCGCGCTTAGCGCGGTGAAACCGCGTGAACGGCTTCGAGAATGAGGTCGGCCACGACATCGGGCGCGCTCACGCCGGGCGTGTGATCGACGTCGTGCGCGCGGATCTGCGCATGCATGCGGTTTGCCATGAAGCGCTGCGTAGCCGGATCGATCATGCGGTCCTCGTTGGCGATCAGGAACCACGCCGGTCGATCGCGCCACAACGGCCGCCCCACCGCTTCACCGATGCACGCCGCGGCAATCGGGCGTTGAATCGCGGCGAGCACCGCGGCTTCTTGCGGCGAGGCATGCTGCGCGAACGCCGCCGCGAACGCCTCGTGCGGCAACCAGATCCAGCCGTGCCGGTCGGGCGCGAGTTGCGGCGCCTGCTCGTGCGTCTTCCCGCGATAGAACACGTCGGCCACCGTTTCGCCTTCGTCCAGCGCGAGCGCGGCCACGTACACAAGCGCCGCGACGTTCGCCGCGCGTGTCGCGCCGATCACGGCGCCCGCGTAGGCATGACCGGCCAGCACGACCGGCCCTTCGATGCGCTCCAGCGTGCGATCGAGCGCCGCCATATCGTCGGCGAGCGAAGTGAGCGGCAACGGCGCCGCCACGGCCTCGATGCCCTCGCGGTCCAGCCGCTCGATCACCTTGCGCCAGCTCGAACCATCGGCCCATGCGCCGTGCGCCAGCACCACCCGCGTCTTGTCCTGAGACATGCTTCGCTCCTTCGACTGAGTAACCGTCTAAATCATTGTTTAGAGGTTACAAACTACGCATGTAACTTGTCAAGGCCAATCTTGATGGTTACACTTTGCTGACATTGATCCCTATTCGGCACAACACATGGATTACCGCCCCACTCCCGCGCTGTTCGTGGCCGACGCGCCAGGGCTCGACTTCCTGAACTCGATCGCCACGCCCGTGGACGAACCCGTCGACTGGATCGGCGACGGCGAAGGTTTGCTCTCGTGGCTGGAACAGGCGGGCATGGCGTCCGCGCCAACGCTCGCCGCGATGCGCGCGCAATTCACCGCTGCCGAACTCGACACGGTGGCGGCGCAGGCGCGCGCGCTGCGCGAATGGTTCCGGGGCTTCGTGCAGGCCAGGAAGGGCCGCCCGCTGACCCGCGCCGGCGCCGACTTGCGCGAACTCGAACCGCTGAACCAGTTGCTCAAGCGCGACGACCGATATGGCGAACTCGTTGCGAGCGAAGACGGGAAGGCATCGGCGTTCGAATACCGCGTGACGCGGCGCTGGAACTCGCCGGAGTCGCTATTGATGCCGATTGCCGAAGCGTTGGCGCAACTGGTGTGCGAGGAGGACTTCACGCATGTGAAGGCCTGCGAAGGACCGCGCTGTACGCTGCTGTTCGCCGACCACACGCGCGGCCACGCGCGCCGCTGGTGCAGCATGGCCCTGTGCGGCAATCGTGCGAAAGTCGCCGCGCACCGCAAACGGCTCAAGGAGCGCGAGAACGCCTAAGGCTTGGGGCTGGCTGTACAAAGGCCGGCGCGTTACCTACGATGAAAGTCTCGTCAGCGTTGCGCGAAGGTCTGCGATGTTCGCCCTACCGAGCCAACGGCCCGCCCCAAAGTCGGCCGCTCCCGCCAGCATGCGCGCACCGCCTGAGCCCATCGCGCGCGCCGGGCAAAAAGCGCCGGCGCACGGCCAGCACGACGCAGGCCCGCAGGCCGCTCGCGCCGTCCCGAAGTCGTCCGGCTTCCCGCTTCCCGCCACGGCGCGCGCCTTTTTCGAGCCGCGCTTCGGCTTCGACCTTTCCCGCGTGCGCATTCATGCCGATGAAGACGCGGCGCGCTCCGCGCGGGCGCACGGCGCGGCGGCGTACGCGCTCGGCCAGCACATCGTGTTCGGCGCGGGCCGCTACGCGCCACACACGGCAAGCGGGCGCCAACTGCTCGCGCACGAACTGAGCCATACGATCCAGCAACGCGATGCGGGCGACGCCGCGCTCGAAACACGAGCGGGACTGCGCCGCAGCACGCGCGAGGAGGAACGCAACGCGCAAACCGCGGCGCAGTCGGCACTGGCGGGACACCGCTTCGGCGTGATGCGGCAGTCGCCCCGATCGCCGCTCGCGCTCGCCTGCTCGAACGCCGACCCCGCCGCCGCGAAGCTGCACGACACCGAGGAATTCGGCAACGCCGCCTATCAATTCGCGAAACACAACTCCAGCCTCGGCGAGAGCGTGCTCGCCAAAATCCGCTCGGGCATCGTCAAGCTCACGTGGCAGTCGGGCGGCTACGAAGTCGCCTATTCGTTCTTCGACTTCTATTCGAGCTTCGGCAACAGCGTGCGCCAGATGAGCGCCGACGAGGAGTCGAAAGCGAAGCTCGCCGATCGCATCGCCGAAACCGACACCACGCTGGGCTTCACGACCACGACACTGCGCGCGGAGGTGCTCGGCTGGGACGACACGCGCATCGCCATGCTCCTGCTGCACGAATTCACGCATACCGGGCATATCGCCGCGTCGTCCTCCGCAGTGGGCAGCGGCGCTTACCAGGAGGGCCAGTCGTATGGCGTCGAGTATTTCTACGCCGAGCTGGCAGGCGACTCCGCGCGCACGACGAAGATCCAGGGCATCGTGAGCGCGGGTGAAGTGCTCAGCTACCAGAAGGCCGCCGACCTCGGCCGGTTCCAGGAGGACTTCAAGGTCGCCTATGCGCTCATGACCGCGCTACGCGACGTGGTCAAGAAGGGCTCCTCGCCGTTGCTGCCGTTCCCGGAAATCACGTCCGCCGCCGCACAATTGCTTCAGCAAGAGGTGTTAAGACGTTTTCAGCGCCCCGACGCCGATCTCGCGAAATACATCGCCTACGTCAAGGCGAATCTCGCTTCGTTCAAGCTTCCGCCCATCTGATTTTCCACTGCGGCCGCGGCTTCATGCGACTTCAGACGGCGTCAATCGCGATCCGGCGCCCCGAGCGGAAACAACGGACGGTAGGGCCGCGCTTCTTCCACGGCTCGCGCGAACGAAGGCCGCGCAAGCAGGCGCGCGCGAAAGGCACGCAGCACGGGATACGCCTCGCCAATGCGATGCGTCCAGTCCGCGTAAAAGAGCGAAGGCGCGGCGGCGCAATCGGCCATCGTGAAGGCTTCGCCGGCCGCCCAGGTTCTGCCCGCGAGACGGCCTTCGAGCCAGGCGTAGGCCAGCTCCAGCTTCTGCGCCGCGTACTCGCCGCGCTCCGCGCGCCTTGCCGGATCGCCGCTCAGCGCCCCCTCCACCGCCTGCTGCACGGGCGTCATCACATGCAGATCGAAGAAGCGGTCGAGAAAGCGCACATCGAGCGCAGCCAAGGGATCGGCGGGCACGAGGCGCACCGGGCCGGGGTGCGTGAGTTGCAGATATTCGATGATGATGCTCGTTTCCGCCACGTTGCGCTCGCCGTCGACGAGCAGCGGGAATTTGCGCAGCGGCCAGCGCGCCAGCCACTGCGCGACGTGTTCGGGCGCATCGGGCCCGATGCTGCGGAACGTGAAGGGCGTGTCGTTCTCGTAGAGCGCGATGAGCACCTTCTGCGTGTACGAAGAAAACGGATGACCATAAAGCACGAGCGACATCGCGACACCTCCGGTGTGGGCCAGTTACGAGTTACCAGTTTCGGCAGGCAATTCGTGAACCATGCACCGGTTGGGTGGGCAATGCAAGCGCCTGCGCGAACGCAACAGCAAGCGTGTCCGCAACGAAAGCCGCGCATAAAAAAACGCCGGGCTAAAAGCCCGGCGCGGAGTTCGTGGGAGAGGCAAGAGCCCGGCACTCCCACGACGTGTAGGGCACCCATTGTCGTTAGCTTTCGGACCGCGCGCCGTGACTAAAGTCAAAGACTGTGACGCGCGCGAGTCAGCCCACGCTGGCTCCCTCGTGCCAGGCATCAACCGTCGCGGAAAATGAAGCTGTATGCGCTCAACGCCGGCACGCCGCCCAGATGGGCATACAGCACCTTCGAACCCGGCTCGAACTCGCCGAGGCGCACTTTGTCGATCATGCCGTGCATCGACTTGCCTTCGTACACCGGGTCGGTCAGCATGCCTTCCATCCGCGCGCACAGGCGAATCGCCTCCAGCGTGCCCTCGTTCGGCAGCCCATATTCGGGCCCGCCGTAGCGCGTGTCGAGAATCACGTCCTGCTCGCCGATATCGCGGCTGAGGTCGACCAGACCCGCCGTGTGACGCGCGATGCGTGTGATCTGTGCGTGCGTTTTTTCGGGCGTAGCGGAGGCGTCGATACCGATCACGCGATTCGCGCGGCCGTCGGCAGCGAAGCCCACCACCATCCCCGCCTGCGTGCTGCCCGTAACCGAGCACACGACGATGTAGTCGAACTTGAAGCCGAGTTCGGCTTCCTGCTGCCGCACTTCCTCGGCAAAGCCCACGAAGCCGAGGCCCCCGAGCGGATGCTCGGAGCACCCTGCCGGTATCGCGTACGGTTTGCCGCCCGCCTGGCGCACGCTTTCGAGCGCCTCCTCCCAGCTCGGGCGAATGCCGATATCGAAGCCGTCCGCCACGAGCCGCACGTCCGCGCCCATCATGCGTGACATCTGGATGTTGCCGACGCGGTCATAGACGGCGTCGGAGTAATTTACCCAGTTCTCCTGAACAAGTACGCACTTCATGCCGAGATGCGCGGCAACGGCCGCGACCTGGCGAGTCTGGTTCGACTGAATGCCGCCGATCGACACCAGCGTGTCGCAACCTTGCGCAAGTGCGTCGGGAATCAGGTATTCGAGCTTACGCGTCTTGTTGCCGCCGAACGCGAGCCCGCTGTTGCAGTCCTCGCGTTTCGCATAGAGCTCGACCTTGCCGCCGAGATGCTGGCTCAGGCGCTTGAGTGGCTGGATTGGCGTCGGCCCGAACGTGAGGGGGTAACGGGGGAAGCGCTGGAGGTTCATCGAATGTCTCCGGAGAGTCGGCTCGAGCAGGACATGGGCGTGGCTCGGGACGCGCCTGCCGCATCGCATCCCGATGCAAAAGATGGTAGGCGTCTTCGCACGAAATGAGCTTGCCAAATAAATAGCGGCGACCTACGTTAATAACGGAGTCTGCGAAAGCGGAACATTTTCAGATCGCCAAAGAGGGTATTCGCGCAATGAAATTAAGCAAGGGGTCGACCGTCACCCCGAACGGCCCGCCAGCGCTGGATCGCATCGACCGCGCGATCCTCAGGCATTTGCAGCAGGACGCGTCGATCTCGAACGTGAGCCTCGCCGCGAAAGTCCGGCTCAGCGCGCCCGCATGCCTGCGGCGCGTGGAACGACTGAAGGAGATGGGATTGATACGCGGCATCGTCGCGCTGCTGGAGCCCAAGGCGCTCGGCGCGGGCATGCTGGTCGTGATCGGCTTCGTGCTGGACCGCTCGACGCCCGAAGCGTTCGCGGCATTCGAGAAAGCGGCGCAGAAGGTGTCAGGCTGTGTGGAATGCCACGTCGTGACCGGCGAATTCGACTACTTCATGCTTGTGCGCACGCGCGACAACGAGAGCTTCAACCAGCTGCATGCGGAGCAGTTGTTGTATTTGCCGGGCGTGCGGCAGGTGCGCAGCTTCATGGTGCTCAAGGAGATCCTGTCGACGCATGCATTGCCGTTGTGAAGCAAGCCATGCCCGACGCTCGCAACACGAAGTGGAGTGACAGCGTGGGGGATTGAAGCAGGATGATGAAGCAAGCGGCGCGATCGACTCCCGCGCCCGTTCTGTTGGTGGAGGTAAGCGGGATCGAACCGCTGACCTCTTGCATGCCATGCAAGCGCTCTCCCAGCTGAGCTATACCCCCTTGCAGAACGGCTTCGTCATGAATCCACCGTTGCGGCGGATCGATGATGGTGTGGCCTGGTACCCGGAGCGGAACTCGCATTCCGCTTGGGAGGCCGGATTATACGGTATGAAAAGCAAAAGCTGGCAAAAAAATTTGATTCGATGATGAGCCCGGCACGTCGGGATACGTAGGGAGGCCTGGCAAGGTGTCCGCCTCGATGAAGCTTCATGCCTGCCGAATCATTACCGGTTTCGCAACAATCCCCATCTTCAAATTTCCTCTCAAAATGTGACGACGGTCACATGCTTTTTGTTCCGAAACTTCTTACACTCCTTTCGATTTCGCAAGCTGAACGTGACCAGACGCCCCATCGGCCGGGGCAGCGGTCGCGCAATCCGGCGGAGTCGCACGTTGTTCGCGCCCGGCTGATGCCAGGCCGTCGATCAATGCAGCCATCAGTCAATCCCGATTGCTAATAAGGACAACTACGTGTCAACACAGGCAACGCTGGACCAGATCCAGGAACTTTACATCGCGTACTATGGCCGTCCCGCGGACGCCGACGGCCTGACTTACTGGGCGGCACAGCTGGATGCCCAGAACGGCAATCTGACCAGCATGATCAACGCTTTCGCCACCTCGGCCGAATCCGTTGCGCTGTATGGCGCAAACGCATCGGCGGAAGATCTCGTCACGGCGATCTACCAGAACGTGCTGCATCGCGCGCCGGACGCGGCGGGTCTCGAGTTTTACGCCCAGGCGCTGAAGGCCGGCACGATCACGGCCGGCAGCCTTGCGCTGTCCGTGCTCAACGGCGTCCAGAACGACGACATCGCCACGGTCCAGAACGAGTTGGCCGCCGCGCACCAGTTCACGGCCGGTGCAACGAACTACGGCGGCGACACGGCAAGCGCCATCGGCCGCACCTTCCTCTCGCAGGTGTCGAGCGACAGCGCGGCGAACGAAGCCCTGCTCTCGCACCTCACGTCGTACATCAACGCGACCTCGGCGGCGACCAGCGATCCGTCGCAGTTCGACGGCAAGATTGCCGGCGGCGTGCTGACCGATCCGACGATCGTGGATCAATACGCTTCGGGCACGACGCCCTCCACGGGCGGCAACGGTGGTGACAACGGAGGTGACAACGGCGGCACGCCCGGCGGCGATCCGGTGACGGGCACTGTTGCGGAATTGACGGGCAATCCCCCGACCGGCGCGTATATCGTGGTCGACTCGGCGGCCAATATTCTGGCGGCGGCGACGGGCGCGATCGTTACGGGCGCAACGGCCGTCCAACTGTCGAGCGACGCTTCCGTCTCCGTGGCGGACGCCCAGGCGCTCGCCGCCACGCCCGCCTTCAGCGTGAACGGCCATGCGCTGACGCTGGTCGACAGCATCGAACACCTCACGGGCAATACGGACGTCGCGGGCGCCACGGCCTATGTCGTCGCCGATACCGCCGCGCACATCCTGAGCAACCTTGCCGGCGACCTCGTTGCGGGCGCGCAGGCTGTCGAACTCTCGGCCGATGCGACCGGTTCGGTGTCGGACGCGCTGGCTCTGGCATCGACGCACGGCTTCAGCCTGGGCGGCCACAGCCTGACGCTGGTCGACAGCATTGCCAACCTGACGGGTCACACCACGGAAGCGGGCGCATCGAGCTACATCATCCTCGACACCGCGGAAAACATCGCTGCGGGCGCTGAAAGCCCCGTCGTGGCAGGCGCGCAATCGGTCGAACTCCTGAGCGACGCGGTCGTGACGGTTGCCCAGGCGGACGCGCTCGCGAGCCTGTCGGCGTTCGACATGAACGGCCATGCGCTGACGCTTGCCGATACGATCGGCAACCTGGACGGTCATACGTCCACCGCTGGCGCAACGAGCTACGTGGTCGTCGATACGGCGGACAACATCATCGCGAACGCGACGAGCGACGTGGTGACGGGCGCTCAAGCCGTCGACCTGTCCGCCGACGCTTCGGTTTCGGTCGAGCAGGCGCAGACTCTCGCCGCGACGTCGAGCTTCAGCGTGAACGGCCACGTGCTCACCCTGGTCGACAGCATCGAAGCCCTCACGGACAACACGACGGTTGCGGGCGCAACGGCCTACACCGTCGTGGACACGGCGGCGAACATCGTCGCCGGCGCTTCGGGTGCCCTGGTGACGGATGCGCAGGCGGTTCAACTGTCGGCCGACGCTTCGGTTTCGGTCGCGCAAGCGCAGGCTCTCGCGGGCCTGGCGCATTTCGACGCGAACGGCCACACCCTGACGCTCGCCGACACCATCGACAACCTGACCGGCAACACGCAAGGCTTCGCAAGCTACGACGTGGTGGATACGGTGGCCAACATCCTGGCCGGCGCGGCGGGCGATGTGGTGACGAACGCGCATGCGGTCGAACTCTCGGCCGACGCGTCGGTTTCGGTCGAGCAAGCGCTGGCGCTGGCCAACGTGACGAACTTCGACGTGAACGGCCACACCCTGACGCTCGCCGACACCATCGACAACCTGACCGGCAACACGACCGCGGGCGGCGTGACGAGCTACGACGTGCAGGACACGCTGGCCAACATTCTCGCCAACGCGACGAGCGACATCGTGACCGGCGCGCATGCCGTGCAACTCTCGGCTGACGCATCGATCACCGTGGCGCAAGCGCAGGCTCTGGAGAGCGTGGCGAATTTCGACGTGCACGGCCACACGCTGACGCTGGTCGACACCATCGACAACCTCACCGGCGCAACGGTTGCGGGCTTCAGCAGCTACGACGTCCAGGACACGGCGGCGAACATCCTCGCGCATGTGTCGGCCGACGTGGTGACGAACGCGCACGCTGTCGAACTGTCGGCGGACGCCTCGGTTTCGGTCGCGCAAGCGGAAATTCTGAACGGGACCGCGAACTTCGGCCTCGGCGGTCATGCGCTGAACCTCGTCGACACCATCGGCAACCTCGACGGCCATACGACGGAAGCAGGCGCATCGAGCTACGACGTGGTGGACACGGCGGCGGCCATCGTCGCCGGCGCTTCGGGCAGCATCGTGTCCGGCGCACACTCGGTGGGCCTGTCGGAAGATGCAACCGTGTCGGTCGAGCAAGCGCATACGCGGGCATCGACGAACGGCTTCAATCTCGACGGTCATGCGCTGAGCCTGTCCGACACCATCGGCAACCTCGACGGTCACACGACGGAAGCGGGCGCCACGAGCTACGACGTGGTGGACACGGCGGCGGCCATCGTCGCCGGCGCTTCGGGCAGCATCGTGTCCGGCGCACACTCGGTGGGCCTGTCGGAAGATGCAACCGTCTCGGTCGAGCAAGCGCATACGCTGGGATCGACGAACGGCTTCAATCTCGACGGCCATTCGCTGAGCTTGTCCGACACCATCAGCAACCTCGACGGCCACACGACGGAAGCGGGCGCCACGAGCTACACGGTTCTGGACACGGCGAGCAACGTGCAGGGCGACCTCGCCGGCAGCTCGGGCGTGGTAGCCGGTGCGCAGTCGGTCACGGTCACGATGGACCAGGACAGCCTGGACCTGTCGGGCTTCACCGGCGCCACCACGGTGGTGGAAGGCAGCAGCAACGAAACCATCACGTTCGGCAGCCACGGCCTGAACGTCAGCGATGTCCTGTCGCTGAGCACGAACTCGGGCCAGCAAGACATCGTGACGAACTTCGGATCGATGGACGTGCTTCAGTCGCAAGGCGGCGCGCTCCATGCCGGCGGCGAGCTTGCCGCTGAAAACGGCATCGTTGCGACGCTGAGCTACAACACCTCCGCTGACTTCATCACTGCGGTGATGGGCGCGCAAGCCGCGGCGGCAGGCGACACCGTGGCCTGGAGCGATGGTCAGGACACCTACGTCGCCGTGTTCCACGGCACCGAGGCCGGCCAGGCTCACATCGTGGAACTGGTGGGTGTTGCCAGCGCGTCGGCCGTGACGCAAGCAGGCACAGGCGTTCACGTTGGCTGAGTGAGCGCGGCCGCACGATCGCATTGATGCGCGAGCGGCGGCAGTGAAGAGAGGGGAGCGCGTCTCCCCTCTCTTTTTTTGGCTTGCCGATGACGACGCGCCGGAACCCGGCAACGCGCGCAATCTTGCTCATGCCGACAAAAAACCCCGCGCTCCCTTGTAAGGGAGGCGGGGTTTTTCTACCGCCGGGAGACTCGCATTGAGCGTGCGTCGATCAGGGAGGCGGCGGCGCAATGAAGCCACCACCCACCGTCGCGCTCAATGTATGGCCGCTCATGCCTGCGAGCGACACCGTCGAGGTGCCGGTGAATTCCACGACCACGTCGTTGACGCCGAGCGCGGCATGCGCCGCCCCGGCGCTCTTGCTCGTGTTGACGGCTTCCACGACGTAAGTGTTGCCCGCGTATTCGAATGCGCTGATCAGGCCGGTGTCGGCGTTCAGTTCGATCACGCCGTTCACCACGCTCGTGTGCGCGCCCGCATCCCTCGTCTGGTCGAGCACGAGCGCCTGCTGAATGGCCAGGTCGAGTGCTTGCGACAGCGACGTTGCCGAAGCCACGTTCACCATCGAACCGGACAGACCAGAGCCGGTGCCGCCCGCCAGCGCTTCGGTCGTGGCGTTGCCGAACGTGATGTTCAGCGTCGCGTTGTTCGCGAGCACGGCGTTGACCGTCGTCTGGGCGTAGCCGCCGCTTGACGTTGCGCCCGTCACGTCGCCCTGGATGTTCAGATCCAGTTCGCCGTTGAACGTGTGGCCTGTCGCACCGATGTTCACGGTCGCCGCGCTGCCAAGCCACACGTGATCGACCGTCGACGCGTCGCCGTACACGTTGATCGTGTCGCCGTGGCCGAGCGCCGTCAGCGGCGTCGAGCCGTTGAACGCGCCCGCCACGGTATTGCTGCCGCCGTACAGGCTGATCGTGTCGCCCGCGCCGGCCGCCGCAATCGTGCTGACCACGCCGTCACCCGCGCCGAGCGTAATGGTGTCGCCTGCGCCGTTCGCGCTTAGCGTGACGCCAACGCTCGCCGCGTGGCCGGCGTCGCCAACCGAGATCGTGTCGGCCGCGCCGTTCGCGACGATCGTGTCGCCGGCCAGCGACCCCTTGATCGTCAAACCGTCTTGCGCGGCCGTCAGGGTCAGCATGCCGGTTGCCGCGCTCGCGTCGAAGGCCTTGAGCGCCGTGCCCGGGAGGCTCGTGACCGTGAGCGAACCGCTGCCGTCGACCGTGATGCTCGACACGGTGTTCGTGGCGTCGACAAGCGCGTCGATCGTCGCCGCCGCCGCATTGTGGATCGCGAGCGAGTGATCGCCGTTCACCGTCAGGCTCTTGAGCTCGGTGGCACCGGCCGCGAAGTCGATCGCCAGGGTGTTCGAACCCGAAGCGCCGGCCTGCGTCGTGATGACCGGGGCGTACGTGGCGCCTGCCGCAATGTCGAGCTCGGCCGAAGCGCTCAGGTTCGCGAACGTCGTGGACGTCGTACCCGCGCTCTGCACGCCCGAGCCAAGCAGCGCCAGGCTGTAGCCGGTTTCGTCGTAGACGGCGACCTTCGCGTCACCCGCGTTCGCCGACGTCGCCGCCGTGGTGACGAAATTGTCGACCACGATCGTGTTGGCCGCCGCCGACGAACCCAGGCCCGTCACCCCCGTCACGCCGATCAACTCCGTGACCGAAGCGTCCGCCAGCGCGCCGCCGGCGTGTGCCGACGCCACGACGTAGGTGTTGCCGCCCGCGACGAATGCCAGCACCGCGGCGACGGGCTGCGATTCGACGATGGCCTGCGCCGCCGCAATGAGTTGCGCGACCGAAAACTCCGAGACCTTGTGCGTGCCGGTCGCGCCGAACGTGAGCACGCCGTTGACCGACGTGAACGTGAGGTTCGCGAGCGTCGCGCCCTCGGCCGCCGCCTGACCGGTCAGGGTCGCGCCCACGAACGACGCGACGTTCTGCGCCGCCGACTGGTTCGCCAGTGCGCTCACCGCCGCGCCGTCGAAGGACAGGTGATCCGCGGTCGTTGCGTTCGCGCTGACCACGAAGCCCGTCACGCCGCCCGCGACGCCGTTGTACACGGCCACGGTGCCCTGGTTCGCGACGATCGTGTCCGAGACCGCACCCGACGCCGCGAGGTTGACCGTCTCGCTGCCCGCGCCGCCGTAGCTGCCGCCCTCGCCAATCGTGATGTCACCGCCGCCCGCGCCGGTCGTGATGACGTCCACGGCTGCGGTCCCCGCGTGGAGCGCCGCCGCCGTGCCCGCCGGGGAGTTGCCGACGAGCGAGTCGCTGTCCTCGAACGCGTCGCCTGCGGCGTCGCCGGTGATGACGACGCTGGTGCCGCTCTGGACGGTAGCCACGATGTGCTCGCCGGCCAGCACGCTGTTGGCGTTGATGGCATTGACAAGCGCCGTTGCCGCGTCGGCGGCGGCAGTCGTGGTGAGTGCCGCCGTCGTGATCGTCTGGCCCGCGATCGTGATGCTCAGCGTCTCGCCCGCCACATAGGTGCCCGCCGAAAGATCGAGATGGTCCTGCTGGACAACGGCAGCCGCACCGGCCGCACTGCCCGCAATCGTGAAGACGCTGCCCGAGACATTTCCATCCGAATCGGTATTCGGCACGATAACCAGCGCCGAACCGTCGGACGGTCCCTTGATGACCAGGTCTCCGTTGACATCGAAGTCAGAGGACAGGCCGAGCTGGGAAAGCGTCGGGTTACGGCTGATCTGCCCCTGCACGGTCACGAGCACCCAATTGGCCTGCACGGTATCGCCCGTCGGAATGTTGATCACGACGCCGTTGATCGAAAGGTACACCGTCCAGTCCGTGTCCGGCAGCGATGAAACGTGAAGCGTTGCCTGCGCCTGGATCGCATTCGCCGCCGCGATATCATTGACCGGGGTGGTCACGACCGCCGCGACCGACACATCGCTTGCGGCGATATCGGCGCCGTTGGCAGCGAGCGTGATGACGTTGGCATTGGCGCCCGTGCCCACGCTCGCGTTCACGAAAGGCGCAACCGCCGCACCGTTCAGGCCGATGCCGTTCACGATGGCGTCGAGCAGCCCCTGGGCCACCGAAGCCTGCGTCGTGGAGCCCGTGACGGTGTATGCGTACGTCACGCCGTTGATCGTTTCCGTCACGACCTCGTCGAGCTGGTACGCGCCGTTGAGCGTGAGCGATTCCATCGACGTGGAAACGCCCGAAGCGATCAGTTCGCCCGCGCCGCCCGTGATCGTCACGCCGCCCGCCGACACGGCGATATGCGAGACGTCCACCGTGCCGGTCGCCGCCGAGGCATCGACCTGGGTCACGCTGCTCGAACTCAGGAGCGTGCCCGCATCCGATTGAAGCTGGAGCGAGACGTTCTCGTCGCCGGTGACCGTGAGGGTCGCGGCGGCGCTGTCGTTGATCGTGATCGCGTTGACGTTGCCGGTCGCGACGTAGCCTTCACTGTTGATCGTGACGTGCTCGACGCCCGTTGCGCTCACGGAAGCCGACTGCGAATACGTGCCCGTGCTGGCCGTGCCGTCCGCGCCGATCGTGATCGTGACCTTGTCGTTCGCGCCGCTCGAATTCCTCAACTGGTAGTCGACGCTTGCGCCGTCGAGCACGGTCAACGTCGTGCCGGCCGCCACTTTCTCGAACGTCACCGCCGAATCGACAGCCGTGAGATTGCCCGTGAAGGCGCTCGCATCGTAGAAGCCGCTTTCGCCAACGAGCGTCAGATTCGCGAAGTTCGCCGCGATCGTGCCGAGGTTGACCGGTACCGCGAGCGTGCCTTGCGCGCCGAGCGCGGTTTCGAGCACCAGCGTGTTCACGCCCGAGCCGCCAACGATCTTGCTGGCCGCCGTGAGGTCGTAGTTGTCGAGCACGACCGTGTCGTCGCCCGCGCCGCCGGTGAAGCCGGTCGTGCTCTGGTCGATCCCGATCACGATCGCGCCCGTCGAACCGCTTGCATCGACCTTCGCGAGATTGACGGCGTTTTGCGTGCCGAAAATTTCGATTGCGGCCGTGTTGTTCAGCGTGACGGCCGTGAGGGCGTCGCCCGCTTCGATGGCCAGATCCACGGCCGCCGTCGTGTTGACCGTCACGCTCGTCGCACTCGCGACGATCAGCGCGACTTCACCCGACGCCACGCCGTTGTCGGTGACGCTCACCGCGCCGGCGTTGTCGTCGCGAATCACGTCCACCGCGCCAGCGTATGCCGTCGCGTCGCCGCCCAGCGTGATCGCCAGATCGTGGCCCGCCGTGTTGTTGATGACGTGGTAGTTTTCGCCGGAGTCCCCGTTGAGAACCGTAAGCGACGTGAGCGCGTCCGACGTGATCGTGGTCGGGCCTTCGACGTGGTTCAGCGTCACGCTCGAAAGCGTGCTCGTACCCGGCTGCGCGAGCGTCGCCTGAATGTCCGTGATGTCGCCGCCGTCGCCGCCCGAGACCGAAACCGCCGTGGCGCCGTTGGTCGTCACGTTGATGTCGCCCGTGCCGTAGACGGTGGACGAACCGTTGGTCGTTGCGCTCACCACCGTCACGTTGCCCGTGGCGTAGTCCGCCGCGTTCGTGAGCTTGCCGGATGCATCGACACTCGCCGGGACCGAGCCGATATTGATGTCGCCCGAGGTCGCGGTCGTGTTGACCGAAACGGTCGTGCCGCCGACAACGGTAATGTCGTCAACGTTATTGCCGCCGTAAGTGTCGGTGACCGAAACGGCGCCCGCCGCGGCCGTGCCGTCCGCGCCGACCGTCACGCTGCCGCCGGTCGTGCTGACCGTGACATTGTTGCCGCCGAGCACGGTGACCGTCGAAGCGGAGTTCGCCACGCCGCCGGTTGCCACGGCGGATTGCGTGACCGTGACGTCGCCGCTCGGCGCGCCCTTCGCGCTGCCGATCGTGACGGTGCCGCCCGCCGCGCCAACCGTCACGTCGGTGCCGCCATAGACGTTCACGTCGCCGTTGGACGAATCCGTCACGCTGATCGTGCCGGTCGCCTCCGAGCCGGCCGCGCCGGTCGACGAGCCCACGCTCACGTAACCGGCGTTCGTCGCGACGTTGACGGTCGTGCCGCCAACGATGCTCACGCCCTCATTGACGTCGTTGATCCCACGGATGCCGTTATAGGCAACGGCGGCGGTGTTGTTGACGGTAACGGTGCCGCTCGGTGCAGCGCCGCTGACGAGGGCGCCGATGACCACCTGGTCGCCTGCCGCGGTGACCGACACGTCGGTGCCGCCCACGATGCCGACATATTCCGCTGCGGCCGAATCGATAACGGTGATCGTGCCCGTCGGGTTTTCGCCAGCGAGGAGTGCGCCGCTGCTGTCGGTGGCGGTGCTGCCGATGAGCACGTTGCCGCCGTTCGTCGTCACCGACACATTCGCGCCGCCGAGAATTTCGACCCCGGCGTCATTGCCCGAATGGGAATCCGTTGCGTAGCTGAACTGCACCGCCGCGGCCTGGTTCACGTTCACCGTGACGTTGCCGGTCGGCGCATAAACCGTATTGCCCTCGATACCGCCAATCTGCACGAGCGCGCTATGCGCGGCATTGCCGCCCGCGCTGTTCACGGTCACATCCGTGCCGCCATAGACGGCCACATCGATACCCGTACCCGTTGCGTTGACGCTCACCGCACCCGATGGCTGCGATGCGGAAACAGCCGAGCCGTTGGTGCCGACCTGGACCGTGCTGTTCTGACCGGCATCGTTGACGTTGACCGTCGTGCCGCCGAACACGGCGACCGTACCGGTATTCGCCGCGCTCACGTTGACTGCGCCCGCCGGGTTTGCACCAGCGATCGAGGTGTTGCCAACCTGGACGTCGCCACCCGACGTATTCACGGTGACGTTGTTGCCGCCCGCCGTCTGAACAGCGCCAGCCGTGTTCAGATGCGAAACGTTGATGTTCGTCGTGGCCGCCGCCTTGACGTTGTCTTCGCCGGTGCCCGCCGACCTCACCGTCAGGTTCGTCACGCCCGAGATGTTCGACGTGTCGAATGCGGCAGAACCGCCGGCGTTGCCCGCGGTTTGCAGCGCAACCGTCTGGATGTTCGAGATCGAAGCGCCGAGCGGAATGACATCGTTGGCCGACGCGTAGTCGTCGTTCAGCGTCAGCGTGTTGTTCGCGCCGCCGGTCGAACCCGTGATCACGTCGTTGTAGTTCAGCGTCGGGCCCCGGCCGTCTGTGCTGTATTGCGTGAGCGAGCCGACGATGTTCGAACCCGTCACGACATCGGCGCCGCTCGTCAGGTACGTCACCGCACCTGACCCGATATTCGCAATGGTCGTCGCGAGGTTGTTGAGCGCCGACTGTTCCGAAGCCGGGTCCGTCACGCCGGCCAAGGCCAGGCGCGCGCCGGCCGCGGCTGCGTTGCCCGCGTATGCCGCCGCGCTATTCGCGTCTTGCAGCAGCGCGCCGGTGAACGCGTTGGCGTAGTCAAGCTTGGCCTGAAGCGCTGTGGCGTCCGCGCCTTGCGCCCCGTTGTAGATGTCCAGCGCGATCGAGGCGAGCGTCATCTTGCCCGTCGCGATCTGCTCGACGTACCAGTTCGCACCCACGGTGTCGGCCGCGCGGCCGAACAGCGTTTGATAGATCTGGTTGACTTCGGCATAGAGGTTGCCGCCGCCGTACAGCGCGATCGATTCCTGCGAGTTACCGAACGCGTTGATGATCGAGTTCAGGTCGCCACCGGCCTGATCGAGCTGGTTCGCCCAGTAGACCAGGCCAGCGGGATCCGCGGGCCGGCCGTAGTAGGCGATATAGGCCTTTTGGACCTGATCGTAATATTGTGCTGCTGCCATGCGAGGCGCTCCAATAATCAGAAAATTTGAGAACTCACGAATCGTTGCAACGCTCGCAATGGACGCAGCGAGGCACGAATGGATTGTCTGATCAGCGGAGACTATGCGTTGTGATTGCGCGCACAAGTTTTGTAATATTCATTCTTTTGGAAAATCGTGCGCATGGAATCCGGGCGCGCAAACGTTGGCGCGCGGTGCCTTATATCGGCACCGCGCGTGCCAGGTCATATTGGCCGCCAGATTACTTCGAAATACTTAATATTGTGCAGCGCCGCCAGCACATTTACCCAGCAGCAGAAATCCCGCGCGGCCTGAAAGCCACGCGGGTTACTACACGCGGCGCTTAAGCCGTCGTGGAAATGAGGCCGCCCGTACTTTGTCCGCTCGCGAGCATCAGTTGAATCAACTCGCCCTGCGCCGTCTGGATTGCGGCTTCGATCTGGCTGGCCGCGGCAAGCGTCGAGTCCTGGCTGGACTTGCTGGCTCCTCCGGTGCTGGACGCCTCCGAAGCGCCGCTCGTCCCGCCCGCGGTGCTGCCATTCGCGTTGCCGTTTGCCCCTGCGTTCGCACTATTGCCGGTGCCGCTCGCGCCGGAAGCCGCTTGCGACGAACCGCCGCCCTTCGAAAGTGCAGCAAGTTGCGCTTCGAGCGCCTTGATCAGCGCCTTTAGCTTGTCGATGGCCGCGGTCGTGGTGGAACTCGACGACGATGAACCGCCCCCACCGCCGCCGCCACCACCACTGCGTTCGCTTTGGGAGGTTGAAGAACTCGAGGTCGTGCCCGAGGTGCCGCTCGAACCCGAGTTGCTCGTCGACGAAGCATCGCCCGTAGTCGTCGAAGTGGCGCTGTTGTTGGCGTTCGATGCGGCGGAACTGCTGCTGGCAGCGGTCCCGGCAGTCGTCGCGGCGACTGCCGTGGCAGAGGTGGTTGACTGAATTTGCATGGATACTTTCCCCGACTTTGAGCAATGCGGCGTAGGTGTCGGTTCGTCGTTCGCATAACGCAAACAACTCCCCCTACGTGGGGTAACGGCGAGTGCGGCGTCATTCTTGAGGGGGATTCCCCCTGATGCGCCTTACACGCCCTTACCCCGGCAGTCAGGTCAAATCCACAGGCAGGAAAAAACGGCGCACGAACGCATCGACCATGCTGTCGACCGGGAAGCAAACAATCTGGATTGCGAAACAGATGGGGCACTCAGAAACGACATCGATCCGACGCAACGAAGCGCGTTGGAACGCGAGATCAAATCCGGATGCAAGAGAGAAGGCCGCGCATTGTCTGCCTTCGAAAAGGCATGGCAACCATGCTGGCGAATTGATCGAAAAACCGGCAAAAACCCGCTAGATCCTTGCCATTTTCGTTTTTGAGTATCTTTGAAAACCCGATACTGATTGGTGCCGACGGCGAGACTCGAACTCGCACAGCTTTCGCCACTACCCCCTCAAGATAGCGTGTCTACCAATTTCACCACGTCGGCACTACCACTACGTACAACCCTTCAGCCCAGGCTCTGGAGGAGGGCACGCTGTCATCAGCGTCGCGTCCCAAGCTCGAAGGGTCGCCATTGTATCGAGTCCCCGCGCATTTTTGAAGACCCTGCGTGAAGATTTTTTGAAACGCTCAATCTCCACTCGATCGCCGCTCAAAATTCCAGCGTGGAACTCAGCTCCAGCGTGCGCCCGAGCCCCACGCCCAACTGGTTCGACCCCGCCGCGCTCCAGTAGCGCCGGTTGGCCGCATTCTCCAGATTCGCCTGCACGGAAACGCGCTTGCCATACACACGCGTCGAATAGCGCGCGCCCGCGCTCAGCAGCGTATAGCTGCCGATCTGCGCCTGATTCGCGTTGTTCACCTGGCGTGGCCCGACGTAATAAATCCCGCCATTCACCGAAAGGCCCGCGAGCACCGGCACGCGATATTCGGCGAACAGGCTCGCCGTGACGTGCGGCGTGTTCTCCGGCGTCTTGCCAACGAGCGTCGGGTCGGAAGAGTCGATCTGTTTCGCGTCGAGATACACGGCGGCGCTAGCCGCGACCTTCGCGCGCGCGAGCGTTGGGGGCGATCCGGGGATTTTTCGGGCGCGTGGGCCGTTTCGCGGGGGCCCGCTCGCGCACCGCATCGGCGTGCTCGCGTATCGTCTCGATCAACGCGCGCAAGCCCGCCGGCACATGACGCCGGCCGGGGTAGTAAAGGCAGAGACCGTCGAGCGGGGGCGTCCAGTCCTCCAGCACGCGCACGAGCGTGCCCGCTTCCAGATCGGCGTTCACGGTCCATTCGGTCAGGTACGTGAGGCCGAGACCGGCACGCGCCGCCGCGAGCATGAGGCCCGGTTCGTCGAGCGTGAGCGCGCCTTCGCCGTCCACGCGCACGGCCTGCCCGCGCCGCTCGAACTCCCATTGGTAGATCTGCCCGCTCGGCATGCGGCTGCGTATGCAGCGGTGCCGCTTCAGATCGGCGGGCGTGCGCGGCGGCTTGTGTTTCGCAAAATATTCGGGACTGCCAACCACGGCGAAACGCTGCCGGTCGCCGAACGGCACCGCGATCATGTCCTGCGGCACGGTATCGGCAAGACGGATGCCCGCGTCGTAGCCTTCCACCACGATGTCGATGAGCCGCCCTTCCGTGACGATGTCGAGCTTCATCTCGGGATAGCGCTGCAAGAAGGCGATGAGCACGGGCATGACCTGTTTCGCCGCGCCCGTCGACGAGTTGATGCGCAACGTGCCCGAAGGCGTGTCGCGAAAGTCGCCCGCCTGGTCGAGCGCGTCGCGGATGGTGGAGAGCGCGGGCGCAACGCTCGCGACGAACTGCGCGCCCGCCTCGGTCAGCGCCACGCTGCGCGTGGTGCGGTTGAATAGCCGCACGCCGATGCGCGCTTCGAGCGCCGCCACTGCGTGGCTGAGCGCCGAGGTCGAAACGCTCAACTCGTCGGCCGCCGCGCGAAAGCTGCGGCGGCGCGCCACCGCCAGCACGGCTTCGAGTTCCACCAGGCCCGATGTCTTCATTATCCGAAATCGCTCAACAGGTCATGCGCTATTGTACGGCTAGTCAACGCAATGCCAGCGGTCTATCTTGCGTCATCGGCCACGTTTTCTGGAGCAGCCATGCAGATCATCGACAAGATCTATATCGACGGCGCGTTCGTCACGCCGCACGGCGAGGCGTTTTTCGATCTCTACAACCCCGCAACCGAAGCGGTGATCGGCCGCGTGCGCCTCGCCGACGAAGCGGACGCGAACGCCGCCATCGCCGCCGCGAAGCGCGTGTTCCCGGCGTTCTCGCGCACCACGAAGGCCGAGCGCATCGACATGCTCATGCGGCTGCACGAGGCGGTCGCGGCGAGCGAGGATGCGCTTTTCGAGGCGATTGTCGAGGAGTACGGCGCACCGGTCTCGCGCGGGCGCTGGATGGCGCGGCACGCGTCCAGCGTGCTCAGCGACGCGGCGAAGGTGCTGGACGGCTACGCGTTCACGCGGCGCGCCGGCACGGCCGAGGTGAGCATGGAGCCGCTCGGCGTTGCAGGGCTCATCACGCCCTGGAACAGCGACGCGGGCTTCATTTGCGGCAAGCTGGCGGCCGCGCTCGCCGCGGGCTGCACGGCCGTCATCAAGCCGAGCGAGATGAGCGCGATCCAGACACGCATCGTGACCGAGGCGTTGCACTCGGCCGGTCTGCCGCCGGGCGTGTTCAATATCGTCACGGGGCGCGGCGACACGGTGGGCGCGCGCATCGCCGCGCATCCCGACGTGGCGAAGCTCTCATTCACGGGTTCGACGGCGGTGGGCAAGACGATCCTGCGCACGGCCGCCGAAACGCTCAAGCGCGTGACGCTGGAGCTTGGCGGCAAGTCGCCCGTGATCGTGCTCGACGACGCGAATTTCGAAGAGGCGGTGCCGCTCGCACTGCAAGCGGGCTTCATGAACAGCGGGCAGGCGTGCATTGCGGGCACGCGTATTCTCGTGCCGCAGGCGCGGCTCGCCGAGTTCGAAGCGGCCGTCGTGGCGGAAGTCGCAAAGATCCAGGCAGGCGACCCGCGCGATGCGCGCACGAGCGTTGGCCCGATGGTGAGCGCGAAGCAGTGGGAGCGCGTGCAGCGCTATATCCGCATCGGCACCGACGACGGCGCGCGGCTGATTGCGGGCGGCGCCGGGCGGCCCGAGGGCGTGGGTTCAGGCTGGTTCGTGCGCCCCACCGTCTTTAGCGGCGTGACGAACGACATGACCATCGCGCGCGAGGAAATCTTCGGGCCGGTGCTGTCGATCATCGCGTATCGCGACACCGAACACGCCATCGAGATCGCCAACGACACGAGCTACGGCCTGCAAGCCTATGTGCTCTCGGCCGATGTCGAGCGCGCGCGCCGCGTGGCCACGCGCATCGAAGCGGGCCGCGTGCTCGTCAACACGCTCGCGCATGAGCCCGCCGCGCCGTTTGGCGGTTTCAAGCAGTCGGGGATCGGACGCGAATACGGCACGTTCGGGCTCGAAGCGTTTCTCGAACCGAAGTCCGTGTTGGGCGTGCTCTGAAGCGCCGCTGACCCTGCAAAAACAAACGCCCCGGCTAAACCGGGGCGTTGAAGTCATTTCGAGCGCGCGACGTTAGAAGGTCTGCCAGTCGTCGTCGGACGTCGCTGCTGCAACGCTCTCGCGACGCTCCGCCTTCGGCGCGGGCGCGGCGGGCGCTGCCGAAGCACGCACGGGCGCGGGCCGCGAAGGCGCGGCGCGCTTGACCGTTGCGCTCGCAACGACCGGCTTCATCGACGCAACGCTTGCCGTTGCCGCCCGGGCCGCCGAGCCGATATTGAACACCGAAACGAGCTCGCGCAATGCCGACGCCTGCGAGGACATCGACTGCGCCGCCGCTGACGCTTCTTCCACGAGCGCCGCGTTCTGCTGCGTGACTTCGTCCATTTGCGTCACGGCCTGATTGACCTGCTCGATGCCGGTGCGCTGCTCGCCCGAAGCGGCCGAGATCTCGTTCATCAGGTCGGCAACCCGCTTCACCGACTGCACGATCTCGCCCATCGTGCGGCCCGCGTCGTCCACGAGCGCCGTGCCGTTGTTCACGCGCTCGACCGAAACGGTAATGAGCTCCTTGATCTCGCGCGCCGCCGTTGCGCTGCGCTGCGCGAGCGTGCGCACCTCGCCCGCCACCACGGCGAAGCCGCGGCCCTGCTCGCCCGCGCGCGCCGCTTCCACTGCGGCATTGAGCGCGAGAATGTTGGTCTGGAACGCAATGCCTTCGATCACCGAGATGATCTGCGCGACCTGTTCGGAGCTGCTTGCGATCTCGCGCATGGTGTCGACCACGCGGCCCACCACTTCGCCGCCGCGCGTGGCCGTCTGCGACGCCTGGCCGGCGAGCGTGTTGCCTTGCGTGGCGTTGTCGGCGTTCTGCTTGACGGTCGCCGTGAGCTGTTCCATGCTCGCCGCCGTTTCTTCGAGCGAGGCGGCCTGCTCTTCGGTACGCTGGCTCAGATCGGTATTGCCCGCCGCGATTTGCGAAGACGCCGTGGCGATGCCTTCGCTGCCCGTGCGCACGCGGCCCACGAGGTCGACGAGACGCTCGTTCATGTGGCGCAGCGCGCCGAGCAACTGGCCCGCTTCGTCGCTGCCGTCCACTTCGATGCGTGCGGTCAGGTCGCCGCGCGCCACCGTCTCGGCCACTTCGACCGCACGCGCGATCGGCCCCGTGATCGAGCGCGTGATGAACAGCGCAATCATGACGCCCAGACCGATGGCGACCACGATGAGGCCGACCGTCCACGCAAGCGCGCTCTGGTACGACACCTTCGCCGCAGCCACCTCGGCGGTCGAGCCGTTGTGATTCAGGGTCACGTCCTGATTGATGAGATCCATCACGGTCTGAAACGACTTAGCCGAAGCGCTCGAAATCGTTGCGCGCGCATCAGCCGAGCCGCCGTCGGCGGAAGAAACGAGAGCGTCGATCTTCTTGTCGTCGTCCAGATAGCGCGACCATGCCGCGCTGATCGAATCGAACAACTGGCGCTCTTGCGCCGAGGAAACGAGCTTCGAATAGCCGTCAAGCGTGGCACTGACCTGGTTAATCGTTTGCGCGTGCTGGTCGTGAAGAGCGCCCTTTTCGCTGGCGTCATTGGAGACCAGCATGCGCAGTGACGTGCGCCGCACATCCTGGGCGAGGTTGCGCAAGTTGCCGAGCGTCTCCACGCTTGGCAGCCAGTTTTCCCCTATCGCGCGCGTGCCGTCGAAAATGCGCGAGGCCTGAAGGAGTCCGATGCCGCCGATAGCGGCGAGCAGGAACAGCACGATGGCAAAGCCCGCGCCGAGGCGCGGGCCAATCTTGATACGGGTGAGCAGTGACATGGGTACGCCGTAGTGAGGGGTCGCCTGTATGACGACCACGGCGCGGAAAAATTAAGTCAATGTTGCAAAAATAACAAAGCGTAAGCAAGAAGCGGCGAGCCGTGCGGGCAACCGGAATGCGAACGATCGGTCAGATAATAGATCGCATACCTTATTAATATTCAGTAACCCCGCCTTTCAAATCCCGCAATACCCGGCAACTACGCCCAACTTGCCTCAAATTTTCGCGACCCACGCCCCGACTTTCGCAATCGCCGCGTCGCGTTGCGCCGGGCTCGCGTGCGTCGCGCCCGTGAGATAGGTCGTGACCAGAAGCGGCGCCCGCCCGGCCGGCCAGATGATCGCGATATCGTTCGCCGTGCCCCGGTCGCCCGTGCCCGTCTTGTCGCCCACGCGCCAGTCCTTCGGCAAGCCCGCGCGCAGGCGAGCGTCGCCGGTCTTGTTGGCCACGAGCCACGCAATGAGCTGCTCGCGCGAGCCCGCCGAAAGGCGCTCGCCAAGCAACAGCGCGCGCATGTCCGACAGCATCGCGGCAGGCGTGGTCGTATCGCGCGGGTCGCCCGGTATCGCTTCGTTGAGCGTGGTCTCGTTGCGATCGAGCCGCGTGAGCGGGTCGCCGATACCGCGCGCGAAAGCCGTGAGCGCCGGGGGCCCGCCAATGCTTTCGAGCAGCAGGTTCGCCGCCGTATTGTCGCTGCGCGTGAGCGCGGCTTCGCACAGCTCGGCGACCGTCATGCCTTCGCCACCCGCGCGCGGACCGCTCAAGGGCGAATACGACACCACCTGCGCCTGCGTATAGACGACCTTGCGAGCGAGGTCTTCCTTGCCGCGATCCTTGCGCGTCAGCACCGCCGAGGCCAGCAGCAGCTTGAACGTGCTGCACATCGGAAAGCGCTCGTGCATGCGCCAGCCTCGCGTCTGGCCGTTCGCCGTATCGAGCATCGCCACGCCAAGCCGGCCGCCCGCTTGCGCCTCGATGGCGGCAAGCTCGTTTTCGAGCGCGCCGGCGGGCGCCGCCGCCTGTGCGCCAAACGCCTGCGATGCAATGCCAGCTATGGCACCGCCGAACATCGTCATTGTGAATCTGCGCCGCGTGATCATGAATTCTCCTTGTAGAGGCGCCACTATCGCGTGTCCGCCGCCCGGCGACAAACGATGATAAATTGCCCTATCCCATAGAAAAACTTATACCTCTCACATGCGACCGTATCTGCCCCTCAATGCGTTGCGCGCCTTCGAGTCGTCCGCGCGCCACCTGAGCTTCACGCGCGCGGCGATCGAGCTCAACGTCACGCAGGCGGCGGTGAGCCAGCAGGTCCGCACGCTCGAGGAGCGCCTGGGCGCAACGCTGTTCAAGCGCCTGCCGCGCGGTCTCGCGATCACCGACGAAGGGCTCGCATTGCGCCCCGTGCTCACCGACGCGTTCGATCGCATCGAAGCCGTGCTGCGGCAGTTCGAGGGCGGTCACTTCCACGAGGTGCTGAGCGTGGGCGCCGTGGGCACTTTCGCGGTCGGTTGGCTCATGCCGCGCCTGAAGTCGTTTCACGACGCGCATCCGTTCGTGGAGTTGCGCATCATGACGAACAACAATCTCGTCGATCTCGCGGCGGAAGGGCTCGACTTCGCGGTCCGCTTCGGCGACGGCACGTGGCCGGGATCGCGCGCCACGAAGCTGTTCGATGCGCCGCTCTCGGCGCTCTGCGCGCCCGACATCGCCCAGCGACTGCGCACGCCCGCCGGTCTGGCCAACGAAAAGTTGCTGCGCTCTTATCGCGCCGATGACTGGACGCTCTGGTTCGAAGCCGCCGGGCTCGCGCCACGCCCCGTGCGCGGGCCCGTGTTCGATTCGTCGCGCCTGATGGTGGAGGCCGCGATGCAAGGCGCGGGTATCGCACTCGCGCCGGCTTCGATGTTCGAACGCGATCTCGCCGCCGGGCGGCTCGTGCGCCCGTTCGACATCGAGGTCGAGGCGGGCAGTTACTGGCTCACCGCGCAAAAGGGCAAAACGGCGACGCCGGCCATGCGCGCATTCAGCCAGTGGATCGTGAAGGAAACCGGCGCGGCAACGCACTCATGAATCCCGTCGATAAGGGTATGCGCGTTGAGCGGCTTAATTGCTGGAAAGCGCGGTGCTACGCTCGGCGTCTGTGACTACGTCCCAAGGACCTTGAACATGCAGCATGCCCCCTCGCTCGACGATCTGCGCGCCGTCGCCCCGGCCCTCGCACGCTACACGACGCAAACGGTGCTCGACGGTTTGTGGCAACGCGCGCAACTGTCGCCGCGCGATCGCAGCGTCGTCACCGTGGCGGCGCTGATCGCGCGCAATCAGACTGTCGATCTCGCGTTTTATCTGCGCCTCGCACTCGACAGCGGCGTCACACCCGGCGAGATTTCGGAAATCATCACGCATCTCGCCTTTTATGCGGGCTGGGCCAATGGCGCCTCGGCCGCGAGCGTCGCGAGGCCGGTGTTCGAGGAACGCAGCATTGGCCCCGACCAACTCGCGCCCGTGCAGGTCGACCTGCTGCCGCTGAACGAAGCCGCCGAAGCGGCACGCGCGAGCACCGTGGAACAGAACTTTGGCGCGGTTGCGCCCGGCGTCGTGCAGTACACCACTGACGTGCTGTTTCGCGACCTGTGGCTGCGCCCCGGCCTCGCGCCGCGCGAGCGCAGCCTCGTGACGGTCAGCGCGCTCGTGGCCAACGGCCAGGCCGCGCAGATTCCCTATCACCTGAATCGCGCGCTCGACAACGGCCTGACTATCGATCAGGCATCCGAAATACTCACGCAACTCGCGTTCCACGCAGGCTGGCCGAATGCGTTCTCGGCAATGCCGGTGTTCAAGGACGTGTTCGAGAAACGCGCGCCTGCGCGTTGAACCGCGCAAGCCGCGCCTCCAGCGCATCGATTTCCGTTTCCGCGAAAACCTCGATGCCATGCTGGCGCAGCAGCGCGGTCGTGACGCCCGCACCTGCATGCTTGCGGCCCGCAAAGCTGCCGTCGTAAATCGCGTGGCTGCCGCACGAAGGGCTGGCGTCGGTGAGCAACGCAAAGCGGCAATCATGGGCGAGCGCGAGTTCGAGCGCCGCCTGCGCGCCGTCGACGAAGTGCGAGGTCACATCCATGCCGCGCACGTCGATCACGCGCGCCGTGCCCGCCAGCACCGCGGCGCCGCAAGCCGCCGCGGCGATTTCCGCCGGTGGCCTCGGCACGCCGAAGCCGCCCGCGACCTCGGGGCAAACCGGCACGAGCCGCCCTTCACGCTGCCACTGGTCAAGCAATGCATGCGCAACGGTCTTCGCCGAGCCGTTGTAGCGAACCGGGCTGCCGAGCAGGCAAGCGCTGACGAGTATTTTGGGGAGCATGCGGGGTGAAGTCCTCTTGCGCGAATCCCCCGCATTTTACGCGGCGCGCGCACGCGGAAGATTCACAGGATCATCGCAAGGCGCGTGGCCTGGTCGATGGCGCGCAACGCGTCGAGCTCGGCGGCCACATCGGCGCCGCCTATCAGCCTGGGCTTCGCGCCGCGCGCGACCAGTTCGTCGTGGAGCGTGCGGTTCGAGTGCTGGCCCGCGCACAACACGACGTGATCGACCGCGAGCACATGCGGCTTGCCGTCGACGCGGTAGTGCAGGCCTTCATCGTCGATCGCGTCGTAGGTCGCGCCCGAGGTCATCATCACGCTCGCCTTGCGCAAGCGCGCCTTCAGGATCCAGCCCGTCGATTTGCCCAGGCCCCTGCCGAGCGGTTCCGCCTTACGCTGGAACATGTGGACGCTGCGGCGCGGCGCGCCCTCACCGTTGACTTGCGTGAGCCCGCCCGCGCTCGCATTGGACGGATCGACGCCCCATGCGTGGAAAAACACCCCGCGCTCCAGCGATTCCCGCGCGTCGCCGAGCAGATACTCGGCCACATCGAAGCCAATGCCGCCCGCGCCGATGATGGCCACGCGCTCGCCCGCCTCGGCCTTGCCCGAGAGCACGCCGACATACGACAGCACCTTGGGATGATCGACGCCCGCGAAGTCGGGCACGCGCGGCGTGACGCCCGTGGCGATGACGATCTCGTCGAACGCGCCGCCCGCGAGCGCATCGGCCGTCGCGTGCGCGCCAAGCCGCAACGTCACGCCGAGCTTCTTCAGCCGCACCTCGAAATAGCGCAGCATCTCGTGAAACTCGGCCTTGCCCGGCACGACCTTCGCGAGATTGAGCTGGCCGCCCAGGCGCGCGTCGGCTTCGAACAGCGTGACCGCATGGCCGCGCTCCGCGGCGTTGATCGCGCAAGCCATGCCCGCCGGGCCGCCGCCCACCACCGCCACGCGTTTTGCCAGCGGCGCGCTGCCCGCCGGGAACTCGATCTCGCGTCCCGCGCGCGGATTGACGAGGCAAGTGGCCGTGCGCTCCGTGAAAATGCGGTCGAGGCAGGCCTGATTGCAGCCGATGCAGGTGTTGATTTCATCGGTCGCGCCAAGCCGCGTCTTCTTCGCGAAGTCGGGGTCGGCCAGCAGCGGACGCGCCATCGAAACGAGGTCGGCCACGCCCGAGGCGATCAGTTCCTCCGCCACCTCGGGCGTGTTGATGCGGTTCGACGCCATCACCGGAATCGACACCGCCTCCTTGACGTTGCGGATCGCGTCGCGCCAGGCCGCGCGCGGCACGCAGGCCGCGATCGTCGGCACGGCCGATTCGTGCCAGCCCACCCCCGTGTTGATGAGATCCGCACCGGCCGCTTCGACCGCCTGCGCGAACGCCGCGATCTCCGCGCCGTTCATGCCGCCCTCCACGAGATCGATGGAAGAGATGCGGTAGATGAGCATCGGCTCGCGGCCAATGCGCGCGCGCACGGCACGCACGATATCGAGCGGAAATCGAATGCGCCCCTCGAAGCCGCCGCCGTATTCGTCGTCGCGCGCGTTGGTCACGGCGGCCGTGAACTCGTTGATGAGATAGCCCTCCGAGCCCATGATCTCGACGCCGTCGTATCCCGCCTGAACCGCGAGCGCGGCGGTGGCGGCGAAATCGGCCACGGTCGCGCGCACTTCCTCCGTGCTCAGCGCGCGCGGCGCGTAGGCGTTGATTCTTGCCTTGGCGGCACCTGGCCCCACGCATTCCGGCACCTTCGCGTAGCGGCCCGCATGCAGGATCTGTAGCACGATCTTCCCGCCCGCCGCATGAACGGCGCGCGTGACGGCGCGATGCTCGTCCAGTTGCTCCTCGCGGTTCAGGAGCGGCCCGCCCGGCTCCATCACGCCTTGCGGATTCGGCGCGAAGCCGCCGCTCAGGATCAGCCCGATCTCGCCCGCCGCGCGCGCCGCATAGAACGCGGCGAGCCGCTCGTGCGGGCGGTCGAGCGTTTCGAGCCGCGTGTGCATGGCGCCCATGACCATGCGGTTGGGCAGCACCGTCGCGCCGACGGTAAGCGGGGTCAAAAGCCGGTCGTGGGTCGCCATGGGGATGTCTCTGGATATTCTCGTGGGGTTTCCACACTCTAGGCGAGCGCTCAAATTACGTCAACATCATGATATATATGGGAGACGACAGGAGGGATATTGCCGGGGAGTATTGTCTGTCTGGACGCCGGATCGACTTCCGGTCAATATCTTCGTATCAGGTATTTGTCTCATTGCGCGCCGCGCGAGCGCGCGGACACCGAAAGCCGCCCATGACCCAGAACGACCCATCGTACGATCAATCCGTCTCGTCCATCCACAACCGGCTGTTCTTCCGCCTGTTCCAGGCGGGCAACACGCTCGACCGGCAGACGACGAAAGCGCTCGGCATCACCACCGTACAGTGGTCGGTGCTCGGCGCGCTCTCGCGCCCGCAGGTCGCGCAGGGCATGTCGTTTTCCGAACTGGCGGACTACCTCGTGGTGAGCCGCCAGAGCCTGGACGGCGTGCTCAAGCGGCTGGAGCGCGACGACCACGTGCTGCGCGTGGCCGACACCGTCGACCGCCGCGCGAAGAAAGTCGTGCTCACCGAAGGGGGCAAGCTGTTCTGGGACACCTTGCAGCCGAAGATCTACGAGTTTTATCGTCAGGCGCTCGCGAGCTTTCGCTTCGACGACAAGGTCTCGCTCGTTCACTTCCTCAATCAACTCAACAAGGGCATGGACGAGATCGATCTCGGGGAAACGCCCGGCGGCGGGGAGTGAAAGCGCCCGCGCCTCAGACGATGTGTTCGAGCGTCGTCACTTCCAGCTTCGCGCGCGACTCCAGCACGCCCGCAAGCTTTTTCAGCGCCGCTCCCCCGGCGTGCTGCCGCACCGCTTCCTCGTCGCGCCAACGCTCGAGCATGAAGAAGCGGTTCGGGTTCTTCACGTCGCGGTGCAGATCGTATTGCTCGCAGCCCGGCTCCTTGCGCACGGCATGCACGGCCTCTTCGAGGGCTTGCGCCACGACGGCTGCATGCTCGGGCATGGCGACGATTTCGGCGACGATGATCTGGGTGCTCATGTTCTTGACTCCACGGAAATGAGAAAGCGCGCGGCAACACGCGCCGCGCGCCCGGGTTTGAGGGCGTTCGACAGTCTGCCATCAAATGTCGATGCACACCCTCGGTACGCGCTCATCGTGAGCCACGCGGCGCGACGGCCTGACCGAGCGGCTCGAAATGGTAAAGATCGGGATCCGCCGAGAAATACGGCCATAGCGTGTGCAGAAATTGCGGAAAGTCGTCGTGCGTCATGAATGCGCTCTGCGCGTCGAGGCTGTCCCATTCGACCTCCAGCACGTAGCAGCCCGAGTCCTCGCACTGCGGGCCGAGGCGGTGTCCGCGATAGCCCGGCTTGTTCGTGAGCAGCGGGCACACGCGCCGCCAGGCAGCCTCGAAGTGCGAAATTCTGTCCGCGCGCAGGTAAAAGCGGCCAATTGCGACGATCATCAAAGCCTCCGTGCCGGCACGAGCCATTCGTGCTGCCACGGATGATCGGCCGGCGCGCCTGGCGCGCATAGCGGCAAACGGCAAAGACAGCTTCAAAGAGGCGTTGAAGATCGCGTCACACGCGAGCCCGGATCAAGCTGCATCAGGCCAGGTCACGCCAGATACGCCGCGATGCGTTCGCGCAGGAAGTCGCGCAGCGCGTTGACGGTGGGCGAGAGCATGGTGCGATGCGCGCACAC
The DNA here is from genome assembly GCF_003268775.1 of Paraburkholderia unamae. GTDB lineage: Bacteria > Pseudomonadota > Gammaproteobacteria > Burkholderiales > Burkholderiaceae > Paraburkholderia > Paraburkholderia unamae. Next base: position 104,669 of record NZ_QLSU01000013.1, read on the forward strand.
GAGATGCAGCGGGGCGCCCTCGCCTTGTAGCGCGTCGAGCGCGGTTTCGAGGCGGCCCGCCTGGATGTCGGCCAGCACGTCGAGGCGCGACTTGTACGCGAGTCCGTGCCCCGCCACCGCCCAGCGGCGCACGAGTTCGCCGTCGTCACTGCTGCGGTCGCCGTGCACGGTCACGACGCTCGGTTCGTCGCCGCGATAGAAGGTCCAGCGGTCGTGCAGCATGTCGCTCAGCGCGAAGCGCAGGCAGTTGTGGCGCGAGAGATCGGCGGGCGCGGCGGGCCGCCCGTGGCGAGCGAAATAGCCCGGTGCGGCGCACAGCACGCGGCGGTTTTCGGGCGCGAGCGGCAACGCCACGAGCGACGAATCCTCGGGCACGCCATAGCGGATCGCCACGGCAATGGGGGAGCGGAACATGTCGGTCACATGGTCGCCGATACGCACCTGGAACGACACGGCCGGATGCCGCGCCTGGAATTCGTCGAGCCAGGGCGCGAGCACGTTGCGCCCGAGGTCGGAGGGCATCGACAGCGACACCACGCCGCCGATCATCTTGCGCCCGTGCGCCACGGCGTTCTGCCCGGCCTCCACCTGCTCCATGACGTTGCGCGCGTAGTCGAGGTAGCGCTCGCCGTCCGGCGTGAGGCGCAGGCTACGCGTGGAGCGTGCGAGCAGGCGTGTGCCGAGTTCGGTTTCGAGCCGCTTGAGCCCGACGCTCGCCACAGCAGGCGTGAGATCGAGCTGGCGGGCGGCGGCCGACAGGCTGCCGTTGTCCGCCGCGCTAATGAAGATGACGAGGTCTTCCAGTCTGATCATGTACTGTCGCGTCTCGTTGGGCGGCGGCCCTCGGGCGGGGAACGCCGACGGGCCGCAGGCATGAAGTAAGCGAACTGTACACGAAGCGCCGCCACGCACGGCGCGGCGCTCCCGGATCAACCCGGCGCGCGATTCACGCGGTCAGCCTCCGTCCTTGATGCGCTTTTCGATATGTGCGGCGCGGCTGGGCGACGAGGGGTGGGAGCTCAGCATCGAACTCTGGCCGCCGTCGACGGTCGCGAGCTTCTGGAACGCAGTGACCAGGCCTTTCTCATTCATGCCCTTCTTCTTGAGCAGATCGAACGAATAATCGTCGGCCGCGCGTTCCTGCGACTGCGAAAACTGCGCGTTGACGAACTGTTCCGTGAGGTCGCCGAGTTGCGAGGTGGTCAACGCCGTCACCGCCGCGTTGCCCGCCGCGCCAACGGCCGTTCTGGCCGCGCTCACGGTGTAGGCGGTTTGCATGGCCTTCTTCGTGTGGCCGAGCGCGACGTGCCCCATTTCGTGACCAATCACGCCGCGAAGTTCGTCGTCGTTCATTACGTCCATCAGGCCGCTATACACGCGCACGCAGCCATTGCCCATCGCCCAGGCGTTGACGTCCTTCGTCATATAAACCTTGTACGCGATGGGCTGGCCGTTGAGCGTCATGTCGCCGAAACCGCTCATCACGCGTGCAAGACGCTGCGCGTACGCGCTGCCGGGCGCCGCCACGGTCGACTGGGTGTCGCTTGCTTTACAAGCTTCGGTCGAGAGCGCCACGATGTCGCTATCTGAAAGTGTTGCGGCCTTGAGCAGGTTCGTGCCCGCCGACATCGCGGCGTTCGGATCGATGCTTTGCAGGCCGCCACAGGCCGCAAGCGCGACGGCCAAAGCGCAAACCAGGCTGGTTCTAACCGGTGTCATTCTCGTGCTCCCATGCATTGCTTTTCGAGCCGACCAATCTAGCACCGGGACATTCGAAGACAAGTGGCGGAGCGTGTTGCATCGCTTTGCCGCGACGCGTGTCATGGTTGCCCGCATCGCCGTGATCGACGGAAAGCGCGCTGGCACGGGCCGTCGCCGCGCATGAGCGACGCCTGCCGGCTCAGTCGCGGGCGCGAGCGCAACTGTTGAAGAACGTGACATTTCTTACGGAACCGTTAGCCGGGTGAACCCGGCATTGCGTACGGTTGCACGCCTCCTATACGGCTCCGTGCATCCCGGCGGCGCGTCGTGCTCGCGACATTTGCGAAGGAGTCCGAGACAATACTGAACTACCCCGCTTGTTGGGCCTTGACGCCCAGGACCCGCTGGAATGATGCAGCGTCAGGCACGCGCAGGCCCCAAAACGCCGTCGGGCCACGCGCCCACGTCATGTGGTCGCATGGCCCGACGGTTTGCAGCCGTTTAGCGCTCTGAGCGCTTACTGCTGCTTTTCGACCTTCTTGGGCCTCGGCGGCGTTTCGACCTTCGCGTACTGGAACGCGGGCGTAGCCTTCAGCGCTTCCTTGGTTGCGCCGGGCAGATAGAGATTGCCCTGACGCACGTCGAGCGACGCGATGGGCACCGCGACGTCGTGCGAGCCGACGCCAAGGAAACCGCCAGCCGCGACGATTGCTGCCGACACCGAACCGTCCGGCGCCACGATCAGGTCGCGCACCGTGCCGATTTTCGCGTTGTCGTCGTTATAAACGGCCTTGCCGAGCACGCTCTTCTTCACGCTCCAGCCTTCGAGCAGCGCCTGCGATTGCTCCACCGTCACGCTCAGGGGCTGTGCGCCCGCGATCTGGGCATTCGCACTGGCACTGGCCACCACGGCGCTGAACGCGGCCACGGCCAACATCGTCTTGCGGAAAGACATTTTCTATTGCTCCTCTATCCAGGTTGATTCGCCGCGCAAATCACTGCAAGTGTGCTGGCGGCTTGCCATGGTAGCCGTTATGACGAAATTTTGCGTTTAAGGTGCTTGCGCTCGCGCAATGGCGAAGCGGATCGGCGGGAGCGATCGAATCAACCCGGCCGCCTCCTTTCGAAGGCGCAGGAGAAGCGCTGTTCGGGAAAATCGTTCTGCGTGCGCGGGCGCGTCGGTCCGTGCAATATAGCGAACACGCACTCACCGGTTTACGCCCTCGCCCGGAGATTGACATGTCCGCCCAATCAGGATCGTCCGCACCACCCGGGCACCACAATCGTGCCAAGGCCCGCCTCGCGGCGGGCGAAACCGTGACCGCCTTCATGGTCGAACTGCCCGGCGCAGGACTCGTGCAACTGCTTGCCGCGAGCGGCGTGGACGTGCTGATCTTCGACATGGAGCACGGCCCCATCGACATGAACAGTCTGCACGCCATGGTGGCCGCCACGCGCGGCACGCCGGTCACGCCTGTCGTGCGCGTTCCGTGGACCGAACCGTGGCTCGTCAAGACCGCGCTGGAAACGGGCGCCATGGGCATCAACTTTCCGATGATCTCCACACCTGAACTCGCGCGCCAGGCTGCCGAATCGCTGCGCTACCCGCCCAACGGTTCGCGCGGCTTCGCGCCTTCGCTCGCGGCAACGCGCTGGGGATTGAGCGGCCCGGACTATATTCGCGCCGCCGACTCCGAAATGCTCAACGTCATCACGGTCGAGGACGCGCAGGCCGTCGAGCGGCTCGACGAGATCCTGGCCGTGCCGGGCATCGATGTCGCGGCGATCGCGTCGTTCGATCTTTCGATGAGTCTTGGCGTGCCCGGGCAATTCGATCATCCCGACGTGCAGGCGCTCGTGCGCAAAGCCGAAGAGAAGATCCTTCGCGCGGGCGTGGCGCTCGGCGGTGTCGCGCTCGACGCGCAAACCGCGCAGCGCAAGCGCGCGGCGGGGTATCGCATGTTGCTGCTGGCCTTCGACGTGATGATGATCGGCCAGGCGGCACGGGGGATCGTGGAGGGCGCAACCATGCCTGCCGCACAACGCTAGATCGTCGCCACTCACCGGACCTTCCGGCGATACGCCGCGAGGTTCACCGCCCTCTGCCCAGCAAGGGCGAAGCCAGACTCGCCGCCGCAAGCTCACTGGCCGCCGCAACAAGCGTCGGCCCGAGCATGGCCATGCGCTGTTCCGTGAGCCGCACCGCGGGCCCGGCAATGCTGATCACGCCAATGGCCGCATAACCGCGCCGCTGCACGGGCGCGGCCATCGCCGTCATGCCGGGCGCGAACACTTCGTTGATCGTCGCATAGCCGCGCTCGCGGGCGGCGTGCACGAATTCGAGCAGCGCCTTGACGGTAGTGGGCGCGCGCGGCCCGTATTGCGCGGGCTTGCCGAAGCCCTGGCGCGTCACGAGTTCGAGCGCGCGTTCGTCAGTCATGCTCATCATCCATGCGTGGCCCGTGGCGCTGCATGAAAGTATCGTGTCCATGCCCATGTCCGGGTCGTAGCGCAGGCCCTTGAGGGCGCCCTGCGCTTTCGCCACCCACGTGAGCCGGTCGCCGTCCACGATCGCGAGACGCACGAGTTCGCCCGACTTCTCCGCGAGGCGGTCGAGCATGCTCTGTGCGACGTCCACGATGCCCGACGTCGCGAGATAGCTCAACCCGAGCCCCACGAGCTTGGTCGTGAGCACATAGTCGCCATGCTCGCGCAACTGGCGCACGTAGCCGCACTGCTTGAGATCGACGAGCAGCCGGTGGCACGCGCTGCGCGGAATGTCGAGCTGGTCCGAGATCATCGCGAGCGGCGTGCCTTCCATCTGCGTGGCGAGGAATTCCAGCACGGCCATCGTTCTTTCCGTCACGCCCGGCATGGCGTCTCCTCCGTTTCAATGCTTGGATGCCTGGATACTTCGATCGCGCCGATCATTGCACATTATGAGATGAAATTCCAGCCTGGAATGGCGTCCCACCAGCGCTGTTAATCTGTGCACCACTGACGGCGTCCGGAAGAAAAAGCCCCCGGCGTCAGAGGAGAAACGGCGAAACCACGCCGTCCATAAAGCGCGGCTCGCGCAAGGCGAACCGCCACCAGGTTTGGAAAAAGGAGACAACATGAACCAGCAGGCACACCCCGACGGCCACCAGGCGATGCGCACGCGCGCCGTCACCGCGGCCGCCGTCGGCACGGCGCTCGAATGGCTCGACTTCACGCTCTACGGCGCGCTGGCGGCCACCGTGCTGCCCAAACTGTTCTTCCCCGCGATGGATGCGACCTCGGCGCTGCTCGCCTCGCTCGCGACCTTCGGCGTAGGACTCGCCGCGCGCCCGCTCGGCGCGATCATCTGCGGCCATCTCGGCGACAAACTCGGCCGCCGCAATCTCATGCTCGCCACGGTCACGGTCATGGGCCTCTCGTCGATGCTCATGGGCCTGCTGCCCACCTATGCGAGCATCGGCGTCTGGGCGCCCATGCTGCTGGTCGCGCTGCGCATCCTGCAAGGCTTCGCGCTGGGCGGCGAATCCACCGGCGCGCAACTCATGGCGATCGAGCACGCGAGCCCCGAGCGCCGCGGCAAGTATTCAGGACTCCTTGGCCTGTGCTCGCCGCTCAGCCAGATCATGGCCAACGGGGTCCTGCTCGCGCTCTCCGCTTCGATGTCCGCGCAGGCGTTCGAATCGTGGGGCTGGCGCGTGCCGTTCGTGCTCAGCTTCGTGCTCGTGATCGTAGGCGTCTACATCCGCCTGCGCGTGAGCGAAACGCCCGCCTTCGTCGCGCTGAGCAAGACCGAAGTGGCGGAAGTGGGTAGCCCGCTGCGCGACGCGCTGCGCCTGCACTGGCGCACGGTCCTGCGCTGGATGCTGTTCTTCTGCGGCCCGGCCGCGATCTTCTATCTGATCGTGGTGTTCTCGCTCAGCTACGTCACGAAAACGCTGGCCATGCCGCGTCAAACCGGCTTCATGTTGCTGATGGGCGCGAATGTCTGCGCGATCGTCGGCGCACTGGCGGGCGGCATGCTGAGCGACCGCATCGGCCGCAAGAAGGCACTGGCCGTGGGCTCGATCGCGACGCTCGCCATGCTGTTCTTCTACTTCCAGATTCTCGACACGAAGAGCTTCCTGCCGATGCTCGCCGCGATGGGCTTCTTCCTCGGCTTCACGCAGTTTCAGAGCGGCATTCAGCCCGTGGCCTTCGCCGAGGCGTTCCCGACCAACGTGCGCTACTCCGGCTCGGCGCTCGCGTATACGGGCGCGAACCTCGTGGCGGGCGGCCCGATGCCGGTGCTCGCCGTCTGGCTGTTCGCGGTGTGCAACGGTTCGCCGTGGGGCGTCGTGGCGGTGTGCGTGGTCTTCAACGTGATCTCGCTCGTCATGATACTCACCGCGCCCGAAACGCGCGGCATCGACATGAATCGCGTGGATACCGCGGCAAACGTGCTCGGCGCGTCGGGCAACACGCCCATGCAATCGCATTCCCATTGAAACCCTGAAATCCGCAATCGCACGATGAAACCACTTGTCTATGTCCTGAACGGTTCGAATCTCAACATGCTCGGCAAGCGCGAGCCGCACCTGTACGGCACGACCACGCTCGCGCAGGTCGAAACGCGCACGCGCGCGTTAGCCGAGGAGCTCGGGCTGCAATGCGAGTTCAGGCAAACCAACCACGAAGGCGTGATGGTGGACTGGCTCCAGGAAGCCTTTGAAAAGGACGCCGCCGTCGTCATCAATCCGGCGGGCTTCTCGTTCGCGTCGATACCGGTGCTCGACGCGGCGAAGCTGATCCGCCAGCCGCTCGTCGAAGTGCACATCACGAACATTCATCAACGCGACGAGCAGTACCGCCACTCGCTGATCTCGCTCGCGGCGAAAGGCGTGATTTGCGGGCTGGGCGTGGAGGGGTATCTGCTGGCGCTCAGAGCCGTGGCGAGTGCGCTGAAGCACGCGCAAGCGTGAGGACCGCGCGCCGGCTCACGCGGCCGGCGCGCAAGCGGCGCAAAGCCCGAAGACGACGAGGCTCGAATGCGTGTAGCGAAAGCCTTTCGAGGCCGCGATGGAGGCGTGCTGGTGCTGCAACGCGGGCTCGTCGATATCGCACACGGTCTTGCAGCCTTCGCAGACGAGGTGCGCGTGCGGCGCCCCGCGGCCGAGCTCGTACACCACGCGCGTTTCGCCCACCCATGTGCTCGTGAGCAGTTGCGAATCCATTAGCTGCGCGAGCGCCCGATAGACGCTCGCGAGGCTGCATTGCTCGACATCGCTGGCGATGCGGCGAAACACCTGGTCGGCGCTCAAATGCTCAAGGGGCGCGTCGTGAAAGACCTTCAGCACGGCCACGCGGCTGGACGTCGGGCGCAGATGCGCTCTCTTCAGTTCGGAGTAGACCGTTCTCATTCGGGGCGAAACACTGTCGGCAAAGCCGACAGTGTCCGCGACCAATGCTTAAGACTTCCTTATGGCGCCAGAACGGCCCGCGCCGCGGCCTCGCGCGCCAACCCCGCATGGCCCCCACGGATCGGTTGAAAAGCCCATAGGACTGGCGGATATTGGCCGGAACGGCTTGATTTCCATTCGCAGACCAGGGCTTTCGATGAAGCGGGAAACGTTTTCGGCCACGGCGGGGCGCGCCGCCTGAGGCCGCCATGGCGCGCACGCCCACCGTATTGTTCGGCGCGTTCGACCGGCACAACTTCGGCGACCTGCTGATCGCACTGGTGGCGGCGCGCCTCCTGCCGGATCGCGAAGTGCTGTTCGCCGGCCTCGCCGCCCGCGCCCTGTGCGGCGATGGCGGACCGGCCACGGTCACGCTCGCCCAGGTCGAGGCATTCGCGCGCGGCCGCCCGGTTAACGTGATTCACGCGGGCGGCGAACTGCTGACCTGCGATGCCTGGCAAGCGGCCGTCATGCTCGCGCCGCCCTCACGCGTGCAAGCGCTCATTGGCGCCGAAGGAGACTGGCTGCGCGACAAGCGCGCCTGGGCGCGCGCCCGCTTCGGCACCGCATCGCTCGCGCCCTATGTGGTTTCGAAAGCCACCTTGCCTGGCGTGCCGGTGAAGCACCTCGCGTTCAACGCCGTGGGCGGCGTCGATCTCGACGCGCGCGACGCCGACCTGCGAGCGGACGTACTCCACGCGCTTCAATCCGCCGAAGCGGTAAGCGTGCGCGACCGGCAAACCCAGGTGGTGCTCGCTCAGCGAGGCGTGAATGCGCGCCTCATACCCGACCCGGCCGCAATGACCATGGCCTTGTTCGGCACGACGATACGGCGGCACACGGCAAAGAAAGCGCTGCGCGACGTTCTCGAAGCATTCCCCCGAGGCTACGCAGCCGTGCAGTTCAGCGCCGATTTCGGCGACGATGCGACGCTCGACGCACTTACCGTGCAGCTCGAACGCGTAGCGCTCGCGCACGACATCGGCATCGTGCTGTTTCGCGCGGGCGCCGCACCCTGGCACGACGACCTCGCGGTGTATAAGCGTCTCGCGGCGCGGCTGCCAGGCGCTGTGGCCCATGTGTTCGCTTCGCTGAACGTGTGGGATATCTGCGCGTTGATCGCCGGCAGCCGCTTGTATTGCGGCAGCAGCCTGCACGGGCGCATCGTGGCGATGTCCTGCGCACTGCCACGCTTGAATATCAGTCATCCTGATCAAATTGCGCCCTTGACCAAACACGCCGCCTACGCGGCAACCTGGGAGCCCGATGGCGTCCCCGGCACGGTGGCCATCTCGGACCTGGCCGAAGCGGTGGACCGTGCGCTGTCCGCCGAGCGCGAGGCATTGCGCGCCACGGCATCCGAGCTTGCGCGACGCTACCGGGCCGGGTTCGCCGCGCTCGTCGCCCGGCTGGACTGAGCCCGCACGGCCGAAGGCACCGGTGCGCCACCGAGGCCACTGAAGACACCAAACACGCCCGGCGCAGTGTGACGGCCATCACACTTCCCCGCACTTTCAGCCGCTAGACTGTCAAGCCACTTTGGGGAAGCGCCTCACCACGACGGCTCGCTCACATTCCGCACACAACGACCGAGAGCCCAGGAGAATAACCGTGAATTCAATGGCCGCTCGCAAGCTGCTAAGCGTTGTTGCGCCCGTCTACAACGAGGCCGACGCCATCCCCATTTTCCTGCGCGCGCTCGACGCCACGTTCGGCACACTGCCCGACATCGACTGGGAAGTCGTCTTCGTCAACGACGGCAGCGCCGACGCCACGCTTGCCGTGCTCGAACGCGAGGCCGGCATTCGCGGCAATATCGTCATCGTCGACCTCTCCCGCAATTTCGGCAAGGAAGCCGCACTGACCGCCGGCCTCGACTTTGCCAACGGCGACGCCGTCGTGCCGATGGACGTGGATTTGCAGGACCCTCCGGAGTTGATCTCGCAGATGCTGGCGCTCTGGCGCGAAGGCTGGGAAGTCGTCGTCGCCCGGCGTCAGGACCGGTCCGCCGACAGCGCGGCCAAGCGCGTCACCGCGCGCGCTTTCTATCGCCTGATGAGCCGCATTTCCCGTCCCGCGCTCCCGCAGGATGTGGGCGATTTCCGGCTGATGGATCGCAAGGTGGTGGATGCGATTCGCCGCCTGCCGGAAAAGCGGCGCTTCATGAAAGGCCTGTTCGCGTGGGTTGGTTTTCGCACGACAGAGGTGAGCTATGAGCGCCCGGCGCGCGCGGCGGGGCAAACCAAGTTCAATAGCTGGAAATTGTGGAACCTCGCGCTGGAAGGCATCACCAGTTTCAGCACGCTGCCGCTGCGCGTATGGACGTACTTCGGCGCGGCCATTGCTTCGGTCGCGTTCCTTTATGGCGCGATCATCATCGCTCGAACCTTCGTGCGAGGGATCGATGTTCCCGGCTATGCCTCGCTCGTCGTGCTGATTCTCTTCTTTGGCGGCATCCAGCTCGTGACGCTGGGAGTCATTGGCGAATATCTCGGACGGACCTATGAAGAGGCGAAACAACGGCCTGTGTATGTCGTGCGCAATTGCATCCGGTCGGCGGCGGGCGCGGCCAGCGCGGTAGCCGGCATCGCAGCGAACGCGGCTGCCAGCCTGACGGGCCAGCGAGAATCCATCGAACAGATCGACCGGGTGCTGCACGACGAGGCGGCTCTTACGCGGGCCGTAACATTGACACCGCACACCGCGACCCCCGAATAATGCACGTGCTTAACAGGATCGGCATGACGCAAGCAGTAAGAGCAAGATTCGCACACCTGCGCACAGGCGCTGACTGTACCTTTTTAGTGTGGCTCGGGGGAATGACTATCGGCCTCGCCGTCGCCCTCTGGCTCTACGGCTGGCGCATCGCCATGCCAGGCAACGTCGGCTGGCTGCTCCAGGGCGGTGACATTTCCAGCCCCTTCCTCGGCTGGGACATGTTCCGCCGCGACAGCTGGCACTGGCCACCCGGCGCGAACCCCATGCTCGGCGACATGGCGCCCAACAGCATCGTTTTCACTGACTCGGTGCCGCTCGTCGCGCTAGCGTTAAAGCCACTCCATGCCGTCCTTCCTGATCCGTTTCAGTACCAGGGATTTGTGCTTTTCGCCAACTTCATGCTCAACGGCGCATTCGCCGCTCTGCTTGCATGGCGGCTCGGCGCTCGCATGATTCCGGCGCTCGCGATGGCCGCATTCTGCGCCACGGCGTCCATCGTCACTGCGCGCGGCCCAGGTGGCCATGGCCATATAGCTTTGACGGCGCACTGGCTCATACTTGCGGCGCTCACGCTCGCATGGACCGCGCAAGCCATGCCCCCACGTCGCCGCTACTTCGCTTGGGCCCTGCTCGTGGCCGGCACGTCGCTCATACACTTTTATCTGCTCGTCATGGTGCTCGCGCTGTGGGCGGCCGACTGGGTGCTGCGCTGGATCATCCGACCTCTGGAGCGACGCACTCTCCTGCTGCACGCCGTCGCGCTCGGCCTGCTGCTCGCATGCGTGATGTATCTCGCCGGGTACCTCTCGGGAGCGAAGGGTGTCATGCCGGATGCGGGTGGGTTCGGCGGCTTCTCCGCTAATCTGCTGAGCTTCATCGATCCGTCCTCGGGGGCCTGGTTTTTCCATACGAACGACGGCTTGACGTCGATGTCCGTGTTTCTGCGCGATCAGGCAGACTGGAGCGGCGGCCAGTACGAGGGTAACGCCTATATGGGCGCGGGGCTGCTCCTCGTAGTCGTGATCGGTGCTGCGTTCTGGCTGCGCGGCGAACAGCTACGCCCCTCGTCCGAGTCGATCGCGGTAGGTACCGCCGCAGTTCTGCTCGCGCTGCTCGCACTCAGCAACGTCATCACGCTCGGCAGCCACGTGCTCGTGAAAGTCGGTTTGCCTCCGTTCTTCGCGACGCTGGCCGGTGTGGTCCGCGCAAGCGGTCGCTTCATCTGGGTGCTGTTCTATTTGCTGGCATTCTCAGCCATCGCCAGTATCGCGCGTAGCCTGCGGCCATCGCGGGCTGCACTCGTCATGCTTTGCGCGCTGGTGATCCAGTTCGTCGATCTCGCACCGTGGCACGGCTGGCTGCGTCGCGCTACCGACACCCAAGCGGTCATGCCCGACGAAACGCGTGACGCGCGAGTGGATGCGATGATGCGTGGCGCGCGCCGTATGGTGTTCCTGCCCGTCATGGACATTCCGTTCGATTACGTTCCGTTCACGTACGTCGCGGCGCGCCACCACATGAGCGTGAACGCGACCTATACTGCGCGCTCCTCAGGTGAAGCCATCGCTCGCGCCAACGAAGCGGAAACACGCAAGGTGCTCGAAGAACATGTGCCAACGGACGAGGTATTCGTTGTCGGCCCACATCAAGCCGTTTCGGAAAAAGCGTGCGCACGCAGCGACATGAAGTGCCTCACGCTCGATTCCGGCATGGTCGTCATGCGTGCCACCGGCAGCGTGGACCAGTAAGCGGCGGGCTGCGCCGCCCAGCGCAGCTTCGAAAGTTCTGCCGAAGTCCGCGCCACTTCTCCGAGCGAACCGTACACAATGCGCACGCCTACCCGGATCGGCCCTTACATCATCGCTCGCGACGCGCCAGATCCTTCGGGATATGACGCCCCACCACGGCTAGCGCTATCAGCACCACGACCATTGCCGCGCCGAGCATGGCCAGATAGCCGGTCGCGCCGCCCGCGGTAATCACCGCCGCGCCCGCGAACGCGCTCAGGATCGCGCCCACGCGGCCAAACGCGAGCGCCGAGGCCGTGCCCGTGGCGCGCACGCTGGTTGGATAAACGTAAGCGCAAAGCGCGTACATGGTGGACTGCACCGCGTTGACGAAGAGACCGTGCAGGCCAAGCCCCAGGATAAGCCAGCCGGTATGCTGGGCCGCGCCCACGCCGAGCATCATCCACGCGCTCGCGGCGCCGCCCGCGCAGCACAGCAGCAGCGGCACGCGCGACCCGAAACGCGTGATCGCGAGCGCGCACAGCAACGCGCCGATCACACCGCCCAGGTTATAGGCGCTCAGCCCATATCCCGCGAGCGACACGCTCAACCCCTCGCTCGTCAGCATCGCCGGCAACCAGCTAAACGCGCTGTACACGGCGAGCAGGCACATGAAGAACGCGCACCAGATCGCCACCGTGTCACGCGCACGGCCGTCGCGAAAGAGCGCCGTGAAGCCCGCGTGGCGTTCGGCGCTTTGCTCGCGCACGTCGGTGAAGACCGCATCGGGCGCGACCTGGCGCGCCATGCGGCCAAGCAGCCGCACGAGCTCGGGCCAGCGGCGCGGGCGCCGCGCGAGAAAGCGCGGCGACTCGGGCAACGCCACGAGCAGCAGGAACGCAAGCAGCAGCGGCAGCACGCCGCCCACAAAGAACAATGCGCGCCAGCCATACGCAGGCAGCACCTGTGCTGCGAATAGACCCGCCACCATGCCGCCGAGCGGCACGCACACGATCGTCGCCGTCACCGCGAACGTGCGAAACCGCGCGGGCGTGAATTCGGCCGTCATCGTGGTCGAGCTGGGCAGCGCGCCGCCAATGCCCAGGCCAGCGATGAAGCGCAGCGCGGCGATTGTCGCCACGTTCGGCGCGAACCCGATCGCGCAGGTTGCCGAGCCGAACACGAGCACACTGCCGACCACGGCCCAGCGCCGCCCGAAACGATCCGCGAACAGCCCGGCAAACGCACTGCCGATCCCCATGCCGATCAGCCCCGCCGCCACGACCGGCGCGAACGCGTTGCGCGTAATACCCCATTCCTTGATGAGCACGGGAATCGCAAAGCCGATCAACTGGCTGTCGAATCCGTCGACGACGATGGACAAGGCCGCGAGCACCACGGCGATCTTTTGCAGCGTGGCGTAGGGGCCTTCGTCCAGCGTGCGTCCGATATCGACCGTTCCGCCGGCAATGGCCGGGGGCTCATGCGGCGTTGCTCCCGTTGCGGGCGCGGGCGTGGCGTAACTCATCAGGCGTCTCCTTTGCTGCGCTTTGGGCGCGCAGTCATGTGTCCGGAATCGTGTCGCACGGCATGAGCGGCGCAAGCCCGCCATCCATGCCATTGCTTGCTGACTACTTCATTTGGAATCCTTTGCATCGACGAGACGCACGAGTTGCAGCAGCGTCTGCGTATGGGGCACCGCGATGCCCCGCGAGCGCGCGGCTTCCACTACCGCGCCGTTGATCGCCTCGATCTCGGTCGCGCGGCCCGCCATCACGTCCTGGAGCATCGAGGGGCGATGCGCCCGGTGATGCGCGAGCGCATGCCGCACGTTGTCCGCCACATGCGCCGCGTTCACGGCCACGCCATGCGCATGCGCCACCGCCGCGACCTCCGCGACGATCTCCAGTGCGAGCGCTTCGCCGTCCGCTACATTCGTCAGTTCGCCAACCGTGCAGCCCGTCACCGCGCACAAGCTGTTGAGCGCCGCGTTGAACGCGACCTTCTCCCAGATCGCGCCCCAGACGTCAGCGTCGGCCGTGCAGGCAAGACCCGCGTCGTTGAGCGCCGCGACCGTGCGCGAGAGCATCGGCGAGGCCGCGCCGTCCGCGCGCATCAACCGGATCGCGCCCGCGCCATGCGAGCTCACGCGGCCGGGCCCGTGCTTGTCGGCGGGCCACGTCGTCACGCCGATCATCACGCGCGCAGGGTCGGCGAAGCGGGCGAGACGCTCGGCATTGCCCAAGCCGTTCTGTAGCGAAAGCAACGCGGTTTGCGGGCCCAGCGCGCCGCGCGCGGCAGTCAGCGCCGCCTGCGTGTGCATGGTCTTCGTAAAGACGATCAGCAGATCCGCCACCTGCGCCGCCGCCTCGGGACGCAGCGCTTCGAGCTTCGTGACGGTGCGCTCGCCCGCGTCGGTCGTGAGTTGCAGGCCGCCCGCATTGATGGCGCTCAGGTGTGCGTTGTCGACGTCAAGCAGCGTCACGCGGTGGCCCGCTTCGGCCAGCAGGCCGCCGAACAGCGAACCCATCGCACCCGCGCCGAGTATGGCGATATGCATGGCGCGCCCTCAGAACGGATAGTGACGCGGCGCGGTCTGCATGGTGATCCAGCGCAGTTCCGTGAATTCCGCAATGCCCGCTTTGCCGCCAAAGCGCCCGAAGCCGCTCTCCTTCACGCCGCCGAACGGCATTTGCGCTTCGTCGTGCACGGTCGGCCCGTTGATATGGCAGATGCCCGATTCGATGCGCTGCGCGACATGCCACGCGCGCGCGGTATCGCGGCTGAATACCGCCGACGCAAGCCCGTACGCGTTATCGTTCGCGCACGCAATCGCGGCTTCCTCGCCGCGCACGCGCACGATGCCCTTCACCGGCCCGAACGATTCGTCGTGGTAGAGGCGCATTTCGGGGGTGACACGGTCGAGCAGCGTGGCGGGCATGAGCGTGCTGTCGGCCTTGCCGCCGCAGACAAGTTGTGCGCCCTTGGCGAGCGCGTCGTCGATCAGCGCGTTACAGCGTTCAACCGTGCTCATGTCCACCACCGAGCCGAGCACCACCGGCCCTTCGCGCGGGTCGCCGAGCGGCAGCGCGCGCGCCCGCTCGCCGAGCCGCGCGACGAATGCATCGGCAATCCTTTCGTCGACGATGATGCGCTCCGTCGACATGCAGATCTGCCCGGAATTGGCGAACGCGCCGAACGCGGCCGCGTGCGCCGCCGCTTCGATATCGGCGTCGTCGAGCACGACGAGCGGCGCCTTGCCGCCCAGTTCCAGCACCGCGGGCTTGAGATAGCGCGCGCAAGTCCCTGCGATGATGCGGCCCACGCGCGTGGAGCCCGTGAAGTTCACGCGGCGCACTTTGGGGTGCGCGATCATGGCCTCCACCACGCGCGCGGCGTCGGCGGGCGCGTTGGTCACGAAGTTGACGGCGCCGCGCGGCAACCCCGCTTCCTGCATCGCCGCGATGATGAGCCCGTGCGTGGCCGGGCAGATTTCCGAGCCTTTGAGCACGACGGTATTGCCGCACGCGAGCGGCAGCGCGATCGCGCGCACCGCGAGGATCACGGGCGCATTCCACGGCGCGAGGCCGAGCACGACGCCCGCCGGCTGGCGCACGCCCATGGCGAGGCTGCCGGGCACGTCGGAGGGAATCAGCTCGCCACCCATCTGCGTGGTGAGCGCGGCCGCCTCGATCAGCCCCGCCGCCGCGAGATGCACGTTAAAGCCCGCCCAGATGCCCGACGCGCCGGTTTCGGCCGCCATGGCGGCGGCGAACGCGTCCGCTTTCGCTTCGAGCGCGTGCGCCGCCTTCGTCAGCAGCGCGCGGCGCTCGCCCGGCCCCATGGCCGACCACACGGGAAACGCGGCCGCTGCGGCGTCGCAGGCCGCCACGGCGTCTTCCACGGTGGCCGCGCTCGCGCGGCTCGCCACCGTGCCGTCCAGCGGATTGCGGCGTTCGAACGTCGCGCCGTCGCGCGCCTGTACCGCTTCGCCGTCGATCAGCATCGTTACGGTTTGCATGTCCTGTTTCCTCGTTGATTTCTATCGGTTGGTTGCGTGCGCACCGTTCAGGCGACGATCGTTTCGACGAGCATCGGTCCCTGCCCGGCCAGCGCGGCATCAAGCGTATCGCGTAACCGGGCCGCTTCGCTCACTCGCACGCCGGGGCAGCCCATGCCCGCCGCCAGCGCCACGAAATCGAGGCCCGGCAGGTCGGTGCCCTGCACCGGGTCGGTCGGCTTGAAGCCGAACACGGGCGCGAAGTCCCGGAGCGCCGCGTAGCGCGTATTGTTGAGGATGACGAAGGTAATTGGCAGGCCGAGCTGCACCGCACTCCAGATTGCCTGGATCGAATACATGCTGGAGCCGTCGCCGATCAGCGCGATCACGCGCTGGCCGGGCCTCGCGAGCGCCACGCCCACGGCGGCGGGCATGCCGTAGCCCAGGCCGCCGCTGTCCATCGTGAAGAACGTGCCAGGGCGCTCGAACGGCAGATACGTCTGCATCACCGGGCGCGAGCTGGGCGCTTCCTCCACGACCGTCGTGCCCGCGTCGCGCACGGCGGCGAGCGTTTGCAGCGCGTACGCCACCGACATGCGCTCGCCCGGCCCGGCGGGTGCGCTCGCGCGCGGCGGCACGGCGCGCCGCGCGGGCATCGCGCGCTCGATGACGGGCGCGGGTCGCGCCAGCAGATCGAGCACGCCCAGGCGCACGTTGCCGACAGCCGCCATGCCTTCCGGCGTCCAGGCGGCGGTGCCCGGATCGTCGGTCAACTGGCACAGCACCGCGCCCGGCGGCACGTGCGGGCCGTGGCCTTCCACGTGATACGTGAAGGCCGGCGCGCCGATTGCGAACACGAGGTCGTGACCGCCCAGCCGTTCGACGATGCGCTCGCGCATGGCGGGCAGAAAGCCCGCGAACTGAGGATGCTTCTCGGGGAAACTGCAACGGCCCGTCATGGGCGCAACATACACGCGCGCGCGATGGCGCTCGGCGAGCCACACCACGTCGTCCGCCCCACCCGCGCGATCCACCGCGCCGCCCACCACGAAGGCGGGCCGCGCGCAGGCGTCGAGCGCCGCGCCGATGCGCTCCAGCATCGCGGGCTCGGGGCGCGTGGTGTGCGCGAGCGCGCGCTCAGGCACGCGCTCGGCGCGCTGGTCCCAGTCGTCCACGGGAATCGAGACGAACACCGGGCCGCGCGGCTCCTGCATGGCGATCGCATAGGCGCGCGCAATCGCGAGCGGCACGTCCTGCGCGCGCGCCGGTTCGATGCTCCATTTCACATAGGGCCTGGGCAGTTCGGTGGCCTGGGTCGCCGCGAGAAACGGATCGTAGGGCAGGATCGAACGCGCCTGCTGGCCCGCCGTGACGACGAGCGGTGTGCGGTTGCGAAACGCCGTGAAGATGTTGCCCATGGCGTTGCCCACGCCCGCCGCCGAGTGCAGGTTCACGAGCGCGGCGTTGCCCGTGGCCTGCGCGTAGCCATCGGCCATGCCCACCACGACGGCTTCCTGGAGGCCCAGCACGTAGCGGAAGTCGGCGGGAAAGTCGCGGAACATGGGCAGTTCGGTCGAGCCGGGGTTCGCGAAGATCGAGGTCATGCCCACGCGGCGCGCGAAGTCGATGACCGCGTCGCGCACGGTAAAGGCGTCGGGTTGCTGATGTTGATGCTGAGGCGCGCTGCCGGTCATCCAAGGCCTCCTGTCAAAAAAGCGCGTCGTTCAATAGAGGGCCCATTATCACGACGCTACGGGTAACCGAAAATTGCTGAATTGGCTCAAAGGCATTACCTTTAGGCATGACTTACAACCTCCAGCAACTCCACGCGTTCGCCACGATCGTCTCCGCGGGCAGTCTCGGGCGCGCCGCCGAAACGCTGCACGTGACGCAGCCGGCGCTCTCGCGCGCGATCCGCCGCCTGGAGGAACAGGTGGGCGCGCCCCTCTTCGAGCGCCATTCGCGCGGCATGCACCTCACCGCCGTGGGCGAGGCGCTCCTGCCGCACGCCATCCTGCTCCAGCGCGAAGCCGAGCAGGCGCGCGAGGAAATCGACGCCATGCGCGGCCTCGCGCGCGGCACGATCCGCGTGGGGGCCGTGGGCAGCATCGCGAGCCTCGTGCTGCCGCTCGCGGTGAGCGGCGTGCTGCGCCGCTGGCCGGGGCTGCGCGTCGAGATTCTCGAAGGCGTGTGGGACCGGCTCGCCGACGCGCTCGTCAAACGCGAGATCGACCTCGCGCTCAGCATGGCCGTGCCCGACACCGACGAAATCGCGGCCATTGGCGATTGCCGCTGGGAAGATTGCAGCTATGTGGTGGCGGCGCACGATCATCCGCTGCGCACGAAGCCGAACCTCACACTCGCGGATACGCTGAACGCGCAATGGGCGATTCCGCCGCGCGGCACGGCGCCGTTCGAGCACATGGAGCAGGCCTTCGCGGCGCAAGGGCTGGGCCTGCCGAACGTGGTGGTGCAAACGCGCTCGATCACGGCGCTCAAGAGCCTCGTGGCGCGCGCGGGCTTCCTGAGCTGGATGGCCTCGACGATGTATCTCACCGAGAGCCGGGCGGGCGTGTTCGATACGCTCGACATGCCGGGCGTCGAAGGGCGCCGCACGCTCACCGCGTTTCGCCGGCGGCACGGCATCCTGCCGAGTCCGGCGGCGAAGCTGCTGGAGCAGTTGCGCGCATTGACGTCGGCGCCGCAGTAACGCGGCGTTGCGCACCGGCGGGCGTCACTTCTCGCGCAGCAGACGCCCCGCGTTCGCGATCACGACGAATGTGCCCACGTTGTGCAGCACGGCGCTCGCCACGGCGCTGAGCACACCCAGCGCCGCAAGCGTGATGACCGCCACGGTCCAGGCGAGACCGATCGCGGCGTTCGTCGTGGCGATGCGCCGGCAGCGCCGCCCAAGGCGCACGCTGTCCGGCACGCGGCGCAGGTCGTCGGCGAGCAGCACGATATCGGCCGAGGCCACGGCGATGTCGATGCCGCGCTCGCCCATCGCCACGCTCGTCGAGCCCGCCTTGATCGCGAGCACGTCGTTGAGGCCGTCGCCGACCACGAGCGGATGATGTCCCGCCTCGATCTCGCGCAGCACGTAGTCGAGCTTGTCGTGCGGCAGCGCATGCGCCACCACCGTGTCGATGCCGACCTCGGCGGCCACGCGCCGCGCCACGCGCTCGCGGTCGCCTGTGAGCAGCGTCGCGCGTTCGATGCCGAGGGCGCGCAGTGCATCGAGCGCTTCGCGGGCCTCCGCGCGCACCGTGTCGGCAAAGCCGAACCATGCGAGCAGGCGGCCGTTGAGCGCAAGGCCCACGCATGGGCCGTCCAGCTCCGCAGGCATGGGCGGCAGCATGCTCACGTACTGTTCGAGCAGATCGAAGCGGCCCAGCACGGCCTCGCCCTCGGGCATGGGCGCAAGCACGCCGAGGCCGCGCAGTTCCCGCGCGTGCGTGGGTGGTTCGCTTTTCGGTTCGCTGTGTTGCCCGCCCGGCGACAAATCGGCCACTGCATGACGTTCGAGCGCGCGGCACACCGGGTGGGCGCTCACTTGCGCGAGCCGCGCAGCCAGCGCGAGGGCCTCGCCCTCCCCCACGCCCGGCTGCAACGCCACCTTCGTCACGCGCAATTCGCCATGCGTGAGCGTGCCCGTCTTGTCGATGACGAGCGTATCGATCTCGGCAAGTGTGTCGAGAAACACGGCATTCCTGAATAAAATGCCGCGCCGCGCACCCGCCGCGATGCCCGCAATCGCCGTGGAGGGCGCGGCCAGCACCAGCGCGCACGGACATGCCGCGACGATCACGGCGAGCATGGCCGAAGCGTTCGCGCTCACGAACCACACGATCGCGGCGATCAGCAGCACGAGCGCGAGATACGCGTCCATGTAGCGCTCCAGCGCCTGCGTAATGGGCGGCTTGGCGGCCTCGGCGCGCTGCATCAGTTCGACCACCTTGCCGAGCGTCGAGGCCTCGCCGACCTCGGTGATCTCCACGCGCAGCGGGCCGTCCAGATTCATCGCGCCGCCGAACACGCGCGCGCCCTCGCCCGCGTCCTGCGGCAACGATTCGCCCGTGATCGCGCTATTGTCGATGGCCGAGCGTCCGTGCCGCACCACGCCGTCCGCTGGCACGCGCGCGCCGGGCAGCACATCCACCACGTCGCCCGCGCGCAGCGCTTCGTAGGGCACGGTTTCGATCGCGCCCGCCGCACTCACGCGCCGCACCTCGCCGGTAGTCAGGCGGCCCAGCGCGCGAATGGCTTCCTGCGAGCCGAGCACGCTGCGCTCTTCGAGTGCGTGACCGAAAGTCATGACGATGGGCAGGAGCGCGGCGGTCGTCATGTCGCCCACGGCCCACGCGCCGAGCATGGCGAGCGCGATCAGGCGGTCGGTCACGCCGTGCAGGCTCGGCGTCTTGAGGCTGCGCCACGCACCCGCGAACACCGGCGGCGCGACCACGAGCGAGGCCGCCGCCGCGAGCAGTTGCGCGAGCGTGGCGTTGCCGGACGCCATGTGCGGCCACGCAAGCGAGAGCAGCAGCAAGCCGCCCGCGAGAAGCGCCAGCAGCGTGTCGCGCGTGATCGCGCGGCGCTCCGCGTCCGACATGGCGAGCGCCGCGCCCGGCTGTGACGCAGGGCGCTCATGCGTGTGAGCGGGTTCGCGCACGAGGCCGGGCGCGTCCTCTCTCGCCGGTGTTTCGAGTGGCGTCGTCATGGCGCGCGCCCCGGCAATACGAGGCTCGACGCGTCGTTCGGATCGAGCGTCGTCACGCGCGCCGCGCGGGCGAGCACCGCCTGCACACGGTCGCGATACGCGCGCGCGAGCAGGCCGGGGTCGTGGTTCGCGCCGAGCGCCGCTTCGAGCTGCACGATCGTGGATGTCTCGGACTGCGCCGTCGCCACCCGCTCGGCCGCGTTGGCTTCGGCATCCTGCACGATGCGATCGGCGCTTTGCTGCGCGTGCTGGCGCGTTTTCTCGGCGAGGGTGCGCGCCTGCGCCACGTCGCGCTCGGCGTTCTGTAGCGAGGTGAGTACCGCGTTGAAAGCATCGACGGCCGAAGCGGGAAACGATGTCTCCAGGTCCACGCGCGCGACTTCGATGCCGAGGCTCGCATGCGCGGCGGCAAGCGCATCGAGATGCCGCTGGATCGCGCTCGCGAGATCGCCGCGCAATTGCTCGCGGCGCGCGGCCATCTGCTGGTCGGCGGCCACGAGTTCCGGGCGCGCGACGAGGATCGAATCGAGGTCGCGCCGCGAGGCCGTCTCCACGACCGCCGCCGAGACGACACGCTCGATCGCGGCGTCCAGATGTTCGAGCTGCAACGCGTACGCATAGGGGTCGCTCACGCGGTAGAACAGCGTCGCGCTCAACTGCACGACGCCGTTGTCTCCCGTGAGCACATAGCCGGAGCCCGCCAGCGCGTCGCTCGCTTCGCTCAGTTGCGTGCCCGCTTGCGGGTCGCGTGCGAGCGAAACGATGCGCCGTTCGAGCACGCGCTCGCTGCCCGGCACGAGCTGCACGGTTTCGAACGGCCGAGGCCACGCCACGAGCAGACCCGCGCCCTGGCTGCGCACGTAGGCGCCAAAGCGCATCACGACGGCGCTGCTGTCCGCCGGAATGCGGCGCACGTTCGAAGTGGCCCACGCGAGCGCGGCGAGCACCGCCAGCACCGCGACGAACCAGAACGACAGCCGCACCGCCTGCGCGCCGGGGCCGAGCACAGGGAACGCTTCGCGCGTGCTCATCGCGTGTGCCCGCGAGCGTGAGAAATCGTGGCGGGCGCAACCACCGCGCCGGTCGCCGGCGCCGCGGCGCCAAGCCCCGGCGGCCCCTGCACGAGCGCGCGGAATGGCGCGGCGTCGGTGCGCAGGATCAGGTTCGTGTTGGCGTTGACGACGGTGCCGAGCGTGTCGAGCGAGCGCAGCATCGTGTAGAGCTGCGGGTCGGCGGCGTAGCTCTTGCCGTAGATGGCCGCCGCGTCCTTGCGCGATTGCGCCTCGATGTCGGCGGCTTTCACGTTGGCGTCGGCGATCAGCACGCGCGCGTCGCGATCGGCGTCCGAGCGGATCTGCGCGGCTTCGCGCAGGCCATCCGCCGTGCGCTGCGCGGCCACGGTCTCGCGCTCGGCGCGCATGCGATCGACGGTCGCCGCGAGCGTCACGGCGGGCAGCGTGAGGCGCTCCAGTCCGACCTGCACGACATGCACGCCATATGCCGCGTACACCTGGGCGTCGATCTGGCGGCGCAACGCCTCTTCGAATGCGCCGATGCGCACTTGCGAAGCATCGGTGTTGACGAGCGAGGCCAGATCGAAGCCCGCCGAGGTGGTCTGCAACGCGGAGCCGACGAGCGAGCGGATCTGGCGCGCGGCCTCGTCGGGCTCGTTGCGCACCGCGCGCACGAAGCGGCCGATGTCGGCGGCATTGGCGGGCACACGCCACGCCACGTAGGCCTGCGCGATGATGCGCAGGCCATCGCGCGTGCCGACGTCCTGCAAGCCGCTCGACGTGGTGTGCAGGCGCAGGTCCACGGGCACGGCCGCCTCGATGGGCGCGGGCAGCCGCCATGCGAGGCCGGGCCGCAACAGCACGCGCACCGGGTCGCCGAAGCGGGTGACGACGGTGGCCTCGCCCTCGCGCACCTGCACGACGCTCGCCACGATGAGCGCGACGAGCACGCAGAACAGCGCGAACGCCGCGCGCAGCGCAAAACGCCGGGGATTCACGGGCCCCGATGCGCCCGAGCCCTCGTGGGCGTGGCCGTGATGAGGATGAGAGTGCGCATCGCCGTGCGTATGCAGAAAGCTCACGTTCGGATCACCTTGCTCTATATAGATAGGGCTGCTGCGTTACCACGCCTGCTTGATGCCTGCCGCCGTGACCGGGCTCAACGCGCGCAGATCGATGGTCGCGCGGTTCCCGCTCGCGAGCCGGTCGTCGATCACCGTCACGCTCGCGTCCTTCAGGCCTTTTTGCAGGCTGTGCAGGTAATACTCAAAGCCGAATGCCGGGCCGCCAAGCTGCTGCGCGATCACATCGGCATCGAAACCGATCTGCTGCACGCGCGCGGCGGCCAGCGTGTCCGCCGCGTTCGCGCTGCCTTGTGCGACCGTCCCGATCGCCTGCTGCCGCGCCTGCCCGAGCGCGGCCGCCGCGAAGCCGCGCGCCTGCACCACGCTCGCCTGGGCGCGGATCTGCGCGGCCTGCACGCCGTGATACGCCGCGGCCGCGCCCGCGGGCGGATGCACGCTCTCGATCACGACCGCCACCACCTCCACGCCGCTCGCGAGCCTGTCCAGCTCGTGCTGCACTGCGGCGCGCAATTCGCCGGCCATCGCCGTTTGCGGCGTGTCGAGCAGCGCTTGCAGCGTGCGGGAGGCGAGATAGCGCACGACTTCGCGGTTCGCGATCGAGCGCACGGTGGCGTCCATGTCGACGGCGCGGTAAAGCGAGGCGCGCGCGGCCGCGTCCGAGAGGCCCACGCGGTAATCGAGCCGCACGTCCGCGCTGACGATCTGGAACGCCTGCTGCTCGCCGCTCGTGCCCGCGATCACCTGCGTCGTCTCCCAGGGATGCTGCACGTCCCACAGGCGGTTCAGTTGCGAGGGCGTCTCGCCATCGGCGGAAACCGGCGGCGCGGCGCGACTGTTGTCGTTCGCGCTACCCGAGACGATCAGTTGACGGATGGCGCCGTTGTCGATCACGCGCGCGCGGCCGAAGGGCCAAGGCAGGCCGACGTGCAGCCCCGGCTGCCACACGGCAACGGGCGCGCCGAAGCGCTCGTACACGGCGCGCTGATCCGGGCCGAGAATCGCAACGCCGCCCAACAGCCAGCCTGCCGCCACCATCGCCACCAGCGCGGCGGGCAGGAGCCGCACGACGCTTTGCAGCGCCCAGTTCTGCCGCAAGTCGATGCCGTAGCGCATGCGCAATTGCGCATTGAGCGCGGCAAGCGGGTGGGGCTGCCATCGCAAGGCGCAAGCGATGGCGCTGCGCAGGCGCCAGGCCTCAGCGGGCGGGGCCAGCGTCGCGAGCGCGGCGCGCGCGCCGAGTTCCAGCGCGATCGCACCGGTAAGCACGGCCAGCGCACGCACGAGCCACGTAAGCGATTCGCCCGTGTACGCCAGCGCCGCCGCGCACGCCGTCATGCTCAACGCGGCGGCGAGCACGACGCGCAACAGCCCCGCAAGCGTGGCAGCGGCGTGCGACTCCCCTACGCGCTGCGCATGGAAGCGCTCGGCTACCAGCGCAGCGAAAGCGATGAGCAACGCGCCGGCGCCCGCAACGAGCAAAGGCGCGGCCCCGCGTTGCGCAACGGGTAACGCATACGCGGGGCGCATCCACGCATAGACGTTGAGCGCGAACGAAACGAGCGCGGCAAGCGGCGCGACCCACCCTTGCCACGGAAGCGAAAGCAGCAGGCCGCGCATTTCCGCGACTTGCGAATCGCGCCGCAGGGCGAGGCGCGCGACGTGCAGCAAGGTTCGGGTGACAGGCTCGCCGCGAGGCGCGCGCGAAGCCGGCAAGCGCGTGCCGAAAACGGCGATGAAAAGATTGAGGCACGCGCTCGACAGCACGGCGCACGCGCGCGCATCGAGCGGCAGATCCGGCACGAGAGCGAGCACGCCGAGCACGACGCCCAGCGCCAGCGCGACCCAGCCAAGCCGCGCCTCGCCCGCGCGACCGGAGAGCCAGCCATCGGCTTCGCGGCGCTCACGCGATACGCGATGCATCATCAGTGATCCTTACATCCGAATTACATGAGGCAAGTCCGCACGACGCATTCACCAGTTTCACCAATCGGGCGAGACCCAAATGTGCGCGCCCAATGTAGCGCGCTCGAATACGAAACTCAATATTAGCGGGCTCGTGCATCCGTGCCCCACTAATGACCAATTCGGCGCACAATGAGCTGCGGCCCGGCTGCCGAACGTATCGCGCGCCGGCTCCATGCCAGATGGTTTCCCGACCGAACCCCACACACGCAACGACCCAAATGGATGGCTTGCTGATCGGACCGGCAACACGCAGGCAGGCGATCTTCGCCAGCGTCTGCGCATTCGCGATCCTGCTCACGCTCGCGCTCGCCGCGCCCCGCGCGCGCGACACGCTGCCCGCCATCGGACCGTTCATGCCGATGTGCGCGCTCACGGTCTTCACCACCTCCGGCATCGCGGCGTTTCTGCTCGGCGCGCGCTTCGCGGCCACGCGCGTGGCCATGCTCGCCGCGCTCGGCGGCGCGTATGCGTTCACGGCCATCGCCGTCGCGCTGCAACTGCTGATGTTTCCGGGCGTGTTCGCCCGTGCCGGGCTGCTCGGCGCGCTCCCGCATAGCGCTGCATGGATGTGGGTGTTCTGGCACGGCGGCTTTCCGCTGTTCGTGATCGTGGCCGAGCTCGTGCGCAAGCGCCTGCCCGGACCCGCGTTCACGCGCGAGCGCCTCGACGCGCGCGGCTGGCTGCTGATCGCGGCGCCCGCCGCGATCGCCGCCCTGCTTGGCGTGCTCGTCACCCACGTCGATCTCGCTTCGCCGTTTCATGACGTTGAGGCTGTGCCCGCGCTTGCGCCGGGGGCGGCGATCGCGAGCAACACTGCGGGTCTCGTGATCTGCGCGCTCAATGTCATTGCCATCGCACTCGTGCTGCTCAAAGGGCGGCTGCGTCTCGTGCTCGATTTGTGGATCGTGGTGGCGTTGCTGGCCTCGCTCGTCGATACCTCGCTCAACACGCTCAGCATCGAGCGCTTCACGCTGGGCTGGTATGTCGCGCGCGTATTCAGCATGTTTGCGCCGGGCGTGCTCGTGTGCGTGCTGGTTTGGGAAGTGACGGCGCTCTATCGCCAGCTTGCCGAAGAACATGCCTCGCTGATCCGCGCCGCCGCACGCGACGCGCTCACGCGCGTCTATAACCGCAGCTATTTCGACGAGCAGTTCCGCGCGGCCTTCGATCGCGCGACACGCAGCGGCCAGCCGCTCTCGCTCATCATGATCGACGTCGATCACTTCAAGCACTACAACGACGCCTTCGGTCACCTGCACGGCGACGCGTGCCTCGGCGCCGTCGCCGGCGCGCTTGCCAATACCCTTGCGGACACCCACGCGGGCGGCCCGCGCCCGTCCTCCGGATTTGTCGCGCGCTACGGCGGCGAAGAATTCGCGCTGGTGCTGCCGGACACCGGCGCCGAGGAGGCCGCCGCGCTTGCGGAGCGCGCACGCCAGGCCGTCGAGCAGCTCGGCATGCCCTCGCCCGCCTCAGGCGGCCTCGTTACCGTAAGCGCGGGATGCGCCACGCGCGATGCGGTCGTGGCCACTTCTCCCAACGCGCTAATCGAAGCCGCCGACGCCGCGCTCTACGCCGCCAAGCACGCGGGACGCAACCGCGTGAGCCACGCGGGCGCGAGCGTGGTTTGACGCGCTCCCCGAACGCTCGCCTGAAGCATGCGTCGTTTGGGTTTCAACCAGGTGCCTCCATGTCGCCGCATCAATAAGCTGCGTGCTATGGCATGCGTTGCCAAGGCATCGATGCATGCACACCTTGTTCCCCACATGCTTTCAAAATGTAATGAGGCCTCGGGATGTCCATTGAAAAATCGGCGGAGATTGCCGCCCGCTTCGACCGGCTACCGCCGTCACGCACCGTCTGGTCCATGGTGATTCTGCTTTCGCTCGGCGGCGTATTCGAGTTCTACGATCTGTTCTTTACCGGCTATGTCGCGCCAGGCATGGTGCATTCCGGCCTCTTCACGCCGGAATCGCTCGGCTTCTTTTCGGCGCTCGGGCCGCTCAAGGTGGCCGGTTTCGGCACCTTCGTGTTTTCGACGTTCGCCGGGCTCTGGGTGGGCGCGCTCGCGTTCGGCCAGGTCGCCGACCGCTTCGGACGCCGCATCATTTTCACCTGGTCGCTGATCTGGTACATCGTCTGCACGGCCATCATGGCGTTTCAGACCTCCGGCCAGGCGCTCAATATCTGGCGCTTTATCGCGGGCATCGGCATTGGCATCGAACTCGTGACCATCGATACCTATATTTCCGAGCTGATCCCGAGCCTGGAGCGCGGCCGCGCCTATGCGGTGAACCAGTTCATCACGTTCAGCGTCGTGCCCGTGGTCGCGTTTCTCGCCTTCATCCTCAAGGACACGCACCCGATCGGCCTCGACTACTGGCGCGTGGTGATCCTGATCGGCTCGGTGGGCGCGGTAGTGGTGTGGTTCCTGCGCCGCCACATTCCCGAAAGCCCGCGCTGGCTCGCGCGCAACGGGCGCGTGGAAGAAGCCGAGCGGATCGTGGCCGATATCGAGCGCCGCGTGGCCGCCGAAAAAGGCGTGGCGTTGCCGCCGCCCGGTCCGATCGCGCTCGAAAAAGCCGGGCGCGGCTCGCTTGGCGAAGTGCTGCGGCCGCCTTATTTGCGGCGCACGGTGATTCTCTCGATCTTCAACATGGCGCAGGTGATCGGCTTTTACGGCTTCGCAGCATGGGTGCCCACACTGCTCATCGCGCGTGGCGTGCATATCACGCAAAGCCTTGCCTACGCATTCGTGATCGCGATCGCCAATCCGTTCGGGCCGCTGCTTGGCGTCTGGTTTGCCGACAAGTTCGAGCGCAAGACGCAAATCGTCGGCGGCCTGCTGGTCATGGCCGTGGTCATCACGCTATTCGCACAGGCGACGCAGCCGTGGGTGCTCATCGTGCTCGGCGTGTTTTTCACGCTCGCTTCGAACGTGATGTCGTATGCCTATCACGGCTATCAGGCCGAGCTTTATCCCACGCGCATCCGGGCGCGCGCGGTGGGCTTCGTGTATTCGTGGAGCCGCATCGCGGCCGCGTTCGCGGGGCTCGCGATCGGCATCCTGCTGCATCATTACGGTGTGCCAGGCGTGGCGGTGTTCATCGGCGCTTCGATGCTCGTAGGCATCGTGATGATTCTGCTCGGCCCCGTCACGCGCGGCCTCTCGCTCGAAGCGATCAGCCATTGAATGCCGCGTGGTTCGCCGCCGTTAGAACAGCACGTGCGACTTGACGATCATTTGCGCGGCGGCGGCGAGCACGCACACCAGCACGATCATGCGAAACGCG
This sequence comes from Paraburkholderia unamae, assembly GCF_003268775.1. GTDB lineage: Bacteria > Pseudomonadota > Gammaproteobacteria > Burkholderiales > Burkholderiaceae > Paraburkholderia > Paraburkholderia unamae. Next base: position 132,323 of record NZ_QLSU01000013.1, read on the forward strand.
AGCGGATGCAGCCGGTCGCGCAACGGACGAATGATCAGCATGCCCGCGATGGCGGGCAGGCTGGCCGCCGCCGAAACGGCGAGATCCGAGAGATTCGCGTGTGCGCCGTGACTGAAGGTCGTGATGAGCGTGATGACCGACACCACGAGAATGATCGCAATCTGCTTGGTGAACGTGCGCCCCGTCGCGCCCGATGCGATCAGGTACATGGCGAGCAGCGGCCCCGGCACGGCGGCAATGCTTTCCATGAGCGCGGCCCCGAAGCCGAGCGCGAAACCCACCGGCTTGACGAGCGCGGGCGCGAGCGTGAAGCGCGGCGAAACGAGCAGCAGCACCGCCGCGACGATCAACGCCACGCCCGAAGCCGCCTGGGCGTGATGCGGTTCCAGCGCGATCAGCACCGATACCCCGAGCACATTGCCAATGACCGTGCCGATTAACGGCGCGGCGATATTGCGCAAGGTCGGCAGCATTTCGCCGCCTTCGAGCGCCTGCGGAATATTGCCGAGAATGATCGGCATCGACAGCAGAAGCACCGCTTCCTTGACCGGCAGAAAATGCGTGACGATCGGCATGGCCACGAGCGGCACGCCAATTCCGGTCACGCCCTTCACCATGCCGCCCAGCACGAGCGCAAGCGCGATGCCGACGAGTTCAGGCACGCTGAGCGATTGAAGGTGGGGCACGAGAAGGCCGGAGGCCAGGGAAAAGCCGGACATCGGGTATGGAATGAGTAATCGGGTAAGGGAGTGGGCGTATTTTCGCGCCGCACATGTGAAAGTGGCCGCGGGCGTTAAAACGCCGGCGCGGCCACCTGCTCGCTAGTGATTCTCGCTTAATCGCGAGCGGCTAACTGCTAACGATCTGCTAACTTCAGGCAGCTGCTGCCGAAGCGCCTTGCGCCGCTTTTGCAGCGGGCTTGCGGCCCGCCGTTTTACGCGCCGCCTTTTTAGCGGGAGCGGCCTTTTTCGCCGGTGCGGCCTTGGCGCGTTTGGCCGTTGCCGCGCGCTTCGTTGCGGTCTTTTTCGCCGCCGCCGACGTGCCCGAAGCGGCGCGCGTTTTTTTGGCCGGCTTCGCTGCGCCATTTGCCGTGCTATTTGCCGCACTGCCGTCGATCAGGAATTTCGAGCGGTCTTTCACGTCGCGAATCCACAGCGGGGCGCGGCCGCGGCCCGTCCACGTCGCACCGGTTTTCGGATCGGCGTATTTTGCCGCGACCGCGCGCTTCGTTGCCGTTTTGGCGCTCGCGCCCGGCTTGCGGCCGCGTTTCTTGCCGACGAAACGTTCGATATCGGCGAGATTCAGGCCGTGTTTGGCCATCAGTTCGCGAATTCTCGCGAGTCCGACCGAAGCCTGCTTTTCGACGATCGTTTCAGCCTGCTTTTGCAGTTTTGCAATCTTCAATTGAATTGCATCCAGGGTGACCATGTACACCTCCTTATTCACGATATTTTACGGACACCCTTCAGACTTCATTGGCAGATCGAAATACGATCTCGGCCTGCCGGGGCGTCACGAAGGACAGGGTGATTATGATGTCAAATCACACACACTGGCAATTTTAAACACATGAATTGTGCTGCAAAACACGTTTTCTGATCAGACTATTGATTGTGGCGCAAACACCGCGTTTGTGAATTCTGTTTGCGCAACTTTCACGCCGCTACGCCACGGCCCGCGCGCGTTGCAATTCGACGACATTGACCCGTGCGCCGAATACCTCGCGAATCAGCGGCAAAAGATGATCGTGGTGCGTGAGAAACAACACCTGGGTTTTCGCGGAAAGATTCCGTAATGCCTCGAAACCGGCTTTTGCGCGCTCGTCGTCGAAATTGATGAACAGGTCGTCGGCGACGAACGGCAACGCCGCCTTGCTTTGCAGCTGCAATTCCAGTGCCGCGATACGCAGGGCAAGAAAAAGCTGGTCGCGCGTGCCTTCGCTCATGCCATTCACTTCCACGCTTTTACCGTTGCCGCGGCGCGCGTGCAGCGCGGGCGGATTGCGTTCCGTGTCCACGACGAGGCGCGCGAATTCGCCCAGTGTGAGACCGCTGAATATTTCTCCCGCGCGGCGCAGCATCGGCCCTTGTTTCTGGTCGCGATAACGGTCCGTTGCCCATTTGAGCAGCCGGCTCGCCGTCGCGGCTTCGAGATATTGCTCCGCGGCTTCGCCCATTGCGCTCAGCGCTTCCTGGCGTTTCGCTTCCGCGAGTGCGGCGTTGGCCTGGCCGTTGATCGCATCGAATGCCTGGGCGGCCGTCACCTGTTGTTGCAGGCGCTCGCTCAATATCCGGCCGCGCGTTTCGAGTTCCTGCTTGACCGTTTCCAGCAGCGCCGGCACTTCGGCAATCGGCTGCTCCGCGATTTCCGCCGCGATGGCTTCCTGCGCAAGGCCATCCCCCTCGCGCACCAGCATGTCTCGCGCCGCCTCGATTGCGTTTGACAGCGCACGGCGTGCGTCCGAGCGCTGTGCGAGCGGCAGGGCCGCGTCGATTTCGTCCACACCGGCCAGATTCAGGATCGGCTCGATGCGCGCCTGCGCGCCCGCCACGGCTGCGGCGGCGTCGGCTACGCGCGTGCGCGCGACCTGCACGTCGGCCTCGGCCTGAGCGAGCGATTTCGCCGTCTCGCGCGCCGACGCAAGGCGCGATGCGAGCCGTCGCGCCAGCTCGATTCCGTCGCTTTTCCCGCGATTTGACGCGAGCCAGTCGGGCGCGAGCGCCTCGGTCAGCCGCCGCGCGTCGGCGTCGAGAGTTTGCAATTGTGTGCGGATCGCGCGAATGCGATGGCGGGGTGCTTCGGTGTCCGAAATCGCGGCCGCAACGCCATTGGCAAGCTCGACAGCGCCTTCGGCGGCCGCGAGCGTCGCGGCCCGTGCGCCGAGATTGGCTTGCACGAGCGCTTCGCGCCACTGCGTTTGCCACTTTTCGTAGGTATCCTGCACAGTCGCGAGGCGGGATTGCGCGGCTGCGTCGGCCCGCTCGGCGTCGCGCAACTGCGTTTGCAGACCTTCGCGCTGCACGGCGCTCTTTTGCGCCGACTGCACGAAGGCTTCGGCCGCGCCGATCAAGCTCGCCAATGCATCGCCTTCTTTGACGTCCGACACCACGCGCAGCGCATCGAGCAGCGCCGCGTGCGCCGCCGCGCGCGAGGCCCGGCGCGCTTCGAGGTCGCTCGCGCGCCGGTCGCATTCGCTTTGCGCGGCGAGCGCGGCTTCGCGATTCGCAAGCCAGGCGGCCATGTCAGCAAGAGGCATGCCCGGCAATTGCGCGCCGTCGGCAATCTGCTTCCACGCTGCGTGAAAAGCGTCGAGCTCGCGCTCGCGTTCGCCCGTGGCGGCGCGCTTGCGTAGACCGTTCTCGCGCGCCGCTTCGAGCTGCTGACGCAGCGTCTGCAATCTGGCCGCCGCCTGCGAGGTGCCGAGCTGCGCGTCGATCAGTTCGTCGGCCAAACGAATGGCATCGTCGACCGCCGGCGCACCTTCTGCGAGATGAATGCGCGCCTGCTTGACGTCATCCCACGCGCTGTCGCGACGCGTGCGCGCCGCTTGCACTTCGGCGCTCGTGACGACCTTGTTGCCCTGCGTAAAATGCTTTTCTTCCAGGTCGAGGCGGCCGATCTCATCCGACGCTTGCGCCGCCGCTTCTTTCGCGGCAGCCAATGCGCCCATGCGCTCGTTCTCCTCCTTTTGAAGCGCGGCAAGCCGCGTGACGGAAGGCAGATCGAGCGCGCGCAGCGCCTCTACCGGCTTGCGCCACTGTCCGAGTTGTTCGAGCTTCTCGCCGAGCGCGCGTTGCGCATCCTTGAATTCGCGTTCGAGTGCGCTTTCCTGAATTGCGCTGTTGCGAAACTCGCGCGCGATGTCGAGCGCGGCCTGCAACGCATACGGCACGTCGATGCCAGGCAGGCGCGCCAGTTCGTCCCGCAATTGCGCCAGTTTGCGCGCGAGTTCGTCATGCGCTTCGCGTGCGGTCGCGAGCGCCTGTTCGCGCACGCCATGCTCGCGCAAGAGATTCGTCACCGTCTTTAGCGCGAGTGCGCCGGGCAGCGCGGCGCGCAGTCCCGCTTCGTCGGTTGGCCAGTCGAGCTGCGCGGCGGCGTCGAACGCGGCGTCGAGATGGCCCTGTATTTCAGTTTCGCGCACGACCAGTTCGCGAGGATGATTCACGCATACGCCGCGCAAATCATCGAGCGCGTCGATTTCCGCTGCGAGTGACAGGGCCGCGCGATCGGGTTCGATCGCATCGCGCGCCGCTTCCTTGCCTGCGAGATCCGCCTGCCGCGCTTCCTGCACCTTGCGCTCGGCGGCGATGTCGGCTTGCGCCTTGAGCAGGTCGGCATACGCCGTTGGCGGCAAATCGATCACGTCGCCCAACTCGGCCAGCGCATTCTGTTTGAGCAAAAGTTCGCCGAGATACGGCGCGAGCCGTCGCACGCGCTCCAGTCTGGAGCGCTGCGATTCGAGGCCGCGTTGTTCGGTCCGCAGGCTTTCGATGGCCTGTTCGATCGTTTCCAGCGCTTCCTTCTTTTCGACCCAATCGCGCGTGCGCACCTGCGCGGCCCTCAGTTCGCCCGTTGCCTCCGTGAACTGCGTTTCCGACTGTGCATACGCACTGCCACTGCGTCGTGGCGCCCAGAGTTCGGTCGCACGATTTTCCAGTTCTTCGCGCACGGGGCCGAGGCTCCCTACGCCAGCGGCCGATTCGAACAGCACCTGACCGAGTTTGTCCGAGGCGTCGAGAATGCTGCGGCCGCCTTCCACGAGCCGCGCGTGATCGAGGCCGAACATCTGTTCGAAAAATTCCTTGCTCGCGCCGTCGAGAAACGCGGCGAGAAAATCGTCGGGTAGTTTGTCGTCTTGCGGCGTGCGCAGCGAATTGCGGCCGCGCGCGCGATGAAACCGCTGCTCGCTCGCGCCGTTCTCCAGCGCGCCGCCTATGCGCAGTTCCGGCGTGTTGTGGAGAAAGTCGAGCGGCGTTTGCAGGCGCATGCCGAACAAAAGTTCCGACACAGCGGTACGCACCGTGGATTTGCCTGCTTCGTTCGGCCCCACGATGACGTGGAAATCGTGTGCCGCGTGCGGGAACGGCAAGGTCGTATCGGTGAACTTGCCGTATTTGATCAAATCGAGTTGCTTCACACGCATGGCTTATTCCCCCGTGGAAAGGCGCGCGAGCAGCGCAGGACCCACCTGCTCCACCAGCGCGGCGAGTTTGCCGTCGCGGGCCAGTTCGAGCAGCGGCGCGTCTTCCTTGACTTCGCTGCGCACCTTGCCGACGAAGGGCCGCAGATCGCGTTCGAGCAGCGCAAGAAATTCAGGGTCTTGCGCGGCCGCTTCGAGAATCTGCTTGAGATCCGCGAGCGCTTCGAGTTGCTCATTTTGCGAGGCGGCCGTATCCGCCTCGCTGGTTTCGAGCCTGACCTTTTCCAGCCACAGTTTTTCGTTGCCGATGATGCCGATCTGGTTGAGCACCTCCGCGCGCAATTGCGTGGCACGCCCGAAGAAAAGACCGTGGGCCGGCGACTTGCCGGTCACCGTCACGCGCACGGCGCGCGGCACATGAGGATCGACGTCCAGCAGCGCTTCAAGCGATGCACCGATCTTACGCGCCAGATCGGCAATGCTCAGACAGTCGCTTGCATCGACGTGTACCGACTCCCAACGCAGCACGTCGAGATAAAGGCGCTCGACTTCGGTGCGGCCGCCCTCGACGGTCACGAGCACCGCCCCGCGGCGGCCCGTCTCCCGGATGTGCCGGCCCTGCAAATTGCCGGGAAATACGATGGTCGATTGTTCCGTCCACTGCTGGAACTCGTGCACGTGGCCCAGCGCCCAGTAGTCGTAGCCCTTCGCGTTCAACTCTGCGCGCGTGCACGGCGCGTAGCTCGCATGTGCGGCATAGCCTTCGAGCGCGGTATGCAGCACGCCAATGTTGTAGTGCCCGGAAACCGGCGCCGGATAGCTCACGGCGAGATTATCGACCACGGCCTTGTCCTTGAAACTCTGGCCGTGCAGCGCGACTTTAAATTCGTCCAGCCGATGCGTTTCGGGCTTGCGATGATTGAACACGACCACGTTGTCGGGCAGCGTGAGTTTCTTCGTCATTTCGCTTTCCGCGTCGTGGTTGCCCCACAGCGCGAAAACGCGAATGCCGGCCTTGCGCAGGCGCCCCATTTGCTGGCCGAAATAAATGCCGGTGTTGTGGTCTTTCCAGTCGCCGTCGTAAAGATCGCCTGCAATGATGACGAAGGCCACCTCTTCTTCGATCGCGCGATCGACAAGCAGGCGCAAGGCCTCGCGCGTGGCGTTGCGCAACTGCGCGGCGGGCGCGTCGGGGTAGGCGCTCAGTCCGTGTAGCGGGCTGTCGAGGTGGATGTCTGCCGCGTGGATGAACTTCACGACGAGTCCTCTTTTGTATTTCGTGGCGCTGATTGGAAAAAAGGGCGATGCCCGCTGAATTGTGCAAGCAGGCGCGCATTGCGGCCCAATTTTAATCGACATGCACGGTCGTGCTTTGACATGCGCACTTGCGGCACAGTAGAATTATTTCATCGACTGCTGAATATTGGCGGCAGCCCCACGGCGCGGCGACGCGCTTTCACCCGCAGTACGCCTCATTCCCGCACGCATCACGGCAAGACGCGGCGCATTGCCCCCAAAGCAACACGAATCAGATGGACAAACTGGGCAGCATGAAGATGTTCATTAGGGTCGCCCAAGCGGGGGGATTCGCCAAGGCGGCCGCGCGCGCGTCGCTGAGCACGGCCGCCGTGTCACGCGCGATCATGGAACTCGAGTCGAGCCTGCAAACCCGGCTTTTCAATCGCACCACACGGCAGATCTCGCTGACCGACGCGGGCCGCCGCTATCTCTCGCACTGCGAGCGTATCCTCAACCAGGTCGAACTGGCCGACGCCGAGGCAATGGGCGCGAGCGCGCAACCGGCGGGCAGGCTGCGCATTCACGCCACGGCCAGCTTCGGGCAGCATTACCTCACGCCGCTGCTCGCGCAATACACGGCGCAGTTCGAGGATGTCCGCGTCGATCTCGTGCTCTCGCAACGCACGCCCGACCTGCTCGAGGAAAAGTTCGACGTGGCGATCGTCGTCGCGCAGAACCTGAAAGACTCGTCGCTCGTTTCGCAACGCCTCGGCTCCACGCGCTCGGTGCTGTGCGCGGCGCCTGACTACCTGGCGCGGCGCGGCACGCCGCGCACGCTCGCGGATCTCGAACACCACACCTGCCTGCAACTCAATTTGCAGGACATGCCCTCGGCACAGTGGGTCTTCGAAGACGTGGAACCGAATTCGTTTCGGACACCGAAACCTGCGCCGCTTACGGTCAATATGGCCGAAGCACTCGCACAGGCCGCCCAGGCGGGCATGGGCATTGGCTTGCTGCCGGTGCCGACCGCGCTTCAGTGCGTTCGCGAAGGCAGCCTGATTCAGGTGCTGCCCGACGTGCGCACGCTACCGCACAATATTTACGCGCTCTACGCTTCGCGCCAGTATCTCGACGCGAAGATCAAGACGCTGGTCGAATTCCTGCGCGAAGCGGTGCCGCAAAAGATCGCCGAGCACGAGCAGGCGCTCGATGCCGCGCGTGCGCGACGCGATCGCGCCATGGCTTGCGTCGAGTGAGGGGAGCGCTGCGCGCCCTCTCCCCTTTTCTCCTTCATTGCCCCCAAAACTGTCGATACGCATGAAAAAGGCAGCGTCCCCGGACACGTCGCCAGCGGTAAAGCGCACGCGCGGCAGACCCGCGCAAGGCGCCTCGGTCGGCCGCGACAAGCTCTTGCGCAACGCGCGCAACACTTTCGCGAAGCGTGGCTACGACGCCACGAGCGTGCGCGAGATCGCGCGCGAGTCAGGCGTCGATGCGGCGCTGCTCGCGCATCACTTCGGTTCCAAGGACGCGCTCTGGGAAGCCGTGGTCGAACAGATCGCGGAACACACCGGGCCCATGGTCGCGGCGACGGCGAGTTTGCGTGCCTCGGCACTCGGCGCGCGCGAACGCGTGGAACGAGCGCTTGAGATCTACATCGACAAGGTGTTCAACGAACCCGATATCGGACTTTTCTTCGCGACTGCGGCAACCGAGGAAGGCGAGCGCTTCGATCTGCTCGTGGAGCGGATCGTTCGGCCGTATCACGACGTGCTCGTTCCGCTGCTGAGCGACGCGGGAAAGCGTAAGGCGCTGAAGGTGGTCGACGCGGACGTGCTGTTCTTCATGCTGCTCAACGGGATCAGCAAGACGGTTGCCTATGGACATGTCTTGCAGGTGTTTTCCGCTTTGCCGAAGCAGCAGGCGAAGTACAAGCGCGCGGTGTTGCAGACAGCGCTTGGAATGTTGGCGTGAGGCGTGTGGGCCGGTGGAAGGATGGTGGCGGTGGCTGGTTTGGGTGCGCTTTACTGAGAACTACAGAATACGTAGTGAAACGTACGAGATGCCGGCTAGGTACCAGTTTTTGTGCAAGTTCGGCTCTCTCAGCCGTGTTTCGGGGTCGGAGAATTCTTGAATTCGTGAAACATCACCTAGAATTTGGTTGGTTTTCGGCCTGAAGTTGTTTATGGGTAAGGCTTTAGCGGATTTCTCCGTTTTTCGTGAATTGTTTCACGGGCTTGGACGTGGAGTTTGATGGGTTGTGCTCGGCAAGTAGGCAGGTTGGGCGCGTAAAGAGGCGGTGATGCCAATGGCTAGTTTCTCTGCCCTCCGGCGTGCGGGTTAGTTGCTGCATGTGCTCGCCTCACGATTGCCGCGGTGGAGGCTGTGGTTGAATGGTCGGTTGGGCTGGCACTCGTGCGGTGGGAGACGAATCACCATTCGGTTAGTTGCATTTTAAGCGTATGCAGGACTGTGCATCTGGGATGGGAACTCGTGTACAGCACATAGTCACCACGCGCTTCCATTGCCACACGTCAGACGTTTTGAGTTGAAGGCAAACGGCGAATTGCCCATGACACACGCCACACGAGTTTTGCCGTCCCGTGGCGGAGTCGCGCCAGCGCCCTCTTCCTATGACGAGCAAGCAAGCACGTGCAATACAGGCCACCCATTGGCCGTACAGCGAATCTCTCGTGCGCTTCATATAGGCGGACGCGTGCTCGTCGTGAGTTTGATGAGTCATCGAGGCGCGTCTCGCGGCACCTCATCAATGTGTACTGAAGACGTCGATTTTGGATCGCGCACGGTCAGGCCGCTTGTACGGGACTCGCATCCGATTTGGAGCATTCGACGGGCGGGTGTGACGCCCGTTCTTGGGCCCACTCCGTCTGGACACGTTAGCCACGCCTGCCACTGACTGCGCCGAGCCGCTTGCCCCTATCGATAGGTAGAACTTTGATCCGCCAAGATTCACGCCGTGGCTGATTGATCGGCGACGCGTTGCGAGTGGCGCATGCGGGAGTTTGTCAGGACAAGCTGTGTCGAGTCGACACACGGCTTGCCAGGGTATGACGCGCGGCCAACAAAATCACTGGCTGCCTGGCCAGTCGATCCCCAGCGCTTGTCATGCGGGCGCGCGTACCGAATTCCAGCTGGTCGCCGGCAGCTACGAGTCGGGCGGGTGCTGTGTGTCGACTCGACACACAGCATGAGAACCTCTAGTGGAAGGATTGGCTCCGAGGTCGTCTCACGTATTAGCAGACGCGACAGCCAATCAAGTTCCCGACGGCTTGGCGCACCGATTGCGGTTTGCATCGATCCTTGACATCCCCCTCTTGTCCTGACATTAGCGCAAGGGACCGGGTGCGTTTGAGGCGATCGAAAGCATCTGCCTTGAGCTTCATCCACGTGAGACTTTGAAGATTTGCACGTCGATTCGAGACACGCTAATTGTGTGGCGCACTATAGTCTGGATCAAGGCTCGTCTCCAGACGGCAGCGCTTTCGAGCAGTTGTGCGGCCGGTGTCCGAATGGGCCTCAACGAGGATCCCGAGCTTGTCGTGTGTCAAGTCGACACACGACAAGCGTGGCCGGATGTCACGCCAACGCTTATGTCGCATAGAAGCGGCACGCAGCGCTACATGCCGTGTGCGTTATCACGGAGTCGGTGAGCGGCATCAAGATGCGTCCCATTGACTCGCAGTCCGACGAAGACCGGAACAACGCCCCTCTCCGTAGTCGGGCGCGGGCCGATCGTTCAGACGCAACGGTTAGCTTTGCGCCACACTGTGTGTCGACTCGACACACTCCGCAGGAAGGCACCGAGCGCGCCCCTTGTAGCGTGACGCAATCGTCCCCGTGAGACGTCGCAACCGCCCCCGTGTGTCGAGTCGACACACAGGCATCGAGCACAGTGGTGCTCCTCCGGGAAGACTCCCTATAACGGCACGTAACGCAAGGCCAGCGTCGGCCGAGATGCTCACCGCACCGGGCCAACCTGACACATGGCGCGGCAAGATACGCGCAAACTTAAGCGCCACAAGTCCATCTCGCCTTCTGAGGCCGTCACACGAAACAACCGCCGTTAGCACTTGCCACCTGTGTCGACTCGACACACATCACATCGAGGCACGCCGAAAAGGAGCCAGCACGGGATCCACCCATACCGGTAGGGGATGCCAAACAGCAACCATCCTCAGCGCTCGCATCCGTGTGTCGACTCGATACATACCTTATCGAAGCCGGTTTGCTCCCGAGACCCGATAGCCCATCGCCTACTCGACACCACGCGTCAGCCGCACCGTGTGTCGAATCGACACACCGCACCTCGAAGCACGCCGAAAGTCGCCCAAAACGAGATTCACACGCCCCGCAGGCGATGCCACACAACAACCCTCACCTCCCGCGCCTTTGTGTCGAGTCGACACACGCCTTATCGAAGCCCCTTGTTCCTGCGCCCCGTCTACCCAACACCGTTCGCCAACCCCACCGTGTGTCGACTCGACACACCACCAAAACCGAGTAGGAAAAGAAAAAGCCCGCCGAAGCGGGCTCCAAACTCAATCCATCCAGCAACACCCAGTTCAGCCGGGCTTCACATTGAAAAGCTGGCTAATCAGTTCGCGAATCTGCGTCTCTTGCGCATCCGACAGCACGCCCGTCTTCAGCTTCACGGTGAAGCTATTGGTATCTTTCGTGATACTCCCAGCGTGGCTCTTACCGGAAAAAATCTTCTCGATGCTGCGCTCGGAAACGCTTTCGATCGACTCCCCGCGGCTCGCCTGCGCGCCAATCGCGGCGGCCAGCTTGCCCTGATCGAGCGTGCGCTCGACAACGGCCGGCCACAATTCACGCGCCGCCGAAAGACCCGCTGTCCCGAACTTCTTGATCGCCGAGACCACCTCGTCGGCCGCCGAACCGCCCAGCAGCCGCGGATTCAAATCGAGATCTCGGCGAATAAAATCGGGGAGATTCTCAAATGCCAGAAAACGGTACAGGCCTTTGCGCGACATGCCGAGCGCCTCGGCCATGCGCTTACGGGTCGGAAATTCACGCTCGGCGCGACGCAGTGATTGACCAATCTCATAATCAGTCAGATCTTCGCGGCCCACGTTTTCCACCAGCGCGAGGACCGCCATGTCCTGGTCGGAACACTCGATCACCGATGCGCGGATCTCCTCCGCCTGAATCAGAACGTGCGCACGCAGACGGCGTTCGCCGGCAATCAACTGATAGCCGTTGTCCGCGCGACGCACGACGACCGGCTCGACGAGCCCGACCTCGCGAATGGATTCGGCCAACGAAGCCAGCCCTTCGTCGCTGAAAATCTTGCGCGGCTGCCAAGGATTCGGCTGAATCGCGTTCACGGGAAGCATGAGCTTGTCGCTCGTCGTCTCCAGTTCCTGGATGCGTTGCTGCGCAACGGCCAGCGCGCCCAGCATGCCGGGGCCGGTTTTGAACGCGCTGCTGCGGCGCGGCTCCGCCGGTGCGACCGCGGCCGGCCGTTCTGGCGCGGCCCGCTCCGAAGACGATCCGAGCTCTGCGGTCTTCGCCGCCATCTTGTCGCGAAATGAACTCACTTGCCGGCCCTCCATTGTTCTACGTAGAGATCGTCGATCCAGCGCACATAGTCAGTCAGTGGCTGACGCACGCGCGCGACCGTCTTGTCCGCGAGATCGCCCTTGCTGATGTCGAACACGGTGGCCATCGCGAGCGCGCCGTTGCTCATCGCGGAGCTTGCCGGCACCTCCAGCGCGTTCACCCAGTCCTTGTAAGTCCGCTGCACCCAGGAGCGCACGACCGGCGCCGACGACGTCTTGCCGTAGTCCACCTTCGAAAGCAGCACGGAAACGAAGTCGTAGGTCTTTTCGTCGCCGCGCTCCATGATCGTGTGCGCGAGGTCCGAAAAGAGGCTCCAGAAAGAAACCGAGCTGATGAAGTCCAGGCTTTCGGGCACGAGCGGCATGACCATCGCATCGGCCGCCATGAGCGCATTGATGGTCAGATAAGACAGCGAAGGCGCCGTGTCCAGAATGATGTAATCGTATTGCTTGCGCAGCGCCACCACGCCCTGGCGCAACAGATCCCAGAACTTGAATCCCGGGTTCTTGATCACCGTGCCCGGAATATGGAACTCGGCGGAAAAGAGCGTAGGGTGCGCCGGAATGACATCGAGACCATCCCAGTACGTTTCCTGCACGAAGTTAAGCAGGCCGCCTTCCATATGCGGGTCGTAGATGAACGGAAGGACAGTGCTGTCTTCGGTCACTTCCTTCTCTGCATACAGTCCACACAATTCCGTCAGCGAAGCTTGAGGATCCAGGTCGATGAGCAGGACCTTGCGGCCGCGCAGCGTGAGGCCCTGGGCGAGACACATGGTCGTGGTCGTTTTCGTCGACCCGCCCTTGAAGTTCGCGACGAGCAGCACCTTGCCGTCCGCGTCGCGCACGCCGGTATGAAGCGGTGTCTGGTAGATATCGGAAACCTGTTGCACCCAGGTTCGCGCCTCGGGCAGGGTGAAGACCCGGCTTCGCCCGGAGCCCTGCGCCACGCCTTGCGGCAAGCCTTCGCGAGTGGCCAGCAGGTTGTTGAGCTTGATGCGGTCAATGCCGCAAAGCTCGGCGACCTGCGCGGACGTAAACGTGGGCGCCATCTTTCGCGGCCGCGGCGCCAGCATCATTTCCCGAAGCTCTTCGGAAAGACGGCCGGCCTCTTCGGCAAATTCAGTGATCGCTGAAAGGTCCACGCGTCGATCGATCGACGGCAATTCGATAGTCTTCGCCATTAATACGCTTTTTATCAGAATTTGGATAAAGCGTAGAATACAGCAAAAGCGTATGAAAACACACTAATTGAGGGCGATATGGGAAAAAATGACCCTCCAAAACGCGCTATATGAGCTTCGCGGGGTCCGTCCAAGGCCCAAATACCAGTGAACTGCCCAAAGCCGCCAGCAGCGCTTTAAAGCCGTTTTTTGCGGGTTGCCTATTTTTTGGGCAAACCGTGAGGGGGCAGCAACACCTTCGCAGCACCAAGGTCGCGTTTTTTGTGCAGTTTGAAACTGCTGCACCGTCCGGCTATCCGCGCAGGGAAGCGTGCCACGGCGCAAGGTCACGGATTTTGTGCGATTCGGCCACTTCGGGTTTCGGTCACCGTCTCGCAGAACGAAGAGTAACGGTTTTTGTGCAACTGTATTTCTGATGAGTCGTTCTCCAGCCACAGATGCACAAAAAACGTTACCGTCTGCGCCCCCATAAGGTTTGTCGCGGCATTCCGCGCACTGCACTGCACAAAAAGCGTTACCTTCGTTCCATCCGCTCACCGCGCCGCGCCGGATTCGTTGGTCTCCAAGGGCAAATTCGCCCGCACACCGCCCGTTGCGCGACTTGCACAATTTCCGTTACCTCAGGTTGGAAGGCCGAAGAAGGCCCTGGCAAGGCAAGTGCACAATAAACGTTACCGTCGTCGATCGCGGAACGGGATCTGCACAAAATCCGTTGCCATCCACGAGTGGCAGCAGTCAGCACAAATTTCGTTACCTCTTGCGCGCCACCATCCAGGCACCTCAAACCCCGCCATAGATGCCTCAAAACAGCCCGTGCACATAAACCACTGCCTCTGCACTCCGCTGCTGCACAGAAATCGTTACCTCAGGAAGCGAATCACCCCCTCAGGAACCGGTGATCGCCGAAAGTCGACTTTGGTTTCCTCGAGGCAAGCCTTTGAAGCACCGCGCTTTCCCGCATTGTGATGCCTGAATCTTTTCACCGTATCGCGAGACACATGCCGTCAAAATTTTCGCCGAGTGTCTGTTTTCGGAGCTCGGTTTGTTTGTTTACTTAAAGACAAAAACCTACGAACCCACTAACGTAGGCCATAGAGTTCTTTAATATCAAAGGGTTGTCTCTGAAAAGCACCGTTCTATGTGCTCGATGCCCCGTTTTATGTGCAAGTCGTTGCCGTTTTATGTGCAGGAGGTGTAGAGATATTTGTGCAATGAGGTACGTTTTTTGTGCGCGAGACGAACCAGACCCGTGTTTGAGGTAACGTTTATTGTGTTGACTTGTGTTTGCGGAGTGATAGAGTGCCCGCCAATGTCGACCGGGAGAGCGTGCGTATGTCGGAGGAGAGCGGGCGAAGGACAACAACACAGCAGATGGCGCTGGGTCTCTTTGAGGAGATGTCCGGCCAGCCGATCAATGAGAGTACGCGCGAGATCGGCTTTCAGCGCAACAACGTGTTCGTCGCCATCAACGGGCTCGGCCTCTCTTCGCGCCGCTTTATCGATGCCGCCTATTTCGTCGCCGCCCAGGAGCCAACGCCGCGCGAGACCTATGACGTCGACCTGAATTACTTCAAGTGGCTCATGCGCTACGAAAGCCGCAACGTGCGCCATTTGCAGAGCGTGATCAAGGAAGCGCAGCGCGTGCTGATCGAAGTGACCGACACGCCGCCCGACCGCGCGCCCAACGAAGACGACCAGTGGATTTCCGAGCAGTTGATGGGCAGCGTCAAGATCGGCAAGGGGCGTATCCAGTTTCGCATCCCGCCGCTGATGCTGCGTCACATCACGGGCCCCGACAAGCACCACTGGCTGAACCTGTGCATCACGGCATCGTTCTCGCAAACCTACGCGCGCGCGATTTACGACTATGTGATGCCCTTCGTGGCGGCCGGCATCACGGACTGGATCGAACTCGACGTCATGCGGCGCTGGCCCGGCAAACTCGGTACGAGCGCGTCGGAGTTCAAGCACTTTCGGCCCAAGTATCTCGATCCGGCGGTGCGCCAGATCAATGAGCTTTCCGACATCGATCTCAACTACGAGACCCGGGCCGACTCGGAGACTTCGCGCAAGATCAACAAGATCCGCTTCCGCATGAAGCGCAAGGACACGGTTGCGGCGCTGCTGAGCCGGCAGCCCGACGCGCACGATCTGCTGCTCACGCTCAAGGAGGAGTTCGGGCTCAGCAACAAGCAGTTCGACGTGATCGCGGAGCACCGCATGAGCTGGACCGACGAGCGCATCCAGCAGGCGATCGAATACACGCGCTTCAGGCTCAACCAGGGCAAGGTGACCAAGAGCCCTGCGGGCTATCTGATGAAGGCGCTGAGCCACAACTGGCAGGTCTCGGAGGCCGAGCGCAAGATGGTGGCGATCCAGAGCGAGCTGGCCATCGCCGCGACCGCGCAGGAAACCGCAAAGACGGAGACCAACACGGCGGTGAAGCAGAGCATCGCCGCGCGCGACGAAGAGGCGAGGACGCAGCGCAACGACGAGGTCACGCGAGGCCGCGAGCACTTCGAATCGGCCGACGAGAAGACCCGCAAGGAGCTCGTGCGGCTCTATATCGCCTCGCAGGCCGGCAAGCTCATGCTGCGCCGCCTGAAGCTCGAGGCGGGCGCGCTCTCCGATGCGAACATCCTCAACCACTCCGATCTGTCGTGGTACTTCGGGCAGTTCGTGTACGGGAAGATGAAGCAGCTTGCGATGTTGTGAGCGTTGAGGAAGACGCCTGGTGGCTGAAGGGCAGGCAGGCGTGTTGACGTTTCGGCGCGCCGATGAGCCAGCCGTGACGCGCTAACGAGCGCATCGTGCCTCGCATCGGCTCACGGACCAAAACATCAGACGGATCAATGGCTTGGGGTATTCGTTCCAGGCGTTCTCCACAAGCTTGTCCAGAAAATCTGTGGAAAACTCTGCGCCTCTCACCACCGCGTCGACCCACACGGCACGAGCACGCCAGGCAATAAAAAAGGGGGAAGGCGCGATGCCTTCCCCCTTCTTCTCAACCCAACCCGCGACGTCTTACTTCTTCTCGTCGTTCAGTTGCGGCAGCGTATAGGCAGCGCCCGGCGCGAGCAGCCCCACCTGCGAGTACACACGCAGCTTCTCGCGCGTGTCGGCGATGTCGAGGTTGCGCATCGTGAGCTGGCCGATACGGTCCTTCGGCGAGAACGTCGAGGCGACCTTCTCCATCGACAGGCGCTCCGGCTGGTACGTCAGGTTGTCCGACTTCGTGCTGAGGATCGAGTAGTCGTTGCCACGGCGCAGTTCGACCTTCACTTCACCGGTGATGGCGCGCGCGACCCAGCGCTGGGCCGTTTCACGCAGCATGATGGCTTGCGGGTCGAACCAGCGGCCCTGGTACAGCAGGCGGCCCAGACGGCGGCCGTTCTCGCGGTACTGCTCGATGGTGTCTTCGTTGTGGATGCCCGTCACGAGGCGCTCATAGGCGATATGGAGCAGCGCGAGGCCCGGGGCTTCGTAGATGCCGCGGCTCTTCGCCTCGATGATGCGGTTCTCGATCTGGTCGCTCATGCCCAGACCGTGACGGCCGCCAATGCGGTTCGCTTCGAGCAGCAGTTCGACGGCGTTCGGGAAGGTCTGGCCGTTCAGCGCGACCGGCTGGCCTTCCTCGAAGCGGATCGTCACTTCTTCCCGGTCGATTTTGACGTCGTCGCGCCAGAACGCCACGCCCATGATCGGGTTCACGATCTTGATGCCGCTTTCCAGGCTTTCGAGGTCCTTCGCTTCGTGCGTCGCGCCGAGCAGGTTCGAGTCGGTCGAGTAGGCCTTCTCGGCCGACATCTTGTACTCGAAGCCCGACTGGCGCATGAACTCCGACATTTCCGAGCGGCCGCCCAGTTCGTCGATGAACTGCTGGTCGAGCCACGGCTTGTAGATCTTCAGGTCCGGGTTGACGAGCAGGCCGTAGCGGTAGAAACGCTCGATGTCGTTGCCCTTGTAGGTCGAACCGTCGCCCCAGATGTTGACGCCGTCTTCCTTCATCGCGGCCACGAGCATGGTGCCCGTGACGGCGCGGCCGATCGGCGTCGTGTTGAAGTACGTGACGCCGGCGGTCGAGATATGGAACGCGCCGCATTGCAGGGCGGCGATGCCTTCGGCCACGAGCTGCGCGCGGCAGTCGATCAGGCGCGCGCCCGCGGCGCCGTATTCGGTCGCGCGGCGCGGGATCGAATCGTAGTCGTCTTCGTCGGGCTGGCCGAGGTTCGCGGTGTAAGCGTAGGGCACGGCGCCCTTGAGCTTCATCCAGTGCAGCGCGGCGCTCGTGTCGAGGCCGCCGGAGAACGCGATACCGACCTTTTGGCCGATCGGAAGGCTTTCGAGAATTGTGCTCATGATGAGAAAGAACCCGGAATAACGAAAATGCGGAGGGAATTCGGTCGAATCGTCAAGTATCTTGTATCCCCGGCCTTTCGGCAAGCTTGGCGGGCAGGGCGGGGCGTGCTGTTCAACGCGAATTCCCGTAAATAAAAGGGGCCACGAACGGCATGCCCCTGGCTGATTTGCTGGCTGCCTAGCGCAGGCTGTCCCAGGCCGCTTCGATGGCCTGCAAGGCGCTCATTACGATCGAGCGGTTCAGCGCTGCGGCGAGCACGCCGTCGCGCTCGGCGTAGGCCTCGCACAGCCGCTGGTGATCCGTGCACGAGCGCTGCAAACGCCCCGGCAGCGAGGTGCTCAGGTGGCGCAGGCGGTTGGTGCGCATGCGCATGGAGTCCAGCACCTCCTTGAAGATGCCGTTGCGGCTCACCCGCAGTTCCAGGTCGCGAAACGCGACGTTGGCCCGGAAGTAGCCGTCCACGTCGCTTTTCGTGGCGACTTCGGCGAGCTCGCGGTGCGCGCGCCATAGCGCCTCGATGTCCTCGTCCGTGGCGTGCTCGACAATGGCGAGCGACACCTGGCCGTAGAGCAGGGCGCGCAGCCCGTAAATCTCGCGCACTTCCTTGAGGCTCATGGCGGCCACGCGCGGGCGGCGGCGCGGCGACCAGTCGACGAGCCCTTCGCGCGTGAGCGCGAACAGCGCCTCGCGCACCGGCGTGCGGCTTACGCTGAAGCGCTTCGCGAGATCGACCGAATTCAGGTCGTCGCCGGGGCGCAGGCGGCCTTCGATGATGCCGCGCGCCACCCAGTCGACGATCTCGGCCACGGACGTCTGCTCGCCCGCTTCCTGGGCGACTGCCACGCCGACGTCTTCATCCATCCACTTACTCCCGAGGCGCCGCGACCGAGCGCAGCGCCTGCAATTGTAACAAATCCGCTGTCGCCCATGCTTTCACGACCGCATGTCATTAGCCGTTGTGTATACAGTAAAGCGAAGTAATTCCGATATTTCGCGAAATATCCCCTTGGATCGACTCTAACTGTCGACACTATGGCGAAAGCCCGTTGACGTCCGATCCGGCAAGGAGACGCCATGTACACCGGAACCGAGGTTTCCGGCTCTGCGCATGCCGTGGCGAGCGTGGGTTCGCCGCGCTGATGGCCTGTCGCTTCGATGCGACGGCGATCATTGCACGAGCCGAGAGAACCAAAACCCTATTGATTCGGATAACGAAGTGATTGGAGTGATCGCGCGAATTACATCGAAAATTGATTCGGCATACGAATCATATTGCGAGCCCCGCGATTCCCCACATACGGCATTTTTCATGCAAGGGGCATGCGTGTACGCAACGCCCGGAGCGCCCAGGTCATGCCCCGGCGTTCCGGACAATCCGGGGATGCACCAGGCCATCCGGCACTTTAAATCGGACGCCGCCTGCCGATATTGAATGATGGGATGTCGCGTAGAGGATAGTCAGGCTGCGCGGCGATCGACTCAGCGCCGTTGGAGAGTGACGTTCGACATGATCAGGTTTCGCCCGCTTACAAGCCAGGTTCGCCGCTTATATAAAGCCCTGGAGGCCCGCTATCCGGCGGGATTCTCGCTCGACGCCACGCGTGAAGTCACCGTGGGCGACCGCGCCACGCCCGTCCTGCTGAGCGGCGCGGTTCAGGTGAACCTGAATCACACGGTTCTCGACGACTGGGGCCGCGAATCGGGCGGCATTTCCTCGATCTTCGTGCTTGCGGGCGAGGACTTCGTGCGCGTCGCCACCAACGTGACGGACGCGAAAGGCGTGCGTGCGGTGGGCGTGGTGATGGACCGGTCGCATCCCGCTTATACGCACAACCGCGCGGGCACCGGTTACTACGGCTATATGGTCGTGGCGGGCCGCAAGTTCATCGTCGACTATCAGCCGATCGTGGATGCGCGGGGCAGGGTGATCGGCATCTTCTCGGTGGGCGTCGACATCGCCAACATCCGCATGCTCACGCTGGCCGAGAAAATGGGCCTCGTCGCGGCGGGCGGCGCGGCCGCGCTGCTGCTCGGCTGGCGTGGCGCGCAGCAGCTCACGGGACTTGCCGCCGCGCCTTGGGCGTGGACGTCGTTGTTGCCCGACCTCGCCATCGCGGCGCTCCTCGGCGCGCTCATGTACGGCGTGGTCAGGCGTCATGCCGCGCAGCCGCTGCTCGATGCGGCCGCCGCCGCGCGCCGTCTCGCGGCGGGCGATCTGTCGAAGCAGATGCCGGTCAAACGCGGCGACGAGATCGGGGCGATCTTCGACGCCATCAATGGCGTCAACGTGGGCATGGCGACGTTGATCGGCAACGTGCGCCGTTCCACGGACAGCCTCACCACGGCCGCGCGCGAGATCGCCGCGGGCAACGCCGATCTTTCCGCGCGCACGGAAGCGCAAGCGGGCTCGCTCGAACAAACGGCGGCCGCCATGGAGCAGCTCACCGCCACCGTGCGCAACAACGCGGGCAATGCGCACCAGGCGCACGATTCGGCGGGCTCGACGTCGAGCCTCGCGAACACGGGCGCGCGCCTGATGAACGAGGCCGAGGCCACCATGCAGGCGATCCGCAAGACCTCGTACAAAGTCGAAGAGATCATCGGCGTGATCGAGAGCATCGCGTTCCAGACCAATATCCTCGCGCTCAACGCCGCTGTCGAAGCCGCGCGCGCGGGCACGCAGGGGCGCGGTTTCTCGGTGGTCGCGGCGGAAGTGCGCACGCTCGCGCAACGCAGCGCCGACGCGGCGCGCGAGATCAAGACGCTCATCACGGAGTCGGTGACGCAGGTCGATCAGGGCGGCCAGTTGATCGAGCGCGTGGGCGGCAACATGACGGAGATCGTCAAGTCGGTCGAGGCCGTGACCGTGCTGATGGCCGAGATCAGCCGCGCGAGCGCGGAGCAGAGCAGCGGCATCGAGGAAGTGAACCGCGCCGTGGGCCACATGGACGAAATGACCCAGCAAAACGCGGCGCTCGTGGAGCAGGCCTCGGCCGCCTCCACGAGCATGCGCGATCAGACCGACAGCCTCGAAACGGCGGTGCGCGTGTTCCGTCTCGCTACCGACGCGCAACGGCTCGCGGCCTGATGCGCGTGTTACGGCATGCGTGTTCTCGACGTATCGACGGGTTGCTCGTCCTTCCTGCCCAATAGCGCGACCGGTTCCTGGCGGCCGTGGCGCGAGGCCTTCCAGATCATCAGCAGGTGATAGTAGAGCCGTGCGCTAAAGCCGAAACGGTACGCGTAGAGGTTTCCCAGCGCGAGTTGCAAGCCCGCACGCGCTTCGTGATTGCGCGCGAGCAGGGACACCACGATCGGCACGAGCCGGCGATACGCGAGCTTGCGGGCGGGTTCGAGTTCGCGCGGCAGCGTGAGCCCCTTGAGAAAGTGCCACGCGGAGATCGATGAGGCGTTGATCGTGCGCCGCGTTGCCTGGGATACCGAAACGTCCGTCATGCGATAGCACGAGACGTACTCGTTCACGTAGCACACGCGCTGCGCCGCGAGGCAAAGCAGCGTGCCGAATACGTAATCGCAGCACGTGCCATAACGTTCCTCGTAGCCGATGCGCTTGACGAGCGCCGCATCGGCGAGCCAGCCGTTGTTGGGGAACATCTGCACGATGCCGGTGCGGCCCGGCAGCGCTTGCAGCCCGGCTGCGTCGGCCGTGCGGTGATACGCGGCGTTCATGCGCTGGCTCGCCGCGTGGTCGATGTGTCCGAGGTGATCGGTTTCGTACTGGTCGCCAAAGGCGACTTCCAGATCGGGATAACGCTCCCATTGCGCGAGCAGCCGCTCCAGGCAGTGGCCGAGCAGATAGTCGTCGTCGTGGATCAACAGGATCTTGTCGCCGCTCGCGCGCTCGAACAGGCTCGCGACATTGCGTGCCTGGCCGAGCGCTGGCACATTGCGCCGGTAGGCGATGCGCGCGTCGTCGCGGTAACGCGTGGCGATCAGTTGCGCCGTGCGGTCGTCGCGCGAGTCGTCGCCGATCACGATCTCGATGTCCGCATGCGTTTGCATGAGGCACGATTCGATGCAGCGTACGAGCAGTTCAGGCCGATCGCACGTTGGCAGACAAATGGAGACTTTCGTTTTTATCGTCATGGGCGGACCCCAGTGCTTAAGGGAAGCGAAGAGGTTCGCAATGCGAACTTCATCGGTTGGTGATGACGGTAAATGAAAAAAACACGAAAGAAATTGAAAATAAATCGCAAGGTACGCGGCTTGCGCAAGGCCGCCCCGCAACGCCTGATACGGCGGGCGTCTGGGCGGAATCCGCGGATTTGATCTGATGAATCGGAAAGAAAATACCGGTCGATAAAAAAGCGTCCGGCGGCGTGCGCCGGGGCGGGCAAAGTGCCGGAACAGCCGCCCCAACCGCGATAACATAAGCACACCGGTGCGCCGCTGATTGCACCGCACGCAACGCGCACTCAACCCGCCTGAAACGATCGACGGCCCCCATGGTTTCCTCCTCCTACGCCCACACACCGCTCACGCCGTTTCGCCGCGCGCTGGCGCGCTTTTCCCTTTCCGAACTCGCGAAATACACCAAGCTCACGCTTGGCATGTGGATCGGCTTCGGGATTCCCTATGCGTGCGGCTATCCCGAGGCGGCGGTCGCGCTTTCGGGCTCGGCCATGCTCACGCTCGCGCTGGGCAGTTCCATCTCGGCGGCGCGCGGCTACTTCTACAAGCGCGTGATGTCGAACCTCGTGGCGATGCCCATCGGCACGCTGCTGATCTGGCTGACCGCGCCGCACCTGTGGCTGGGCGTGATCCTGCTGCCGCTCGTGATCTTCACGATCGTGCGCATCCGGCCGTCGGTCTTCCAGATGACGAGCGTCACCGTGCCGATGACGCTCGTGCTCTACACGGGCGAGCACATTCCGTTGCTGGAGCAACGGCTGATTGGCGTGGTGCTGGGCATGCTGCTGGGCTTCATCATTCAGCAGATCGCCTTTCCGCCCGATCATGGCTTCTGGGCCAACACGCTCGTCAACGACGGCAACGAGCAGGCCACGGCGCTGCTCACCGAGGTCGCCACGAAGACGCTGGACCACGCGAAGCTGAGATCGGCCACGGCGGCGCTGCGCCTTTCGAGCAGCAACCTGAAGCAGGCGCACGATCTGCTCAAGTCGGATCTGGAGCAGTCGTGGGTGTCGGCGCACCTCAAGCGCAATCGCGATCGCCTGCCGCTGTTCCACTGCTATCACGAGCTATTCGATTCGATCGTCGGCTTCCTCGAAACGCTCGACACCTTCAACGCGCAATTCGAGGCACTGGATGCGCAATGGAAGGACGCCTACCGGCGCGGCTTCGCCCGCCTCGTGAGCGTGCATCAGCAACTCGCTTCGCAGGCCGACCTTCGGGTGGAGCGCCCAGGTCTTCTCGCCAGGCCGCTCACGCGCGAAGAACTCCACGCGCTGGTTGAAGCCCTGCCCGCGACGGGCGTTTTCACGAGCGTTTATCTCGGGCACCTCACCGGCTACGGCATCCTGCTCAGCCGCCTGAGCGACATGCATACCGAGCATCTCGCGAACGCGTAACCGTGCCGCGCGCTCCCTGCGCGCTTCTCCGGCAATCGAAAACGCCCACCGCCTGGCGCGCCCGCGCACGTCTACCCGTAATTGTCCTGGGAGGGGAGCCACACGCGAAAACGCGTGGGGCGGCCTGCTTGCCGCGTCCCGGCCGCCTTGCCTGGCGGCCCGCCAAAGCCGATTCTTTGCGATTCGCGAATGATGTATTCGGGCGTTATCCGGTACTGATTCCCCCGCGCTTGCGACTATCTTTGCGACGTCGATGTCGATGGCGTCCCGCAAGCAGCACCGTGTCGCCCGTCGCATCGCACACCGTTTTCGAACATGAGCGATGGCGCGGCGCGAAGGCCGGCCCAAGGAGACAGAGATGAAACCGCATACATGGGACACGGCTTACGAGTGGAAGGCCGTGACGTTGCTGGCGCTTGGCTTCGGCCTCGTGGGCCTCGACCGCTGGCTGATCGCGCCGCTGTTCCCCTCCATCATGAAAGACCTGAACCTGAACGCGCAGGATGTGGGCAACTGCATCGGCATCCTCGGCCTTTCGTGGGGCGTGTTCGCGGCCGTCATGGGCGGCATGTCCGACAAGGTGGGCCGCCGCAAGGTGCTGATTCCGGCGATCGTCGCCTTCTCGCTGCTCTCGGGCTTTTCCGGTCTCGCGGGCGGCTTCATGGGCTTGCTGGCCGTGCGCGCGCTCATGGGCGTGGCGGAAGGCTCGTTCTGCCCGACGAGCTTCGCGGCCACGGCCGACGCCTCGCACCCGAAGCGCCGCGGCTTCAATCTCGGGCTCCAGCAAAGCGGCTTCGCGCTGTTCGGGCTCGCGCTCGCGCCGATCATCGCCACGCAGTTGCTCGGCGTGATGAGCTGGCGCTGGGTGTTCGCGCTCGTCTCGGTGCCGGGCCTCGTGCTCGGCCTGCTGATGTATCGCGTGATTCGCGAGCCGCGCGCCGCCATGACGCCCGAGGCGGGCACAGCCGCCGCGCCGCTCGAACGCGGCCACTGGCGCGACGTGATCCGCAGCCGCAACATTCCGGTGGCGATGGTGGCGCTCTTTTGCGCGATGACGGGCGTGTTCGTGCTCGGCGCCATGCTGCCGCTCTACCTCACGCAGTATCTCGCGCTCGACACGCAGCACATGGGCATGGTGGCGTCCGCCATCGGCTTTGGCGGTTTCGTCGGACAGTTCGGCTTGCCGGGCCTGTCCGATCTCGTGGGCCGGCGCACGGCCAGCCTCGCCGGCTTCGTGGGCACGGCCGCCATGCTGATCGTGTTTCGCGGGCTCGGCGCGCAGCCGCTCGCGCTTTTCGCCGTGCTGTTCGCGGCGTCGTTCTTCACGCTCGGCCTCGTGTCGCTGCTGTCGGGGCCGGTCGCCACCGAGGCCGCGCCCGCCGGCATGCTCTCGACGTCGATCGGCCTCGTGGTGGGCGCGGGCGAGATTTTCGGCGGCGGCGTGGCGCCCGCGCTTGCCGGCTTCGTCGCCGCCCATTTCGGTATCCAGAATATTCTGTGGCTGCCGATCGGCGCAGTCATGCTCGGCGTGCTGGTGAGTCTTCTGCTCAAGGAAACCGCGCCCGCGAAGCTGCGCCGCCGCGAGGCCGTTGCCGTTGCCGCTGCCACACCGCTGCCTGCCGCCGGTCAGGCCGAGTAGGGACCGTGCGCCATCCTCCTTCCAGCGCCGCCGCGTAAAAGCGTGGAGACGGGCCCTATACTCTGGATGGCCCGAACCCTGGATAAAGAGAGGAGCATGGACCGATTCTTGAGCATCGAAACGTTTGTGCGCGTGGCGGAAACGAGCAGTTTTGCCGAAGCGGCCCGGCAGCTAGGCGTCACCAGTTCGGTCGTGACGAACCGCATCCAGCAACTGGAAAAGTTCGTCAACGCGCCGCTCTTTCATCGCAGCACGCGGCATGTGCGCCTCTCCGAAGTCGGAGAGGCGTTTTACCGCGAATGCGCCGAGGTCGTGGGGCGCGTGAACGAGCTCACGGACCAGATGCGCGAACTGCGCGCCACGCCCACCGGGCGGCTGCGCATCCAGATGCTGCCGGGCTTCGCGCTGGGCCATTTCGGCGCGCCGCTCGCCGAATTCAACCGGCGCTATCCGGGCATCCAGCTCGACGTGATCGTCAACGACCGCGTGGTCGATCCGATCGAAGAAGGCTTCGACGTCGCGTTCCAGATCTTTCCGCCGATATCCGAATCGCTGATCGAGCGCCGGCTCTTTGCGGTGCGGCGGCTCTTTTGCGCCACACCTGCTTATGTGCAGGCGCATGGCGCGCCGCAGCATCCGCGCGAATTGCTGCAACACACCACGGCGCTGTATTCGGGCTATCCCTCGCGCAACCGCTGGACGATGACGCGCGGCGACGAAGTCGTGGAGATGGAATTGCCCGGCATGATCCGCTCGAACTCCGTGCATTTGCTGCGCGATTACGCGCTCACGGGCGGCGGCGTGGTGTGCCTGCCCACGCTCGTGGCGAGCGCGGCGCTGCTCGACGGCTCGCTCGTGCCGATCCTCACCGATTACCACCTCTCGCCGTTGAGCTTCGCGGCCGTGTATCCCTCCACGCAGCGCCAGGCCCTGAAAGTGAAGGCGCTGGTGGAGTTTCTGGCCGAGTATCTGGGCCCCGAGCCCGCGTGGGACGTGCCGCTGCTGGCGCGCGGCTGGGTGCGCTAGCGCTGTTGGGCCCGCCGCGTTCGCTCGCCGCGATTATTTGCGAAACGCGAATGCCGTAATCGTCTGGCCGCCGGTTGTTGCCGCCGCGCCGCGCTCCTAAAGTGGATTGCAACGACACCTTCCAAAACAGGAGACAGCCATGACCGACACGTCATTCCATACCGTCTTCGGTTCGCTCGGGCAGTACCGCAAGGGCGAGATCGAAATCACGAGCGGCGACGCCCGCCACTATGTTTTCTCCAACGTCTTCGAAGTCGCCGCGCAGTCGGCGCCCTACGAAAAAGTCGTGGTGGGCAAGAACCTCGAATACGTGATCGAGGTGCTGCGCACGCAAGGACAGTCGCGCTGGTTTGCCTGCGCGCACGACGAGTTCGTGATCCTGATGGACGGTGAAGCGCGCATCGATTTCATCAAGCTCGACACGCCGCCGAAGGGCGGTTCCGGAACCGTCGCGGCCGGCGACGAACCCGCGGGCCGCAAGATGGGCCACGTGGTGCTGCGCCGGGGGCATCAGGCTCTGCTGCCTGCCGGTTGCGCCTATCGCTTCAGCGCGCCGCGCGACGGCGTGGCGCTCGTGCAGACCATGGCCGGCGCGCTTTCGGTGCAGAAGTGGGCCGATATCTGCCTGCACTGACCGTCCACACGCGATTCGAACCTCAGGAGACAAAGACATGGCCAGCCTTGAAACCCTCGATCACCCGGCAGGCTTCGCCGCCGACACCGTGCGCGCAAGCGAACCCGACGCCGTGACCGGCTATCGCCGCTACACCCTCGGCGCCTTCGAATTCACGCGCGACGAATACTTCGTCAAGGTGCTGTGGCCCGCGAAAGGCCAGATCCGCACCCACGCCATTCCCGCCGACGCCTTCCTGCGCGCGATGATGCGCGACGTGGCCTGGGGCTTCTTCTACGGCTGGGTGAATTTCGACCACGTGTTCGGCACGCGCAACCACTACGGCAAGGTGGACATCTATGCGGGCTCGTTCAACGGCATCATGAAGGAAGCGGGTGTGGACTATACCGAGACCTTCGAAACGCCCACCATCATGGCGACCTTCAAGGCGATCCTGCACGACTGGACCAACGAAGGCTTCGACCCGTTCGCCGCCCCCGAGGAAACCGGCACGGCATTCGGCCGCAAGCATGGCGATAACGACGCCGCGATCGAGCGCACGCGCATCGCCACGCGCCGCATGCCGGGCCTCGCGGGCGACTCGCCGCTGCGCGACGATCTGCCCGTGAACCGCGCCTTCGCCGACGTGCCCCAGGACAGCCCGGAAGTGCACGCCGAAGCGGGCTTCGAAGGCGAGCTGCACGCGTTCAATCTCTTCAAGTACCTCTCGCGCTCGGATGTCACGTGGAATCCCTCGGTCACCTCGGTGTGCGGCCAGAGCCTGTTCTGCCCGACCACGGAGGAGTACATCCTGCCAGTGTTCCACGGCAACGACCGGGTCGAATGGTTCCTGCAACTCTCGGACGAAATCGTCTGGGACATCGGCGACAAGAACACGGGCGCACCGCGTGCGCGCATCACGATGCGCGCCGGCGACATCTGCGCCATGCCCGCCGATATCCGGCACCAGGGCTATTCGACCAAGCGCTCGATGCTGCTCGTATGGGAGAACGCCACGGCCGACTTGCCCAAACGCTACGAAAGCGGCGATCTCAAGCCTTATCCGGTGGACTTCTGAGCAGGCCCCAGGCATCAATCGAGGATTACACATGCAAACGCAATTGTTCATCGACGGCCGCTTCGTCGACGCCGTCGAAGGCGGCACCATCGACGTGCTCAATCCGCACGACGGCTCGCTGATCACGAAGATCTCCGCCGCCACCGCCGCCGACATCGATCTGGCCGTGGCCGCCGCCGCGCGTGCGTTCCCGCAGTGGTCGGCGCTGCCCGCCGCCGAGCGCGGCCGCTTGCTGCTGCGTCTGGCCGACGCCATCGAAGCGAACGGCGAAGAACTCGCGCAACTCGAATCGCTCGACACGGGGCACCCGATTCGCGACTCGCGCGCGCTCGACGTGCCGCGCACGGCCGCGTGCTTTCGCTATTTCGGCGGCATGGCCGACAAGCTGCAAGGCTCGGTGATCCCCGTCGAAACGGGCTTTCTCAACTACGTGCAGCGCGCGCCCATCGGCGTGGTGGGGCAGATCGTGCCGTGGAATTTTCCGCTCATGTTCACGAGCTGGAAAATGGGCCCGGCGCTCGCGGCCGGCAATACCGTCGTGCTGAAGCCTTCGGAGATCACGCCGCTTTCCACGCTGCGCATCGTCGAGCTGATGGCGGAAGTGGGCTTTCCCGCGGGCGTCGTCAACATCGTGCCGGGCTACGGCCACACGGCGGGGCAGCGGCTTGCGGAGCATCCGGGCGTGGGCAAGATCGCGTTCACGGGTTCGACGGCGACAGGGCGGCGCATCGTCGAGGCCTCGCAGGGCAACCTCAAGCGCGTGCAACTCGAACTGGGCGGCAAGGGCGCGAATATCGTGTTCGACGACGCCAACCTGGACGCCGCCATCAACGGCGCGGCCTGGGCGATCTTCCACAATCAGGGGCAGGCGTGCATTGCCGGGTCGCGGCTCGTGCTGCACGAGCGCATCGCCGACGAATTTCTCGAACGCTTCGTGGCGCTCGCTTCCTCGATTCGCGTGGGCAATCCTTTGGACCCCGAAACGGAAATGGGGCCGCTTACGTCGCTGCAACACCTGGAGCGCGTGAAGGCTTATGTCGACGTGGCGCGCGAGCAGGGCGGGCGCGTGCTCACGGGCGGCGTCGCGCCGCAGGACCCGGCGCTCGCCAACGGCTACTACGTGCGCCCCACGGTGATCGAGGCGAAGACGGCCGACGATCGGGTCGCGCAGGAAGAGGTGTTCGGGCCGTTCGTGACCGTGCTGCGCTTCAAGTCCGATGAAGAAGCGCTCGACATCGCCAACGGCACCGCTTACGGACTCGGCAGCGGTCTGTGGACGCGCGACCTCTCGCGCGCGCATGGCATCGCGGGCAAGATTCAGGCGGGCATGTGCTGGGTGAACTGCTACAAGCGCGTGAATCCGGGCAGCCCGTTCGGCGGCGTCGGCCAGTCGGGTTACGGGCGCGAAATGGGCTTCGAGGCGATGCACGACTACACCGAGGCGCGCTCGGTGTGGGTCAACGTGGACGCCCAGGTGCCGCCGCACTTCAAGCGTTGAGGCGCATATGGACTCGTTCGTTTATCAAAGTTTGCCGTCGCGCGTGGTGTTCGGCTGGGGCAACGTCGCGCGCTTGCCCGATGAAGTGGACCGGCTCGGCGCGCGCCGCGCGCTGATTCTCTCGACGCCCGAACAGCGCCCGCTTGCCGAAGCGGTGGCGCGGCTGCTGGGCGAGCGCGCCGCCGGCATTCACGCCGAAGCCGTCATGCACGTGCCCGTGGAGGTCGCGCGGGCCGCGTGCGAGAAGGCGGCGGCGCTCGATGCGCAGTGCTGCGTGGCCGTGGGCGGAGGCTCGACCATTGGGCTTGGCAAGGCCATCGCGCTCGAATCGTCATTGCCGATCGTCGCGGTGCCCACCACCTACGCGGGCTCGGAGATGACGCCCATCTACGGGCTCACCGAAGGACGCCTGAAGAAGACCGGTCGCGACCTGCGCGTGCTGCCGCGCACGGTGATCTACGACCCTGCGCTCACGGTGTCGCTGCCCGTGGGCATTTCGGCGGCTTCGGGCGTCAACGCGATGGCGCACGCGGTAGAAGCGCTGTACGCGCAAGACGCCAACCCCGTGATCAGCCTGATGGCCGAGGAATCGATCCGCGCATTGGGCGAGGCGCTGCCCGCCGTCGTGCGCCGGGGCGACGACGCGCCGATGCGCAGCCGCGCACTTTACGGCGCGTGGCTCGCGGGCAGTTGCCTCGCGGCCGTGGGCATGGCGCTGCATCACAAGCTGTGCCACACGCTGGGCGGCACCTTCAATCTGCCGCACGCGCAAACGCACGCGATCATGCTGCCGCATACGGCGCACTACAATCACGCGGCGGCGCCCGAGGCGCTCGAACGCGTGGCGCGCGCGCTCGGCGGCGAGCATGCGGCGCAGGCGGGTCCGCGGTTGTATGCTTTGAACGCGTCGCTCGGCATCGCGCTCGCGCTGAAGGATATCGGCATGCCGGAGAGCGGGCTCGATGAAGCGGCCGATCTGGCGTGCACGAACGCCTACCCCAATCCGCGTGCGCTGGAGCGCGAGGCGATCCGCGCGCTGTTGCAGCGCGCGTGGGAAGGCGCCGCGCCGCGCTAGCCTCGCCGCCTGTGCGCCGCACACAACAACGCAAAGGAGACAACCATGTCGACGCATGGCACCGAGGCCGAACGGGCCTTGACGGAACAGGTGGTGGCGCGCTTCGCGAACACGCCCGACGCGCGCCTGCGCACGCTGATGCAAAGCCTCGTGCGGCATCTGCACGCTTTCGTGCGCGAGGTGGAGCCGAGCGAGGCGGAGTGGTTCGCGGCCATCCGCTTTCTCACCGAAACCGGCAAGATGTGCGACGACGTCGTGCGCCAGGAATTCATCCTGCTCTCCGACACGCTGGGCGTGTCGATGCTCGTCGATGCGATCAATCACCGCTACGCGACAGGGGCGACCGACACGACCGTGTTCGGCCCGTTCTACATCGACGGCATGCCGGAACGTGCCCAGGGCGAGAACATGGCGTTCACGCCGGGCACGCCCGCGCTCGTGCATGGCCGCGTGCTCTCGACCGATGGCGAGCCAGTGGCGAACGCGCTGCTCGACGTGTGGCAAACGGCGGATAACGGCATGTACTCGGGGCAGGACACCGCGCAGCCGCACGGCAACCTGCGCGGGCGCTACCGCACCGACGCCGGGGGCCGCTACGCGATCCGCACCATCGTGCCCGTGTGCTATCCGATTCCGACCGACGGTCCGGTGGGCCGCATGCTCGAGGCCACGGGGCGGCACCCGTGGCGGCCCGCGCATCTGCACTTCATGATTACCGCGCCCGGCCACAGCACGCTCGTCACGCATCTGTTCAACCGGGACGACCCGTATCTGGAATCGGATGCCGTATTCGGCGTCAAGCCTTCGCTGCTCGTGGATTATTGCGAGCGCACGCCGGGCGACGCGAGCGCGCGCGAATACGGCTTCGAAGGAGACTTTCGCGAGGCGCGCTACGACTTCGTGCTGGAGCGGGCATGAGACCGTCGACGCGCTACTACGCGGTGTTCGCCACCGACAAGCCCGGCATGCGCGACGTGCGCGAGCGCGTGCGGGCGGTGCATCGCACGTATCTGCGCACGGCCTCGCAGCACGGCGTGTTCGTGCGGCTGGGCGGCTCGACGCTCGCGCCGCAATGCGATGCGCTCAACGGCACGCTGCTCGTGATCGAGGCCGAAGCCTACGACGACGTGATGCGCTTCGTGCGCGACGACCCGTACACACGGGCGGGCCTGTTCGAACACGTCGAGATCCGGCCGTGGGACTGGAATCTTGGCAATCCTGAGCAACGGGTGTGAGCCATGGACACCGTGAGCCTGTGTCGCCTCGATGACGTGCCCGATGGCGGCGCACGCGTGATCGACGCCGCCTTGACGGGGCAGCCCGTTGTGGTCGTGCGGCGCGCGGGCGAGGTGTGGGCCTATGCGAACCGCTGCCCGCATTTTTCGGCGCCGCTCGACTACGAGCCGGGGCGGGTGCCGACCTATCGCGCACAGGTGATCATGTGCGCGCATCACAGTGCGCTGTTTCGCTTCGAAGACGGGCAGTGCATCGAAGGCCCTTGCACGGGGGCGAAGCTCGACGCCATACCCGTGTGGGTCGATGCGCAGGCGAGGGTCGTGGCGCAATGCGCATGCCCGTGACAGGCCCACATCGACCCATATCGAGTTAGATAGCAAGATTCGGATCGGCACGCGTCGTGTGGCGGCGTATCGTTCTCCTGTGCGCCCTGTCAGCGAAACCAGGCGCGGCCAGCGGAGGAACCGATGCGATGAATGCCGGAGCAATGAGAGCGGAACAACCGGACTCAGAACTGTACGACTGGGGCGAGATCGAGCAATCGCTCGATGCGCGCGGCCATGCCGTGCTGCCTCGCGTGCTCAGGCCCGAGCAATGCGCGAGACTCGCCGCCCTGTATGCGCGGGACGACGGCTTTCGCTCGCGTATCGTGATGGCGCGCCACAATTTCGGGCGCGGCGAATACAAATACTTTGCGTATCCGCTGCCGCCGCTGCTTCAGCGTCTGCGGCAAGCGCTATATCCGTACCTCGCGCCGATCGCCAATCGCTGGAACCGCGAAATGGGTATCGACGCGCAATACCCGCAAGAACTCTCCGCGTTTCTCGACCAGTGCCACCGCGCCGGGCAAACGCGCCCCACGCCGCTCATCCTCGAATACGGTCCTGGCGACTATAACTGTCTGCACCAGGACCTCTATGGCGAGCATGTGTTCCCGCTTCAGGTGGCGATCCTGCTTTCCCGCCCCGGCGACGACTTCGAGGGCGGCGAGTTCGTGATGACCGAGAGCGCGCCGGGCGGCCAGCACGCCGAGGTGGTGCCGCTCACGCAGGGCGACGCGGTGGTGTTCACCGTCAACCAGCGGCCGGCCACGAACCGGCGCGGCGGCCGGCGCAAGGTGGCCATGCGGCACGGCGTCAGCGTGGTGCGCAGCGGAAAGCGCCATACGGTGGGCCTGATCTTTCACGATTCGCGCTAGCGCCGGAGTTCGACGCGAGAGGACCGCATCATGCAACTGTTTCTGAGCCATATCGAGTCGCCGCTCGGTGACATCATGCTGGTGAGCGATGCGCGGCACACGCTGCACGCGCTCGAATTCGCCGATCATCGCGCGCGGCTGCATCGCGGTTTGCGCGAGCGTTACGGCAGCGGCGCGCTGGCCGAGGGCGCCGCGCCCGCACCGATCGCGGACGCGATGGCCCGCTATTTTGCGGGCGAATGGCGCGCGCTCGAAACGCTGGCGGTCGCGATGGCGGGCTCCGATCTGCAAAACAAGGTCTGGGCGGCGTTGCGCCGCATTCCGGCCGGCAGCACCACGAGCTACGGCAAGCTGGCGCGCGAGCTGGGATTCGACGACCCGCGTGCGGCCATCGACATCGGCGCGGCCAATGGCGCGAACCCCATCGCCATCGTGGTGCCGTGCCATCGCGTGATTGCCAGTAACGGCGACCTGAAGGGATACGCGTGGGGCGTGGAGCGCAAGCGCTGGCTGCTCGAACACGAGAAGGCGATTCGGGCCGCGCCCGCCGCGCCGCAAACCGCCACGCTCCCAGGCTTTTAAACCGGATCGATCTTTGCCCATGACTTCATTTGCCACGACGATCGGCAAGCTCGACTGGACCGCGATTACCGCGCAACTCGACAGCGAAGGCTATGCGGTATTGCCCCGCCTGCTCGATGCGGGCCATGCACACGAACTCGCGCGAGCAGCGAGGGCGTCAAATGCATTGCGCCGCATGGCGTTGGACTCGGCCGATCTCGGGCGCGGCGATCTGGTCTATTTCGACGCGCAGTTGCCGCAGCCCTGGGCGCAATGGCGCACGGTTTTCTATCGGCATCTCGCGCCCGTCGCCAACCGCTGGAACGA
Source organism: Paraburkholderia unamae (assembly GCF_003268775.1). Taxonomy (GTDB): domain Bacteria; phylum Pseudomonadota; class Gammaproteobacteria; order Burkholderiales; family Burkholderiaceae; genus Paraburkholderia; species Paraburkholderia unamae. The sequence goes on from NZ_QLSU01000013.1 coordinate 165,655, forward strand.
GGCGTTGAACGTGGCGTATCGATACCCCGAGGAACCGGAGGCGTTTCTGGCGCGCAACCGGCAGGTGGGACAGACGAAGGCGCAATCGCATGTGAACCGGCTGCGCGCCGACGACTATCTCGCCTTGCATCAACGCAACCATGGCGAGCATGTGTTTCCGTTACAGGTAATCACGTTGCTCACGCAACCGGGAAAGGACTTCACGGGCGGCGAATTCGTGATGACCGAACAGCGCCCGCGCATGCAGTCGCGGCCGATGGTCGTGCCGCTCGGTGCGGGCGACGCGGCCATCATCGCCACGGGCCAGCGGCCATTCAAGGGCAGCAGCGGCTATTACCGCGTGAACCTCAAGCATGCGATCAGCCGGGTGCGTGAAGGCGAACGCATAGGCGTGGAACTGTCGTTCCACGACGCGCCCGATGAGGCGCAGCAGCAGGCTGCGTTCAATCTGCAAGCCTGAGAAAACGGGCTGAGGGCGGCGGTCTTGCGCCGCTTTCCGTCCCGTCGATGCAACTAACTGCCAACCCAGCGCGCCCGCCCATTCGCGCGGCTTCGCGGTGCGATCTCTCCCGTCTTCATCCTGTCCGTCACGGTCCCAGGGACTTCCCGTATACAGACTTTATCGACTATTTATCGATAAATTGTCGTGATAGATTCCCGGGCTGCATTGAGCGCCACGGGGAAACGGCGCTCGCGCGTGCGGTCCCGCGAGGCCGCCGCGAACACATGAAGCGGAGGAGAGATGCTGGTTCTGATAGGGGTGCCGATCGTGGTGATCGGCTTTGCATTGCGCCTGAACGCGCTGCTCGTCGTCACGGCGGCCGGCATTGCGACCGGGCTGGCGGGCGGCCTGCACACGGTCGAGATCGTGAGCGCGTTCGGCAAGGCGTTCGCCGACAACCGCTATATGGGCCTCGTCTGGCTCACGCTGCCCGTGATCGCGCTGCTCGAGCGCAACGGCTTGCGCGAGCAGGCCAAGCAACTTATTTCCCGCGTGCAGGCCGCCACCACCGGGCGCGTGCTGATGCTCTACTTCGTGGTGCGCCAGTTCACGGCTGCGCTCGGCCTCACGTCGCTCGGCGGCCACGCGCAGATGGTGCGCCCGCTCATCGCGCCGATGGCCGAAGCGGCCGCCACCAAGCGCTACGGCGAAGTGCCGGACGCCGTGCGTCAGCAGATCCGCGCGAATGCCTCGGCGGTGGACAACATCGCCGTGTTCTTCGGCGAGGACATCTTTATCGCGATCCAGTCGATCCTGCTCATCAAGGGCTTCCTGGAGCAGAACGGCATCATCGTGCAACCGCTTCAGGTGTCGGTCTGGGCGATTCCCACGGCGTTTGCGGCGCTCATCATCCATTGCGTGCGTCTGAAGCTGCTCGATCACAACCTCTCGCGCCGCCTGAAGGTGGCGGGCGCAACGGGTACAGCGGCTGCGGCAAGCCGCCAGGGAGCCGCCTCGTGATCCGTCTCGAATCGCTCTATGTGGTCGCGGGCCTGATGTTCGCGTCGTTCGCCGTCTTCAATCTGCTCGACCGCGCGAATCCGCGCCGCGTCATCAACTTCGTGTTCTGGGGCGTGTATGCCGTCACGTTCCTGTTCGGCGGCGAGTTGCCGCATTTCGTCATGGGGTGCCTCGCCATCGCGCTTGCGCTGATCGCGGGCTCCGGCAAGCTCGGCCGCAGCCCATCGGGCGGCGACAGCGAACAGGCCGCCGCCCGCCGCGAGCAAAGCGCCCGCCGCTTCGGCAGCCGCCTGTTCATTCCGGCGCTGCTGATTCCCGTCGTCACGCTCGTCGGCACGCTCACGCTCAAGTCCGTGCCCTTCGTCGAAGCGAAGAACGTCACGCTCATCTCGCTCGTGCTCGCCACGCTGGTGGCGTTCGGCGTGGCGCTCGCCATGCTGCGCGACTCGCCCGTGCACGCGCTCAAGGGCGCGCGGCACACCATGGACGCCGTGGGCTGGGCCGCCATCCTGCCGCAGATGCTGGCGGCGCTCGGCGCGCTGTTCGCCGCCGCGGGCGTGGGCCATGTGGTGTCGGAACTCGTCACGAACTGGATTCCGCAAAATTCGGCGTTCGCGGTCGTCGCCGCCTACACTTTCGGCATGGCGCTGTTCACGATGATCATGGGCAACGCGTTCGCCGCGTTTCCCGTGATGACGGCCGGCATCGGCCTGCCGTTGATCGTGCATCAATTCCACGGCAATCCCGCGATCCTCGGAGCGATCGGCATGCTCTCGGGTTTCTGCGGCACGCTTATGACGCCCATGGCCGCCAACTTCAACGTCGTCCCGGCGGCGTTGCTCGAACTGAGCGACAAGAACGGCGTGATCAAGGCGCAATGGCCCACCGCCGTGCTGCTGCTGATCGTCAACACCCTGCTGATGTACTGCTTCGTTTTCCGGTTCTGATGAGATCACGATGACCACACACCTCACCGCTGCCCATGCTTCGAAGTTCGCCACCCTCGCGCTCGCGCACCTCACGCGCGAGTACCCGAACAAGCTGACCCACTCGCTCGAAGGCCCGCAGGACGTGCAGGGCCCGCGCGCCCTGCACCCGGTGTTCTACGGCAGCTACGACTGGCACTCGTGCGTGCACGGCTACTGGCTCGTGCTGCATTTGCTGGAGCGCTTCCCCGATTTGCCCGAGGCCGCGCAGATCGTCGCCGTGGTGGACGAGCACTTCACGCCGGAAAAGATGGCCGGCGAGATGGCCTACCTCACGCTGCCGCACAACCTCGGCTTCGAGCGCCCGTACGGCTGGGCGTGGCTGCTCGCGCTGGCGGCGCAGGTCGACGCGCTGAAGCTGCCGCAGGCCGAGCGCTGGAAGACGGCGCTCGCGCCGCTCGCCGACTGGTTCGTCGAGCGCTTCGAGGCGTTCCTGCCGGTGGCGACCTACCCGCTGCGAGTGGGCACACACTTCAACACCGCCTTCGCGCTCACGCTTGCCCACGACTTCGCGAAGGCGAGCGCGCGTCCCGCGCTGGCGACGCTGATCGAGGAAACGGCGCGGCGCTGGCACGCGAACGACGCGGGCTGCCAGGCGTGGGAGCCGGGCGGCGACGAGTTCCTCTCGCCCGCGCTGAGCGTGGCCTTGCTGATGAGCCGCGTGCTGACGCCGGGCGATTTCGAACCGTGGTTCACGCGCTTCTTGCCGAACCTCGCGGCGCGCGAGCCTGTCACGCTCTTCACCCCGGCCACGGTGACCGACCGCAGCGACGGCAAGATCGCTCACCTCGACGGCCTGAACCTGAGCCGCGCCTGGTGCCAGCGCGCGCTCGCGCGTGCGCTGCCCGCGGGCGATGCGCGCGTGGCCGTGCTGGAAGCGGCGGCGCAAACGCATCTGGCCAGCGCGCTCGATCACGTGGCCGGCGACTATATGGGCGAGCACTGGCTCGCCACCTTCGCGACGCTCGCGCTCGAAGCGTGATGCCGTGAAACCCGGCCGATGATGTTCGGCCGATGCAGCACGCGCCGAGCCTTCCAGACTGAAGTTTTGCCCCTTCGCGGTCGATATAACGGGCTCAAGCCCGCGCCGCGGGGGCAGCGAATCAACCCAGGTTCTGGAAGGCTATGCAAGTAGAGAAATTCATGACGAGCCGTGTCGTCACCATCGGTTTCGACGACACGCTGGAGACCGTGCGCGAAATCTTCGCGAAGGCGAGTTTTCACCATCTGCTCGTGGTCGAGGACGGCAAGCTTCAGGGCGTCGTGTCGGACCGCGACCTGCTGCGCGCCATCAGCCCGTTCATCGACAGCGTGGTCGAATCGGCGCGCGACCTCGGCACGCTCAACAAGCGCGTGCATCAGATCATGAGCCGCAAGCCGCTCACGCTGCGGCCCGAGTCGAACCTTTCCGAAGCCGTGGCCCTGTTTCTGACCAACAAGGTGTCGTGCATCCCGATCGTGGACGGCGAGTTCCGCCCCGTGGGCATCGTGAGTTGGCGCGACGTGCTGCGCTACCTCGTGCCGATGGACGAAGCCGCCGAGGCCGCATCAGCCGCATCAGCCGGCGATCCGCCGCCGGCCGCATGACGCCGGGCTAACGGTCGTGCTTCTTTTACGCGAACCATAAAGTTCGCGTCCTCTCCTGCCGTTGATATGAACTGGACGCTTAATCGGCCCGAATGCCCGGGCCGCACTGGGTAAGCGCGCCGCAACAATCGATGAAAAAAGACTGGGACGCGTGCGGCCGCCAGAGCCGCGCGGCCCACGGAGAGAGACCAGGAATGCTTCACAAGCTGTCAATACGCGCGAGCCTGACCCTGATGATCGCCTTCTTCGGGATCGTGCTGATTATCGGGGCCGCCACCGGGCTCCTCTCGATGCGCGCGGGCAACGCCTCGCTGCGCACCATGTACACCGTCGATACGCCCGCCGTCGCCGACCTCGAAGGCAGCGCGGGCCAGTTGCTGCGCCTGCGGCTCGCGCTCGCCACCTACGCGTCGCTTGCCGATCTCGGCGACCAGGACGCCGCGAACGCGGTGCTCAAGCGCTTCGACCAGTATCTGAAGAACTCGAACGATCGTCTTGACCACTATCTGTCGATCGCGAGCGGCGAGGGCGAGCAGCAGGACCTCATCGCCGACATGCAGGCCAAGCGCAACAGCTTCCTGCACGACGGCGTCGACCCGGCGCTCGCGGCGCTCAAGGCCGGTGACAAGACCGCGTTCCAGGAACTCCAGGGCCACAAGCTGCCCGCGCTCTACAACAGCTACGAAAAGGCCATGCTCGTGCTCGAAAAGCGCCAGATCGATCACGGCGCGCAGCAGTACCAGGAGGCGCAGGACCGCTTCAACCTGGTGAGCATCGTCGTGGCCGTGGGCATGGTGCTGTCGCTCGTGTGTGCATGGATCGGCCGCGCCGCGCTCATGCGCGCGATCGTGCATCCCGTCGACGCGGCCATCGCGCAGTTCCAGCGCATCGCCGCGGGCGACCTGAGCGGCAAGGTCGCGGCCACGAGCAACAACGAAATGGGCCGCCTCCAGGCCGCGCTGCGGCAGATGCAGGACGCGCTCATCAAGATGGTCGGCACCGTGCGCGAAGGCGCACAATTGATCGACAAGGGCGTGACCGAGATCGCCGCGGGCAACACGGACCTCTCGCAACGCACCGAGCAGCAGGCCGCCTCGCTGGAGGAAACGGCCGCGAGCATCGAGGAGCTCACCTCCACCGTCAAGCAGACCGCCGAGAACGCCCGCCAGGCGAGTTCGCTCGCCGAAGGCGCTTCGGGCCTCGCCGCGCAGGGCGGCGCGCTCTCGCGCGAAGTGGTGGGCACCATGCAGGACATCGTGAGCGACTCGCGGCGCGTGGGCGAGATCGTCGGCGTGATCGAGGCGATCGCGTTCCAGACCAATATTCTCGCGCTCAACGCGGCCGTGGAAGCGGCGCGCGCGGGCGAGGAAGGGCGCGGCTTCGCCGTGGTCGCGAGCGAAGTGCGCTCGCTCGCGCAGCGCAGCGCCGCCGCCGCGAAGGAGATCAAGGAGCTGATCGAATCGTCGACCTCGCGCGTTCAGACCGGCGCGGGCCTCGTCGAACGCTCGGGCTCGACGATGGGCGAGATCGTCGACTCGATCGCGCGCGTGAGCGCCATCATGAACGAGATCGCCTCGGCGGCTTCGGAGCAGAGCACGGGCATCGATCAGGTCAACGTGGCCGTGGGCCAGATGGATCTCGTGACGCAGCAGAACGCGGCGCTCGTGGAGCAGGCGTCGGCCGCGGCGTCGTCGCTCGAAAACGAAGCGCATCGCCTGAGCGCCGCGGTATCGGTGTTCCGCACGGCGCACGCGGCTTAAGGCGCGATCGAGGCGCTGCCGCCCGCCGGTTATAGTCGTGATCTTTCACGACGGGTGACAGGAGAAACGATGCAGCTTCTCGATCATGTGTCGATCGGTGTTCCCGATCTCGACGCGGCGCGGCCTTTCTACGACGCGATCATGACCGCGTTGGGCGCGACCAAGGTGTATGACCGCCCCAACGCGCTCGGCTACGGCGAGCGTTGCAGCGCGGCGGACACGCAGTCGACATGCCTCGCCGTTTATCTCGATGCGAGCGTCATCGAGCCGAACAAGCGGCACTGGTGTTTCAAGGCCGCCACGCGCGCGCAAGTCGATACCTTTCACGCGGCGGGACTCGCCGCCGGCGGGCGCTCCGACGGCGATCCGGGCCTGCGCGCGCACTATCACGCCGACTACTACGGCGCGTTTCTCATCGATCCCGCGGGAAATCGCGTGGAAGCCGTGTGCCATTCGGCTTCGGCGTGACGCTGCGCGCCGAAGCTGTCACCCACTGTTATCGGCCGCGCTAGATGCGGAAATCGGCGGCCATGTCCTCGTCGCTGCGCGCCTGAAGTTTGCCCGAGCGGCATGCCGCCATGAACGTCTGGTAGTCCTTTTCATTCTGGACGGCGCAGGCGAGGGCGTACTGCACGAGCGCGTCGGCGAAGGGATCGCCGCTGCCGAGATAGGCGTCGATTTCGACCGCCTGGCCGCTCGCCTTCGCGTGGGCGCGTGCGAGCGCCCAGCCGCATGCGCGCGCGTAGCCCTGGAGCAGCGTGTTGTCGAGGCGCTCGACATCGGCGGAATACTTCATGTCGCGTAGCTGGCGGAAATAGAAGTGGCGCCCGGCCGGCCCCGTGGTCCAGCCGAGGAAGAGATCGCTTGCGGCCTGAAGGAGCCGCTGGCCGCTCACCACGCGCTCGCCTTCGTGGGCCGCGTCCTGCACGCCGAAGAACTGCGCGACGACCGACTTGCGCGCTTCCTTCACCTGGAGAAAGAGCGGCTTGTCGTGGCTGTCCACCATCAGCATCACGAGGCAGACCGTGCCGACGCTGCCCACGCCCACCACCTTGAACGTGATGTCGTGCAGCTCGAACTGGCGCACCAGCGCACGGCGCTCGGAGGCGAGCGTGGCGAGATAGCCCTCGAAGGTCTTGCCGAGCTTGCCCTTCCAGCTTTCTGTTTCCGCCCAGTTGCTGTCCTTGCCGAGCAGCGAGTTCGGACCGCCGGGGTGGAACATCGCGGGCGGCGCGTCCTGCATGATCCAGGTGTCGTCGCGCTTCACGGCCATCTTGCGCAGCACGCTTTCGTGCGTGCGCGTCTGGCCTTTTTCCTTCGCGCGCTGGATCAGGCGGCGGCCTTCCGCCGTCGCCGCTTCCTCCATCATGCGGTCGAACGTGACGAGCTCGTACCAGAGTTCGAGCGCGCTGCGTTCCGAATATTCGTTCATGCGGTTGCGGTACTCGTACACCGCCGCGCGCACGATGTCGCCGATGGTGGCGTCATCGACGCCCATATGGCGGCCCGCGACGGCGAGGCTGCCGCACAGACGCTTGACGTCCCATTCCCACGGGCCGGTCGCGACTTCGTCGAAGTCGTTCAGATCGAACACCTGCTGACGCTCGGGCGTGGCGAAACCGCCGAAGTTCATCAGGTGCGCGTCGCCGCAAATCGGAAACGTGAAGCCCGAGTTGGGCGTGCGCGCGAGATCGTGCGCCTGCAAGATCGCGCTGCCGCGAAAGAACGTGAAGGGCGAGACGGCCATGCGCCCATAGCGCAGTGGAACCAGCGCTTCCACGCGGCCGCGGCTGTTCGCTTCAAGCAGTTTGATGGGATCGCGATTGACGTTGCCGATCGCGTTATGCTCCGAACGCTTCGCGCGTTCGCGTGCCTGCCGACCGGCGGCTTGCCGCTCGGCCAGCGTTTGTGTCCCCGCCATATGCGCACCTCGATTCGTTCATGTCGTCAGAATGCGATTCGTGAGGCTGCGGACTCGCAGCGTTGCTGCACCATACGCGGTACGCGGTACCCATGCGCCGCGCGGCGCTGCCCAGTGTAGCACCGAAAACTTTGGCGAATCCCGTGCGTGAGACGCGGCGCAATGGGCGTTGGCGGGCGTAGGGAGAAGTGGAAGCCAGGTTAAAGGCGCGCGGCAAAGCGGTTGCCAACCCAACCACGCGCGACGATGATGCGCGCAGTTGCGGCAGTTCGCTACGCACACGAGGGCAACATGAAGGAAGACATGACACGCGCCGACGGCTACTGGTTTCGAGCCAAGCGCTATGGCTGGGGATGGGGACTCCCCCTCACCTGGCAGGGATGGGTCACGCTGGCCGCGTATGTCGTGCTGGTGTGTCTCGTCGCGGTATTTTTCGAGCCGCATGCGCATCCGTTCGTGTTTGCGGCGTTGCTGGTCGTGTTGACGCTCGCGCTTACGGCGGTGTGCTGGCTCAAGGGCGAGCCGCCTCGCTGGCGCTGGGGCAAAGATCGCGAATAACACGGTCGGCGGGCTGCCCGAGTGCTGCCCGAGCGCGTTCTCGCATTCCCGTATTCCCCCGCCATCTCCATCCCGCCGCTCGTGCAGTGCAATGGCTCACGCCCTTTGCGGAGGCGTCGCGTTTTGCACGGAGTCCGTAACGTTGCGCGGCGATATTTTTTCCGCTTTGCACCATCCGTTGCGCAGGGTTCCTGTAATCGTTTGTACCGATTGAGCGCCCGAAAGCGGGTGATAGTGTTGTGGGCGCATTCTTCAAAGCTGCCACATAGCGAGCAGCGGTCGTTCAACGAACCCACCGAATCGGAGATGCCTGATGTCCAGCAACGGAATGTGGAGAAACCTGCATCGTGTCCTGGCTTCGGGCATGGTGGCGACGGGGCTTGGTTTCACGGTGGGCGCCCACGCCGCCGGCGACCCGATCAAGATTGGCGTGATCAGCGAGGAGTCCGCGGTGGCGGGCGCCTCGATCAGCAAGGCGGCGCAACTGGCGGCCGACGAGATCAACGCGAGCGGCGGCGTGGACGGCCGTCCCATCCAGATCATCGCGTACGACGACCACTCGTCGGCCTCGGACGGCGTGCGCGCGTTCCAGCGCGCCGCGACCCAGGACAAGGTCGTGGCCGTGATCGGCAGCTATATCAGCGAAGTGGCGCTCGCCATGGAGCCGTGGTCGGCGCGCCTGAAGATGCCCTTCGTCACGCCCGGCGCCGCGAGCAACGACATCTCGAAGCACGTTCACGACGACTACGACCACTACAAGTACACGTTTCACGGCTGGATGACGTCGGCGTTCATCGCGCAGTCGATCTGCGATTTTTCGCATGACGTCCTCGTCGGCCAGTTCAAGATGAAGTCCACGGTCGTGATGAGCGAGGACGCCGCGTGGACCAAGCCGCTCGACGAGCGCTACATGGAATGCCTGCCCAAGGCCGGCCTCCAGGTGCTCGACCACATCCGCTTCAATCCGGACACCACCGACTTCACGCCGATCTTCAACCAGATCGAGGCGAAGCATCCCGACACCATCACCACGGGCATCAGCCACGTGGGCGTGCAGCCGACCGTGCAGTGGCACGACCAGCAGGTGCCGATCCCCATGTCGGGCCAAAGCTCGCAGGCCACGACCACGAGCTTCTGGAAGGACACGAACGGCGCGACCGAAGGCGTGATCACGGCCTCGGCCGCAGCGCCGGGCGTGGCGATCACGCCGAAGACGGTGCCGTTCGCGGACGCGTACCAGAAGAAGTTCGGCGTCTCGCCCGCCTATTGCGGCTTCTCGACCTATGACCTCGTCTACATCCTCGCGGACGCGATCAAGCGCAACAAGGGCTCGACCGACCCGGACAAGATGGTCGATGCGATGGAGAAGACCGACTACGTGGGCACGATCGGACGCTGGCAGTTCTACGGCAAGAACGATCAGTTCACCCATGCGCTGAAATACGGTCAGGGCTATATCACCGGCATCAACCTGCAATGGCAGAACGGCAAGCAGGTTGCGATCTGGCCGAAGTCCGTGGCCAACGGCACGGTCAAGTTCCCGACCTTCATCAAGGTGCAGCAGGCAAGCGCCAACTAGCCGCGTAGCGGCACCGCGCGCGACACGGCCCCTCGCGAGGCGACGGGCCGCGTCGCGCATGGATCGATATCCTGACTACCATGAAGGGCCGGACATGCTGCTATTGCAGATTCTCGTCGACGGCTTTGCGATCAGTTCGCTCTATGCGCTGGGCGCGATCGGCTTCACGTTGATATTCGGCGTTTCGGGCATATTGAATCTCGCGCACGGCGGCGTGATGCTGGTCGCGGCGTTGATGGGCTGGATGCTCGCGGGCGAAGCCGGTCTCGGCACCTACCTCGGCACGCTGCTGGGCGTAGTGGCCGGGCTCGTCACGGCGTTCATCACCTATCTGATGGTGGTGCGGCCCATTCAGCGCTCGGCGGCCATTCCCGCCGAAGAGAAGGAAATCTTCGTGCTCACCGGCACGCTGCTGTGGGGCATCATGATCCAGCAGGGCATGGCGTGGCTCTTCACCGACAACCCGGTGACGATGCGCCCGCTCATCAGCGGCGTGGCGAACCTCGGCGGCGTGCGTGTGCCATTCAACGAAATCATGATCGCGGTAGTGTGCTGGGCCGTGATCGGCTTGCTGTGGCTGTTCGTGAACCGCACGCGTGCGGGCAAGGCGCTGCTCGCGGCTTCGATGAATCCGCGCGGTCTCACGCTGCTCGGCTTCGAGCTCTCGCGCATCTATCTGCTCGCGTGGAGCATTTACGGTGTGCTGGCGGGCATCGCGGGCGTGCTGCTCGCTTCGTTCCTTGGCGTGAGCACGAACAACGCGGGCCAGCTCACGGCGAGCGCGTTTTCCATTGTCGTGCTGGGCGGGCTTGGCAGCGTGTCGGGGTCGTTGATGGCCGCGTATGTCGTTGGCTATCTGGAGACCGTCACCGCCTATCTCGTCGCGCCGACCCTGCGGCCCTTGCCCGCGCTGCTGCTGCTCGTGCTCGTGGTGTACGTGCGGCCCCAGGGCTTCCTTGGGCGGCGCTAGGCGCGCGACTGGAGCGTATCGACATGTCCGTTCTTCTTCGTTCGCGCGCGCTGTGGGTGGCCGTGCTGCTTGCCGTGGCGGCGGTCACGCTGCCGTGGTGGCTCTCGGGCTATATCCTGGGAGTGCTGACGGTTGCCTACTACTTCGGCGTATTCGCGATGTCGTGGGACCTGCTGTTCGGTTTCGCGGGCGAGGTCAATTTCGGCCCGACGTTTCTGATCGGCCTCGGCGCCTATTCGGCGGCGATCATCGACGCCCATTGGGGCTTGCCGATACCCGTTTGCGTGATCGCGGGCGGTCTCGTTGCGCTGGTGGGCGGCCTGCTGCTCGCGGTGCCCGCGCTGCGCCTGCGCGGCCCGTATTTCGGCCTCGTCACGCTCGTGGCCGTGCTGCTGCTACAGAACGCCATCGTGATCTTCGCGGGCGTGACGGGCGGCGAGATCGGCATGATGGTGCCCGACGTGATGTCGGTGGACGCGAGCCACAACTACTGGATCGCGCTCGCGTTCCTGATCGTTTGCGCGGTCCTGCTGTTCGGCCTCTCGCGCTCGGCCATCGGCCTGATTCTCCAGGCAAGCGGCCAGGACGCGACCGGCGCGCAGGCGCTCGGCTTCAACGTCACGCGTCACAAGCTCGTGGCGTTTTGCATCAGCGCCGTGTTCTCGGGCGTGGCCGGCGCGATGCTCGTGTTCTATCAAGGCACGGCCTCGGTGAGCACGGTCGTGGATCTGAGCGTGGGCGTGCAGATCATCATCGCGGCGGTGCTCGGCGGGCGCCGCACGATACTCGGCGCGGTGCTCGGCTCGATCTTCCTGATCGTCGCGGGCGAATTCCTGCGTCCGCTCGGCCAGCTCAACACGTTTGTCGTCGCGGCCGTGGCGCTCGCCGCGCTACTGTTCTTTCCGGACGGGCTGCTCGGCAACCTGCTGCGCGCGAGGGAGCGCCAATGAACGACACGCCGCTTTTGTCGGTGCGCGGGCTGACCAAGCGCTTTGGCGGTCTCGTCGCGGTGAAGGACATCGGCTTCGACATCCGGCCCGGCGAAATTCTCGGCCTGATCGGCCCGAACGGGTCCGGCAAGTCGACCGTCATGAAGCTGATCATGGGTATCGAGCGGCCCAATGCGGGTTCGGTCAAGGTGGACGGCGTGGAGATGGCGGGCTGGGCGCCGCATCGCATCGCGCGCGCGGGCGTGGGCATCGTGTTCCAGCATTCGCGCCCGCTGCACCGGCAAACGGTGCTGGAGCACATCAAGCTCGCACTGTTGCCCGACTCGCTCGTGAAGCTCGCCGCCGAACCGCACGTGCACCAGCGCGCGCAGGAAATCGCCGCGCGCGTGGGACTTGCCGCCGTCATGCACCGGCATCCGGCCACGCTGCCGTTCGCGGACCTGCGCCGCATGGAAATGGCGAAGGCGATTGCGCGCGATCCGAAAGTCGTGCTCGTCGACGAGCCGTTCGCCGGGCTCACGGTCGCGGAATCGGAGGCGTTTTCCGAGTTGATTCGCGGCTTTCGCGCGGAGGGCCGCGCGGTGCTGCTGGTCGATCACAACGTCAAGAGCCTGTCCGCGCTCGCCGACCGCGTGCTCGCGATGTACCTGGGCGAATACGTGGCCGAAGGCACGGCCGAAGCGGTGATGCGCAACGAGACCGTGCGCCGCGTGTATCTGGGCGGCACGCTCGAACTGCACCCGCGCAACACGGGCGCGGCCAGCGCGAAGCCGGCCATCCTCGAAGTCGCCGACGTGCGCGTGCTCTACGACAAGGCCTGCGCGCTCGACGGCGTGAGCCTCACGGTTCGCGAGGGCGAGTTCGTTTCGGTGGTGGGGCTCAACGGCGCGGGCAAGACGACGCTTTTCAACGCGCTCTCGGGCCTCGTGCCGTACCAAGGTTCGATCCGCTTCGACGGGCGCGACCTGCGCGGCATGAGCGGCGCGGCCATCGCGCGCTCGGGCCTCGTGCAATGCCCCGAAACGCGCGAGCTGTTCGGCGACATGACGGTGCGCGAGAATCTCGAACTCGGCGGCTATCGCCTCACCGACGCCGTGCGCGCAAGTCAGCTCACGTGGCTGTTCGATCTGTTCCCCATCCTCAAGTCGCGCCAGGGTCAAACCGCGCGCACGCTCTCGGGCGGCGAGCAGCAGATGCTCGCCATCGCGCGTGCATTGATGCCGCAGCCCAGGCTCCTGATTCTCGACGAGCCGACGCTCGGGCTCGCGCCCGTGATTCTCGATCAATTGTCGAAAGCGCTCGATGCGTTGCAGAAGGCCACGCCCATTACGGTGCTGCTGGGCGAGCAGAACGTGAGGTTCGCGCTGCCGCATGCGGACCGCGTGTATGTGCTGGAGCATGCGCGCATCGTCTGGGAAGGCAGCGCATCGCGCTTCGAGGCGGAGATGGGCCGCGGCTTTCTTGAAGCGGTGCCGTCGAGCGACCCGCAAGCATTGGCCTGCGGCGAGCCCGGCGGCAAAGGCGACTCGCGGCAGGCGAGCCTGTAGCGCACCCTCACACACACAGCCGCTTACGCGGTTTCTGCCGCCGGCTCCGGCTGCGCATCCGATTCCGGATCGGCCACCTTCACGTCGTGCAGCCAGCGCGTGGCCTTGGCGATGGCGCGCGACAGCCGCGCCACTTCGTTGAGCTGCTCGATCATGTCGTTGGCGAAGCGGAACGCGAAGGCGGCGCCTTCGTTGCGCAACTGCACCGCGGACATGACGCTCTGCCGCGCCTGGTCGGACAGCGCCTCGATATCGGCCTTGGCGTTGACGATGCGCGTCGCGACATCGGCATCGGGATGCGAGACCGTTTGCACGGCGAGCGTGAAATGCTCGATCACCGAAGTCGCGAAATCGATCATCGCCGGCCCGCGCAGGAAGCTCATGTCCGTACTTTGCGCGACTCGCCGCTGGCTCAGCGCGAGCATGCTCGTCGTGGCGACTTCGCGAATCGCGTCGAGGCAAGTGGCGATACGCGCGAGATCCACGACCTGACGCCCTTCGTCGTCGCTCTGCACCGAGTCGGAGAGCTTGCCGATATAGGTGAGCACGGCAGTGCTGAGCGTGTCCGCGGCCTTGTCTTCGTTCGTGAGCGTGGAGAGTGCCTGCGTGGAGCTTTCGACCACGAGCCTCGCGCTATGCTCGACCAGCACCTGCACCTGCTTGCCGAGCGAAGCCAGTTCGAGCTGCACGCGGGCAATGGCGAGCGCCGGCATTTCGACGAGCGTCTCGTCGAGGTAGCGTGGCACGCCCGGGTCCTGCCATCCCTCGCGCGCCGCGGGTGCGAGGCGTTCGGCGATCTTGCCGATGGGCCCGGTGAACCAGATCAGCACGAAGGTGCTGAATACGCTGAACACCGTGTGCGCGTTCGCGGCCTGCCGCGGCGTTTCGGCCGCGAGCCGCGCCGCCCCCGTCAGCTCGGGCGCGGAGGGCGAGATCATACGGATGAAATCGGCGAACTGTGGAATCACGAAGGCGAAGAACAGCACGCCTATCACATTGAACAGCAGGTGGACGATGCCCACCTGCGCGGCCTCCGCCGACTTGCCGATCGACGCGAGCAGCGCCGTGCCGCAGGTGCCCACGTTGGCGCCGAGTATGAGCGCAATGCCCGATTCGAGCGGAATCAACCCCTGGCTGCCGAGCGCGATGACGATGGCGAGCGTGGCCGCCGAGCTTTGCACGATGGCCGTGAACACCGCGCCGATCACAATGCCGATCAACGGATTGCGCATGTTCTGCATGGCGTCGATGAACGGCTGGTAATCGCGCAAGGGCCGCGTGGCGTTGCCCATCATCTCGATGCCGAGAAAGAGAAGGCCCAGGCCGAGCAGCGCGCCGCCGAACTCGCGCACCATCTCGCGCTTCGCGAAGCTGTACAGCAGGAACCCGCCGCCGAGCATGTATGGCGTGATCGCCGAGATGTTGAAGGCGATGATCTGCGCGGTGAGCGTCGAGCCGATGTTGGCGCCCATGATCATGGGGACCGCCTGCTGGAGCGTCATGAGCCGCGCGGAGACGAAGCCCACCAGCAAGACCGTGGTGATGGTCGAGGAGTTCAGCAGCGCCGTGATGCCCGCGCCTGCCAGCACGCCGCGAAAGCGGTTGGCGGTGAGCGAGCCCAGCAGCGACTGGAGGCGCGGGCCCGCTATGGTCTTGAGCGCCCCCGTCATGAGGTCCAGCCCGAACAGGAACAGGGCGAGGCCCCCGACCAGCAATCCGATAATCTCCAGCAGATTCAGGTTAGCACCGGGCAGCATGGCAATGGGTCCTCTCTGGGCAGGACGGCAAGGATAATTCAGCTCATCGAAGCGATCTTACGCGTCATGGTACGACCTTGCGCTCGCGCTACGCTGCTGCGGGGTGACCGAACGCTTGAGCGCCGGGATCGAGCGGATCACGAACTTCTCGAGCTCCACAACGAAGAAGAACAGCACGGCGCCGGCCACGAGCCAGATCCAGGCCGAAAGCGGCAGCGCTTCGGTTTCGAAGATCGCGTGGAACGGCAGGGCGTAGGTGAACAGCAGTTGCAGCACGATCACGCCGCCAATGCCATACCAGAGATACGGATTGCCCTTGTGCGCCCGCAGGGAGAGCGACGAGTTGACGAGCGAGCGGCTATTGAGCAGATAAAAGACCTGGCCCATCGTGATGGCGTTGACGGCGGCCGTGCGCGCGAGCGGGTCCGAGGCGCCTTGCGACTTCATCCAGAAGAACGCCGCGAGCGTATAGAGCACGAGCGCCGCGCCGACAAAGAGGATGCGCCAGATGCCGAAGGGCGTGACGATCGCCCGGTCGATCTGGCGCGGCGGGCGGCCCATCACGTCCGGCTCGTGCGGCTCGAACGAGATGACGAGGCCGAGCGCGACCGACGTGACCATGTTCACCCACAGCACCTGCGGCGCGGTAATGGGCAGCGAAAAGGCGAACAGGATCGCGACCGCGATCACGGTGCCCTGCGCGATGTTCGTGGGCAGCAGGAACAGCATGGCCTTTTCGATGTTGTTGTAGACCGTGCGCCCTTCCTTCACCGCCGCGGAAATCGAGGCGAAATTGTCGTCGGCGAGAATCATGCCCGCCGCTTCTTTTGTGACTTCCGTGCCCTTGATGCCCATGGCCACGCCGATATCGGCTTTCTTGAGCGCCGGTGCGTCGTTCACGCCGTCGCCCGTCATGGCGACCACCTGCCGGTTGGCCTGAATCGCCTTGACGAGCCGCAGCTTGTGCTCCGGGCTCGCGCGTGCGAACACATCGACGTTGCGCACGCATTCCTGGAGCGCGGCGTCGTTCATCGCCTCGATCTCGGTGCCCGCCACGGCCGTCTTGCCGTCGCCGATGCCGAGCATGCCCGCGATGGCCGCGGCCGTGACCTTATGATCGCCCGTGATCATCGTGACGCGGATGCCGCCGCCGTGGCATTCGCGCACGGCGTCGATCGCTTCCTTGCGCGGCGGGTCCATGAGGCCCACGAGGCCGAGCAGCACGAGCGTCTTCGGCAGATCCTGCGGGCCGAGGTTGCCCGTCGCGAGGCCGGGCTCCGGCAGCCATGCGAGCGCGAGCACGCGCTCGCCCTGCGAGGCGAGCCGCTCGCCCTCGCGTGCGAAGCGCTCGCGCTCGAGCGGGGCGGGGCCGCTTGCGGTTTGCTGGCGGTCGCAATGGTCGATGATGACTTCGGGCGCGCCCTTCACGAGCAGCATCTCGCCCTCGGCCGAGCGGTTCAGCGTGGCCATGAACTTGTGCTCGGACTCGAAGGGAATGGCGTCGATGCGCGGCGCGGCGGCCGTTTCCGCCGCGCGGTCCATGCCGAGCTTGCCCGCGAACGGATAGAGCGCGCCTTCGGTCGGGTCGCCCTCGACCTTCCATTTGCCTTCTTCCTCGAACAGTCCGGCGTCGTTGCACAGAATGGATACGCGGCCCATGAGCGCGAGCACCTGCGGCGCGGCATCGAGCGGCTTGCCGTCGGCCTTGACCTCGCCTTCGGGCGCGTAGCCGTCGCCGGTTACCGTATAGGGCGCGTCGGCCGTCACCACGGAAGTCACCATCATCTCCATGAGCGTGAGCGTGCCCGTTTTGTCGGAGCAGATGCGCGAGACGGAGCCGAGCGTTTCGACGGCGGGCAGGCGCCGGATGATGGCGTTGCGCTTCGCCATGCGCTGCACGCCGATGGCGAGCGTGATGGTGATGAGCGCGGGCAGGCCCTCCGGTATCACCGACACGGCGATGCCCACCACGGCCTGGAACAACTGGATGAAGGTCATGTGCCCGAGCCAGTGGCCCCAGGCGAACAGCAGCACGCAGATGATGCCGATGGCGATGGTAATGACGTAACCAAACTTCTTGATCTGCCGTAGCAGCGGCGTTTCGAGCGCGCTGACTTCGGCCAGCATCTGGTTGATGCGTCCCAGCTCCGTCTGGCTTCCCGTCGCCACGACAATGCCGGTAGCGCGGCCTGAAAGGACCATCGTGCCGGAAAACGCCATGTTCTCGCGGTCGCCCACCGTGGCTTGCGCGGGCATCACGGCCGTGCTCTTTTCGGCGGGAACGGATTCGCCCGTGAGCGCGGCCTCCTCGGTGCGCAGGTTGCGCGCCTCGACGAGGCGAATGTCGGCCGGAATCCGGTCGCCCGATTCCAGCAGCACGATGTCGCCGGGCACCACCTCGTCGGCGGGCACGAGGCGCACGGCTCCCTCGCGCAGCACCCGCGCCTCGGCGGAAAGCATGTTGCGGATCGAGTCGAGCGCCTTTTCCGCGCGCCCCTCCTGGAGGAAGCCCAGCAGCGAGTTGAGGATGACGACCGCGAAGATGATCGACGCGTCCAGCCACAGGTTCAGCATCAGCTTGATGAAGCCGGCCGCGAGCAGCACGTAGATGAGGACATTGTTGAACTGGGCGAGCAGGCGCGCGAGCGGCCCGCTTTTCTTGCCCTGGGGCAACAGGTTCGGCCCGTAGGTGCCGAGGCGACTCGCCGCGTCCTGCGCGTCGAGCCCCTGCGACGGGTCCACGTTGAGCTGGCGTTCGACCTGCCCGGCCGGCATGGCGTGCCAGGGCGCTGCGTCCGCGACGGAAGCCGCACTCTCAGCTGAACTCATCTTCGCCCCTCCTGGTTTGATGCCTGGTCAATTGCCACGGTCGCGCGCGCGACCTGGCCGGGAAGACATGCAGCCGGGCCGCCGCCCCTTCGGGGCGAAAGCCTGGAGATTCAACGCAATAGTAAGTTTTTTTCGCATGAGGCACGTCCAACCTGGTTCGTGCAGCGGGTTGGCCGCTGCGCAATGTATGGCAACATTTGCGTGACCGATCCGCCCAGGTGATCCCATGCGCATCACGCCCTTGCCCCCGTTGCCTTGTCTCGTCGCCTTCGAAGCCGCTGTGCGCCATGCGAGCTTCACGCGCGCCGCCGCTGAACTGCATCTCACGCAAAGCGCGATCAGCCGCCAGATCCAGCAGCTCGAAGAGTTTCTCGGCCGCTCGCTGTTCGTGCGCGAGCACCGCTCGCTGCGCCTCACGATGGCGGGCGAGCAGTATGCGGCGCAGGTGCACCGGCTCCTTACGCAATGCGCCGAAGCGACGCTCGACGTGATGAAGCACTACGGCGAGCTCGAACTGACCATTGCGTGCTCCTCGGGCGTGGCCGTGCTCTGGCTTACGCCGCGCCTGCCCGCGTTTCGCGCGGCGCATCCCAACATCAAGCTGCGCCTGATCGTGCGCGACGGCCTCGCCTCGATGTCGCCCGCCGAGTTCGATGTAGGCGTGTACTACGTGCGCCAGCAGGCGCCCGCGCATTTCACCGCGCGGCGCCTGTTCAACGAAGAGGTGTTTCCCGTTTGCTCGCCGCGCTATCTGGCGGGCCGCGAACTCGCGCCCGCCGACCTCGCCGCCGAGGCCCTGCTGCTGCTCGAAGACGGCCAGCGCCAGTGGATGTCGTGGCCCGAATGGTTCGACCTCAACGGCGTGACCATGCCGAAGAGCCCGGCGGGCATCACGATCAATCATTATCCGCAACTCGTGCAGATGGCCATTCTCGGTCAGGGCATCGCGCTTGGCTGGCGCTACATGATCGACGCATGCATCGAGGAGGGCTTGCTCGTGCGTGTGGGCACGAGTTCGGCGAGCCACGGCGGGGGCTATTACGTGATCTCGCCCAACGATCGCGCGCAGAACCAGGCGGCGCGTCTGTTCACGCGCTGGCTGTTCGAACAGGCGGAGAGGCAGACGGTGGCGTGAGCGCGCCGCATGAGCGTTTGGCATGCGCCTGGCGCATGCAAGCATGCGAATCTTTCGTTTCAGAATTTAATCGGGCTGTCATTAGCATGATGGGCATGACGGAAACGAGGGAGGAACCATGCAAGGAACGCTTTCACCCGGCGTCGCGCACGACGCCTTGACGACGAGCGCCCGGCAGCGCCGCCGCGCCATCATCGCGACGGTGCTCGGCAACGGGCTCGAATGGTTCGACTTCACGGTGTACAGCTTCTTCGCGGTCATCATCGCGAAGCTGTTCTTTCCCACTGGCAACGAGCTGACCTCCGTCCTGCTCACGGTGGCGACCTTCGGCGTGGGCTTCGTCATGCGCCCTGTGGGCGGCATCGTGCTCGGCGTCTACGCCGACAAGGTGGGCCGCAAGGCGGCGCTCTCGCTCACCATTTTGCTGATGGCGTTCGGCACCGCGCTCATCGGCCTCGCGCCCACGTACGAGCAAGCGGGTATTGCCGCGCCGTTGCTGATCGTGGTGGCGCGCCTGATCCAGGGCTTTTCCGCGGGCGGCGAAATGGGCGGCGCGACGGCGTTCCTCACCGAATACGCGCCACCCGGCAAGCGCGCCTACTATTCGAGCTGGATCCAGTCGAGCATCGGCTTCGCGGTGCTGCTGGGCGCGGCCACGGGCACCTTCGTGACGTCGTCGCTCGACGCCGCTTCGCTGCATAGCTGGGGCTGGCGTCTGCCGTTCCTGATCGGCATTCTCGTGGGCCCGGTCGGCTACTTCATTCGCAGCCACATGGACGAAACGCCCGCGTTCAGCGCCGTGGAAGCCCAGGCGAAGGACAACTCGCCGCTCAAGGAAGTGTTCGCGCGCTTCCCGCGCGAAACCTTCGCGAGTTTTTCGATGGTCATTCTGTGGACGGTGTGCACCTACGTGCTGCTCTTCTACATGCCGACCTATTCGGTGCGCACGCTGCATCTGCCGCAATCCACGGGCTTCGCGGCCGGCATGGTGGGCGGGTTCATGATCATGTGCGGCTCGCCCGTTATCGGCAAGCTCGCCGACGTGTGGGGCCGGCGCGTGTTCCTGAGCGGCGCGGCGTTCGCCATTCTCGTGCTCGCGTGGCCCATGTTCGCGTGGATCAATCGCGCGCCGGGCTTCGCCTCGCTCATCGTGTTCCAGGCCGTGTTCGGCGTGCTGATCGCGGCTTATACCGGCCCGATCCTCGCCGCGTTCGCCGAGCTGTTCCCCACCAAGGTGCTGTCCACCGGCCTTTCGGTCGCCTACAACTTCGCGGTCACGATCTTCGGCGGCTTCGCGCCGTTCCTGATCACGTGGCTGATCGCGCGCACCGGCAGCAACATGGCGCCCGCGCTCTATGTGATCGTTGCGGCCGCAATCAGCCTGGTGGGCACCTTCTACGTGAAGGATCCACGGCGCGCGAACTGAAAGCATCAATAAGGAATCCAGACAATGACAATCACTGTTCTCAAAGGCGGCAACGTACTCGATCTCGAACGAGGTGTGCTGCTCGACCATCATCACGTCGTGATCGACGGCGAGCGCATCGTGGAAGTCACCGATCGCCCGCTCGACCTGCCGAACGCGCAGGTGGTGGACGTGCGCGGCAAGACGGTGATGCCGGGCTTCATCGATTGCCACGTGCACGTGCTGGCCTCGAACGCGAATCTGGGTGCGAACGCCGTGCAGCCCAATATCCTCGCGGCGATTCGCTCGTTGCCGATACTCGACGCCATGCTGTCGCGCGGCTTCACGAGTGTGCGCGATGCCGGCGGCGCCGACTGGGGCCTGATGCAGGCCGTGGAAACGGGCCTCGTGCGCGGGCCGCGCATCTTCCCCTCGGGCAAGGCGCTTTCGCAAACGGGCGGCCACGGCGATTTCCGCCCGCGCGGCGACCTGCTGGAGCCGTGCTCGTGCTGCTTCCGCACGGGCGCGATCGCGCGCGTGGTGGACGGCGTGGAGGGCGTGCGGCTTGCCGTGCGCGAGGAAATCCAGAAGGGCGCCACGCAGATCAAGATCATGGCCTCGGGCGGCGTGGCCTCGCCCACGGACCCCATCAACAACACGCAGTATTCCGAAGACGAAATCCGCGCGATCGTCGATGAAGCCGAAGCGGCCAACACCTACGTGATGGCGCACGCCTACACGGGCCGGGCGATTGCGCGCGCGGTGCGTTGCGGCGTGCGCACGATCGAGCACGGCAACCTCGTGGACGAAGCGGCGGCGCAGGTGATGCGCGAGTTCGGCGCCTTCGTGGTGCCCACGCTTGTGACCTACGACGCGCTGGCCAAGCACGGCGCGCAGTTCGGCCTGCCGCCGGATTCCGTGGCGAAGGTGGCCTCGGTGCAGCAAAAGGGGCGCGAATCGCTGGAAATCTATGCAAAGGCCGGCGTGCCGATGGGCTTCGGCTCGGACCTGCTGGGCGAGATGCATGCGTTCCAGACCGGCGAATTCCGCATTCGCGCCGAGGTGCTCGGCAACCTGGAGGCGCTGCGTTCGGCCACGAGCGTGGCCGCCGATATCGTCAACATGAAGGGCGAACTGGGTGTGATCGCGGCGGGGGCGATTGCCGACGTGCTGGTGCTCGACGGCAATCCGCTCGCCGACATCGGCGTCGTGGCCGGTGACGGCGAGCGCATCGAGTATGTGTTGCAGCGGGGGCGGGTGGTGAAGGGGCGGTGAGAGGCCGATGGATTAATGGCTGGGTTCGATAGTGGAGGCACGCAGCCGGAATGCCTTGCCGTCGAACGTGTAGTAATACGTGCCGTGTTCGGCGCTTTCGTTCCGGCTTCCTCGCACGACCAGCAAGCAGCTATTTGCGTGAAAGTCGAGCGGCTCGGTCACGTTCAGTGGCCAGTCGGAAACCGTAAAGGGTAATGAGGTGGTGCGGCCGGTCTTCACGTCGATTACGGCCGCCATGACGCAACCCGATCCACAGCCCCACGTCGTGAGAATGTAATGGCCCGCGAAGTTCACGGGGCCTTTCGCGGCGTCGCGTATGACGGTTTGAAAGCGCCGCGCGCTTGCGTCGGCAAACGCAATGCGCGGTGTGGCGTGCTTCGTTTCCACCGTGGCGGGACAATCTTCGAACGTCGGTACGGCTTGCGCATGGGCCAGGCTGGCGGCTGCGCTCAATGCGAGAGCGGCAAGAACGGCGGGACGGGTGCGCATGGGTCAGTACCAGTGGTGACGCTGCCAGAATGCCTTTGCAGAACGGGCTGAATGATAGCGACCATAAATGTAGCGGATCCCGCCCTGACATTCTTCCTGCGCGTTGCCGAAAGATTGCGCACCGTGCGGGTTCAGGCCGTATTGTGCTTCGAGCAGTTGAAACAAGCCACGTGCCGTGGAAGCCCCGTTCCTGGCATTGACTACGCCCGCCGATTCTTGCGCCATGATCCAGAGTAGATCATTGAAATCTGCGGCGGAGACTTGCTCGACGCGCATGGCGTCTCTCAGCGCGTTTTGTACGGATATCGGCACGACGCTGACAGGCTTCTCGGTCCAGCCTTGTTTGCGTTGCTTCATGGGGCGGTGTCCATGGCCATGCGTAGCGGTCATTCTGAGCGTCTCCCTCGCTAAACGAAACGACAGGATAAGAGCAGGCACCCCGCAACTACGCTGTTCTTGGTCAAGCGCAGCGTTGTTTCGTGATGTTTTGCGCGATCGCAAACATCAGCCGTGCAATGGCGGCTCTCATTTTTCACCCCACCCGCATCGACAACTCCACCTCCGCGGCGAACGGTATCGACATGTAACCGTTCGCGGGCTCCCGCACGCGGGCGAGATACTCGGGGCTGTAGTCGGCGTTATCGGCCACGATGAACGCGCCGGGTGCGAGGTACGGCTCCACAAGACCCAGAATGTCGCCATACAGCGCCTTCGCCCCGTCGAGCAGCAGCAAGTCGATCGACTCGGGCAGATCGGCGCTCAACGTCTGCAAGGCGTCGCCTTCGCGGATCTCCACGAGATCGGCAAGGCCGCCTGCCGTCAAATTCGCGCGCGCCCGCGTCACCTTGGATGGCTCGAACTCGCACGTGATCAGGCGGCCGCCGCCGTTCTCGCGCAGCGCGGCGGCGAGGTGGAGCGTCGAGATGCCGAACGAGGTCCCGAATTCGACGATCGCCCGCGCGCGGCGAGCGCGTGCCACCATGTAGAGCAGCCCGCCCGTTTCGCGCGAAACCGGGAGCGCGACATCCTTGAGCCGGCCATAGAGGTCGAGATATTCGGTCTTGCTACGCATGAGCCGGTTGCGTTCGTCTGCCGGGAGCGCGGCGAGATCAGGAATGTCTGCCGGCGAGAAAGCATCCGCTTCATCGAAAAGGCGTGCCAGCAGCGGTGCGAGAGGCGGCGAGGTCAGGATGTTCATATTGCTCTCCATGAGAGAGATTGCAAAGGCGGCTTCACTTATTCAATAGCATGACTAACTAAAATAACAGAAAGCCCGCGGCGATTTCCGGTTATGCCCGATTCAGTTGTCGAACGTCCCGCGATATTCCGGCGCAGCGTCCGCCCGCGTATTCAGTTCGAACATCACGCCGCCCGGCGCACGGCAAAAGAAGCGCGAGCCACGGCCGTTGTTGAAAATGCCCGTTTCCATCTGCACGCCCTCCGCCGAAAAGCGCTCATACAGTGCGCGCACGGCGTCGAGGTCCGGCAGTTCGAAGCCCAGATGAAACGCTTTGGGCCAGGCGGGCGCGCCATCGCTCACGTGGTCGATCACCACGTCGTAGCCAGGGCGCTTGAGGATATACGACTGGTCCCACGTGCCCGCTATCGTGAAGCCCAGGTGGCGTTCGAAGAAGGTGGCGGTCGCGGCCGTGTCGGAGGAGGGGAAGCTCAGGTGATTGAGCTTCATGGCGTGTATCACGTCGTTCATCGTCAGTCTCTCAGGGTGTGGCGGCGGCCCTGTGCCATTGCCGCTTGAGGACTTCAGAATATAAGCAAATGCTCACATTCGGCTACTCGCATTGGGGCGATGTGCCGGATGGGCGCTAATCCTCGTCAGACGCGCTGTTTCAGCGATGGGAGGCGCGGCGCGGTTTTGCGATTGCTCGCATTCAGCGGCGCACCAGCGCCACCGTATAGACGCACGGCACCGTGCCGGGATTGAAAAAAGCGCAAGCCGAGGGCGGTCCCAGTTGCAGGCAATCGCCCGCTTCGAGTGTGTGAACCTGCTCGCCTTCCTCGAAAACCAGCGTGCCGCTGCGCACCCAGATCTGCTGATACTGGAAGGCGAATGCCGAGGCCGGATAAGTCACACGCACGCCGGGCGGCAGTTCGATCTCCACGAGTTCGAGCATGCCGCCGTTGCACGGCGAGACGGCCCGGCGCGTGTAGCCCGTTTCGGGGTCTTGCCACACTGGCTGATCGGCGGCGCGGCTCAGGCGCTCGCCCGTCTGCTCGGCCAGCGAGAGCAGCATGGAAAGCTGCAAGCCGAACGCGCCCGAAAGCCGCCCGAGCACGGTGGCGGTGGGGCTCGCCTCGCCGCGCTCGATCTTGCTGATCATGGCCTTCGATACGCCCGAGCGCTCGGCCATGTCCGAAAGCGACCAGCCGCGCGATTCGCGCTCGATGCGCACGCGCGTGGAGATGGCGGAAGTGGGGTCGGTGAGCGGTCGGTTCATGCCTGGGCTGTTGGCGTGAGATTGGGAATTCGGTCGGCGTTCGCGGCGGGCGGGAGGCGGTCGATTATACGGTCGTGCTCGCGCCGCGCTGTGGGGCAGGGCCGCCGGGCTTTCAGCGCCGTGCACTCAGCGCCGTGCACTCAGGTTAACCCGGAGTCAATCCGTTTTCATGAGTGTTCGTTCGTCCACTATAGTAGATGACAATCGAGAGGTCGCCAAACCGCCATGCGCGCCGAACAGGAGCCGACATGCCACGTGAAATCCGTCTGAACGCGTTCGACATGAACTGCGTGGGCCACATCCAGCAAGGCTTGTGGACGCATCCCCGCGACCAGTCGAGCCGCTATACGGAGCTTCAGTACTGGACGGACTACGCGAAAAAGCTCGAACGCGGGCTTTTCGACGGCATTTTCTTCGCCGACGTACTGGGCGTGTACGACGTCTACGGCGGCAATGCCGACGCCGCGCTGCGCGGCGCGGTCCAGGTGCCGGTGAACGACCCCACGCTCGTCATCCCGGCGATGGCCGCCGTCACGCGGCATCTCGGCTTCGGTGTGACCGCCAATCTCGTCTACGAGCAGCCGTTCCTGTTTGCGCGGCGCATGTCCACGCTGGACCATCTCACGGGCGGGCGCATCGGCTGGAATATCGTCACGGGCTATCTCGACAGCGCGGCGCGCGCCATCGGCATCGACGCCCAGATGGCGCACGACGACCGCTACGATCTAGCCGACGAATACATGGGGGTCGTCTACAAGCTCTGGGAAGGAAGCTGGGACGATGAAGCCGTCATCGCAGACCGAGCGACGGCCCGCTACGCCGATCCCGCGCGCGTGCGCGCGATCCATCATCGCGGCCCGCAATACAAGGTGGACGCGATGCATCTGTGCGCGCCCTCGCCGCAGCGCACGCCGGTGCTCTATCAGGCGGGGTCGTCCACGCGCGGCCGCCGCTTTGCCGCGACGCATGCCGAGTGCGTGTTCGTGAACGGCCAGAAGATGGAGGGCGTGAAGGAGATCGTGGGCGACATTCGCGCCCAGGCGGTGCAGTCCGGGCGCGCGGCCGACGATATCCAGGTCTTTCTCGGCGCGACGCTCATCGTCGCGCGCACGGACGACGAAGCGCGCGAGAAGTTCGAGGAGTATCGCCGCTACGTGAGTTCCGAAGCGGCGCTCGTGCATGCGGCCGCGTCGCTTGGCATCGACTTCGCGCGCTACGATCTCGACGAGCCCATCGACGCCGGCAAGAGCCAGGCCGTCGTTTCGAATGTCGAAGCCGTGACGCGCAGCGCCGGTCCGCAATGGACGCGCCGCAAACTGCTCGAACAGATGGTGCTCGGCAGCCGCCAGGCGCCGTGGGTGGGGTCGGCTGCGCGCATTGCGCAGACCTTGATCGAGTGGAGCGAACAGGCCGGTGTGGATGGTTTCAATCTCTCGCGCACAGTCGTGCCGGAGTGCTTCGACGACGTGATCGAACTACTGGTGCCGGCGTTGCAGGAACGCGGCGCGTACAAAACCGGGTATCGCGAAGGCACGCTGCGCGAGAAACTCTTTCATGGCGCGCGCCTGCCGGCGACGCACGTGGGCGCCCGGTATCGCGGCGCGCGCGCAAACGGCGAACACTGAATTCCCGCTACGAGGAGACCGCGGCAAGCGGGCAAGAACATGATCGACAAATCCTTCTTTCGCGACGCCATGACGGGCCTTGGGGCCGCCGTGAACATCGTCACCACCGACGGCGAGGCGGGCCGCGCGGGCTGCACGGCCTCGGCCGTGTGCGGCGTGACCGACGAGCCGCCCACGCTGCTCGTGTGCATCAACCGCGCGAGCCGCAACAACGCGATCATGCGCGCGAACGGTCACCTGTGCGTGAACGTGCTGGCCGCCGATCAGCGCGAGGTGGCCACGCGTTTCGCCACGAAGGACATGGCGCTCGACGAGCGTTTCGCGTGCGGCGACTGGTACCGGCTCGAAACAGGCGCGCCCGCGCTGCGCGGCGCGGTGAGTTCGTTCGATTGCCGCATCACGCGCGTGACCGAAGTGGGCACCCACACCGTGTTTTTCTGCGAGATCAAGGCCGCGCGCATGGTGGGCGGGCGCGACGGCCTGATCTGGTTCGGCCGCGCGTTTCATCGCGTGCTCGCGCAGGCGCACGCGGCGGCGGCCTGAACGTGGCGCGCCCGCCGCCCCAGGCTACCGCAGGCGCCCATTCCTCCGACGAAATGCGCCCGCCCGAACCCGCAACGGCGCCACGCGGCAAGGCCGCATCGCTTGCCTTGCTGCTGCTCTCGCAGGTCGCGGCCATGGGCGTGTGGTTCTCGTCGAGCACCGTGGTCGCCGTCATCAAGCAGGCGCACGCCATTGCCGCATTCGACGAGGCTCTGCTCACGAGCGCCGTGCAGTTCGGCTTCGTGGCGGGCACCGTCACCTCGGCGCTGCTCTCTTTGCCTGACCGCTACGATCTGCGCCGCTTGCTGGCGGGCTCCGCGCTCGTGGCGGCTGCGGCCACGGCGGCGCTCGCATTCCTGCCGCCCGTTGGCGGCGCGGTCATCGCACTGCGCTTCATTACCGGCATGTGCATGGCGGGCGTGTACCCGGTCGGCATGCGGCTCGCGGCCACGTGGGCGCAGGGCGACCTCGGGCTGCTGGTCGGGTTGCTCGTGGGCGCGCTCACGCTCGGCTCGGCAAGCCCCCATCTGCTTGCCGCCACGGGCGGACTCGACTGGCGCACGATCTACGGCGTCGCGGCGGCTTGTGCGGCGTGTGCGGCCGGGCTCATCGGCTTCGCGGGGATCGGGCCGAACATTCGCCGCGCGACGCGCATCGACTTCGCGAAGGTCACGCAGGCCTGGCGGCGTCCCGCGTTGCGCTTGGCCAATCTCGGCTACCTCGGCCACATGTGGGAGTTGTACGCGATGTGGGCATGGCTCGCGTTGTTTCTCCAGGAAACGCTGGCCGCACGCGGCGTGGCCAACGCGCGCACGCGCGCCGAATGGATGACGTTCGCCGTGATCGCGATCGGCGCGGCGGGCGCGTGGCTCGGGGGCGTGCTCGCGGACCGCGTGGGCCGCACCGCCGTGACGGTGGGCGCCATGGCAACGAGCGCCACGTGCGCGGCGCTAATGGGCTGGCTCGCGGGCGCGCCGCTCTTCGTGATGGGCGCGGTCGCGCTCGTATGGGGCGTTTCGGTGATCGCCGATTCGGCGCAGTTCTCGGCAAGCGTGGCCGAGCTGGCCGATCCGGCTTCGGTCGGCACGCTGCTCACGGCGCAAACCTGCGCGGGGTTTCTGCTCACGCTGGTGAGCATCCATCTCGTGCCTTACGTGGTGGCGTGGCTTGGCTGGCGGGGCGGCTTCGGCATGCTGGCCATCGGACCGGCGCTCGGCTGCGTGGCGATGCTGCGCTTGAGGCGTCATCCCGAAGCAACGCGGCTTGCGGGTGGCCGTCGCTGAGGCGAAAGGCCAGCCTACGTACTGCGAACGAATTACCGGATCAGCATGGCGAGGGGAAGCCAGTCGTCCAGCGCGCGCGCCCCGACGACCATGCAACCCACCAGCACCACGATCCCCACGCACATCGCCACGTCGAGATACAGATGGTTGTGACGCTCGACGATCCCGGCAAGCAGGCTGTCGGGGTTGACCGGTTGCCTCATGCGGCCGCGCGGCGGGTTAGGTTTGAACATGGAACGAGAAAGGTTGATGGCGTTATAGCCTGTCAAGCAGAAAGTAGACGCCAATGACCACCGCCACCGAAAACGCCGCGCAAAAGAGCGCAGCCTCGAAGCTGACGAGCCATCCGTGCCGGGCATGAACGAACTGGGCGACGGCGTGAGCCGAAGAGAGGAAGGGCATCAGCGCTTCCTGCGGGCGTGCCGCCATCCATTGCGCTGCGAGGAGCGTCATCAGCTTCGTCCCGCCGTGCTTATTGGCGGCTGGACAATGCGACGTAAGCGGCGAGGAAGGGCAGAAACAGCAACATGCCCGCGACGAGCGCCTTCACCTGGTCGGTGCGCTCGCTGGCCGGAACGCTGCCGCGCGCGATCGGCGTGTCGAGGCGATTGATCAGCGACGAAGTATCGACGAGCAGTTGCGGACCCATGATTTTCTCCCGGTGCGTTGGATGACGAGACAGGAGTCAGGATAGGCGGCGGACGCGAACGGGGATATCGGACGAATTCGAATTCGTGCGTGGTTCCACCGGGACCGCCGCTCGTGGATCTTTGCAAGGGACCACGACTGCGGTAACTTGACCCCGTTATGGAGCGCGATGGCCCGCTATGACCCACTACGGCGCCCGCGCCGCGCACGAGGAGAGTGTCACGCATGGCAACACGATTGAACGAATACCAGCAGCCTGTCGGCGAACCCGTCACCGCCTGGCAGCCGCGCGAGCGGCCCGCGCGCGTGACGATCGAGGGCCAGTTCTGCCTCATCGAGCCGATCGATCTCGAACGCCACGCCGCCGATCTTTACGAGGCCTATTGCGAAGCGCCGGACGGGCGCGACTGGACCTACCTGTTCGCCGAGCCGTTCGCCGATTTCGCCGTGTTTCGCGAATACCTGGCCAAGGCCGCGGCGTCCGGTGACCCGTTTCACTATGCCGTGATCGACCGCGCGAGCGGCCGGGCCGTGGGCACGTTCGCGCTCATGCGCATCGAACCCGTGCACGGCGTGATCGAAGTGGGCAGCGTGACGTTTTCGCCGCGCCTGAAGCAAACGCCGATTTCAACCGAAGCCCAATATCTGCTGATGCGCTATGTATTCGACGAACTGGGTTATCGCCGCTACGAATGGAAGTGCGACAGCCTCAATGCGCCCTCGCGCAAAACGGCGCTGCGCCTCGGCTTCCAGTTCGAAGGCATCTTCCGCCAGGCGATCGTGTACAAGGGGCGCAATCGCGACACGGCCTGGTTCGCCGTCATCGACAAGGACTGGCCGCTCGTGAAGCAGGCGTTCGAAACGTGGCTCTCGCCCGATAACTTCGACGCCGACGGCAAGCAACGCGCGTCGCTCGCGAGCCTCAGGGAAGCATCCGAATCCTGAATGTCTGGCGCAATGGTTATCCGCGACGTCGCGGCCGCCGACCGCGACGCATGGTTCCGGCTTTGGGCCGGCTACAACGCGTTCTACGAAGCCGACGTCGCGCCGCATATCAGCGAGCGCACCTGGCAGCGCATGCTCGACGCGACTGTGCCGCTGTTCGGGCGCATCGCCGAGGTCGAGGGGCGCGTGGCGGGCTTCAGCCTGTGCGTGCTTCACGAAGGCACGTGGGTTGTCGCGCCGCTTTGCTATCTGGAAGACCTCTACGTCGATCCGGCTTGCCGCGGTCAGGGCGTAGGGCGGCGGCTGATCGAAGACCTCATTGCACTGGCGCGCTCGCGCGGCTGGTCGCGTCTTTACTGGCACACGCGCGAGAACAATCCCGCGCGCAAGCTCTACGACGAGTTCGTCGCCGCCGACGATTTCGTGCGCTATCGCCTGGCAACCGGATCGGAATAAGGGGTTCGGTGTTAACCCGAAACCCCCGTAGATAGGATCGTAACTAGTATTGTCACGATCATTTCACAGGTATAGGATGGGTGCGAATAAACCATCACGGTTTGATGTGCATTGCACAAATTCGCCTCCCAGCCTATGTCAGAAGCTTCAACGAACTCGCTTGTCGTGTTGCGCGGCGGCCCTGCCGCGCACACCGCGCGTAATGCCGGTGTGGCGTTCGACGCGGCCTGGCTCGACGCGCTGCGCGTCAACCAGTCGGCCGTCGAGCGGCGCACGGCCACGCTCGGCACGCGCCGCGCCGTCAAGAAAGACGCGCAGGCTGCCTGGCTGCTGAAGGCCATCACCTGCATCGACCTCACCACGCTCAACGGCGACGACACCGAAGGCCGCGTGCAGCGCCTGTGCATGAAGGCGCGCCACCCCGTGCGTGCCGACCTGCTCGCGGCGCTCGGCTTCGCGCCCAACACCATCACGACCGGCGCCGTGTGCGTCTACCACCGTTTCGTCGCCGCCGCCGTGCAAGCGCTGGCGGGCAGCGGCATTCCGGTCGCGGCCGTTTCCACGGGCTTTCCGGCAGGCCTCAATCCGCATGCGCTCAAGCTCAAGGAGATCGAGGCGTCGGTTGCGGACGGCGCGCAGGAAATCGATATCGTCGTGACGCGCGAGCACGTGCTCACGGGCAACTGGCGCGCGCTCTATGACGAAGTGCGCGAGTTTCGCGCGGCCTGCGGCGAGGCGCATCTAAAGGCGATTCTCGCCACGGGCGACATTCGCGTGCTCTCGAACATCGCCAGGGCTTCGATGGTTTGCATGATGGCGGGCGCGGACTTCATCAAGACTTCCACGGGCAAGGAAGGGAGCAACGCAACGCTCGACGTCTCGCTCGTGATGGTGCGCATGATCCGCGAGTACCGCGAGCGCACCGGCGCGATGGTGGGGTTCAAGCCCGCGGGCGGCGTGTCGAGCGCCAAGACCGCGCTTGCGTATCAGATCCTCATGAAGGAAGAACTGGGGCGGCCGTGGCTCGAACCCGAGCTGTTCCGCTTTGGCGCGTCGAGCCTGCTCGCCGACATCGAACGCCAGCTCGAACACCACGTGAGCGGCCGTTATTCGGCCTTCCACCGCCACCCCGCAGCCTGAGCAGACCAGACCGATGAGCGTAGCCGAGTACTTTCGAACCATGGATTACGGTCCCGCCCCCGAGGACGACCAGCCTGTGCGCGCGTGGCTTGCGCAGCACGCCGGCCGCTTCGGGCATTTCATCGACGGTGCGTGGTTTCAGCGCGACGGCGGCGCGCGCTTCGACGTGCGCGCGCCGGCAACGGGCGAAGCGCTCGCCACCGTAGCGCAGGGCGAAGCGGCCGACGTGGCCGCCGCAGTGGCGGCGGCGCGCGCGGCGCAGCCCGAATGGCACGCCATGGGCGGCGCCGCGCGCGCGCGGCATCTCTATGCGCTCTCGCGCATGGTGCAGCGGCATAGCCGCCTGTTCGCGGTGCTCGAAGCGCTCGACAACGGCAAGCCCATACGCGAAGCGCGCGATATCGACGTGCCGCTGGTCGCGCGTCATTTCCTGCATCACGCGGGCTGGGCGCAACTTCAGGATGCCGAACTGACCGGCTGGTCGCCGCTGGGCGTGATTGGCCAGATCGTGCCGTGGAATTTCCCGCTGCTCATGCTCGCGTGGAAGGTGGCGCCCGCCATCGCTCTCGGCAACTGCGTGGTGCTCAAGCCCGCCGAGTACACGCCGCTCACTGCGCTGCTGTTTGCCGAACTCGCGCATCGCGCCGGGCTGCCCAAGGGCGTGCTCAACGTGGTGACCGGCGACGGCGAAACGGGCGCGGCGCTCGTCGAGCACCCCGGCGTCGACAAGATCGCTTTCACCGGTTCGACCGAAGTGGGCCGCCTTATCCGCACCGCGACGGCGGGCACGGGCAAGTCGCTCACGCTGGAGCTGGGCGGCAAGTCGCCGTTCATCGTATTCGACGACGCGGACCTGGACGGCGCGGTGGAAGGCGTGGTGGACGCGATCTGGTTCAACCAGGGCCAGGTGTGCTGTGCCGGTTCGCGTCTGCTCGTGCAGGAAGGCGTCGAGGCGCGCTTCATCGCGAAGCTCAAGCGCCGCATGGCGACGCTGCGCGTGGGGCCTTCGCTCGACAAGGGCATCGACATTGGCGCGATCGTCGATCCGGTGCAACTCGAACGCATTGAAACGCTGGTGGAGGCCGGGCGGCGCGAAGGCTGCACCGTGTGGCAGCCGCACGAAGTCGAATTGCCTGCCGGCGGCTGCTTCTACCCGCCCACGCTCGTCACCGGCGTCGGTCCGGCCTCGACGCTCGCGCAGGAGGAAATCTTCGGGCCCGTGCTCGCAGCCATGAGCTTTCGCACGCCCGAGGAGGCCGTGGCGCTCGCCAACAATTCGCGCTATGGCCTGGCCGCCAGCGTGTGGAGCGAGACCATCGGCCGCGCGCTCGATATCGCGCCGCGCCTGCAATGCGGCGTGGTATGGATCAACGCGACGAACCTCTTCGACGCGAGTGTGGGCTTTGGCGGCTACCGCGAATCGGGCTTCGGCCGCGAAGGTGGTAAGGAAGGCGTATACGAATATCTGAAACCCGCTGCATGGAGCAAGCTGCCGCTTCGCGTGTCGCGCGAAACGCGCGCGGTAGCCCATGACGTTGCGGCAACGAACGCAGGGCTCGATCGCACTGCGAAGCTTTTTATCGGCGGCAAGCAGGTACGCCCTGACAGTGGCTATTCGCACGCGGTTCATGCGCCGGGCGGCGAATGGGTGGGCGAAGTGGGCGCGGGCAGCCGCAAGGACGTGCGCGACGCCGTGGCCGCCGCGCGCGGCGCGCACAAGTGGACGCAGATGAGCGCGCACGGCCGCGCCCAGGTGCTTTACTACCTCGCTGAAAACCTGAGCGCGCGCGCGGAGGAATTCGCGCGCCAGCTCACCCGGCGCGCGGCCCATGACGCACGCGCAGCCGAGCGCGAGGTGGAAGCGGCCATCGACCGCCTGTTCAGCTATGCGGCATGGGCCGACAAGTTTGACGGCGCGGTGCACACGCCGCCGTTGCGCGGCGTGGCGCTCGCCATGCATGAGGCGCTGGGCGTGGTGGGCGTGGCCTGCCCCGACGAAGCGCCGCTGCTCGCCTTCGTTTCGTTGATCGCGCCCGCGCTCGCGATGGGCAATCGCGTGGTCGCGCTCGCGAGCGAGGCGAGCCCGCTTGCGGCCACGGACTTTTACCAGGTCGTGGAAACGTCCGACGTGCCCGCGGGCGCGCTGAATATCCTCACTGGCGAACGCGCCGCGTTGCTGCCGGCGCTCGCGAAGCACGATGACGTGGACGCGCTCTGGTGCTTCGGCACCGCAGGCGATTCGGCCCTCGCGGAGCGCGAGTCGGTTGGCAACCTCAAGCGGACCTTCGTCGATCACGGCCGCGAGGTTGACTGGTTCGACCGGACGAGCGCAGGATTGCCGTTCCTGCGCCAGGCCGTGCAGGTGAAGAACATCTGGATACCGTACGGCGACTGAGCGCTGCGAAAAGAACGCGCCACGCCGACCCAAACGGCGCTTTGCATGGGACCAGAGCAAACGCTAAAGCGCTAACTCTGATCGACAGGAGACAACAATGCTGAAGAATCTTGACCCGCTTCTGAACGCCGATGTCCTGCAAGCGCTGCGCGCCATGGGGCACGGCGACGAACTCGTGGTTTGCGACGCCAACTTTCCCGCCGATTCCGTTGCGCGCGCAACGGTACTGGGCAAGCTGCTGCGCATCGACGGCGCCGACGCGCCACGCGCCGTGCGCGCGATCCTCTCCGTGCTGCCGCTCGACACCTTTGTCGAAGCGCCGGCCATGCGCATGGAAGTGGTGGGCGAGCCCGCTACGATCCCGACCGTGCAGCGCGAGGCGCAAGCCGAGGTCGACGCCGCCGAAGGGCGCGCCGTGCCGTTCGCGCCCATCGAGCGTCATGCCTTCTATGCGCGCGCGCGCAAGGCGTACTGCGTGATTGCCACGGGCGAGGCGCGCGGCTACGGCTGCTTCGTGTTCGCCAAGGGCGTGCTGCTCGCACCCGACGCGCCGCGCGCGAAGGAGTCCGGCCAATGAGCGGGCGCGTCGTCATTCTCGGCATCTACGTGACGGATCTCGCGTTTCGCGCGAGCCGCATGCCGATGATCGGCGAGACGCTCGCGGGCTCGGCGTTCGCAATGGGGCCGGGCGGCAAGGGCTCGAACCAGGCCGTGGCCGCCGCGCGCGCGGGCGCGCAGGTGGTGTTCTGCACGCGCGTGGGCAAGGACGCGTTCGGTGACATCGCGCACGCCACGTGGGCCGCCGAAGGCATCACGGCGCGCGCGCGGGCCGTGGAGGGCATGGCCACGGGCGCGGCCCATATCTTCGTGGACGACACGACCGGCATGAACGCGATCATCGTGGCGGCGGGCGCGGCAGGGACGATGGAGCCCGGCGACGCCGATGCGATCGAAGTGGATATTGCGGCCTCCCAGGTCTTCGTCACGCAACTGGAGCAACCGCTCGGCGCCGCGCGGCGCGGCCTCGAAATCGCGCGGCGGCACGGCGTGCTGACCGTGTTCAATCCGGCGCCCGCGATGTCGCTGCCCGATGACATCTTTGCGCTGTGCGACTACGTCACGCCCAATGAAACCGAGGCGACGGCGCTCACGGGCGTCGAGATCCGCAACGCAGACGACGCGCGGCGCGCCGCCGACGTGCTGCTCGCCAAGGGCGCGGGCGCGGTGATCGTGACGCTCGGCGAAGCCGGCGCGCTGCTCCATACGCGCGACGCATCGGTCTTGCTGCCCGCGTTCCATTGCGGCCCGGTGGTGGAAACGGCGGGGGCGGGCGACGGCTTCACGGGCGGCTTCGCGGCGGCGCTGGCGCGCGGAGACGATCCGCTCACGGCCACGCGCTTTGGCTGCGCGCTGGCGGGCATTTCCGTGACGCGGCCCGGCACCGCGCCTTCCATGCCGCGCCGTGAGGAAGTCGACGCGATGCTCGCGCGCTCGGCAAGCGCCGCGGCGCATTGAGCAACGCAATAGCAACGCAAAAGCGGCAAGCCCCGCTGCAAACTCATTGCAAAGGACGAGGTCCATGAAGTCTGCTCTCCTGGCCAGTTGGTTCGGCGACCGGCAGTTGAACTTCCTGCTGGCCGTGAACCTGCTTGTCGTGCTGGTCGCCGTGTGGGTCTCGCGCGGCCAGTTCGTCGGCATCGACAATCTGCAATCGATGGGCGCGCAATTGCCCGAAGTCGCGCTGCTCGCGCTGGGCATCATGCTCTCCATGCTCTCGGGCAACGGCGGTATCGACCTCTCGGGCGTCGGGCTTGCGAACCTCTCCGGCATGATCGCCGCGCTCGTGGTGCCGCGTCTCGTGAGCGGCGACGACTCGCCGGTGCTCTACACCGCGCTCTTTTGCGTGATCGTAGTGGGCATGGGGCTGATCGGCGGCTTGCTCAACGGCGTGGTGATCGCGCGGCTCGGGCTCACGCCCATTCTGTGCACGCTCGGCACGCAACTGCTTTTCACCGGCTTCGCGGTGGCGTTGAGCAACGGCGCTTCGGTGCACGTGGACTATGTCGAACCGCTCGCCGACATCAGCAACGGCACGTTCTTCCAGGTGCCGATCTCATTCCTGCTGTTCGTCGCCGTGGTCGTGCTGCTGGGCTGGCTCCTGCGGCGCACGCCGTTCGGACTGCGCCTTTACCTGATGGGCACGAACCAGCGCGCCGCCTTCTATGCGGGCATTCCGCGCGCGCGCATGCTTATCACCACCTATGCGATGTGCGGCGTGCTCGCCTCGCTCGCGGGGCTTGTGAGCGTTTCGCACACGCTCAGCGCGAAATGGGATTACGGCAACTCGTATCTGCTGATCGCGATTCTCATCGCCGTGATGGGGGGCGTGAATCCGGCGGGCGGCTATGGCCGCATCATCTGCGTGTTTTTCGCGGCCACGGTGCTGCAATTCCTTTCCAGTCTTTTCAATCTCATGGGCGTCTCGCAGTTTTTCGGCGACTGCGCCTGGGGCTTCCTGCTGCTGGCCTCGCTCGCCTTCGCGGGCGGCGAGCGGGTGCGCGCGATTTTCGGTCTCGCCGGGGCGCAGTCCCCGGCGCAGAAGGGCGGCAAAGGGCCGGCGCCCGGCTGACCGGCTGGTTCGAGTAGCGGGCGCGCCTCGAGCCTCGGAGGCGCGCCGCGATCCATTTCGGGGCGATTTGGGACCGCGGCGAGCGCACAGGCGCAAAGCGCGGATCGATACATAAAAAACGGAGACATCGAACATGAAGATCAAGCGACTCAGCGTGGCGCTCACGGCTTGCGCACTCGCGGCCGGCATGGCGGCCGTGGCGGCGGTGGCCTACGCGGCGGAAAACCCGACGATCGTGACCGTGGTGAAAGTGACCGGCATCAGCTGGTTCAATCGCATGGACGAAGGCGTCAAGCAGTTCGGCAAGGACAACCCGAACGTCGCGGTCTACCAGACCGGTCCGGGGCGTGCCGACGCCGCGCAGCAACTGAAGATCATCGACGACCTGATCGCGAAAAAAGTGAGCGCGATTGCCGTCGTGCCCTATGACCCGCCCACGCTCGAACCGGCGCTCAAGAAGGCGATGGATCGCGGCATCAAGGTCGTCACCCACGAGGCCGACAACGAGAAGAACACCATGGTCGACGTCGAGGCGTTCGACAACTCGGCCTATGGCGCGGCGCTCAACGACCGCCTCGCCTCGTGCATGCACGACGACGGCAAGTGGGCGACCATGGTCGGCTCGCTCGGCAGCCGCTCGCAGGTGCAATGGGCCAACGGCGGCATCGACAACGCGAAAAAGAAGTTCCCGAAGATGCAACTGGTCGAGACGAACCTCGAAACCAACAACGACGGCGAGCGCGCCTATGAAGTGGCCAAGGAAGTGCTGCGCAAGCACCCGGACATCAAGGGCTTCCAGGGCTCGTCCTCGCTCGACGTGATCGGCATTGGCCGCGCGGTCGAGGAAGCGGGCTTGCAGGGCAAGATCTGCGTGTACGGCACCGGTCTGCCGACCGAAGCCGGCAAGTACCTCGAAAGCGGCGCGATCAACGGCATTGCGTTCTGGGATCCGAAGCTCGCGGGCCTCGCGATGAACAAGATCGCGAAGATGCTGATCGACGGCAAGACGGTGGAGGATGGCGCGAATCTCGGCCTGCCCGGCTACGAGAAAGTCACGGTGTCGAAGGGCCCCGGCAAGGGCGTGATCGTGCGCGGCCAGGGCTGGGTGAGCGTGGACAAGTCGAACTACAAGCAATACAACTTCTGATCGGGAGAACGTGGCGCGCGCAACGGTTTCGAACCGGCGCGCGCTTCATCGCAACGTCACGAAGAGACGACATGGCATCAGAACCGCTATTGCAGGTGCTCGGCGTGCACAAGCGCTTTACCGGCGTGCACGCCCTGCGCGGCGTGACGCTCACGTTCGAGCGCGGGCAGATCTATCACCTGCTCGGCGAAAACGGCTGCGGCAAGAGCACGCTCATCAAGATCATTTCGGGTGCGCAGCCGCCCGACGAAGGCGAACTCGTGATCGACGGCGCGCGCCACGCGCGGCTCTCGCCGCTCGAATCGCTGGCGGCGGGCATCGAGACCGTCTATCAGGATCTTTCGCTGCTGCCGAACATGAGCGTGGCGGAGAACGTGGGCCTTACGGCGGAACTGGCCGAGCACGGCGGGCGCCTTGCGCGCACGTTCGATCGCCGCGAACTGGCGCAAACGGCCGCGCGCGCGCTCAAGGCCGTCGGCCTGCCCGGCGACGCCGAGTTCCAGTCCACGCTGATCGAGCAACTACCGCTCGCCACGCGCCAGCTCGTGGCGATCGCGCGCGCGATCGCGAGCGAGGCGAAGTTCGTCATCATGGACGAGCCCACCACGTCGCTCACGCAAAAGGAAGTGACCAACCTCATCGCCGTGCTCGGCCAGTTGCGCGCGCAGGGCGTGACCGTGCTGTTCGTGAGCCACAAGCTCGACGAATGCTATGCAATAGGCGGCGAGGTGATCGTGCTGCGCGACGGCCAGAAAGTCACGCAAGGCCCGATCACCGACTACACCAAGGCGCAGTTGAGCGAACTGATGACGGGGCGCGAGCTTTCCGTCGAACGCTACCGCAATGCATTGCCCGACGCGCAAGTGTTGCTCGACGTGCGCGGACTCGGCCGCGCCGGGGTGTTCGAGGGCGTGTCGTTCGCGCTCCATCGCGGCGAGATCCTCGGCGTGACGGGCCTGCTCGACTCGGGCCGCAATGAACTGGCGCGCGCGCTTGCGGGCGTCGCGCCCGCGGACCAGGGCGAGATCGTGCTGGAGGGCCGCGCGATCAGGCTGGCCACGCCCGGCGACGCGTGCCGCGAACGCATTGGCTATGTGCCGGAAGACCGCCTCAACGAAGGGCTCTTTCTCGACAAGCCGATTCGCGACAACGTCATCACGGCGATGATCGCGGGCCTGCGCGACCGCTTCGGCCAGATCGACCGCACGCGTGCGCGCGCGCTGGCCGAAGAGACGGTCAAGGAGTTGCAGATCGCGACGCCCAACGTGGACAAAGCGGTGCAGTCGCTTTCGGGCGGCAACCAGCAGCGCGTGCTGATCGGCCGCTGGCTCGCCATCGACCCGCACGTGCTGATCCTGCACGGGCCGACCGTGGGTGTGGACGTCGGCTCGAAGGACATCATCTATCGCATCATGCAGCGGCTCTCGCAGCGCGGCATCGGCATTCTGCTCGTGAGCGACGATCTGCCCGAACTGCTCCAGAACTGCGACCGCGTGCTGATGATGCGCAAAGGGCATCTCGCCGAGGAGCACCGCGCCGAAGGGCTGACCGAGGCGCAGTTGTATCGCGCGCTGCTTGCCGAGGCTGCATGAAATCCGCGTATTCCGCGTAACGTTTGCCGGACCCCGCATGAGCATGAATCAGACAATGAGCACGTCGTCCAATACCGTCGAAGTCGCGCGTCAGCGTGTTGCGCTGAACTGGCGCGCGAAGCTCGCGCGCAATCCCGAGTGGTTCACGGCCACGCTGATCGTGATCACCTGCGTGATCGTCGCCTCGATCAACCCGCGTTTCCTCCAGTGGGCCACGCTGTTTGACCTGCTGCACTCGGCCACGACCACCTCGCTGTTCGCGCTCGGCACGCTCGTCGTGCTGGCGTCGGGCGGTATCGACGTGTCGTTTACGGCCATCGGCGCGCTCACCATGTATGCAATCACGAAGGCCGTGTTCGCCTGGTGGCCCGATGCGCCGTTCGCGCTCATCCTGCTCACGGGCGCCGTGGGCGGCGTCTTGCTGGGCGTGATCAACGGCCTGCTCGTGCACCGGCTCCAGGCGCCGTCGCTGATCGTCACGATCGGCACGCAATACCTCTATCGCGGCCTGCTGCTGACGTTCATCGGCACGACGTTCTTCATGAACATCCCGCACAGCATGGATCATTTCGGCCGCATTCCGCTGATCGCCTACAAGACAGCCGACGGGCTCAACGCGGTGTTGCCGGTCTCGGCGCTTGCGCTCGTGGCGGGCGCGCTTCTTACGTGGTGGCTGCTGAACCGCACGATGATGGGGCGCGGCGTGTACGCCATGGGCGGCAGCACCGCGATTGCGGAGCGGCTCGGTTTCAACCTGCGCGCGATCCGGCTTTTCGTGTTCGGTTATACGGGGTTTCTGGCGGGCGTGGCGGGCATACTGCACGTGTCGAACAACCGGCTCGCCAATCCGTTCGACCTCGTGGGTTCGGAACTCGACGTAATCGCGGCGGTGATCCTGGGCGGCGCGCGCATCACGGGCGGCAGCGGTACCGTGGTGGGCACGCTGCTGGGCGTGGCGCTCGTCACGCTCATCAACAACGTGCTGATACTCGTGGGTGTGCCGAGCACCTGGCAGAAGGTGATTGTCGGCGCGTTCATTCTGGTGGCGGGCACGCTGTTCGCGCTGCGCCGGCGCGGCTGAGAACGCGCGTGTGTTCGTTGGCGCGACCGGCCTTCGCGCCGGTTGACCTTATGCGCCTTGCCCGCGCAGCGTCTGGCCTTTCTCGCTGATGATGGAGTGGAAGTCATCCACCTGCGAAAAGCGCCACGCCTTCACAACGCCGAACTTGCTTGCGTCCACAACGAGATGGCTTTCCACGGCGCTGGCCATGGCGGCCTGCTTGAGCGCGACTTCGTGAAAGTTCCAGCACGTTACGCCGCGCTGGGTATCCACGCCGCCCGCTGAAATGAACGCCTTGTTGATGCCCATGCGGCGCAGCGTTTCGAGACTTTCCTCGCCCGAAAACGAGTCCGATGAGGGCACGTACACCCCGCCCAGCAAAATCATGCGCACGTTGGGCATGCGCCGCAGAATCTCGGCCACGTTGAGCGAATAACACACGGCGGTGATCTGCAACTGCGAAGGGATGAGGCGCGCGAGCGCCGCGAGCGTCGTGCCGCAGTCGATGAACACCGTGTCGTTTTGTGCGATGAGCCGCGCCGCGTGCGCGGAGGCCTGCGCCTTGGCCTGCGCGAAATGGTCCTTTTCGTGTTCGAGCGAGTAACCGGCCGTGTTCGGCACGTCCTGCGCGCTCACGATATAGCCGCCCAGATACGTGAAGCGTTCGGGCGTCGCGGCGATATCGCGCCGCACCGTCATTTCGGAGACGCCAAGCACGCTGGCCGCATCGCGCAGATGCATGACGTTGTGTTTTGCGAGCGCGTCGGCAAGGGCGCGCAGCCGGTCGGTTTTGGCCATGGTGTGGGTTGTCCGGCACGCTGCATGGGTACAAGTGCGCGCTTGCCGGGCGTTAGATTTGTTTCGTCTGCGTGATCGAATTATAACAAGCAAGGTGGGGAGCGTCACGTTTTGCGACCTTCCTGGCATGCGTTTTCGTCGCTTCGGCACAGCGCCGACGCATGAAATTCCACGCCCCATGATCATGCGGTCGAGTTGCGCGTGGCCTTTTTTGAGCATGCGTTTTTCGCATGCTCCGCTCGACAATTAATCGTTTGTCGCGTCCTGATGCCGCACAGATACTGCCCTTTCTCCAGTAGCGGCGGCCACGCCGAACGGGCGGCAATTCATGCGATCAGACCTCAATTTCATCAACGGGCAGTTCGTCGGCGCGCAAGGGCCGCATATTGCCGTCCACAATCCCGCAACCGGCGACGCGATCGGCCAGGTCAGTGCCGCAAGCGTTGCCGACGTCATGCATGCCGTCGAGGCGGCACAAGCCGCACAACGCGCGTGGCGCAAGCTGCCCGCCGCCGCGCGCGGCGCGATCCTCAACCGTTTCGCGGACGTCATCGAAGCGCGCGCGCCGCGCATCGGCGCGGCGCTTGCCGCCGAGTCGGGCAAGAGCGTGGCAGACGCCACCGCCGAAGCGCAGTACGCCGCCGAAATCCTGCGCTACCACGCGCAATGGGCGCGGCGCATTGAAGGCGAAGTCATTCCGAGCGACAGCGAGAACGAAAACCTCATTCTCATGCGCGAGCCGATTGGCGTGGCCGCGTGCCTGATCCCGTTCAACTTTCCCGTCTACACGCTGCTGCGCAAGGTCGCGCCCGCGCTCATCACGGGCAACGCCGTGGTCGTGCGCCCGAGCAACCACACGCCCTGCTCGGCGTTCGAGGTGGCGCAAGCCGCGCAGGAAGCGGGACTTCCCGCGGGCGTCTTCAACGTGCTCGCCATGGACCACGAGACGGCGGCGGCGCTCTGCACGCATCCGGGCGTGGGCATGATCACGCTCACGGGCAGCGTGGCGGCGGGCCGCAAGGTGCTCGACTACTGCAAGGAAAACATCGCAAAGCCCTCGCTGGAACTGGGCGGCAAGACGCCCGCGATCATCGGGGACGACGCCGATCTCGAAGCGGCCGCCACGGCCATCGTGCGCTCGAAGACCACGCATTGCGGCCAGCTTTGCACGGCGATCGAGCGCGTGTATGTGCACACCTCGGTGCATGACCGCTTCGTCGCGCTGCTGCGCGAGAAGATGAGCGCGGTGCGCTTTGGCGACCGCGCCGAAGACGAAACGCGCATGGGCCCGCTCGTGAGCGCGAGCGCCCGCACGGCGATTCACGCGATGGTCGAGCGCGCACTGGCCGAAGGCGCGAAGCTCGAAACGGGCGGCTACCTGCCCGAAGGCAAAGGCCACTTTTATCCGGCCACCTTGCTCACACATTGCCGCCAGGACATGGAGATCGTGCAGGAAGAGATCTTCGGCCCGGTGCTGCCCGTGCTCGCGTACGAGACGCTCGACGACGCGCTGCGCATGGCCAACGATCACCAGTTCGGTCTGTCGTCAGTGCTTTATACGGAGCGCTACCGCACGACGATGCGCGTCGCCAACGAGAT
The DNA here is from genome assembly GCF_003268775.1 of Paraburkholderia unamae. Lineage (GTDB taxonomy): Bacteria > Pseudomonadota > Gammaproteobacteria > Burkholderiales > Burkholderiaceae > Paraburkholderia > Paraburkholderia unamae. Next base: position 208,181 of record NZ_QLSU01000013.1, read on the forward strand.
CGAGGCGGGCGAACTCTATGTGAACCGCACGCCCGCCGACCCATACCAGGGCTATCACGCCGGCTGGAAGCGATCGGGTCTCGGTGGCGACGACGGCAAGCACGGCATGCTCGAATTCACGCAAACACGTCTCGTGGTCATGCCGTTCTGATCATTCGCGATACTGATTAATTGTTGAGGCGGTGCTCGCCACAACGAGCGCCAAAAATGAAGAAAACGCGCCTCGCGTCGGCTTTGGGTCCGCGCGCGGGCGTCAGGAGACAGTCTTGCAGAAGTCCATCGCCAAGCCTGATGCGCCGGCCGGGTTGCCGCGCGTCGAAACCTCATCGCTCACGCCCGCTGCTTCCGGCGCGATGCAACGCTACATGCAATTGCTGCTGCTCGTGCTGGCCGCGGGCGGCATCTATCCGCTGCTGTATTTGCGGCAGGTGTATCAGACCACGATGCTCGATGTCCTGCACATCGACAACGCGCAACTGGGTTACCTCTATTCGGTGCTCGGCATCGTCTTCTTTCTCTCGTACCTGCCGAGCGGCTGGCTAGCCGACCGACTCGCGCCGCGCCTGTTGATCTGCTTCTCGCTGATCGGAACGGGCGCGCTGGGCCTGTGGTATTCCACCGCGCCCGCGTTCCACTCGCTCCTTGTGATCTTCTGTTGCTGGGGCCTCACCACGGGCCTCACATTCTGGGCCTCGGTGCTCAAGCGCGTGCGCATGATCGCGGCGCCAAATGAGCAAGGCCGCTTCTTCGGTTTGCTCGATGGCGGGCGCGGCCTGGTCGAGGCCTTGCTCGCAACGGTCGCGCTGGCGCTGTTCGCGGCCGCCACCGGATCGGGCCGCGGCGAAGCGGCAGGACTGCGTCACGTGATCTATCTGTATTCGTTCACGTGCATCGCACTCGGCGCGCTGATGAGTTTCTTCAAGGACCCCGCGCCTTCGCAAGCGCAAAGCCAGACCGTCGAAGCGGGCACGGGCGGCTCGCTCTGGCGCGATCTGGCCACGCTCGCTGCGATTCCGCAGCTCTGGCTCATGGCGGCAGTGGTGTTCTGCGGCTATCAGATTTTCTGGGCCACTTATAGCTTCTCCGCGTATCTCCAGCAGGGCGAAATGCATATGAGCGTCGTGGCCGCGGGCATGGTGACCACGGCGAAGCTCTGGATGCGCCCCATCGGCGGCATTGGCGGCGGCTTCCTTGGCGACCGCTTCTCGAACCTGCGCGTGCTGATCTGGGCGCTGTTCCTGGCCGTCGCGGGTCTGATCGGCCTGATTCTGCTGCCCGCGCTGCGCAACATGGCGCTGCTGGGCGCGGTGGTGCTGTTCATCGGCCTCATGACCTACGCGATTCGCGGCCTGTACTGGACGCTGCTCGATTACTGCGCCGTTCCCATGCGCATCACGGGACTTGCGATCGGTCTCGTCTCGCTTATCGGCTACTCGTCGGACATTTTCCTGCCGCTCGTGAACGGCTATATCACCGAGCACTACGCAGGCATGCTCGGCTATCAGCTCTATTTCGCCTATGTGGCCGCCGTTGGCGCGCTCGGCGGTGTTGCCGCGCTCGTGCTCAAGCGCATGACCCACTCCCACTCTGCCTGAAACCGTTCGAACCATGAAAGTTGTCGCAATAGAAACGCATGTCGTTGCCGTGCCGCCTCCGCACCTGGGCGGCATGTACTGGATCTTCGTCACCCTGAAAACCGATTGCGGTATCGAGGGCGTGGGCGAGATCTACGCCGCCACGTTCCACCCCGACGTGATGGCGCCCGCGATTGAAGACGTGTTCTCGCGCTATCTGCTCAACCATGATCCGCACCATGTGGAGCGCTTGTTCCGCGAGACGTATTCGAGCGGCTTCACACAGCGCCCCGACCTCACGATGATGGGCATTGTGAGCGGCCTGGAAATGGCGTGCTGGGACATCATCGGCAAGGCGGCCGGCAAGCCGGTGTACGAGTTGCTGGGCGGCATGGTGAACGAGCGGCTGCGTTCGTACACCTATCTTTATCCGAAGAACGCGCAAGGCGAATACGACTACGACGACCCCGATCTCGCCGCCGAATGCGCGGCGGAGAACGTGAAGCGCGGCTTCACGGCGGTCAAGTTCGACCCGGCGGGACCGTACACGGCGTATTCGGGCCATCAGCTTTCGCTGGAGGTGCTAGAGCGCTGCGAAACGTTCTGCCGCAAGGTGCGCGAGGCCGTGGGCAACAAGGCCGATCTCCTGTTCGGCACGCATGGCCAGATGGTGCCGTCTTCGGCCATTCGTCTTGCGAAGCGGCTCGAAAAATACGACCCGTTGTGGTTCGAAGAACCCGTGCCGCCCGGCCAGGAAGAGGCCATCGCCAATGTCGCGAAGCACACGTCGATTCCGGTTGCGACCGGAGAGCGCCTCACCACCAAATACGAATTCCACAAGCTGTTGCAGGCGGGTGGCGCGTCGATTCTCCAGTTGAACGTCGCGCGCGTAGGCGGCCTGCTCGAAGCGAAAAAGATCGCGACGCTGGCCGAAGTGCACTACGCGCAGATCGCGCCGCATCTCTACAACGGGCCGGTGGGCGCGGCGGCGAGCATCCAGCTTGCGGCCTGCACGCCGAACTTCCTGATTCAGGAAAGCATCGGCACGTGGGACGGTTTTCACGCGCAGGTGCTCAAGCACCCCATTCAGTGGGAGGACGGTTACATCATTCCGTCGAAGGCGCCGGGCCTGGGCGTCGAACTCGACATGGACGTCGTGCGCGCGCACTCGCCTTACACGGGCAAGCGTCTGCATCTACAGATGGCCAGCCGGCCCGCCGATGTGCGCGACACGTCGCCTGCGCGCGGTTGATGAGCACAAGCAATGAACGGACTCGACTGCGGGAGCATGTCTATGAGCTATGACTACATCATCGTTGGCGCGGGGTCGGCGGGCTGCATTCTGGCGGAGCGGCTTTCAGCCTCCGGGCGCCATTCGGTGCTGCTGCTCGAAGCGGGCGGACCCGACGACTCGTTCTGGTTCAAGATCCCCATCGGCTTCGCCAAGCTGTACTACAACAAGCAGTACAACTGGATGTATTACAGCGAGCCGGAGCCGGAACTCGCGGGGCGGCAGATCTATGCGCCGCGCGGCAAGGTGCAGGGCGGTTCGGGCGCGATCAACGCGATGATCTATGTGCGCGGCGCGGCGCGCGACTATGACGACTGGGCGGCGGCGGGTAATCCGGGCTGGTCGTACCAGGAAGTGTTGCCGTATTTCCGCAAGCTCGAATCGCATCCGCTCGGCGACACGCCGTGGCATGGCGCGAGCGGCCCGGTGCGCATCACGCCGATGAAGGACGGCGCGCATCCAGTCTGCCGCACCTTCATTGAAGGCTGCGCCCAGCTTGGCTACGAGCGTAACAACGACTTCAACGGCGCGCGTCTCGAAGGCGTGGGCATCTACGACGTCAACACGCGCGACGGCAAGCGCGATTCGAGCAGCGTGGCCTATTTGCATCGCGCGGGGCATCGCTCGAATCTCACGATCGAGCATCACGCGCGCGCCACGCGCGTGCTGTTCGACGCGAGCCGTCAACGCGCCATTGGCGTGGAGATCGTTCAGCAAGGCGTGAAGCGCACGTTTCATGCGAACCGCGAAGTGATCGTGGCGGCGGGGGCGGTCGATTCGCCCAAGCTGTTGCAGCTTTCCGGCGTGGGTCCGCGCGCGTTGCTTGCGAAGCACGGTATCGACGTGGTGCACGAGTTGCCTGCGGTGGGGCAGAACATGCAGGACCATCTGTGCGTGAGCTTCTACTATCGTTCACGCGTAAAGACGCTGAACGACGCGTTCGGCAGCTGGATGGGCAAACTCAAGTTCGGGCTTCAGTATGTGTTCCAGCGCAAGGGGCCGTTCTCGATGAGCGTGAACCAGTCGGGCGGATTCTTCCGCACAAGTGTGAACGAGCCTCATCCGAACATGCAGGTGTATTTCAATCCGCTTTCGTATCGGATTCCTAAGTCAGATCGTGCACAACTCACGCCGGAGCCGTATTCGGGCTTTCTCGTCTGCTTCAATCCGTGCCGCCCGACGAGCCGGGGCTCGGTGGAGATCGCCTCGGCGAACGTAGAGGACGCACCGAAGATTCGCGGCAACTATCTGTCGACGCAAAAGGACCGCGACGAAGCGATTGCGGGCAGTCGCCTCGTGCGCAAGCTGATGACGGCGCGCGCGTTGCAGGAGATCACCGAAGCCGAGGTCACGCCCGCCGGCGAAGTGACGGACGACGCGAGCATGCTCAAGTTCTTCCGCGAGCAAAGCGGCTCGATCTATCACCTGTGCGGCACCTGCGCGATGGGCCCCGACCCGCGCACGGCAGTGGTGGATGCACGCCTGCGCGTGCACGGCATCGACGGCCTGCGCGTGGTGGACGCTTCAATCTTTCCGAATGTCACGTCGGGCAACACGAACGCGCCGACGATGATGGTCGCGGAAAAAGGGGCGGAAATGATTCTGGAAGACGCCGACCAGACCCTTGTGGCCCAGGCCATCGCGTCGAGCCATCAGCGCGCGGCGGCGATTTCGTCCTGAAGCCACTGCCGGAAAAGCCGCAGCGGCTTCGAAGCCTTTTGCTCGGGCCGCACCACGAACCAGTATGACTGGCGGCCGTCCACATGCACGTCGCGCACGGGCGCGAGCTGGCCCTGCGCCAGTTCGCGCTCGATCATGTGGCGGTCGGCCATCGTCACGCCCAGTCCCTCAATCGCCGCGCGAATCGCGTGGTCGAGCAGATCGAATTCGTAGCCGCCCGAGGTATCCACGTCCTCGATGCGCGCGGCGTCGAGCCAGTGCCGCCACGTGAGATAGCGCTGGTTGTCGCCCGCGAGCACATGCAGCAAGGTCTGCTGCGTGAGGTCGACCGGTCCTTGCGCGAGCAGCGCGGGCGCGCACACCGCGATATGCGATTCGTGCATCAGCAGCGAGCTGTCCAGTCCCTCCCATTCGCCGTCGCCAAAGCGGATCGCGCAGTCGAGCGCCGTCGAATCGGCGAGACTGTCCTGGAGCTGCGTGGTGAGGCTCAGTTCGAGCTCGGGATGGCGCGCGTGCAGGCGCGTGAGGCGCGGCACGAGCCAGCGGCTCGCGAAGGTGGGTGGTGCGTTCACGCGCAGGCGGTTGAGGTCGCTCTTTTGCTGGATCGTGCGCACCGTGAGCTCGATGCGGTCGAACGATTGCTGGAGCGTGCGCAGCAGCGCGCGGCCCGCTTCGGTCAGTTCGAGGCGGTGGTGATGGCGCTCCAGCAGCGTTTCGCCGAGCTGTTCTTCGAGTTGGCGCACCTGGCGGCTCACCGCGCTCTGCGTCACGTTCAACTGTTCCGCGGCGCGAGTGAAGCTGCCGCTCGTGCCTGCCGCTTCGAACGCCTTCAGGGCGTTCAGCGCCGGCATCTTTCGCTTCACGATCCTCTCCTTGCGGGTGATGCCATCTCGAAATGGCGCCTCATGCAAACGAGGGAGTATAGCGGCACGCGGGGCCATTCAGGCGCTCCGGGCGCGTGAGAGCGCGGCCAGCCCGAGCGCGACGGTGAGCGCGAACACGTACAGGCCGCCTGCGCCGAGCAGACGCATGAAGAGCGACGCGAGGGTCGGGCCCGCCGCGCCGCCCAGCGAGAAAACCAGCAGCAGCGTCGCGCTTGTCTGTACCCGCCGCGCCTGATCGACGCGATCGTTCACGTCGGACACGATCACGCCGTAGAGCGTGAACGTGAGCGCGACATAGACGAAGAGCAGCGTGTCGACGAGGACCGGCGCGCGCACGACGACCAGCGCCGCTGCCGCGCACGCGGAGACGATCGCGACCACGCCGAGCGTGGCGCGCCGCCCGAGGCGGTCTGAGAGCCGCCCCACGGGCCATTGCGAAAGCAGTGCGCCGATCAGCACGACGCCCATGGCGTGCGAGATATCGCTGGCGGGGTAGCCGATGCGTGCGAGATACACCGGCGTGAGCGCATAGAACGCGCTGGAGAGCAGGCCCGCGGCGATGCAGGCGGGCACGCTGCGCGGCGCGACGCGATGCAGTTCGCGCAGGCCGTCGAGCAGCAGCGTGGGGCGCTTGGGCGTGGCGAGCGCGGAAGGCGGCGCCTTGGCGGCCAGCGGCGCGGCATCGACCGATTGCCATTCGCCGATCAACGCCACGGGTATGAGCGCGGCCACGAACAACCCGTTTACCAGCGCGTGCTCGAACATGCCGCCGGGCGTGCCGAGGCCCAGCAGGAATTGCCCCGCGCTCACGCCGAGATAGGTCAGCACGAGATAGAACGCAAACGCGCGCCCGCGCCGCTCGTTGGGCACGGCGCCGTTCACGCCGCTCTCGATCGAGGTGAACACGCCGACCATGCTGAAGCCGGTAATGAGGCGCAGCACGGCCCAGACGTCAGGCGAATCGAACGAGAGATAACCGAGTGCGGCGAGCGCCGCGAGTGCGCCGAAGCCGATGAAGGCGCGCTGCGGGCCGATGCGCCCGACCATCGGCCCTAGCCCGAGCGCGCCGACGATAAAGCCCACGTAGTAGCACGATTGCACGAGGCCCACGTCGAGCGCGGTGCGCTCGTCGTGGAGCATGCGCAGCGAGATCAGCGTCGTGAGCAGGCTGTTCCCGCAAACGAGGATCGTGTAGCCGCCCAGCAGGCCGATGAGCGCCCGCATGTGCGGCGCTTAGTGCGCGGTCCCGGCGCGGCGCTCGACGAAGCGCCGCACGTAGTCGTCGGCGGGGCGGCGCAGGATGTCGTCGGGCGTGCCGCACTGGATCAGCCGCCCGTCGCGAAGGATCGCGATCTGGTTGCCGATGCGCAACGCCTCGTCGAGATCGTGCGTGATGAACACGATCGTCTTTTTGAGCGTGGCCTGGAGTTCGAGCAACTGGTCCTGCATTTCCGTGCGGATGAGCGGATCGAGCGCCGAGAACGCTTCGTCCATCAGCAGCACGTCGGTGTTCGCGGCGAGCGCGCGGGCCAGGCCCACGCGCTGGCGCATGCCGCCCGAAAGCTCGTCGGGATAGTGGTCGGCGTAACCCGCGAGCCCGACCTTGCCGAGCCATTCGCGCGCGCTCGCATGCGCGGCGGCCTTGTTCTCGCCGCGCGTGACGAGTGCATACGCGGCGTTGTTGAGCACCGTTTGATGAGGCAGGAGTCCGAAGCTCTGGAACACCATGCTCACGCCGTAACGTCGCAAATCGCGCAGGCCGTTGTCGGAGAGCTTGATGACGTCCTTGCCGTCGATCAGGATCTCGCCCACGGTCGGCTCGATGAGCCGGTTGAAGTGGCGCACGAGCGTGGACTTGCCCGAGCCCGAGAGACCCATGATCACGAAGATCTGGCCCGAGCCGATGGAGAGGCTCACGTCGTTCAGGCCCACGTTGCAGCGCGTTTTTTCGAGGACTTCGGCCTTGCCCGCGCCGCCGCGCAGCAACGCCAGCGCGCGCTGGCTCGCGTCGCGCGAGCCGAAGATCTTGTAGACGTTCTTCACTTCGATGCCGCTCATGATCGTTACCTCATTCCTTGTTCAGGAAGCGCCGGCCCAGCTTGTTATTGTGCCGGTGCTTTTGTCTTCGCGTTCGTTACTTGGCCGGCTGGCTCGTCAGTTCGTTGGCCTTCGCCGCTTCAGCGCCGTCGCCCGCCTGGTCGCGCGCGCGGCGAAACGGCACGCGCGAAGGCTGCTTCGGCTTGCGTGCCAGACCGCGCGTGCGCCGGCCCTGGCCGTAGCCCTGGCTGATACGGTCGATCACGATCGCGAGAATCACGATGGCGATGCCCGCCTGGGTGCCCTTGCCCACGTCGAGCGTCTGGATGCCCGCGAGCACGTCCTCGCCCAGGCCCCGCGAGCCGATCATCGAAGCGATCACGACCATGGAAAGCGCCATCATCGTGGTCTGGTTGATGCCGGCCATGATGCTCGGGCGCGCCAGCGGCAACTGCACGCCAAAGAGCAACTGCATGCGCGTGGTGCCGAATGCGCGTGCGGCTTCGACGATTTCCCCGTCCACATGGCGAATGCCGAGGTCGGTCAGGCGAATGAGCGGCGGCAGCGCATAGACCACGGTGGCGAGAATGGCGGGCACCTTGCCGAGACCGAACAGCATGAGCACCGGAATGAGGTACACGAAGCTCGGCAGCGTTTGCATGACGTCGAGCACCGGCAGCAACACGCGGCGCAGCTTGCTGCTCGACGCCGCGAGGATGCCCAGCGGCACGCCGAGCATGACGGAGATGAGCGTGGCCACCACCATCAGCGCGAAGGTCTGCATGAGCTTGTCCCACAGCCCGAAGCAGCCGATCAGCCAGAGCAGCACGACGAACATCAGCGCCACGCCGATGCGCCGCGAGGCATGCCAGCCGAGCAGGCCCACGGCGGCCAGCACGACGACGGGCGGCGTCGCGCGCAGCAGGGCTTCGAGTGGCACCAGCACGTCGCGCAGCAGCAGCACGCTGAAGTTGTGGAAGGCGTCGCCGTAGCGCTGCACGAAGGCGGCGACCTGATCGTTGACCCAGTCGGCAATGGAAAGGTGAAGGAAGGGAGATCCCATGATGAGCCTCATTCTGCGTGTGTCGTGTGATGCGAGCGGCGGTTTCGCTTATTTGCGGGTTAACTGCGTCCCTTAGCTGCGCAGGCCTGCCTGCACGCGCGCCGCGACGTCCGGCGTGACCCATTGCTTCCAGATTTCCGGGTGCTGCTCGAAGAAGGCGCGCGCGACCCGTGCGGCGTCGAGCTTCTTGTCGTGCATTTGCTGCACCAGTTGTTCGTCGAGCGCGAGCGGCAGGCTGACCTTGCTGAAGAACGCGACGGCGTCGGGCGCGGCGTCGTAAAACGGCGTGGAAACCGCGACCTTCAGATGCGAGACCTTGAACGCGGAGGCGCACGGTGCGCCCTGCGGCTCGGCGATGGTGTTCCAGCAGGCGTCCGAGTAGGGCGCGCTTTCCAGTTGCACGAAGCGGTACTTCGCCATCAGCCCGGCGGGCTGCCAGTAGTAGAAGAGGATGGGCTTGCCGCGCTCGTAGGCCGAGGCGATGGCCGCGTCGAGCGCGCCGCCGGTGCCGGGGCGGAAGTTCGTGTAGTCGTCGCCGAGCTTGTAGGCGGTGAGCAGGCGATTGTTGAAGCGCTCGCAGTCCCACCCCGCCGGGCAGTTGTAGAAGCGGCCCTTGCCCGGTTCTTCGTCGTCGGTGAAAAGCGCCTTGTACTGCGGCAGTTGCGCGATGGAACGCAGTTGCGGCGCGAGGGGCTTGATGCCGCGCTTCGCGTCGCCGTTGATCACGTAGTCGGGTACGTACCAGCCTTCCTTGTCGCCGCCCGGAATCAGTTCGCCCACCAGTTTCACGCTGCCGTCCTGCAAACCGCGCGCGACGATCGGGCTGCGGCCCGTCCAGTGTTCGGCCCACACCTGGAGGTCGTTTTTCGTGAGCGCCGTTTCGGTGGCGGCCGTGGCGCCGGGCACGATCTCGGTCTTGCAGCCGTAGCCCTTCTCCAGCACCGTGCGGACCATTTCGGTCATCAGCGCGCCGCTTTCCCAGGTGATTTGCGCGAGCTTTACGGTCTTGCCCGCCTCGCACCAGCCAGTGGCGGCGAAGCTGCTCGTGGCCGCGCAGGTGAGCGCGAGGGCGGCGGCAATGCGCACGCCGGACAGCGTGATACGTCTCATGTCGTCTCCAGTCTTGTTGATGCGCGGACCGCGCTTTTTTGAACCGATCCGACCAGAGTCTAGCGGCAGCATTTTGGGTTGCGAAGCAACGAAAACTCATCGATGCATTACCTGTTTTCATGCCACTGTCAGCGCGTGAAAGTGAGCGTCGCGGCGATGACTGCGCGTCATGCCCCCATGAGATTTCATAGCTTTTGGGCGCTTGCCGCGTGTGCTGGAATGCGTCTGGCCTGAATCAAACCCATGACAAAGGAGACGGAGTCAACATGAAAGACCTGCAAGTCTATATCGGTGAAGGTTTCGCGGGACCGGGCGTCAACGCGGCCCACATCAACATCATGATCGGGCCGCGCAACGGCCCTGTCGGGCAAGCGTTTACGAACAGCTTGTCCTCGCCTTCGCAGGGCCACGTGCCGTTCATGGTGGTCGCGCAACCCAACGTGCCGGTCAAGCCCGCCACGCTCTACGTGAACAAGGCCGACATTCGGGGCGACCTGCACGGCAACGCCACGTGGGGCGCTTCGCAGGCGGCCATCGCGAAGGCTGTGACCGAGGCGATGCTCGACGGCACGCTGCCGCCCGAGGCCGAAAACGAATGGTGCATCATCACGGCGAACTGGGTGAACTGGTCCTGCGACGACCTCGACGCGGTGTACGAGCACAACTACGCGGCCTGCAAAACGGCTATTCGCGCCGCGATGAACGGGCTACCGAAGCTCGACGATGTCGCGAAGATCAAAGACCGGATCAGCAACCCGTTCTACACGCCGAAGGCCAAAGCGGCCTGAGCCGCGCAATTCGTTACAGGTGACTACGATGCAATACGTGCAACTTGGCCGCTCGGGCCTGAAGGTGTCGCGCCTGTGCCTCGGCACGATGAACATGGGCACGCCCGACTGGAAGCCCTGGATTTTCAACGAGGAGCAGAGCGAGCCGATCGTGCGTCGCGCGCTCGAAGCGGGCGTGAACTTCATCGACCTCGCGGACTTCTATTCGACGGGGGTGGGCGAGGAAGTGGTTGGGCGGCTCGTGCGGCGGCTCGCGAGGCGCGACGAACTGGTGCTCACGACCAAGGTCGGCTATCCGATCGGCAACGGCGTCAACAATCAGGGACATTCGCGCAAGCACATCATGGAGGGCATCGATGGGTCGCTGCGCCGCCTGCAAACCGATTACGTCGACGTCTACATGCTCCACTACTTCGACGTGAACACGCCCGTTGAAGAAACCATGGACGCGCTCAACGACATCGTGCGCTCGGGCAAGGCGCGCTATATCGGCGTTTCGACCATGTTCGCGTGGCAGTTCGCGAAGATCCTCCAGGTCTGCGATCGTCATCATTTCGCACGACCCATCAATATGCAACTGCAACTGAACTGCGCGTATCGCGAGGAAGAGCGCGAGATGGTGCCGTTCTGCCAGGACCAGGGCGTGGGGGTTTCGGTGTTTAGCCCGCTGGCGCGAGGTCTGCTTTCCGGCGACGCCAGATCGGTGCGCAACCAGACCGACTTCTTCACCGTGCAGATGTACGACGACGAAGCGTCGCGCGATATCGCACGCTCGGTGGCCGAGGTCGCGGCCGGGCGCGGCGTGTCGTGCGCGCAGATCGCGCAGGCGTGGGTGCTGGGCCGCCCGGGCGTGAGTTCGATGCTGGTGGGCGCCGATACGGTCGCCCAGTTCGAAAGCGCGCTCGCCGCGCTCGACACGCCACTGAGCGCCGACGAGCTTTACGAGCTCGACCGCAATTACACGCCGTGCGACGTCATCAACGACTACGTGAGCGCGCGCATTCCGCGCGTGCCGCGCGCGGCACGCCGCCTGGAGATTGCGGCATGATCGACGGACTCAGCCAGACGCGCCTGTGGCGCACGTCGAATTTCATCGACGGCGAATGGGTGGCGAGCGACGCGACCTACGCGGTCATCGACCCGGCCAGCGGCGCGCCGCTCGCGCAGGTCGCGCGCGCCGGCGCACGCGAGGCGCTGCAAGCGGTGGCGGCGGCCTCGCATGCGTTCCCCGCGTGGCGTGACGCCACGGCGGGCGAACGCGGCGCGAAGGTGCGCCGCTGGGGCGAACTGATGCTCGCGCACCGCGAAGACCTGGCGCGCATCATGACGGCCGAGCAGGGCAAGCCCTACGCGGAAGCGCTGGGTGAGGTGGCCTATGCGGCGAGCTTCCTCACCTGGTTCGCGGAAGAAGCGCGGCGCGCTTACGGCGACGTGATTCCCGCGCCGAAGCCGGGCGCGCGCATCGTCGTGACGAAGGAGCCCGTGGGCGTGGTGGGGGCGATCACGCCGTGGAATTTTCCGCTCGCCATGGTCACGCGCAAGGCGGGCCCCGCGCTCGCGGCCGGTTGCACGATGGTGCTCAAGCCTTCGGAGGAGACGCCGCTGTCGGCGTTCGCGCTGGCCGAACTGGCGGCCGAGGCGGGCATTCCGCGCGGCGTGTTCAACGTCGTCTCGGGCGACGCGCCCGCGATCGGCGACACGCTCATGGCCTCAAGGGCCGTGCGCAAGATCTCGTTTACGGGGTCCACGCGCGTGGGCAAGCTGCTCATGCGCGCCGCCGCGGATACCGTGAAGAAGGTCTCGCTCGAACTGGGCGGCAACGCGCCCTTCATCGTGTTCGACGACGCCGATCTGGACGCCGCCGTGCAAGGCGCGATGGCCTCGAAATTCCGCAATACGGGACAGACCTGTGTGTGCGTGAACCGCTTCTACGTGCAGGCCGGCGTGCACGACGCGTTTGTCGACAAGCTCGTGGCGGCGGTGCGCGCGCTGCGCGTGGCGAGCGGCATGGAGCCGGGCGCCACGCAAGGGCCGCTCATCAACGGCGCGGCGCTGCGCAAGGTCGAGGCGCACGTGAGCGACGCGCGCGAGAAGGGCGGCACGGTCGTGTGCGGCGGCCGCGCGCACGCGCTGGGCGGCACGTTCTACGAGCCCACCGTCATCACGGGCGCGCATGGCGGCATGATGCTTGCGCACGAGGAAACGTTCGGGCCTGTCGCGGCGGTGTTCCGCTTCGAGACCGAGGAAGAGGCGCTCCATGCGGCCAACGATACCGACTTCGGTCTGTCCGCCTACTTCTACGCTCGCGACATCGGCCGCGTGTGGCGCGTGGCGGGCGCGCTGGAAAGCGGCATGGTGGGCATCAACGACGGCATTCTGTCGACCGAAGTCGCGCCGTTTGGCGGCGTGAAGGAGTCGGGGCTGGGGCGCGAGGGCTCGAAGTACGGGCTCGACGAATATCTCGAGGCGAAGTACATGATGATGGGCGGGCTTGGCTGATTGCCGGGCCGTCTTTCAGGTTTTTCCACGCTTGCCCAGGTTTTGGCGAAGGCCGCCGCGCGAAGGCTCGGCGGCCTTTTTTTGGGGGTCATGCAGGGGCGGCGCAGCCGCAAACCGGCGATGGGCGGGCGTGGGCGGACTATCGAAAAAAGGGCGCCAACCTGGTGATAATCGGGTGACAGCTCGATAAGGCAAGAAACCGCTTGACGTGGCGGCGGCTACCGCGTACTGTGGCTAGCTAAAATCTGTAAAATGCTTGATTGATCATCATCCGGGTCGCCATCAGCGGCTCTCGTTGACCTCTCCGTTTTTTGATTTTTTATTCGCCCTTTTTTCGGGGCGTATGTGTTTATTCGTCTGTTCAAGGAATATCTAGTGGAAACCGGTACCGTCAAGTGGTTCAACGATAGCAAGGGCTTTGGCTTCATCACCCCGGACAAGGGCGGCGACGACCTGTTCGCGCACTTCTCGGAAGTCCGTGGCACGGGCTTCAAGACCCTGGCTGAAGGCCAGAAGGTCACCTACGAAACGAAGCGCGGCCCCAAGGGCCTCCAGGCTTCGAACATCACGCCGCAATAACGCTGTCTGATGTCCTCCGCCCCGTTGTCGGGGCGGCGCGAGTCTCTCGCTTTGGCGTGGCGGCTGTCTGCCACGCCTGCCAATTCTCTTTTCTTGCATTCCTGTTCTCGCCGCATCCGCAAGCTCGCGGTGTGGTGTCCTCGGCTCACCAGGTTGCGACGCTCCATGCGTTGCCGATACCCAGCCCAGGTTCGTACAGATTCCGCTTTCGGCGTACCCGCAACATGCGCCGGGCAACGCTCTACCACACCTACGCGTGCAAGTGCTGCACTGAACGGCGGTATGCGCCGGCGCCTTGCATTGACGCGACATTAAGCCCTCTGGAGGCACTAACTTGGCAAAAGAAGAACTGCTGGAACTGGACGGGGTCGTTGACGAAGTGCTGCCGGACAGCAAATACCGCGTCACGCTGGAGAACGGCGTGGTCGTGAACGCCTACGCGTCGGGCCGCATGCGCAAGAATCACATCCGTATTCTTGCCGGCGACCGTGTCACGCTGGAACTGTCGGTCTACGATCTGTCGAAAGGCCGGATCAACTTCCGTCACAAGGACGAGCGCGCGCCCGGCGTGCAGCCGCGTCCCGCCATGCGCCGCCGTTAAGCGCGTCGCCGTCCCGGCCTGAGCGCGCGTGAGTGTGCCTGGGCACGCCTGAGTTTGCCTGAATTTGCGCGCCGGTACGGCGTGCGGCGCGGCAGGACGGCACCTTCTCTCTCTCCCGAGATTTCTGCCGCTCAAGGCGTTGCGCGAGGCGGTGTGCCGTGCCGCGCAAGAAACCGGTCGAGCTGGCTGGCAAACGCCTTGCTGTCGCGCGCGCTGAACGGCGCCGGGCCACCCGTTTCGATACCCGCGTTGCGCAGTTGGTCCATGACGTCGCGCATCGTCAGCCGCTCCTGGATATTCTCGCGCGTGAACCAGTTTCCGCGCGGATCGAGCGCATGAGCGCCCCGCTCCAGCACCGCGGCGGCGAGCGGGATGTCCGCCGTGATCACCAGGTCGCCCGATGCGGCGAGCTCGACGATGCGGGCGTCGGCCACGTCGAAACCCGCCGGCACCTGGATTGCCTTGATAAAGGGCGACGGCGGCGTGCGCAGAAACTGGTTGGCGACCAGCGTGACCGTGACTTCGGCGCGCCGCGCGGCCCGGAACAACATGTCCTTGATGACGGCCGGGCAGGCGTCAGCGTCGACCAGTATTTGCATGAAGGCGATTCCCCTACGTTAAACGGCGATCATATAGCAAGGCGGCCGGCCGCTTGCCACCGCCGCCTGCAAGCACGCGCGCGCCGCGCGCTGCGATCCGGCCGCCGCCGCCGGCTCAAGTCTGGCCCCGATCTGCCGTAATAGAAGGCTTCGGAATATTCTCGATGCATCGTGACACACCCCGGGAACCAGCCTGTAGCGGACCTTGCTGCGCTAATCGAAACCGTCCAGCGTAACGAGCGCGCGTTGAAGAGCTTCCAGGACGTGGAGCTGCGCCTGATCGCGGCGCACGACTGGAGCGCGTTTCTCGAAGGGGTGTTCGTCTACCTGCCCGAGGTGTTCGGCCTCGCTTCGGTCAGCGTCTGGCTCGACCGGCGCACGCCGCTCCTGCGCGACCTGCTCGAAGCCGAATGCGCTCGCGCCGACCTCGAAGCGCATCTGAAAACCGGGATGCAGGGCGGCCTCGCGCTGTCCCACCTGTGCGCGGACAACCTGCCGTGGCTGGGCCGCGTGAGCGAGCTGGAGCCTGCCGTGAGCGAGACCTTTTTCGGCGCGCAGGCCGCGGCCGGGAGTGCCATCGTGCTCCCGCTTCTCACCCGCACCCAGGTGCTCGGCTATCTGTGCCTGGCCAGCGACGACCCCGCCCGCTTCGACGCCACCATGGCGACCGATCTGCTCATGCGCTTCACGCGCGTGGCGGCGGCGAGCCTCGACAACGTCGCGCACCGCGAGCATCTGCGCCGCACCGGCGTGACGGACCCGCTCACGGGCCTGTCGAACCGCCGCTATTTCGACGAGCGCCTGCATCACGAAATCCGGCGCGCGAGCTCGCACGCGGCGCCCATGTCGTGCCTGTTCATCGACATCGACCATTTCAAGCTGATCAACGACACCCACGGCCATGCGCTCGGCGACCTCGCGCTGGGCGCCATCGGCACCTGCCTGAAGCAGCACGTGCGCGTGGGAGACACCGTTTCGCGCTACGGCGGCGAAGAGTTCGTCGCGCTCCTGCTGTGCGAGTTGCCCGATGCGCTGGCCGTGGCCGAGCGGATCCGCCGCGCGGTCGAGGCCATCGAACTGCTCGACGACGAGGGCGAGCGCATCGCGCTGAGCGTGTCGATCGGGGTGGCGCCGTATCGCGTGAGCGCGCTAACCCACGGACAAACAGACGCGCCCGAAGCCGCCGAAGCGAGCCCCGAGGCCGCCGCGCGCTCGTTGCTCGACGAGGCCGATCAGGCGATGTATCAGGCCAAGCACCAGGGGCGCAATCGCGTGTCCCTGCTCGCCGCGCGCCAGTGAGCCGCTAGCGCGGCGGCACGATAAAGTGCCGCCAAAACAGCGACTTGCGGCCGCGCGCCGACACCGAATCCCGAAAACCGGCACTATTTGCGGTAGCAGTGGTTTCCATGGCCCGTTCGCGAGGCGTAGCGGAATCATGTCTACCGACCTTTTGATGACCGTTGCGTGCCTCGCCAGCGCGATCGCGATGTTCCTGATCGGCCGGCCCCGCGCGGACGCGGTGGCGCTCATCATGATCGTCGCGCTGCCGCTCACGGGCGTCGTGAGCGTGAACGAAGCGCTGGCGGGTTTCGCGGACCCGAACATCGTGCTCATCGCCGCGCTGTTCGTGCTCGGCGACGGACTCGCGCGCACGGGCGTCGCCCAGCGCGTGGGCGACTATCTCATCGAGCGCGGCGGCTCGAACGAGCGCCGGCTCGTGATGCTGATCATGGCCATCGTCGCCATGATGGGCGCGGTGATGAGTTCGACCGCCGTGGTCGCGATCTTCATCCCCATCGTGATTCGCATCGCGCGCCAGTCGGGCGTCTCGCGCGGCCGGCTCCTCATGCCGGTGAGCATGGCGGCGCTCACGAGCGGCATGCTCACGCTCGTCGCGACGACGCCCAATCTCGTCGTCAACAGTGCGCTGGCCTATCGCGGCTACGCCGGCTTCGGTTTTTTCGCCATCACACCCGTGGGCGCGCCGATTCTCGCCGCGATCATCGCTTATATGCTGTTCGCGCGGCGCTTTCTGAACGGCGCGCGGCAGGACGACGCGGCCAAACGGCCTTCCGTGAACGACTGGGTGGCGCGCTATTCGCTCGAAGGCCGCGCGTTTCGCCTGTGTGTCGGGGCGGCCTCGCCGCTCGTGGGGCAGACGCTCGGGCGCTGCGGGCTGGACGACGATCCCGTTGCGCACGTCGTGGCGATCGAGCGGGCCGCGCGCATGGGCACGACGGTGCTGCTCGCCACGGCCGACAGCAGCATTGCGCCCGGCGACGTGCTGCTGCTCGACGTGGACGCCGCCGGCTTCGACGTACAGGCCTTTTGCGAGCGCAACGCGCTGGTGGAGCGCCGCATGTCGGGCGCATACTTCACCGACCAGACCCACGACGTGGGCATGGCGGAGGTGATCGTGCCGCCCGATTCGTCGCTCGTGGGCAACCTCGCGCGCAGCTCCGCCACGCTCGCGCGTCACGGCGTCACGGTCGTCGGGCTGCGCCGCGCCGAGGCCGCGCACGTGAGCGACCTGCAAACCACGCGCCTGAAAGTCGGCGACACGCTGCTGGTGGTGGGGCCGTGGATCGATATCTTTTCGATGCAGTCGGTCGAGCACGACATCGTGTGTCTCGCCATGCCGGTTGAAAGCGAGGCCTACGTGCCCGTGCCGCACAAGTCGCTGCACGCGCTCGGCAGCATGGCGCTCGTAATCGCGCTGATGCTCGCGCCCGGCGTGCCGAACGTGCTCGCGGGCCTGATCGGCTGCCTGCTCATGGGTGTGCTGGGGTGCGTGAGCCTCGACAGCGGCTACCGCGCGATTCACTGGCGCAGTCTCGTGCTGATCGTCGGCATGCTGCCGTTCTCGATCGCGCTGCAACGCACGGGCGGCATCGACATCGCCGCCGACGCCGTGCTGCGCGTGGCGGGCGACTGGGGAGCGCATGGCTTGCTCGGCGCCGTGTTCCTGCTCACGCTCGTGGTGGGCACCGTGATTTCGGGCACGGCCACGGCGGTGCTGATGGCGCCCGTGGTCATTGCGATGGCGGGGCACCTGCATGCGTCGCCGTATCCGTTTGCGATGACGACGGCTGTCGCCGCCTCGGCGGCCTATATGTCGCCGGTCTCGAATCCGGTGAACGCGCTCGTGAGCACCGCGGGCGGCTATCGGATCCGCGAGTTTTTTTTCGTCGGCATGCCGGCGGCCCTGGGGGCGCTCATCATCACCGTAGTGGTCGTACCGCTGTTCTGGCCGCCGTACCCGCGCTAGCGCGTGGCACGGCGGGTCCACCGTTCGCGAGGCATTGACCGGACATGGCGAATTTCATGACAAAAACGTGGCTGTGGCGCTGGACGAAGCGGCTTTCCCTTTTCGTGCTGATCGCGTTTCTGTGCATCGTGGCCGTGCGGTTCTACGACGCGCAGCGCAAGGCGCCGCTGAGCGTGTGGCATACCTGGGTGCCCGAAGAGATGCACGAGCACGAAATCGACCAGGCGACATGGGCCGATTACATCGCGCACGAAAACCGCCTGTTCGATGCGGTCAAAAAGAATGTGACCGACAAGTTGCCGGAGGACGAGCGCGTGCCGGCCAATCGCTATTTCTCGGGCAGCCCGATTTATCCGGGGCGCTTTCGCACGGACTGGAACCGCTCTTACACGCTCATGCCCGAGGGCGCGCCGCGCGGCGTGGCCGTGATGCTGCACGGGCTGACCGACTCGCCATACAGCCTGCGCCACATCGCGCAGCGTTATCAGCGCGATGGCTTTGCGGTGGTGGCGGTCCGGCTGCCTGGGCACGGCACGGTGCCCTCGGGCCTGACCGAGGTGACGGCGGAAGACTGGGAGGCGGCCACGCGGCTCGCCGTGCGCGAAGCGCGCCGGCTCGTGCCGGCGCCCGCGCCGCTGCATATCGTGGGCTTTTCCAACGGCGGCGCGCTGGCGCTGCAATATTCGCTGGAAGCGGTGCAGAACCCGAGCCTGCCGAGGGCGGACCACCTGATCCTGATCTCGCCGATGATCGGCATTACGCGCTTTGCGCGCTTTGCCGGGCTCGCGGCCTTGCCGTCGATCCTGCCTTCGTTTGCGAAAGCGGCGTGGCTCGACATCGTGCCGGAGTTCAATCCGTTCAAGTACAACTCGTTTCCCGTGAACGGCGCGCGCCAGTCCTGGCGCGTGACCCAGCGGGTCCAGCAGGAACTGGCACAGGCGGGCCGTAGCGGGCAACTGGCGCAGTTGCCGCCCGCGCTGACCTTCCAGTCCGTGCTCGACTTCACGGTGAGCACGAGCGCGATCGTCAGTTCGTTGTATGCGCAACTGCCTGCCAACGGCAGCGAACTCGTGCTGTTCGATATCAACCGCACGGCGCAATGGAGCCCGCTGCTGCGCGCTTCGATGCGCGACGCGCTGCGCCGCATCGCGCCCGCACCGCCGCTGCGTTACCGGCTGACGTTGCTCACCAACGCGTCGGCCACTTCGCCGCAAGTGATCGAGCAGAGCACTGCCGCCAACGAAACGACGGCGGCCGTCAAACCCACCGGGCTCGACTATCCGCCCGACGTGTATTCGCTTTCGCATGTGGCGCTGCCGTTTCCGGTGACCGACTCCTTGTACGGCCGCACGCCCGACCCCGACGACGACCTGGGCATCCACCTCGGCGCCCAGTCCGTGCGCGGTGAAACGGGCGCGCTGATCGTGGGCGCGGGACTGCTTACGCGCCTGTCATGGAACCCGTTTTATCCGTACATCGTCGAGCGCATCGACTATCTGGCGCACGCTTCTCCCTGATTCTGCCTGTGCGTTGCGTGCTGCCCAGCGTGCGCCGTATGTGCCGTGTGTGCCGTGTGCCCGGTGCGATCAGCCCTGCGCGAGGTCGACCTGCGCGATCATCCGCTCGCCGTCGCGGTTGACGACGATCGACACGGCCTCGTCGGCTTGCGCGATCATCTTCTGCAACTGGCCGACGTTGCGCACCTTGACGCCGTTGACCGCGACGATCACGTCACCGGCGCTGATGCCCGCCGCCCGCGCCGGACCCGCTGCGCGCATGACCAGCACGCCGCCGTCGACGCCGATCTGCTGCGCTTCGTCGCCGGTGAGCTGCCGCACGGCCACGCCAAGGCGCGGACGCGGCGCGTTGCTCGCGTAACCCTGGTTGCCGCCTTGCACGATCTGCTCCTTCATCTGCATGGCTTCGTCAATCGGAATCGCGAACGAGAGACCCTGGAAGCCGCCCGTGCGCGAGTAGATCATCGAGTTGATGCCGATGACTTCGCCGTTGAGGTTGAAGAGCGGGCCGCCCGAATTGCCTGGGTTGACGGGCACGTCGGTCTGGATGAGGTGCGTGGGGCTGTCTTCCGAGAGCTGGCGCGACTTCGCGCTGATGATGCCCGAGGTCACGGTGTTGTCGAGCCCGTACGGCGAGCCGATCGCCACGACCCAGTCGCCCACCTTGCTGCTGGCGGGGTCGCCGATCTTCACCGTGGGAAAGCCGCTGCCGGGAATCTTCAGCACGGCCACGTCGCCGGCCTTGTCGGTGCCGATCACGCGCGCGCGCAGCGTGCGGCCGTCGGTGAGCTTGACGGTGACGGCGTCGGCGTCTTCCACCACGTGGTTGTTGGTGAGGATGTAGCCGTCCTGGCTCACGATGAAGCCCGAACCCAGCGCGCCCGAGTGGCCGCTTTCAGACTCCGGGTTCTCCTTGACGACCTCGATGTGCACCACGGCCGGGCCGTATTTCGCCACGATTGCCGAGAAGTTCGGCGCCTGGCCCGTGGCGTTGTCCGCCTTGGGCATCGGCGCGGACACGGTGGTTTTCAGTTTGCTGCTTTCGTCCGCGCTGGCGTGCCCATGGGTGACGACCCACGTGCCGGCGACCGCCAGCGCGACACCGGCGATCAGGCCCCGGCGCCGATACTTATTCGTGCTCATAGCGAAGGTAAAAATGGGAGGTTGATGAAGATGCGCGTAAGGTACTTTTTGCTGCTTAAACGTGACTTAAAGTGAAACGCGATCTTTTGCTCTCCGAAAAAGTCGATGTTCACGCAACCATCATAAAGGGCCGGAGTCGTTCGGATTCCATAGCGGGTGGCCATGACGCCGCCGCGCGATCGGCTTCGCCAGCCAGCGAACGAGCACGTCTTTTCCAAAGCGTCTAGTCTTGCGAAGTGGTGGCAGATTGCACCCGACGGCGGTTTCGGCGCGCGATGATGCGCTGCCGCAAGCGGCACGGTGAAAGCCGCGAGGAATTGAGGGCCGGAGTTGCGCGCGCACCTGGCGCGGCGGACGCCAATGGCTTGCTAACGTCCCGTTCGGGCGCGTGCAGGCGGGACGCCGGATTGCGCGGCGAGCGTCCGGCGCGACATGAAAAGTGATTCGTCATCCCAGGCATTTCACGTCACGCGAGGAAAGCGATGGCCCTTGCCGCACAGAAGATGAGCCGCCCGCCACGCGCGGGTACGGCTTCGTTGGCATCGGGCCGCAATGCGGTTGCGCCGGGGACGCCATGAAACAGGATCTTGTTACCGCCACCTGCGTGCTGCTCATCGCCGTCATCACGGGATGGGTGCTGTATATCGGGCGCCCGGTGCTGGTGCCGATAGCGTTTGCGATCATCACGTCGTATGTGATTTACGGGATCGCCGAAATTCTGCGGCGCGTGCCGCATGTGGGCAAGCGTATTCGCGCCGGGGTGCGCTACTGGAGCGCGGCTGGGCTCATTCTCGTGGCGGCGTGGCTGGCCACCGAACTGCTGCTCTCCGACACCGACCGCATGCTGGCGGTGGCGCCCAAATACGAAGCGACGCTGCTCGCGCTGCTCACGAAGCTCACGGCGCTGCTTCATCTGGAGACCGAAGCGTCATGGGCGGCGTTTCGCCGCGAGCTGCTCGCGGCGGTGAATGTTCAGTCGCTGCTCACCTCGCTGCTCGGCTCGCTCTCCTCGCTCATGGCGACCACGCTCGTCGTTCTGCTGTACACGGCGTTCTTCATGGTCGAGATGGGGCGATTCCGGCGCAAGCTTTCGGCGGCCATGCGCGGCAAGGCCGACATGGAACCGGTGATCGACGCCATCAACGCGAAAATCGGCACGTATCTCGCGTTGAAGGCGCTGCTCGGTGTGGTGCTCGGTATTCTCAGCTGGGTGTGCATGCATCTGGTCGGGTTGGAGTTCGCGCCGCTCATCGCCGTGCTCATCGTGCTGCTCAACTTCGTGCCCTATGCCGGTTCGCTCATCTCCGTCGCGTTTCCGGCCTTGCTCGCCGCGCTTCAGTTCGGGCAGTGGAACGAGCCCATCACGCTGCTCGTTTCGCTCTCGGCCATCAACTTCGTGATGGGCAACGTGCTCGACCCGTGGCTCATGGCCGGGTCGTTGAACCTGAGCCCGGCGGTCATACTGATGAGTCTCGCGGCCTGGACCGCCATCTGGGGCATTCCGGGTGCCTTCCTCGCCGTGCCGGGAACGGTGGCGCTCACGATCATTTTTTCGGCCTTCAGCTCCACACGGCCGCTGGCGATGCTGCTGACGAAAGAGGACGTTGCGAGGCCGGTCGATTGAATCGATTGAATCGATTGAATTGACGGGACCGATCGAGCCGCGCCTCAACTTCTCGGGTGATCTATGGCTTCCAGAACGAAACGTAGCGACAGGACACTGGCCCCCGCTTATTCCTGCCTGTGCGACAAGGCGCTGGCGAACTATGCGAACCGCCGCATCGGCGCCGATCTCGCGCGCCGCGGCTTCCTGGCGGGCATGGGCGCGTCGATGCTTTGCACCGTGCTGCCGGAACTCGCCCTCGCGCAGCAACCCGCCGCCGCCGCGCCTGGCGCGCAGCCCACGACGTTGACGAACTTCCGTCTCTTCGACGGCAAGTCGGGCGCGTTGCAGGACGGCATGTTCATGGTCGTCGACGGCAACCGTATTTCGCAGTTGCGCCGCGGAACGCCGGGTGCGACGGACGGTCAGCGCGTGATCGACTGCGGCGGCAAGGTGATGATGCCGGGCCTCATCGACGTGCACTGGCACACGCTGCTTGCCGCGTTGCCTATTCAGACCATCATGCAGGCCGACCTGAGCTTCGTTTATCTGGCGGCGGGCGCGGAGGCGCAGCGCACCTTGCTGCGCGGCTTCACGACCGTGCGCGACGCGGGCGGTCCCGCCTTTGCGCTCAAGCAGGCCATCGACGCCGGCATGCTGAGCGGTCCGCGCATTTACCCCTCCGGCGCAATGATCACGACGACCGGCGGTCACGGCGACTTCCGGCTGCTGACCGATGTGCCGCGCACGTCAGGCCAGATCAGCGAGGTGGAGCGGACCGGCGCGGCCGCCATTGCCGATTCGGCGGACGAAGTCCGCCTGCGCGTGCGCGAGCAGTTCATGATGGGCGCCACGCAGATCAAGCTCGTCGGGTGCGGCGGCGTCTCCACGCCGCGCAGTCCGCTGGACATGCTCACCTTTACGGAGCCGCAATTGCGCGCGGCCGTCGAAACGGCCGCTGACTGGGGCACCTATGTGCTCGTGCACGCGTACACGCCCGAAGCGGTGAAGCGCTCGCTTGCCGCCGGCGCGCAATGTGTCGAGCACGGTCACCTGATCGACGATCGTACCGCCGAATCCATGGCGAAAAGCGGCACGTGGCTCAGCACGCAACCCTTCACGAGCGAAGAAGATGTCGCGCCGCTGCCGCCTTCGAGCCGGGAGAAGTTTCTGGAAGTCACGACCGGCACGGACAACATGTACAAGCTCGCGCGCAAGCACGGGCTCAAGGTTGCGTTCGGCACGGACCTGATCTTTTCGCAGGTGCTCGCCACGCGCCAGGGCACGATGCTCGGGCACCTGACGCGCTGGTATTCGGCTGCCGAATCACTGCGCATGGCCACCGGCGGGAACGGGCAGTTGCTGGCGCTGGCGGGCGAGCGCAACCCGTATCCGCACAAGCTGGGCGTGCTGGAAGAGGAGGCGTATGCCGATCTGCTGGTGGTGGCGGCCGACCCGCTTCAGGACATGTCGGTGCTGGCCAACCCGGATCAGAACCTGCATCTGATCATGAAAGACGGCCGCATCTACAAGGACAGGCTGAAGGCGTGAGGAGGGCTGCGCTCAACGCCGCAGCAGCCAGAATAGCAGCGACACCGCCACCGAGATCACGATGCACGTGACCACGGGAAAGTGGAAGCTGAATCCGTCGCGCACGATATGAATGTCGCCCGGCAGGCGGCCGAACGGGATGCGCGCGAGCCAGCGCCAGGCCAGGCCGACAAGCACGCACAACAGGCCAATGGCGATCAGGTAACGGTTCATGAAGCTGCGACGCGCGGTGGCCGAAAACACCATCATAGGCTCACGCGCGCGACCCTGTCACCGCCGCCGCTTTACCACAGGCCGTAGAAAACGCCGGCTTCCCGGTCGCGGTGCGTTTCGGCCGCCACGGACGCGGGCGAGACGGTGGTGCGCGTGCGGCGATTGCAGAACCAGTCGAGCAGGCGTGCACGCATGGCGTCGATCACGGGCGCCGAGGCCGCGTCGCCTGCGCAATCGCGCAGTTCCTGCGGATCGCGTTCGAGGTCGAATAGCTGCGGCGCGAAACCTTGCCAGTGAATGTACTTCCACTTCGCGGTGCGCACCATCCATGCGCGGCACGCGTCGGGCTCGCGGCCGAGCAAGAGACGCGATTCGCGGTACGCATAGTCGAGTTCGGAGAAGACCGCGTCGCGCCAGTGGTCCGGCGTGCCCGCCGCGCGCGTGAGCGCGAGCAGCGAGCGGCCTTCCAGGCGCTCGGTGGCGAGCGGCTGGCCGAGCGCCTCCAGGATCGTCGGCACGGTGTCGATGGCCTCGACGAATTCCTCGCGCACCTGGCCGCGCTGCGCGTCGGCTTGCGCGGACGGGTCGTAGACCAGATACGGCACGCGCTGCACGGTGTCGTAGAACAACTCCTTTTCGCCCAGCCAGTGGTCGCCGAGAAAATCGCCGTGATCGGACGTGAATACGATGAGCGTGTCGCGCCAGCCATCCACGCGGTCCAGGGCCTCCCACAGACGGCCGAGATGGTCGTCGAGCTGGCTGATGAGCCCCTGATACGCGGGGCGCACGGTACGGACTGTCTCAGCGCGCGCGAAGTTGACGCTCTCCTCCTGGCGGCGGTAGGCCGAGATTACCGGGTGCGCGTCGCGCAGTTCGTCAGGATGCCGAACGACGGGAAGGCATTGGTCCGCCGTATAGCGGTTGTGATACGGCGCGGGCGCCATGTAAGGCCAGTGCGGCTTGACGTACGAGAGATGCAGAACCCATGGCTCGTCGCGGTGCTTCTCGATGAATTCGATCGCCTGATTCGTCGTGTATGCGGTTTCCGAATCCTGCTCGGCCACGCGGGCGGGCAGATACGAGTGCCGCATATGCCAGCCGTTCACAACCTGGCCTTGCTCGTCGATGGCCGAGATGACGTAGTCGCTCCACGGGTCGTCGCCCTCGTAGCCGCGCGCGCGCAGGTACTGCGCATAGCTGCCCACGGGCTCGGCGCGGTGGCCGTCGTAGCGGTCGACCAGCGTGAAATAGCCCTCGCGCAGCAGCGCGGCCAGTTCGCTGTCGCCCTCGATGCCAAGGCGCTGGTAAGTCGCCTGGTCCGAGGAGAAGTGGCTCTTGCCGCACAACGCGAGGCGCATGCGCTGCTCGGCGAGGTAGGCGCCGAGCGTCATTTCGCTCGCGGGCAGCGGCACGCAGTTCCAGCTCGCGCCGTGACTCGATACATAACGCCCCGTGTAGAACGACATGCGCGAGGGACCGCACACGCCCGATTGCACGAAGGCGTTCGAAAAGCGGTTGCCGCACTGCGCGAGCAGGTCGATGTTGGGCGTGCGCAGGTACGGGTGGCCGTAGCACGACAGATGATCTGCGCGCAACTGGTCGCACATGATGAACAGGACGTTGCGGGTCATGTCAGGAAATTCAGGAGTCCGTGTTGATATGGCGTGAGGAACGTGAGCGATCAGCGCGCGGTCGCATCGGGCTTCAATGCGTCGTCGTAGGGCGAGCCGCCCGCGCACGGCGCGGTTTCCGGCATGGCGAGCAAGGCGAGCACGCCGACCACGGCTGCCGTCGTCACGAACAGCGCGGGCATCATCTTGTTGCCGGTGACGCCGATGAGCCAGGCGACGGCGAACGGCGCGATGCCGCCAAAGAGCGTGGTGGCGAGGTTGTACGAGATCGACAGACCCGTGGCGCGCGTGCGCGTGGGGAACAGTTCGGCGAGCGCGGTCGACGCCGGCCCGAGCGCGGCGGCCATGAGGACGGCGAACACGGTTTCGACGGCGAGCAGCCGCCCGAGGCTCGGCCCGGCAATCAGCCACGCGAACAGCGGATAGAGCGTGAGGATATAGCCGACCATCGAAACGGCCATGACGGGTTTGCGGCCCACGCGGTCGGAAAGCAGGCCGAACAGCGGAATCAGCGCCATGCGTGCGGCGCCGGTGAACATCAGCACGATGAATGGCGCGTCCACTCGCAGCTTGAGTTGCTGCACGGAATAGATCGGCAGATAGACGTTGAGCACGTATTGGGCGACCGAGCCGAACACCGTCAGGCCGAACGCGATCACGAGCGAAGCGCGGTTGTTGACCCAGAGGTCGCGCAGCAGGGCGCTTGCGCGCGGCTGGGCTTCCCTGGCTGCCGCCGTGTAGGCGGGCGCCTCGTGCAGACGCGTGCGAATATAGAAGCCGACCGGACCGATCAGCAGTCCGAACAGAAAGGGAAGGCGCCAGCCCCAGGCGTCGAGCGAGGCGGCGGGCAGGCCGCGCGTGACGAGCGCGCCCATGCCCGCCGCGACGACCGCCGCGCAAAACTGCCCGAAGTTCTGCCAGCTGCCGTAATAACCGCGCCGCATGCGCGGAGCGTACTCGATCAGCATGGAGGTCGAACTGCCGAACTCGCCGCCCGCCGACAGTCCTTGCAGCAGCCGCGCGAACACGATCAGCACGGGCGCGGCAACGCCGATGCTCGCATAGCTCGGCGTGAACGCCATGATGGCCGAGGAAACGGTCATGAGCAGAATGACGAGCGAAAGCGCGGCCTTGCGGCCGGCGCGGTCCGCGTAAATGCCGAGCAGGATGCCGCCGAGCGGCCGCACGAGAAATGCGCTGGCGAAGGTGGCCGTGGCGAACAGCGTCGCGACGCTCGGGTCGGTCGCCGGAAAGAACTGGCGCGCGATCACCACGGAGAGAAACCCGAACACGATGAAGTCGTACCACTCGAAGGCATTGCCGATGGTGGCGGCGACGATGGCGCGCCGGTGCTGGGCGGGAATGGTCATGTTGCGGGTCTCCTCGTTGGCGCTGCGTGTGTTGGTATGCATGGATGCAGCGGGGGACGGCGATGGCCGATGCGATATTGGGCACTATTTTGCGCAGCTCAATTCATGAGCGTCCAATGAGATATGATCGATGACCCATAACGCTTTCGTTATCGAAATCCATGCGTCCCGTCGATCAATATCTGTTCCGGCAATTGAAGCTCCGGCATCTGCATCTGCTGGTGGCGCTGGCCGATCTGCCCACGGTGGGCAAGGTCGCGGAGATGCTGCACGTCACCCAGCCGGCCATTTCCCGGATGATCGCGGACCTGGAGCGTGGCATTGGTCTCGCGCTGTTCGAGCGCAACGGGCGGCGCATCCGGCCGACGCCCGCGGGGGCGAGCCTCATTCGCCACGCGCGCGACATGCTCGCGCAGGCCCAGCGCGCGGGCGACGAACTGGAGGCGATTGCGAGCGGCATTGGCGGGCGGCTCGAAGTCGGTTTTCTCGCGGTTGCCGCCGCCGCGCTGGTGCCGCAAGCCACGGCGCGCTTCAAGGCGAAGGCGCGTGCCACGACGGTGGCACTGCACGAAGGCACGCTCGATCAGCTCATGCCCGCATTGCAATCGGGACGTCTCGATCTGGTGGTCGGCCGCATCGCCAAGGACATGGTGGACGAGGCGACGCTCGCATTCGACCCGCTGTTCGACGACCCGCCCGTGATCGTCGCGGCGGCCGGTCATGCGCTCGCGCGCAAGCGCGCCGTGACGTGGCACGATCTCGACGGCCTCGCGTGGGTGCTGCCGCCGGTGAGCGCGCCGATGCATCGTCGCCTCCTCGCGGTGCTCGCCGATCACGGGCTCGGCTCGCCTGTCGACGTCGTCGAATCGAATACGAATCTCGGGGATCTGTCATTGCTGCGCGGCGGTGAGCGGCTCGGTCTGGAGCCGCGCTCGCGCGCGCTCGAACTCGTGCGCGAAGGCGTGCTGTGGATGGCGCCGCTCTCGCTTGGCAGCGTGCTCGGGCCGGTGGGCGTCATCTGGCGCAAGGAGGTCGAGAGCGCGCCGGCAGTGGCGCTTTTTCTCGATTGCCTGCGCGAGACGGCGCGCAGCATCGAGCCCGATAACGCGAGCGTGGCCGGGGGCGCGAAGCCAGTGCGCAACGCGACGAAGAAAAAAGCCAAGGCAACGTAGAAAGTGAACGCGGGATGAGCGCAAGACGAGCGCGCCGCCATTGCTAATATCATCGAATGGATACGGCGAATCATCGCGGCGAAACGTCGAGGGCCCGCCTGTGCGACGTCGCGTAATCACCACTGCAACACGTATCACCTGTATCAAAGTGTTATCGCGTGGGGTCGCATCATTCAAACGCGTGGCGCGCGCATTGCGCCGCCATCACGCCAGCGCCTTGAAAGAGGCGCACGTCATGCGGCAAGAGATGGGTTTCGTCCCTGTCTCGATCCGCCATCTGGCGGAATTCGACGACTTGATCTTCACTGCGAAGTGGCTCATATTCAAAGTGAATTTTTTCAAGTCCGTCCAACGATCCGCGAAATCCAGCATCGAATAAGTCGCCCAATAGTCAAGCACGCGCTACTTCGTCAACCGCTGCGCAAAGGGTTCGAAGGGCGCCAGCGAACCGTGTCCTCTTAGAGCTTCAATACCTGCAATGTTCAACGAACCTGGCCGAGGTATCGCTGGTCCGTGGGGGTGTCCATACTGCGGGACCAGTTTCAATGCGCCGCTGATAATTTGTCCCCAATGCGGCGCGAAACAGCAGGCTGCCCGTCACCGCGTTGCGCCGGTGAGCGAGTACGCCGCGTACGAGCCGCCGAACGCACAAGGCATCGGCGACGGCTTCGCGCAAGAAAAGCATGCGCAGTGGCGCCCCGGCGCGTTCAGCTTCGGCGGCGCCGAGGCCTTTAGCGGCGCGGCGGATGTCTTTGACGGAACGCAGCGCTACAGCGATTACCCGTCGCAAGACGAATCGCGAGTGGGGCAACGCTCGTGGACGCCGTTCTATGCGATCGGCACGGTGGTGTCCGTCTCTTTCCTCGTCGCTGCGTATCTGATTTCGCATCGCGTCGAGCGCGAGCCGACACCGGGCGTTCAGGTGGTGGAAGGCGCCGTGCTCGGGCCGAAGGTGGACGCCGCGAAGCCGCCGCCTCCGACGACGCACCACGCGCCCGTTCTGGCGGCTCAAGCGCCTGCGCGTGTTCCGGTGACGCCACCCGCGCCGATGGTGGCGCATGTGCCGTCAGCGCCCGCGCAGGTGCCGCAGCCACCGCGTCATGCGACCCCGGTGCCGACCGTTACGGCGCAGACGACGCATGCGCCCACCGCGCAGCAAATCGCCGCCGATCGCAAGAGCGCGGCCGAGCAACGCGCGTTCGCCGCGAAGGCCAGTGCGAACGCACGCGCGGCCGACGTATCGAGGAATCTTGCGAGCGCGCGTACGAGCCTCGACAAGAACAACCTCGGGCCTGCGCGTCGATCCCTCACGGCTGCGCTCGCGGCGCAACCGGGCAACGGTGCCGCCTTGCAGATGCAGTCCGAACTGGCTTCGCGCGAGCAGGAGCGCGACTCGCTGCTGGGCTATGCGCGACTCTGTGCGCGCCAGGAACAGTGGTTGTGCGCGTGGCATAACGCGGGACATGCATTGACGGTCGATGCGTCGAGCAGCGACGCGCGGGAATTGCTCTCGCGCTCCATTGCGGCGCAAGGCGCGGCGGGGCCCGCCCGGCGCGTTTATGGCGGGCCGCCCGGACCGCCGATCGACGACCAGTAACGCGGCTTGCGCTTGATCGTGCGCCGATCGCACGTCAAGCGCATGGCTGACCGCGCATCAATCGCGCGCCGCGTGATGCTCGACGAGCCAACTGCTGAAGTTGCGCACGCGCACCGTGTCCTGCACTTCGGGCCGCACGTCGAGCCAGTAGCCCGAGGGGCCCACCACCTCAACCGGGCTCAGTTGCACGAGCGTGCCGTTGCGCAGTTCGGGCTCGATCATGTGGCGGTCGGCAACGGCAATGCCGAGCCCCGCCACCGCGGCATGAATCACCTGATCGAGCGTGCTGAACTCCAGCTCCCCGCGCGGCGCCATCTGCACGGTCAGCGCGGCGGCTTCGAGCCAGGCTTCCCACACCAGCAGCCGCCGGTCGATATCGAGGATATACAGCCACGGATGCTGTGCGAGCAGGTCGCGCAGCGCGCTTTCGTCGGCGGGCGGAGCGTCGAACACATGCGCCGAGCCAACCAGCACGTGGCGCTCGCGCATGAGCAGCGTGCTTTGGCCGCCCGGCAGCGGTTCCATGCCAAAGCGGATCTGGCAATCCTCGTTGCGCTCGGTGCCGTGCAGCGCACCGTATTCGTTCGTGATGGAAATGCGCAGGTCGGGATGGCGCGCCTGGAAGTCGCGCAGGCGCGGCGTAAGCCAGCGCGTGGCGAGCGTGGGCGCGGCGTTCAGGCTCAGGAGGCTGTTGGAAGGGTCGGCGCGAATCGTGTCGAGCGTGTGGGCGATGCTGTCGAACGCGGCCTGTAGCGTGGGCAGCAGGCGCTTGCCCGCCGCCGTGATTTCGAGCCGGTGATGATGCCGCATGAAGAGCGGCGTGCCGAGATAGTCTTCGAGCAGGCGAATCTGGCGGCTGATTGCCCCCTGGGTCACGTGCAGGTTCTGCGCGGCCCTGGTGAAGCTGAGGGTGCGGCTCGCCTCCTCGAAGGAGCGCAGGGCCGATAGGGAGGGTAGGCGGCGCATGCAAGCCTCGCGATGCATGAGCGCCGGCTCGCGCCGGCGCTGCTTCCATGATAAGGACTACGTGAAAACGTCAGAACGCGTGCGTGATGCCCACACGGCCGACCACCTGGTTGTCGGTGCTCGACGGGTTGAAGCCCGTGATCTGTGCGTTTTCCGCCGCGCCCGCCGCGTGCTGGTACACGCCCATCGCGTAGAGCGACGTGCGTTTCGATAGCGCGTACTGGCCGATCAGGTTGACCTGGTGGTACTTGGGCGACGTGTCGCTTGCGTGATCCTGGCCCATCGTGAAGGTGTAGCCCGCGCCCACGGTGAAGGCAGGCGTCACAGCATACGTGCCCGCCACTTCGTAGTTCTGGAAATGCAGGTCGCCGCTGCCCGTGCCCGACGAGAAGTTCACGTTCGAATAGTTCGTCATGAACTTCAGGCTGCCGATCACGTACGACGCGCCCGCGGAGAGAATGCCCTGATAGCGCGCGTTGGCGAGCGCGTCGCCGTACACCGAGTTCACGAAGCCGCCGCCGCTGCCGTAGCCGGCCACCGCCGTAGCCGGATTGTTCACGCGCAGGTAGCCCACCCCCGCGCTGAATGACCCGAGCGTGTACGCCGCCGCCGCGCTATACGAGGCATTGTTCGAGAATTGACCCGCCTGGCCGCCGAACGAATAGTGGCCTTCGAACTGGAACCCGGCCAGCACCGGGCTCACGTACTTGATGGCGTTGTTGACAGGGAACCCGTTGTCCAGGTTGTCCATGTCGTTCGGGTGTGCGAAATACCAGCCGCCGTAATTGCCGTTGAGCGAATATGGCTCGATCAGGTCGACCGTGGCGTCCCACTGCTTGCCTAGCGTGACCTGGCCATACCGGTCGGACTTCAGGCCCACGTAGGCGTTGCGGGAAAACGCAAGACCGCCGCCGAGCGACCCCGTCGCGGCGTTGAAGCCGCTTTCGAGCCGGAAGATCGCCGAGTAGCCGCCGCCCAGATCCTCCGAGCCGCGCAGGCCCCAGCGGCTGCCCGCCGGCACGCCGCTTTGCATCTGCACGAGCTTGCTGCCCGTGCCCGGCACGAGTTGGCCGTTTGCGCCGCTTGCCACATTATTGGCGTAGTCCACGCCAAGGTCGATGATGCCGTACAGCGTCACGCTGCTTTGCGCGTGCGCGCCCGTCGCCGCCAGCGCCAGTGTCAGCGTCAGCGGCATCGCCGCGAGAATCTTCTTTTTCACTTAAGTCTCCTTATCATGGAGCCGTCTTGCGCGGCTCCGCGTTCTGGTTGGTCTGCCCGGAGGGCCGCGTTATGCGCCGAGCGACTTCTGCACTTTCGCCGCCACGTCGGCGGGCACCCAGGGCTTCCACATCTCGGGGTGCTGCTTGAGGAACTTTTGCGCTTCGGTTTGCGCGTCGACCTTATGCTCGGTCATGTCGAGAATCGTCGTGTTCAGGAAGTCGATGGGAAAGCTCACCTTCGAGAAGAACGCCATGACGTCGGGCTCGGCCTGATAAAAGGGCGTCGACACGCCGATCTTCAGATGCGAGACCAGATACGACGAGGCGCACTGCTGCGTGCTGTTCGCTTCGCGCAGCGTCTTCCAGCACGCTTCGTTGAACGGCGGCATCTTGAGCTGGACGAACTTGTACTTGGCCATCAGTGCCGCGGGTTCCCAGTAGTAGGTGAGAATCGGCTTGCCGCGCGCGTAGGCCGAGGAGATCGCCGCGTCGAGCGCCGCGCCTGTGCCGGGGCGGAAATTCGTATAGGCGTCGTCGAGCTTGAGCAGCTTGAGCAAGCGCGTGTTCACGCGTTCGCAGTCCCAGCCCGAAGGACAGTTCAGGAAGCGGCCGCGATCGGGTTCTTCGTCGTCGACGAACAACTGTTTGTATTTGGGCAAATCGCTCACAGACTGGAGGTCGGGCGCGCTTGCCTTGATGCCGCGTTTCGCGTCGCCGTGCACCACATAGTCGGGCACGTACCAGCCTTCGCGCGTGCCGCCCGGCAGCGTGTCGCCCACGAGCGTTACCGTGCCCGCCTTCACCGCGCCCGCGATGATCTCCGAGCGCCCCGTCCATTGCTCGGCCCACACCTGGAGGTCGTTGCGCGAGAGCGCGGTTTCCGTGGCCGCCGTGCTGCCGGGCACGGTGTCGGCCGGGCAGCTATAGCCGTTCTTGAGGATGTAGCGCAGCACTTCGCTCGTGAAGTTGCCGCTTTCCCACGTGATGCCGGCAAAGTGCACGGGCTTGCCGCTGCTGCACCAGGTGCCCGCGGCGTGGGCCGGCAACGCGGCGAGCGCGAGCGGTGCGGCGAGGCAGGCCGCGCGTATCAGGGACGTCAAGCGTTTCATTGCATGTCTCCATTTTATTGAAATGATTCGGAATGCTTCATATATGAGATGGCTTGACGCGCGCGAACGGTCGAACCTCAAGCCAGCACTGCGGTGCTTCAGTCGTAGCGGCTGTCGTGCGCGCGCGTTGCCGCGAGCGCGGCTTCGTCCAGCTCGATCCCAAGGCCCGGCGCATCGCTCAGTTCGATCCAGCCTTGCGAATCGACGTCGATCACGTGCCTGAGCGGGAAATCGCGCCGCTCGGGCGTCCATTCGGGCGGGTCGTAGGGGAACTCGACGAACGGCGCATGCCCGGCGCCCGCCACGACATGCAGATTCGCCGCGAGGCCGATGCCGTTGCCCCACGTGTGCGGCGTGAACACCTTGCCGTGCAACCCGATTTGCGCGGCGATGCGCCGCGCGCCCTCCATGCCGAGCGTGCAGACCACGTCGGGTTGATAAACGTCGAGGCAATCGTGCGCGAGCAGCGCGGCAAACTCGTGGGCGTCGCGCGTCATCTCGCCGCCGGCGATCAGCACACCGGTTTGCTTGCGCAACTGGGCGTGGCCCGCGTAGTCGCCGCGATGCAGCGGTTCTTCCACCCAGTACACGCGGTATGGCTCGATCCGGCGAATCACGGCAAGCGCCTCGTCGGCGCGCCACGGCGCCTGGGTGTCCCACGGCATGCGCCAGCCCTGGTTGCAATCCACCATCAGTTCGATCTTCTCGCCAGCCGCTTCGCGCACGGCCGCGAGTGCGGCGATGTCGTCGGCGAGCGTCGGGCGGCCGAAGCGCAGCTTGAGCGCGGGAAAGCCGCGCGCCACGGCTTGCTCGGCCCAGCGCGCCATGCCGTCGAGCGAGCGATGCACGCCGGAGGACGCATAGGCGCGCACGCGTTTCGCGCGGCCGCCGGCCATTTGCCAGCATGGCTCGCCGCGAATCTTGCCCGCGAGGTCCCAGAGCGCGACGTCGAGCGGCCAGAGGCGGCCCGCATGGAAGCTCAGGTTTTCCAGCACCGCGCTATGACGTGCGAGATCGAGCGGGTCCGCGCCGATGAACAGATCGCGGTAATCGTCGAAGCCGTACATGGCGTCGCCGGAACCCACGCCCACGCGGCCCTCGTCGTCCTCCACGCGCACGATCGTGGCCGGAAAGGCGCGCCGGGGGCGGCTGTCCCACGAGGCGGGAAAGGGCGGGTCGAGCGGCAGGCGATGCTGGCTGACGGTGATGCGGGCGATGCGGTTCGTCATGGCGCGTGTGTTGCCGGCCGGTGCGCGCAACATTTCGTGACGTGCGCGTTCGGGCGGGCGATTGTCTCCTTGGCCTGTGCAGGCGTTACGGCATCCTAGAGGGTCAATTCCACGCACTCAATGAAGTCAATTGAAGTAAATGACAGCCTTCATTTCCGCGAATTGGGCGCGATAATGGCGCAGCCGTCGCGCGGTGCCGCGGCGCGCCAGGTCCCCTCGGGAAAACACCATGAACGGCTGGATGCCCTCGCTCTCACGCAGCAGCGAACCGAAGTACCGCGCGATCGCGCACGCTTACGCGCAGGCCATCCACGGCGGCCAGATGCTGCCCGGCGAGAAACTGCCCGCGCACCGGCTGCTCGCGAAGACGCTCAGTGTCACGACGGGCACGGTGAGCCGCGCCTATGGCGAGCTGGAGCGTTGCGGGATGGTCGTGGCGCGCGTGGGCGACGGCACCTACGTGGCCGAGCCCGATGCCGACGGCGCACGCATGGCCGAGCGCGCGCGGCCCGCGTCCGAGGCGTGGGAGCGCTCGGGTGCGGCGACGGCGGGGGTGGCCGGTATGGGCGCGGTGTCCGCTGCGGGCTCCGCCGCGCGCCTGATCGATCTCGGCCAGAACGTGCCGATGCCCACCGACGAAGCGTTCCTGCTCACGCAAACGCTGCGCGAACTCGCGGGCGACGAACGGCTGGCCGGCGAACTGCTGCTTTACCAGCCGGAAGGCGGCCGCCGCTCGCACCGCGAGGCGGGCGCGCGCTGGCTCGCGCGCATGGGCTGCGTGGCGGCGGCCGAGCGCGTGCTCGTCACGCAGGGCGCGCAGCATGGCCTCGCCTGTGTATTGCGCGCCGTGCTGCGACCCGGCGACACGATTTTCGCCGAGGCATTGAGCTACCCCGGCATCGTCGCGCTCGCGCGGCAATTGCGGCTGAACCTCGTGGGGATCGAGATCGACGAGGAAGGCATCGTTCCGGCCGCCCTGGAACGCGCCTGCGGCCTGCTCGCGCCGCGCGCGCTCTTTTGCGTGCCGACGCTGCACAACCCCACCACGGCGACGCTCTCCGAAGCGCGGCGCGCGATGATCGCCGAGATCGCCGTGCGCCATCACCTCGTCGTGATCGAGGACCTCGTGCCCGCCGCGTTGCTCGACGCGCCGCCCGCGCCGCTCGCCGCGCGCCTGCCCGAGCATGGCATCGTCATCAGCAGTCTTTCGAAGGCGGTCGCGCCGGGGCTGCGCATCGGCTATGTGCAGGCGCCGCAGGACTGGGTGGGCAAGATACTCGCGGTGATCCGCAGCGATTGCTGGATGACCTCGCCGCTCCCCGCGGAGATTGCGGCGCGCTGGATCGTGAACGGCGAGATCGACCGGCTCATCGCGCAGCAGCGCGCGCAGGTGGACCTGCGCCAGGGGATTGCCGCCGAGGTGCTGGCGGGCTGGCGCTATCGCACCGATCCCGCGAGTCCGCATCTGTGGCTGCCGCTCGCGGAGCCGTGGCGCGCCGCCGAATTCTCGGCGGCCTTGCGCCAGGCCGGCGTGCTCGTGAAAACGGCGGACAGTTTCGTGATCGGGCGCGGCTCGGCCCCGCATGCCGTGCGCTTGAGCCTGGGCGGCGCGCGCAGCCACGAGGCGCTGCGCGAAGGCCTGGAGGTGCTGGCGCGCACGTTGCGCAACGGCCCGGAAGGGCTGTATTCGGCGTAATTCCAGCGTAACGCCGCGCCCTTACTCCACGATGAAATTGACGGTGCGTTTGCGCCGCTCGTCGACCGAAAGCGAGAACACATCGGGCCGCGCATAGTGCCCGACCACGTCGAAGTCGTAGCGGGCGCGCGTGAGTTCCTCCGTGTCGATTTCCGCGACGATGAGGCCTGTTTCGCCGCGCAATGGGCCGGCCAGCACCTCGCCGAGCGGCCCGACGATCAGGCTGCCGCCGTTGATGAGCGGGCGGTTCTCGTCCCAGTGCGGCACGTCGATGCCGAGCGCGGCGGGCGAAGGCTGCACCTGGCATGCGCTGATCACGAAGCAGCGCCCCTCGTGCGCGATATGGCGCATCGAGCATTGCCAGATCTCGCGCTCGTCGACGGTGGGCGCGCACCAGATCTGCACGCCCTTCGCGTACATGGCCGTGCGCAGCAACGGCATGTGGTTCTCCCAGCAGATCGCCGCGCCCGCCACGCCCGCTCCCGTGCGCACCGT
Organism: Paraburkholderia unamae; assembly: GCF_003268775.1. Lineage (GTDB taxonomy): Bacteria > Pseudomonadota > Gammaproteobacteria > Burkholderiales > Burkholderiaceae > Paraburkholderia > Paraburkholderia unamae. The sequence continues at coordinate 244,666 of NZ_QLSU01000013.1, forward strand.
GGGCAGCGTCGAGCCGTCGCCCTGGCCCCAGATGAGGCGCTCGGTGCCCGTGGGCATCAGCTTGCGGTGCTTCGCGACGAGCCCCTCGCCGGGATTGAAGAACAGCGCCGTGCAAAAGAGCGTGCTACCGTCGCGCTCGATCACGCCGATCACGAGCGACGCGCCGCAGCGCGTGGAGAAATCGGCGAGCGCTTCGGTTTCCGCACCCGGCACGTCGATCGCGTTGCCGTAGTAGCGCGCGAACGCCTCGCGCCCTTCGGGCAGGCGGTAGCCGAGCCGCGTGCCGAAGATCTCGCCCTTCGGGTAGCCGCCGAGCAGCGCCTCGGGCAGCACCACGAGCGTCGCGCCCGAGGCGCGGATCTGCGTTTCGAAGGAGAGGATGTGCTCGAGCGTGGCGGCTTTGCCGGCGGCGGATGAACCGATCTGTAGTGCAGCGACTTTCGATTTGGCCATGGTGGACTGCTCCGGTGGGGTGAACGCTTCGAATAGTTCCACGGCGATAAAATCGCGAAAACGTATATCGATACTATGTGATATGAACCGATTTGATATCGCGGGCGTGGACCTGAATCTGCTGAAGATATTCGAAGCGTTGTTCGAAGAGGGCGGCGCGAGCCGCGCCGCGATTCGGCTGAACATGACGCAGTCGGCCGTGAGCGCCGCGCTCAGGCGCTTGCGCGCGCTCTACGCCGACACGCTGTTCGTGCGCACCGGGCGCGGACTCGCGCCCACCTCGCGCGCGCAGGAACTCAAGCCCGTGATCAGCGAAGCGCTCGACCGATGCCGCCAAAGCCTCGCGATCGCCTCGCCCGACGCGACCACATTCCACGGGCGAGCGGTCTCGATCGGCTTGTCCGACGACTTCGAACTGGCCATCGGGCGGCGCATCATCGAAACGGTGGCCACGAGCGCGCCGGGCCTGCGCATCATTTTCCGGCAGACGCACAGCCAGATCGTGAGCGATGCGCTCGCCAACCAGGAGATGGATCTCGCGGTCGCGGCGGGCGGCTTCGCCTCGCGCGGGCTGAGCCACAAAGTGCTGGGCGAGGGCAGCTATGCCTGCCTCGTGGACGACGGCCCGCGCGCGCCGCGCAGGCTCACGCTCGACGACTATGTGGCGCGCGGGCACATCCTCGTGTCGTCGGGCGGCGTGGTCGGGATCGTCGACGAAGGGCTCGCGGCGCGCGGCTTCAAGCGCAACGTGGTGGCTTCCACCACGCATTTCGCCGCGTTGCCGTTTCTGCTCCGGGGCGCGCGCAGCGTCGCGACGATTCCGCGCCACGCTGCCGTCGAAATCGCGCGTGTGACGGGGCTGAAGCTGCTGGCGTGTCCGATCGATCTGCCGCGCTATCCGGTTGAGCTGGGCTGGCGCAGCAGTTCGATGCGTGACGCGGCCATCGTCAAGGTGCACGCGGCAATTACGGCGTGCTATGCGTCAAAGCGCTGAGACGCGCGCAGCGTAGCCGGCGTTTATTTCTTCGCCTTGGCCTGGTTGAAGTCGATGGCGGCGCGCACGAGCGTTTTCAACGCGCGTTTGTCGACCTTGTCGCCTTCGAGATAATCGATGGCCCGCCGCGCGTTGCCTTCCAGTCCGGCGTTGAAGAGCTTTGCGGGATCGGCGAGACGCGCGCCATTGGCGAAGGTGAGCTTGACCTTGCCCTTATGCGCATTGGCGACGGCGATCATGCCGTCGCGATACCACACGGGGCTGCCCATGTATTTCCATTCCTCGACGATCTGCGCGTCGGCTTCGAGGATGGCCTGGCGCACGGCGGCGAATGTCTCGCCGCGCCAGTCCGTGAGTTCTGCGATTAGCTGGTCGATTTGTTCCGATGGCGTCATGGGGCTCCCTGCGCGGCATTGCGGCTGTGTTTTCCTGCGGTCCGGACCGTAATGTAGCACTGTGCCCCTCGTGGACGCGGCGCGGTGCCGACCGATGGCCTCGGAGCCTGCTGGTCAAGCCGTGTCCGTTGGCGAGCGCGTTGGCGTGCGCGGCAGGCGCGCTGTCTCCGGCTTGTCGGGCTTGTCGGTCTCCATGATCGAAATCGTGAAGAAACTGCCCATGACCGCGGAGAGAATGATGAAGATCGACGCAGCATCGACAAGGAATCCGAAATACTGGAAGACGGCGAAGCATACCGCCAGCGTCAGCAAGTTGAGCGCGAGCCCGACGATCGTCGAGGCCTTGGGCACGGTTCTCATGAACACGGCGAGGCGCGAGTCGGTGCGCGGCACATACCAGATCAACAGCAGGCCGAACGACATGATGAAACCCGTTTCGGCCCAGATCAGCCAGGCCGGGCGGCGCAGGAAGCGGCCTTCGAAAATCGTTTCGATCACCTGGGCCTGAATCTCGATGCCGGGCACGAGTTCACCCAGCGCGGTGGTGCGCATGTCGGTCAGGCCCGTGCCGGTGAGGCCCACCAGAACCAGTTTGTTGCGCATACGCGCCGGATCGACTTTGCCCAGCAGAACGTCGCTTGCGGAAACATAGCGGTGCTGCGTTTGCGCGATGGAGGCGAAATGCAGCCAGATGTCGCCGTCGGGCTGCGTCGGCACACGCACGTCGGCCACGCCCACTGCCTGCACGCCGGAGGGCTTCGAGAACACCTCGATCGCGGGCGAGTCGGTGGCCACGCGCAGCATCTCGATCGGCAGGCTCGGCACGATCTTGTCGCCAAGCCCGAGCACGAGTGGAATGCGCCGCACCGTGCCCTGTTCCTGCGCCACGTTGAGCATGGCCTGGCCGTGGGCCGCGCCCTGCAACTCGGGCAGGCTCGCGAGCACGTACTGGAAGCGGCGCACATTGTCGAGCGCGCCGCCGCCGTGCACGAGCACGGGGGCGCTCAGCATGTCGGTGCGGGTCGTGGACGTCGCGTGATCGAAAGCGGCCGCGCCGAGTATGGAAGGCGCGGCGCGCAGCGATGTGGCGAGTATCCGTTCATGGCTGGGCAGCGCGCGCAACTGGGTGGCGAGCGCCGCCTCGGCGTCGGGGAGGTTGTCGGCTACCATGCCGGGCGAGGTTTGATCGGGCTCCGGCATGTAGATGTCGAGACCGATTGCCAGCGGCCTGGCGGCGGCGATCGCATCGACGAGGTGCGCCAACCGGTTGCGCGGCCAGGGCCATTGGCCCACGGCTTCGAGCGTCCTGTCGTCGATCGCGACGATGGTCACCGGCTGCGTGGCGGGTATGCGCGGAAAGCGGCGTTGATAGTGATCGAACAGCAACTGACGGGCCGAGCCGAAGGTGTCGGGCAGCAGTTCGTTGAGCGTCTCGAGAAAGGCGGGGCGGGCGACGTTGCCGGGCCACTGGCTGCAAAGATCGATGAGGAGCAGCCCGACGAGCACGCCAACCGCCCAGGGGCGGCCTCGGTACGCCCGCATCGTGCGCTTCATGAAGGCGATGAACGAATCGCGGTAGCGTTTCATGGCGGCAGGGGGCGAGGGGCGCGCGCCGCTATTCAGTGAGAATCACTGAATGGTGATGACCGCGCGGCGGTTGGCCTGGTTCGGCACGCCGTCCGCGGTGTGCACGAGCGGCTCGCGCTTGCCGCGGCCGGCGATTTCGATCTGCCTGGCCGGGATGCCCGACTTGACGAGGAACGACGCCACGCTCTGCGCGCGGCGCAGCGAGAGTTGGTCGTTGAAGTCCTGCGCGCCCGCGAGGTCGGTGTGGCCGACCACGGTGAGATGCGGGGCGGGCCACGTCGCGAGTACTTTCTTCAGTTCGGCCACCGTGGCGGCGGACTCGGGCGCGAGTTGCGTGGCGGAGTCGAACACGAAGTTGATCGTGAAGGTTCTGGGGCGCGGCGGCTGGGCGGCCAGCAGGTCGCCGTAATTCGCCTGCACGGCGGCCTTGTTGTCCTTCGTCTGCTCGATGGCGCCGCCCTTCGAAACATCGGCGCGTGTGTAGGCGGTGTCGATCACCTGCGTTTTGCCGCTGCTATGCACGATCACGTTGCCGACGCTGCCGTCAGGGTTCGGCAGCAGCGTGATCTTGTCGGGCGTGCCGCACCCGGCGAGGCATAGCAGCATTGCGAACGCCGCGCTAACGGGCAGCCGTGGTGTGCGATGCGCCGTTTTCAATGATCGGTCTCCCCGCTGCCGCCCACCTCGATGATGAATTCCGTGCCGCGTACGCCGAGCGTGGTGGTGGGCGTGCTGTAGCGCACGGCTTCCGGATTGGCCTTCGCAAGCTTGCCATCGACCACGGCGAGCGAGCCGCGCCGGATGCTCACGTCGAGCGCGCCCTCGTAGGTGGTGGTGTTGAAAGCAAACTTGTTGAGGTCGAGCACGGAATTGGCGCCCTCGGAAAGCAGCGTGTTGTCGCGCAGCGTGATCCCCACGGAGGACGCGGGGCCGGTTACGACGCGATCGCTGCCAAACACCTCGCTGCCGATGCCGACGCCCACGGGCTGACCGGCTCGCTCGACATGCACCGCGCCTTTGAGCGTCTTGACGATGCCGATTGCATCGGCGGCGTGCGCATCGATGGCTGGCGGGCACCCGCAGGCGAGAAGCAAGGCATAGTGGATGGCTTGGCTGCGCACTGGCGATTCCGTATGGCGGAACGAACCGGGTTTCGGGCACCCGGCGAGCATAGGGGCGGCGCGCGGATCGCTCCGTGCGCTAGCGCACAGAGTGCATGCGGGAGAAAGGTTCGCCGGAGTGGGTGCGGTAAGTGCGCGCCGCGCGCTGGTTACGCTTCCCGGCCATGCATCAACGCCACCCTGGCGGCGATCGGGGTTGCACAGATGCTCGCGCGCCCGGCGGCCGAGCGGCTCACCGGGCAGGCGCGAGCCTCCCACCTCAATGATCGTGCCTGACCTGCCCGATCACCGGCTCATTCGCCTTGCGGCTCAACATCAGCGTCACCACGGCGGAAACCGCCAGCGTTGCGCCCACCACGTACAGTCCGGCGGCGTAACCGCCTGTGCGGGTCTTCAACCACCCGATTACGACCGGGCCGACGAAGCCGCCGAGATTGCCGATCGAGTTGATCATCGCGATGCCCGCGGCCGCTCCCGCGCCGGAGAGGAACATGCTCGGCATCGCCCAAAGCGGCGCCTTCGCCGCGCTGATGCCGATATTCACCACCACGAGCGCGAGCACGATCATCAGCGCGGTGCTGGCCTGGCCCGCGAACACGAAGCCCACGCAGGCGAGCACGCAGGGAATCACCACATGCCAGGTGCGCTCGGCGGTGCGGTCGGAATGCCGCGCCCAGAGGATCATGGCGATGACCGCCACGACGCTCGGAATGGCGTTGAGCAGGCCCGTTTCCAGCGAGCTGAAGCCGTACTGGCGGATGATGAGCGGCGCCCACAGCCCCAGCGTGTACAGTCCGGCCGAAGTGCCGAAGTAGATCAGCGCGAGCGCCAGCACGCGCGGGTCGCGCAGTGCGCTCAGCGCGCCCGCCGTATGGCCCGCGTGACTTTCGCGCGATCTGGCTTCGTCGCTGAGCTTCGCGACGAGCCAGTCGCGTTCCTGCGGGCTCAGCCAGCGCGCCTTGGCGGGCGCATCGGTGAGTACCTTCAGGACCACGAAACCCAGCAGCACGGCCGGCACCGCTTCGATCACATAAAGCAGTTGCCAGTTGGCGAGGCCGAACATTGGCGGCAACTGCATGAGCGCGCCGGAGATCGGCGAGCCCAGCGCCGTGGAAATCGGCGCGGCCGCCATGAACCAGGCCGCCGCCACGGCGCGCTGTTTCGTGGGGAACCACAGGCTCAGGTACAGGATGATGCCGGGGAAGAAGCCCGCCTCGGCCACGCCCAGCAAGAAGCGCAGCGCGTAGAAGCTGTTGGGGCCGCTCACGAACGCCGATGCGGCGGAAACGATGCCCCACGTCACCATCACGCGCGCAATCCAGATGCGTGCGCCCACGCGGTGCAAGATGAGGTTGGAGGGCACCTCGAAGAGAAAGTAGCCGATGAAGAAGAGGCCGCCGCCAAGGCCGAACGCCGTGGGCGAAAGGCCGATGGCCTTGTTCATCGTCATCGCCGCGAAGCCCACGTTGACCCGGTCGAGAAAGCTCACGAAATAGAGCAGCATGACGAACGGGATGATGCGCCACATGAGTTTGCGCGTGACGATTGCTTCGGTATCCGAATTCATTTGTCTCCTCCTGTGAGGGAAGCCCCGGGCGCGCGGTTTTGTTTTGAGTCGCGCCCAGGTCGATGTCGCGACGGTGCTCAGGCGGCGACGGCCGCTTTTTCCACGAGTTCGCAAACCGCCGCCGTGACCTGCGCGGTGGTTGCCTTGCCGCCCAGGTCTCCCGTATGCAGCGCGGAGTTGGCCGTCACGGCTTCGATGGCCTGCATCACGTGCGCGGCGGCCTCGTGCTCGCCGAGGTGTTCGAGCAGCATCACGACCGACCAGAACGTGCCGATGGGATT
>NZ_QLSU01000014.1 GCF_003268775.1 Paraburkholderia unamae
TAGCCGACTTCGAGACCGTTGCGCACCGAATCGATGACGACCTGGCCTTGCAGGCGGAACGTGCCGAGGCCGAATGCGGGAATAGTGCTCATGAGGTTCTCCACGAGAGAAAAAGCGATGACGGGTTGACTCAAGCCTTCGCGCCAGTGCGCGAGCGGCGGTTCATGACGATCTGCGCGACCACGAGCGCGACGCCTGCGAGCGCAATGAGCGCACCGACGACCGGCACCGCGCCGTAGCCAAGACCGCCCGAGAGCGCGGCGCCGCCGGCTGCGGCGCCCAGTGCGTTGCCGAGATTGAACGCACCTACGTTGACCGAGGAGGCCAGGCCCGGCGCTTCGTGAGCGGCGCGCATCACGCGCATTTGCAGCGGCGGGACGACCGCGAAGGTGGCGATGCCCCACACGAGCAGCGCGACTGCCGCGCCCACATGCGTGGCGGCGAGCACCGGAAACGCGAACATCACGGCGATCAGCAGCGCGAGAAAGCCGAGCAGCGTGCCGTCGAGTGAGCGGTCGGCGAGACGCCCGCCCGCTGCGTTGCCGATGGAAAAGCCCACGCCGATCAGCACGAGCATGGCGGTCACGAAGCCGGGCGTCGCGCCCGTGAGGTGCGTGAGCGTGGGCGTGACGTAGGTGTAGAGCGTGAACATCGCGCCGGCGCCCAGCACCGTGGTGCCAAGCGCGCCGAGTACCACGGGGCGCGTGAGCACGCCGAGTTCCGCGCGCAGGTTGGGCATCTCACCGGGTTCGCCCTTGGGCAGCGCGAACGCGAGACCCGCGATGGCGAGCGCGCCGAGGCCGGCGGTCGCGGCGAACGACATGCGCCAGCCGATCGCCTCGCCAAGCCACGTGGCGGCGGGCACGCCGCCGATGTTCGCGATGGTGAGGCCCATGAACATCGTCGCGACGGCGCTCGCCTGACGCTCGCGCGGCACGAAGCTCGCCGCCACCACCGAGCCGATGCCGAAGAACGCGCCATGATTGAGGCTCGTGACGAGCCGCGCGAGCAGCAGCGTGGTGTAGTCGGGGGCGATTGCCGAAAGCAGGTTGCCGAGCGTGAAGATGCCCATGAGCGCCATGAGCGCGGTGCGGCGGGGCCAGCGCGCGAGGGCGAGCGTCATGAGCGGCGCGCCGAGCATCACGCCGATCGCGTAGGCGCTGATGAGCATGCCGGCCGTCGGGATCGAGACGTGGACGCCTTCGGCGATGACGGGTAGCAGGCCCATGGGCGAGAATTCGGTCGTGCCGATGCCGAACGCGCCCACGGCGAGCGCGAGGAGCGGCAGGGTGGCGCCGCTGCGCGCCACTGGGTTGGCGGGGCGCTGCGGGTGAGCCGTAGCGGGTAGACTGAGGTCGCGTTCGAGCATGGCGGTCGTGCCTTTTTTGTGCCTTTTCGTGCCTTTCCGGTGCCGTTTGGCCCGCGTGGGGCCGAAGTTGGCATCAAGTCGGCATCGAATTAGCATCAGCAAGTTGGGACCGCTGCATTGTGCGGGAATTATTTTTGACTAAAAACCGGTCTATGGACCAAAGTGTTTTGATTTCAGATCAAGAATGAAGATCACTCTGGACGAACTGCAAGCCTTTGCCACGGTGGTGGACAGCGGGTCCATCACGGCGGCCGCGCAGCAACTGGATCTCACGGTGTCGGCCACGAGCCGCACGCTCGCGCGCCTCGAGGAAAAGCTCAAGACCACGCTCTTGCGCCGGACCACGCGGCGGCTCGAACTCACCGAGGAGGGCAAGGCCTTTCTCCAGAACGCGCGCGCCATCATCGAGTCGGTGGAGGGCGCCGAGGAGCAGATGCTCGCGCGGCGCGAGATGCCCGCGGGGCGCTTGCGCGTGGATGCGGCTTCGCCGTTCATGCTCCACGTGATCGTGCCGCTCGTGCGGGGCTATCGCGAGCGCTATCCGCAGGTGGAGCTGGAGCTCAACAGCAACGAGGGCATCATCGACCTGCTGGAGCGGCGCACCGACGTGGCGATCCGCATTGGCCGGCTCAAGGACTCCACGCTGCACAGCCGCCTGATCGGCAATAGCCGCGTGCGCGTGCTGGCCACGCCGGAGTATCTCGCGGCGCGCGGCCGCCCGACACGCGTGGACGATCTGGAAAAGCACACGCTGCTGGGCTTCAATCAACCCGAGTCGCTGAATGTCTGGCCGCTCACGGGCGCCGACGGCGAGCCGCACCGCATCGAGCCCGATGTGTGGTCGTCGAGCGGGGAGACCTTGCGGCAACTGGCGCTCGCGGGCGTGGGCATGGTCTGCCTCTCGGACTTCATGACGGCCCAGGACCGCGCGAACGGCAGCCTCGTGCAGGTGCTCGCGCGTCAAACCCTGGACGTGCGGCAGCCCATTCACGCCGTCTACTACCGCAATACGGCGATTTCGGCGCGCATCGTGTCGTTCGTCGATTATCTGGTCGAGGCCGTGCGCGCGACGGAGTTTGGCGGCGCGGCGCCACGCAAGGGCGCGTGAGCGCCACGCGCGCCGCTCACTTGCCTGGCGGCTTCGTGGCGCTCGTGGCGGTGGGCGGCGGGGATTGCGGGGATTGCGGGGATTGCGTGGGGGGCGCGGGTGCCGCGCCCGACCCCGCAGTTGACCCACCAGCCGAACCGCTCCCCGCAGCGGCGGGCGGCGCGGCTGCCGCGTTGATCTTGGCTTGCGCGGCGGCCGTCGCGCTGCGGATCTCGCCGCCCAGTCCGTCCATGTCGTCGAAGTGCATCACGTCACCGCTTTCTCCGCCGAAATCCACCGCGCCCCAGCGCGACAGCACCTGGCCCATGCCGACCACCACCTCGCGCGGAATCGAGAGGAAGCCGCCCGCCGGGTCGGCGAGGCTGAAGGGCCGCGTGCCGGGCGAGGCGTTCGCCGGCGCCTGGAAGTTCTGCACGCCGCTCGGGCCCGTAGCGGGCACGTTGCCGCCTAGCGCCGCATAGTCCTCCCACATCTGCGTGAGCACGGCGTCGGGGCTCGGCGCGCTTTGCTGGGGATGCGTGGTCTTCCAGTCGCCCTTGAGGAACGCGTCGATCGCCGTGGTGCCGCCCTGCATCAGCTTGAAATACGCCTTCATCGCCTCGCTTTCCTTGTTCAGGCGATCGTAGTATTCGCCCCAGCGCTCGCTGCGCGAGAGTTTCGCGCCGGAGAGCGTCGTGCCCGTTTGCGTGATGAGCTTCGGAATCACCGACTGGTGCGGCCCGCCCGCGGGCGCGGGCAGCGTGAGCGGGTCATTGAGCATGAACTCGGCAATGCGCGTGTAGACCTCCTCCGTTTGCGCGTCGACCTTGCGCTGACCGACGTTGAGCTTCTTGTCGTTGCGGTTTTCGTGCGACAAATAAACGTTGCGCGCACCGTCGATGTCGATGGCGAGCCCCCAGCCGTGCGGCCCCGACTTCGAGCGAAAGCCGCCCACCGAACCGATTCCGTAGCCCTTGGGTTTGGTCGCCCCTGACTTCGTGAACTCGGCGTCGACCTTTTTCTCGGCAGTCCGTAGCTTGGCGAGAAATTCGCTGCGCACGCCACGGTCAATCGAATGGCCGAGGAACGTCGCGGTCGTGTCCATCGACTTGGCGAATGTTTCGTAGTCCGCATAAGGGCCGCCAAGGCCGGGGCCGATCTCCTGCACGATCTGGTCGAAGTCCGGTTTGGGCGGTGGCGGCGGGGGCGATGGCTTGGTGGGCGGCTTGGGCTGGCGGCGCAGCGCGGGCGGCCCGGCCTGCATCGTATGGGCCAGCTCGTGCGCGAGCAGGGCGCGCCCCGCGGGCGAGGACGGCGCGTACTGGCCCGCCGCGAACGCGACGTCGCGCCCCACGGTGTAGGCGAGCGCGCCCACCTCATGCGCGGATTGCGCGGCGCGGGCGTCGGTGTGGATGCGCACGTGGGAGAGGTCGCAGGCAAAGCGCGGCTCGAAGAACGCGCGGGTCGCGCGATCGAGCGGCGCGCCGCCTGAGCGCAGCGCCGGGTGTTGGCCTGGGCCGGCGCGCTCCCGCGGCGCTGCGGGTGGCTCGTGGGCGTCGCGCACTGCCGCCGCTGGCGCGGGCATGTTCAGCACGTGGCTGGCGAGACGATCGGCGTCGCGCTCCTGTGGGTCGTCGATGCCGCCGACCGCGAGCTTGGCCCGCATGCCGTACGGCAGCGGTGTCGCCGCGTCGCGCGCGAACACGGGCAGCCCGGCGAGACTGAGGCGGCGTGCAGGCGGCGCGGCCGTTACGACGTTTTCAATCGAATGCCGCCGCGCGCCCACGCCGGCGCCATCGGGCGTTGCGCGGCCGCGTGTGGCGGCGCGCTGCGCGGGCATCGGGGAGGGCGGAGCGAACATGGCGGCACGCGGGCGGGACCGAAAGGAAGGAGAAAGTCTGTCCAAACACTTTAGGTGCCGGGTTCCGCGACTTCAAGCCGCCGCGCGGCCGTTTTAATTTTTCTGTTGACACAGAAGTTTCGTATACGTACTTTTATGCAACCAAAGTTTCAAAAGGCGATGCCATGACTTCCACGTTGCACGACAGGATTCTCGAGCTTCAGGACCAGTTCACCGAAAGCGAGCGCCGGCTCGCGCAGGTCACGCTCGAATGCATCGGCAACCTCGCCGCGTATACGGGGGCGGAACTCGCGCAGCGCGCGGGCGTTTCGAAGGCGAGCGCCGGGCGCTTCTTCCGCCGCCTCGGCTACGAGAATTTCAACGAGGTGCGCGCGCTCGCGCGCGACGAGGCCGATCGCGGCTCGCCGCTGCACGAACTCGCGCAGGTGGACGGCGCGGCCGCGAATCCGGCTGCGAACCCGGCGGCGCATCACCTCGCCACCGACTTGCAGAACCTGTCGAAGACCTTCGAGCGGCTCGACCCCGCCGACGTGCGCCGCGTGTGCGCGCTGCTCAAGAGCGCGCGCACCGTTTATATCGCGGGCTTTCGCAATGGCCGCGTGGTGGCGCAGTACGCGTGGGCGCTGCTCACGCAGTTGCGCGGCGGCGTGGCGCTCGTGCCCGGCGCGGGCCTGAATCTCGCGGAAGATCTCGCCGATCTCGGCGCGCGCGACGTGCTGCTCGTCATGGACTTCCGCCGCCGCGTGTCGCTGCTGCGCCCCATGGTGGAGCACGCGAACCGCGTGAACGCGAAGGTCGTCATTCTCACCGATCCCACCGCCACGGAACTGCCCGCGCGCTCGGACGTCGTGCTGCGGTGCGTGAATCGCGGCGCGGCGCTGTTCGATTCGTACGTGGCGGCCATCAGCGTCGTGAACCATCTGTGCAGCACGTTTGCGCTCGCGCTCGGCGACACCGCGCGCGAGCGGCTCGAGGGCATCGAGGCGCTGCACGAGCAATACGGCGATCTTCATCGCTGATCCAATCGAAAGGAGACTCACTTGACTCATCCGCTTCCTCACGTCCGGCTTCAGGCCGCGCTCAATCCCGCAGTCGAGCCGCAAGCGCCGTATGGCGACGCGCAGCGCGCCATCCTCGGCGGCGACGCCTGGACGCGCGCACACGCGCAAATCACGCGCTGGCCGGGCTATGCGCCCACGCCGCTCGCGCGCCTCGACGGCCTCGCGCGCGCGGCGGGCGTGGCGCAGATTCTCTACAAGGATGAAGGCGGACGGTTCGGCCTCGGCAGCTTCAAGGCGCTCGGCGGCGCGTATGCGGTGAGCCGCCTGCTGATGCGTGAGATCGCGGCGCGCACTGGCGCGGCGAACGTCGGCATCGACGATCTGCTCAACGGCCGCTATGCGGACATCACGCGCGAGATCACCGTGACCTGCGCGACCGACGGCAACCATGGCCGCTCCGTGGCCTGGGGCGCGCAGCGCTTTGGCTGCGCCTGCGTGATCTATGTGCACGCCACCGTGAGCGAAGGCCGCAAGGCGGCGATCGAGCATTACGGCGCGCAGGTCGTGCGCACCTCCGGCAACTACGACGACTCGGTGCGCGAGGCCGCTGCCGACGCGGCGCGTCTGAACCGCTTTGTCGTTTCCGATACGTCGTACGAAGGCTATATGGACGTGCCGCGCGACGTGATGCAAGGCTACGCGGTGATGGCCGACGAGGCGATCGATCAATTGCCGGACGGCGCGTTGCCCACGCATATCTTTCTGCAAGGCGGCGTGGGCGGCCTGGCCGCCGCCGTGTGCGCGCACTTCTGGGAGCGCTTTGGCGAGCGCCGCCCGCGCGTCGTCGTGGTCGAGCCCGACAAGGCCGCGTGCCTCTACGAGAGCGCGCGTGCGGGCAAGCCGGTGGCCGTGCACGGCGATCTCGACACCGTGATGGCCGGCCTGGCATGCGGCGAGGTTTCGCTGCTCGCGTGGTCGATTCTCAAGCCGGGTGCTTTCGGATTCCTCACGATCGACGATGAATCCGCGCTCGACACGGTGCGCCTGCTCGCCTCGGGGCGATACGGCGACGCGCCGATCGTGGCCGGAGAATCCGCGGTGGCGGGGCTCACAGGCTGTCTTGCCGCGCTGGCGGACGAAACGGTGCGCGCGCAACTGGGTCTGGACGCGGCGAGCCGCGTGCTGGTGTTCGGCAGCGAAGGCGCAACCGACGCCGCGCTTTATCAGCGCATCGTGGGACGGACCGCCGAGGCGGTGAGGATGGCTGCATGAGCGCCGCGCTCGACAATCTCGACAATCCGCGTCATGTCGCGCGGGAGCGCGCTGTGCCGCGCATCGACCTGGCGCGCCTCATCGCCCGCATCGAAGCGCTTGCGCAGGTCGGCGCGATCGCAGGCGGCGGCGTCTGCCGCCTCGCCTTGAGCGACGAGGACCGCCAGGGCCGCGACCTCGTGGCGGGCTGGATGCGCGAACTCGGCCTCGACGTGACGATCGACGCCATCGGCAATGTGGTGGGCGTGCGCGCGGGGCGCGAGGCGCTGCCGCCGGTGATGACCGGCTCGCATATCGACACGGTGCGCACGGGCGGCCGCTACGACGGCAACCTAGGCGTGCTCGCAGGGCTCGAAGTGGTCGCGGCGCTCAACGACGCGGGCGTCGTCACGCGCCGCCCCATTGCCGTGGCGTTCTTCACGAACGAGGAAGGCGCGCGCTTCGCACCCGACATGATGGGCAGCCTCGTGTTCCAGGGCGGCCTCGCGCTCGACGAAGCGTTGCGCACGAAGGGCATCGACGGCACGACGGTCGGCGAGAATCTTGCGCGCATCGGCTACGCGGGGCCGCAGCCGGTGGGTGGCGCGCGCGACGTGCATGCGTTCGTGGAGTTGCATGTGGAGCAAGGGCCGCTGCTGGAGCACGAAGGGCTCACCATTGGCGCGGTGACGGGCGTGCAGGGCATTCACTGGACCGAGTTCGTGGTGGAGGGCACCTCGAATCACGCGGGCACCACGCCGATGGCGCTGCGCCACGACGCGGGCATCGTGGCGATGCAGATTGCCTGCTACGCCCGAGAAGTGGCGCGCGAACTGGGCGGCGGCCAGCTTGCGACGGTGGGGCACGTGAAGCTCACGCCCGACCTCGTCAACGTCATTCCGAACCGCGCCGAGTTCACGCTCGACCTGCGCAATACCGACGCCGACGGGCTCGCGCAGGCCGTGCAGCGCGTGTTCGCCTTCGCACAGGAGGCCGCGAACGCGGAGGGCGTGCGCATCACGCACCGGCCGCTCGCGGACTTCGCGCCGGTTGCGTTCGACGAACGCATCGTGGCGCGCGTGGAGTCGATCGCGCGCGAGCGCGGCCACAGCGTGCGGCGCATGCCGAGCGGCGCGGGTCACGACGCGCAGATGCTCGCGCGCATGTGTCCGGCGGGCATGATCTTCGTGCCGAGCGTGGGCGGCCTCTCGCACAACGTGGCGGAGTACACGCACGAGCACGATATCGAAGCGGGCGCGGGCGTGTTGCTGGATCTGCTCGTCGAACTGGCCGGCTGAGGATTGCCGCAATTTTGTTTAGTGTCTTTTGAAATTCTATTAGTACACCATAGGGACTATCAGGAGGGTTTTTCCATGTCACGCATCATCAACGTCGCCGCCGCGCAACTCGGACCGATCGAGCGCTCGCATTCGCGCCGCGAAGTCGTCGAAAGACTGCTCGCGCACTTGCGCGAGGCGCATGCGATGGGCTGCCAGCTCGTGGTGTTTCCCGAGCTCGCGCTCACCACGTTCTTCCCGCGCTGGTACGCCGAAGATATTGCCGAAATGGACGCGTTTTACGAGCGCCAGATGCCCGGACCCGAAACGCAGATTCTCTTCGACACCGCGAAGAAACTCGGCATCGGCTTCTATCTCGGCTATGCGGAACTCGCGCATGAAGCGGGGCGTGTGCATCGCTACAACACGGCCATTCTGGTTGGCCAGAACGGCGAGATTGTCGGCAAGTACCGCAAGGTGCATTTGCCGGGCCACGCCGCGCACGAGCCGTGGCGCGCTTTCCAGCACCTGGAGAAATACTACTTCGAGCCGGGCGAGCGCTTCGACGTCTGGCGCGCGTTCGGCGGCGTGCTCGGCATGGCGCTGTGCAACGACCGCCGCTGGCCGGAGACCTATCGCGTGATGGGCCTCCAGGGCGCGGAGATGATCCTGCTCGGCTACAACACGCCGGTCCACAACCCGCCCGCGCCCGAGCACGACGACCTTTCGATGTTCCACAACCATCTCGTGATGCAGGCGGGCGCCTACCAGAACGGCACCTGGGTGGTGGGCGTCGCGAAGGCCGGCAACGAGGCGGGCTGCGAGATGATCGGCGGCACCTGCATCATCGCGCCTTCGGGCGAGATCGTCGCGGCGTGCTCGACCAAGGGCGATGAACTCGCCATCGCGCGCTGCGACCTGAGCCTGTGCGACTCGTACAAGAACACCACGTTCAATTTCGAGCGCCACCGCCGCCCCGAAGCCTACGGGCTGATTACCGAACGCCGCGGGGCTGTCCTGCCCGCTCCACTCGCCGCTTAATACCACAGCAAGCGGCACACGCCCTTCTTGTTACGATGGATGCGAGCGCCTTCGGGCGCCCGCAGGGGGGCGTCTTACCTGAAAAAAGCCGAAGGAGAGCCAAAATGAGTGATTCCCTACAGGTTGCGTCGTCGCCGGGCGCCATGTCCGGTGAGCCCCATGCGGGCGTCGTGAGCGATCACGCGCTCTATCGCAAGGTTGCGCGGCGCCTCTTGCCGTTCCTGATGATGTGCTACGTCGCAGCGTTTCTCGACCGCGTGAACGTGGGCTTTGCGAAGCTACAGATGCTCGCCGACCTGAACTTCAGCGAGACGGTGTACGGGCTCGGCGCGGGAATCTTCTTCATCGGCTATTTTTTGTTCGAAGTGCCAAGCAATGTGTTCATGCACCGCATTGGCGCGCGCAAGACGCTCGCGCGCATCATGATCCTGTGGGGCTGCATTTCCGCGTTGATGATGCTCACGCGCACGCCGTGGCAGTTCTATCTGTTGCGCTTCATGCTCGGCGCGGCCGAAGCGGGTTTTTATCCCGCGATCATTCTTTACCTCACGTACTGGTTCCCTTCGAACCGCCGCGCACAGGTGATCGCGACCTTCATGGCCGCCGTGCCGCTCGCGGGCATCATCGGCGGCCCGCTGTCGGGCGGCATCATGAGCGCGCTGCACAGCCATCACGGCATTGCCGGCTGGCAGTGGATGTTCCTCATCGAGGCGGTGCCGTCCGTCCTGCTCGGCATCGCGGTGCTGGGCTACCTCGACAACCGCATTGCCGACGCGCGCTGGCTCAGCGCCGCCGAGAAGTCGCGCCTCGAACACAACCTGCAAGGCGAACGCGGCGCGCGCACCGAGCACGTTTCGCTCTGGCATCTGCTGCGCGACCGCCGTGTGCTGCACATGGCGCTGATCTGCTATTGCACGGTGTCGAGCCTCTCGGGCCTCGCGTTCTGGGTGCCGTCCATCATCAAGTCCACCGGCGTGGTTTCGCTTTTCAACGTGGGCCTGCTCACGGCGATTCCGAACGTCTGCGCGGTGATCTCGATGGTGCTCGTGTGCCGCCATTCGGATGCCACGCGCGAGCGCCGTTGGCACATGATCGTGCCGTTTCTCGTGGGCGGCATGGGCCTCGTGCTGAGCACGCTGTATAGCGACAACCCCGTGTTCGCCGTGGCGATGCTCTCGGTGGCGTCGGCGGGCTGCATGGTGTGTTCGCCGCTGTTCTGGAGCCTGCCCACCGCGTTCCTGGACGGCAAGAGCGCCGCGGCCGGGATTGCGGGCATCAACGCGTTCGCGGGGCTCGCGGCCTTTGCGAGCCCTTACGTGATCGGCTGGTGCAAGGACCTGACCGGCAGCACGAATGCGGGCATGTATTTTCTCGCGAGCTTCACGGTGCTGGGCGCGATTCTCGTGTACCTCACGCCGAGCCGTCTCGTCGACCGTTGAATGATCTTGAGGGAGTGAGGGTATGTTGAGCGATGTAGTGAGGTTGACGCAGGATATGGTGCGCGTGCCGAGCCTTTCGGGCGACGAGGCGCGCGTTTCGGAACTGGTGGCGGGGCGCATGCGCGAAGCCGGCTTCACCGACGTGCGCACGGACCGTAACGGTTCGGTGCTCGGGCTGATCGGTCCTGAGGATGCCGAAGTGGCGCTGCTCTTCGACGGTCATCTCGACGTCGTGCCCGTGGTGGGCGACTGGCGCTTCGACCCGTTCGGCGCGACGCTGCACGAAGGCCGCCTGTACGGGCGCGGCAGCACCGACATGAAAGGCGGTGTCGCCGCCGCGATCTGCGGCGTGGCGGCCGCCGCGCGCGAGGGCAAGCTCACGCGGCGCGTGGGCGTTTCGGCCAGCGTGCTCGAAGAGGTGATCGAAGGGCATGCGCTCGGTTCGGTGCTCGACCTGTGCGAGCCCGCGGCCGTGGTGATTTGCGAGCCGTCGAAGCTCGAAGTGAGGACGGGGCAGAAAGGGCGGCTCGAACTGCTGCTCACGCTGCACGGCAAGCCCGCGCACGCCGCCTCGCCGCATCTGGGCGTGAATCCGCTGCACGCGGCGGCGCGCGCGCTGCTCGCGCTGGAGGCGCTCACGCTGCCAACCGATCCCGTGCTCGGCCGCGCGCTGCTCGTGCCGACCGATATCGTGTCCTCGCCGTATCCGTCGATCTCGATGATTCCTTCGGCCACGACGATCCGCTTCGATCGCCGCACGCTCAGCGGCGAGAACGCCGACGACGTGCTCGGCGAGGTGCGTGCATGCCTCGCCGCCCACGGCATCGACGGCTATACGCTTAGTATCACTGATGATGCCGTGCAGACCTTCACGGGTCTCGAAGCGCGTCCGTCACGCTGGCTGCCGGCATGGAGCCAGCCCGAGGACGCGCCGCTCGTGAAGCAGGCGTTCGAGGCGTTGACGCGCGCGGGCGTTGCGCCGCGTTCGGGTTGCTGGCCGTTCTGCACGAACGGTTCGGAATCGGCGGGGCGCCGCCGCATTCCGACCATCGGGCTCGGGCCGGGCAACGAGGAGGACGCGCATACGATCGACGAGTCGATCGCGCTCGATCAGCTCGAAGCGGCGAAGGAGGTCTACAAGCAGCTCACGTTGCTCGCGTGCGCTGCGTGAAGTCGACTATTCGGTGAGGCACTGGCGCGCTTCCAGCGCGCCTGTCGTCGCTTCGAATTCCTCGACGCCAACCGGGCGGCAGAACAGATAGCCCTGGTACGCATAGCAGCCCGCCGAGGCGAGGAAGGCGCGCTGCTCCTCGGTTTCGACGCCTTCGGCGATCACGCCGATGCCGAGGCTGTGCGCCAGCGCCACGATGGTTCGCGCGATCACGGCGTCGTTGGGGTCGACGAGCACGTCGCGCACGAAGGAGCGGTCGATCTTGAGCTGCGCGAGCGGCAGGCGCTTCAGGTACGACAGCGAGGAATAGCCAATGCCGAAATCGTCGAGCGCGAACACGATGCCTTTCGCCTTGAGCGCTTCCATCTTCTCGATGATTTCCTGCACGTTGTTCACCAGCACGCTTTCGGTGAGTTCCAGCTTCAGCCGGTCCGGCCGCGCGCCGGTGCGCTGGAGGGTGGCGAGCACGGTGTCCACGAAATCGGGCTTGTGAAGCTGCTGAACGCTTACGTTGACCGCAATCGTCAAATGTTCGAGATCGGGCCGCTCCGCCCACCGGGCCAACTGCATGCACGCCGCGTGCAGGACCCACGCGCCCAGTTCGGCGATCAGGCCGGTATCTTCCGCCACCGGAATGAAGTCGGCCGGGTAGACAAGGCCGCGCGCGGGATGGGACCAGCGCACGAGCGCCTCCGCGCCGGTCACGCGCTCGCCGTCGATCTGCGCCTGGTAGTGCAGCAGGAACTGATCGTTCTCGATGGCGTCGCGCAACGCCGCCTCCAGCGCCGCGCGCTCCACCACCACGGTTTGCATCTCGGGATCGAACAGGCGCACGGCGTTGCGGCCGCGCTCCTTCGACTTGTACATGGCGAGGTCGGCCTGCTTCATGAGGTCGTCCGTGGACACCTGGTAGCCGTTGAACACGGTGGCGCCAATACTTGCCGAGCTGCGATAGTCGATTTCGTCGAGATGATACGGACTGCCGAGGACCGAAAGGATCGTCTCGCCGAGCGCCTCGGTTTGCCTTGCCGCCTCGCAGCGATCGGGGTTCAGGTTCCCCACGACGACCACGAACTCGTCGCCGCCCACGCGCGCCACGGTGTCGCTGCGCGGAATGCTCGCCGCAAGCCGCTTGGCCACTTCCTGCAACAGCAGATCGCCCTTGTCGTGGCCCAGTGTGTCGTTGAGCGTCTTGAAGTGATCGAGATCGATGAACAGCAGCGCGCCGCTCGTGCCTTTGCGCGCGCTCACGGCAAGCGCCTGCCGCAGGTTGTCCAGCAGCAGCGTGCGGTTGGGCAGGCCGGTCAGCGCGTCGTAGAAGGCCAGTTCCTTGATCTTCTCGTCGGCGATCTTGCGCTCGGTGATGTCGCGCCCGCTCGTGCGAAAGCCGATGAATTCACCCCGGGAATCGGTGATCGGAACCCACGAGACGGACAGCCACATGAGCGAGCCGTCCTTGCGGATGCAGCGGAATTCGAGGTTGTCGCCGCGCGATCCTTGCTGCGCGTTGCGGAACTGCGGGGCGACGAGGGCGGCGTCGCCCGGATAGATCACCGTGCAGGCGAAGTCGTCCATGACCATGCACTCGTCGACGGTATAGCCGATGTATTCCTCCACCGCGGAATTGATCCAGCGCGGTTTGCCCTCGGGGGACCACCAGATTTCCCAGTTGACCGTGCAGTCCGCAATGGCGCGGAATTTTTCCTCGTTTTCGCGCAGCTCCCTCGTCATGGAGGACGCGAGGCGCATGGCGCGGCTGCGGCCCGTGAGCATGAGCCACGTGAGGAGCGCGAGCAGCAGGCTCAGGCCCGTGCCCGTGATGGCGATGAGCGTGGCGCCGTCGCGGCCGAAGCGCGCCTTGAAGCCGTCGCGCGCCGTCATCGTCAGCATCCAGTCATGGCCGCAGACGACGAGATACTCGCGCGCGGTGAGATCCGCGCTCACGTTGTGGCCGGCCGGGCCCGACGTTTTATAGAGCAGCGCGTCGGGCGACGATTCCACGCCGTCGTAAATGGCGATCGAGAGGCCCGGCGGCTCCTCGCCATACAGGCTCGCGACGACATCGTGCATGCGAAAGGAGGCGTAGACCCAGCCGAGCAGTTGTTCGCGGCGCTCGGTGGCGTTGTCCGGCATCTGGCCGCCCGCGTACACCGGCATGTACATGACGAAGCCCGGCTTGGCGCCGGGGTCGGTGTCGACGGACAGGCGAACCTTGCCGGTGATGGTCGCCATGCCCGTGTCGCGCGCCTGTTCCATGGCGCGGCGCCGGACCGGATCGGCCCACGCGTCGAAGCCGGCCGCCGCGCGATTGGCGCCGATATGCGGCTCGCGCTGGATGATGGGCGCGTAATTGTCGCGCGGGCCATCGGGCTGGATCACATAGTCGGGCAAGCCGCGCCGGTGCATGGAGGCGATATGGGCGGCCTTTTGCGTGGCCGGCACCCACTCGACGATGCCGATGGCCTGGATGCCGGAAAAATTGGCGTCCAGATTGAGCGAGTCGACGTACGCGCGGAACTGGTCGCGATTGACCTCGCCGCTCGCGGCGAAGAGGCTTTGCACGCCGCGCAGCAGCAGCTCGTACGTGCCCATGCGCTGCTCGACGCGGCTCACCACGTCGCCGAGCGAAAAGTCGAACTGCGAGAGGATCTCGTGCCGCGTGGCTTGCCGCTCGTGATTCCAGAGCGCCCACGTCACGCCGAGCGCGGCGGCGAGGACCAGTAGCGGGAGCAGAACGAGGCGCGTCCGGTTCATGGCGGTGTCTAGAAAGGGACCATGGAGTCGGCGAGGTCGGGCTTGAAATACTTCGCGAAGATGCGGCGCACCGTGCCGTCCGCGATCATTTCGTTGACCACCGCGCGCCACTTGTCGCGCTCCTCGGGCGTGAGCGCCTTCTTCGACATGATGAGCCCATGCGGGATGGGCGGGTCATCGAACTCCACGATCGTTGTCACGTCCCGAATCTTCTTGTCGTCGATAGCGGGATAATCGAACGGCTCGATGATCATCCCCTGAATACGCCCGAGCAGCAGCGCCTGATAAAGCGGCTCCAGACCGCCTGCCTGGCTCACGCGGTTTTCGGCCGAGAGCGAGTCGACCAGACGGTTGGCCGAGTCGCTGTAGCGAAAGCTGCGAATCACGCCAAGCTGAAATTTGTTGTTGTGCTCGAAATCGGCAAGCTGATGGATGCCTGAGTCCTTGCGCACCAGCAGATAATACTTGTTGCTGAAGTACCAGGCGAAATCCGCGTATTGATTGCGCTCGTCGTTGGCGATGCCCGAGAGGCTGAAATCCAGCGCGCCGGACTCGATCAGCTTCCAGATGCGCGCGCGCGACATCAGGCTCACGCGGATCTGGCAGCCGCTGCGGCGCTCCAGTTCATCGGCGAAGTCCTTGTCGATGCCCGTGTCGGTGTCGACGGAGTAGAGCAGGCCGTGGTCGTGTAAGGCTAGCGTAAATGAACGCGTGCAGTCCGGGCCCGCGGCGAAAGCGGTGCCAAGACAGCCGAGCGCCAGCAGCAGGCCTGCGAGGCAATGGCGAATCACGGTGTCTCCGTTTTATGCGAGAGGGATAAAGCCGGTGCGTCAGGCGGAAAACTGTCTTCACGACTTATCGGCAGCGCATTGTAATTCTTGAGACGGCCCCGAATAAATTTTTTGCACGGATTTTGTGCGGCGAACGGGTGCATGGCGAAGTCCGATTTCGTGGCGGCCAAAAAAAAGCGCGTTGACGCAAGGTCAACGCGCGATTGTCGCCTGGGACTTCGTTTATGAGTAGGGCGGCGGAGGATCGAAGCGCAATGTTTTCAATCTCCTTAAGCGCCCTCCACCGGGTCACGGTTCAACATGCTCTTCGGAATCGAGAGAATGAGGACGCAACTGACCAGGAGACATGCCCCCAGCGCATACGTGCCGTTGTTGATGTCGCCGGTGAGGTCTTTCGCCACGCTCGTGATCATCGAGCCCGTGAAGCCCGAAAGATTGCCGACCGAATTGATGAGCGCAATGCCTGCCGCCGCCGCCGTGCCCGAGAGAATCTGCCCAGGGAAGGTCCAGAAGATGGGCATCAGGCCCAGAATCGCGCAGGTCGAAATAGTCAGGAATACGATGGAAACCGGCACGCTGTGCGCGAACAGCGCACTCAGGATCAGGCCGACACCGCCGATGCAGGCCGGGATGGCCGCATGCCAGCGGCGCTCGCCCGTCTTGCGCGAGTGCGAGGCGTTCCAGATCATCGCGACGACGGCGCTCAAGTAAGGAATGGCGGTCAGCAGGCCGATGTTGAACGTGCTCTTTACGCCGGATGCCTTGATGATGGAGGGCAGCCAGAACGCGAGACCGTAGAAGCCGGTGTTGAAGGTGAGCAGAATGAACGTGAGCAGCCAGACGCGCGGGCTCTTGAGCGCCGCCGCCACGCTATGCGTCTTCTTCGCGCTTTCCTGCTCCAGATTCCTTTGCAGCACGGCCTTTTCAGCGGCCGTGAGCCACTTCGCGGACTGAATGCCGTCGCCCATGCGAAAGAGCACCACGAAGGCCACGAGGATCGACGGCACGCCTTCGAGCAGCAGCATCCACTGCCAGCCGCCAAGACCGAACGCGCCATGCGTGTTTTCCATCAGCCACCCGGAGATCACGCCGCCGAGCGTGAGGCTCACGGGAATGGCGATCAGGAAGCCCGACATCGCGACGCTCTGGCGGCGCGCGGGAAACCAGTAGTTCAGGTAAAGGATGATGCCGGGAAAGAAACCGGCTTCGCATACGCCCAGCAGAAACCGGAGGATGTAGAACATCGTCGAGGTTTGCACGTGGAAGAAGCTCGCGAGCGGCGAGATGAACGCAAGCGACGAAGACACGATGCCCCACGTCACCATGATGCGCGCGATCCAGAAGCGCGCGCCGTAGCGGTGCAGGAGCAGGTTGCTCGGCATTTCGAAGAGGAAATAGCCCCAGAAGAAAATGCTCGCGCCGACGGCGTAGACGCTGTCGCTCAAGCCGAGCGAGTCGAGCATTTGCAGCTTCGCAAAGCCCACGTTGACGCGATCCAGGTACGCGACGACGTAGCACAGCAGCAACAACGGCAGAATGCGCTTGAGTACCTTGCGGTACAGCAGGTCTTCAGCCTCGTTGACGGCGGCCGGGGAGTCCGCGATCTGGGTCAGGGTTGGCATGGGATTGTCTCCATTTGCGTGTGGCTGTTCTCAACTGCGAGTTTGTGTTACCGATAACATTCGATGATGCAATAACGCACGGGAAATATGTTATCGATAACAAAGTTAGCACGGCGCGCGGTTTTCCCGCAAGCCAGGGGATTCCACCTGGGTGGCCCGCAACGACTGCCTTATGATCGGCGTTCGCCGCCGTGTGCCGTGCAATTCCAACTCTTTCGAACCTGATGGCCCATCTCCGCAATCCACCGCGTGTCGTCGGCGACGCGCCTTCCGGCCCGCCCCGCATGTCCGATGTCGCGCGCCTTGCGGGCGTATCGAAGATGACGGTTTCGCGCGTGCTCGCCGGGCACAGCGTGGCGCTGGCGACGCGCGAGCGCGTGCAGCAAGCCATCGACGAACTCGGCTACGTGGCGGACGCGGCGGCGGGTGCGCTCTCGTCGGGCCGCTCGGAATTCGTGGCCGTGCTCGTGCCGTCGCTGGCCAGTTCCAACTTCTCCGACACGGTGCGCGGCCTCTCGGCGAGGCTCGAACCGCACGGGCTGCAACTGCTGCTGGGCGACACCGACTACGACCTCGCGCGCGAGGAGCGGCTGGTTCGTTCCATGCTGCGTTATCAGCCGCGCTGCATCGCGCTCACGGGCTCGCAGCATACCGATGGCACGCGACGCCTGCTCGAACGCTCGCGCATACCCGTGGTGGAAATGTGGGACATGCCGGCGAGACCCATCGACATGGCCGTGGGCTTTTCAAACGTGCGTGCGGCCCGTGAAATGGTGCGATACTTGAAAGATCGCGGCTACCGGAAAATAGGCTTCCTCGGTGGCGCGAGCGACCTCGACCGGCGTGGTCTCGAACGCCTGAAAGGCTACCAGCAGGAGATCCGGGCGCAAGGGCTTGGCGAGCCGCGCGTCATACGCCTCGGCCAGTCGCCGATCACCATGAGCCACGGCGCACCGGCGCTCGACGCGCTGCTCGCGCAATGGCCCGACACCGACGCGGTCATGTGCGTGAGCGACATGTCGGCGTTCGGCGCGATCATGCAATGCCATCGCCGCGGCATCCGCGTGCCGCACGACATGGCCGTGGCGGGTTTCGGCAATTTCGAACTTGCCGCGTGTTGCCATCCGCCGATCACCACGGTGTCCGTCGACGCCTACGGCATCGGCTCGCGCACCGGCGAGCTGCTGCTCGCGGCCACCATGGCAGCGGGCCTCCCGCTCAAGCCCGAACACCGCAAGGTCGCGATCGATCATGCCGTCGTAGCCCGGGAAAGCGCGTAGTTCGACCTGGTGCACAGGCGCGGCGGCGCGTGATAACATCGAGAAATGTTACCGATAACAGAGCGTTGACGGAACGATAACGGAACGATCGGCAGGGCAGGCAAAAGCGGCCGCCCCAACGTCAGGACAAGGAACAACGGAGCAAGACATATGACCCAGCCCAACGCACGCCGCCTGCGCAGCCAGGAATGGTTCGACGATCCGGCCCACGCCGACATGACCGCGCTTTATGTCGAACGTTTCATGAACTACGGCCTCACGCGCGAAGAACTGCAATCGGGCCGCCCGATTATCGGCATTGCGCAAACGGGCAGCGACCTCGCGCCCTGCAACCGCCACCATATCGAACTCGCGCAGCGCACCAAGGCGGGCATTCGGGACGCGGGCGGCATTCCCATGGAATTCCCCGTTCACCCGCTTGCCGAGCAAAGCCGCCGGCCCACCGCCGCGCTCGACCGCAATCTCGCCTATCTCGGGCTCGTCGAAATTCTGCATGGCTTCCCGCTCGACGGCGTCGTGCTGACCACCGGTTGCGACAAGACCACGCCCGCGTGCCTGATGGCCGCGGCCACGGTCGACATGCCGGCCATCGTGCTGTCCGGCGGCCCGATGCTCGACGGCTGGCACCACGGCCAGCGCGTGGGCTCCGGCACGGTCATCTGGCACGCGCGCAATCTGCTCGCGGCGGGCGAGATCGACTATGAGGGCTTCATGGAGCTGACCACCGCTTCGTCGCCTTCCATCGGCCACTGCAACACCATGGGCACGGCGCTTTCGATGAACAGTCTCGCCGAAGCGCTCGGCATGTCGCTGCCCGGCTGCGCGAGCATTCCGGCGGCCTACCGCGAGCGCGGCCAGATGGCGTATGCAACGGGCAAGCGCATCGTGGACCTCGTGCGCGAAGACGTGCGGCCTTCGCACATCATGACCAAAGAGGCGTTCGAGAACGCCATCGTCGTCGCTTCCGCGCTCGGTGCGTCCACCAACTGCCCGCCGCACCTCATCGCGATTGCGCGGCACATGGGTGTCGAACTGAGCCTGGAAGACTGGCAGCGCGTGGGCGAGCAGGTGCCGCTCATCGTGAACTGCATGCCGGCCGGCGAATACCTTGGCGAAAGCTTCCACCGCGCGGGCGGCGTGCCCGGCGTGATGCGCGAACTCGACCGCGCGGGCCTCGTGCACCGCGAGTGCCTCACGGTATCGGGCCGCAGCATCGGCGCCATCGCCGACGGCACGCCCGAGCCCGACCGTGAAGTCATCAAGACTACTGACGATCCGCTCAAGCACGGTGCGGGCTTCATGGTGCTCTCGGGCAACTTCTTCGACAGCGCGATCATGAAGATGTCGGTGGTGGGCGACGCGTTCCGCCAAACGTATTTGAGCGAGCCGGGCGCGGAGAACAAGTTCGAGGCGAGGGCGATCGTATTTGACGGCCCGGAAGACTATCACGCCCGCATCAACGACCCGTCGCTCGAAATCGACCAGCATTGCATTCTCGTGATTCGCGGCGCGGGCACGGTGGGCTACCCCGGCAGCGCCGAGGTCGTCAACATGGCGCCGCCCGCGGAACTGGTGCGTCAGGGCATCACGTCGCTGCCCACGCTGGGCGACGGCCGCCAGAGCGGCACGTCGGCGAGCCCGTCCATCCTCAACATGTCGCCGGAGGCGGCCGTGGGCGGCGGGCTTGCGCTCCTGAAAACGGGCGACCGCATTCGCGTGGACCTCAACGCGCGCAGCGTGAATGTGCTGGTCGATGAAGCCGAACTCGCGCGCCGCCGCGAAACCGCGAACTTCGAGATTCCGCCCGCACAAACGCCGTGGCAGGAGTTGTACCGCAAGACGGTGGGGCAACTCTCCACGGGCGGCTGCCTCGAACCCGCCACGCTGTACCTGAAGGTGATCGCCGAGCGCGGCAACCCGCGGCACTCCCACTAAACCCGCATCGGGCCGGCGCGCGACACGCGCGGCCGGTCCCGCCGCATCGTCGGCTCCCATGAACTGGAGACACTGCGCACCATGACTTCGAACTCCCAATCAAACTGGCTTCCCGTCGATGTCGAGCAGGCCCTGCTCGTTGGCCGCGTATGGCGTCGCGCGGGCGAGCATGAAGGACCGTCCGTCGTGCTCGTTCGCCACGGCGAAGTGTTCGATATCACGCGCAGTGCGCCGACCACGGCCGATCTGTTCGATCGCGCGGACCTTGCCGCGTTCGCACGCACGGTGCAGGGCGAATCGCTCGGCCCGGTCGGCAAGCTGATCGAAGCGAACCTGCCCGCCGCGAACCTGCCCGACGGAGCGGCACCCGCGCTGCGGCTGCTCGCGCCCAATGACGTTCAGGCGATCAAGGCGTGCGGCGTGACGTTCGCGGTGAGCCTCATCGAGCGTGTGATCGAGGAGCAGGCGGGCGGCGACCCCGCCAAAGCCCAGGAGGTGCGCGCAACCATTGCGGCCACGATCGGCACGGATCTTTCGAAGATCAAGCCGGGTTCGCAAGAGGCGATGAAGCTCAAGGCGGAACTCGAGCGGCGCGGCGCGTGGTCCCAGTACATGGAAGTGGGCATCGGTCCCGACGCCGAAGTGTTTTCGAAATCGCAGCCCATGTCGGCCGTGGGCTTTGGCGCGGACATCGGGCTTCTGCCCGTATCGAGCTGGAACAACCCGGAGCCCGAAATCGTGCTCGCCGTGAACAGCCGTGGCGAGATCGTGGGAGCAACGCTCGGCAACGACGTGAACCTGCGCGACATCGAAGGCCGCTCGGCCTTGCTGCTCGGCAAGTGCAAGGACAACAACGCCTCGTGTGCGATCGGTCCGTTCGTGCGTCTGTTCGACGAGTCGTTCGACCTCGACACCGTGCGGCGCGCCAGCGTGGCGCTGCGCGTGGAAGGCGCGGACGACGGCTTCGTGCTCGAAGGCGTGAGCCACATGAGCGAGATCAGCCGCGATCCGGCCGATCTCGTCGCGCAGACGTGGGGGCGTCACCATCAGTATCCCGATGGTTTCATGCTGTTTCTCGGCACCATGTTCTCGCCGATCAAGGACCGCGATGCGCAAGGCGGCGGCTTCACGCACCACCTCGGCGACACGGTGACGATCACGACCCCGCAACTCGGTGCGCTGACCAACACCGTGCAGTTGAGCACCGAGATCGCGCCGTGGACCTTCGGCGTGCGTGCGCTTTACCGCAATCTGGCCGCGCGCGGCGTGTTGTGACGCGCGGCAGGGCCAATTAACCGATGCGCAGTTTTGGCTACTGCGCTGTCCTCAATTCGGCAGCAGCGCGCCGGTGCGAAGCGGGGTCGCCCCCGCGATCCACGCCACTTCCATGCCCGCGGTCGCGAAGCGCGCGCGCTGCCGCGCGTACAACACGCCGTTGACCGAACTCGTGAGCGTGACGACGCGATCGCCGAGCGGGTCCACGATGTCGGCGATGGGCTGGCCCGGTTCGACCCGCACGCCCACCGGCGCGCGGAATACGAGCACGCCGGAAACCGGCGCATGCAGCGTCTCGGCGCCCGCGAGCGGCGTGGCCGCGAACTCCAGTGGCGGCAGAGGCGCGGGCGTGCCGTCGATCACACCGCGATGCGTGAGGTATTCGACGATCGCGTTTGCGTCGCGCTCGGCGAACGCATAGCTCACGTCGGCCTGGCCGCGCAGCTCGATCGTCACGGAGATCGAGCCGTTCGGAATGGGGTAGCGCTCGCCGTAGCGCGCGCGCAATTCCGACCAGCAGAAGCTGTGGATCTCGTCGAATGGATTGCCGATCGAATTGAGCGCGAAAAGCGACGCTTTTGCGTCGAGGTAGCGCGCGAGCGGCTCGACATCGGGCCACAGTTCGGGGTTCGTGTAGAGATGCAGCGCGGCTTCGAAGTCGCAGTGCAGGTCGAGCACGACATCGGCGTCGTAGGCCAGGCGCTGGAGCGCGAGGCGCTGCGATGCCAGCTCGGTGGTGGGCGTCTGCGCGTCGAGTGCCTCGCGCATGGCCGCGCGCACCGCGAGCAGGTTCCGCTGCGCGTCGTCGCCCAGCCGCGACTCGACGTGCGGGATCACGAGCGTCGCGAGATCATGGAAGTGCCGATTGAAGTTCGACGCCGTACCGCTCTCGAAGCGGCCGAGCATCTGCCCGAGCAGGCGCTGGTTGAGGCCGATCGGATTCGGCACGGGCACGATGACGATTTCGCCGCGCAGCTTGCCCTCGGCCTCCAGCGCGGCCAGCCGTCTGCGCAAGGCCCAGGCGACCAGCATGCCGGGCAGTTCGTCGGCGTGCAGCGACGACTGGATATAGATCTTCTGCGCGCCGCACGGGCCATAGTGATAGCTCGTCAGGTGCCGCTCGGTGCCGAGCGCGGGGGAAATCAGCGGATGAGTCTGTATTTGCATGATGGCGTGAGCGCGCCGGGCGCATGCCGGCGCGCGCAATGAGGAGTTCAGGAGCCGTACACGTCGAACGTGAAGTACCTGGCTTCGATCTTCTTGTAGGTGCCGTCCTTGATCATGTCCGCGAGCGCCTTGTCCACCTTGACCTTGAGGTCGGTGTCTTCCTTGCGCAGGCCAATGGCGGCGCCGCTGCCGAGCGCGCCCTTCGGATCGTCGAGATTGCCGCCCGTGAACGCGAAGCCCGCGCCGCGCGCGGTCTTCAGAAAGCCCATGTCGGCCTGCACGGCGTCCTGTAGCGCGGCGTCGAGGCGCCCCGAGATCAGGTCCGCATAGACCTGGTCCTGATCCTGATAAGGCACGATCTTCACGCCGTTCGGCGCCCAGTTGGCCTTTGCGTAGGATTCCTGAATCGATCCCTGCTCTACGCCGACGGTCTTGCCCTTCAAGGCGTCCGCGGTGGGCTGGAGAGGCGAGCCCTTCTTCGCGACGAGACGGGTCGGCGTATGGAAGACCTTCGACGAGAATGCGATTTGCGCCTCGCGCTGCGGCGTCATCGACATCGACGAGAGCACGGCGTCGAACTTCTTCGCCTTCAGCGCGGGGATCATGCCGTCGAACTCGCTTTCGACCCAGACGCATTTTGCGTTCAGGCGTTTGCAGATTTCATTGCCGAGGTCGACGTCGAAGCCGACCAGCTTGCCATCGGCGCTCTTCGATTCAAACGGGGGGTAACTGGCGTCCACGCCAAAGCGGACAGTGGTCCAGTCCTTCGCGCAGGCGGAGGTTGCGATTGCGAGCATCGCCACGCACAGGGCAAGCTTCTTCATTGACGTTGAGTCTCCAATAGGTGTCGTCCACGCTGCCTCGTGGGCGGCGGCCGGGTCAACAGGAGGCTCGCTTGCCTGCCTTGTTGTATAGACAAGATAAGCAATCTCAAATATTGAAAATAGTAGGGTTTTCGCTGACGAGCGAGATGGATGTAGCGTGAAATGCGGGGGATTGGTGCGGAGGAGGGACTGGGAACTGCCGTGGGACGTGCGGCTTAAGTGTTTATTGTATAGACAACTATGGGGAGATGCGAGGTAGAGCGCCTCGCATCCGGCTGGCTGTGCCTGGGTCGCGCGGACCCGGGCACCGCTCAATCGTCGTCGTCGCCGTGCTTATGCCAGCCACGATGACGGCCGTGGTCGTGCCAGTGGCGTTCGTCCTCGTCGTCGTACCGGTAGCCATAGCCGTAGGCGGGTTGCTGGACATAGACCGGCGGCGGCGCTTCATAAACCACGGGCGGCGCTTCGACCACGGCCGGCGCCACATAGGTCGGGCCGGGAACGCCGAGATACACGCCGATATCGGCATGGGCGAACGCCGCGGTGCTGACGCACGCCCCGGCGAGTCCAGCGAAGAGAGTCAAGGTGAGGCGTTTCATGTGATTGTTTCCACTCGACGGACGCAGTTGTAATTGATGCGGATTCTAGTCGCGCCGGTCGCCAAATAAACTCATGGAATTGTCAATCGTGTAACGGGGGGTAAAACATCGGCCGTTATTGGCGGCTTAGGGGTGCCATAAGGTTCTCATAAGCTAAATCGCCTAGGCCGCGAAAACCGCCGCAACGCGCAATCCCTATTGTCGCCTTCACCCGTCACACTACCTTCAGCACCGAATGCGCGAGCCGCAGGAGATCGTCGAATTGCGTGATCAACTCGAAGCACACGAGAAACGCGATCATCGACGCGGGGCCGGGAAAGCGTAGCGTCCAGTCGAGAACCGGCGCTGCGGTTCGCTTGCGCACGGCGTCGCGCGTCATGATCCAGGTAATCGCCACGCCAATGGCGGCGCCGGCCAGCAAATCGGTCGGGTAGTGAAAGCCGAGATACGCGCGCGGCAAACAAATGAATAGCGCCGTGTAAAGCAGCGCGAGCGTGCCTATGCCGCGCCAGACCAGAAAGATCCCCGTCGCAATGGCCATCCACAGCATGGCGTGATCGCTGGGAAAGGAACTCCAGTTGCTTAGCGCGGCTTCGCGCAGCGCTTCCGAAGCGAAATGCAGATGCAGGTCCGGATTGAAAATCGGCCGCTCGCGAAATGGCAGAAAGTGCGCAAGCAGACGCCCTGCTGCAAGCGCGATCAGACCGCTCGCCACGGTGGCAATCACCATTTCGCGCTGCCAGTCGCGCCGCTTGTTCGGCTGGAACCAGATCCACAGCAATAGCGGGATCAGCAGGAAGCCCTTGAACGTATAAAGGCCCGCAATTACGCGAATCGCGTGATTGAGCAGAGGGCTGAGATGGATTTGTGTGAGGAATCCCAGAATGACGGTATCGAAGCGGGTCATTGATTGTGAGCCATTGCGCTGATTGAATTCGTGAGAAAAACGGCCGGGAACGGCAAGCCAGGCCGCCTTCGTGCGGGTTGCGCAGGGCGCTCCGCATCCTAGTTTTCAAATCACCGCGCATAGGTAAGGAATCGAAAGCAAGTGTAAATTTCACTCTGTCGCGCCGCCCTCCGGCGGGGAGCGCCAGGAAGCCGCCGTTGCGTGCAGGGCCCCGCGCGGCTGTAACTGATCGACACATATCGTTTCGTTTTCAGACGTTTCGAGGTGTCCGCATTGATTGGGGTCCGAGCACATTGGCATACGCGCGTATTTGGTCGAGGAAGGGAACAATGAAAATGACTCGTGCAGCACGGTGGACAGGCGGCGCGCTGATCGCGATCATGGCGTTTGGCGCGCAGGCGCAACCCGGCAGCGGCGTGCTGGCGACGCCGGGCGGGGCGCGGGACATGAACCGGCAACTGGAGTACGCGGTGTCGCGCTCGCTGAGCCGCACGAGCGGTCTCGACGCGACCGGCATTGCGGTGCGCGCGCACGATGGCCGTGTGACGCTACAGGGCCGGGTGCCGGATCAGTCGCAAGCGGCGCTGGCGCTGCGCACGGCGCAACGCGTGCAAGGGGTGAGGTCCGTGCAGAGTCAGCTGGTGGTGCGGGCGAGCGGTCGCTGAGTGCTTGCCGGCGCGCCTCGCTTGAATACGCCGGGCTGTTGCGGCTACCCTAGGCAAGCGGCACTCGCCCGAGACAGGTCCTCTCATGGAAGCCAACGATGCTTCGCCAACGCAAGCCGGCATGCCCGTGTTTCACCAGCGCGGCGATATCTGTTCGTTCGGCAACGACGCCATTGCGTTGCGCTGGACGCTGAAGGACGAACGCCTTGCCGACTTTTCGCTGATCGATGGCATACGGACGCACACGCTGCCCATCGTCGCGCCGTTCGCGTTATCGCGCGCGGACGCGAGCGTCGTGGGCGTCGACGAACTGAGGCTCCTCGCGCCGCTGAGCGAATCCACGCTCGAACCTGATTACCAGGCGTTGCGCCTGGTCGACCGTATCGCCGGCCGGCGCGTGAGCGCCACGCTCGGCGATAAGGAAGGACGCCTAAAGGTGCAATGGAGCGTGGAACAGCGGGAGGGCTCACGATACCTGCGCATGCAGCTTGCAGTGACCGCGCTGCTTCAGGACGAAGCCATTACCGTGGTGTCCTTGCTGGAAGCGCGCGCCGCCAATCCGCAAGCGAGCCTCGAAACAACAGGAACGCCAGTCGTCGCGGATAACTTCTATCTGGGCTTCGAACTGCCGCTGGCGGCCAGTCACGTGGACGGCGAGCGCATCAGCATGACGCTGCGGCGCACATTGCCGCTGGAACGCAGCCGAACTTTGACGTATAGCGCAGTGGCGGGCGTGGCGCGCGACGGGCAATTGCGGCGCGACTTCGCCACTTATCTGGAGCGGGAGCGCGCCCGGCCCTATCGGGCATGTCTGCACTACAACAGTTGGGGCGACATCGGCTACCTCACGCCCTACACGGAGCAGCAGGCGCTTGAACGCATCGAGACGATCGGCCGCGAGTTGCACGCAGCACGCGGGGTGCGCATCGATTCATTCCTGTTCGACGACGGCTGGGACGATCTTGGCGGCGGCTGGCAGTTCAGCAAGGCGTTCCCGCACGGCTTCGCCGCGCTGCGCGAGGCCGCGGCACGCTATGGCGCAGCACCGGGCGTATGGCTTTCCCCCTGGGGCGGCTACGGTGCGCCGAAACAGGAGCGCGTAGCGCACGGTCGCGCGGCCGGGTATGAGGTCATCGATAACGGCTTCGCGCTATCGGGGCCGCGCTATTACCGGCGCTTTCATGAAGTCGTCATGGCGCTGCTCGAGCGCGATGGTGTGAACCAGTTCAAGTTCGACGGCACCGGCAATGCCGACAGCGTGTTTCCCGGCAGCCTCTTCGATAGCGATTGGGACGCGGCCATTCAGCTCATCGGGGACATCCGCGCGGCCAAACCGGACACCTTCGTCAATCTCTCGACAGGCACGCATCCCTCGCCGTTCTGGCTGCGCCATGTCGATTCGATCTGGCGCGGCGGCAGCGACGACGGTCAGGCGGGCAGCGGCGCGAACCGCGAGCGCTGGATCACCTACCGCGACGCGCAGACCTGGCGCAACGTCGTCGCGCGCAGTCCGCTGTTTCCGCTCAATTCGCTGATGCTGCACGGCATTTACTATGCGCAGTGCAATGCGCGCCTCAATACCTCGGCGGGCGGTGCGTTCGCCAACGAAGTGTGGTCCTACTTCGGCAGCGGCACGCAATTGCAGGAGCTATACACCACCCCGGCGCTGCTGGGCGCAAGCGACTGGGACGTGCTCGCGCAAGCCGCCCGCTGGGCGCGCGAGAACGGCGATGTGCTGCGTGACAGCCACTGGATTGGCGGTGCGCCGGACGAGCAGGCGATATACGGCTGGGCGGCGTGGTCGCCTCACAAGGCGATCGTCACGCTGCGCAATCCGGCGAATCGTGCGCAGCGCTTCGCGCTGGAGTTGCGGCATGAGCTTGAGTTGCCCGCCACCGGGACGCAGCGATTTCATACGCGCGTCGTCCGGTGTGCAGGGCGCACCGCGATTCCGCCATTGCTCGATGCCGACAAGCGGCAGGAGGTCCTGCTCGGACCGTTCGAAGTGCTTACGCTGGAACTGACTCCGGCCATTGAGGCGCGACGATAGGGGGCGCGAGGCGCATGCCTATGACAAGCTATCGGCTAACCGAACCGGCTTCGATTCGACCTGGTGCAGGTCGAAAACGAGCACCTCGTTCACGCCTTGCGTGAGCCACGGGGCGGGGCAATAGAGGCGTTGTTGCGGGCCGATATGCCAGTAGCGCCCGAGGTTGTGGCCGTTGACCCACACCACGCCCTTGGTCCAGCGGCTCATGTCGAGCCACGTGTCGCCCACGGTATCGAGAACGAGACTCGCCTTGAAAAAGAGTCCGGGCTTGAGCGGATTCGTGCAACGTTCCTGCAAGTTGGCGATGAACGTTTCATCCATCGGCAGCAGGAAGACTTCCCAGTCCGTGAGCCAGGCCAGCGACCCGTCGGCGTTCTTCAGACTAACCGGTTCGAACAGTCCTTTGCGGTCGACGATCTCGGGCCCGAAATTGACGCGTCCCATGCCTTCGACAAGGATATCTAACGAAAATTCTTCGTCCGGCGTCGCCTCATGGTTCGGTGTTATCGAAGGAAGCGCGAGCGGTGCACGATGCATCACGTTGAGCGCTTGAGCGTGGGCGAGCGGCATGCGCATTCTCGACACGGCGCCCACATAGCGGTCATCGACGAAAACGGTTGCGTAGTCGTGCACGCCGCTAATGTCCAGCGCGCCCGCCGCGTGGGCAGGCAGCGCCTTGCGGTAGAGCGCGAAGCCAAACGCCTGACCATGGTGTTCGAAGGACTGCGGATTGCCGTCTGGCTCGCGCGGCAGCGCGGCGGGCAGGTTATCCCAGATCGACGCGTAGCGCGTTGGCAGCAACGCACCGGACGCGGCGCATGCCAGCGTGGCGATGGCCTCGGGTACGTCGGGCAACGGCTCGCGCAGATAGCCCGCGATGATCTCGCGGTACTTCCTGTACTTGGGCGTTGCCGCGCCTTGCTCGTCGATCGGTGCGCAGTAGTCGTAGCTCGTGATGTCGGGCTGATAATTGCCGGCATCGTCCACGTTCGCGCCGGCATAAAAGCCAAAGTTCGTTCCGCCATGAATGACGTACAGGTTGAACGACAGGTGTCGCTGCATGAATTCGGCGAGCACGCCGGAGAGATCGTAGTCCTTCCCGGCGAAACCGGCTTCGCCCCAATGCGTGAGCCAGCCGGGGTACACCTCGCCAGCCATGACTGGCACCGTGGGAAATGCGCGGCGCGCCGCTGCGATCCTTGCCGCGTCGCCATTGCTCAGCGCAATCGCGCCGCCTGCTACCGTGGTGCGATTGCGTTCGAGTTGCGGGAGTCCGTCTTCGGTATAGAAGGGGCCGCCAATGCCGGCGGCAAGCCAGCGTTGCCGGAGTTCTTCGAGGTAAGCCGGATTGCTTGCGTAAGAGCCGAATTCGTTCTCGATCTGGATCATCAAGATGGGTCCGCCGTGCTCGATCATCAACGGTAGAACGCGGGGAGCCAGTGCGTCGATATAACGGGCCACGGCCGCCATGTAGCGCGGGTCGGTGGCCGAGTCGGTGCGCAAGCGGATATCGGGTTCGCTCAAGAGGTACGAAGGAAGGCCGCCCAGGTCCCATTCGGCGCACACATACGGTCCGGGACGCAGCAGCACCCACATTCCCTCTGACTGGCACAGGCGGATAAAGGCCGCGATATCGCGGTCGGCGCTCTCGAAATCGAATACGCCCTTATGGGTCTCGTGATAATTCCACATGACGTACAGCGCAACGCAGTTCATCCCCATGGCTCTCGTCATGCGAATCCGGTGTTGCCAGTATTCATGCGGGATGCGGGCGGGGTGCAATTCGCCGCTGCGAATCTGCATGGGCTCGCCGTCGAGCAGGAAGTGCTCGCCATGGGCGCTGAAAGTGAAACGGTGGCGGCTTTCGAGGTTCACGATGCACTCGCACTTCGGCGCCGCGAGGCGCGGTTCAACACGGCGTGGCACGGAGCGCGCTTGTATTTGCGGACTCAGGCACTATACTTTCGATTCACGATTGCTAGTAGAACGCTTAATTTCGTAAAGGCCAGCGATTCAACCATTCGACAACCCGACACGCATACGCGCAAGCCAGTGGCGGCCGGCTATGTAACCGTATAGACCCAGTTACATTCGAATATGAAAAAGCGTGCATTCTTCCCTGTCGCGAGTTCCACGCTCCTCGTGGCCGGCGGCATCCTCTGCATCGTCTTGTCGCTGACCAACCGGTCGCTGATCGGCACGCTTTTCATCGCGAGAATGCTGCTGTTCTGCGGCTTCGTGCATGCGTTGAACCTGTTCATGGCGAGAGGCTGGAAGCTCACGCTCAGGCGCATTCCGCCGGTCGTCGTGCCGCTGCTCATTGGTATCCTGATCCTCGTGAATGACAGCGCGCGGGCGCGCGGCCTCACCGTCATGCTGATGATCTTCTTCGTGCTCGACGGCTTCTTCAAGATCATTGCGTCGATCGAGCAGGACGTGAGGATCAACAACATCGGCATTGTCAGCGCCACACTGTCGTTTCTCCTTGCCATCTTGCTTGCCGCCAATTTCCCGAGCGTGCCCGTGCCGCTGCTCGGGCTATTTCTCGGGCTCGATCTCATCGCGATGGGCCTCGCGCCGATTGGCCGGAGCGAGCGCACGCGCGGTCTGGCCTGACGACAGGAACGGCGGTCCGTCCGGGCGCCCTGCATGCCGGCCGGCCGTGAGCAGTCAGGCAGTCAGGCAGTCAAAGTGTACGGCGTCGTCTCGCATCCATGATGCCCGCGTTCGCGCGCCGTTGCGGGTTTCGTCACGCTACCCACGGAGAGCATCCATGATCTTTGCAAATGGATTTACGTTTTCGAACTTTATTATCGATACCTTTTCGATATTCATGTTCATCTTGTGGTTCTGGTTGTTCATCACGATAACGAGCGATCTGTTCCGCAGAAGCGATATATCGGGATTTCTGAAGATTGTCTGGGTGATCTTTCTCATCGTGCTGCCGTATATCGGCATATTCGCCTATATCCTCACGCAGGGCCGGGACATGGCGACGCGCAACCAGGAACGCGCGCAGAAGGCGCGCGACGAACTGCGGCAGGTCGTCGGCTACAGCATTGCCGATGAAATCGAAAAGCTCGACCGTCTGAAATCGACAGGGTCGCTCACGGAGGACGAGTACAAACGCCTCCGCTCACGACTGGTCGACTGATGTGTGCACAGGCATGGCGTTCGTCCATGCCTGGATTCGAGGTCTATCTTCGCGGGGCTACCTTCGCGTAGCCCCCCCGCGTCATTCCGTACCCGAAACGATCTTCGAAATCTTCCAGTTGCTCCGGGTGACCAGCACGTAGTCGCCGTTCACGCCGAGCCATTGCTGACCCCGCTTCGGC
This sequence comes from Paraburkholderia unamae, assembly GCF_003268775.1. GTDB lineage: Bacteria > Pseudomonadota > Gammaproteobacteria > Burkholderiales > Burkholderiaceae > Paraburkholderia > Paraburkholderia unamae. The sequence goes on from NZ_QLSU01000014.1 coordinate 30,702, forward strand.
GCGTCGAGACTATGTGACTTCCAGTCGTTCATGACGTAGTTGTAATGCCGGTACTTCGACGGAACCTGCTGCCCCTCGTGCCAGTCGCGATGCGGCATGGTCGGCATGACCTGCTGGCGGCCGGTGCCCTGGCTTTGGTCGCCGCCCGATGCCCCTTGTGCGAACACGGAAGGGCTAACGCCGATGAGGAGCGCTGCGATGGCGGAAACGACGAGTTGGCTTTTCATGGTTCGATCTCCAGAGGCAGGAAGAGGAGTGACGCCGCGCATGAGCGCGAGTCTGACCGCGCGTTTGACCGGACAGGAAGCCGGTGTCGAGACCGGTTATGAAACGTCCGGAAAGCCTTGCTTTGCGATTGGGCGAACGGACCCTTAAAAATCTGGGTGAATCGCTCGAAATAGCGGATTTAAGTGTTTGAATTATCTATTCATAGTAGTAGAGAGAATTCCGACTTCAAGAAATTTACATTCGATCGATTTTGTGGCGGTTTCGAGTATTTGTGATGAATAAGCGCGCGTGTTATCCGTTTGATAACACCTGGAGATTGGGGAGACCCATTACGGATGTTGGCTGATTGATTCGGACTGGAGATCAATCCGGAAACCGCGCTAACCGCGCGCCCCCCAAATAGCGGGCGCGCGTTACGCCGCGCAGGTCGCAACCCGGTTCCTGCCGCGCGCCTTGGCGTCGTACAACGCCTGATCGGCCGCCTTGATGACCTGGGTGACGTCGATGTCCTGCTCCGGCGTCCAGCTCGCCGAGCCGATGCTCGCGGTGACGCGGCCATACTCGCTTTCCGAATGCTCGATGGCGAGCTCGCTGATGGCAAGGCGGATTTTCTCGGCAATCGCGTATGCGCCTTCGCGCAGCGTATCGGGCAGCACGACGATGAATTCCTCGCCGCCGTAGCGCGCGGCCGTGTCGGCGGGCCGCCGGATGTTTTCGCCGATGCAGCGCGCCACGGCCGCAAGCGCGTCGTCGCCGGCCTGGTGGCCGTATTTGTCGTTATAGGCCTTGAAGCGGTCGATATCGACGAACAGCAGGGAGAACACGCCGCGCGCGCGCCTCGCGCGCCGCCACTCAAGGTCGAGAATTTCGCCTAGCGTGCGGCGATTGTGCAGGCCGGTGAGGCTGTCGGTTCGGGCGAGCAGCTCCAACTCGGACTCGGCGCGCATTCTGCGCCGCAACTGCGTGCCCAACATGAACGAGAGCGCAACGAAGCCCAGCGCGAAAGCGCCCATGAGCGAGCCGATCGTGAGCGCTCGCCGCCGCCATGCGGCGTAGATATCGGGTTGTGCTTCCGCGACCATGATGATGAGCGGCAACTGCGGAAAATTACGGAAGAAATACAGTCTGCGCACGCCGTCGATCGACGACGTGTCGAGAAAGCTGCCTTCGGCCGCCGAGCGGAATTTGCGGAACGTGCTGGCCTTGCTGATGTTGCGCCCGACGACCGCCGAGTCGTAGGGCTGACGCATGATCATCACGCCGTTTTGCGCGATCACCGAAATCGCGCCATGCGGGCCGAGCGAAAGCCCCGCGAAAAGGCGATGAAAATACTCCAGATTAATGGCGATCATGACGATCCCGGCGAAGCTGCCGTCGGCGTTCGAGAGCCTGCGGCTGAGCGCGATGCTTGGCTCGCCGTTGCGCAGGCGCGAGTGGAACGGCGCGCTGACGAAGAGACCGGCGTTGGGATTGTCGCGCTGGACCGTGAAGTAGTCGCGATCGGCGAAATTGGCCTTGCGCGGCGTGTCGCTTGCCGAGTCCATGACGACGTTGCCCGCCGCGTCGAGCACGAGCATCGAGCCCAGGTAGTCCGCCGTGGCGGCGCGATCGAACAGAAGCTGGCTGCGCAGATGCGGCGGCAGCGCCATCACCTCGGGCTTGCCCAGGCCGTCGACGACCGCTTGCAGCGAAAGCGCGTATAGCTCGAAGTTGCGTTCGATGTCGCGCTCGGCAATGAGCGCGACATTGCGCGAGTTTTCGCGCGCGCGTTCCATTGCGTCGTGGCGGCTTTGGTAGAGCACCGTCGCGCACAGCGACGCCATGACGAAGGCCACCACGAGGCTGCCATAGAAAATGGCGCGCGGCCCTGTGAGCCATTTGATGAGCCTGGCGCGACCAGGCACGGACGGGGGCGCGCTACGATCCTCTCGCGGTGGGTTCATGTCTTTCAGCTACGTTCATCGCCGCCCATTCCTCGCGTGCATTTCCCCGCTCACGGCGGGCAAAGTGGCCATGGCGCGCCCGCCATGCAGGCAGCGAAGGCGCAAACAAGTCCGCGTTTCGGACGCTACTGCCTCAATATCGGGTATTCGTCGTACGGGTTTGATTGGTATTTTTACCTACACGACGCCAGGTGATGCGCAGTGAGTGCGTAGTGAAGCGCGCGCCCATGCCGCGCGCATGTCCCGCTTGTGTATCTCGTGTTTCAATAGGCGGCGCGGCGCACCGCGCCACTGTTCCTGTCATTCTTTCCAGGCACCGTCATGAAGAAACTCGTCAACAGCCCGTCGCTCGTCGTGCGCGAGATGCTCGAAGGCATTGCCCGCACCGCGCCGCATGTCGGCGTTCTCGGCGACGAAAACGTTCTCGTGCGCAAGGGGCTTTCCGCCCCGCCGCAGCGTAGCGTCGCCGTGATTTCGGGCGGCGGTAGCGGTCACGAGCCCGCGCACGGCGGCTATGTGGGCCAGGGAATGCTCAGCGCGGCCGTTTGCGGCGAGGTGTTCACCTCGCCGCCCACCGACGCCGTGCTTGCCGCGATTCGCGCGAGCGCGGGCCCGAACGGTGCGTTGCTCATCGTGAAGAACTACACCGGCGACCGGCTCAATTTCGGTCTCGCGGCCGAATTGGCGAGATCCGTGGGCATCCCCGTGGAAATCGTCATCGTGGCCGACGACGTGTCGCTGCGCGGCCGCACCGAGCGCCACCAGCGGCGCGGCATTGCGGGTACGGTGCTCGTGCACAAGATCGCGGGCGCCGCCGCGGCCAGGGGCGATGCGCTGGCGCAGGTGGCGGCTATCGCGCGCAGCGTGGCCGAGAACCTCGGCACAATGGGAGTGGCGCTCGACGGATGCACGCTGCCCGGCGCGGAACAGGCCGGCTTTCGCCTCGCGGAGAACGAGATCGAACTCGGCATGGGCATTCACGGCGAGAAAGGCGTGGAGCGCACGGTGCCGCTGCCGGCGCGCGAATTGGCGGAAACGCTGCTCGCCAACATCATCGACGAACTCGCATTGAAAAGCGGCGAGCGCGTGGCGCTGCTCGTGAACGGGCTGGGCGCGACGCCCGAAATGGAACTGGCGATCATCATGCGCGATGCATTCGAGAGCCTGAACCGGCGCGGCATCGCCGTCGAACGCGCGTGGACGGGCACCTTCCTTTCGGCGCTCGACATGCCGGGCTGCTCGATCTCCCTGCTGCGACTCGACGATGCGCGCATCGCGCTGCTCGACGCCGATACCGAGGCACGTGCGTGGCCCGGCGTCGGCACGCTCAATCTCCAGATTCGCGTGGAGCCCGCGGATGGCGGGTACGGCTTGCTCGCGGACGACGGTGCGCCGCAAGTGCCGGGAGGCAGCGAAGTGTGGGAGCCGCGCCTGAAGCCCGCGTTCGATGCCGTGGCGCACGCGCTGCTGCAAAACGAGGCGCTGTTCACCGATCTCGACACCCGCGCCGGTGACGGCGATCTCGGCGCGAGCATGAGTCGCGCCGCGCACGCCATCCTCGCCGTGCCGCAAGGTGCGCTCGTCACGCCGCACGGCGCGCTGGCCGCGCTTGGCGCCGCGTTGCGCCGCGCGATTGCGGGCAGCTCGGGGCCGTTCTACGCTACGGCGCTGCTGCGTGCTTCGCGCACGCTCGCGGCGCATGCCGAGCCGGGCGCGCGCGACTGGGCGGCCGCGATGCGCAGTGCGGCCGCAGCGATCACCGAACTGGGCGGCGCGAAGCCGGGCGACCGCACGATGCTGGACGCATTGACGCCCGCGGTCGACGCGTTCGAAAACGGGCTGAACGCGGGACAACCCGTTGGCGAAGCATGGGCCGCTGCGGTGCTCGCCGCCGGGCAGGGCGCCCACAACACGGCTCACATGACGCCTCGCGCGGGCAGGGCGAGCTATCTGGGCGAGCGCGCCAAGGGCTCGCCCGATGGCGGCGCGGTGGTGGTGGCGTGCTGGCTGAAGGCCTTGCAACCGTACATCGGCGCGGCTTGAGAGTCTGGCCGGGCGCGCAGCGCGTCAGCAGTAGCCGGTGCGCAGCGCCCGTTCCCAGTCGGGGCGGCCGTTCGACGCCGCGAGGTCCGCGGCGGCATGCCAGTCATATTCGACGGCGCGAAACTCCACTTCCCAGCCGCGCGGGCTACGGGTGACGCTCGCGTAACGCGCATGCGGCGAGCCCATTTCCATGCGATGCGCGAAGGGCTGGCTGTCTTCGTAGGCGGGCAGGCCGACACTGCCGGGATTCACGATCAGGCGGCCGTCCGCTAGCTTCATCGTGCGCTGGAGATGGGTATGGCCGCACAGGATCAGCGTGGCCTCGACATCCGCCGCGCGGCGGCGAACCTCGTCGTGCGTGGCGGTCCGGCAGCCGCTCGCCATGACGGTTTCGAGGAAATAGGAGAGGTCGTCCTGCGGGGTGCCGTGCACGAGCAGCACGTCGTCATCCAGCCGGAGCGTGGCGGGCAAGTCGCGCACCCAGGCCAGTTGCGCGTTGCTCAGCACGCCGCGCGCGAAGCGGTCCGATGGCCCCATGCGCGCAGGGTCCGCGCCGAGCAACTGCCTTTCATGATTGCCCCGGATCGTGGGCAACCCAAGACGCATGAGGAGGTCGGCGGTTTGCGAGGGATAAAGCGGGCCAGAGAGAATGTCGCCGAGGTTGACGATCACGTCCGCCCCTTGCTGCTGAATATCGGCCAGCACGGCTTCCAGCGCCGCGAGATTGCCGTGAATATCGGAAAGCGCCGCGATTTTCATGGTGCGAACGGAACATGCCGGTGGGAGTTCACGATTCGCCGATTCTCGATGATCCGCCGCGCGATGTCCACGGTTCGATGGCGCGCGTTTGACTCACGGCTGTGCGTTTTCGACTGTTATTGACAGATCAGTCCATTAATTCTATTCTCACCCCATGGTTAGACCACGAGAGTTCGATCGGGACGAAGCGCTGGAGCGCGCACTGCGCGTTTTCTGGGCGAAAGGCTATGCGTCGACGTCCACAGAGGATCTGCTCGCCGCGATGAATATCGGGCGGCAGAGCCTGTATAACGCCTTCGGCGACAAGCGCAGGCTCTACCTCGAAGCGCTGGAACGCTATCAGCGCGAAAGCACGGCGGGGCACCTGGCGCGCCTGAATGGCGAGGCTTCGCCGCTGGACGGCATCGAGGCGCTCTTGCTGGGCCTCGTGGCCGACGACGACGGCGAGCGCGCGCTGGGCTGCATGGGCGTGGGCGCCGTGAGCGAATTCGGCGCGGACGATGTGGAACTCGCGGAACTGCGCGGCAAGGTCGGGCCGAAATTGTCGCGGCGGCTGGCGGAGCGCATTCGCGAGGGCCAGGCGAGCGGAGAAATCGACTCCGGTTTCGACGCGCGCCAGGCCGCCGCCTTCGTGCTGATGACGATGCAGGGCATCCAGCTTGGCGCGCGTGCGGGAAGCGACGCGAAAAGCCTGCGCACGCTGGCCCGCTTTGCCGTCGACCGTTTCAGGGCGCGCTAGCGCAAGTCGATTCACGCAGGACCGCATCAAGCGCGAGCGATGCTCGCGCTTTTATTTGCCTAATTATGGACTGAACTGTCAATAAAGGGGAGATCGATGGAAACCCAGACCAGTCTGGCCGGAAAAACCGCGCTCGTTTTTGGCGGCTCGCGAGGCATCGGCGCTGCCGCCGCGCGACGGCTCGCGCGAGAGGGCGCTGATGTCGCGCTGACCTATGTTTCGGCTCCGCAGCGCGCGGCCGAAACGGTTGTGGCAATCGAAGCCGCGGGGCGCGCCGGTCTCGCCATTCAGGCGGACAGCGCGGACCCGGCCGCGATCAAGGCGGCGGTCGCGAAGACCATGGAGCGCTTCGGCAAGCTCGACATCGCCGTGGTCAACGCGGGCATCCTGATGCTCGGCGACATCGCGACCGTGAGCGTGGAGGATCTCGACCGCATGCTCGATATCAATGTGCGCGGCGTGTTTCTTTCGATCCAGGCCGCCGCCTCGCGGCTTGGCGAAGGCGGGCGCATCATCACGATCGGCAGCAATACGGCGGTGCGCAGCGGCCACCCCGGCTCCAGTGTCTATGCCATGACGAAAGCGGCCGTTGCCGTCATGGTGAAGGGGGCCGCGGTCGATCTGGCGAGCCGCGGCATCACGGTGAACAACATCCAGCCAGGTCCCACGATCACGGACATGACCGCCGATCATATCGAGGCGATCAAACCGCTCATCCCGCTCAAGCGCGCAGCGGACCCGGACGAGATCGCCGGGCTCGTTGCGTGGCTCGCGCGCAAGGAAGCGGGCTACATGACAGGTTCGAGCCTCACCATGGACGGCGGCATGGCACTGTGAGCCGCGCGTGACGGCGGCGATCAGGCGCGCTGCGCGTAGACGTTGCACCAGCCATCGGCCGCCACCGCCTTGCCGGGGAACATCGGGCACGGGCCGGCCGCCTCGCCGGCCGCGCCCGTGTAGAAGCGGCAATTCGCGCAGCGTTGGCCCGCCTGATACTTCGGGAACTTGCCCGCGTCCACGCTGCTCGCCTTGACGCGATAGCCGAGCGACTTCGCTGTGGCGTCGCTTTCGTCAACGGCAGCGGGTGCGGCGAATGCGCTGCCCGTCGTTGCGAGCGCCGCGCACAATCCGGCGGCTTGAAGGATGAAGGTTCTGCGATTGCGGGTAATCATGCGGTGTCCTGACTGATATTGAATGGCAAGAGGTTAGTGGCGCGGGCCGGCGTTCAGCGGCGTCGTCGACGTTTGCGCGACATCGGCAGTCAGCTTGGCATTGCCTGCGTCATACCCGTTGGTGTAGAGCAGGAAGGCCATCAGGTCGGCGTATTCCTGATCGCTCATCTTGCCGGGACGGTCGGCTGGCATGTTGGTCGACATGTACTGGTAGATGCCGCCTATCGTCAGATGCGAATTCGCCGCCGGGGCGAAGGCCGGTCCGCTCAGCGCGGGCGCGGTGATGCCTTCGAGTTTCTCGCCGTGGCATTTTGCACAGGAGTCCGCATAAAGATGCTCGCCGTGTACGACCTGGTCGTGATCGAACGCAGGAGCGGCGCCGCCCGCCGTTGCTGCGACCTTGATGATCGCGCCTGCCGTGCTCTCGCGCGGTGCGCGCGCCGAACGGATGGCGGAATGCGCGTGCGGCAGGTTCGCGCCGTCGAGGTAGGCGACGCTCGTGTGCGCATTGCTCGCGCTCGCCGCGCCTTGCGGCAGCGTCCAGCCGCGCGTGAGCGAGGCGAGGCGGCCATCGTCATTCATTTGCGCGAGCGTGTCGTCAATGCGCTTTTGCAGCGCCTGCATGCCGGGGGCCGAGGCGAACACGAGGTTCCAGTCGGCATAGGGCGACGACGCGGCCGAAATGGCGAACTGATGTTCCGGGTGCTTGCGCTGATAAGCCACGACCGCCGGATACCAGACGATCGCGCGCTGCGCGCGACCCTTGGCGACGGCATCGACGGTGAGCGCCGACGTATTTTCCAGATCGAAGCGCGCGTTCTTCTCCTGCACGGCGATCAGTTGCGACGGGCTGGACCAGGTGGCGGCGATGGTTTCCTTGCCGTCGGGGGAGGTCGGCGCGGCGTGCCCGCTGTGTGCGTCGCGCAACGTGATGCTCACGTAGCCCGAGCGCAGATAGCCTTGCGAGAAGATCATCTGCGAGCCCGATGCGTCGGCGACAGTCGAGCGCGGGAAGCCCACGACGAGGTCGCAGTCGCGGCCGAGCGCGCCTGCGAGTTCGTGGGCCGAGATGCCGTCGTCGCCGCCGTCGTCGTCGATGCCGCGCGTGACGAATGTGGCGGGCACGCCCGCGCTCTTGAGCACGGCGCTCGCCACGCTCTTGTCGAGCGTAGCCGAGGGGCTGCCGGGCAGCGTGCATACGCGCACGGCGGTCGTCGCGGCGCGCACGGGCGCTTGCGCGACGCCTGCCGCGAGTGCGACGGCCACCGCGATATGGGTGAGTCGGATGTTCATGGTCATACGTTCCAGTAAAAGCGGGAGACGCCGCGCACGCGAAGCCGTCGCGCGCGGCGGATAACAGGTGCCGTGCTCAGCCCCGGTCGAGCGCGAACACGTAGAGCGTGCCGCCGCGCGGCACGTCCTTCGCCACGTCGGCCATCGGGCCGCCCCAGATCGGATTCGCGCCGCCGTAGCCTGCGAGCACGGCCACGTATTCCTTGCCGTCCACTTCGAACACCGACGGTTGCGCGATGATGCCGCTCGCCAGTTGCGGGCTCTCCCACAGGACCTTGCCCGTGGAGACGTCGAACGCGTAGAGATGGCCGTCGAGCGAGCCGCTGAACGCGAGACCGCTCGCCGTGGTCGCCACACCGCCGTTCCAGGGCATCTTGCTCCAGTGACCCCAGAGCTTCTTGCCCGTGTTCACGTCGATAGCCTGAAGTTCGCCGAAGCCTTCGCTGCCCGGTTCGGGCTGAATTTCAAAGCCTTCGCCGAGATAGGGCAGGCCTTCCATGTAGCTCACCGACTTGCCCGAAAGGCTCATGCACGCATGTAGCGAGGGCACTACGGCAATATGGCGCTCGGGATCGTAGGACACCGACCACCAGTTCTTGCCGCCCAGAAAGCTCGGGCAGGTGTTGATGGTCGTGCCGGCCTTCGGGTATTTCGACTCGTCCTGCACGGGCTTGCCGTCGGCGGTGTAGCCCGTGACCGAGGTGGCCTTCACGAACGGCTCGGCGTAGATCAGCTTGCCCGTCTGGCGGTCGATCGCGTGGAAGAAGCCGTTGCGGTCGGCGTGGATGATGGCGTCGTAATCCTTGCCCTTGTACTGAATGTTCGCGAGGATCGGCGTGTTGACGCCGTCATAGTCCCAGGTGTCGTTGCTCGTGTATTGATAGTGCCACTTGAGGTCGCCGTTCTTCGGGTCGAGTGCGAGCAATGAATCGGAGTACAGATTATCGCCGGGGCGCAGCGCGGCCAGCCACGGGCCGGGATTGCCCACGCCCCAGTACAGCGTGCGGCTCGCGGCGTCGTACGTGCCGGTGAGCCACGCGGCGCCGCCGCCGTGCGCCTGCATGCCGTCGGGCCAGGTTTCCGCGCCTTTCTCGCCCGAGCCCGGAATGGTGTAGCGCTGCCACTTGATCGCGCCGTCGTTGGGGTCCAGCGCCGCAATATATCCGCGAATGCCGTACTCGCCGCCCGAGGTGCCCACCACGATCGAGCCGTCGAGCGCGAGCGGCGCGAGCGAGAACGCGTAACCCAGGCCCGGCTCGAACATCTGCTTCTTCCAGACCACGTTGCCGCTCTTTGCGTCGAGCGCGGCGATCTCGCCGCTCAGCATGGCGATATAGACGTTCTTGCCGTACAGCGCGACGCCACGGTTCACCACGTCGCAGCAGGCGGTCTTGAACGACTCCGCGCCGAGCTTGGGCTCGTATTTCCAGAGCTGCGTGCCCGTTTTCGCATCGAACGCGTAGACGTTGTCCTTCGGTGTGCTGACAAAGAGATAGTCGCCGTTGACGATCGGTGTCGCCTCGAAGCCCTGCTTCAGCTCGGCGGGGAACTGATAGCTCCATGCCTGTTTCAACTGGCCCACGTTCGAAGCGTCGATCTGCTTGAGCGGCGAATGCGACTGGCCGTTGTAGCTGCGATAGTAGGTGAGCCAGCCGGGATCGCTCTGCGCGCGGGTCAGGCGGTCGTAGGTCACGGGCGGATAGTCCGAGGCGGCATCCACCGGACCGGTGTTCAAGGTCGTCGCCGTGGCGATGACCATTGCGCAGGCCGTGAGCCGGCTTGCCGCAGCCGAGCGTCTCTTCATCTTCGTCTCCTGGGTATTTGTGGGTGCACGGCCGGCAAGCGGTCAGGGGCGATGCATGAAGAGTGGCGCCGATCCGGGTGCGTACCCCGTATCGCAAGTCGTGTGCCATTCGCGCCAACGCCCCGCGCGGCGGGCGATTGCGGGCGATGACGCGCGTGCGGGCCATGCGTTGCGCGGCGGCAGATGTGTTGCATCCCGGTACAGGCCATCGCGAAAAGTGTTGGCGAACGTGACAGTCGATCCTGCGCGAGGGGCAATCGAAAAATAGTTGTGTACGCATCGATATGCGAATGACGGTTCAACACGCCTCGCGAGGACGCGCTCGGTGCGCTCCATTTCGATCGTACGAATCCCTTCGCAAATCGTGGGGCCGTATCCGCTGGATTCGCCGGATTCGCGCGTATCGGGGTGAGCCCGCATTTCGCGCAGCGAGCGATTTGCGGTATTACACAACCTGGCGAATCGACGCTGCGCAAGGTCATTACGTTCATTACGTATGCGCTTTTGCCTACGATTCGCTTACATGGCGTGTTGCGCGTCGCGCGCGCGTTTAGCGCAAACAGGTCGGCTTCCGCCGACAGACGCATGGCCCGGACCTTGCTACTAAAGACACTCAAATGTCCGGCAAGGCACCGGCCAATCGTGGAGGAGAGAATGCGCGACGATGTTCATCCGGCTACCGGGTTTGTGGCCGTTGTGTCCAATGGCTGGCCCACGCCGGCAATCCAGAAAGCGCACGAACGGTCGGAGACGTTCGGTCTGCATGCATCGGGCAGGCCCGATTACGATGTCCTTTCGGGCGTGGGACTCGAACTGAAACGCGAACAGAACCGCGTGCTGTGCGTGCATGCCACGCCGGTGATGGAGACGCTGCACGAGCAGATTGTCAACACGCAAAGCATGATCGTGCTGACCAACGCCGAAGGCTTGATCCTGCATTCGATCGGCGACGACGACTTTCTCCAGCGCGCCGAAAAAGTGGCCTTGCGACCCGGCGCGAACTGGGCCGAAGACCGCCAGGGCACCAATGCCATCGGCACCGCGCTCGCGGAGCGCTGCGCGATGGTGGTTCATGGCGACCAGCATTACCTCGCGGCGAACCGCTTTCTCACCTGCTCCAGCGTGCCGATCTTCGACCCGTACGGCGACGTGGTGGGCGTGCTCGACGTGACGGGCGATCATCGCAGTTATCACCAGCACACCATGGCGCTCGCGCGCATGTCCGTGCAGATGATCGAGAATCATTTGTTCGCGACGACGTTTCAGGAAACGCTTCAGGTGTCGTTTCACGGCCGCCCGGAGTTTCTCGGCACGCTGATGGAAGGCATCGTCGCGTTCACGAGCGACGGGCGCTTTCTCTCGGCCAACCGCAGCGCGCAGTTCCAGCTCGGCATGCCGCTCGCGGCGCTGCGCGCGCATACGCTGTCGTCGTTGTTCCAGACCACGAGCGCGCAACTGATCGACCGCATGCGCGCGAGCCTCGAACCGCATCTGATGCTCAATCTCGCCAATGGCGCGGTCGTATGCGCGCGCGTGCAGTACCGGCGCGCGTCGCTGGCCGAAGGGAGCCGGCCGTTCACCGTGCATGGCGCTGCGCAACCGGCCGCGCGAGCGACGGTGCCCGCGCCGTCCGCGGGGCTTTCGCGCCTGAGCTATCTCGACACGGGCGACCCGCAGGTGGCGCTCGTGATCGCCAAGGTGCGCAAGGTGATCGGCAAGGACATTCCGCTGCTCATCACGGGAGAGACGGGCACGGGCAAGGAACTGCTCGCGCAGGCCATTCACAACGACTCGCCGCGCCGCGACCAGCCGTTCGTGGCTGTGAACTGCGCGTCGATTCCGGAATCGCTGATCGAATCGGAACTGTTCGGCTACGAAGAGGGCGCGTTTACCGGCGCGCGGCGCAAGGGCGCGGCGGGCAAGCTGTTGCAGGCGAACGGCGGCACGCTGTTTCTCGACGAGATCGGCGACATGCCGTATCCGCTTCAAGTGCGGCTCCTGCGCGTGTTGCAGGAGCGCGTGGTCAATCCGCTCGGCTCGACGAAGTCGATTCCCGTGGATATCGCGATCATCTGCGCGACGCACCGCGACCTGCGCGAGATGATCGCGCAGAACCGCTTCCGCGAGGACCTGTATTACCGGCTCAACGGCCTCGTGGTGCGCCTGCCGCCGCTGCGCGAGCGCAGCGATCTCTCGGTCGTGATCCAGAAGCTGCTACAGCGCGAATCGCACGGGTGTGCGAGCAGGCCGCTCAGCGTCGCGCCCGACGTGATGGCGCTGTTCGAGCGCTGCGCCTGGCCCGGCAACTTCCGGCAGCTCGGCAACCTGCTGCGCACCGCCGCCGCGATGGTCGACGAGGATGGCGAGATCAGGCGCGAGCATTTGCCCGATGACTTCTTCGACGACCTGCGTTGCCGCACCGAAGCGCGGCGCCTGCCCGATGCGCCTGAGGCGTCTGCTGCGTCCGCTGCATCGGCGGCATCGGCGGCATCGTCCGGGACGGAATCGTTCGCGATGGAGGACGCCCGGCTCGTGGACGTCACCGCGTCGATGATCGCGGCCACGCTCGCGCGGCACGGCGGTAACGTGTCGGCCGCGGCGCGCGCGCTGGGCGTGTCGCGCAATACCATCTACCGCAAAATGCCCGCCGCCGATTCCAGTCGCGGCTCCGGCGACGCCTGAAGCGTTCGGCGCAAGGCAGCCGCACCGGCTCCTTGCGCCGCTTCCTGTCACACGGGTGTTTCATCCTGTAGCACCCGTGTTCCGAAACGCAACACCACTGAGCACGCGAACGCTGCGGGCGTTGCGTGTTCGTCCCCCCTTACGTCTGCCGAAAGCACCGCGCTTTTGCGAATGCGCTATTCCCGCGTGGAGCGTTCGCTGCGCCGGTGCGGCTTGACGACATCGGCATAACCCTTGCTTTGCACAATGCGGCCGCACATCCAGGCGGCACATCAACCCAATCGCAAACAAGGAGACACGCCATGCAATGGACCACCCCTTCCTACACCGACCTGCGTTTCGGCTTTGAAATCACGATGTATATCGCCAATCGCTGAGCGCGCAGTGGCGTGCCGCTCGCGAAGCCATTCAGGCCAGGCGGGCGGTGCGCGGTTTCCGGCAAGACGATGAATGCATGGACTGCTAACGAACAGGAAGCGGACCGGCCAGGTGCAGTCCGGTTCTCGAAGCGGTCGAAAAAGACATGGCCCGTATGAACTCCATAGAGCCCGATGCAGGCAGCGGCGTGCCGCTGCGTCCGCGCTTGCGCGGCATATACCGCTTGCAGTGGGAGGCGGCCCAGGACGCGTACGTGCTGCTTTATCCCGAGGGGATGGTGAGGCTCAATTCGAGCGCCGGCGAAATACTCGCGCGCTGCGACGGCGCGCACGAACTCGACGAGATCATCGGTGAACTGGAGGGGCTCTACCACACCTCCGAGCTTGCGCCCGACATCTATCGCTTTCTCGATCACGCGCGGCTGCGCGGCTGGCTCGACTGATCCGGCGCCTGGCGAGGCGCTAGATCATGCGCTGCAAGACGCGATCGTTGAGCACGAAACGATGATAGAGCGCGGCCGCCACATGCAGGCAGATGAGCCCGAACAGCACCCACGCCAGCACCCCGTGAACGTCGCCCATGGCGTGCCCGAACGACGAGCCGGAGGGCGAGAGCGCGGGCAGCGGAACGATGCCGAACAGCGTGAGCGCCCACGCGCGCGAGGAGGCATTGATCCACCCGAGCACGGGCACCGCAACGAGCAGCGCATACAAGCCGAAGTGCGTGAGGCCCGACACCGCGCGCAGCAGCGGCGGCTGCGCGTCGGCGGGCGGCCGATGCGTCGCGCGCCAGATCACGCGGCACGCCATCGCGGCAAGGAGCGCGACGCCCACGCCCAGGTGCCACGCGATCTCGCCCGTGGGGCGCGTGTCGCGATGCACGTCGGGCATGGTCCAGCCGATCACGAACTGCGCCGCGACGAGGGCGACGACAAGCCAGTGAAGCAGACGCGCAACGACGTCATAGCGCGAATTGGCGGCACGTTGCATGGGCACTCCTTGCGGCGAGGATTCCGGTTGAAGTCGCCGATTTTAGAGCGCCTCCGCTTAACGGAGCATTAAGCTCACGTGACAGGTGCCACCCTCGCGCTCACAGCCACGTGCCGCCCTGGCGCTCGCTCGGTTCCTCGCCGAGCGCGTCGAAGTCGTGAATCCAGCCGAGATGGTGCATCACGCCCTCGCGCGTTCCGAGGCGTGCATTGCGCGCCTGCGCAGCCGGGCCGTCGGGCAGATGCAGCACGTCCGCCGTGGAGATCGACGCGTACTGCACCTTGCGCGTGCGGCCGCGGCGCAGGCGCTCGTACGCCTCCTGCGCCTCGCGCCAGTTGCCCGGTCCCGCCTTGGCCAGTTGCGCGGCGAGCACCACGGCGTCCTCGATCGACTGGTTCGCGCCCTGGCCGTGGTGCGGCACGAGCGCATGCGCGGCGTCGCCGATCAGGGTCACGCGGCCCTTGCTCCAGCGGCCGAGCGGCGGGCGATGAAAGAGGCCCCAGCGCTGGCTGACCGGCACCGCCGAAATCATCTGCACCACAGCCGGATGCCAGTCCTTGAAATGGCGCAACTGCTCGCCTTCGTTCGCCGGCATGACCCAGTCGCGCGACGGCCACGGCGAGGGATGGCGTTCGACGAGCAGGAAGTTCTGGTCGCCCTTGTCGCCAATCGGATAGTGCAGCAAATGGCCGCCCGGCCCGACCCAGAACTGGATGGTCTCGGGGTCCGGCAGCAGGTCCATGCGTTCGGCCGGCACCACACCGCGAAAGCCCGAGCAACCCGAATACAACACGTCGTCGTAGCCGAGCATCCAGCGCCGTGTGATCGAGCGCGCGCCGTCCGCGCCGATCACGAGATCGGCTTCCACGCGCTCGCCGTTTTCAAACGTGAGGCTCACGTGCTCCGGGTGCTGCGCGAGATCGACTAGACGATGGCTGAGCTTGATGCGATCGAGGCCGACCGCCCTGGAGAGCACCGTTTGCAGATCGGCGCGATGCACGCCCCAATACGAGCCGCCGAATTGCGAGCGGTAATCGGGCTCGCCGCGATGATGGCCGATGAGCGCGCCGCTGCGCCCGTCGCGATAGACGAGGCCGGGCACCTCGGCGCATACCTTTTCGAATTCGGGGCGCAGTCCCATGCGCTCGTAGAAGCGCGTGGCGTTGGCGGAGAGCGCGACGGCCGCGCCCACCTCGCGCAGCTCGTCGGTCTGTTCGTAGAGCCGGGCGTCGATGCCGTGCTCGCGCAGCGCAAGGGCAAGCGTGAGGCCGCCGATGCCCGCGCCGACGATAGCAATCTTCAGATCGATCTGTTTCATGGTGGTGTCTCCAATATCGGGTTTCCAGGCTTGAGCCTTTGACGGTATTGTCGGCACGCAACCTTCATCCCACAATAAAATGGGAGGAATCTGCTTCATCACTGGAATGAATGTATGGAACTGGGCGAGATCGACCTCAACCTGCTGCTGCTGTTTCAGCGGCTCATGCAGGAACGGCGCGTGGCGAGCGTGGCCGAGCAGATGAACATGAGCCAGCCCGGCGTGAGCAACGCGCTCGCGAAACTGCGCCGCCTGCTTGGCGACCCGCTGTTCGTGCGCGGGCCGGGCGGCGTGGTGCCGACGCCCTTCGCGCTGCGGCTCGCGGAGCCGGTGGCGCAGGCGCTCGCCACGCTGCACGCGGCGCTCAACCCCGTCACGGGCTTCGATCCGTTGCGCGCCACGCGCACCATGACGATCGGCATGACCGATATTGGCGAAGTGGTGTTCCTGCCCGAGTTGCTGGAGCGGTTGTCGAGCGTGGCGCCGGGCGTGGCGCTCAACACGGTGCGCAACACGAGCGTCAATTTGAGCGACGAGATGGCCGAGGGCCGCGTCGATCTCGCCATCGGCTTGCTGCCGCAGTTAAAGGGCGGCTTCTACCAGCGGCGCCTGTTCGATCAGCGTTACGTCTGTCTCTTCAGGCGCGGCCATGCGCTCGAAAGCGCGCCGCTCACGCTCGCCGCGTGGCGCGAGGCCGAGCATCTCGTGGTCGTTTCGGCGGGCACGGGCCACGGCCAGGTGGACGACTGGCTCAAGCGGCGGGGCGTGCGCCGCCAGGTGCGGCTCACGGTGCCGCACTTCATGAGCGTGGGCTATATCCTGCAACGCACCGACCTCATCGCCACGGTGCCCGAGCGGCTCGCGCTGCAACTGGCCAGGCCGTTCGCGCTCGGCATGTGCGCGCTGCCCATGACGCTGCCCGCCGCGCCCATCCATCTGCTATGGCACGCGCGCGTTCAGCATGACGAAGGAAATCGCTGGCTGCGCGATCTGGTGATCGAACTGTTTGCCGATACACCCGCGCCTGCGCGCAAGAGTCGATAGAAATAGTAAGGATCACTGATTAGAATGGCCGCGAACCCTTGCTACGGTTTGACGAGCACGCACCGGTTCTTGCCTTGCCGCTTCGCTTCATAAAGCCCGCGATCGGCGAGGCGGAACGTTTCAGGCACGCCGATCTGCCTCGCGATCCGCGCAATGCCGATGCTCACCGTCACGGTGTGCCCGGACCTGCACTCGCTTGCCACGGCGTCGCGAATCCGGTGAGCGAGCGTGTAAGCGCCTTGCCGGTCGCCTGAATAGATCACGCCGAATTCTTCACCGCCCAGGCGTCCGCAAACATGCGGGGTCGCGCAGTGCGCGATCGCCTGGGCTGCCGCAATCAGCACCTGGTCGCCCACGTCGTGCCCGGAGGTGTCGTTGATCTGCTTGAAGTCGTCGACGTCGATGAGCAGCAGCCAGTATTCGGCAGCCGATGGACGGCCACGACACTCGTCGATCGCCAGCATGAAACTGCGGCGATTGGGGATTTCGGTGAGCGCGTCGCGGTAGGCGAGCCGCGCCAGTTCTCGCTGCACGAGGAAGGTCTTTTTGCGCTCCTGTACGAACAGCACATTGAGCAGGAGCCCGAGCGCCAGGCCCGAGAGCGCGAACAGCGCGATCCAGTTGCGCTCCGGCGCGTTCAGCAGTTCGCTCACCGCGCCGCGAGAGATGATGAGCCAGACGACGAGCGCGCTTGCCACGTAGTTGCAGGAGCCCGAGAACACCGGGGCCATGCCCACTATGATGGCAATGCCCATGGGGAGCACCCAGAACGCGGGGTGTTGCGTACCGGGCAGATTGGAGTGAAACGCGAGCGCGGTGAAGGCCGCACAGGCGAAGCGGCCGAACCCGTCCATGCGGCGGCCGCGCGATGCGTACGTGATGCCCATCGAAGCGAGCATGCCGCCGACCGCAATGAGCGTGTCCGGCGTGCTGAACCTCGCATTGGGATTGGCGAGGGCGCGCGACATGAGCCACGCCACGAGCCCGAACAACTGCACCGCTACGGCGAGGTGGCGCGAGCTTTGCGCGGCGCTTTCCCAGAACAACTTTCGTTCTTCATCGTCCTCGAAGCGGCTATGCGTTCCGGGCAATCCGGTTCTCCGTGCGTGCGGCATGCCTGCGACCACCACCATTGAATAGCGTTGCGAATTTGCGCGGCGCATGGGTTGCCTCGCACGAGGCGACGGGCCTTGGCCGTTGAACCGGAGTGCCATGACGGGATATCGACACCCGTCCAGGCAGACTTTAGCGCAGTCCGAGCCCGACGCCGCGCGAGCCTGATCTGGCTCCCAATGGTTCTGCTCGCTGTCGTTCGATCGACACACCCGCTTGCCATTCCGGCGATTTCGTCATTTACATCACAATGTGATATAAATGACGGGGAGGGCGACACCACTGCTGCGCCCGGCAAGGGGAACCATGGGCGATTACAAGGGCGACCATAAAGGCGATCACCGGGGCGATTTCGCAACCGATGTCCGGCTCCTGCGCATCAGCGCCATCGCCGCCGCCGGCGGCGCGCTGAGCACCGTGGCGGCGGACTTCCTCCTGCATCTCATCCACTTCTTCACGAACCTGTTTTTCTTCCAGACGCTCTCCACCGCGAACCTCTCGCCCGCGCAGAATACGCTCGGCCTGCTCGTCGTCGTGGTTCCTGTCGTCGGCGGTCTGGTGGTGGGCTTGATCGCGCGCTACGGCTCGGAGCAGATTCGCGGCCACGGCATTCCCGAAGCCATCGAAGCCATTCTGTTCGGCAAGAGCAGGATGTCGCCGAAGGTGGCGGTGCTCAAGCCGCTCGCCTCGGCCATTGCCATCGGCAGCGGCGGGCCGTTCGGGGCCGAAGGCCCGATCATCATGACGGGTGGCGCGATCGGCTCGCTCATCGCGCAGTTCTTTCACCTTTCCGGCGCGGAGCGCAAGGCGCTTCTGGTCGCGGGCGCGGTGGCGGGCATGACCGCCGTGTTCGGCACGCCGGTTGCCGCCGTGCTGCTCGCCATCGAGCTTCTGCTCTTCGAACTGCGTCCGCGCAGCCTGTTGCCGGTCGCCATCGCCTGCGCCGTGGCGGGCTTCACGCGTCCGCTGCTGCTCGGCGACGGCCCGCTGTTTCCGCTACACACGCTGCCGCTCGGTCCCATTGGCATCGTCTCTGCCGGCATTGCCGGGTTGATCGCGGGCGCGTTGTCCTGGGGTTTGTCCACGTGGCTCTACAAGGTCGAAGACCTCTTCGCCAGGCTGCCGATCCACTGGATGTGGTGGCCGGCGCTGGGCGCGGTCGCGGTCGGCATCGGCGGCTATTTTCAGCCGCGCACGCTGGGCGTGGGCTACGACGTGATCGGCGATCTCCTCCACAACCATCTCGCCATCCAGGTCGTGGTCGGCATCGTCGTCGTCAAGGCAATCATCTGGGTCATCGCATTGGCCTCCGGCACCTCGGGCGGCGTGCTCGCTCCGTTGCTCATGATGGGCGCGGGCGTCGGCGCGCTCGCTGCGCCGTACATGCCCGGCAACGAACCGGCGGTGTGGCCGCTCATCTTCATGGCGGCGGCGCTCGGCGGCATGATGCGCGCGCCCGTGATGGCCGCCGTGTTCGCGTTCGAGTTGACGGGCGACGCCAACGCGCTGCTGCCACTGCTCGCTTCGGCCGCCGTGGCATACGGCTTCACGGTGCTGCTGATGCGCCGCTCGATCCTGACCGAGAAAATCGCGCGCCGCGGCTATCACATCTATCGCGAATACAGTATCGACCCGCTGGAACGGCACTATGTGGAAGAGGTGATGACGAAAGGCGTCCAGACGATCGATGCGCGCTTGAGCGTGGCCGAGGTGCTGCGCGATTATTTCGGCGCGCAGCAAAAGTTCCGCGCGTTTCCCGTCGTGGCCGACGGCGTGCTCGTGGGCATGGCCGACCGCGCCTTGCTGGACCGCTCACCCGCCGGCATGAAGGAAGCGCCCATTGGCGGTCTGTTTTCCCAAGGCAGGCCCGAGATCGCGTTGCCCGGCGAGACATGCCGAAACGTGGCCGCGCGGCTCGCCATCACGGGCCTTGACCGCGTTCCCGTGGTTGAGGATGACAAGACTTTCCGCCTGCTCGGCATCGTATCCCGCCACGACCTGGTCAAGCCTTCCTTGTCGGTGTTCACGGAGGAGCGTGAACGGGAGCAGTTCCGGCGCGTGTGGGTGCCGCGCAGCGAGCGCTTCGCGCCCACCGGCAAACGGCCGGGCGCAACCGACGAGCACGCCGATGCGAATCGTTAGTGACCACTGGCAGCGTCCCACACCGGAGAAATAGATGCCTGATGAAGACAAAGCGGCGGGAAAAACAAAACGCGCAATCGGCTCCTTCCTGAAGTCGGTTGCGGCAAGCGTGATGTCCGAGCGCGACGCGCACCTGGGCGATGTGCCGAACGAATACTATGCGATGTGGCTCGACCCCAGAATGGTCTATTCGTGTGCATGGTTCGAAAACGGCGACGAAGACCTCACTACCGCGCAACTCAAGAAAATCGACCACGTGCTCACGAAAATCGGTTTGCGGCCGGACCACCGCCTGCTCGATGTCGATTGCGGCTGGGGGGCGCTCGTGATCCGCGCCGCCGAAAAGTTCGGCGCACGCTGCACGGGCATCACGCAGTCGAGGAACCAGTTCGAATGGGCCACCGAGTGCGTCAAGGCGGCGGGCCTTGCCGACCGGGTCGACATCCGTCTGCAATCGTACGCCGATGTGAGAGGCCGATTCGACCGTATTACGAGCCTGGGCGTGTTCGAGTGCGAGGGCCGCAGCGATCTTCAGGATTACGTGACAGTCTTGCAGGAGCGTCTCGCGGCCGACGGCGTGCTCGTGAGTCACGGCATCACGACAACGGGGCCGGGCAGCATCGACTCGCGCTTCGGGCTCGACAACGGCGCGTATCTCGCGCGCCATCTTTACCCCGACGACGAACTGCCCGACCTGGGCTATGCGTTGACGGCGATGCGCGAAAGCGGCATCGAAGTGTCGAACATCCAGAACCTGCGGCGCCATTGCGTGAGGACGCTGCACTTGTGGGAGGCGAACTTCCGCGCGAAGGAACTGGCGTTGCGCCAGCTCGTGAACGACCGCAAGTATCAGACATGGTGCACGTATCTGCGCGACTGGGCCACGGCGTTCGAGCGCGACGACGTGTCGATCTACGAGATCGTGGGCCGCAAGGTGGGCACGCGCGCGAGCGCATTGCCCTGGCCGGGCGCGGCGGGCTGAACGGCCGCGCCCGTATTCGCAACGAGCGCGTCCCGCAGGCGCCCTAACGCGTTTCGCGCACCGAACGCGGATGCCACAGGCGCGCGCCGCCCTCGATGCCCCGGTCGTTCGACACGGTGGCCACGTTCGGCGGCAGCTCGAACGTGAGGCGCGATGCGTTGCCGCCGCCTATCCACAGCTTGTCGTAGTGCACGAGCGAGTCGAGAACGCCGATGATCTTCTCGACGCGCTTGTTCCAGCGTTTTTTGCCCGCCTTGCGTCGCGCGGCGTCGCCGATGTACTCGTCGTACGCGTGGTTCTTGCTGACCGGGTGATGCGCGAGTTCGAGGTGGGGCATGAGCTCGCCGTCGCGGAACATCGCCGTGCCCACGCCCGTGCCGAGCGTCATGACGAACTCCAGACCGCGCCCTTCGATGGCGGCGAGGCCCTGCATTTCCGCGTCATTGATCATGCGCACGGAAGGGATGCCGAGACGCTCGCCGAGCATCTGGGCGAGCGGCACGTCGTTCCAGCCCTCGGGCCCGAGATGCGGGGCGGTGAGCACGCGATTGTTGCGCACGAAACCAGGGAAGCCGATCGAAACATGCGTGGGCGGATACGCCTCGACCAACGGCGCGACGAGCGTGCAAAGCGTTTCGACGAGCAGCGCGGGCGGGCAGGGGTGGGGCGTCGCCACGCGCGCACGCGAGGTGCGCATATTGCCGTCCGCATCGATGATCGCGGCCTTCAGGCCGGTGCCGCCGATGTCGATGGCGAGAATGTTTTCGATGCCGCTCGATGCGCGCGATTGGCGTGCGGGCGCTTTTGCGGTCTTCTTTGCAGCGGCTTTCAGCGGTTTCTTCGCGGGGGCTTTCGCCGCTTTTTTCGCCGGGGCTTTCACCGCGGCTTTCACATTGGCCATGCATCCTCCATTGCTGTCGGGTTCACTGCTTTTCGGGGGCTTGCGGCTTGTGCGGCTCGTGCGGCTCATCCGGCGCCAACGAGCGCCAGGCGTGGCCGTCGCGCGCGAGCAGCGCATCGGCTTGCGCCGGGCCGGCGCTGCCCGCCGCATAGTCGTGCACCGCAACCGATGCGCCGTGTGGTGGATGCAGCACGCCATCCACGGCCGCCCAGGCGGCTTCCACGCCGTCGGCGCGCTGAAAGAGCGTCGGGTCTCCGAGCATGCAATCGTACAGCAGTGTCTCGTAGCCGACATTGGCGTGTTCCGCGAAGAAGTCGTCGTAGTCGAAGGTGGAGTGCACCGCGCCGATCTGCACGACCGGCCCCGGCGTCTTGACGTTGAAGTCGAAGCTCGTGCCATGCGTGGGGTCGATGCGCAGCGTCAGCACGTTGGGCGTGAGCGCGTCCACGGGCGTGTCGCGGAAAAGGCGAAACGGCACGCGCTTGAGCTGCACCGAGATTTCCGTGCGCCGCGAGGCGAGCCGCTTGCCGGTGCGCAGGTAGAACGGCACGCCCGCCCAGCGCCAGTTGTCGATCTGCACGCGCGCGGCGGCGTAGGTTTCGGTGCGGCTGTCCTTCGCGACATCGGGTTCGTCGCGGTAGGCCACGCCCGCCGCGCCCTGGCCGTACTGCCCGAACACCACGTCGTCGGGCGTGAGCGGCTTGAGCGCGTCGAATATTTCCGCTTTGCGGTTGCGCACCGCTTCGGCGTCGAAGGAATTGGGCGGCTCCATCGCGACCATGCCGAGCAACTGGAACAGATGGTTCGGCACCATGTCGCGAAACGCGCCGGTCTGCTCGTAGAAGCGGCCGCGCCCCTCCACGCCGATCACCTCGGAAGCCGTGATCTGCACGCAGTCGATGTATTCGCGCCGCCACACCGGCTCGAACAGCGCGTTGGCGAAGCGCACGGCGAGAATGCTCTGCACGGTGTCCTTGCCGAGGAAATGGTCGATGCGGTAGACCTGCGATTCGTTCATGAAGCTCAGCAGGTGAGCGTTCAGGTCGCGGGCGGAGGCGAGGTCGGCGCCAAACGGCTTTTCGATCACGACGCGGCGAAACGCGCCGTTGCCCGCCTGGCTTTCGTCGAGCAAACCGGCCTTGCCGAGCCGTTCGATGATCGGCTTGAAGAAGCGCGCGCCCACGGCGAGGTAGAACACGACGTTGCCGGCGCCCTGGCCGGCCGTCTTGCCGCCCAGTTGCTGCGCGAGACGCGCATACGTCGCGTCGTCCTCGAATTCGCCCGCCATGTATTGCAGGCGGTCGCCAACCCAGTTCCAGGCCTCTTCGTCGAGCTTGCCGGCGTGGAAGGTGCTCGCCTTGTCGGCGGCGAAGGTTTGCAGCGCGCCGTGCAGGTCGTCGCGCCAGGCCTGCGTTGCGCGCTCGCCATGATTGACGCCGATGATCTTCGTGGCGTCGTCGAGCAGGCGGTCGACGGCGAGGTTGTACAGCGCGGGCATCAGCAGGCGCTGGGTGAGGTCGCCGCCCGCGCCGAAGATGACGAGCGTGCAGGGCGGTGCCGGGTGCTTGCCGGCCGGCGAGGCGGGCGCGCCATGGGGATGGGAGGCCACTTTGGCGCTCGGCGTGGCAGGCGTGGATCTGGCGTAATGGCGGGTGGGCGGATTCGTCGGCATGATCGGGCTTCAGTGGATTGGGAGGTCGGAACCTTCACGGGTAGCAAATGCGATGCCTCGAATCGCCGCGCGCCTGTAGGTGTTCTGTAATGCGCCCGGAGATTCGACGGCGACGCAAGCGGCCAGGGCGGTGTAAAGTCGGCGTTCGTCCGCAACGCATCCTGGCAAGGAGAAACGATGAGCGAGCCGCACGACGGGAAACCAGCAGGCTTTGCCAAAGGGCTCACGAACTATGGCGACCGTGAGTTCAGCGTCTATCTGCGCCGCACGTTCGCAAGCTCGATGGGCTACAGCCGCGAGATGCTCGATCGTCCCATTGTAGGCATTGCGCATTCGGCCAGCGGCTTCAACAACTGCCATCGCCACTTTCCCGAGATGATCGAAGCGGTCAAGCGCGGCGTGCTGGCCGCGGGCGGCCTGCCGATCGAGTTTCCGACCATCTCGCTCGGCGAGACGTTTCTCACGCCCACGAGCCTTAAATTCCGCAACCTGATGTCGATGGACGTCGAGGAAATGACGCGCGCGCAGCCCATGGACGCGGTCGTGCTGCTGGGCGGCTGCGACAAGACCGTGCCCGCGCAGCTCATGGGCGCGGCTTCGGCGAACCTGCCCGCCGTGCAGCTCGTGGCGGGGCCGATGTCCACGAGCCGGCATCGCGGCGAGCGGCTTGGCGCCTGCACCGATTGCCGCCGCTTCTGGGCGAAGTTCCGCGCCGGGGATATCGACGCCGACGAGATCGACACCGTGGAGCGGCGTCTCGCCTCGACGGCGGGCACCTGTGCGGTGATGGGCACGGCCAGCACGATGGCGATCATCGCCGAAACGCTCGGCATGATGCCCGCGAACAGCGCCGCCTGCCCGGCCGTGGATGCCGACCGCCTGCGCATTGCCGAGGAAACCGGCCGCGTGGCGTTCAACCTGATCGCGAACCCCATCCTGCCGAGTGAGATCATCACGCCGCGCTCGGTGGAGAACGCGCTGCGCGTGCTGCTCGCGATCGGCGGCTCGACCAATGCGGTGATCCACCTCACGGCGATCGCGGGGCGCCTTGGCATCCAGGTCGATCTCCGGCACCTGAACGCGCTGAGCGAAACGACGCCGGTGCTGGTCGACCTGAAACCGACCGGTCAGCACTACATGGAAGACCTGTACGCGGCGGGCGGCGTGCCCGCGATCCTGCGCGAACTCAAGCCGCTGCTGCATCTGGATTGCCGCATGGTGACGGGCGAGACGCTCGGCGAGCGGCTCGACGCGGTGAGCTGGGTGGATCGCGAGGTGGTGCGGCCCGCCGCGCAGCCGGTGCGCGAAACCGGCGGGCTCGTCGCGCTGTTCGGCAATCTTGCGCCGCGCGGGGCGATCCTCAAGCGCTCGGCCGCCGACCCGGCGCTGTTCGAGAAGGAAGGGCGCGCCGTGGTGTTCAGTTCGCTGGAGGACCTGGCAAACCGCATCGACAGCGACGCGCTCGACGTCACGCCCGACGACTTTCTGGTGCTGCAAAACGCCGGACCCACGAGCGAGGCGGCGATGCCCGAGGCGGGCTATCTGCCGATTCCGCGCAAGCTCGCGCGCGCGGGCGTGAAGGACATGGTGCGCCTGTCCGATGCGCGCATGAGCGGCACCGCCTACGGCACGATCGTGCTGCACATCACGCCCGATGCGGCCTCGGGCGGCCCGCTCGGCCTCGTGCGCAGCGGCGACCGCATCCGTCTGAGCGTGTCGAAGCGCTCGCTCGAACTGCTCGTGCCCGACGACGAACTCGCGCGGCGGCGCGAAGCGCAACCGCCGCGCGCACTGCCGCGGCATGCGCGCGGCTATGCGAGTCTTTACGAGCGCGAGATCCTCCAGGCCGACGAGGGCTGCGATTTCCGCTTCCTCAAGTCTTCAGGATGACTGATCAAGCAGCAGTGGCAGGCATCGGGTTGGCGGCGCTTGCCGTTACGCTTGCGCGAAACGCGCCTGGTCGAGATCGGCGATGAGCGTCGGCCCCGTGGGACGCCAGCCAAGGCGTGCCTGGGTGAGCGCGCTCGAAGCGGGCATGTCCATGCCGACGAACATGCCCATCCAGCCGAAATGCGCGGCGGCTTCTTCGGGCGCGATCGACACGGCGGGCAGGTTCAGTCCGCGGCCCAGCGCTTCGGCAATGACGCGGCTTGCTACGCCTTCCTCGCCCACCGCGTGATAGCGTGCCCCCGCCGCGCCCTTCTCGACGGCGAGACGGTACAGCCGCACGACGTCCGAGAGATGCCCGGCCGGCCAGCGGTTCTGGCCGTCGCCCACATAGGCGCACACGCCCTTCTCGCGCGCGATGGCGACGAGCGGCGTGATGAGCCCCTGCCGGAACGGGTTGTGCACTTGCGGCAGGCGCATCACGCCTACGTTGAGCCCTTGCTCCAGCAGCGCTTGCGCGGCGAGTTCGGAGGCGAGACGCGGATTGCGATGGCCCGGATTGAAGACGTCCTCGCTGGCGGGCTCGCCGTGCTCGCCCAGGCCCGCGCCGGTGCCGGAGGTGACGATCAGCGCGCGGTTCGAACCCGCGAGCGCCGCGCCGAGCGCCGCGATGGCGCGCCGGTCCTTCTCGCAGTTTTCGAGGAAGCGCGAGAAGTCGTGATCGAAGGCCGCGTGGATCACGGCGTCCGCGCGCGCCGCGCCGCTGCGCAGGCTTTCCGGGTCCTCCAGCGTGCCGTGGTGGACTTCGGCGCCCGCTTTGGCCAGCGCTTGCGCGCCCGCCTCGGAACGGGTCATGCCGGTCACCTCGTGGCCGGCGCCGATGAGTTCGGGCACGAGCGCCGAGCCGATGAAACCGGTCGCTCCGGTCAGAAAAATACGCATGGTCAACTCCCTGGTGGTGACGTGACGTGCGTACTATCCTTGGAATTCTTATACCGTTAAAGTAGTGAGATCATCATAGTAAGATGACTAACAGGCTTTCCATTCCCATCCATTCGGCCAGCTCGCTCGGCGACTTTCTCAGGCGTTGCCGCACGCGCCTGGACCCCGCCAGCTTTGGCTTTAGCGGGCGCAGGCGCACGCCGGGGCTGCGCCGCGAAGAAGTCGCGCAGCGCGCCAACATCAGCCCGACCTGGTACACGTGGCTGGAGCAGGGGCGCGGCGGCGCGCCTTCGGCGGAGGTGCTCGAGCGCATTTGCAGCGCGTTGATGCTCACCGACCCCGAACGCGAACACCTCTTCATGCTGGGCCTCGGGCGGCCGCCCGAAGTGCGCTACCGGCCGGTTGACGGGGTCAATCCACGGCTGCAACGCCTGCTCGATTCGCTCAGCTTCAGTCCCGCCATCGTCAAGACCGCCACGTGGGATGTCGTGGCGTGGAATCGCGCGGCCGCCGTCGTGTTGACCGACTACGGCAAGCTGCCCGCCGGCCAGCGCAATATCCTGCGTTTCCTGTTCTGCAACCCCGACGTGCGCGCGAAACAGCACGACTGGGACAGCGTGGCGCGTTTCGTGGTGGGGGCGTTTCGCGCCGATGTCGCGCGCGCGGGGGGCGTGTCGGCAGTGGGCGAGCTGGTGGATGAGCTGTGCAGCGTGAGCCCCGAGTTCGACGCCCTGTGGCGAGACAACGAAGTGCATACGCATGGCGAAGCGGCCGCGGTCAAACGCTTGCACCATCCGACGCTCGGGCTGGTGGAGCTGGAGCAGTCGGCGTTTTCCGTCGATGGCCGCCCGGACCTGCACATGATCGTCTACAACCCGACCGATGCGGGCCAGGCCGCGCACATCCGCGCACTGATCGAGGAGGCGGCCGGGGCGGTGGCTTGAGCGGTGACCTGAGCGGTGACCTGAGGCATCCGGCCTGACCCGGCCCGGCTAGACGCGCGGCAGATCGTCCATCGATTTTTCGACGCTGCCGTCGGGCACTTCCATGTCGATGCCGTCGATGCCATTGGGATGCGGAACCGGCTTGATCTTCGGCCCGAGGTAGCGCCTGCCGCCCAGCGTGAAAACGGAATACACCACGGCGCCCGAGCGGATGTCCTGCGTGACGTCCGCGATCTCGGAGATTTTGGGCTGCGAGAGCCAGTCGTGCGTCTGGGGGTCGATTGCCGCCCAGCGCACATGCGTCACGCGGTCCGTGGAAGCGCTGATGCGCACGCCGTCGATACCATATGTAGCCATTGCCGTCCCCTCCGAGCGCAGATAGTTATGGTAGTCCGTTGCTACTCCGATAGCCAGTGACCGGCAAGCGGCGGAAAATGCCTTAATCTGGCCTGACCCCAATGGACCGGCCGATCGGCAAGGAGGAACCGATGGACGAAGGGCACGTAGCCGCTGTGAGCCAGGCAGGCGCGCCGCCGCCGCGAGGCTGGCGCGCGATCTTCACGGTGGCGCAATGGCTGCCGGGCTACCGGCTGCCCTGGCTCGGCGCGGATCTCGTGGCGGGCGTCACGCTGGCCGCGTATGCCATTCCCGTGTCGCTCGCCTATGCGACGCTCGCGGGGTTGCCGCCGCAATTCGGCATTTACTGCTACCTGGTCAGCGGTATCTGCTATGCGTTGTTCGGCTCGTCGCGCCAGTTGGCCATTGGGCCCACGTCGGCGATCTCGATGCTGGTGGGCGTGACGGTCGTCGATCTCGCGGGCGGCGATGCGGCGCGTTTCGCATCGATTGCCGCGTTGACGGCGCTGCTCGTCGCGCTCATGTGCCTGATCGGGTGGCTGCTGCGGTTAAGCTCGCTCGTCAACTTCATCAGCGAAACCATTCTGCTCGGCTTCAAGGCCGGCGCCGCGCTGACCATCGCGCTCACGCAGTTGCCCAAGCTCTTTGGCGTGAAGGGCGGCGGAGAGGCGTTCTTCGAACGTATCGCGGTTCTGGCGGGCCAGCTACCGCAGACTCATTTCGTCGTGCTTGCGTTTGGCATCGGCACGTTGGCGCTGTTGCTGCTCGGCGAAAAATATCTGCCGGGGCGGCCGGTCGCCTTGATCGTGGTGGCGCTCTCCATCGTTGTGCTAACGGTTACGCCACTGGGGGCGATGGGCTTCTCCGTTGTGGGCGCGCTGCCGCGCGGCTTGCCCGATTTGCGGCTGCCTGGCGTGCGCGTCAGCGACGTGGACGGCATCGTGCCGCTCGCGTTCGCATGTCTGTTGCTCTCGTATGTGGAGAGCGTCTCGGCGGCGCGCGCGATCGCGCAAAAGAACGGCTACGAGATCGATCCGCGCCAGGAACTGCTCGGACTCGGCGCGGCGAATCTCGCCGTGGGGCTCTTTCATGGCTATCCGGTGGCGGGCGGCCTGTCGCAATCGTCCGTCAACGACAAGGCCGGTGCGAAGACGCCGCTCGCGCTCGTGCTCGCCTCGGCTGCCATCGGCCTGTGCCTCATGTTCCTCACCGGCCTGCTGACCAATCTGCCCAATGTCGTGCTTGCGGCGATCGTGCTGGTGGCCGTCAAAGGCCTGATCGACGTGCGCGAGCTGCGCCACCTGTGGCGCGTGAGCCGCTATGAGTTCGCGGTCTCGATGGTCGCGTTCGTCGCCGTCTTGCTGCTGGGCATTCTCAATGGCGTGATCGTCGCGGTGCTCGCTTCGATGCTGCTGCTCATCGGGCGCGCCGCGCATCCTCACGTGGCGATTCTCGGGCGCATTCCCGGCACGCACCGCTATTCGGATGTCGAGCGTCATCCCGACAACGAGGCAATACCCGGCGTGCTGATGTTCCGCGTGGAGGCGTCGCTGCTGTACTTCAACAGCGACGCCGTGCGCGCCGCCGTATGGGAAGCGGTTCGCCGCGCGCCGTGGGCCGTCAAACTGGTGATCGTCGATTTGTCCAATTCGCCGGCCGTGGATATCGCGGGCGCGCGCATGCTCGCGACCTTGCACGCGGGGCTTGCCGAGGCGGGCGCGATCCTCAGGATCGTCGCCGCGCATGGCAGCGCGCGCGACGTGCTGCGCGCGGAAGGGCTGGAGCAGCAGGTGGGCCATATCGGCCGCAGCGCCTCGGTGGACGATGTGATCGCCGCGTATCTGCACGAGTTCGATCCCGGCGCCCCGGCGTCGCCCGGCCGCCCCTGATGGTGCCTGATGGTGCCTGATGGTCCCTGATCGCCCTTGATGGTTCGGTTGACTTATCATCGTTCGGGCAGTCCGTCGCGTCCGCCACCTTTCGACGAGGTCTCATGAGCAACGCCAGCAACGCCAGTCACGCCCGGCAAGACGAATCCGAAAAGCGCGAGCCGGTTCTCAATACCGTGGACCGCGTGACCGAACTGTGTTTCGGCCTCTTCATGGCCTTGACCTTCGTGGGCGCGGTCAAGGCGGTTTCGACGGGCGAAGACCTCGGGCGCAAGATGTTCTTTTCCGCGCTCGGATGCAACCTGGCGTGGGGTCTCGCCGACGCGGTGATGTTCCTCGTGCGCACGCTCGCCGATCGCGGGCAACGCCTCACGCTCGCGCTGACCGTGAAGCGCGAGCGCGACCCGGCCGCCGCCGTCCGCTCATTGCGCGACGCCTTGCCGAGGGCGCTGGAGCCGCTCGTCGACGACGCCGAACTCGAACTCATTCGCGTGCGCCTCGCGGCCGTGCCCACGCTGCCGCCCCGCGCGCATCTGGTGCGCAACGACCTGCTCGGCGCGCTCGGCATTTTTCTGCTTGTGGTCGTCTCGACCTTCCCGGTGGCGCTGCCGTTTCTCGTCGTCAGGGATCATGTCACGGCGCTCGTCGTCTCGCGCGTGCTCACGCTGGCGATGCTGTTCGGCGCGGGCTATGCGCTCGGCCGCTACACGGGCGCGGGTGCGCTGCGGGCGGGCCTTGCCATGACGGTGCTCGGCGTCGTGCTGACCGCGGCGATCATTGCGCTGGGCGGCTAGCCGAAGGGCGCGCGCGGCTCAAACACGCTCGCGCAGCGGCAGGCGCCGCAGGTCGTCGGTCAACGGAACGCTCGCGAGTATCACGAGCACCACCGACAAGGGCACGCCCGCCGCGAAGCCGAAATGGCGGAAGGCCAGCGCGCCCAGCGTGCCGCCCACGAGGAACATGGCGAGCAGGGAGCCGAGCACGCGCACGCGCTGCATGTCGGCCGCCACGTGATGCCCGGCGGCCACGGGCACGCCCCAGTTCCAGTACAGCGCCTTGCCCAGTTCGATGCCCAGGTCCGTCACGATGCCGGTGACGTGCGTGGTGCGGATTTCGGCGTGCGAGATTTTCGTGATCATGGCGTTTTGCACGCCCATGACATAGCAGAGCAGCGCGACCGTGACCGGCACGAACAGCACGCGGTGCACTTCCAGATTCGCGCCGAGGGCGGCAAAGCACAGCAGCAGGGCGGCTTCGAGCAGCAGCGGCAAGGCGTAGACGCTGTGCGCGCCGCGGCGGCGTCCCCAGTTGATCAGGATGGCCGAGGTCGCCGCGCCGCTGGCAAAGGCGATCACGGAGCTGATCGCGGCCAGCGCGATGCCGAAATCGCCGAGCGCGACGTTGTCCGCGAGCGACGAAACGATGCCCGACATGTGCGAGGTGTACTGCCCGACCGCGAGAAACCCGCCCGCGTTGATCGCGCCGGCCACCCAGGCGAGCGCGCGGCCGAGCCGCAGGTTGGCCCGCTCGGTGCGGTCGACTGAGGTGAAGCTGCGCAGGTAATGGATAGGCACGGCGGCTTTCCGGGCGGCGGGCGTGAAGTGAGATAGTGTACGACGCTCGCCTTGGGCGCGGCCTGGCCCCACGCCTTGCCGGATATGCGGCGAGTTGTCGCACGGTCGGTCGGGAAACGCCGCCGGATCGCCGTTTTCCGGATTGACCCCCAAGCGCTTTAAATGCCGTTCGACCGTATTGAGCCGTTACCCGTTTGCGATACGATACGGTTCTTTATCGCCTGGACCGATCGGGCTTTTCGCGGCTTTAACATATTTCGTTTCGCTTTCATTTGCGGTGAATTCGCGCTGTTTTAAATCGGCGCGCCCCGTGTTCGCGCCCGACTACGACTGACCCCGCCCGATCCCTTTTCATGCCCAGCACCCTCGCGCTATTCGGCATCCTGATCGCCTCGTGCCTGATGAGCGTCGCCATACTGGGTTCGCTGCGGCGTGCCGCCGTGCCCGGCATCGACCGCTGGTGCGCGGCTTATGCTCTGCTCGCGGTGGTCTCGTCGCTCGTGCTGTTCATCGACGAGCGGCCCGCGCCCGCCGCGATCATGGTCGTCGGGTTTATCACCTTCGTGGCGGTCGCGCTGCTCGTGCAGGGCACGCGCCAGTTCTTCGGCATACGTCCCGCGCGGCGCGACGAGACGGCGGCGTTCATCGTCGCCTATGGCGCGCTGGTGTATGTCACCTGCGTGGCGCCGGACGTCGAAATGCGGGTTGCGCTCGTCTCGGCCGTGCTGGCTTACGGGCGGGTCGCCGTGGGCACGCTCGTGCTGCGGCACGCGCCGCGAGACGGCGCGCGCTACGGCTACTGGTTCGTCACCGTGGCCGCGTATCTCGGCGCGCTGGTGCATGGCGCGCGCGCCGTGGGCGTCGCCATCGGCGCGATGGCGCCGGTCACCTATCTGCAACCGACTGCCTGGAGCGTGTTGTTCGTCGGGCTCGCGATCATCACGCTGCCGTGCATGTCGATCGGCATGGCGATGGTGGCGCACGATCAGCTCGTGCGCAGAATGGAGAAGCTCGCGACGATCGACGAACTGACCGGCGCGCTCATGCGGCGCGCGTTCATGGCGAAGGCGAACGCCTTGCATGCGCGCGCGCTGGCGGCGGGCGAGCCGCTTGCCGTCGCGATCCTCGACATCGACAACTTCAAGGCCATCAACGACGGCTTTGGCCACGCGGCAGGCGATCGCACCTTGACGCATTTCGGCGCGGTCGTGGCGAGGGAGTTGCGCGCGTGCGACCTGTTCGGGCGCCTGGGCGGCGAGGAGTTCGGCGTGGTGTTCGCCGGCACGCGCAAGCCCGAGGCCCTGCGGTTCACGAACGCGCTGCGGCTGGCGCTCGAGCGGGCGGCGCACGACGGCGTGCGTTGCACGTTCAGCGCGGGCGTGGCCTGCATTGCGCCGGGCGACGCGCTGGAGGCCGTGATGGCGCGGGCGGACGCCGCGCTTTACGCGGCCAAGGCCATGGGGCGCAACCGCGTCGTGACGGCCCCGGACGCCGGCGCGCTGTCGACGGTCTAGCCGCACGCCGCCTGGCAAAAGGCGCTTCGCACTGATCCGATCATTCCTATAATCGTTAGGCATGTGCGCCGGCCACGTTGCCGCCACGATCCGGGAGGCGCCCCGCCGTGTTTGCTCCCAAGGCCGCCAGGCCCAAAACGGTGCCAGCCGGGAGATCCGCGCGCCGGCCGCCGAAACCGCTCGCGAACCCGCTGTCGAACGCAGCTTCGCCCGTCCTGGGCGAGCGGCCCGGCCGTGAAACCGGCGAGATTCCCCGCTTTGCGCCCGAGCGCGCCGAACCGGCGCCGCCTGCGCGCGCGCCCGTTGCACCACCCACAGCGCCACCCATTGCGCCACCCGCGCTCGCAGCCATTCAGGCGAAGACCGTGCTGGGCCGCAGCGACGACCCGCTGGAGCACGAGGCCGACCATATCGCCGACCAGGTGATGCGCATGCCGGCCCCCGATTCCGCGCCGACCGCGCACGCGCCGCCACAGCTCATGCGCAAGCGCGCGGCGCATGACGAGACGCCGACGGCCGACCCCGCCGCCGCTACCACCACGACCGCCGCCGCTGAAGCCCCCGCCATTGTCGAGCAAACGATCCGCTCGCAGGGGCGCCCGCTCGACGCCGCCGCGCGCGCGTTCTTCGAGCCGCGATTCGCGCGCGACTTTTCGGCGGTGCGCATCCACGAAGGCGGCGTGGCGGACACGGCGGCGCGCGCCGTGTCCGCCCGCGCCTTCACCTTGGGGCGCGATATCGTCTTCGGCGGCGGCCACTACGCGCCGCATACGGCGCGCGGGCGTCATCTGCTCGCGCACGAACTGGCGCATGTCGTGCAGCAGGAAGCGGCCCCCGCGCGCGGCGTGCTGCGCCGCGATTCGACGCCGCCCGCGCTCGCGCTCAAGGCCAACGACGAGATCGCGGTGGCCGTGTACGGGCTGGCGAGCAACCCCGAGCCGGATCGCACCTATTCGCGGCGCTATCGCATCGACGCCCAGGGCGCGATCCTGATCGACGACGGGACCAACAAGGTCTCGATCGCGCTCGCCGGCCTCGCCGCCGCAGCAGCGGCCCGCAAGATCGCCGACAGCCTGGTCGATGCCGAGCTCTTTCGCGGCCCTCACGTGTGCGTCACGGGACCGGGGCAGGGCGCGCCGGTCTGCGCCGATGCGAAGACGGCGATGTCGCCGGCCGTCGCTCGGGCCTACGGCAACTTCATGGCGTATATCAAAACGACGCACGAACCGGCCGAAGCCGTCGCGCGCTATTACCAGTGGGTTCACGACCACGCCGACAGCCCGGAATTCCTCACGATCACGCCGCCCGAACTGTGGGCGCAGAGCCTGCGCCAGCCCGAGCGGCCGAAGGACCCGGAGGCGGAGCGCACCCAGGAGTGGCTGCGCTTCATGAAGGCGCGCCTGGCCGAGAACGCCAAACTTCCCGCCGAGGAGCAGGCGCGCGCGGTCGAGGCGCTGCGCCGCTTCCAGGACTGGTACGAGCAGCACCGCAACGACAAGGACTTCGCGAAGGCCGATCCGGCCAAGGTCTACGCCGAGATTTCAGTCGGCCTGCTCAAGCGCGATGTCGAGGCGTCGGCGCGCAAGAAGATCGAGGCCGACAAGGAGGCCGCCGCGCAGTCGCCGGAGGTGCTCAAGGCGAAGTCGGCCAAGTTCGACGAATTCCTCGCCAAGGCGATGAAGCTCTGGGGGTATTCGTCGCGCCGGTTCCCGTATTCGATTCCGCTCGACTCCGAGGGCAAGGACATCCTCGTCACCGGCGACCCGGCGTTGCAGCGCGTGCTCGACGCGCTCGCCAACGACCTCGTGCAGTGGGCCAGCATCCATATGCAGGATGCGAACTATGCGACGGTTTCCGTCAATCAGGTGCTGCTCAATCTGCTCCAGGGCGGCTATTCGGAGCGCATTGGCGAGGCGCAGCAAAAGCCGCTCGAACACGAGACGATCGACCGCAACGAGTTGCTGCCAAAGAGCGTGCTGGCCTCGTTCGGCGAGACCGTGGCGACGGGGCTGTTCGCCGTGGCCGTGGTGGGGCTTTTCGTGGGGGCCGAGGTCATCACGGGCGGCCAGGCGACGTGGCTGCTGGTCGGCATGGCGGGCTACAGCGGCCTGCAATCGTACCGTGCGCGCCGCGACGAGATCGAGCGCGGCAACTACGACGTGCCCGTGCCGCTCACCCTGCTGCATTCGGCGGGCGACATCATCGGCGTGAGCCAGCTCCTCGAAGGCATCACGGGCCAGCGCCTCGGCACGGAGCAGTCGCTCGGCAGCGAGGCGCGCTCGTCCCAGACGGGCACGGGCGGCGGCAGCCTGCTCACGCTGTTCCTCGGCAGCCGCGCGTATCGGGCCGGGCAGCGCGTGGGGCAGACGGCGCGGCTGTCGATGCCCGGCACCGTGCCCGCAGGCCCCAACGCGCACGTGCCGCTGCCGCCCGCGCCGCCCCGCCCGGTCGCGCCGCAGGTGAACCCGGCTATCGGCGCCGTGGAGAACGCCGCGCGCGCCGCGCTGCCCGAGAATCTGCGGCCGGGGCTCGACATCTGGTCGGCGGAGATTCGCCAGAACGGCGGCAATCCGGAAACCGTGTTCCGCAGGATTCCTGCCGAGCGCATCCGCGCGCAGGCGCAGACGTTTCTGGACCGCTACCAGGCCGCCGTCACAGCCGCCGACCGCGCCGCTTATCAGGCCGCGCACGCCACCGACGACCCGTTGCGTCCCCAGTTGCGCAACAACCAGCCGGTGCCCGATTCGAGAGTCACGCTGCACTTCGAAAACGAGCCGCCCGGTGCGCACGAGATCGCCCAGGCCACCGAACTCTCGCGGCGCACCGGCGAGGAGATTCATCTCTTCGGCGACACGACGAGCGGCATTCAGTATCCCGGCATCGACGGCACCATCGGGCAACCGCCGCGCGCGCTCTCGCTCAAGCGGGCCGTGGCGCAGGCGCATCCCAATCTCGCGCGCCAGATGGCGTCCGATGCGCTCGTTTCCGCGCAGCGCGCCGGTTACTCCCATGTCGAAGTGCGCATCGACATGCCGGGCAGCCGGGTGGCCGACATCCAGGCGGCGTGGGACGGGCCGCCGCCGCGCGCCACCGACCCGATCCCCGGCCCGGCGTTTCAGGGTGATACGATTGCCCGCATCATCGTTCGCGGCTCGGATGGCGAATGGACGCTGAGCCCGCCGCTCGCGGGACCGGCTCGCACCGGCGTGACGCCGGTTCCGCCGCGGCCCGACGTGCCCGACAAACGCAAGAAGCCCTGACCGGATGCCTGTGAGACGCACATTCCTGCCCGCAGTGGGCGCCGCCGAAGGGGCGGCCGCGCTCGCGCGCGTGCTCGCGCGGCGCGGTTGCGAGGTGCGCGCGCCCGGCGACGGCGAAGATGCGCCCGCTTCGGGCATGCGAGTGTTCCGGGCCGCCGGGGTCGTGCAGTCCGGCGTCGATGTCGCGTGGGTGCTCGAAGAAAGCGCGGCCGAAGCGGGCGGCTGGGACGCCGCGCTGGCGCAGGCGCTGTCGGCGCAAACCGGCGGATTCGCCGTGAGCGTCGAGACTTCACGCTCGCCGGGGCGCGCCGGGTACGCGGTGTTCTTCGCAGGCAGAAGCATCGAATTCATTTCGGAGAACCAGGCACAGGCGGCCTTCGCTGAAGGGCTGGCTTCCGAAGGCGTCTATGCGGCGTTCGCGCAAGTTTATCCGCTGCTGACCGGCTGGCCCTTTCCCGAGCTGCAAACATGGGCGGAACTCAAACCGGTGGCGGCGGCGCAATGCCCGGCCGAGCCCGCAGGGCGCCCGATGCCGGACGAACCAGGCGAGGCGGACGTGGCAGGCAAGCTGGCGCTGGCGGTGTTCCCGCTCGTCGCCGGCGACGAATTTTCGGCTGCCTGGCGTGGCGTCGCGCCGACCGCGATGACGAACTGGACGTGGCAAGCCGCCGAGACCGCGACCGCCGGCATTCCCTACGTGATGCTGACGCGCGCAGGCGATCTCGACGTCGCGCTGTGTGAATCGCTCGCGGTGCAACTCGACGTGCCCGCCGCGGCGGTCGGCCTGAACGGGCCGGGCGCGCCGTTCGACTGGTGGCGCGCGCAATCCTCGCAACGCGGTGCGGGCGTGGGAGCCGAGAGTTTCGCGGGCGCCCTGATGCCCGCCATGTCTGCGCTCGGCGAGCGCCCCGGCATCATCCGTCTGCGTTGACCGGGAGCGTGTCTAGCCTGCCACGCGCCGAACATCCGAGGAGGTCCGCATGCCCACTTCCACGCTTGATCTGAGCCAGCGCGTGGCGCTCGTCACCGGCGCCTCGCGAGGCATCGGCCGCGCCATTGCGCTCTCGCTGGCGGCGGCCGGTGCGGCGGTGGCCGTCAACTACCGGCAGCGCGAGTCTGAAGCCGACGAGGTGGTCGCGCGGATCGCAAGCGCCGGGGGGCGCGCGATAGCGGTGCGTGCCGATGTCTCGGTGGCGCACGAGGTCGAGGCGATGATCGACGCGGTGCAGAGCGGGCTAGGCGCAATCGACGTGCTCGTGAACAACGCGGGGACGGGGTTGATCCGCGACATCGACGAGCTCACCGAAGCAGAATTCGACCGCACGCTCGCCGTGAATCTGAAGTCGGCGTTCTTGTGCACCCAGGCCGTGTTGCCGGGCATGCGCGCGCGCCGCTGGGGCCGCATTGTCAACATTTCGTCGGCTGCCGCGCGTGGCGGCGGGCTGGTCGGCGTGCACTACAACGCGTCGAAAGCCGGACTCGAAGGCTTGACGCGCGGCTACGCGGCGCGCCTGGGCCGCGAAGGGATTACCGTGAACGCCGTGGCGCCCGCCCTCATCGACACTGAAATGGTCGCGCCGCTGAAAGCGGCGAACGTGGTCGAGCGGATGCCCGTGGGGCGGCTTGGCGAACCCGACGAAGTCGCGCAGGCCGTGCTGACGGTGGTCGGCAACGCGTTCATTACGGGGCAGACGATTGCCGTCAATGGCGGCGTGACTTTTATCTGAAACGCCGGTTGACCGACCTTCCGCACGACCGGGAAAATTCTTGCCGGGCGGCCTAAACTGGTTGCTATGGCGAACATGTGCATGCCGGTTTGAGCCCGTGGCGGTTTCGAAGCGGGCGCGCGCAGCGTGCCGGGCCAGACGATGCGCGAGCGACGCAAGCGCATGGCGAGCGTGAGGTGAGCATCATGACAGGGCGTGATCGATGCCGGCTGCTGTTCGTGGCGGTGGCGCTATGCATCAGCGCAACGGCGATTGCGGGCAGGGGCGGCGGCTGGGTTCATGGCGGCGGCGGGGGCTATGGCGGTGGCTATGGCGGCGGCGGTTACGGCGGCGGCTATGCCAGCATGAATCACGGCGGCAGCTGGAGCGGCGGCGCGCATGGCGCGTATTACGGCGGCGCGTACCACGGCGGCGGCTATTATCACGGTGGTTACTGGCACGGCGGCTACTACGGCTGGCACGGCGGCTACTATCATGGCGGCTGGTACGGCTGCTGCGGGTCGGTGAGCGTCGGCTTCTACTTCGGTCCGGGCTTCATCTACGGCTATCCGTTCTATCCGTATTACTACCCGCCTTACATCGCCAGCGTCTACTACCCCTATGTGTCCGGCGACTTTTCGCAACCCACGCAGTACATCGAGCAGGGCCAGGGCCAGGCCCAGTTCCAGGGCGGCGGCGCCGACATGAACGACCAGGGCGGCGCTGCGCCGGAACTCGCCTACTGGTACTACTGCGATGCGCCCCAAGGCTACTACCCGTACGTGAGGGCGTGCCCAGGCGGCTGGCAGAAGGTGCCGGCACGGCCGCCCGACAGTTGACGCCGTGAAGTTGCGGGGCGCGCTCGCGCTCCCCGCAGCGCACGTTCCGCGCTCAGGACTGCGGCTCGGGCATCGTCTGGACGATCAGCGTGTAAAGGCCATCGAGATCGTCCTCGGTTTCGAGACTCTCGAACGGATCGCGATTCGCGCCGAACGCCTCGTCGATCTCCACCCAGTCGGCGGTGGTGAGGTAGCGCTGCGCGGCGGGCAGAATCACCGTCTCCTCCAGGTTCCGATGATTGGCGTAGAAGCCGGCGTAGCCGTTCACTTCGTCGCGCAACGCGGCCAGCATGGCGGGGCCGCCCAGTTCGTAGCGCGTGAGCGCACGCTCCAGCGCGCGAACCCGGCGCGCGCCGTCTTCGTGCTGGCGGCCGAGTTCATCGAGGACGGCATCGCATTCGCCGGTGCGCTCGCGCAGGCGCGCAAAGAGGTATTGCTCCTCCTTCGGGTGATGAATCCGCTCGGGGAATTCCTGAATGTAGTAGAGCATCGCGCGCAAGAGCATCGCCGCCGGCGCACCGGCACTGCGTGCCATGCAATCGGCCATGCGCGTCATGCCGGCCACGACGCTCGCAAGACGCCTGTGTTCGCTCAACATCACCTGAATGGCGCTGTGCCGCGTGACGAGTTCCATGTCGCTCTCCCTGCTGGAAGCGGCCGACCGGAAGGGGGCGTGCCGTGGCCGCGGGTCTCGTTCACTATGCGCGCCGTGCGTCACGGCGCATTGATATTTGTCAAATTACGGCGGGCTGCGTGTGGGGGGAGAGGGGGCTTGCCGCAGGGCCTCGCGGCAAGCGGCGCGCCTATTGAGGCGCTTTGCTGAGCGCCTTCCACACGACCTTGGTGACCTGCCTGAAGGCATCCGAATCGGCGCTGCCCTTGCCGGCGCGCCGGATGTACACGACGAGCCCGTACAGGTGCGAAACGAGCTGTGCGCCGCGCAGTACGCATTCGTTGGCGCTGAGCGCGGGATTGAGCTCGGCAATCAGGTCGGCAAACATTTCCTGAAACTCGCCCGTGATCTTTGCCATCAGGTCGCGCGCGAATTCCTCGTGCTCCGCGAGGCTCCAGCATTCGAAAGAGAAGGCGCTCACGCTGGTGCCGGGGCCGGTCAGTGCGGCAAACGTTGCGTCGACGATGGCGTCGAGCCGCGCCTCGGGCGACTGGCGGCTGTCGCGCGCCATCGCGACGAAGTTATCGAAATAGCGCCTGACCATCTCCTCCATCGTGGTGCGCAGCAATTCTTCGCGTGTAGCGAAATAGTGTTGCAGCGTGCGCAGCCGGATGCCGGCTTCGCTGGCGATGCGCCGCTGGGTGAAACCGGCATTGCCTTGCGTGGCGAAGACGTTGATGGCGACTTCGATGATTGCCGGTACCCGGGTCGACCGGTTGCCGCGGCGCGCGGGCGCGCCCGCCGTCGTGCCGAGCACCTCTGCCGAAGTGATGATCATCTCTTTCATAGGTAGCAATTCTCCCATGCCGCAGCCTTCGAAAGGTCCGGCACGCGCGCCGCGTGTGCTGCGTCGCTAATGCGCGCCTGCATGGACGATGAGCCGCTGGCCTGCAAGCTCCCGCTTGCCTTTGACCGCCTGGATGAGAAGGATAGTCGCATGACTAACTAGATTGGGTCAATTGACTAATATCTAACATCTCGTCCGTGCGCCTCCCAATCCCGTTCCTATCGTTGCGGAGTCTCGCCTGTGCTGTCAACTCGCGAAACACCGGTCAGTGTTTTCCCCAAACTCCTTTCGCTTGAAAATGGGTCAAGCGACTACTAATATTTAGTCAAACGACACATTGTGCATCGCGTGATCGTCATGTCGGACCGACGTCTGAAAACCGGCCTTGCGACTCGATCGCACGCGTGCGCCGCGGCATTTGCCGGCACGTGCCCAGGGCCCTTCTGGTGGAGCGAAGCGTGATGAAACGACGAATGGAGATAGCCGGGTGGGTGACGCTGGGCGCGGCGCTCGCCAGTGCCTTCGCGTGGCGCGCGATGCAGGCACCGAGCGCGCCGCCAGTCAGTGCGCCGTGCTTCTACTACGCGGGAACCTGCGCGCCGCCGATCGCCATGCCGGTAGGCCGCATTCAGTTGATTCCCTGAACGCGTCCCGCGATTCCATCCAATCCAATCGCATCAAGACGACAACGACATTGCCTGATGCCGGCGCACGAGTCGCATGAAAGCGCGGGCTTAAACGTAGGGAAACGGAGGAGTGAAGTGGACATCGTAAAAATCGCCGTGGATTCGGGCTTGCAGGTGAAACTCGAAGGTTGCATCGATCGTGATGAGAACCGCAGTGTGGTCGGCTCATTGCAGGCCTTGCAGCGATTTGCGGAGGCGCTGCGCTCGTCGGTCGCGCTCGAAACGCAGGACGCGCTTGAGCCGCTTTACTGGCGCGACCCGCTTGTCGATTGCCGCGCCATCTCCAAGCTCATCGAGGCTGACCCGCTGATGTTGATTTGAACGCGCCCGCGCAGGCGGTGAGACAGGGCGGCATCGCGACTCGTCTGTCTTGTCTTGAATGGGACGCCTCGCGAGCAACAGCATTGACCAACGATCCGAACGATCACGCGAGCCGGGAATGGAACTGGACGAACCCACATTACGCACGTTGACTGAATGCGCCGACCGCGCCGCCATAGAGAAGGTGCTCGGCCTGTACTGCCGGGCGATCGACCGGCTCGACGTCGAGCTGCTGCGCAGCATCTACCACGCCGATGCCACCGACGATCACGGTGCGATGCATCTCCCGGCGCATGAATTCGCGCCTCGCATAGTCGAGATGCTGTCGCGGGTGTGCACGTACTCGATGCATACGGTCACGCACGCTGTGGTCGATCTGCATGGCAAGCAGGCGACTTCGGAAGCTTATTATTTAGGTTTCCATACGATAGACGGAAATGAAACGGCAGTCGGCGAATTCTTCGGCGCCGCCTATCTGGAAGCCCAGCGCGCCGCAGGGCTGGCGAACCAGCCACATGAATATGTGTGTGGCGGCCGCTATCTCGATCTGTTTGAAAAGCGTGACGGCGAGTGGCGCATCCTGCGCCGGAAGATCACCAACGAATTCAGCGTTTGCCGGCCGCAAAGCGCGGTCCAGGAGGGAATGCCCGCGAGCTTTTATACGCCTGGCACGCGTGACAGGAATGATCCCGTGTATGGATTGATGACCCGGTGAGCGGTTTGGGTCGAACGCCTGCGCGTTCGGCCGGCGCCTGGCTGGCGAATTAGCTGGCGAATATGAACGCCGCGCCGAGCAGCGCGCCGTAGAAGCCGAACATCAGGGCGCGTTGCTCGTCGAACGCGCGCCGCCAGAGCAACCCGGCAATGAAGCAGGCGCCGGCCAGGCCGAGAACCATCAACAGCGTGCCCAGTTGCAATCCGCACATGTCTCCAACCGTGCCGGGCATGAGTTCGAAGTGCGAAGCAGTCAGTTGCAGGCCGATGCCGACAATGCCGATCAACACCAGACCGAGTGCCGGCAAGCCGTGATGGTTCGATAGTTCTTTCATGTCTCCTCCTGCGCGCACGCGGTTCAATCACCTGGCGGTACGCGATCTTCACGCAGTATAGTATCCGTTAAGATGGTATGCATAGATTCAAATATTAGGGGATACACCGAGCAGGAAGGAGTTGGTCGTCAACCGGTTCTTGATGTAAGGAAAATTCTGGTTTCGATAAAAATCCGCTAAAAGCGCGCAAATTTTTAGTGCATCTCCTCGATGATCGCAAGGTGAGGCGGCGGGTGACGCGGTCTGTTTAAATATGTACATATGCATACGAATATTGTATATTCGACCGCCAGTTCATTCGAGGTGCCAGGGCTCGCCTCGTGACATCACACAGCGAAAAGCAGGGGGAAGCATGCAAGGCACAGCCGCCGACCGTTCCATCAGGGCCGCAAAATGCGTTCTTGCCGTCGCCATGATGGTGATGGCGTTCCACTTCTGGCAAGCCATTGCCAACGAGGGAGTGGGGCACGGTGCCGGGATGGACGTGTTCCTCGCGGGCTACCGCGCCAGCGCGTGGCAGGCTGTCATCAACGCCGACCTGATCGTGGGCTTGTTGATCGCGGTTAGCTGGATCTACTGGCGCGAGCGTGGCGCGGCGAGTGCGCTCTCCTGGATCGGCGTCATTCTCTGGTGGGGCAATATCGCCGTGGCGGCCTACGCTTATCGCCAGCTCAACCGCAGCAGCGGCAACTGGCGGGCATTCTTCCTCGGCGCGCGAGCGAAAACTGCATCCACGCACGGCGGCGCGCCGCACGAGAGACAGGGGACGTATTGCGTGCTGCTCTATCTGGCGGCGCTGCTGGTCATCGGCTTCATCGTGTTCAAGTGCTGGTCCGTGCGCTTTGCGTTGGTCCCGACGATTGGCTACGTGTGGGGCCTGGGCTGTTTCGTACCGCCCCTGCTGCTGGGCGCGCGCTCGCGCGGCTGAACCCGCGCCGGCGCGCGAAAGCGCCGGGCATACCGCATCACTGGCGCCTGCCTCGCATTCGTGTGGGCAGGCGCTTTCTTTTTGGCCCTGCGGACTATCTCACGGGCGTACGCCCGGTCTCTTCTCCGATCTTCTTCCTTGCGCGCGTGCCGCCACTGCCGCGCCGTATTCCACATCGCCTCGACAATGCGTTGCCGGAAAGGATTGCTACAACGGATCGATACATATAATATGCATGCATCCGATCTAATGGGAGACGAGTGCCGGGGCGAACGCCGCTCCGAGACGCTCGAAACAACATCAGGGAGAAAACGGCAATGGCAGGACTGTATTTCGAACAATTCGAAGTCGGCCAGCAGTTCAATCACGACGTGCGCCGCACGGTCACCGAGACCGACAACGTGCTGTTCAGCACGATGACGCTCAATCCCGCGGCGATCCATCTCGACCGCGAGTACGCGAACGGCACGGAGTTCGGCAGGCCGCTCATGAACAGCGCGTTCACGCTGGGTCTGATGGTCGGCATCTCGGTGGGCGACACCACGCTCGGCACGACGGTCGGCAATCTCGGCTGGGACGAGGTGCGCTTTCCAAAGCCGCTATTCGAAGGCGACACGATACGCGTCGAGACGACGGTGCTGGAGAAGCGCGCGAGCAAGTCGCGTCCCGATAACGGCATCGTGGTGTTTCTGCACACGGCGATCAATCAGCGTGGCGAGGTTGTGGCGTCATGCAAGCGATCCGCGCTGATGTATTGCCTCAGTGCCAAGAAATAACGGCGCGTCACCTTACCGACAGGTTCCCATCGTGATGCAAACGTCGCTGGACCCGGAATCCAAAAGCCTCATCGAGCAAACGCTGCGCCGTTTTCTCGCCGATTGCTACGACCCCGCCGCCAGGCTCGAACGGCTGGCCGCCGACGCCGTCGATTACCGCGAGCATTGGGCCACGCTCGCACATCTCGGCGTGCTCGCGCTCGCCTTCGATGAGGATCACGGCGGCCCAGGCGCATCGCCCAGGGATCTCGCCGACGCGGTGCGTGTGCTCGCGCCGGGTCTGATCCTGGAGCCGTTTGCGCAAACGGCCATCGTTGCCGGCCGCGTGCTCGCCGCAGGCGCCGACGCCGCCACGCGCGCGGCGTGTGTCGAGCGTCTTGTCGAAGGCAGCCGCGTGACCGTGCTCGCAGGCGGGCGCGACGCCCGGTGCGACCGTTTGCGCTGCGAAAGAACGGCCGACGGCTTGCGCCTGACCGGCTCGCTGCGCGTGGTGCCCTATGCGGTGCAAGCGGACGAGTGGCTGATCGTCGCCGACGACGCGCAGGGCAAGCCCGTGATCGTGCGCGTCGATGCCGCCCGAAGCCACGCAAAGTTGAGCGGATACCGGCTCATGGATGGCCGCCCGGCGGCCGACCTCGTGTTCGAAGACGAACACGTCGAGCGGGGCGGCCTCTGGCTCGAAGGCGAAGCCGCGCAACGCGCCATGGACGGCGCGCGCCTTGACGCCGTCAATGTGCTTTGCGCGGAGGCCGTGGGCGTGATGGAGTCCTTGATCGCCGTGACT
Source organism: Paraburkholderia unamae (assembly GCF_003268775.1). GTDB lineage: Bacteria > Pseudomonadota > Gammaproteobacteria > Burkholderiales > Burkholderiaceae > Paraburkholderia > Paraburkholderia unamae. The sequence continues at coordinate 74,820 of NZ_QLSU01000014.1, forward strand.
GGGGAATATCTGCGCACCCGCGTGCAGTTCGGTGCACCGCTCGCGACGTATCAGGCGTTGCAGCACCGCTACGTCGACATGTACATGGCGTACATCGAGTCCAGCGCGATCTCGCGCGAATACGCCGACGCGCTTGGCGCGGAAGATCGCGAAGCGCGGGCGAGGCTGGCATGTTCCGCGGCGCTCGTGGTCGCGAGGGCCGCGCGCCTGGTGGGCCACGAGGCCATTCAGATGCACGGCGGCATCGGCGTGACGGACGAATTGATGGTGAGCCACGGCAACGCCCGGCTCGCCGTGATCACGAGCATGTTGCGCGACTGGAGGCCGGAGTGGAAAAGTTGATTGACGACGCGTTCGATGAAGAGGCGTTCCGCGAAGACGTGGCGCAGTTCGTTGGCGAACATCTTTCGGCGCGCACGCGCCACAACGTGGCGAATGGCCTGTATCTGCACAAATCCGACTACGTGGACTGGCAAAAGGCGCTGCATCGCAAGGGCTGGTTCGGCGCGGCGTGGCCGCGCGAATACGGCGGCCAGGGCTGGTCGGTCAAGCGCGAGCACGCGTTCGTGCAGATGTGCGCGCTGCACGCGGCGCCGCCCATCATTCCCTACGGCGTGAACATGGTGGGGCCGGTCATCTACACCTTCGGCTCCGAAGCGCAAAAGCAGCGCTACCTGCCCGGCATCCTGTCGAGCGATACCTGGTGGTGCCAGGGATATTCGGAACCCAACGCGGGCTCCGATCTCGCTTCGCTGAAAACCGGCGCGGTGCGCGACGGCGATCACTATGTCGTGAACGGCACGAAGATGTGGACCACCGAAGCGCACTGGGCGGACATGATGCATTGCCTCGTGCGCACGGGCAAGGGCGAGCGCAAACAGCAGGGCATCACGTTTCTTCTGATCGACATGAAGACGCCCGGCATCACGGTCGAGCCCATCGTCACGCTCGATGGCGTGCACCACACGAATCAGGTGTTTTTCGACAACGTGCGCGTGCCGGTGGAGAACGTGGTCGGCGCGGAGGGCGAAGGCTGGAAGCTCGCCAAGTTTCTGCTTTCGCGCGAGCGCGCATTCATTGCCGATACCGGCAACAAGCTGCGCATGCTGCGGCAGATGCGGGAAACCGCACAGCAATACACGGGCTCCCTGTCGCCTGGCGAACGCGAGAGCGTGATGGCGCGCATGGCGGAGTTCGACGCGTCGCTAACCGCGCTCGTGGCGCTGGAGCGCCACTACGTCGACGAATGGACCGCAGGCCGCGACGACGGCATTGGCGCGTCGATCCTCAAGGTGCGCGGCTCCGAACTGCTTCAGTCGATGACGACGTTCTGGCGCGAACTGCTCGGGCCGTATGGCGCGTGCTATCACGCGCGGGATCGCGAGGCCGGAGCGGGCCTGGGTTCGCCGCAGCCGTGGGTGCAGGCGGCCTCGATCAACTACGCGTATTTGTATGGGCGCTGCTGGAGCGTTTTCGGCGGCGCCAATGAGATTCAACGCAACATTATCGCGGCGTCGCTGCTGCGAGCCTGAGTGAAACTCGACACGGGGTGCACAGCCAAATGATTGAACGAACGCTATTTCTCGAAGAGCACGCTATCTTTCGAGCCGCAGTCCGAAAATTCATCGAGAACGAGATCACGCCGTTTCATCTTCAGTGGGAGCGTGAAGGCATCGTGCCGCGCGCCATCTGGGAGAAAGCCGGCGCGGCGGGTTTGCTCGGTTGCTCGATTCCCGAAGAATACGGCGGCACGGGCGCCGATCATCTGTTCGACTTCGTGCTGGTCGAAGAACTCGCGCGCGCGGGCATCACCGGGCCGGGCTTCGCCGTGCACAACGAAATGGTGATGCCTTATATCCTCGCGTTCGGCACAGAGGAGCAGAAGCGCCACTGGTTGCCGAAGATGGTCAAGGGCGAGGTGATCGGCGCGCTAGGGCTCACGGAGCCGCACGCAGGCAGCGACCTCAAGAACATTCATACGCGCGCGGTGCGTGACGGCGATGAGTACGTGATCTCCGGCCAGAAGGTGTTTATTTCCAACGGTCAGTTGTGTGATGTCGTTGTGCTCGCAACCAAGACGAATCCCGAGGCGTCCAGCAGCGGGGTCTCGCTCTTTATCGTCGAGGCTTGGCGCGAAGGCTTCAAGCGCGGCCGCCGGCTGGAGAAGATCGGCCTGAAGGCGCAGGACACCTCGGAGCTTTTTTTCGAGGACGTACGCGTTCCCGCTTCGAACCTGCTCGGGCCGGAGCACGGCGGCTTCAAGCTGCTGATGAAGAATCTCGCGCAGGAGCGCCTGACCCAGGCGGTGCGCTCGGCGGCTGTGGTGGAAACGGTGCTCGATTACACCATCGACTACGTGGCCAGCCGCGAGATGTTCGGCCACACGCTCGGGGACTTCCAGAATACGCAGTTCAAGCTGGCCGACCTCAAGACCGAAGTCACGATCGGGCGCGTTTTCGTTGACCGCTGCATCGAGCTATTCATGGCAGGCAAGCTCGAAGGCAACGACGCCGCCATGGCGAAGCTCTGGCTTTCGAACCTGCACGGGCGCGTGGTCGACGAATGCCTGCAATTCTTCGGCGGCTGGGGCTACATGACCGAATATCCGATCTCGCGCGCGTTCGTCGACGCGCGTATCACGCGCATTGCCGGCGGCTCGATCGAAGTGATGAAGCACATCATCGGCCGCAGCCTGTTCGAAAAGCGCGGCAACGCAAACCACCGATAAGAGGGGAGTCCACTCATGGAACCAGCGAAAGCCGTTCCGCTGCGCTCGATGCTTTTCGTTCCGGGCGACAGCGAACGCAAGCTCGCAAAGGCGGTGACGTCGCCGGCCGATGCGCTCATTCTCGATCTCGAAGACGCCGTCGCGCCCTCGCGCACGCATATCGCGCGCGAGATGGTGCTGGAGTATCTGCAATCGCGCCCGCGCAGCGGACGGGCTTCGCAGCAGCTCTGGGTGCGCGTCAATCCGCTCTCGACGCCCGCCGCGCTGCGTGACCTTTGCGTGGTTGCCGGCGCGCCGGACGGCATCGTGCTGCCGAAGGTCGACTCGGCCGCAGACGTCGTCCGGCTGGCGCGCTATCTCGACGCGCTGGAAGTGAGAGAGGGCGTCGAGGAAGGGACGATTCGCATCGTGCCGGTCGCGACGGAAACGCCGCTGTCGCTCTTCGCGCTCGGCGGCTACGGCGAATGCAGCCCGCGCCTCGCGGGCATGACGTGGGGCGCCGAGGATATCGCGGCGGCGCTTGGCGCGAGCACCAACCGGCGCGCCGATGGCGAATACGACACGGTCTACCAGCTTGCGCGCGCCCTGTGCCTGGCCGGAGCGGCGGCGGCGGGCGTTCAGCCGATCGACACGATGTTCGCGGACTATGCCGACGCGGCCGGCCTGCAAGCGGACGCGCGCGCGGCGCGGCAGGCGGGCTTTAGCGGCAAGATCGCCATTCACCCCGACCAGGTCGAGATCATCAATCGCGCGTTTTCGCCGAGCGAGGAGGAGGTGAGCTGGTCGCAGCGGGTGGTCGACGTGTTCGGCAGCAACCCCGGCCTCGGCACGGTGGGCCTGGACGGCAGGATGCTGGACATGCCGCATCTGAAGCAGGCGCAGCATATCCTGCATCTCGTGGCGAGCTTCAAGGCGCGCGCCGCGGCGGCAAACGAGGTGACGTCGGCCTGAAGCGTGAGTGGTGTTGGCGTGACGGGCACGGCCCGTCACCCGTAAAAACCAACGGGATGCCCGGTCAGTGCAAGACCGGCATCCCGTTGGTTTTTTGCTGCGCCCCTCGAAGGCCGTTGCAAGCGCTTTCGAGGGGCGCGGCATACTTACGGTTCGAGCCAGCTGTCGCGGTCGATACCGGCGTTCTTGCGCGAGAACTTGATGATGTCGGCAATCGCCTGGTCCAGTTCCTCGGGATTCTTCGTCGCGGGCGTAATCGGGCCATGCTGCCAGCTTTCCGCCACGGAATAGCCATAACCCCACGCTTCGAAAATCCGGCCGCTCACGCCGCGCGAAGCGGGACTCGCCAGCCACGTGACGAGCGCGGCGATCCACTCGGGATTGCGCCGCTCCAGCTGCTCGGGCGTCCATTCCTTGAGGCCGTGCGTCATGCGGGTTTCGGCGCGCGGTGCGAGCGCGTTCACGGTGACGCCATAGCGCGCGAGTTCGCGGGCCGCCACGATCGTCATGGTGGCCACGCCGGCCTTGGCGGCCGCATAGTTGGTCTGGCCGATGTTCGCGTAGAGCGCCGAATGCGAGGTCGTATTGATCACGCGCGCATCGACGGGCTTGCCGGCCTTCGACTGCTCGCGCCAGTAGGCGGCCGCGTGGTGCATCGGCGCGAAGGTGCCCTTGAGGTTCACGCGAATGACGGCGTCCCAGTCGGCCTCGGTCGTATTGACGAGCATGCTGTCGCGCAGGATGCCCGCGTTGTTGATGAGGATGTCAAGGCGTCCGAACGTTTCGACGGCGTTCTGCACCATGCCCGACGCCGCGCTCCAGTCGGCCACGTCCGACGTGTCGACGATGGCCTCGCCGCCGAGCGCGCGAATTTCGTTGACCACGTCCTGGGCCGGCGCGACGTCGTTGCCGAGACCGTTGGCGGCGGACCCCAGATCGTTCACGACGATTTTGGCGCCTTGCCTTGCGAGCATCAACGCGTGGGCGCGGCCGAGTCCGCGGCCTCCGCCCGTCACGATAGCGACACGACCTTCACAGATTTTCATGGGTTTGCTCCGACTGTTGATGGGTGACTTCAATGAGGGATGGCTAGCGGTGATGCAGATGGATCAGCCGCTTGCCATGGTTTTCGCCGCGATACAGCGATGCGATGGAACCGGGCGCCTGCTCGATGCCTTCGACGATCTCTTCGCGATAGCGCAGCCTGCCATCGCGCACCCAGCCGGCGAGCCGAGTGACGGCCTCTTCGTAACGGTGCTCGTAATCCCACACGAGAAAGCCTTGCATGCGCGCGGCCTTGTTGAGCAGATGCCGCTCGACGCGCGGGCCGTGCGGCCAGGGCTCCCAGTTCGCGACCGACGCCGTGCCGCAGACCACGATGCGCGCGCCCTTGTTGATGTGCTGCAACACGGCGTCGCTGATCGCGCCCGCCGTGTTGTCGTAGTAGACGTCCGCGCCGCCGGGCAGCGCCGCGGCGAGCTCACGCTCGAACGTGGCGCTCTTGTAGTCGAGCGCGGCGTCATAGCCGAACGCTTCGACGCAGAGTTGCGCCTTGGCGGGCCCGCCGGCGATGCCGACCGTACGGCACCCCGCGATCTTCGCGATCTGCCCCACGGCCGAACCCACCGCGCCGGCCGCGGTCGACACGACGACCGTGTCGCCCGGCCGCGGCTCGCCGACTTCGCTCAGGGCGAACCACGCGGTAATGCCGTTGATGCCGAGCACGCCGAGCGAAAGCGAGAGCGGCAAGTCTCGCTCCTTGACCTTGCGGCGAATGGCCTTGCCGTCCGTGAGCGCATACTCCTGCCAGCCGAGCATGCCCATCACGAGGTCGCCCTCTTCGAAACCCGGATGACGCGAGGCGACGACTTCGCCGGCCGAGAAACCGCGCATCACTTCGCCCAGGCCGACGGGCGTGCTGTAGTTGGCGGCGCTGTTCACCCAGCCGCGCATGGCGGGTTCGACCGAGAGATACGCGTTGCGAACCAGCAATTCGCCTTGCGCGAGTTCGGGCAAGGGGCGGCTGACAATCTCGAAGTGTTCGGCCTGGGGAATGCCCGCCGGCCGGGTTTTCAGTAGAACTTGACGGTTTTCACGTGGCAGCATGGTGAGGGATGCGAAGGGTTTGAGCGCAGCACGGCGAGCCGCGCCACCGGAGGGCGGCGCGGCGGGGATCAGCTATGCAGGCCGAGCACCGAGATCGCCGCGATGCCGAGGTAGGGAACCCCGCCGAGGTTGTGCGTGAGCCCGATGCTCGGATTCGCGAGCTGTCTTTCCCCGGCCCGCCCGAGCAACTGGTTGTAGACCTCGTAGGCCATGCGCAAACCCGACGCGCCGATAGGGTGTCCAAAGCACTTGAGCCCGCCGTCCACCTGGCAGGGCACGCCGCCGCCGGTGCGGTCGTAGAAGCCGTCGAGCACGTCGTGAACCGCGCGGCCTTCGGGCGAGACGAACAGGTCTTCCATCGTCACCAGTTCGGTGATCGAGAAGCAGTCGTGCACTTCCATGAGGCTTAGCTGCTTGCGCGGGTCGGTGATGCCCGCTTCGGCATAGGCGCGCTTCGCGGCTTCGCGCGTGGTGCGCACATAGCTGCCGTCCCATTGCGTGGTGGCCGTTTCGACGCCCGAGCCGATGGCGAGCTGAATCGCCTTGACGGTCACCATGTCGCGGCGGCCCATCGCGCGCGCGATTTCCGGTGTCGTGACGATGGCGGCGGCCGCGCCGTCGCTCACGCCGCAGCAGTCGAACAGGCCGAGCGGGTCCGCGATCATCGGCGCGGCGAGGATCTGCTCGATGCTCACGCGCTTGCGGATATGCGCCTTGGGGCTCAGCACGCCGTTTTCGTGGCTTTTCCACGAGACGTGGGCGATGGCGCGCTTGAGATCCTCCTTCGATATGCCGTGCCGCGAGCGATAGCCCGCCGCAAGCTGCGCGAAGCCGGCCGGCGCCGAGCCGAGCGGCATCCACATGTCGTTGAACGTGCCCTTGAACGGCGGCGGCAGGCCGCCGTAGCCCGTGTCCTTGAGTTTTTCCGCGCCCACCGCAAGGGCGATGTCGGCCGCGCCCGACGCCACGGCGTACACCGCGCCGCGCAGCGCCTCGGTGCCCGTCGCGCACATGTTTTCGACGCGGCTCACGGGAATGCCGTCCAGTCGCAGCGCCATCGAAGCCGGAATCGCGGAGTTGCCGATATTGACCGCGTCCATGCACGAGCCGAACCAGGCGGCGTCGATCTGGCTGCGCTCGATGCCGGCGTCGGTGAGCGCTTCCTCGAAAGCCTCCGCGAGCAGCGCGGGCGTGCCCGCGTCCCAGCGCTCGCCAAAGCGCGAGCAACCCATGCCCAGTATTGCGACCTTGTCCTTGATGCCAGTTGCCATGGTATTTCCTCGATTACGCCTGAATCGGCGTGGCTTTCCAGAAGTAGCGCGGGTAGCCGCGCACCTTGTCCATTTCCTTGATGCGAAACACCATGCGCAGCGGCGTGCCGACATCGAGCCCGGCCTGGCCCACGTCGACCACTTCCATGAGCAGGCGCGCGCCGTTCTCGAATTGCACGAAGCCGACGTAGAGCGGCGGAGCAGGGTGATAGGAGAGCCAGTCGGCGGTATGCGTGAGCATGGAGGCGCTTGCGTCGGCGAGCGAAACCGGTTCGAGCTTGCCGCGCGGCGCATTGCAGCCCGGCGTCACGCAGTAGGGCAGTTGCGGGAACTGCACCGTGTTGCAGCAACGGCATTGGCCTGCCACGAAGCTCGCGAGCTGATCGCTCGAACGGTATTGTTCGGTGAGCGCCGTCTTGGCGTTCTTTTCGGCGCGCATGCCCCATTCCGCGTCGAGACCGCCTTCGTAGGAGAGCAAACGAAGATAGGCGTCGTGCGATTGCGCATCGGCAAGCGCGCCGCTCACGCCGCGGCGCGGCGCGAACTCGCGGATCGCATCGGTCGCGCGCAACACGAGCGCGTCGCATCCCTGGCCAAAGCCGACCAGCAGGATCACCTCGCCGGGCGCGGCCTTTTCGAGGACGTGCGCGAGCATCAGCAACGCATGCGTGCTGCCCGTGTAGCCGCAGTTTGCGTCGAGGTTGTCGGCTTCCGCGCTGGCCGGAATTTCCAGCTTTTTGGCCAGTGCGCTTGCAATGCCCTTGAACGGCGCGGGCATCACGAAATGGCTGACCTCGGAAGGATCGACGCCCGCTTGCGACAACGCCGCGCGCGCCGCGTCGGGCACGAGCTTCATATAACCTTCGTCGCGAATCCAGCGCTCTTCCCAGACGTAGTCGTAGTCCGCGCCGGCGGGGCGGAAGTGATCGACGAACAGCTTCGTCACGCTCGCCGCGCCGAGCAGATTCGCGATGACCCCTTCGCTGCCGAGCGTGAGCGCCGCCGCACCGGCGCCGCTCGCGATTTCCTGCGTGCTGGCGGCCTTGCCGCGCGGACGATCGCTCGCCACGAGCAGCAGGTTGCCCTGCGCGGCGCGCAAGGCCGACAGCAGCGCCGAGGTGGCGGCGCGCTGCGAGTGGGCGCAGTCGAGGGTTTGAACGTGGGCCGGCAGATTCAGTGCGCCCGCAACGATCGCGCTGTTCTGCAAATCGGCGAACGGCATCGTGCAGGAGCTTAGCCAGAGCGCCGAGAGGTCGGTGCGCGCGCGCTCGCCGAGCGCGTCGCGCGCAGCTTCGACCGCCATCGTCACGCTGTCCTCGTCCCAACTGCCGAAGGCACGCTGGCCCTTGCCCAGCGACCGCAGCGACGGCGCCATCCAGCCATGCGCGGCGGCAATCGCCGCGCGCTGCATCCTGAGCCTCGGAATGTAGCCGCCGAAGCCGGTAATCCCATAGGTCGAAGTCATCACATTGTGCCCTTCAAGGTTATCCGATTATATGGTATGCATGAATACGATACTTGACCATACCGAATCGAGTCAAGGCATTCGTGGGACAACGGTGCGGATAGCCGGCGAAGGGAGCGGCGGCAATGAAGGCGCGTTAACGCGGCGCGGCCACGCGCGTGGCAGCGTCAAGGTGCGAGGCAAATGGAGCGGGGATTGCGGGGAGTCGCCACGGACGTGGCGCCCGCGATGCGGGAGAGGGGAGAAGGCGCCTCGAACCGAAGCCGTTCAGGCTCGCCATTCAGGGCATGCGCAGCGGGGCGCGGCGCATGGATTGCGAGGCGCCGTGGTATCAGTGGTCGAGTTCGAAGCTCGTCAGCTCCTCGGTGTCGTCGACGTCGCTTTCATGCTTGAGCGACAGCAGATTCTTGCGCACGAGCTGGAGCATGGCGGCGAGTTGCACCCGCTGCTCACGGTCGAGGCCCGCGAGAATCAGCTCGTTCATTTCGTGGTTCTTCAGGCGCATCTGGCGCACGAGCTGGTTGCCGGCCGTGGTCAGATACACGCGCTTGACGCGCCGGTCGGTGTCGTCCGGGCGGCGCTCGGTGAAGCCCGAGACTTCGAGGCGGTCGATCAGGCCGCCCAGGGCGGCCTTGCCGAGCTCCAGCACGTTGGCGAGATCGCTCTGGATCATGCCGTCGTGGCGCGAGAGGTAGGCGATCACCCACCACTGCGAGCGCGTGATGCCGAGCGGCTTCATGAATTCGTCGAAGACGATACGCCGCAGGCGCGATACATCGTGCATCACAAAACCGAGGCGTTGATCCCAGTTCTCTTCGTCAGGCACCCGCGCGGACGCCCTCGCGGATTGACGACCGGCAGCCGCGGCACTCGTGGGCGCGTCTTTCTTTGCTGCGGTGTTTTTCATACGGTTTTCCTCGGTCACTGGGTTCAAAAGCAGCGCGCCGGCAGCGCCCGGCGCACTTTATTTCGGGTAAATACCGTAGACTAGAATACCATTTGGTTCGAGTCAAGACACGCAATCAAGGGTTGCCGCCGGCGTTTGCGCCCGCGGGCTCGCTGGCGCCGGCCAGCTTCGCCCGGATCTGCTTGCGCACCTCGACCCGTTGAATCTTGCCGGTCGCGGTGCGCGGCAGCGCGGCCATGTCCTCCAGCGCCTTGGGCAGCTTGTAGCCCGCAATCCGCTGGGCCGCGAACGCGCGCAACTCCGCAAGGCTCGCCTGCTGTCCGGTATGCCATTCGACTACCGCCACGACGATTTCACCCCAGGTCGCATCGGGCGCGCCCACCACGGCTACATCGCGTACCGCGGGATGCTGGCGCAGCACCTGTTCGACTTCGGCGGGATAGACGTTCTCGCCGCCGGAAATAATCATGTCCTTGATGCGGTCGGTGAGAAAGAGATACCCCTGGTCGTCCAGGTAGCCGCCGTCGCCGGTGCGGTACCAGCCGTCGATCAGCGCTTCGGCTGTCGCGTCCGGACGATGCCAGTAGCCCGACATCAGCGTGGGCGACTGAATCCAGATCTCGCCGGGGGCGCCTGCGGCCTGCGACTGGCCGTGCGAGTCGCGGATATCGACAAGCATGCCCGGCAGCGGCTTGCCCACCGAGCGCAGCAGATGTGGCCGGTTGACGTCGTGATCGCACGGCGGCAGGAACGTGACCGTGCCGCAGTTCTCCGTCATGCCGAAATACTGGCCGAACGCGCAGCCGAACGTTTCGATGCACCGCGCGAGCAGCGTCGCGTCCATGGTCGAGGCGCCGTAGTACACCGTCTTGAGCCGGGGCGCGGGCGCTTGCGGACCGATTTGTTCGAGCAGCATGCGCACGACGGTCGGCACCATGAACGTGCGCGTCACGCCATGCGCGCGCGCGAGCCGCAACAGGTTGGCGGGCGAGGCGTCCGCGGTGAGGATGCAGGTCAGCGAGCGCATCAGCCCGATCAGCATCCACGAGAGTCCGCCCACGTGGAAGTTGGGCATGGGCGAGAGAATGATGTCGTCGTCGTTCCAGTCGGTCCAGTGCGGCGAGCCCACTTCGACATGGCGCGAGAGGGACAGCGCCCGGTGCGAGAGCATGACGCCTTTGGAGCGCCCGGTCGTGCCGCTCGTGTACATCAGCATGGCGCAGGCGTCGGGCGCGCCGCGGCGCGCGGTCTCGTCCACAGCTGTGGTCGAGCGCAGCACGTTTTGCAGCGACTCGGCATCGCTTGCGCGCGTGGGCAAGAGCGCCGGTTGCTGCGGGATCTGCGTGAGCGCCGCGTCGATCGTGCCCCGAAACTCTTCGTCGTGGATGAGCAACCGGCTTTGCGAATCGTCGAGAATGAAAGCGATCTCGCCCGGCGCGCAGCGCCAGTTGATCGGCACGAGGGTCACGCCGGTGCGCAGGCAGGCGAAGAAAACGGGAAAGAACAACTCACTGTTCTTGCCGAGGTAGGCCACGCGCGCACCGGCGCCGATGCCGCGCTCCTGGAGCCAGGCGCCGAACCGGTCGCTCGCGCGATCGAGCTGCGCATAAGTCAGCGTGCCCTGGTCGGCGACGATGGCCAGCCGGTCAGGAAACCGCATCGCACCGCGTGACGGATAGTCGGCCATCCAGAGCATGGCGTCGAGATCGCCGATAGGTTGTGCTGCTTGTCTCATAGGCTTTTGGCTTCGCGATGAAGCGGCTGGTTTCGAAAAGACCCTTGGCATACGTGCGGTTCGCGCCGGGCGAGGGCGAACCCGGATATGATTGTACCTATATCGTCATCTAGCATACGAACTATGATGCGAAGTATGTGAGTGAGACGATTGACTGTCAAGACGTGATCAGCCATGGATAGATACGGGTAAACCGCGAATTCCGTGCCGCCGCTTTCCGCCCTTCGTTGTCGCGAGACCTCTTGCTCGACTATTTCCGTATGCACAAATAATATATTTAAAGGATCGATTTGCGGGGCGGCAATGTCCCCCGAAGTCTTTCCTTCGATCGAACATCAACGCTGGGGATGAATCGCATGAGTGACGATTCCGGATTCGGCTGGACAGATGCTTACCTCCTCGGGTATCAGCCGATGGACGCGACCCACCACGAATTCGTAGAGTGTGTGGACGCCCTGCTGAGCGCAAACGATGCGCTCGCGCCTGCGGCGCTCGATGCATTGATCGACCACGCGCGCCGCCACTTCGGAGAGGAGCGCGACTGGATGGAGGCGAGCCGGTTTCCTGCGCGCCAGTGCCACATCGAGGAACACGACAAGGTGATGGCCTCCGTGCTGGAGGTGCGTGCGCTCGTGGCCCAGGGCGATTGCACCTATGTCCGCCCGCTCGCGCGGGAGCTTGCGCGCTGGTTTCCTGGACACGCCGACCAGATGGACTCCGCGCTCGCGCAGTGGATGGTGCGCAAGCGCCTTGGGGGCGCGCCGGTGGTGCTCAGGCGCGACGTGCTTGCGAACGCGGCGCTGGCCGCCGGGTCGCCCCACGATCATCCACCATCATGATAATATGCTAGCGAACTAATAAGTGGGGGAGACAATGCTGATTCCGGCCAATCGTATCTGGACCGCGTTGAACGAGGAGTTCGCGAAACTCCAGGCGTATATCGCGGACAGCAGCGTGGATGGTTCCGCTGCCATGTCCATCGCGAACGCGCTGCAATTGCTGTTCAATCGCGAGACGGGGGGCGTGGCGGCGCTGCATGCGCGCGCCGCTCAACTCGACGCCGTGCTCGCGCGCATGCAGGACACACTGCGCGCTGCGGCACCGCAAGCCGTGGAGGAGCTGGCGGCGATTCGCGCGAGCCTGCTCGCAATGAAGGACGGGGGGCACGCGCTGCCGGCTTGCGAGAACGCGTGGCGCGACGCACTGGTTCGATTGCAGGCCGTCGTGGCGAGCGTCAATGCGCAGGCCGCGCTGCCGGCGAGCGTCAAGGCCGCACTCGCTCGCGAGCTGGCCGCGTGGGAGTCGGCCTATTTGCTCGCGCATACCGGGCAGGGCGATGAGGCGGCGAGCACCGGCCAGAGCACGGAAATCACGCGAGAAAACCTGAGCGCCTATTTGCAGGACCGCTTCGATGAACCGGGGCTTCGGGTCAGCGCGTTTCAGCCGCTCGCGGGCGGTTATGGCAAGCAAACGGTGCTGTTCGATGTCGAAGGCAAGGCATTGTCGGGATCGTTCGTCATGCGAAGGGATATCGGTTCCAAACCGTCGGTTGCAAACGACTGCCATTTGATCCGTGATGAATTCCCGGTGATCAAGGCCGCGCACGCACGCGGATTCCCGGCGCCCGACGCGGTGTGGCTCGATACGGCGCACCGGCTGCTGCCGGGCGGAGACTTCATCGTGATGCGCCGCTCGCCGGGCAAGCTGCCCGGCAACTTCTTCGGCGCGCGCAGCCAGGTGCCCGCGAGCCTCGCTTCGTCGCTTGCCGACGTGATGGCGCAGTTGCACACCATGCAGCCGCTGACCGAGTTGGGCGATCTCACCGAATCGATCTGCACGCAACGCTGGAACCTGTCGCGCGGCGAATGCACCGCACTCTACATTCGTAGCTGGTACGAGCTTTACCTGAAGACGGAGCACACGCCTTCACCCGCGCTCACCGCCATTTACGGCTGGCTGCTAGACAACGTGCCGATGCGCGCCGGCCGGCCTTCGCTGTTGCATGGCGACATTGGCTTTCACAACTTCCTGTTCGATGACGACCGGCTTTCGGCCGTGCTCGACTGGGAGTTCGCGCACGTGGGCGATCCGGCCGAGGAACTCGGCTATGTGAGCGTGACGGTGGGCGGCTCACTCGACTGGGCGCAACTCATGCAGCGCTATATCGAAGGCGGCGGCGAACCCGTTGATGACGCAACGATGCGCTTCTTCAAGGTATGGGCCTATGCGCGCAACGCCACGGGCGCGAATCTCCTGTCCACGCTGTTCTCCACCGGCCACGCGGCCGACCTCAAGCTTGCCATTCTGCCGGTGGCGCATATTCCCCATTTCATTCGCGGCGCGCAGGCGCTGATCGACGAGCGCGCATGATGAGCACGACGACCCCGACAGCCCAGGCTCAAGGCGAGCACGCCGCCGCGCCGCGCGACGCGCAACTCCAGGCGCTGCTCGACAAGGACGCGCTTTACGAACTCGCCGTGCGCTACGCGCGCGCCATTGACCGGCGCGATCGCGCGCTGCTTCTGAGCGTCTATCACGAGGACGCCGTTGACGACCACGGTGTGATGTTCAAGGGCGCCGCCGCCGCATTCGCCGACTGGCAGCCCGAAGTCATGGCGCCGTTCGAGGTCACGGCACACTACATCATGAACACGTCGTACCGGCTGGACGGGGATCACGCGCAAGGCGAGTTGTATTTCGTGGCATATCACCGCACGAAGGCGCCCGATGCGAAGGAGGTGGTGATCGGCGGGCGCTATCTGGACTGCTATGAACGTCGCGCGAACGTATGGAAGATCGCGCATCGCACGCTGGTGTGGGACTTCTCGCGCGAGAATCCGCTCGATCCCGCGCAGCGCGACTTCCTTGCGTCGCTTGGCGAATCGGGCTGCGGCGGCGACGACGTTTCATTCGGCTTGTTGCCGCTTTTCAAGCGCTAACCGGCGTTGACAAAGGGGAGGGCGCCGATCGGCCCCGCCCCCGCCTTCCCGCTTCAATCCAGACCGCTCGCGACAAAATGCGGATTGTCGAGCCCCGGCTTGGCGTAGCGCAGTTCGCTGCCTTCGAGCGTGCGCACATGGCCGCCCGCCGCGCGCACCACGGCATGACCGGCGGCGATGTCCCATTCCATGGTGCGCCCGAAGCGCGGATAAATGTCGGCCTCGCAGGCGGCGATCAAGCACAGCTTGAGCGATGAGCCGGCAAATACCGAGCGCGCCACGCGGCGGCCCGCCAGGAAGTCGGCGAGCGGCGCCTCGCTGCCGTGCGAGCGGCTCGACACCACCGTGCAGCCTTCGAGCGGCGCGCGCCGGCACGTAATGGCGCTACGCACGCCCTTTTCCTCGACATAGGCGCCCGCGCCCACCACACCCGCGAACAGCCGGTCGAGCGCCGGCGCGAAAACGACGCCCAGCACAGGCTCGCCATGCTCCACCAGCGCGATGTTGACCGTGAACTCGCCGTTGCGGCCGATGAACTCCTTGGTGCCGTCGAGCGGATCGACGAGCCAGAAGCGATCGGTCACGTCGGGAATCCGCCCCGCTGACGCCGCTTCTTCCGAAATGGCGGGAATGTCCGGCGCGATGCGCGCGAGGCCGGCCAGGATCACGGCTTCCGCGCGTTCGTCGGCGAGCGTGACGGGCGACGCGTCGGCCTTGTTGTCCACGGTGAAGTCCGTGGCGTAGACGTCGAGAATGACTTTGCCCGCCTCGCGGGCGACGGCGGCGATCTCTTCACACAATTGTTGCGGGTCGGGGCACATGGGCTGCGGTTTCCTTCGTCTTGTGAGTATGCCTTGTATGCTAGCCGTCCCGCGGGCCGCAATACCGGGAAAATTGATATTTACAATAAGATATGCATGCGATACAAATCGCGCATGGATACGCCCGAACGCTCAGCCCTGACGCTCGATGAGCTCAATCACAAACGCACGGAGGCGGTCCGGCTGCGCCTGGCGGGCGCGACGCTACGCGAGGTACGTCTAGCCACGGGCCTCAGCACGCCGACCATCGTGGCGGCGCACCGCGCATTCCTCATGGGCGGCTGGCCGGCGGTCAAGGTCAGGCCGCGCGGTCGTATGCCGGGAGACGGTCGATGCATCGACGCGACGGCGGAAGCGCAATTCGTGCGGTTGATGCTCACGCATACGCCCGAACAGGCGGGCGCTGGCGCTGCGCTATGGGACGCCACTGTTGCACGCCACGTATTGCGCGAGCGCTTCGCGCTGGAGTTGGGCGCGCGCAGCATGACCAATTATCTCGCCCGCTGGGGGCTCGCGGTAGAGAAGCCGCACGAGCGGCGCGAGCGCGCAAGCGAGCCCTTGCGGCGCTGGCATGCAACGATCTATCCGGGCATCGCCGCGCGCGCCCATGCGGAAGGTGCGGACATACTGTGGGTCGATGAACTCGCGCTGCACTTGCCAGGCGGTGCGCAAGGGGCCGCCGTGCGGGCCGTGAGCAATCGCGGCAAGCAGATGTGGCTCGCCTACGAAGGCGTATTGCGCGCGCCGATCCTGATCGAATTCCTCGACCGTCTGATTCGCACGACGCAGCACAAGGCGTTCGTGCTGTTCGACGGCATGCAGTGGCACCGCGCCGCCGCGCTCACGCACTGGCTCGCGGACCGGGCCGAACGCATTCTGGCCTTTCACCTGCCGCAAAGCTTGGCCGACAGCGTACTCGTGGCGCCGGCGCGCCCTGTGGCACCGGCGCCGTTGCAGTTTCGCTGCGCGGACCCTTTCGCCGCGCAAGTCAAATATCTAATTGCTCAGTCGGCGTTGTCGGATGCAAGCATACGATATCCAACCATAACCAGTGGGAGGAAATCGACGACTATGACACTGACTCATCTTCAACGGCTCGAAGCCGAGAGCATTCACATCATGCGCGAGGTGGTCGCGGAGGCCGAAAACCCCGTGATGCTCTATTCGATCGGCAAGGACAGCGCCGTCATGCTGCACCTTGCCATGAAAGCGTTCTATCCGGCCGTGCCGCCATTTCCGCTGCTGCACGTGGATACGACGTGGAAGTTCCGCGCCATGTACGAGCACCGCGATCGCATGTCGCGCGATCTGGGCATGAACCTCATCGTGCATACGAACCCCGAGGGTCTTGCGCAAGGCATCAATCCGTTCACGCACGGCTCGGCGATTCATACGCAGATCATGAAGACGGAGGCGCTCAAGCAGGCGCTAGAAAAATACGGCTTCGACGCGGCGCTTGGCGGCGCGCGGCGCGACGAGGAGAAGTCGCGCGCGAAGGAGCGGATCTTCTCGTTTCGCTCCGCAAGCCACCGCTGGGACCCGAAGGCGCAACGCCCCGAACTCTGGAAAGTGTTCAACGCACGCAAGCACAAGGGCGAGAGCATGCGCGTGTTTCCGTTGTCGAACTGGACCGAGCTGGACATCTGGCAATACATCTACTTGCAGAACATTCCGATCCCGCCGCTCTACCTGGCGCAGGCGCGCCCGGTGGTGGAGCGCGACGGCATGCTCATCATGGTCGACGACGAGCGCATGCCGCTGCGTGAAGGCGAAGTACCCATGCTGCGCAAGGTCCGCTTTCGCACGCTCGGCTGCTATCCGCTCACGGCGGCGATCGAATCGGAGGCCGACACGCTCGAGGCCGTGATTCAGGAAATGTTGCTCACGAAAACCTCGGAGCGTCAGGGCCGGCTGATCGATCACGATTCGGCGGGGTCGATGGAGAAAAAGAAGCAGGAGGGGTATTTCTGATGTCACACGTATCCGAACTCATTGCGTCCGATATCGGCGCCTATCTGAAGTCCCATGAACACAAGAGCCTGTTGCGCTTCATCACCTGCGGCAGCGTAGACGACGGCAAGAGCACGCTGATCGGGCGGCTGCTCTACGAATCGAAGATGCTGTTCGAGGACCAGCTTGCGGCGCTCGAAGCGGACTCGCGCAAGATGGGCACCCAGGGCGAGCAACTCGACTTCGCGCTGCTCGTGGACGGCCTCGCGGCGGAACGCGAGCAGGGCATCACCATCGACGTGGCGTACCGCTTCTTCTCGACGGACCGGCGCAAGTTCATCGTCGCGGACACGCCGGGCCACGAGCAATACACGCGCAACATGGTGACCGGCGCCTCCACGGCCGACGTGGCGGTGCTGATGGTGGACGCGCGCAAGGGCATCCTCACGCAAACCCGCCGCCATAGCTATCTCGTCTCGCTGATCGGGATTCGCAAAGTCGTCGTCGCGATCAACAAGATGGACCTCGTCGATTACTCGGAGAAGGTATTTCGTTCGCTATGCGAGGAGTATGCGGCCTTCGCGAGTCATCTCGGCTTCGACGCCATCACCTACATTCCGATGTCGGCTTTCAAGGGCGACAACATCACCGGGCCCAGCGAGAACACGCCGTGGTATCGCGGCACCACGCTGATGGGCTACCTCGAAACCGTGCCCGTGGACGAGGAGCATTTGCAGAAAGCGCCGTTCCGCCTGCCGGTGCAGTGGGTCAACCGCCCGAATCTCGACTTCCGCGGCTTCGCGGGCACGATTTCGAGCGGCATCGTCAAGGCGGGCGACGCGGTGCGCGTGTTGCCCTCGGGGCGCACCAGCACCATCGCCCGCATCGTGACCGCCGACGGCGACATGGAGCGCGCCGTGGCCGGCCAGTCCGTCACGGTCACACTGGCCGACGAAGTGGACTGCTCGCGCGGCGACGTGATCGCCTGCTCGGACGCCCCGCCCGAATGCGCGGACCAGTTCGAGACGACGATCGTCTGGATGCACGACGAGCCCATGCTGCCGGGGCGCACGTATCTGATGAAGCGAGGCAATCGCACGGTCAACGTTCAGGTCACGGACATCAAGTACCAGGTCGACGTCAATTCGATGGAACACCTGGCCTCGCGCCAGCTCACGCTCAATACCATCGGCGTATGCAACATCAGCGTGGACCAGCAGATTCCGTTCGACGCCTATCGCGAGAATCGCGACACGGGCGGCTATATCCTCGTCGATCGCCTGAGCAATCACACGGTGGGCGCGGGCATGCTGCACTTCGCGCTGCGCCGCTCGAAGAACATCCATTTGCAGCCCATGGAAGTGGAGAAGGCGTCGCGCAGCGCGATCAAGGGGCAAAAGTCCTGCGTGCTGTGGTTCACGGGACTTTCTGGCGCGGGCAAATCGTCCATCGCCAACGCGCTGGAAAAGCGCCTGCTAACCATGGGCCGCCATACCTATTTGCTCGACGGCGACAATATCCGGCACGGCATCAACAAGGACCTGGGATTCACGACGGCCGACCGTGTCGAGAATATCCGGCGCGTGGGCGAGATCGGCCGCCTGATGGTCGATGCGGGCCTGATCGTGCTCACCGCGTTCATCTCGCCATTCAGGGCGGAGCGCGAGATGGCGCGCAGTCTGCTCGCGGCCGGGGAATTCATCGAAATCTTCGTCGATACGCCCATTGAAGTGGCGGAGCGGCGCGATCCCAAGGGACTCTACAAGAAGGCGCGCCGCGGCGAGCTGACGAACTTCACGGGCATTTCCTCGCCGTATGAAGCGCCGGAAACCCCGGAAATCCGCATCGACACCACGGCGCTTACCGTCGAGCAGGCCAGCGAGGCGATCATCGCGCACCTGAAGCAGTTCGGCATTCTCGTCAACGACAAGTGAGCGCATGCGCCTGGCGCGCGCCACGACATCATATCAACCGGAGGAAACGACATGACAGCTTCACAGATTACGGCAAGCCCGCAGTTGAACGAGGCGTGGTTCGCTTACCACGCAGCGCTCGATGAAATGCGCCAGCAGATGGAGGCAACCCCGCGCTTTCAGCAAACGCCGCAGCATCGCGCCAAGGCTTATCACACGCTGATGGAAATGCAGGCAATGGCGTACAACTTCGCGATTGCGCCGCGCATGCTGCATCCGCGCATCTTCGTGAATTGCGGCTGGTCCACCGACATGTACACGCTCGGCCAGAACGGGCAGGACTTTCTGTACGGCGTGGCGTTCGTGGACGGTGCGCAGACTTACCGGTTGAAAGGGCGCATGGGAGACATATCGCTCTTTCTGCTGCAAACGCTCAACGGCCTGTTCGGCGAGCCGGACGTCAAGGTGGACGGCAATTACGACTGGGCCGACTTCAAGGTGGACGACGACGGGCGCTTCGAAGTGATCCTGAGCCCGCAGCGGCATGACGGCAACTGGATTCGCCTCAATCCCGAGATCGGGTTCCAGTTCATGTTGATCCGCCGGGCGCTGCCGCGCTGGGACGGCGATCCGGGCGAACTCAGCCTCGAACGGATCAGCGAGTTGCCGCAAGACCACTACGACGGCGACGAGTTCGACGAAGCCACCATGGCCGCGCGCATCCGGCGCGCCACCTTGTTCGTGCGTTACCTCACGCACGACTTCAACGTGAACCTGTACGACATGTATTTCGCGCAGGCGGGCGGCAAGAAGAACGTCATGGGCCTGCTGCCGGGCACCGTGACGAGCCAGGTGGGCAGCCCCACCTCGAACTATGCGATGGGCGTTTTCGAATTGAAGGACGACGAGGCACTCGTGATCGAAATGGACCAGGTGCCAAACGGCGTGTACTGGTCGTTCCAGCTCGGCGATGTGTGGTCGCGCTCGCTGAATTTCAGTTCGCGCCAAAGCAGCCTCAACAACTGGGAATCGACCGTGGATGGCGACGGCAAGCTGCGCATCGTGGTGTCGCTGCGCGACCCCGGCGTGAACAACTGGCTCGATCCGTGCGGTCGCGTGGAAGGCACGGTGGTGTTCCGCAACTATCGCGCGACGAGCAGCCCGGTGCCGACGTCGCGGCTCGTGAAGTTCGCGGAGCTGGAGCGCCTGTTGCCCGCCGGCACGAAGCGCGTGAGCGCCCAGGAGCGCGAGGCCGCCATGGAACGGCGTCGTCAGGCCATGCTGAAGCTGTACGGCGAATAATTTATTATTGCGCCCCCGCAAGGGGGCGGAGGAGGAGATAACTGTGAGTGACAACAACTATCGCGTGAAATCGTGGACGCCGCCGCCGAGGCCCGAATGGGTGCAGCGCATCAACGAGGAGGGGCGGCATCTGGACCTGCGCGGCATTATTCCGCTGGATGCCGATTCATTGATCAGTCATGCGAAGCGAAATACCGGGCTTGACGACTTTGGCGGCGACGACTGGCTCGAACCATTTCAGATCTACGTGCGCTCGCTCGACGAGGAGGCGGATCTGAACCTGATGGGCCGCATCCTCTCGCGCAGCGACCTCTTGATGTATCTGGAGTTGCGCTTGCGTGTCGAGGCACTGTACAAGCAGCACCCCGAGATCGACGACGTCGTGCTCGCGCCGCCGGTGCTGGTCACAGGCTCCGGGCGCAGCGGCACCTCGGCGCTACAGAACCTCATGGCACTCGACCCCGACAACGGCACGCCAACCCACTGGGAAGCGCTCTTTCCGTGCCCGGCGCCGGAGGCGGCCACCTACCATAGCGACCCGCGCATCGATCTGGCGCACGCGCGAATGACGCAATGGAACCGCGTGACGCCGGAACTGACGTCGATTCACGAGTTCGGCGGCGCCATGCCGACCGAATTGATCCAGCTTGAAGCGGCGAGTTTCCAGAGCCCCGCGTGGATGATCTTTTGCGGCTTCACGCCGAGCTACGACCAGTACATCTATGCGCGGCCAAGCCATAAGCCTGCTTTCGACTATGCCAGGCGCGTGCTCAAGGTGCTGCAATGGAAGAATCCGCGCAAGCGCTGGCTGCTGAAAAGCCCCGACGCGCTGCGGGTGCTGCCCGACTTCTTCGCGGCGTTCCCGAATGCGCAACTGCTCTGGATACACCGCGACCCTGTGAAGACGATGTCGTCGGTCACGAGCCTGATCGGCACGATCATCTGGACGCGCAGCGACCGTCCGATGCCCGAGCAGGCGGTGGCGCAACTCACCAATCCGCGCGGTTTGGCAGGGCTGTTCGACAAGGTCATTGACGAAATCGAAAGCGGGGCGATTCCGCGCGAGCGCGTGCACCATATGCAGTACGGCGATTTCATTGCCGATCCGGTCGGCCAGGTCGAGCGCGCTTACGGTCAAATGGGCATCGACCTGAGCGATACGGCGCGAAACGCCATGCAGGCGTATCTGGAAGCGAACCCGCGCGAAAGCCGGCCCGCGCACAAATACAACGTGGACGCGCAAGGCCATCTCAGCGAGGAACGCGAACTCTTCAAGCGCTATCACACGTACTTCGACGTCAAGACCGAAGCGTGACGCACGCGCCGGACCTACGATGAACCCGCCGCGCCTTTAAAGGCGCGGCTTTTTTCTTGCGTCAGGCCGGTGCGCGAACCCAGGCCGGCAGGGCGCGTTCGCCCATGGCGTCGCGATAGGCGGGGGCCACGCAGTCCTCGAAAATGTCGAGACGGGTGTCTTGCGGCGTCCAGCCGAGTTCGGCGCGCGCGCGCGGCGAGCGCGTGCGGCTGCACGACGAGAACACGATCGGCCCCATGAACTTGTCCCAGATCTCGGCGGCTTCGCTCACGGTGACGCTGCGTGTCGCCACGTTCAGATGCCGCGCAATCTGCTGCGCAAGCGAACGGTAGCTCGCTTCGCCTGAAACGGCATGGTAAAGGGCACCCGCCACGCCTTTTTCCAGCGCGAGCCGGTACACCTCTGCCAGGTCATCGACGTGAACGTTCGAATAGACGTTGAGCCCGCGCCCCACGTAGCACACGGCGCCGGTTTTCGAGGCGGAATGGTACAGATCGGCGATCACCTTGCTGCCGCCATGTCCCCACACCAGCGGCGGCCGGATGCAGATGGCGCGCACGCCGCGCTGCGCATGCGCGCGCACCATGTTCTCGATATCGAGGCGCGGCGCGATCTGGCGGCGCGGCGGAAAAGCCTCGTCCTCGGCATAGTTGTTTTCGCTCCAGTCGCCATTGGTGCGCTCGGAAAGCAGGCTCGTGCCGCCCGTGAAGAGGAACGGCTTGTCCGTGCCCTCGAAATTGGCGAGCAGCGTGGAGACGACATGGCGCTCGTCTTCGAGCATCAACTGGGCGGCCCAGACGATGGCGTCGTGCTCGCGCCCGAGCGTGGCGAGCAGGGCGTCGTCGCTCAGGTCGCCCTGTAGCGTGACGAGGCCGGCCGCTTCGAGCGCGGCGGCGCTAGAGGCGTTGCGGATAAAGCCGGTGACGCTGTGGCCCGTCGCCAGCAGGCGCGCGGCGACATGCTTGCCGATATAGCCCGTGGCCCCAAACAATAGGACATTCATAATCTGCATTCCTGTTTAATTTGCTGATCGATTGCCGCGCGACAAGGCACGCTAAAACTCCGCAGTGCGCGACGCGCTCACGCCTTGCCGGTTGCGAAGCCTCGGCAGTGTTCGCGGTCGTAAAGCGCGCCTGCGCCTTCATAGGCGCTTTCCGAGCCCGGCAGCTCCTCCAGGTAGGGAAAGCGCGTGAGCTGGTTGCCGCCGCTCACGTCCAGAACGGTTCCGGTCACGTAGGTCGCGCCCGCGAGCCAGCGCACCGCGTCGGCCATGTCGTCGGGCTCGCCGAGCCTGCCGAGCGGCACCTCGCGCACGAAGCGCTCGCCCACGCCAGGCGTGTTGTAGAGGTCGCGCGCCATCTCGGACATGACCGTGGCGATGCGAATGCCGTTCACGCGCACGCGCTTCGGGCCATATTCGATCGCCGCGTAGCGCACGAGGCATTCGGTGCCGGCCTTCGCGCATGCATAGGAGAAATGCGGGGCGATGGGGTGGGTCGCGCTCATCGAGGAGATCAGCACGATCGATCCGCCGTCGGTCATCGCTTCGGCCATGTCGCGCACGAAGTAAGTCATGCCGAACAGGTTCACCTGCACGGCCTGCTGCATGATGGCGGGCGTGGCGTTGGCGATCATGCTCATGGTGGGCGTGGCCGCCGAGTTGACCGCGATATCGATCCTGCCGTAGCGCTTGAGCGTTTCGTCGCGCAGCGCCGTGATCTGCGCTTCGTCGCCGCCGTCGCACGCAATGGCGGTGCCGCCGATCTTCTCGGCGAGCCGCTTGAGCGGCGCGAGGCTGCGCGCGGCGACCACGACCTTGGCGCCCGCCGCCGCGAGTCCTTCCGCGATGCCCCAGCCGGTGCCGCCCTCGGCCGACGCGCCGAGCACGACCGCCACCTTGCCTGATAGATTGTCCATGTGTGTCTCCATTGGATTGGTTTGAGAGAAACGCGCGCGTTAGCGGCAAGTCAGTCCGCCATCGACGACATACTCCGCGCCCGTGGCGAAGCGCATGTCGTCGGAGGCGAGCAAAAGCATCATGTGCGAAAGTTCGTCGGGTTCGCCTACCCGGCCGGCGGGTACCACCGAAAGAATCTGCTGGAGCGAATCGGAGTCGCCCGCGGTCATGTGGGTGCGAAACGGGCCGGGGTGCAGCGAATTCACGCGTATGCCGTACTGCGCCAGTTCGAGCGCGGCGACCTTGGTCATGCCGCATACGGCGAATTTGGAAGCGGTGTAGGCGAGCGTGCAAGGCACGCCGCGCAATCCGCTCGTCGACGACACGTTGATGATCGAGCCGCCGCCCGCGCGGCGCATGGAGGGCAGCACGGCCTGCATGCCGAGGAAGGTGCCGATCTGGTTCACGGAGATGACGTTGCGCACGTCCTCTTCGCTGAGCTGCTCGATGGGGGCGACCACGCCGAGCACGCCCGCGTTGTTCACGAGCACGTTGACCGGCCCGAACTGCGCTTCGGCGAGCGCCACGCTGTGCTCCCATGCTTGCGTGCGAGTGACGTCGTGGTGAACGAAGCGTGCGCGCTCGCCGAGTTCGTGAGCGAGCGCCTCACCGGCCTCGTCCAGCACGTCGCATAGGACGACGCTCGCGCCCTCCGCGATCAACCTGCGTGCAAAGGCGGCGCCCAGCCCGCGCGCCGCACCCGTGACCAGTGCGGTCTTTCCGCTGACTCGTCCCATGATGGTCATGTCCTTTCCGGTTCAGTGAATTCGATGAATGTGCGTCTATTCGGCGAGGCTGCCGCCGTCGACGACGAGCGCATGGCCGTTCACGAAGCTCGCCTTGTCCGAACAGAGCCAGATGGCCGCTTCGGCCATTTCGTCCGGCGTGGCGAGGCGTCCCATGGGCGAGTGGTTTTCGAGCATCTCGCGCACCTGGGGCGACGTCTGCATGATTCCTTCGATCATCGCCGTGCGCGTGACGCCGGGGCACAGCGCGTTGACGCGAAGGTTCTGCCGCGCATACTGGAGCGCGGCCGACTTCGTCGCGCCGATGACGGCATGCTTGCTCGCGGTATAAGCGGGTTGAAACGAGGTTCGCGAGGCAATGAAGCCCGCGAGCGACGCGGTATTGACGATCGCGCCGCCGCCGTTGGCGAGCATCGCGGGAATTTCGTGGCGCAGGCACGCCATCACGCCGAAGAGATTCACTTCGAAGGTTTTGCGCGTGGTTTCCTCGCGCCATTCGCCGTCGCCGGAGAGCGCGACGCCCGCGTTATTGAACGCGCAATCGAGGCGGCCGAAACGCGCGAGCGTGCCGCGCACGAAGTCGGCCACGACCTGGTCGTGCGTGACGTCGCCATCCAGCGCAATCGCGGGTTTGCCCAGTTCGGCGATCAGGGCGGCCGTTTCGTCGGCGCGTTCGCGGCGCACGTCGGTGACGACGACGCTCGCGCCGCGCCGCGCGAAAAGCAGGGCGGCCGCGCGCCCGATGCCGTCACCCGCGCCTGTCACCAGGGCGACCTTGCCGGTGAACCACTGTTCGATGCTATCGGTCATTGCATTCCTCGTCGGTGGTCGCAACGGCGGCGCGCATCTGGCGCGCACAGACCGTTTGCGTGAGGCGGAGCGCGCGGCGGCCTCAGCGCGCCTGCACCTCGCGAATATGGAAATTGGACCAGGTGTCCATGAGATCGCCTTCACCGCGCCGTCCGTCGTAGCGCAAGCGCATGCAATGCATATGGACGAGCAGGTTCTGCCAGTACATCTTGGGAATCATCGAGACCGTTTCGCCCACTACGTGGTGGACGTCGCCGCATGCGTCTTCGATATCGATTTCGATGGCCTTGACGACCAGGCTCTCGTTGTCGATCTGCGTGCGCACGTCGATGCGCACGACGGGCCGAGGCTCGCCGTTCACCGCGAACCAGCCGCTACGCAGGTTCAGGCTGGGCGTGGGACCGCCGGACTCCCACTTGTTGGTGCCTTGGCTGTCGGGGCCTTCTACGCTCTGGTGCCAGCCCGGCCCGAATGCCTCGCTCTCCAGCAAGCCGGTATCGAGCCAAGCGAGCACGAAAGCGCAGTCGGCGCCGAACCAGCCTGTGATCCAGCGGTAGGGCGGCGTGCGTTCCGGTTGCTCGGGGCGCGCATAACCCCACGAACGGTCGCGCACATAGAAGCCGTCGATCACATGGCGCTTCGCGTCGAGCGTGAGTTCGCCGCGCGTTTTCATGAGCTGCGTGAAGTGCTTGCCGCCTGGCCGCCCCACCGGTGGCAACGCGGCTTCATAGTTCAGGCGCAGGGCGAATGCGCGTGCCGGATCGTCGACTTCGATCGAGATACGGTCGAGCGGCTTGTCGATTCGCAGCCGCATTTCGCAGGAGCCCATTTGCAGGCGATAGTCGCGGATATCGGCGACGGCGGGCAGATATTGATGCTCGACGAAATAGTCGGCGGCGAGTTGATGGCGCAGAATGCGCGCACCCTGATAAACGAATATATGCGCCGACATCGTGTTGAGCACGGGATGCCAGAGCAGATAGATATTGCACTGAATGTCCTCGTGCGGAATGTTGAATCCGTAGAGATTCGTTTCAATGCTGGTGAAGGGCGCATCGGGCGCCACGGGATGAAGGAAATCGTCCTCGGGCGTGATCTCGCTGAAGGCGAGCGCGCAGCCCGCGTGAGCGCTTTGTTTCCACATCGAAGGGTTCTCCGGGTTCACACGCGGGCAACGACGAGGCGCGTGAAGCGCGCCACGCGCTGCCGCGCGACTTCGGACAGACCATAGGGCGGCAAGGGCAGGCGCAGGCCGACAAAGCGCGCGATTCTCTCGCCGGAGGACATCAGGTAGGTGATGGTGCGAATCAGGCTTCCCACATTGCTGCCGTGGTGCTCGAAACGCTCACCGCCGACGAAGCGCCCGCCGTGCTGCTCGGCCTCCTCGCGAATAAGCGCGAGATTCCTTTTCGACGAGCGCCGGCACACCACATAGACCGCGAACGCCGTGGCCTGTAGCGCGGCGCGCATCTCGGCGCGCGCGAGCAGCGACCAGATCGGCACGCACGGATGGTGCTGCCACGTGTTGGAGACGAGGCAGATCAGGTCATAGCGCGCGCCAAGCGCCTGCTCCGGCTCCACGACGACGGGCAGGCGCGCCCCCGCTGCCGCCGCTCGCGTCCAGCGCTTGACGTCGGCAGGCGAAAGCGGTCGTTGCAGGCGCAACGATGGGTCGGCGAAATCGACCCGCGCCGTGGCGACTTCGTAGCCGGCAAGGGCGAGTTCGCCCGAAGCCAGTTCCACCACGCGCTGCGCCTCGCCCGTGAACGTGTAATAGATGAGCAGCGCCTTTTTCATGACCGTGCCTTTCGTGCATGGGAAAGAGATAGCCGGGCGCGCGGCATGCGCGCCATGCACGTCACGCCTCGCCGCCCATGAAGCTCGCCACGATGGCTTCGATTTCCGGGTCGGTCTTGCGCGCGACTTCGCAAAGGAAACGCGAGTCGTTGCCCACGGGGTAGCGAATCTGCGGCGAATCCGCTTGCAGCGCGGCCAGCACGGTGTCGGCGATCACGGAAGGGTCGAGCATCGTGTCCCATGACTTGTTCGCCACGGCGAGAAACCCGTCGTAGAACGCGCCAAAGCGTGCCGCGTGTTCGGGCGAGAGCGCCGCACGATCGCGCGCCACGCTCTCGAGTTGCCCCGTGACCATGGGTGTCTTCACGCCGCCCGGCTCGATCAGGACGACTTCCACGCCATCGGCCTTGGCTTCGCGGCGCATCACGTCGGCCATGCCCTCCAGCGCGTGCTTTGACGCGACGTAGTGGCCGAGAAACGGCAGGCCGACCTTGCCGGCGAACGAGCTGATGAGCACGAGGCGGCCCTTGGCGGCGCGCAACGCGGGCATGCAGGCCTGGAAGATCGCCGCAGCCGCCACGGTGTTGATTTCGAGCGTGCGGCGCAGGCCCGCGAGCGAGGCGATTTCGAGCGGCCCGGTCGGGCCGACCGCCGCGCAGACCGCGACCGCGTCGAGCGACGGCAGGGCAAGCGCCTTGAGGTCGTCGAGCACGCGATCGGCGTCGGCCAGATCGAGCTTGAGCGTGCGGCTCACGCCCGGTGCGCTTGCGCGCAGGTGCGCGGCCTCGTTGTCGTTCAAAACTGTCGCGGTGACGGCGTAACCCTGCTGCACCAGTTGCTTCACCACTTCGGTGCCCATGCCGCCGGCCGCGCCGACTACCAATGCTGTGCGACTCATTCAGTTCTCCTTGTTGTCCTTGTTACCTTGGGGCGCTGCTCGCCCCGCCATGTCTTGAGTGCTTGCGTCGTTCAATTCACCCGCTGCCGCTCGCCCGTGCGCGCGGCGGTTTCGATGGCGTGCAGCAGCTTGTGCCGGATCACGGCGTCGTCGAAGGTGGGACAAAGCCGCGTGCCGTCGCGCAGGTCTTGCGCGAGCCGGACATAGGCCTGCGCGACATTGAAGGAGAATCCCGGCGCGGGTTGCGGCGGCGCCCAGCGGTAGCGCCCGGGGACAGGCAGCGCTTGCAATGCCGTTTCTCCGCCGCGTGCGCCGAGTACCGAAAGCTCGAACATTTGCGCGTGGCCGCCGTTCGAGACGATCTGGATATCGCCTTCGCTGCCGTTGATTTCCCACAGCAGATTGGTGCCGCGCGAGACGCCGCCGCGATAGTGAATGGCGAGCGCCGCGCCGTTGCCGAGAAGGCCCGTCACGCAAAGCTGGTCATGAGCGGTCATCGGCAGCACCTCGCCGGTTTCGGCCACGGTGAAGCGCGTGTTGCGGTTCGCCGCGGTTGCCGTGACTTCGGTGATTTCGCCCAGCACGTGGCAGAGCGCATCCACGGTATGGCCAAGCGGAATCGTCAGCATGGTCGCGCCGTTGCGGATATCGCCGGTGTAGGCGTTGGGCTGCTCCATGACCGGCCCCCAGTTCATGCCGGAGCCGATCAGGGTGGTGGACAGCACCTCGCCTACGTAGCCTTGCTGGATCAGGTCGCGCACATAATTGATGGCGGGCGCGCTGCGCGCCTGCAAACCGACCACGGCATGCAGGCCTTTGCGACGCGCCAGTTCGGCCAGTTCCGCGGTTTCGGCGAGACCATTGCCAAGCGGCCATTCGCAATAGACGGCCTTGCCCGCTTCGAGCGCGGCGCTCACGAGCTCGTAATGGTGCGGCACCTTCACGGCGACCACGACGAGATCGACGTCGGGGCAGGTCACGAGATCGTGATGATTGTCGAACGCGTGCGCAACGCCGAACTGGCGCGCGGATTCGGCGGCCGTGCTCGCGCGGGTCGTCGAAACCGCGGTGAGGGCGAAGTCGGGGATCGACTTGAGCGCGGGGATGTGCGCAACCGCGGCCCAGCCGCGGTCCGGACTTGCCCCGATGATGCCGACGGAGATTGTACGGGTCATGTAACGGTTCCCAGGGTGTCGCGCACCGCTGGCGGCGGCGAATAAATATGAATAGATATGGTATGCAACAATACAATAATTGCGCGGTGAGCGCGACCTGGCTTGTGCTCTCGTATACCCGTATGGGAAGAATGTGGCGGGATTGCGCCGTTGGCGGCGACGATGCGGCCGCCATCGCATGCCGGACTACGCGAGCGCGCGAGCAGTGGAGGGTGAGTTGCGCGAGGCGCGCGAGAGCTCAAGCGCGCGAGGCCCGTGTGCTGTTGCACGGTGCTTCGCGCGCGGCGTGGCGCCGGTTCAATCCGGCTGGTTCATCTTCCACACGTAGTCGTTCCACTGAACTTCCTGGGTTTCGCCCCAACCCGTCTGGCCGTTCCAGTCCCATTCGACGAGCCCGACGTGACAGTTCATGTTCGACCAGCCCGACCAGTTGCTTTGCGCGGTGACCTTGCCGGTGAGCCGGTAGACCTCGCCGGTGCTGTCCTCGAACTCGTACTCGTGGCTGAGCGGGCGGCACAGCGGAAACTCCCGGTGCGTGATTTTCGATGCCCGCACGATGCGGCGCTGCTCGCCGCGCACGACCACCCAGCCGTCCTTGAAGATGCCGGCCGGAGGCTCGAACTTGCCGATCCAGTCGGGGTTTCTCGCGGGGTCGTCGTGCGAGCCGACGCAGAACGCGAAATCGGCGCCGAACGCACCGGTCACCCACGTATAAGGCGGCACCGGTGCATGCGCCTCCGGTCGCTGCTCGCCCCACGAGCGGTCGCGCACCGGGTAGCAGTCGACTGCATGGCGTTCGCCGCGCAGCACGAGCGTGCCGGTTGCGTGCATGACCTGCTCGAAGTGCTTGCCGTTGGCGCGCATGACGGGCCGGTCGGTTGCCTTCAGTTCGACGTCGAACGACGTCTCGCGTACCGGGTCGTCGAACGTGAGCCGCACGTGCTCCGTGGGCACGATCACCTGGGCGCGAAAGCCATTGGGCAACTGGATATCGTGCCCGTCGCCGATCACGGCCGAGGCCATGTAGTCGCGGAACTCGAACAGCTCACATTCGAGGTGCTGCTGCTTGTGGCCCTTGAAAATCATCAGGCCGGCGGTGACGACCTTGAGGTTAGGGTGCACCCAGCAATACGCGAAGCAGTTGATCGCGGCCTGGGGCACATGGAAGTTCCAGTACCACGTTTCGGTCAACGTGTCGCCGGGCTCCCCCGTGCCGTGGAAGAACTCGTCGGCCGGCGTATGCACGCCAAAGCCGCCGCCTAGGTTGCTGTTCCAGTCTGTGTCTTCAGCCACGATTTTCTCCTGATTCGGTAGTGAGCAGAATGCCAGCCTGCGCCAGCCGCGGACAAGCCGTGCATGCGCGCGGCAAACCACGGGCGCGGCGGCCGGCACCGCGGGTGTTCACGTTAATAATGCTTGTATAACGTATTCATCAATACTAGATGATCGTGGCCGACATTACCTGTCCGCCGCGACATCGTCAATCCCCACCACTACCACGGTGTCAGCACGACGGCACATCCGCACAGCGCTTATTCCACCGCTCATTCCAGCGTATCTCCGGGCTTCCCGCCGTTAGCGCCGCGCGGCACGTCAACGCCGGTGAGGATCTCCGCGGCACGCTCAACCCGGCGGGAAACAGTCATCCAAAAAGCGTGTTTGAAAAATTATTGACTGCATGAGAACGGTATGCCAGCATACGAACACGGTGACGAAAAAGGGTGCCGGTAGTGAAAGAGAAAGGTCCAGGCGGCGCAAGACAGGTCAGCTTCGGGCCACACATAACATACACATGGAGACGATACGCAAATGGCGGAGGAGACTAGGAGCGAGTTCCACAGATTCTGGCGTGCGGTGCTGGCGCTCAGTGTCGTTACGATTTGCGCGCTGCCGGGCGTGGCGCGCGCATGGCAGTTCGACACCGGCATTCCGGACCTCACGGTCCAGTGGGACAACACGGTGCGATACAACCTGGGCATTCGCGCCGAGGATTGCGATCCCAACATTTGCGGCAACGGCAAGGGCGCCGGCGACGTGACCGCGCACCAGTCCGATTCGAAGTTCGCCAAGGCGGGCGATATCGTTCAGAACCGTATCGACCTCGTGTCGGAACTCAACGTCATCTACAAGAACGACACCGGCGTTCGGGTGAGCGGCACGGGCTGGTACGACTTCGCGTATGCGGGCGGGCCGTCGGGCGATCCCTTCTTCCTCTCGCAAGGGATCAACGCGTTTCCGAACAACAAGTACACGAGCTATATCGACCGCTGGAACAACGGGCCTTCCGGGCAACTGCTCGACGCCTTCGCGTTCACGAAGTTCAACGTCGGCAGCGTGCCGATCAGCGTGAAGCTCGGTCAGCACGAAATCTACTGGGGCGAGTCGCTTTTCTGTTTCGTGTGCGGCGTGGCGTACAACCAGGGACCGGTCGATATCCGCAAGGCCATGACCGACCCCGGCGCGCAGGCGCAGGAACTGTTCCTCCCGCGCCCGCAGATCTCGTTCTCCGCCGCGCTTCCTTATAACCTCACGCTGGCGGGCCAATACTTCTTCGACTGGCAGGCGTCGCATCTGCCCGACGGCGGCACCTATTTCGGTCCGGCGGACTTCTTCACGCTGGGCGGCGGGACGGTGGTGCCGATTCTCGGTGTGCCGACCAACTTCGTGGGCAAGCAGAACCCCGACCACCAGACCGGCGACTTCGGCATCGCGCTCAAGTGGCACCCGGAGTGGCTCGACGGCACCGCCGGTTTCTACTATCGCGAGTACACGACCACCTTCCCGCAGATGGTGATCGACGGCGTGTCGAACGGCGTGCTCAACGTGGGCCTGAACTACAACGCGCCGCGTGAACGGATGTTCGCCTTCAGCTTGTCCAAGCAGATTGCCGGCATCTCGTTCGGCTCGGACCTGACTTACCGCACCAACGCCGAGCTTTCCGCTTATCCGTTCGCCAACGTGATCCAGCAGAACCTCTCGGGCGCTGACTGGATTCCGCGCGGCGACGTGTTCACGGCGGTGGCGAACATGGTGGCGTTCGTCGGCAAGACACCGATTTTCGACTCGGCGACGTTCACGGCCGAAGTGAATTACGCAGGATTGCAGAAGGTGACGCACGACCCGTACAGCCTCTATTACGGTCTTGCGCAGAACTGCGGTTCGGACGGCGTGGCGACGCACCACGGCTGCCCGACCCGGAACGCAGTGGGCATCGCGGTTCAGTTCATGCCGATCTGGTACGGCGTCGGGCCGGGCATGAACCTCAGCATGCCGCTGTTCGTCGGCGTCGGACTGAGCGGCAATTCGCCGGTCATGTTCGGCGACAACCAGGGCCAAGGCTCGTACAGCATTGGCTTGAGCCTCGATATCCAGCAGCAGTACACGGTGTCGCTGAAGTACAACGGCTTCCTTGCCTTGCATAGCAACGACAGCCTCGGCGCCGCCTCGTTCAGCAATTCGAGCCTCGGGAAGTATTGGGACCGCAACTGGGTGTCGTTGACACTCGAGGGCAAATTCTAGGCATCATCAGGAGACGCAACATGATTCGCACCATTCGATTCGTGCCCACCGTACTTGCACTGGCGTTCGCGGGGCAAGCCTTCGCCGCGGTGAGCGCGGACGACGCAAAGCAGCTGGGCGGCGCCACGCTCACCAGTTTCGGCGCGGAGAAAGCGGCCAGCAAGGACGGCTCGATTCCGGAGTACGACGGCAAGGGCATCGCGCCGCCGGCCGACTGGGATCCGAAGCAACCGGGCCGCCGTCCGGACCCGTTCCACGAGAAGCCGCTTTTCTCGATCAACGCGCAGAACTGGCAGACCTATGCGGACAAGCTGACCGAGCTGCAAAAGGAGATGTTCAAGAAGTACCCGGACTACCGCATGGACGTGTACCCGTCGCATCGCACGATGGTGTTTCCGAAGTACGTAATCGACAACACCTTGAAGAACGCGACGTCGTGCAAGGCGGTGGACAACGAACTGCGCCTCGACGGTTGCTATGCGGGCATTCCGTTCCCGCTGCCCAAGACGGGCAAGGAAGTGATGTGGAACCACCTGCTGTTCTACGGCACCCCGACCAACGCCGAAAACCAGCGCACGTGGCACGTGCCGCCCAATGGCAGCGCGTATCTCGCCAGCGCCTCGCATGGCTTCGAGGCGTTTCCGATCTACGATCCGAAGCGCACCACGCCGCTTGACGGCAAGGACGTCTACTGGCGCGTGCGCCTCGACGACTACGCGCCGGCGCGCGCGAACGGCCAGAAGCTGATCCTCGTGAACGCGGTCGACCAGGTCAACATCGGCCAGCGCGCCTACCAGTATCTGCCGGGCCAGCGGCGTGTGAAGCTCGCGCCGGACCTCGCGTACGACACTCCGTCGCCGACCAACGGCGGCGTCGGCACGGTGGACGACGCGAAGCTGTTCCTCGGCGCGATGGACCGTTTCGACTTCAAGCTCATCGGCAAGTCGGAGAAGTTCCTCGCCTACAACACCTATGGCGCGACCGACTACAAGACCTGCCCGGAGGACAAGCTGGTTTCGACCAAGCACTTCCCGAACCCCGACTGCATCCGTTGGGAACTGCACCGCGTGTGGGTGGTGGACTCGACGCTCAAGCCGCAATTCCGCCATATCTACCATCGACGCACGTTCTATTTCGATGAGGACGGTTACGGCGCGGGCATCCAGGAAGCCTATGACGCCTCCGGCAAGCTGTATCGCGGCGCGTTCAACACCTTCTATACGTACTGGGAAAAGGACGGCGGCAACGACGGCTCGGTCGTCAATCTCGACCTGATCACCGGCGAGTACGTGATGCAGGGTACGGCGGGCGCACCGGGCGCCGGGTTCTGGCCGGTCGAACCGAAGCCCGATGTGTTCTACAGCCCCGAGGCGCTGGCCGGGGAAGGGATCAACTAGCTTCCGGCGGTACGAGTGGGCTCTCGCGAAGTCAGCACACGAATGAGCGTCCGCTCTCTTGCCGCGACGGATGGGGCGGCGCCGCGCCGTCGCGAGCGACGTACATGAACGAGCGCAATGTTTTGGGCTATGAGGTGCACAGTGCTATTACTTGAGAGTCTTCGCAGCGTTTGCAGGGCGGCGCGCGGCCGTCACGCGATGTGGGGCAGCGCCGTCGGGGTGTGTGTTGCGGCGCTGCTGGCGGCCGCGCCCGCGCACGCATTCGAGAATCCGGAGCGTACGCCCGCGATGTCGAGCACGCTGGCGGCGCGCTCGCCGCTGATCGGCACGGCGCGCGCGGGCAAACGCATTGTCGCGGTGGGCTTGCGCGGGCATATCGTTTATTCGGATGACGAAGGAAAAAACTGGCGGCAGGCGAGCGTACCGGTTAGCACGGATCTGGTGGCGGTCTCGTTTCCCACGGCGCAGCAGGGCTGGGCGGTGGGGCACGGCGGGATCGTGATTCACAGCGTGGACGGCGGCGCCACGTGGACCAAGCAGATGGACGGCGAACGCTTCTCCGCGCTGGCGGTGAGCTACTACGGCAAGCTTCAGCAGACCAATGCGTCGCCCGAGACGAAGCGCGCGCTGAACCAGGCGCAGACACTCGCGACGGACGGCAGCACGCGCGCCTTGCTCGACGTGTATTTCGACAGCGAAACGAGCGGCTTTGTCGTCGGCACCTTCAACCGCATCTATCGCACGGAGGACGGTGGCAACACCTGGACGCCGTGGATGGAGCGCTCGGGCAATCCGCGCGAACTGCACTTCTATTCGATTCGGGGCGAGAACGGCCGCGTGCTGTTGACAGGCGAACAGGGGATGGTCTGGCAACTCGACGCGACGCGCACGCATTTCGAACCGATCCAGACGCCCTATAAGGGCACGCTGTTCGGCTCGGTGCTTTCCGGCGCGGACATCTTCGTGTTCGGCATGCGCGGCAGCCTGTTTCATAGCGCGGACAGCGGCCGGACCTGGGAGAAGGTCAAGGTGCCGAGCGAGGCGGGCATCACGGGCGGCATGGCGCTCGGGCCGGGCCGCATGCTGCTCGTCAACCAGGCGGGCACGGTGCTCTATACCGGCGACGACGGCAAAAGTTTCGAGACCGTCAAGCTGCCCCACCCGATGGCCTATTACGGCGTGGGAGACGCACCGGACGGCAACATCGCGCTCGCGGGTTCGCGCGGCGTGCGGGTGGAGGCATTGCCCGAAGCGGACCGCGCGGCGACACGCGGTGCGAATTGATCGAATCGCGCTAAAGAAGGCATAGACATCATGGTGACAACAGGCAGCGACGAGTCGATGGCGGTCGTTTCGGACCCCAAAGATTTCGACCAGAAGTCGGGGAATTTGCTGGAGCGGCTCATTTTCAACCACAGAATCTGGGTGGTGGCCGGCTGCATCTTCCTCACTCTGTTTTTCGGATTCCAGTTGCGTGGGCTGGTCGTGGGCGCGAGCTACGACAAGATGCTGCCGCACGCCCACCCGTACATCAAGAATTTCCTGGAGAACCGTGGGGAGTTGCGCGGCCTCGGCGACACGTTTCGCGTGGCTGTGGAGAATCCTCGGGGCGATATCTTCGACCCGGCGTATCTCGACGCGCTCGCGAAGATCAATGACGAAATCTTCCTGCTGCCGGGCGTGAACCGCGCGTGGATGAAGTCCATCTTCACGCCGGTCGTGCGCTGGACCGAGGTCACCGAAGACGGCTTCGTCGGCGGGCCGGTGTTGCCCGACACGTTCAACGGGTCGCCCCAGTCGATCGAGCAGTTGCGCATCAACATCGCGCGCGCGGGCGTGGTGGGCAGCCTTGTTTCGAACGATTACCGTTCGAGCATGATCATCGTGCCGCTGCTCGGCGACGGCGCCGAAGGCAAGCGCGTGGACTATCACGCGCTGTCGGTCGCGCTCGACGAGATTCGCGCGAAGTACAGCAAGCTCGGGCCCGACGGCAAGCCGCTCGTGCGCGTGCATGTCATCGGTTTCGCGAAGCTCGTGGGCGATCTGATTCAGGGCCTGGGCGAGGTGATGTACTTCTTCCTCGCCGCGGCCGCGGTCGCGACGATCATCATCTTTCTGTTCACGCGCTGCGTGCGCAGCACCGTGCTGGTCGTTGCCTGCTCGTTGATCGCCGTGGTCTGGCAACTCGGCATGGTATCGATGCTCGGGCGCGAACTCGATCCGTTCTCGATCCTCGTGCCGTTCCTCGTGTTCGCGATCGGCGTGTCGCATGGCGCGCAGAAGATGAACGGCATCATGCACGACGTCGGCCGCGGCACGCACAAGTGGGTGGCGGCGCGCTACACCTATCGGCGTCTGTTCTTCGCGGGCATGACGGCGCTGCTTGCCGACGCCGTGGGCTTCGCGGTGCTGACCGTAATCGACATTCCCGTGATTCGCGAGCTGGCCCTGACCGCGAGCCTCGGCGTGGGCGTGCTGATCTTCACGAACCTCATCCTGCTGCCGGTGCTGCTTTCGTATGTGGGCGTGAGCAGGAAGGCGGCACTGCGCGCGCTCGCGCAGGATCAGGACGAGGCGCGCGGCAAGGGCATGGGCCGCATCTGGACCGTGCTCGAGCGCTTCACGGAAAAGCGCTGGGCGATCGGCGCGGTCGTGCTGGCCGTGATACTGGGCGGCGTGGGCTACGTGGGCGGCATGAAGCTGAAGGTGGGCGACCTCGATGCGGGCGCGCCCGAATTGCGGCCCAACTCGCGCTACAACCTCGACAACGCGTTCATCACGAGCCACTACGGCATTTCGAGCGACGAACTCGCCGTGATGGTCAAGACGCCCGCCGGTAAATGCGGCACCTTCGAGAACCTCACGGAAGCCGACCGCCTGGCGTGGACGCTCGCGCAAGTGCCGGGTGTGCAACGCACTACGTCGCTGGCTGACACGATTCGCTCGTACACCATGGGCTCGTTCGACGGCAACCCGAAGTGGATGACGATCAGCGAGAGTCAGAGCCTGATCGACCCGCAGGTCAATAACGCGGTGGCGTGGAATTCCGAGTACCTGAACGGCGATTGCACGCTGCTGCCCGTCATCGCCTATCTGTCCGACCACAAGGCCGAGACGCTCGACCGCGTGATCCAGGCGGCGAGCGACTTCGCGGCGCGCCACGACACGAGCGAGCGCAAGTTCCTGCTCGCCGCGGGCAACGCGGGCGTGGACGCCGCGACGAACATCGTCGTGAACGAGGCGAATCACACGATGCTGCTGTACGTGTACGGCGCGGTGATCCTGCTGTGCGCGATCACGTTCCGCAACTGGCGCGCGGTGGTGGTGGCGGTGCTGCCGCTCGCGCTCACGTCGCTGCTGGCCGAAGCCGTGATGGCGGCGCTCGGCATTGGCGTGAAGGTGGCGACGCTGCCGGTGGTGGCGCTGGGCGTGGGCATCGGCGTTGACTATGCGCTGTATCTGCTGAGCGTGCAGCTCGCGCAGCAGCGCCTGGGCCTGAGTCTTTCGCAGGCCTACAAGAAAGCGCTGGGATTCACCGGCAAGGTGGTGGGGCTCGTGGGCGTGACGCTCGCGGCGGGCGTGGTGACGTGGGCATGGTCGCCGATCAAGTTTCAGGCCGACATGGGGATCATGCTGACGTTCATGTTCCTCTGGAACATGGTGGGCGCCCTCGTGCTGATTCCGGCGCTCTCGTGGTTCCTGCTGCGCGGCGTTCGGCAAAGACAGACGACGGCGGTCGTTCAACTGGATGGACTGGGAGGACAATGATGAATCGACAAGCGGGACCGGATAGAAAGACGCTGGTGGAGATGTACCGGAAGATGACCTTGATAAAGCAGAACGACGAACGGTTCCGCTCGGTCATCAAATCCGGCAAGCTCGTCTTGCCGTATTACTCGCCGCGTGGCCAGGAGGTGATCCCCTCGGCGGTTTCGGTGCATCTCACCAACGAAGACTACGTGTGCACGATCTATCGCGGCATGCACGACATGCTGGCCAAGGGCGTGCCGACGAAGCTGCTGTGGGCGGAATTCGCGGGCAAGGCCACCGGCACCTGCAAAGGCAAGGGCGGCCCGATGCACATCACGCACCCGGAAAGCGGCGTGATGGTGACCACCGGCATTGTGGGCAGCAGCATGCCCATCGCCAACGGCCTGGCGCTCGCCGCGCAGGTGCGCGGCGAGTCGCGCGTGAGCGTGGCCTACTTCGGCGACGGCGCGAGCAATATCGGCGCGTTTCATGAAGCGCTCAATCTGGCCGCGGTGTGGAAGCTGCCCGTGATCTTTGTGTGCCAGAACAATCAGTATGCCGAACATACGAAGTACGAAGTGGGCACGGCAGCCGCGCGCATCGCCGATCGCGCCGTGGCGTATTCGATGCCGGGCGTGCGCGTGGACGGCAACGATCCCGTCGCCATGTGGAGCGCGGCGCGCGACGCCGTGGCGCGTGCGCGCGCGGGCGAGGGACCGACGCTCATCGAAGCGATGACTTTCCGCTTTCACGGCCACGTATTCGGTGACGCGGACGGCTATATGGAGCCGAAGGAGAAGGCCGCCGCCATGGAGCGCGATCCGGTGCCGGCGTTTCGCACGTGGCTCATCGAGCGCGAACATGCCACGGAGCCGGAACTGGCCGCCATCGAAGCGCAGGTCGAGAGCGAGATCAACGAGGCGCTCGAGTTCGCGATGTCGAGTCCGTATCCCGACGTGGCCGAGCTGAAACGGGACGTCTACGCACAGGAGCTCACAGCATGAGCGAGGCAACGAAGAACGTGAATACGATCCAGGCGATCAATCTGGCGCTGGATCACGCGCTGGCCGAGGACCCGCGCGTGCTGGTGTTCGGCGAGGACGTGGCCGATCGCGAGGAAGGCGGCGTGGTGGGGGTGACCAAGGGGCTCTCCACGAAGCACGGCGCGAGCCGCGTGCGCTCGACGCCGATCTCGGAGCAGGCGATCGTGGGCGCGGCCATCGGCGCGTCGATCGCGGGCATGCGTCCGGTGGCGGAGATCATGCTGATGAACTTCACCGCAGTGGCGATGGACATGATCACCAATCACGCCGCCAAGCTGCGTTTCATGTCGGGCGGACAGACCAGCGTGCCGCTCACGATCCGCACCATGACGGGCGCGGGCTTCAGCACGGGCGGCCAGCACTCGGACTTTCTGGAGGCGTGGTTCGCGCACACGGCGGGGCTCAAGGTCGTCGTGCCCTCTACGCCCGCGGACGCCTATGGCCTCCTGCTCTCCTGCATCGACGATGAGGATCCCTGCATTTTCGTCGAAAACATGGTGAGCTACTGGACGCCCGGCGAGCCGCCCGTGCCGGGCCGGCGCATTGCGCTCGGCAAGGCCAACATCGTGCGCGAGGGCAGCGACGTGACCGTGATCGGCTACAGCCGCCAGGTGGCCGACATCAGCGCCGTTGCCGAAAAGTTCGCGAAGGAAGGCGTCAGCGTGGAAGTGATCGATCTGCGCACGATCTCGCCGCTCGATACCGAAACCATCCTCAACTCGGTGGCGAAGACGCGCCGCGCCGTGATCGTCCACGAGGCGGTCAAGAACTTCGGCGTGGGCGCCGAGGTGGCCGCGTGCATTCAGGAAGCACTCTTTGGCCAGCTCAAGGCGCCGGTGCGCCGGGTCGCTTCGGCGTTTTGCCCCGTGCCGTTCGCCAAGCCGCTGGAGGCCGCGTTCGTTCCTGGGCAGGACCAGATCGAAGCCGCCATTCGTTCGACGCTGGATTGAATCACTTTATCGACGCAGGGGTTAGTGTGACTACACAAGTTCTTTTTCCGAAGATCGGCTTCTCGATGGAAGAGGGCACGCTCGCCGAGTGGCTCGCGGCCGACGGCGCGGACGTGGCCGAGGGGCAGCCGCTCTACGCGCTGGAAAGCGACAAGTCGGTGCAGGAGATTCCCGCGCCCGCAAGCGGCAAGCTCAAGATACATGGCGCGATCGGCGAGCTTTACAAGGTCGGCGATCTGCTGGCCGAAATCGGTTGAGCCTCGGAACGGGAGTTCGCAATGAGCCACACACTTGAACTCGCCTTGCCGCCGTGGCCCGATGTCGATTACGCCGCGTTCGGTGAAATCGAAACGGTCCCGCTGTCGCGCATCCAGAAGCTCGGCGCGGGTTATCTCGCGCGCAACTGGGTGACGATACCGCATGTCACCCACCAGGACGAGGCCGATATCACGGCGCTCGAACCCGTGCGCAAGCGCCTGAGCGAGGAGTCGGGCGTCAAGGTCACGCTGCTGCCGTTCCTCATCAAGGCGGTGGCGGCGGGACTGGCGCGCTTTCCGGCGTTCAATGCCTCGCTCGACGCGGACGGGCAAACCCTCGTGCTCAAGAAGTACTTCCACGTCGGCTTCGCCGTGGATACGCCGAAGGGCTTGATCGTGCCCGTGGTGCGCGACTGCGAGCGCAAGAGCGTGGTCGAGCTTGCGTCCGGGATCGCCGCGCTCGGTGCGCGGGCGCGCGACAAGGGCCTGCCGATGGCGGACATGGTGGGCGGCTGCATGACCGTCAGCTCGCTCGGCCATATCGGCGGGACGGGCTTCACGCCTATCGTGAACGCGCCCGAGGTGGCGATACTCGGCGTGATGCGCGCGCAGTGGAAGCCGCAGCGCGAAGGCGACGGCATGAGCTGGCGGCTCATGCTGCCGTTGTCGCTGAGCTACGACCACCGCGTGCTGAATGGCGCCGACGTGGCGCGCTTCGCGGCGCATCTCGCCGACATGCTGGCGAAGCCGGAGAGCTTCCCGCTTCTCTGAGTGTCGCCCCGGCGCTGTAGCGGCCCGCGCCGACGGCGCCTGCCTTTACCTTGCGTATATTCCCATGCACATCGGAGTGCCCGCGGCCACGCGGGCGAACGAAACCCGCGTTGCAGCGACGCCGGAGAGATGGTGTTCGGCGATGCGAAGCAGGTTATCGAGGAGATGGTGAAGGCGGCGAGCCGGGCGGTTGGTGTGTGGCCGGTGTGCGGCGCGAGCGTCGTCAAATGAAAACGCTCGCGCCGCGCCGCTCAGGCGCTCAGTCGAACTTCGCGCCGCTGCGCGAGAGCATGGCGGTGACGCCGTTGCCGAAGTCGGTGCTTTGCGCGCAACGCGCCACCGCATCGGCCTCCATGGCGAGCAGGCGCGAAAAGTCAGGATAGGCCGCGCTGTTCAAAAGCCGCTTGGTGCCCGCCATTGCCACCGACGGTCCGGCGGCAAGACGCGCGGTCAGTTCGCTCACCTTGTCGTCCAGTTCCTCGTCGGCAACGACGCGCGTGACGACGCCAAGTTCGAGCGCCTCGTGCGCGTCGATGCGCTCGCCGAGCAGGGCAAGGCGCTTGGCCGCTTTCACGCCCATCGCCCCCACGAGCAGCCCGCTCAACCCGCAGTCCAGGCTCAGACCAATCAGCACATGTGCGGCGAGAAAATAGCTGCTGCTGCCGCAAATCACGAAATCCGCGGCGAGGCACAGGGCCACGCCCGCACCGGCCACGGAGCCGCGCGTGGCCACGACAATCGGCTTGCTGCAATCGAGCAGCACTTGGGGCAGCCGGTTGCCCACCATCAGGCGGCGCTCGAACACGTCGTAGCGTTCGTCGGGCGGCAGCGTCAGGGGCTCGTGGAAGCTCTTGACGTCGCCGCCGCCGCAGAAGTGCGCGCCCTCGCCGCGCAGCAGGATGCATTTGACGTCGCGCTCGCTATCGGCCAGGCGCACGAGTCGAATCAGTTCGCCCGTGAGTTCGGGGCTCAGCGCATTGCGCGCGTCGGGACGATTGAGCGTGATGGTGGCGACGCGGCCGGCCACGTCATAGGTGATCTGGGTAGTCATGGTGACGATCCGTAGAGAGTGGGGCGGAGATCACGGCGCGGGAAAGCGCGGCTTGCGGCCCTCGCGAAAGGCGGCAATGCCCTCCTTGAGTTCGCCGTTCTGGAGCAGCGTCAATCCTTCGCAGGCAAGCGAGTTGTCGAGCACCGAAGCGATCATCTGGCGCAGCGGCAAGTTGGTGCACATCTTGGTGTAACGGATGGCCGACTGCGCGCCGTTGGCGATCTGCCGGGCGAAGCGCTGCACGGTGGCGTCGAGATCCGCCTCGGCCACGCTGTAGTTGATGAGGCCGATGCGCGCCGCCTCGCCGGCGTCGAGACTATTGCCCGTCAACAGGAACTCCTTGGCCCGCGCATAGCCCACGAGTTGCGGCCAGATAAGCGCGCCGCCGTCCCCGGCGACGAGACCGATGCGCACGTGCGGGTCGGCAATGCGCGCGCTGTCCACGGCCACGATGATGTCGCACAGCAAGGCCAGCGTCGCGCCAAAGCCGATGGCGTCGCCGTTGATGCGGCAGATCACCGGCTTGGGGCATTCGAGCACGCCCGCGACGATCTTGCGGCCTTCGCGCAGCGAGTGCAGAAACGGCTGGCGATGCTCGATCTGCCGCGTGAGCCAGTTTAGATCGCCGCCCGCGCAGAAGGCGCGCCCCGCGCCGGTCAGGACGACGACCGAAACCTCCGCGTCGTCGGCGAGGTCGTCGAAGATCGTCGCCAGTTCGCGGTGCAGCGTGGCGTCGATGGCGTTCAGCGTGTCGGGCCGGTTGAGCACGACGGTGGCCACACCGGCCTCTTTCGTGATCGCAAGGCTCTCGTAGCGTGCGTAGTCGATGGTGGGTTCCATATCGGCGGCCTCAGGCAATGTCGGCGCGGCCGTTGTTCAGCACGACCACGTCGCGTTCGGCCACGCGCGCGACGAAGCTGATCGTCGAACCGTCGCGCCAGAACTCGGTGACGATGGTCTCGCCCGGATAGACGGGCGAGGAAAAGCGCAAGCGCAGCGAGCGCAGGCGCGCCGGGTCGTTGTCGCACCATGTTTGCAGCACCGCTCGCGTGGCGACGCCCAGCGTGCAGAGCCCATGAAGAATCGGCTGCTCGAAACCGGCCTTGCGCGCGAGCGCCGGGTCGGCGTGAATCGGGTTGTAGTCGCCCGAGAGCCGGTAGAGCAGGGCGGCGCGCCCGAGCGTCGGAATGCTGCAACGCGCGTCGGCGGGGCGCTCGGGAATGGGATGCGGCGCGGGTGCCTCGTTTGTCGTGCCGCCGCTGCCGCCGTCGCCGCGCAGCACGTAGGTCGAGGTCACGGTGCTCACGAGGCGCTGCGTGTCCTGCTCGTGCAACTGTTTTTCCTGGTAGAGCATCACGCCCTTGCCGGGTCCTTTGTCGACCACGCGCGTGACGCGAAAGCTGCCCACATACGTCTTGCCGACTTCGAGCGGCTGGTGCATCTCGAAGGCCTGTTCGCCGTGCAGCAACCTGACCCAGTCGATTTCCAGCGCCGGGTCCTTGACCCAGCCGCCCGGGTGGGAGATCACGTTGACCATGGAGGGGAAGACCTTGAGGCCGTCCTCATAGGCGAACTGGAGCTGGGCCGGGTCGTGCGGCGCCTCGCCGATGCCGATGCCGAGCGCGTACAGCATGCAGTCGCGCGCGACGAGCGGATGCTCGATGGCCTCGAATTTTCTGGAAAGTACCTTCTCGAGATTCATGGTGGGTCTGCTCGTGTGAGTGGGTTGCGCAGGCGCGACCGGAGGGCGCGGAGCACGGCCGATCGTTAAAATTAATATACGGAAGCATACTAAATGTGTCCACGATTTTGTGGGTGAAAACGAGCAATGGCGCGTGATTCAAAGAATAGTTGCGTTTGTTTTGGTGAAAATTATCGTTCGCAACATGACGATATTTGAATTGGATGTTATGCTTCAGAACGAATATCGACCGGCGGCTTTCGCCCGACGTGATTCCACGCCGTGGTT
This sequence comes from Paraburkholderia unamae, assembly GCF_003268775.1. Classification (GTDB taxonomy): domain Bacteria; phylum Pseudomonadota; class Gammaproteobacteria; order Burkholderiales; family Burkholderiaceae; genus Paraburkholderia; species Paraburkholderia unamae. Next base: position 118,313 of record NZ_QLSU01000014.1, read on the forward strand.
TCGCGTGGTGTTTCCAGGTAGTGACGACCAGTGACGACGAAAGAGATCACCATGACCGACGCTTACATCCGCCTGCGCGGCGCGCCGAATTTCCGGGACTTCGGCGGCTATCACACCCGCGATGGGCGCTACGTGCCGCAGCGCAAGCTGTTTCGCTCCGACGTGCTTGCCGGCTTGACGCCCGAGGACTTCGGGCAAGTGGCCGGGCTCGGCATCCGGCTCGTGTGCGATTTGCGCGGGGCGCTGGAGCGGGAGCGCGAGCCGACGCCCTGGCCCGCGGGGCAGTCGCCCGAGGTCCTGCACATGGACGTGAACGCCGATCTGCGCTCCGGCGAGTCCTGCATTCTCGACATGCTGCGCGAGAGCACCACCCAGGCCGCCGCCGAAGCAGCGATGCTTCAGACCTATCGCGAGATCGCGCATGCGTTGCAGCCGCATCTCGCGGCCTTGTTCAAGCGGCTGGCCGAGGGCGAGGGCGCGCCGCTCATCATTCATTGCACCGCGGGCAAGGACCGCACCGGCGTGCTGGCGGCCGTGATCCAGATGGCGCTCGGCGCGCCGCGCGAGCACGTGCTTGCCGATTACCTGCTGACGGCGCGCTATCGCGACCCGGCCCGGCTCGAACTCACCATCGCCGACCTGTTGCTCGTGCTGCTGGGCCGCGAGCCGTCGCGTGCCGTTGTCAGCGCGCTGGCGGCCGTGCGCGAGTCGTATCTGGAGACGGCGCTGGAGGTCATCGAACTGGAAAACGGCTCGCTGGAGGGCTATCTCGCGGCAGGCGGCGTCGATGCCGCCACGCTGCGCGAGGTCCGCGAGCGGCTGCTCGCCGGATAAGGCGCACGACAGCCGCGCCACCGCAGTCCCACCGTGCTCTACCCGAGCCATCCATTTCGTCCGGCGCCCACGCGTGCCGGCCAACATTGACAATACGAGAGGTTTGAAATGACCGGCACTACTTCTGGGGAGCGCAAGCGCGGCCACGCGTCGGCTGTGAGTCCGCTCGTTTGCGAGCTTCATGCGAACGACAGCCGTCCGCTTCCGCTTGCGCTGCGCGCGGCGGGCACTGTCGATCCGCTGGCCCGTCCGGTTGCCTTCGCGAAGTATTGGGACGCGGCGTTTGCACAGCGTGAAACGGAGCATGTCTGGAAGAAGACGTGGCAATTCGCGTGCCGCGAAGAGGATATTCCCGCCGTTGGCGATCGCGTCAATTACGACGTCGGCAACCTGTCGTTCATGATCGTGCGGAGCGCACCCGATGAAATCCGTGCGTTCTACAACGCATGCCTGCATCGCGGCACGCGCCTTTGCGGCGGGCTTGGCTCCGGCGAGCGCGTGCGCTGTCCGTTTCACGGCTGGGAATGGAATCTCGACGGCAGCCTGCACAACATTCCGAGCCAGTGGGACTTCCCGCAGACCGAGGGCAGCGACTACAGCCTGCCCGAAGTGAAGGTGGGCCGCTGGGGCGGTTTCGTGTTCGTGAACGCCGATCCCGAGGCGGCGCCGCTGGTCGAGGCGCTCGGCGTGCTGCCCGAGCATTTCGCCAGCTGGAAGCCGGAAGAACGCTTCACCTTCGTGCATGTGCGCAAGCTCGTGCGCGCGAACTGGAAGGTCACGCTCGAAGCGTTTCTCGAGGCCTATCACGTGATCGAGACACATACGGACGCGTTGCCGTTCACCGGTGACGCCTCCACGCAGTACGACATCTGGGACGACGGCAAGAGCCACGTGAGCCGGCTCATCACGCCGCTCGGCATTCCGAGCCCGCATCTGGGCGACGGCGCTTCGGCCCAGGCGGCCGTCGACGCCGTCACCCAGGTGTTCGCGATGGCCATGGGGCCCGACGCCGTGGTGCCGCGTTTCGACGCCGCAGCGGGACGCGGGCGCGCCGAAGTCGCCGAGTGGCGCAGGCAGTTGATGAGCAAGGCCCTGGGGCGCGACTTCTCCGCGCTCACCGACGCGGAACTCGTGGACACCGTCCAGTATTTCATGTTCCCGAACTTCTGCCCGTGGTACGGCGAAGGGCTGCCGCTGAGCTATCAGTTCCTGCCTTACAAGGACAATCCCGAGGAGTCGGTGATGGTGATCCGCCTGCTGCTGCCGCTGCCGGGCAACGGCGTGCCGCGTCCGCCGTCGGCGCCCGTGATCGAACTGGGTTTCGACGAGACGTTCGAGGGTGTGCCGCAACTCGGCCTCATCAGCCACATCTTCGAGCAGGACATGAGCAATCTGCCGAACATTCAACTCGGCTTGCGGGCCGCGAGCGACGCGCGCGCGTTTGCAACACTCGGGCAGTACCAGGAGTGCCGCATCAGTCATTTCCACGAGACGCTCGATCGCTACGTCGACCAGTGAGCCGGGCTTGACCCTGAGTTGAACTTATGGAAACGGAAAAGGTAGCCGCCGGGGCGCAATTCGTCGACGCCATGGCGTCGTCGGAGCTGGCCTCGGGCGCGCAGCGCGCGGTGAACGTGAATGGCCGAAGCATTCTGCTTTGCCGCGTGGGCGGCGAGGTGCATGCGCTCGCCAATCTATGCCCGCATGCGCACCAACCGCTGGAAGGCGGGGCGATCGAGGGGGGCGCGATACGCTGCCCGCGTCACGGTGCGTGTTTCGACCTTGCCAGCGGGGCGTCGCTGAACGGCGTGACGCGTACGGCGGTGCGCACGTTCGCGGTGCGCGAGCGCGCGGGGCGTATCGAAGTCGATGCGCCCCGCGCGAACGTCGGCTATTTTCCGGATTTCAGTCAGGATGCCTGAGGTTGTGATGATGCCTGTATCGATCGTCGTAGTGGGCAGCCGGCGCGCCGTGCGCTACGAAGAAGTGACGCTTTCGCGCGACGGCAGCCTGGTGCTTTTCACGGGCCGCTTCGGCGAGCGCGAAGTGCGTTGCGCCATTGCGCGCGAAACGCTGGAGCAGCATTTCTGGCTGCCCGAGGGCGCGAGCGAGTCGTATGTCATCAAGTCGTTTCTCGACGGGAGCCAGCGCATCACGGCGGCCGTCGAGCGCCGCTTGCTCAGGGAGCGCCGCGAGCCCGTGATGCTCGGTTCGCGCGACTTTCGCGATCAGGCGAAGGTCGCGCTGCATGTAGCGGCTTGAGCGCCGGTTAGCGCCGGATAGTGCCTGGGCGCGTCCACCGGCGCACGCGAGCGCTTCAGGAGCCGCGTTTCTGCGCGAGTGCTTCCTCGCGTTCATCCCGGTCCGTCGAGACGGACAAGGCTCGCCATGCCTCTATATTGGCCCGGAAGCTGTCGATCTTCGCCAGTGCGAACTCGACGGCGTCGGAACCGGCAGCGTACCGCAGCGGCGGGCTGGCGGACTCGGCAAGGCCAAGCAGCGCGCCCGCGAGCTTCGCGGGGTCGCCAATCTGCCGATGGTTCATCGAGCGATGCCGTTCCACGAGTTGCGCCGTGAACGGCGCGTAATCGTCGATATCGAACTGGCCGTAGCCGATCGAGCTGGCGTCGAGAAAATTCGTGCGAAAGAAGCCGGGCTCGACCAGCGTCGCGTGGATGCCGAACGGCTTGAGTTCGTGCGAGAGTCCTTCCATCCAGCCTTCCAGTGCGAACTTCGAGGCGCTGTAGATGGAGGAGCCCGAGAACGAGACGAATCCCGCAATGGAAGACACGGTGAAGATGTGCCCGCCGCGCTGCTTGCGCATGGCGGGCAGCACGCCGCGCGTGAGGTTCATCGCGCCAAACACGTTGGTTTCGAATTGCGCGCGCACTTGCGCGTCGGACGTGTTCTCGAAGCAGCCTACCTGACCGTAGCCGGCGTTGTTCACGAGCACGTCGATGCGCCCGAAGCGCCGGTACGCGGCGTCGAGCGCCGCGTGCACGTCGTCGCTGCGCGTCACGTCCAGCGGCACGGCGAGCAGGCGCTGCGCGTGCTGCGGCGGCGCTTCGATCGCGCCGGGATGGCGCGCCGCCGCGACCACCCGATGTCCCGCTTCCAGGGCGGCTGCAACGATTGCCGCGCCGATGCCGCGCGACGCGCCCGTGACCATCCAGACCTTGCCCGTCATCCGTGTTCTCCTCGTCTAGTTGTGCGCCGTGCGGTGGCGCGCCTTGAGCACCCTGCGCAGGAGCTTGCCGGTTTCGGTTCTCGGCAGTGCGTCGACAAACTCGATCGTGCGCGGGCATTTGATTTTCGAAAGCCTCGCGGCGCAATGCACGAGGAGGTCCGCGCGCACAGCGTCGCCGCAGGCGCTCGCGGGCTTGAGCTGCACGACGGCCTTGACCTGCTCGCCGTAGACGGCGTCGGGCACACCGATCACCGCCGCATCGAACACGGCCGGGTGCGTCAGCAAGACGTTTTCGATCTCCTGCGGGTAGACGTTCACGCCTCCCGTCACCACGAGATCGGCGCGCCGGTCGCTGATGTAGAGGTAGCCATCGGCGTCGAGATGGCCGATGTCGCCGTATGTCGCCCAGCCGCGCGCGTCGACGGCCGAGGCCGTTTTCGCGGCGTCGTTGTGATAGGCGAAGCCCACGCCGCCGCTGAACCAGATCGAACCGGTTGCGCCCGCAACGAGTTCCGCGCCGTCGTCACCGACGATATGCGCGGCGCCGCATATCGGCCGGCCGACCGAGCCGCGATGCCGCAGCCAGTCGTGCGAGTCGATATAGGTGACGCCCGCGTTTTCGGTGCCGCCGTAATATTCGTCGAGAATCGGACCCCACCATTGGATCATCGCGTCCTTGAGCTCGGGCGGGCAAGGCGCGGCGGCGTGAATGGCGCGGCGCATCGAAGCGAGGTCGTAGCGCGCTCGCGTTGCCCCGGGCAGTGCGAGCAGCTTCACGAACATGGTGGGAACCCAGTGCGAATGCGTGACCCGATGCCGCTCGATGGCGGCCAGCGCCGCCTCGCTGTCGAACTTGTCCATTACCACGGCCGTGCCGCCGCACTCGATCACGCGCACGTTGAAGCGCCCCGTGGAGTGATAGAGCGGCGACGGGCTCAGGTAGACGGTGCCGGCGGAAAGCTCGAAGATCGCGCGCAAGCGCTGTTCCAGTTCGGGCAGCGCGTAGCGGTCCTCGTAGCGCGCGAGCGGCCGCCGGATGCCGCGTGGCTTGCCGGTGGTGCCGGAGGAATAGAGGAATTCGCGTCCCACGGGCCGCGGCGGCAGTTCGCCTTCGTCGCTCGCGGTGAGCACGGCGGCTTCGTAGCACTGCGCATGGTTCTGGGTCTCGCCAATCACGAAGTGCCCGATCAACTCGTTTTGCAGGAGCGGTGCGAGATCGTCGGCGATAGCCGCGGTGCGCGTGGTGGTGATGAGCAGTTTCGCGCCGCAATCGTTGACGATGTCGGCGACCTCGAAGCGGGTGAGTTGCGTGCTCAGCGGCGTGTAGTAGATCCCCGCGCGGCGCGCGCCGAACCACAGCTCGAAGGTGCGCGGGTCGTTGTCCATCAACAGGGCGATGCCGTCGCCGGGCGCGAGGCCGAGCGAGATGAGCCAGCGCGCCACGCGCGAGGCGCGGCGGTCCAGTTCGCCGTAGGTGAGGGAGGCGCCGCCGGTGAACACGGCGGCGACCTTGCCGGGGTGCAGCATTGCGTTGTCGTGCAATCGGTCCATGCAGGCGCCTTTTGTCGGTTCGTTAGCCGGGGCGTGATTGAGTCGTGCGTCGCCGCGCCGTTCCGGTCAGAACGCGACCTGGTCGCCGCCCTTGAGGTCGAGCATCTTGCGCGCTTCGTCGGGCGTCGCGACTTCGAGCGAGAGTTCTTCGAGAATGCGGCGGATCTTCGCGACCTGCTGCGCGTTCGATTGCGCGAAGCGGCCGCGCTCCAGATAGAGGCTGTCCTCCAGACCGACACGCACATGCCCGCCGAAAAGCGCGCTTTGCGTGACGAAGCGCATCTGGTGACGGCCCGCCGCGAGTACGGAGAGGTAGTAGTCGTTGCCGAACAGACGATCGGCGACCGCCTTCATGTGCGCGAGATTCTCCAGGTCCGCGCCAATGCCGCCGAGAATGCCGAAAATGCACTGCACGAGGAACGGCGGCTTGAGCAGGCCGCGCCGCACGAAATGGTCGAGCGTATAGAGGTGGCCCACGTCATAGCATTCGAATTCGAATTTCACGCCGTGACGATGCCCGAGTTCGACGATGATCGTCTCGATGTCCTGGAAGGTGTTCTTTAGCACGAAGTCCTTCGTGCTCTCCAGGTAGGGGCGCTCCCAGTCGAACTTGAAGTCGTCGATCTTCTGCGCCGCCCCCGAGATATTGAAGTTGATCGACCCCATGTTGAGCGAGGCCACTTCGGGGCGCGCCGCGCGCGCGGCTTCCACACGCTGGTCCATCGACATGCCGAGGCCCGCGCCGGTGCTGACGTTGAGCACGGCGTCGGTGCGGCGTTTGATGGCCGGCAGGAACTTCATGAACAGATCCGCGCTGGGCGAGGGGCGGCCGGTTTGCGGATCGCGCGCGTGCAGATGAATGATCGACGCACCGGCTTCGGCCGCACCCACCGCCGCTTCGGTGATCTGCTCGGGTGTGATGGGCAGGGCGTCCGACATGGTCGGCGTATGAATCGATCCGGTGACGGCACAGGTGATGATGACTTTGTCTGCCTGACGCATGAGCTCGCTCCTGATGGCGGGATGGGCAAGGACGGCCGCATCCTCTATTGTGTTTTTGTGCATACGATACGTAAGGATACTATATTTCGGCGCGACGGGAAATCACTGGAGTTGGGATATGAGCGCGGAAATGGATGCGGGCTGCCACGTACCGATGATTGAGCGTCTCGTCGTCAGCGCTTGAATAAGCGTTGCATATCGTATGCAAGCGTACTAGAATTGCGCCAGAAGAGTGCCATTGAGGGTGCTCGCTTGTTCAACGTCTGCGATCGAGTCTCTATGAACTTCGCCTTGTCAGAACTGCACCAGGAAATCGATGCCAACGTCCGCAAGGTCTGCGCGGGTTTCAGCGACGAGTACTGGACCGAATGTGAGGAGCAAAGCCGCTTTCCGCAGGAGTTTTACGCGGCCATGGCGGCCGCCGGATGGCTCGGCATCACGATGCCCGAGGAACTCGGCGGCTCGGGTCTGGGGGTGACCGAGGCGGCGGTGATGATGCATGCCGTGACCTCCAGCGGCGGCGCGTATTCGGCCGCCTCGACGCTCCATATCAATCTGTTCGGCCCGCATTCCATCGTGGTCCACGGCACGCCCGAGCAGAAACGCCGCTGGCTCGTGCCACTCATCAAGGGCGAGCAGAAAGCCTGCTTTGGCGTGACCGAGCCCGACGCGGGGCTCGACACGACCAGCATCTCGACACTGGCTACGCGCGTGCCCGGCGGCTATCGCGTGACCGGCCGCAAGCTGTGGACGTCGACGGGCCAGGTCGCCGACAAGATTTTGCTGCTCGCGCGCACCACGCCGAAAGTCGACTGCGCGAAGCCGACCGAAGGCATGTCGCTGTTCTACACCGACCTCGACCGCAGCAAGATCGAAGTGCGCCGCATCAAGAAGATGGGCCGCAACGCGGTCGATTCGAACGCGGTGTTCATCGACGATCTGTTCATTGAGGAGGCCGATCGAATTGGCGAAGAAGGCCGCGGCTTCCACTATCTGCTCGACAGCCTGAATCCCGAGCGCATTCTCGTGGGCATCGAGTCGGTCGGGCTCGCGCGCGACGCGATCCGGCGCGGCGCGAACTACGCGCGCGAGCGCATTGTGTTCGGCCGGCCGATCGGGCAGAACCAGGGCATTCAGCATCCGCTCGCCGAATGCTGGACGCAAACGGAGGCGGCCTACTGGATGTGCCTGCGCGCGGCGTGGCTCTACGATCAGGGGCTGCCCTGCGGGGCGGAAGCCAATGCGGCGAAGCTGCTCTCGGCGCGCGCGGCCTTCGATTCGAGCACCCGCGCCGTGCTCACGCACGGCGGCATGGGCTATGCGCGCGAATACCAGGTGGAGCGGCTCTTTCGGGAGTCGATCCTGCCGCGCATCGCGCCGGTGACCGAGCAGATGATCCTCTCGTTCATTGCCGAACGCGTGCTCGATCTGCCGAAATCGTACTGATATGACCCGGCCGCGATCCGGCGGCCTCATACCGGCGCGGGCCGCATAGGCCCGCGCCGTTTGCGTCGATGCCTTGGTGCCTCAGCGATTCTTCCACACCGGCGCCCGCTTTTCGAGGAACGCGCGGCGTCCTTCCTGCGCGTCCTCGCTCGCGAGCACCGCGCGAAGCGACGGATACTGGGCGGGGTCGAGCGCGCTTTCGAGGTCGGGCAGATCGAGGCTTCGATAAGCCATCTCGCGCGTGGCCGCGAGCGAGAGCGGCGCGTTGCGCGAGAGCTTCACGGCGAGCGCGCGCGCCATTTCCATGACGTCGCCTTCGGCGACTGCGTTCACGAAGCCAAGGCGCAGCCCTTCGGCCGCGGTGATGATGTCGCCCGATAGCGCGAGGCCCAGTGCGCGCTTGGGCCCCAGCTCGCGCGTGAGGCGCACGACGCCGCCCGCGAGCGCGGCAAGTCCCACCTTCACCTCGGGCAGGCCGAAGCGTGCGCCCGCGCCAGCGACGATCAAGTCGCAGGCAAGCGCAAGCTCGAAGCCGAAGCCTAGCGCCACGCCATTCACGGCGGCGATGACCGGCTTGCGCCCGCGCGCGCGGCGCACGAGTTCCGAGCCGAACATCGGCGCCTCATACAGTTCCGGATGCGCGTTGGCGTATTGCAGATCGAAGCCCGCGCTGAACGCGCGCTCGCCCGCGCCGGTGATGAGCGCGACGCGCAGCGCCGGGTCGTGCTCGAACGCGTCGAGCGCCGCGCCGAGTTCCGCGCACGCGGGTGGATGAAAGGCGTTCAGCACGTCGGGCCGGTTGATCGTGAGCGTGACGACGCCATCGGTGGCGGAGGCCTCGATGTACCGGAAATTTTCGGCGAGGGAGGGTATCGGGCTGTTCATCGCGGGAAGAAGAAGTGGCAACGGCCGCCGGCAAGACGCGCGAACCAATGCGTCGTGCCGAGGCCGTTGTGTGGAGGCGGTAGATGAAGCGCCCAGAAGCACGGCAGGCGCTGCTCAAACAAGGCTCAAACGGCGGCGATCCCCGCCAGCTTGATGCCGAGATCCTGCATCACCTTGATGGCGGTTGCGCGGCCGCCGCCCGTCACGGCGCCGCCCGGATGCTGGAACGGACCCGAGAGGTACAGCCCGCCGATGCCCGGCACCGCGTACTGTGCGATTTCGGAGAACGGACGCCGGCCCGACCACTGATGAATGTACGAGCCCACGCCGAAGATGTCGCCGTTGCGGAAGTTCGGGTTCCAGTTCTGCATGTCGAGCGGCGTTTCAGCATAGCCGGCGATGATGTTGCTCTCGTCCATGTTCGTGCAGTACTTCGAATACTCGGTAATGACCCACTCCTTCACCTCGTCGCGTTTGCGCTCCCAGCCGGCCAGGCCCCCGTCGGCGAGCAGGAGCGGCGCGAACGTGTAGAGATAGAGCGTGTGCTTGCCCGCGGGCGCGCGCGACGGATCGTGATTGGTGTGCACCTGGATCACGGCGTTGAAGTCGTCCGGCATGCGCCCGTAGCGCATGTTGTCGAACGTCTTGCGAAAACGCGCCATGTCGGCCGGCACGACTTCCGTGCATACGGCCGTGTTGCAGCGCGCATCGGCCTTGTACTTCGGCGCTTCGTTGAGCGCCCAGTGCGTGTTGACCGCGCCGAACTGGCTCAACTGCACCTTTCTGCCCTGATCGATCAGATACGGATCGAGACCCGGCAGGAACTTGCCCAGGTCGTGCGGGTGGATGCCGCCGATCACCGCGCGGCTCGCGCTCAGCGTTTCGCCGTCCTCCAGCTTCACGCCGGTGCAGCGGCCGTTCGAGACGATGTATTCGGTGACGAGCGCGTTCGTGCGCACCTCGCCGCCGTAGTGTTCGATGCAGCGCTTGAGCGAGTCGGCCAGCGACTGCGAGCCGCCGACCACGATGCCCGCCTTCTTGCGGTGCTGGATCGCGGCGAGGAAGTAGGGCGTGACGCCCGTGCCTTTTTCCTCGGGGCCGATCATGAGCTCCGAGGCCCACTTGAGGAAGTGCAGGCGCACCTTCTCGTGCGTGTAGATCTCGCAGATGACGTCGTAGCTGCTCTTGAGCATGGCCGAAACGAGTTCACGCCCTTCGCGGCTTTGTTCGAGCAGCGAGATGAACTGGCCGAACGGCAGCGGCGGCTTGAACGTGCCGGAGAGGAACAGCTCCGACATGGGCATCATGCGTTGCACGAGCGAGCGGTGGGCTTCCGCGTCGACGGGCGACACCTCGGCGATCGCCTGGCAGGTCTTGTCGAGGTCCGTGTACGTGAAGAGCGCCGTGCCGTCGTCGAATGCGGTGGCGTGAAACGGGGCGTCGCCGGTGTCGGCGAACGAAAGGCCGAACTTCGAAAGCAGGCCCAGTTCATCGCTCGCGATCATCGGATTGGCCATGACGAGCACCATGGTGGTCGCATGGGTATCGTGCATGAAGCCCGGCGCCGTGACCGCTTTGGACACCACGCCGCCGCCAACCTGGCCGTTCTTTTCGAGCACCAGCACTTTCAGCCCGGCCTTCGACAGATAGGCCGCCGCAGTCAGCGCGTTCTGTCCCGCGCCCACGACAATCAGGTCATAAGACTTCGACATACTCTTTCCTCTTATAGGTGAGACACATTGCGTGCGCTGCGCAGCCGGCCTTCATTGCGGCGGCGTGGCGCTCAGATAGCGGTCGATTTCGGCGTGCAGTTGCAGGATCCGCTGCTCCTGCTCCGAGTAGCGGTTGAACCGGAACGCGCGCGAGTGCAGGCCGCGCTGCACGCCCTCGACGTTCGAGATGTCCTGGTCGAGCACCTCGCCCAGTTCGTTGTCGAGCTTCGAGTTGTAGCGGCGCGCCGGACGCGTTTCGCCGCTAATGTCCACGTGCGGCTCGACGCCCATATAGGCGGGCGGGCGCACGTTCCCTTTGAGCTTCCGGCTGATGACCCAGACGTGGTAGTAGCTCTTTTCGGGGTCGGTCGGGTGCGGCAGGAAACGCATGACGAGCACGCCTTCCGGGTGCGTGTTGAACGTCATGTTCGGGAAGATCGAGTAATTCCAGTCGTCGGTGACCTGGCTGTCCGAAAAGCCGCTGTAGTCGATCCCGTAGGGGTTGTCCGGCACGCGCTTGGCGGCGAGCAGCGCGTCGCGCGCCTGCATGGCGCGGCCCTCGTACGCCGCCGGGTCGACGCCCGCCTCGGCGAGCATATAAGCGAGGCCCGGCGCCACGGTGCTGCGGTCCTCGCAGCGCGGGCTCGGATAGCCGATGGCTGTGTGCAGCCGGCCGTGGCCGTTGCGAAAGAAGTCCAACTGGTAATGCACTTCGTCGACGAACGGCTTGGCCTGAGGATGCGTCTCCTGCAAGTGATAGGACTCCAGGAACGCTTCGAGCACGACCTTCCAGTTGGCGTCCAGCTCGATCACGACGTCCTTGACCACATGCATCTGCTCCATCTGGTAGCTCTGCATGAAATGCGGAATTTCAGCGAGGAAGTCGGCAAGCGGCGGGGCCTCGTCGTCCATGTTCACGAACACGAATCCCGCCCACGTCTCGCAGCGCACCGAGGGCAGGTTCAGGCGGCCTTTGAGGACTTCGGGCTTGAAGGTCGACACATCGGTGATGAGGTTGGTCTGGCCGTTGATCTTCCATTGCCAGCCGTGAAACGAGCAGGTGAAGCGCTCGCTCTTGCCGAAGTCGCCGTGCACGAGTTGATTGCCGCGGTGCTGGCAGACGTTGTAGAACGCCTCGATGCGATCGGCCTCGGTGCGCACGACCAGGATCGATTCGCGCCCGAGGTCGTACTTGAACCAGTTGCCCGTTTCGGGAATATCGGACGCCCGGCCGGCGCAGGTCCAGGTGCGGGTCCAGAGCCCGTCCCACTCTCGCTGCGCGTGCGCACCGCTGAAATAGCGCTCCGGGCTCACGTGCAGGTAGTCGTCGCGATTGGGGTAGAGCTCGCGCATGGGCGGCGATTTCTCGTCGTGACTGCCCGGCGGCGCCTCGGGAGCGATGGTGTACTCGCCCGGAACGACTTCCTTAGGGTAATGAAACGGCATTGAAGTCTCCTTCTCAGTCTCTGAGTGGGTCAGCGCCCGCACCTCGCGCGCATGCGCCGGAATCCGTATTTCTGATTATCGTATGCAACAAGACGATACGCTATGTGAGAAAAACGCGTCAAGCTGAATTGCCGGTCGACCAGCAAAATATCCGGCAACATTCGTCAATCTTGTATGCTACGATACGATATGTCGAAAGACATGAGTGAGACAAAAGCGTGAGCGACGGAGCACGCGAGAAAAAACGGCGCGGAACAGGGAGGTGAGCGCGATGAGCGCTCGCCGCGCGCTCGAACAGGACACGGTGTTCACAAGAGGCATGCGATGCACCATTCGGAAGACACGATTGCCGAACGCTCCTTTCAGGAGCTGCTCGATTTGCGCCACGACGCCGGACCCGACGGCGAAGCGCGCACGGTGCTCGCCATCGAGGCGATGCACCTGAACGCGGGGCGCGTGCTGCACGGCGGCGTGGCGATGACCATGCTCGACGTGGCGATGGCCAACGCATGCCGCGCGCGCGACACGCTCGGGCGGCGCGCGGTGACTGTCGAAATGAAGACCAGCTTCTTGCGGCCGGGCGGGGTGGCGGGCGACCGCGTGGCGGCGAGCGGGCTGGTGCGGCACGTCACGCAGTCGATGGCGTTCTGCGACGGCGAGTTGCGCGACATGGCAGGCACCTTGCTGGCCACGGCCTCGGGAACGTTCCGATACGTGAGCCCGGGCTCGCCCATCGGCACGACAACGGCCGGCTGACGCGGCTGCACGCATTCACAAGAGGATTGAGGAGGAGATCGGATGAAACTTTATACTTCGGACAACTCGGAATTGATGGAAGTGACGGCCATCAATTCGAACGGAACGCGGTTGATCGTCACCGGCACGATCATGGGCGCGATGCCTGTGGAGGCCATCCTCACCGGCACCGAATTGCGCAAGATCTTCGCGCTGCTCGGCTTCAGGACCATCCTCGCCGCATTGAGGATCATGTTCACGAAATAGGCAGCATTCAAAGGCATTTCAGGATCACTGACACGGCTTAACGGAGGAGACACGCATGGCATCGGCAATCGTCACGAAGGACAATCTGTTCGTTTCGCGCTTCAAGGTCGACCCCGCGCGCAAGACGGAATTTCTTTCGATCTTTCATGCGCTCGGCAGCGGCGCACTCCCGGTTCTCGAAGCGCAGACCAATCTCGTTTTTTGGGGTTGGGGGCGCGACGGTACCGAGTTCGTCGCCATCGAATCGTGGAAGAACGAAGCGGTGGTGAACGAGGTGCGCGCGTCGCCCGACTTCAAGGCGGCCGTGGGGGCGATGCTCGCGTGCTGCACGGCGCCGATGACGATGGAGCTGTTCAGCGGCATGGATGGCGCGCGCGACGTGTTCGAACTGTATCCGAGCGGCCCTTCGCAGGTGCACCCGAGCAGCGGCGATATCAACGTCAAGTTCATCTGAGGCGTAGCGTCTGCGTATTGTCGGGAGCGCATGAAGCGGGCGTGCCGTAAGGTCCGCCCGCTTCGTCGTTTTGCGCTCGGGGTCAACGGCGCGGACCTTGGCCCTTGAACGCCGGCGCAATGAGCCGGGCCTCCTGTTGCAGTTCATACGCGATGTATTCGCGGATCAGGCCGCGCGCCTGCCGGTAGTGCGCGGTGTCCTTGATGCCGGTGTCAAGCATCTGGAGCATCTGGAGCGCAGCAAGCGTTTGATAGACCTGCTCGCGCAGGTTCAGGGCGCGGGCCCGCACGCGCGGGAGATCGTCGCCAGCGCTTTCGAGTTCCGCTGACTCGTTGTCGAGCGTCGAGCGTATGCGCTGTGCAAGGCTCGCCTGGGCTTCGCCCAGCGTGTCGATCTGGGCGGCCAGTTGCGTGAGGAGCGAACGGGTCTTGTCGATATCGTCGAGCAGAATTGCCGTTTCCAGGCGAAGGCGCACTTCGACGTGACGCACCATGTGCCGGCACGTTGCGAGCGCGCTTTTCACGGACATGCGCCCAAGCTCGGGATCGGAGGCGTCGAGCAAGGCATGATCGACGCAGTGCAAGATTTCCGTGGCGGTTGGATAGATCACGGCGCGTTCTCCACCGAGGTGTTCAGTTCAGCGAAATAGGACGGATCGGGCGCGGGCACCAGGCCCATGGCGTGCGCGAGCAGGAGCTTGCTGAAGTGCAGCACTTCGGTGCCGGTCCAGGCCTGCCGGATCGGCGTGGCGGGCGAGCGATGGACCGACGCGCCGGCGCGGTGGCTGAACGCCAGCATGCGCAGCGCGCGCACCATGTAGTAGTACTGCACCGAAGCCGCGCTGACCGGCGCCCCGCCAACGCTGCGGTAATAGTCCAGCGCTTTCTCCAGATCCCACAGCACCTTGCCGTCGCGCACGATGGTCGGCGTGAACTCTTGCAGGAAGGCGAAGTCCGCGGCGGGGTCGCCGATATGCGCTTCCTCCCAGTCGCTCATCGCGACGATTTCGCCGTTCGCGAAGATCTCCTCGCCAAGCCCGTTGGTGCCCTTGCACAGCGTGATGCGCGAGGCGGCAGGCGCGCGCTCCTTGAGCCATTCCACCGCTTCGAGCACGATGGGTATGGGCTCGATGCGCTGCGACTCGATCAGCGCGAGGACCGAGTCGAGGTAATGATGCGCCGCGCTCGCAGTGTCGGGCGCGGTGCCGAGCACCGCGTTCAGTTCGAGGGCGCGCCAGTCCACCGCGTGGACGAGTGCCAGCTTGCGCATGTGCTCCTGCGAAATGCGCATGCGCAGGTCGTCGTATTCGGGCGAGGGGTCCTTGAAGTGGGGAATGTCCCAGCTTCCGGCCACATGCTCGCGAACATAGAAGGGCCGGTCGGTCCATGCGGGGTCGTCTTCCCACCAGAGCACGCGCGCGACCGGCACCGCAGTGCGGCCCAGGCGCTCATAGATGAAGTGCTCCTGGTTCAGCGGCGAAAAGTCCACGCTGCCGGTGGCCGGGTCGCGGCGAAACACCAGATGCCGCGCCTCGCCCTGGCCGCCGGCGCACGTGACGAACCAGGTTTCGCGCGACGTGCCCCGGCCGAACTTCTCGACCTCGACGACCTCGCATGCCGGGCCGAGCTTGTGGCGCAAATAGGGTGTCAGGCTCGCTTTCGAGAATTCCATCGCGCGCGCTCCTTATTCGAAACCATAGGGCGCATACCGGCCCTGAATGAAGTTTTCCACCTGACCCTGGCCGCGATGGCGCGTGCCGTTCGGCGCGATCAACTCCGTGCGCACCAGAAACTCCAGGCCGTGGATCTTCTCGCCCGAACCGAGCCCGAACGCGGCGAGCACTTCCGCGCTGGTCGCGCCGCGGCCCGTTTTCGGTTGATAGGGCGTGTAGAGAAAGGGTTGCTCGCTGAAGTCGAAGTCGTCCCACTCCATCGCCAGCGTCTCGCTGCCGTGGTAGGTGTGCATTGTGCCGCCGTCTTTCCAGCTGCCGGGCGTATAGCCCATCGTCTGCACGACCCAGGGCGGCGCGGCCACTTCGAAGTGCTGCGTCCACGCGCGATTCTGGTCGTCGGTGAGGTGAATGGTGCCGCCCGTGAAGATGCGCGTGCCTTCCTTGAAGCGCAGCTCGTGGCGAGCCGCCTTCAGCGCCACGGTCGGGCCCTGCCAGCCGTTGAACAGGTTGCCTTCGAACGGCGCGCCGAAGACGTCGTTCATCTTGACCTGCTCGCCGTCCGGTGACTCGTGGATATGATAGAAGCCCGACCACTCGCCCGCTTCGAACAGCGTCCAGAAGCGCAGTGCGCGCGGCACGGCCGGGGCTTCGCGCGGCGGCAGCCATTCATGATGACCGCCAAGCGGCTTGCGGTCGGCATAGAGCCCCCAGGAGTGATCGCGTGCGCCGCTCCAGGTGCCGGGTGTCACGTCATAGCGCTTGCCGTCGAACTCGATCACGCCGCTCGCCACGCCGGGCTGCGAATAGCGGGTCTGGTCGGTGGTGATGCGGCCGCGCGTTTCGGCGATATGGTGGGCCTCTTCGAACGCCGGGGCCACGCCGGTCCACATGATGTCGAACGACAACGCCGAGTCGTTCGCTTCGAGGCGCAGCCGGATCGCCTTCATCGGCTCGACGAACTCGTAGCTGAGCGGGCCGATCACCGTGTCGATCTGCTGGCGCCAGCAGCGCGAAAAACGCACGGAGTGCTGGCGGCCCGCCACGTTGATGATGGCGTAGGCGCCCACCATGTCTGCGTTGGGATTGATGCGCATGCCCGTGAGCAAAAACACCTTGTGCTCGGCGCTGAACACGCCGAAATAGTAGCCGTCGTCCCAACTCAGGTCGGTGGACGGAATGTGCGCGAACGGACGTGATGCCTGGTGAACCGGAAACTCATCGTATTTGCTTAGCATGGCTAAATGGTCGATATCGAGTTGAGAAACGGTGTGCGCGGCTCAGGGGCCGCTCAGGTGTGGCTCAGATGCGCCTCAAGCGCCAGCCTGTTGCAGTAGCGCTTGCGAGCTTTCCTGCTTCTGCCTTGCGACGAGCGGAATGGCGAGCCACGCGATAAAGAGCGCAAAGAGAATGGTGAGCGTGGCGGCGAACACCTTGACGCCGTGGCCATAGGGGCTGTTCAGCGCGAACCACACCGGCCAGCAGGCGCCGGCCGCGCCCGCGATGGCGCCGATCGGGGCGAGCGCCACGATCATGATTCGGCTCCAGCCCGGCAACAGCGCTTCATAGCGCGCGATGAGCGCAGTGGGCGTGATCAGCATGGCCATGCTGGCGAACGACCAGTAGACCGGTTGCAGGCCGAACGGTTGGTACGGTTGATCGCCGAAATACGACCACAGGCCGACGCGGATCAGCGGTACCTCGTAGATCCACGCGCTGGCGGTCACGCCAAAGAGCATGAGCCAGATCGTGCGCGCCGTGTAGCGCCGCTCGCGGAATGCGGGCACGAGCGACAGATACGCAAGGCCGAAGTAAAACGTATAGGAAATCGCGGCGTGCCACGGCACCCTCTGGCCGAGGCTTTCATACGCGAGCTGCTGGCCGTTTTGCGCGTGCGTGGCGTCGAGCAGGCGCGTGAGCAGCGGTTCCAGAAAGCACGTGACGGTGCCGCCCAGACAATAGAGCAGCGGGTTGGGAGAGCGTTCGGCGATGCAGCGATACATGGCCAGCAGGTAAGTCAGCACGGCCAGTGCGGAAAAGAGATAGAGCGCCCACATTTGCGCGTCCTGCGGCATGTCGAAGAGCGGCACGCGCATATAGTCGGGCATCGTTTGATACACCATGATTTGTCTCCTCACATACGATAGTCGCCTGGATGTGACGCATATTCGACTCCATCGAAAAAGTGGAAAAGATGGAGGAGGCAACGATCGGGTTGGCTTGTTTTGACTACATAGTACGCATACGTACAATATAGTCAAGCGACAATGGCGGGGATGACGACGAAGAAAGCGAGGAGCGGGCTCGCCGGTGTATCTGCGGCGAGCCTCGCATGGGCGGCGGGATTATGTGGCCAGTGCGTCGAGCGTGCCCACGTCGTCCATTGCCGTGGCAATGCGGCGGATGAATTCGAGCGTGATATCGCGCGGCTGCATGTCGGGCAGGCCGGGCGGCGGCGTCAGCGTGACGGTCCACCAGGTCAGCGCCGTGACCAGTTGCTGCCGGTAGGCGTTCCAGCCCTCGTCGAAGGACACTTCGGGTCCGCCCGCGTCGCGCAGCGCGTCGAGATAGCACTGGATCAATTCGCGCTCCCAGGCCCTGCGGTCTTCGACGGTGAGCGCCGTGGCCAGGGTGTACGCGAGGTCGCGCCCCCAATGGCCGCGCGAGGCGCACTGCCAGTCGCTCAGGCCCATTTCGCCGCTTCCCGCGACATACCAGTTCTTCAGGTGCACGTCGCCATGCGAGAGGAAGTGGGGCGCGGCGGCGTGCAGGTCCATGCTGCGCAGCGTCGCGGGCCAGATTTCCTCGTAGCGGCGATAGAGGCGGGCGGGAATGACTGCTTCGGCGGCAAGGAAGCCCTGGCTCGAACCCGCCTTCAGGCCGAATGCGCCGCACTTTTCGAAGTAGGCGGGCCACGTGGGCAACTGTTCCAGCGCGGCGCGTATTGCCGGATGCGCGTAGGTGGTCCCGTGCATCTTGCCGAGCAGGCGCATCTGGCTGCGGGCGCGCTCGATCGTCATCACCGTCTTGTGATTGCAGAACTCGGTCACGCTGCCCGATAGATCCTCCAGCATGATGATCGAGTTGAAGCTGACCGGATCGAAGCGCGCGTGGAATCCGCGCGGCACCTCCACGTCGAGATGCGGGCGAATGGCGTTGTAGAAGTGGACTTCCGTGAAGGCGCCACCCGAAACGCCCAGCACGATGCGATTGGCCAGTTCATGGCTCGCTTTGCAGAACAGCGCCTGCGGCAGGCCCGCTTCGCGCCCCGCGCGGTTGTACTCGACTTCGATGCGGCGGCGGTTCGACGACCCGCTGTCGGCCGGTCCCAGTGTGTGGCCGGTCACCGCGGCGCCCGGCACGCCCCGGCATAGCACGGCGCTCAGCCAGCGGTCGGTGATCGAGTCGAATGAAACGGGAAGGTCGTCGGCCGTCGTTGCCTCGGGCTGGCGTTGATGATCGCGCTCATACGCTGTCTGTATTTCCGAAATCAAATCGTTCATGTCGTTTGTCCCTCTCTCCTGTCTCTGCCAAATGCCTCCGGATTCCCTGACGCTCTTGCCGCGCATTTTGCGCGACACACAAGGAATGCTACACCTCTCATAACGTATGCTACCATACGTAAATTGAATCGATGGTCTGTATCGGCCTACATCTGTCGCGCAACGTGAGGCCAGAACGAGTGAATCGCGTTTTTATACTAGAAAAACGTATCCATCGATATCAAGACATTCACTGACGTAGTGGTGAACCCTGGGTGCAAACGAACCCAACAAGGAAACGAGGAGGACGACAGATCATGCAAGCGACCGTGCCGGACCATGTGCCCGCCGAACTGGTAAAGGATTTCAACTACGCGGACATGCGTGGCGAAACCGATGTCTATGAACATTTCCGCAAGCTGCACGACGGGCCGGACATTTTCTGGTCGCCGCATCATGGCGGGCACTGGGTGGTGACGCGCCACGAGGATATCGCCCACGTGCTGACGAACAAGACGGACTTCTCGAACCGCTTCCAGTCGTTGCCGAAGAATCCCATCGCCTTGCCGCTGCTGGAGTACGACGATCCGCTGCACATGGACTTCCGCAAGGTGCTGGCGCCATTTTTCACGCCCAAATCGATCGGTGCGCTCGAGCACGTCTCGCGGGAGTTGACCAATCGCTTGATCGACGACTTCCACGCGAAAGGCCATTGCGAATTCGTCAAGGAATTCTCGCAGCGCATGCCCATCATGATTCTCATGAGCCTGCTGGCGCTGCCCGAAGAAGACACGCCGTATCTTCTGAAGATTTCCGAGGAGATCGTTCGCTCCGCCGATCCGCAACTGCAAGAAGCCGCATTTGCGCGCGTCGCCGGTTATATCGCCGAAAAGGTGTTGCCCGCGCGGCGCGCGAATCCGGGCACCGACATTTTCAGTTCGATGCTCCAGGCAAAAGTGGATGGCGGCCGGGCGATGAGCGACGAAGAGATCATCGGTTTCGGCACGCTGCTGATCGCGGCCGGGCTCGACACGGTCGCCTCGATGCTCGGGTTCATTACGCTCTTTCTCGCGCAGAACCCGGCGCAGCGGCAACAACTGATCGACGATCCCGGCTTGATCAACGAGGCGCTGGAAGAATTGATGCGGCGCTTTCAGATTGCCAACGTGGCGCGCATGGTGATTCGCGACATGGAATACAAGGGCGTGCAGTTCAAGGCGGGCGATTGCATCCTGACGCCGACTTCCGCCGCGGGTATCGACGCGCGTCGCTATCCCGATCCGTTCTCGGTCGACTTCAAGCGTGCGGACAAGAAAAGCATCGTGTTCGGCTTCGGCGCACACCAGTGCATCGGCGCATTTCTCGCGCGCACGGAATTGCGGGTGTTTTTGCGCGAGTGGCTGCTGCGCATTCCGCACTTCGAACTGAAACCGGGCGAGACCGCCGTTGCCGTGCCGGGCAAGGCGAACGGCATGCGCTATTTGCCGCTGGTCTGGGATCGGGCATGAGCGACCACGCCACGGTAGCAACGAGAGGGACGGGGGCAATGGCCGAATGAAAACGTATATCTGCCTTTTTTGCGGCTTCGTCTACGACGAGGCGGCCGGCATGCCGGAACACGGCATTGCCGCCGGCACGCGCTGGGAGGACGTGCCGGAAGCATGGGAATGCCCCGATTGCGGCAATCCGAAGTCGGCCTTCGTCATGGAAGAACTGTGAGCGGGAGATTGCCTGTGAGCACGCACGACGATGTGATCGTCCAGCACCTGATCGACCCGGAACTGTGCATTCGCTGCAATACCTGCGAGGAGACCTGTCCTTCCAATGCGATCAGCAATGATTTGCGCAACTACGTCGTGGACGTGGATATCTGCAACGGCTGCCAGGCCTGCGTGAGTCCCTGCCCGACGGGCGCCATCAATAGCTGGCGGCCGGTGCTCAGGCAATCCGCCTACACGCGCGAACAGCAGTTCGCGTGGTCGGCGTTGCCCGAAGCGCCGAGCGACCCGGCGCTGGACGCTGTGCCGCCGGGGCGAGGCAGAGGGGACGGCAGCGTCGTGGTCGAAAACCGCTTTACGCCTGCACGTCCCGCGCTCGCGCGCGTCGTGGAGAATCGCTGCGTTACGCCGCGCGCCGACGCGGCGGTTCATCACATCGTGCTCGATGTGTCGAACGACGATTTTCCGTTTCTGGAGGGGCAATCCGTGGGCGTGCTCGCGCGCGGCGTTGACGCGCAAGGCGCACGGCACGCCATGCGGCTCTATTCGGTAGCGTGCTCGCGCGACGGCGAGGAGGGCGTGGCGGGGCGGCTGGCGCTAACCGTCAAGCGCGTGATCGAAAATCGCGGGGGCGAGGAGGCCCGCGGAATCTGCTCGAATTATCTCTGCGATCTGACGCCGGGCGACGCCGTGGAACTTGCCGGGCCCTATGGCGCGGACTTTTTGATGCCTGACGACACGACAGCGCCGCTCATCATGATCTGCACGGGCACGGGCGTCGCACCGATGCGGGCCATGCTCGACAGAAGCCGGGCCTTGCCCGCGCCGCTCGCGCCGAAACGGCTGTTCTATGGCGGCCGCACGCCACAGGAGATGGCGTACTTCGACGAGTTGCAGACGGTGCACGGCGCAACGTGCGACATCGGGTTCGCGCTGTCCCGGCAAGCCGGGGAGTCAAAGCGCTATGTGCAGGACCTGCTGCGCGAGCGCCATGACGTTCTCGCGCAACTGCTCGCACGCGAGAACACGCACGTCTATCTGTGCGGTTTGCGCGGCATGGAGGCGGGCGTGTTCGAAGCGCTCGCGCAGGTATGCGAGCGGCACGGCCTGAACTGGCAGGCGCTGGAAGCGGCGATGACGCAGCAGCGCCGCCTCCATGTCGAGACCTATTGAGCTCAGACCGCTTGCGCGGCGCTTGCCTGCCGGTCTTCGGGGGCGCGCCGCGCGAACTCGCGCAGCGCAGCGCCGATCTGGTCGTCTTGCCATTCGCTGAGAAAGACGACCAGTAGCTGGAGTTGGGCGCGCGCGAGAAAGTTGTTTCTGAGCGCCGGGTCGTGGCGGCCCTCGATCGCGCGAATAGCGCCGATTTCGCGCTCGATCAGCGCGGGCGCATCGAGTATCCACGCGATGCCCAGCACGGCGACCGCGAGCCTCACGAGTTGCGCGAGCTCGTCGAGATCGATGGCAGGGCCGCCGCCACGCCGGTATTCGTCGACGAAAAGCGCCAGCAGGTCGCGCCGGTGCGCGTGCAGAAAACCGGCTTCGGCCGCGCACGTCATGCCATAAAACGCCTGCGCGACGTTCATCTGGCCGACGCTCCCCCAATCGAGCAGACCGGCCTGCAACTCGCCGCGAGCATCGCGCCAGAACCATGCGTTGTCGAGATTCATGTTCCAGTGGCACAGCGCAATATGGTCGGCCGACGCGTTGAGCGCGGCGCGGATCGCCAGTTCATGCTCCAGCACGAAGGGCGCTTCGTTCACGAACTGGTTGAGGAAACCGCTGTTGCGCAGGTGCTCGGGAAAGAGCTGCGGGGCTTGCGCCACGAAGTCCAGCAGTTTCGCGAGCTTGGCCTGCAATTGCTCCGGCGTATAGGGAATGCGGCTGCCGGGGTCGATGTGCTGCGCGTCGAAGGGAAATGCCTGCTGCGTTTCAAGGCCGAAATTCCCGGCCTTGTGATAGGCGGCCAGGCGAGCCATGGCTTTCGTGAGCGCGCGATAGTGCTCGACAGGATTATCCAACTCGTCATCCAGGCATTTGTCATGGCGCGGCTCGATGCCGTTTTCGCCATATTCGATGCGTTCGGTGATGAGGATGCCGGTCGTGGTCGCCGCATGGTAGTCGGCGAAATAGCAGGTCGGCACCGCAACGGGAAAGCCGCTTCTGCGTGACAGCAAGGCAAAGCGAACCTCGGGTTCCATTAGTGGTCCGAACAGTTCGCGCAGCGGGTCGCCAAAGTCGCGCGTGAACTTGACGAACAAATGGGTGTGCAGCCCCGGATCGTCGCGCGCATAGGCCACCGAAAGCGAGACCTTGCGCCCCATGCCGCCGCCGAAGAATTCGGTAAAGCCCGTGATGGCCGTGACGCGGTTGTCCTGCGCCAATGCGCCGGTCCACCGGAACGCCGCGGTGAGGAAGTCCGCGCCCGCTTCGCGCAGGGCTTCCACGCTGACGGGAAACGGCAGCGCCGATCGATCTCCCACGACGCGATCTGGATCATTCATGGCTGGCGGCCTCAGTTGATGAGTGAACGAATGTTGTCAATCAAGAATATCATATTGAAGCGAACAAAATACGGTGACATCGTCCAGCAAGCACTTGAGTATCGTATGGATGCATACTACAATGCGTTTCAAGCGTGACCAATCCCCGTTGCCGTCTCATGCTGCAAAGGAAAAGAGTTCATGAGTGACGTACTGGATGTTGTCGACGCAGTGACGCCTGGGCGCGCCGTGACGGTTGCGGCGAATGATGCGCCCGAGCCCGCGCTCGACTTTCGGTTGTCCAACCGCGTCGCCATCATGACGCTCAACCGTCCCGCGGTGATCAACGCGCTGTCGCACGACATGGTGCGTGAGATGGCGAGCCTCGTCGAGCGCTGCCGCAGCGACCGCGAGATCGTGGCCGTGGTGCTGCGCGGCGCGGGCGTGAAGGGCTTTTGCGCAGGCGGCGACGTGCGCGCGCTCTATCGGGCGGCGACGCTCGGTTACGGCAACTGGCGCGAGTTTTTCGTGGACGAGTATCGGCTCGACTTCGCGCTGCATTCGCTGCACAAGCCGCTGGTGGCGTTGATCGACGGCGTGACGATGAGCGGCGGTATGGGGCTCGCGCAGGCGGCGTCGCTGCGCATCGTGACCGAGCGCACCCGCCTCGCCATGCCCGAAGCGCGTATCGGTTTCGTGCCCGACGTGGGCGCCACGCGCTTTCTCGCGGACCTGCCCGTCGAACTCGCGCTTTATGTGGCGCTGACGGGGCAATCGCTCACGGGCGCCGACGCCATCCGTTACGGCCTGGCCGACGCTTACGCGCCGGGCAGGTCGCTTCAGGGTTTCGAAAAGCGCCTGGGCATGCTCGACATGGACGACGTGCGGCAGAGTATCCGCGATGTGTTCGTGTCGCCCGCCAACGCCGTGCCGCCGTCGGAAATCGTCGAATTCATGCCCTTGATCGGCGAGCACTTCGCGGCGCGAAGCTCGGTCGAGGAAATTGTCGAGTCGATCGAGTGCGCCTTGCAGCGTGAGCGCCCGGTGCGCGAGCGCGAATGGCTACAGACCACGCTCGACGCACTGCTGGCGGGCTCGCCGCTCATGCTCAACGTGACGCGCGAAGCGCTGCTGCGTGGCCGGGCCATGTCGCTTGCCGACTGCTTTCGCATGGAGTTCGATCTGGCCACGCGTGCGATCGAGGTGGGCGACTTCTGCGAGGGCGTGCGCGCGCGCATGGTCGACAAGGACGGCGCGCCGCGCTGGATGTTTCGCGCGCTCAAGGACGTCAATCCGGCAATCGTGCGGCGCTTTCTTTGTGCGCCCAGCCGGGTGGGACCGCATCCACTCGCCGATCTGGGCGCGTGAGTGCGCGAGGCGCGACGACATGGGCGGCAATGGACGATTTTTACACGGAAGAACCTGAATTTATGAAGATCCTGGTTGCAGTGAAAAGGGTGGTGGACGCCAACGTGAAGGTCGGCGTGAAGTCCGACGGGTCGGGCGTCGATGTCGCCAGTCTGAAGATGGCAATGAACCCGTTCGACGAGATCGCGGTCGAGGAGGCGGTCCGGTTGAAGGAAGCCGGAGTCGCCAGCGAGGTGATTGCGGTGTCGTGCGGTGTTTCGCAGTGCCAGGAAACATTGCGCACCGCACTCGCCATCGGTGCGGATCGCGCCGTGCTGGTCGAGACCGCCGGGGAGTTGCAGCCGCTGGCCGTCGCGAAGCTGCTCAAGGCGCTGGTGGACAAGGAGCAGCCTTCGCTCGTGATTCTCGGCAAGCAGGCGATTGACGACGACTCCAATCAGACCGGCCAGATGCTCGCCGCGCTGGCAAACCTGCCGCAAGCGACCTTCGCTTCGAAGGTCGTCGTGGCGGACGGCCGGGCCACCGTGTCGCGCGAGGTGGATGGCGGCGCGCAGACGCTCTCGCTCTCGCTGCCCGCGGTCGTCACCACCGATCTGCGCCTGAACGAACCGCGCTACGTGACGCTGCCTAACATCATGAAGGCGAAGAAGAAGCCGCTGGAGACGCTCAAGCCCGACGAACTGGGCGTTGACGTCACGCCGCGCCTGACGACGCTGAAAGTCGTCGAGCCGCCGAAGCGCAGCGCGGGCGTACAGGTGCCGGACGTGAAAACGCTGGTCGGAAAGCTGAAAAGCGAAGCCAAGGTGCTGTGAGAAGGGAGCAAGAGAAAAATGACGATTCTGGTGATTGCCGAACACGACAATGATTCGGTCAAGGCAGCGACGCTCAACACGGTTGCGGCGGCGCAAAAGTTGGGCGGCGAGATTCACGTGCTGATTGCGGGCCACCACGCGCAGGCGGCCGCGCAAGCCGCGGCGAAAATCGCGGGCGTGGCGAAGGTGTTGCTGGCCGACGCGCCGCAACTCGAAGCGGGCCTTGCGGAAAACGTGGAAGCCACCGTGCTCGCGCTCGTGCAGCAGGCGGCGAATGCGTACTCGCACATCCTCGCGCCGGCCACGGCGGCGGGCAAGAACGTCGCGCCGCGCATTGCCGCGAAGCTGGACGTCGCGCAGATCAGCGACATTACGGCGGTCGTGAGCGCGGACACGTTCGAGCGCCCGATTTACGCAGGCAATGCGATCGCAACGGTGCAGTCGCGCGACGCCGTGAAGGTCTTGACAGTGCGCTCCACGGGCTTCAGCCCGGTGGCGGAGGAAGGGGGCGGCGCTTCGATCGTGAGCGTCGATGCCGCGCCCGAGAGCGGCCTCTCGCGTTTCGTGAGCCGCGAAGTCACCAAGCTGGACCGGCCGGAACTCACCAGCGCGAGCATCATCGTCTCGGGCGGCCGCGGGCTTGGTTCCGGCGAGAACTACACGAAGGTGCTGGAGCCGCTCGCCGACAAGCTCAACGCGGCGCTCGGCGCATCGCGCGCGGCCGTGGATGCCGGCTTCGTGCCGAACGACTACCAGGTCGGGCAAACGGGCAAGATCGTCGCGCCGCAGCTTTATCTTGCGGTGGGCATTTCGGGGGCCATTCAACACCTGGCCGGCATGAAGGACTCGAAGGTCATCGTCGCCATTAACAAGGATCCCGAAGCGCCGATTTTCGGCGTCGCCGACTACGGCCTCGTGGGCGATCTGTTCGAGACGGTGCCGGAACTGCTTGCCGAGCTCGGCTAGGAACTGGACCGTTTGAACAGGAAGCGACGATGAAAAGGCATGCGCTGATCGTGTTCTCGAACCCGGTGCCGGGCCGGGAGAGCGAATTCAACGAGTGGTATTCGCAGCGGCACATTCAGGATGTTCTGGAGGTGCCGGGTTTTCTGAGCGCCCAGCGCTTCCGGCTCGCGCAGGACGACGCGAATGCGCAGTGGCAGTATCTCGCGATCTACGAGTTCGAGGCCGAACTGCCCGAGGGCGTGCTCGCGGAACTGTTCAACCGCGCGGGCAGCGCCCGCATGGTGTTGTCCGATGCAATGGACATGCAGCACTACAGCGCGACGCCGTGGGTCGCGATTACCGAAAAGCTGGGCGCGAACCCAAACCCAAACCCAAACCCAAACCCAAACCGTTAGCCGGCTCCGGCCCGGCATCACAAGAACAGGAGACGAGATGAGCAGGGACTTCGATATCGTGATCGTGGGTGGCGGCGGCGCCGGGCTTGCGGCGAGCATACTCGCGCGCGAAGCGGGCGCGAGCGTGATGGTGCTGGAAGCGGACACGAAGCTCGGCGGCGCCACGGCGCTGTCCGCCGCCGTGATGTATGCGTGCGCAACGAGTGTGCAGCGTGCGCGCGGCATCGACGATACGCCCGACGCCATGTATCGCTACATGACGACGCTCGCGGGCTGGGAGTGCAACACGCATATCATGCGCGTGATGTGCGAGCAAAGCGGCCCCGCGCTCGAATGGCTGATCGGGCTGGGCGTGCATTTTCCGCCCGAGTATCTGCTTTGCTCGGGTGTGGACGAAGTGCCGCGCGGGCATCCGAGTCACGGCGTGGCCGACGCGCTCATCAACGCCGCGGGCGCTGCGGGCGTGGAGTATGCGCTCGGCACGCGCGTCGACCGCTTGCTGGTCGAGAACGGCCGGGTGGTGGGCGTGTCCGCGGGCGGGGAGGAACTGCGCGCGGGCGCGGTCATCATCACGACCGGGGGTTTCGGCAACAGCCCCGAAATGATCGAGCGTTTCTTCCCGACCGCCGCTTCGCACGGCGACTGGACCTATGCGGTTCACTACGCCGCGCCCTATATCGTGGGCGACGGCCTCAAGCTCGGGCAGAGCGTGGGCGCGGGCGTGGTCGGCGTGGATTGCGGCCTGTTGCTGCCCACGAGCGGTCTGGGCAAATGGATCGAAGCGTTCCTGCCGCCGTGGATCATGCTCGTCAACACGGCGGGGCGGCGCTTCATGGATGAGTCCGCGCCGTATGCGGTGTCGGGCTATCTGCTCAACAGCCAGGCGGACAAGCGCGCGTATGCGATTTTCGACGAGCCGACGCTGGAGAAGGCAAGCCAGGACATGCGCTTCGCCGACCCGTACCACAGCGGCACGGCCATGCCAACGTGGGAGTACAACCTGCTGCGGCAGAGCATCGAGAACGGCAAGGTCCTCAAGGCGGACAGCATCGAGGAGCTGGCCGCGAAGATCGGCGTTGATAGCGAGACGCTGCGCGCCACCGTCGAGCAATACAACGCCGATTGCAACGAGGGACGTGACAGTCAGTACTTCAAAGCGATGGAGCAGCGCTTTCCGGTGCGCACCGGGCCGTTCTATGCGCGCGAAGTGCGTGCCTGCGTGATCGGCCAAACCGGCGCGGGGCTCGACATCAACGACGACGCACAGGTGCTCGACGAACACGGCCGCGTGATTCCGGGGCTCTACGCGGCGGGCGAGGTGCTGGGTTGCGCCGTAGGCAAGCGGTATTCGGGCGGCGGCATGGGCATCTGCAATGCGATGGTGTTCGGTCGTATCGCGGGGCGGGCGGCGGCCGAAGAAGCCTTGCAGTATGCGCTCGAACAGTAGAAGGCCGTGAAAATGCCGCTGGTGTGTCCGCGCCAGACGTGCTGACTGCTTGGCGGTATGTCGGCCAACCGGCGGCTGAAAAGCAATCTCCGTAATTCCTTCGTGACAGACGATGAGGGGAAGCGATGCTCATACCGGCACAACGGATCTGGAGCGCGTTGAGCGACGAAGTCGCGAAATTGCAGGCGCAATTCGCGGACAGCGACGTGGACGGCTCGGCAGTCATGGCGATTTCGAACGGCCTGCGATTGCTGCGAAATCGCGAGGCGGGCGGCGTTGCCGCGTTGCGCGTGCAATGCGACGGGCTCGATGGCGTGCTTGCGCAACTGGAGGTGATGCTAGGCATGGCCGGGAGCGATGTCATGGACGACCTGCGCAAGCTGCGCACGCAGTTGGATGTGGCGCGAGCGCAGACCGCGTTGCCCGGCATCGAAGCCGCATGGCTTGCCGCGCTCGGCCGCTTGCAGGCGCTCATGGCGCGCGTGAACCAGGGCGGAAGCCTCGCCCCCGGTGCGAAAAAGGCGGTCGCGCGCATCCTGACCGATTGGGAAACCGCGCACATGTCGGCACAAGGCGCGGCCTCGGCGTGCAGCGGCGGCGACGCCGGTGCGACGCAAATCGATGCGCAAAAGCTCGAAGCGTACCTGTGCGATCGCTTTGACGAGCCGGCGCTTCGCGTGACCTCGTTCCGGCCGCTCGCGGGCGGCTTCGGCAAGCAGACGATCTTGTTTGACGTGGCAGGCGAGGCGCTCAGCGGGGCGTTCGTGATGCGCCGGGACATGTCGGAGCGGCCGTCGGTGGAGGGCGATTGTCACCGCACGCGGGACGAATATCCGGTGCTCAGGGCCATGCGCGCGCGGGGCTTTCCCGCGCCGGAGGCGCTTTGGGTCGACACGGCGCACAGGCTTCTCCCTGGCGGCGATTTCATCGTCATGCGTTGCTCGCCGGGCAAACTCTCCGGCAGCGTATTCGGCGTGCGCGCGCAGGTACCGGAGAGCCTCACCGTTACGCTGGCGGACACCATGGCGCATCTGCACACCATGGCGCCGCTCGTCGAAGTGGGCGAGTTGACCGATTCCTTGTGCGCCGAAGGGTGGAAGCGCTCGCGCGGAGCCTGCACGGCGCGTTATGTGCGCAACCTGTATGAGCTTTATTTGGAGGCGGAGCACACGCCTTCGCCCGCGCTCGTCGCGATCTATGGCTGGTTGCTCGACAACGTGCCGGACCGCAAGGGGCCGCCGTCCATGCTGCACGGCGACTTCGGGTTTCACAATTTCCTGTTCGAAGGGGACAGGCTTTCCGCCGTGCTCGACTGGGAATTCGCGCACGCCGGCGACCCGGCGGAGGATCTCGGCTATGTCCACGTAACCGTTGGTGCGGCGATCGACTGGGCGCGCATGATGGAGCGCTACGTGGCGGGCGGCGGCGAACCGGTGGACGACGACACGCTGCGGTTTTTCCGCGTGTGGGCGTATGTGCGCAACGCAACGGGCGCAAATCTGCATGCGGCCATGTTTTCCAGCGGCCGGGCCGACGACCTCAAGCTGGCTATCCTGCCCGTTTCGCACATTCCGCAGTTTATCCGCTGCGCGCAGGCATTGATCGACGAGGCGTAGGTCCACAGTCACCTCGCCGCCGCGCGAAGCCCATACCAGGCAGTCCTTTGTTCACGAATGGATAAAGCGGCAAGCAGTCCCGGTTAAGACTGCCATGCGCAATTGCGTTGAAATGATCTCGCAGGTTTGACCCGCCAAAACGATGAGCCGGGTTGTGAAACAGCGAACGGGAGACATCCAGATCATGCGAATCAATGAAGCGCAACAACAAGGGGCCGGGGTCGAATCCGGGGGCAATGGGTACGCGCACGCGCCGCAACGCGCGCCAATGGTGCTCGGGTTCGACGACCCGGCGTCGCACGGCGCGCTCGTCGGCGGCAAGGGGCGCAATCTTGCGCTGATGAGTCAGGCAGGTTTTCGGGTGCCGCCGGGCGTCACGATCACCACGCAGGCGTATGCACACATGCTGGCTTCGGCCACGGTGCGTGAGCGGATCGGCGCGTTCGTGCAAGGAATGCGCTACGACGACACCGATGACCTCGCGAAGCGCACGGCCGGGATTCGCGAGTTGATCGAAGCGACGCCAATGCCCGAGCAGGTCGCGTCGGAAATCCTGGCGGCCTATGCGCGCCTTGCCGAGCTGGCGGGCGGCGCGCAGCCCTACGTCGCGGTGCGCTCCTCCGGCACGGCCGAGGATCTGGCGGAGGCCTCCTTTGCCGGCCTGCACGATACGTATCTCGACATCAAGGGGGGCGAGGCCCTGCTGGAGGCGGTGCGCCGTTGCTGGGCGTCGATGTGGACCGCGCGCGCGGTCGCCTATCGCCACACGAACGGCTTCGACCACTTCGCCGAGGCGCTCGCCGTGGTCGTGCAGGTGATGGTGGAAGCCGATGCGGCCGGGGTGATGTTCACGGCGAACCCGCTGAGCGAGCGGACCGACGAAATCCTGATCAATTCGAGCTGGGGCCTGGGTGAGGCGGTGGTGAGCGGCATCGTGACACCCGATGAATTCTTGCTCAGAAAGCGCAATCTTTCCGTCAAGGCGCAAACGCTGGGCGCGAAGCAGTCGTTGATTCGCCGGAAAGCGGGCGGCGGCACGCTCCACGAGGAGACCGCGCAGGCGCGGCGCGATCAATTCAGCCTCGACGTGGAGCAACTGGCCTTGCTTGGCGACCTGGGGCGGCGCGTCGAGGCGCACAGCCAGGGCCTGCCGCAGGACATCGAATGGGCATTGGCGGGCAACGTCATTTACCTGCTGCAATCGCGCCCGGTGACGGGCGTGAACTTCGCATGGGAAGAGGACATCGAACTTCCCGAGAAAGAAGAAGACGAGGACGGCACGATCTGGGAAAAGTCGTGGGCCGAGGAGGGGTTGACCGGCGCGAATTGCCCGCTGTTCTATACCACGCGCGCGTGGGCCTACGATCGCGCGTACACGAATCAGCTCAAGGTGTATGGCTTGAAGGAAGGGGATTTCAATCTCAAGCACTTCAAGTATTACCGCAGCGCGATCTATTACAACACGGCGACGGAAAAGGCCTTCGCACGCCACACGATGATTCCGCACGCGCGCAACAGCCCGTTTTGCTGGGGCGGCACGCGCTTTATCGAGCCGCAGGCGCACGATGAAATCGTCAACGCGCCGTTCTCGTGGACCCAATACCTGAAGATGGTCGCGCGGCTTCAGCTTCATCCCATGACGGCCTATATCGGCTGCCGCGCGCATGTCATGAAGACGTGGTTCCAGCGGGAAAAGTGGAATCCCAAGGCATTCGACCGCCATGCGCTGAGAAATCTCGACGACGAGACGCTCAAGCGTACGATCCTCCAGTGGCTTTACGACGAGCAGCTATACGACGACGAAATCACCGTCTGGTTCTACAACCTGCGCGACGCCATCAATATGCTCGCATGGCTCGTGGCCAAATGGTACCGGGGCGACAATCCCACGGCGATGGTCGACCTGATCAGCGGCGCGGCCGGGGAAACGCCCACGTCGCGGGAAAACAAGGCGCTGTGGGAATTCACCCAGCGCATCCGCAATAGCCCGGCGCTCAAGGCATGTTTCGACGAATACAAGGAAGAGGCGTTCTTCGCAAAGCTCGCGCAGTCGGATGAGGGGCGCGCGTTCCTGACCGATTACGAGGCCTTTGCCGCCGAGCATCCGCATCGCGGCCATAGCGACCGCGACATCTACTGGGTCCGCCGTGGCGAAAGTCCCGCTGTCGACTACCGGGCCATTCAGGCGCTCATGACGGCCGACCCGGAAGACAGCCCGCACAAGCGCGAAAAGGAGACCAACGCTCGCCGCGCCGCCGTGATCGAGGACGTGACGCGCAGCATCGCCCAGCAGGCGCTCGGGCCGATCAAGGTGCAGGCCTTCAAGGTCGTTCTGGAATATGTGAGCACGTTTCTCGTGGAGCGCGATCTCGAACGGTATTCGTACGACAAGCACACGTATATCCAGAAGCTCATGTTCCTCGAAGTCGGCCGGCGCCTGAAGGAGCGCGGCATCCTCACGGGCGAGCGCGACTTTTATTTCCTGGGCAAGGAGGAACTGTTCGCCGTGCTGGAGGGGCACGCCAACATGACCCTGGCGCGCGCGAAGATCGCGGGCCGCATGAAGAATTTCGACGCCTATCACCACAAGGAGTGGAGCCCGCCGCCTTATCTCGTGAAGGGCAACGCTCACGATCCGAGCCGGCTCGACGACGGGAGCGATCCCAACCGGCTGCGCGGCATTCAGCAAAGCCGCGGTGTCGTGACGGGCCGCGCACGCGTGGTCAAGACGCTCGACAAGATCGGCACGATCCAGAACGGCGAGATTCTCGTTTGCAACGCGACGGATCCGGGCTGGACGCCCGCGTTCCTGATCATCAGCGGCATCGTGACCGAAACCGGCGGCGTGCTGTCTCACGCAGCCTGCCTGTCGCGAGAATATGGCTTGCCGGCCGTGCAGATTCCCAATGCCATTCAACGCATTCAGGACGGCGCGACCATTACCGTGAACGGCGACACCGGTGAAGTGATACTCGCGGCCGAAACACCTGAAGCCGCCGAAGCGGCCTAGCCGCATAGCGGATCGCAAGGTTGCGAGCCGGGCGGCGGCGCTGGCATGCCGCCCGGTACGAACCCGGACACAACCTCAGTCACAGCCTCACTTCAACGGCTGCTGGAGCATTGAAATGCAAGCGAAAACCCGAGGTGTGCCTCGAATCGTGGTGTATGGCGTCGGTCAGTTCGGACAACATATCGTCCGCTTCGCGGTGGAGAAGGGCTGGCCGATCGTGGCGGCCTACAACCGCGCGGGGGACAAGATCGGCAAGGATGTGGGACGGCTCGCCGGGCTCGGCTATGACCTTGGCGTGCCGGTGCAGGACTGCGAGACAGCCGACTATGCCGGTGTGCAAGCCGATATCGGCGTGGTGACCACGACCAACCGGCTGGCGCAGAACATGCCCGCCTACCGTCGCTTGATGAAAGCGGGCCTCAATGTGCTTTGCCACGGTGCGGAGGCCTATTATCCACGCGCGGTGGACAAGGTGCTCGCCGCCGAAATCGATGCCCTCGCGCGCGCGAACCGGGTGACGTTCACCGGCGGCGGGATCTGGGACATGTCGCGCATCTGGATGGGCATTGCCGCCGCCGGTCCTTGCACGGAGCTTCGCGCGCTGCGTCATTCCAGCATTTCCGACGCGCAGAGCATGGGCCGGGAGCAAATGCTGATTTGCGGCGTCGGCATGAGCGTCGACGAATACGAAGAACGCATGGTCAAGGTGGCCGGAGAAATAGGCGGCTATTACAAAACGATTCCGTGGCAGGTCATGGCCGCGCTCGGTTACGACGTCACGCAGGTGAGCGAGCGTCGCGAGCCGGTCTTGTTCGACACGCCGATTTACTGCGAACTGCTTGAGCGAGAACTGGAGCCCGGCGTTTGCGTCGGCACGCGCCTTGTCATCGAACTGGAAACGGCGCAGGGCGTGAGCGTGAGCGCCAGGATCGAGCCACGGCTGTTGCGTCCCGGCGAGGTCGAGCACACGCTCTGGGAGATCGACGGCAAGCCGGTTTCGCGTATCCGGGTGGAGCGCGACGATCAGGCGCATTACAGTGCGTCCAGCCTCTTTAACCGCATACCCGACGTGATCGGCGCGCCGCCCGGCATCATGCCGGTTTCGAAACTCGGCATGCTCAGGCACACGGCCTCGCGCGGCGCGCCGGTTTGAGGACCGGGTTGCGGGAAAGACGCCGGTCGCGCCCACGGGAGCCAATCATGCTGGACATGCTGGAATCTCGCAGTGAGACGCATGACGATGCGTGCAACATCGACACCTTCCGGGCGCGCTTCACGTCGTCGATATGCTCGAGCGATCTGTACACCATCGAAGGCGGGGCCGCGTTTTCGATGCGCTTCGACGGCGTTCAACTGGGCGCGGTCGAAATATTTCGCTTCGACGGGCAGGGCATTCGCGGCGGCATGCGCACCCGGCGGCATATCCGCTGCCAGCCCGCCGACGATGTCTTTCTCGTGCTGCCGTTGAACGACGCGCTGGAAATCTCGCAACGCCAGCATCGAAACGTGGTGCAGCCGGGGCACTTCGTGTTCATTTCATCGGCGGCGCCGTCTGAGGGCACGTGCGGGGTTGCGCCGAACCACATCTATTCGGAACTCGTCATCAAGATGCCCAATGCGCTGCTGCGCCAGCAGGTGCCGCATATCGACGATATCTGCGCCGTGCCGATCGACTCGAATACGGGGGCGGGCCGGGTGGTGCGCAACCTCATCGAGTCGCTGCTCGCCGAGGGGCGCGCGTTGACGAATGCACAGGCGCTCACGTTCGGACCGGTGCTGATCAACGCTGTGGGCGTCGTGGCGCGGGAGGCGAGCGGCTGCGAGGAGCCGGGCCGCCGCGCGCGCAAGCACGCGCACGAGCGCATACGCATGAAGGCGCTTGCGTTTATCGAATCACATTTGTCCGACCCGCAACTCGATACCGCGAAGGTGGCGGAGCATTGCCGCGTGTCGCTACGCCATCTTCACGCGAGTTTCGATTCGGCGGCCACCTCCGTTGGCGCGATGATTCGAGAGATGCGCTTGCAGTGCTGCCGCGCCGAACTCGTAAACCCGTTGCTCAGCCACAAGTCGATCATCGAAATCGCGATGGCCTGGGGCTTCAATAGCTCCGTGAGTTTTACGCGCGCCTACCGGCGGCGGTTCGGCGTGGCGCCCAGCCAGGAGCGCTGATCGTGTGGTGGTCGATGCGCGTGTTCACGGTGACGCGCTTGCGGTTGACAGCCAGATCGCGGCCACGGCGGTGCCCACGCCCAATGTCCAGCCCGCGAGGCCGAATTTCAGCGGCCAGGGCGCGGTGCGTGCGTCCATGAATTGCATCATCACGGCCGCCGTTTTGGCGAAGGCCAGCACCACGATGACGAGCGCGGGCGCAACGCCGAACGCCAGTGCATTGCCGCCGGTTTCCCATGATGCGATGGTGGCAGCGACGAGCACGGCCCACCAGACGATCAGACGCCGCCCGGTTTTATCCACGCGCGCCTCCCAGCAGGTAGAACAGGGCGAACAGCACGATCCACAGGAGATCGACGACGTGCCAGAACAGCCCGCCGCTCTCGATCAGAAGGAAACGTTGCGCCGTTAGCGGCGGCCGCGCGGAAGCGCGCATGAGGACGAGGACCACGAGGCCCAGCAGCACGTGCAGCAGATGAATGGCCGTGAACGTGAAGTAGTACATGAAGAAGTCGCTCGTGAGCGGCGTTACGCCCCGATGGATCTTCTGCGCGTATTCGGCGAGCTTGCAGACGACGAAGCCGCCGCCAAGCGCGATCGAAATGCCGAAATGGCGCCTGGCGCCAGGACGTTGCTCGCGCAACCGATGCATGCCGAGCGCGACGAACAGGCTGCTGGAAAGCAGAAGCAGACTGCCGAGCAGACCCAGGCGCCGGTCCAGCAGCAGATGGTCGGCGGCAAAAGCGGCGGGGGCGTTGGAGCGCGCCAGCGCGAAGCACAGGAAGAAGGCCGCGAAAACCATCAGGTCGCCGAATATCAGCACCCAGACGCCGGGCTCGCCCGGTATGCGCGGCGAAGCGCGCAAGGCGTGCATGGCGGGCGTGGCGTCGCGCGGTTCCTCGCAGGCGGCAACGGTGCTCGCCTTAGCCACACTGGCACTCCTGGCGCGTGATCGCTTTCAGGCACAGCGTGCACATGACGGAAATCCAGATACCGAAGCCCACGAGGGGAAACCAGAAAACGAACAGACCGTTCCATGCGAAGGGCCCCGTGCGGGGAATGAAGGCAAACGCGCCGGCCTCGAAAATGATGGCGATCCAGATGGTCAGGAAACCGAACCAACGTGGAAACGCGCCGTTGCGCGCGGTGCCGGCCTTCAACGCGAGCCAGCCGATCGGCACCATCTGGAAGATGAAGTATTGGTCGGTGGTGACGAGCGTCAGGTTGGCGAGGTCGTGAATGAGCGCGGTGGCGTACGCGGCGCGATCCGGATGAAAGGCCGCCGCGCCCCACAGGATGGGCGGGAATACCAGAAACATCGACATGAGCGCGCCGCCCACGAGTTGCAGGACGGACCAGATTGGCCAGCCCGTTTCCAGCTTCGACATCTGAACGCATACGACCATGGCGATCGGCACCATGAACGCGCCGGTCCACGAGCAAATGGTGGCGCCAATGCGGATTGGGATCGTGTTCGCCTGATAGAAGGCCGCGACCTGCTCCGGCGGCCAGGTCGCGGCCGGCAATGGCAGCAGCCGGATGAGGAAGCCCCATGCGAGGGCAAAGATCACCGCGAAGGCGACGCCCCACCAGATCAGCAGGCGCTGCGCCCGCGGACTCGTTGACAGTCTGATGCTCAATTCGGCCATTCTCGCTCCATACCGATGCAAGTTATCGACGCATGTAACTCATACATATGGTATTGAAGCATAC
This sequence comes from Paraburkholderia unamae, assembly GCF_003268775.1. GTDB lineage: Bacteria > Pseudomonadota > Gammaproteobacteria > Burkholderiales > Burkholderiaceae > Paraburkholderia > Paraburkholderia unamae. The sequence continues at coordinate 154,683 of NZ_QLSU01000014.1, forward strand.
GAGAAAGGTGAAATTAGCGCAAGCATCCTCAGTCCGCACGGGGAACGTGCGGATCTGTCGCGCCGGGCAGTCTGGGCAAACCTCGCGAAGCCGTCAGGCAGAGTGGCCGAGGTCGCCGCAGAAGAGGTTTGAAAACCCGTCCGCCGGGCTCGCCCTGAGCACGATCGCGTAGTTGCCCGAGCGCAGTGCGGACATCGCGGCCGGAACGCTTTTCCAGATTTGCATCGGTCGCGTTTCGTCGAGCAGGACGTGCTGGTTCAGATCGAACGCCGGTTTGGGCCCCAGATTTGCGCAGGTGCCCGGGTAGATGTATGAATACATCGTCGCGGGTCGTGCGGTTTCGGAGGGCAGGCCGCTCACGAGGAGCATGACCTGGGTGGTCGCGGGGCCGGTCGGCATCAACGTCGCCACCGCAATTTTCCCGGCGTTTTGCGGCGTAGCCGCAAGGGGAACTTCGACCGCTGCGGGGCGCTGCTGCGCAGCCGCCATTCCACCGGACATGGCGGCAATGCCGAGAACAGCCGCCAGCGCGGGCCAGGCATGAACGTTCATCGTCCACCTCCTGCTTCGAGCCAGATACTGGGCACTACCTCGATAAATATAGTTCGTTTCAGGGAAAACACGGCAACGAGGCACGCAAGTCGCGCGACATCGAAGCGGCTCGCGGCGTCGCACAACGACGCCGCCGGATCGGGGTGACGGATTGCCTGGGCTTGCGGCTCAGATGGGTGCGCGCTCACCCACCGCGCCGCTCACGCAGTCCGAAGACACACAGGCGATCTTCAACCCCGCGCCCTCCACGAGCGGATAGCGTTCGAGCACCAGCGGGTCGTGCCCCGGAATGAAATGATCGGGGGAATCGGCCAACGCCATCAGCTTGCGGTAGCCCGCCAGCATCGCGGCAACGTCGGCGGCGATCGGAAACGGGTTGTTCTGCTCGAGGTTGGCGTAGTAGTGCGCGGCGTCGGAAGCCAGCACGATCCAGCCGCGCGCCGTATGCACGCGTACGGCTTGCAGGCCGCGCGTATGGCCGCCCACGAATACGCCTTCGATGCCGGGCTTGAGCGTCCAGTCGCCCGCGTGGAATTGCACGCGGTCCTCATAAACGCGCCGCACGAGGTCGCAGACGTCGTCGACCGAATACGCGCGCCGCAGGTAGGGCTCGCACATGCAGCGCCCGGTCGCGTATTCCACTTCGGCGTCCTGAATATGAATGCGCGCGGCGGGCAGTTTGTCGAGATTGCCCGCATGGTCCCAGTGCAGGTGCGTGAGGATGGCATCGGTGATATCGGCGGGCGCCACGCCGAGTGCGCCGAGCGCCTCGATGGGGCAGTGGTCGAGCTCGCGCTTGCGGCTCGCCGCGCTGCGCGCGCCGAAGCCGGTATCCACGAGCACGGTGGTCCCCGGTCCCTGGATCAGCCAGACGAAGAAGTCGAGCGGCATGGGGCCGTCGTGGTCTTCGAGGTACATGAAATTGTGGCGGCGCGGCCGCGGCATGCGAGCGAAGCGCAGCGCGTGAACCGTGTATTGGGGCAGGTCTGTTGTCGTCATGAAGGTTTGGATTGAAGTCTCGCGCGCCGCTCGATCGCCCCTCAGCCGGCTCTCAGTCGCCCGTCATGCGGCGGGCCAGCGGCCGCCCAGGCGTTCGCTGAGCGCGCGGCCCGCTGCGAGCAGCAGCGGCGTCATGTGGGCGATGGCTTCTTCTGAGTAGCGTTCGAGCGGGCCGGAAAGCGACAGCGCGCCGACGAACTGGTCGCCGCTGCCGAACACCGGGCACGATACGGCCGCGCACGAGGGGTTGCGTTCGCCGAACGAGGTGAAGACGAGCGGCGTGTCTTTCGGCAGCGAAGCGCATGCGCGCCCGAAGTAGTAGTTGATGACTTTCGCGGGCGCGCCGCGGCCAAGCGGCAGCAGGTCGCCCGCGTTGACGTTGTCGAGCGTCGAATGGCGCGAGTCGACGCGGAACAGGCACAGCCGTTGTTCCTCATCGTAGCGCACGTGAAACGACGCGCTTTCGGTGCCCTGGCCGACCAGCCGGTCGAGCGTTTCGAGCACGCGCTCGCGCAGCGGGTGGCTCGCGTCGTAGGCGCGGCCAAGCCGGAACGCGAGCGGGCCGAGCTCGTACTTGAGGTCGGGGCGCTGCACCACGAGCGCGCCTTTTTCCAGCGAGGCCACGAGGCGCAGAATCGTGCTCTTGTACAGGCCGGTGAGGCGCGAAAGCTCCGACAACGAAACCGGCGCGGCCGCGCCCTCGACGGCGGCCACGATGGCGAGCGCGCGGTCGACGGCGGCGACGCCTTCTGCGTCTTTGGGCGGGGTGGCGGTTTCCTGGGTCATGGGCAAGGCGTGATGGAGAGCGAAAGCGTTATTTTCCCTCAAAGAGCAGGCTGATGGCCGGTGCGTACCGTTCGCCATGCCCGGCGGCAATGGCGCGGTCGAACGTCTCGACCAGATTGCGCGCGCCGCATGCGTCCACGCCCACGCGCTCGGCGAGCGCCACCGCGTAGCTCACGTCCTTGCGGGCGTACGAAACCGGAAAGGCCTTTTCCGGAAACGCTTGCGGCAGGATCGCCTTGAAGCCGTGGTTGCGCAGCGCGAAGCTGTCCGCGGAGCCTTTCGAGAGCGCGTCGAACAACACCTGCGGATCGACACCGGCGCGCCGCCCGATTGCGGCGGCCTCGGCCAGTGCGAGCACGGTTTCGTAGAGCACCATGTTGTTGAGGATCTTCACCACCTGGCCCGCGCTCACCTTGCCCGCGTGCAGCACGTCGCTCGCGAAGGTGCGGATCAGCGGTTCGAGGCGCGCGTACAGGTCGGCGTCGGCGCCCACGGGCACGGCGAGCGTGCCGGCTTCGGCGGCGGCGCGCGTGCGCATCACGGGGGCGTCGGCAAAGCGCACGTGGCGGCGAGCGAGCGCTTCGGCCACGTCGAGCGTGATGTCGACCGACGAGGTGGAGAGATCCACCACGCACTGGCCTTCATGCAGGCGCGCGGCGAGGCCGTCCTCGCCGTTGCTGCCATCGGCGCCGCATACGACCGAGCGCACGGCCTCGCCCGAAGGCAGGGAAAGGAAAATGATGGACGCCTCGTTGGCGATCTGCTCGACGCTGGCGCGCGTGACACCGTGCTGCGCGAGCCGTTCGAGCGGCTCGGGGTTGCGGTCGCACGCCAGCACGCGCGCGCCGCTTTTGGTGGCGAGATGGCGGCACATGGGCTCGCCCATGACGCCGACACCGATAAAGCCGAGAACGAGAGAAGCGGGTTGGGTCATCAATTGAAATCCGTATGGGTTTGCAAGGAAAATGCGGAATCGGGAGCGCCTGAATGAGACTATCAAGTCGCTATCAAGCCGGCACATTGGCCGGATTCATGCTCCAGTAAATCCCTTTCGACTGCTGATAGAGCCGCACGCCGCTCACGCCTTTCTCGCGGCCGATGCCGCTTTCCTTGAAGCCGCCGAAGGGCGTGGCGATCGAAAGCTGCTTGTACGTGTTGATCCAGACGGTGCCCGCTTCGAGCGCGCGCGCCACGCGCCATGCGCGCTGGTAGTCGGCGCTCCAGATGCCGGAGGCGAGGCCGAACACGGTGTCGTTGGCCTGGGCGATCAGATCGTCTTCGTCGTCGAACGGCAGCACGCACAGCACCGGGCCGAAAATCTCTTCCTGCACGGTGCGCGCGCGGTTGGAGAGCCCCGTGACGATGGTCGGCAGGTAGAACGAGCCGGCGTCGAGCCGCGCGTCGTCCGGGCGCGCGCCGCCGCACACGATTTCACCGCCTTCGGCACGCGCGGCGTCGACGAGCGACTCGATGCGCGCGCGATGCGCGAAGCCCGCGACCGGCCCCATTTGCGCGCCTTCGGCGTCGGGCAGATCCACGCGCAGGGCGCGCGCGCGCTGCGCGAGTTTTTCGACCACGGCTCCGAGCACGCGGCGTTGCACGAAAAGACGCGAGCCCGCCACGCACGACTGGCCGCTGCCTTCGAAGATGCCGTCCACCACACCGGCGACGGCGGCGTCGAGATTCGCGTCGGCGAACACGATATGCGGCGACTTGCCGCCCAGTTCGAGACCGACCGGGATCAGGCGCTGCGCCGCGACCCCCGCGATGGCGCGCCCGCTCGCGGTGCCGCCCGTGAACGACACCATGCCCACGCCGGGATGCGCGACCAGCGCCTTGCCCGCGAGCGCGCCGGTGCCGGGCACCACGTTGAGCACGCCGCGCGGCAACCCCGCTTCGAGCGCGATGCGGCCGACGCACAGCGCCGCGGAAGGCGTGATTTCCGAGGGCTTGAGCACCACGGCGTTACCGGCCGCGAGCGCGGGCGCGACCTTTTGCGCTTCCATGGTGAGCGGCGAGTTCCACGGGGTGATGGCGGCCACGACGCCATAAGGCTCGTAGGCGGTCATCGAAAGATAGTCGCCGCGCGAGGGCGTGACTTCCGCACCGAGCGTCTCGCAGACGGCCGCGTAGTAGCGCCAGGTCGAGGCGGCGCTCGCCACCTGGGCGAGGCACTCCTTCCACACCTTGCCGTTCTCGATCATCTGAAGCTGTGCGAGTTCCGCGGCATTCGCGTCGATGCCGTCGGCGATTTTCGCGAGCACGCGCGCGCGCACATGCGGCAGCATGGTGCGCCACGCTTTCGAGGCGGCGGCTGCGCGCGCGCTTTGCACGGCGGCGGCGATCTGCGTGTCGCCCGCGGCGCTCACGCGGTAGTTCACCGCGCCATTCGCGGGATTCACCGACTCGAAGGCGTGGCTGTCGTCGCGCACCCACTCTCCGTCGATCAGCATGGGCTTCAGTTCGTCATTCGATTTCATCGTGTTCGTTTCCTTGGGTCAGATGCCGAGAAAGGCTTTTTGCACGTCGGCGTCGGCCAGCAACTCCGCGCCCGTGCCGCTGCGTGTGATCGCGCCCTGTTCGAAAACGTAGGCGCGCCGCGAGAGCTTGAGCGCGAGCCGCGCGTTCTGCTCGACGAGCAGGACGGCGAGGCCCCGTTCGCGGTTCAGGCGTTCGATGGCCTCGGCGATTTCGGCGACGATCTTCGGCGCAATACCGAGCGACGGCTCGTCGAGCATCAGCAGCGCGGGCTGCGCCATGAGCGCGCGGCCAATGGCGACCATCTGCTGCTCGCCGCCCGAAAGGGAACCCGCCTGCTGGCGGCGGCGCTCCGCCACGCGTGGAAAGAGCGCGTAGATCTCGTCGAGCGTGCGTTGCTTGACCGCGCGCGAGCGCACCGTGTGTGCGCCCACTTCGAGGTTTTCGAGCACCGTCATGTCCGCGAACAGGCGGCGGCCTTCGGGCGAGAGCGCGATGCCGCGCGTCACGCGCTGGGCCGCGCCGCGCGCGCGCACGGATTCGCCGTCCCACAGGATGTCGCCGGAGGCGGCGGGCACGAGGCCCATGACGGCCTTGAGCGTGGTGGATTTGCCCGCGCCGTTCGAGCCGATCAGGGCGACGATCTCGCCTTGCGCCACTTCGAACGACGCGTTGCGCACCGCTTCGATCTGGCCGTAGTGCACGGCGAGGCGGCTGACTTCAAGCGTGCGCATGGTCGGGCGCTCCCAGGTAGGCTTCGATGACGGCGGCGTCGCCGCGCACCCCGGCGGGGGACGCGTCAGCGATCTTGCGGCCCTGCACGAGCACGACAATGCGGTCGCACAGGCTCATGACGAGCGCCATGTGGTGCTCGACCAGCAGCAGCGTGAGCTTGCGCTCGGCGCGCAGGGTGCGCAGCAGTTCGCCGAAGGCCACGCACTCTTCGGGGTTCAGTCCCGCGGCCGGTTCGTCGAGCAGCAGCAACTGCGGGCGCGTGGCGATGCCGATCGCCACGCCGAGTTTCTTCTGGAGTCCGTATGGAAGCGCGCCGGCCAGGGTGTCGCGCACGGGACCGAGCCCCGTGAGTTCCAGCACCTCGTCCACTTCGTGGCGCAGGCGTTCGAGGTTCGCGCGTTGCAGCATGCCGCCGCGCCACTGCGTCCATACGGAGCCGGGCAGCGTGGAGATCGCGCCGCGATAGAGGTTCTCGGCCACGCTCACCTGCGGATACACCGCCGCCGACTGGAACGTGCGCGCGAGCCCGAGGCGCACGACGCGGCTGGGCGCAAGCCCGGTGATGTCGTGTTCGCCAAGATGCACGGTGCCCGCGCTCGGCTTGAGCGCGCCGCAAATCAGGTTGAAGGCGGTGCTCTTGCCCGCGCCGTTCGGGCCGATGAGGCCCACGGTTTCACCGGCGGCCACATCGAAGCCGAGATCCTGCACGGCGCGCAGGCCGCCGAAACGTTTGGACAGGCCCTGCACGCGCAGGAGCGGCGCGGGGGCGTGGGTTGGGGCGTGGGTTGTGCCGTTCATTGCGCACCTCGCTGCGGACGACGGAAATGGGCAGCAAAACGAGCGGCAAAACGACCCGGCACGCTCGCGAGACCTTGCGGCATGAAGCGCAGGATCAGGATGAGCGCGCAGCCGTAGAAGATGTTCTGCGTTTGCACCGCGCCGCGAAAGAGTTCGGGCAGCGGCGTCATGATGAGCGCGCCCACCAGCGGCCCGAGCGCATAGCGCCGGCCGCCCACCACCAGCATGATGATGAGGCTGACCGAAAGGCCGTACTGGAAGCTCTCGGGCGAAACGAAGCCGATATACGGGGCGAGCAGCGCGCCCGACAATCCGGCAAACGCGCCCGCCGCCGTGAAGGCGAAGTGCTGCGTGCGCCGCACGCCGAGCCCGCTCGCTTCGGCCAGCGCCGCGTTTTCGCCGACCGCCTCGATCGTGTGACCGGCGGGCGAGCGGAACAACGCGACGAGCGCGCCGATCGACAGCAGCGCGAGACCGGCCGCGAGGCAGTAGAACGACAGGCTGGAGTCGAGCGCGAAGCCGAACAGCGAGGCGGGCGGAATGCCCGCGATGCCGTTCGCGCCGCCCGTCATGCTCTCCCAGGCGAGCATGACGAGCCGCACGAACTCGCCGAACGCAAACGTGAGCAGAACGAAGTACACGCCGCGCAGGCGCAGCATGACGAAGCCGAGCAGGAGCGCGACACCGGCGGCGCACACCGTGGCGCACAGCGCCGCGAGCGCGAACGGCAGGTTCAGGCGCATGGAGGCGAGCGCGCAGACATAAGCCCCGATGCCGACGAACGCGCCGTGGCACAGCGACACCTGGCCCGTGCGCGTGAGAATGGCGAGCCCTGTGACGGCAATGGCGTTGATCGCCACGAGCACGGCGAGGTGCAGATAGAAGGGCCGTTGCAGCACGATGGGGATGGCGGCGAGCAGCACGAGCGCAACGGGCGTGATGAGCGCCGTGCGGTGCGTGAGCCCGCGGCGCGGCGGCGCGGAACTGGGCGCGAGCGCGCCGCCGCCCGCGAGCGCGCGGTTGGAAAGAGGTTTGGTTTTCATGCCGTGGAGCGGCCGAAGAGGCCGGTGGGACGAATGATCAGGATCGCCATCACGAGCCCGAAGATCGCGATGTCGGAAACGCTGCCGTCGAGAAACGTGCTGCCGAGACTCTCCGCCACGCCTAGCAGCAGGCTGGCGAGCGCGGCGCCGGGAATGCTGCCGAGGCCGCCGAGAATGACCACGATGAAGGCCTTGAGCATGGGCGTCGCGCCGATGAAGGGCGACACCGAAAAGAGCGGCGCCATCAACGCGCCCGCCACCGCGGCGAGCCCCACGCCGAGGCCAAAGCCGAGCGGATAGACGAGGCGCGCGCGTATGCCTTGCGCCGTGGCGATCTCCATGTCCTGCACGACGGCCCGCAACGCGCGGCCCCAGCGCGTCCAGCGCAGGAATACGTAGAGCAGGGCGAGCGCCGCGGCCGAGCAGCCGACCACGACGAGGCGCGAGGCGGGCAGCATGACCGGCCCGAGGCTCACCGCGCCCACGGCTACCGGCGGCATGAACTGCGGGTCGGGGCCGAACGCGATGAGCGCCAGGTTTTGCAGGATCATGCCGAGCCCGATGGTGGCGATCATGCCGTTCAGTTCGTCGTTGCGAAACGGCTTGAGCACGACCCACTCGACGAACCCGCCGAACAGCACGGCCGCGACGAAGGCGAGCAGCACGGCGGCATAGAACGTCAGGTGCCAGTCGGACACGAACACGTAGGCGGCGACCGCGCCGAGCATGTAGAACTCGCTGTGCGCGAAGTTGACGATACGCATCACGCCGAAAACGAGTGTGAAGCCCACCGCCATCAGCAGATACAGCAGTCCGATGATGACGCCGTTGCTCAGCGCCTGAACGATCAGGGAGGTCAGGTCCATGGTGGCGATCTCCGTTGGAGGGCGGCGGAGCGCGGCGTCACTGGCAGGCCGCGGGCGTGCAGCGCGCGCGCACCACTTCCTGGCCGTCCTTGACTTCGGCGATATAGAAAGGCGCGTCGATCTGATGATTGATGCCGTACTTCGCCGCGCCGGTCCAGTTCAGTTGCCCGAGAATGCCGGCGTAGTTCTTCGTCGATTCGAGGGCGTTTTTTACGCGTTCGCTGTCGGTCACGGTGCCGGCCTGCTGCATGGCGGCGAACAGCATGTGCGTGCCGTCATAGAACGCGGGGCTGAAACCGTTCATGCGCTTGCCGTATTTCTTGTAGTAGCGCGCCGAGTAGTCCTGCACGGCCTTGTTCGCGGGATCGATCGGCGTGTTCACGAGCATGCCTTCCGCTGCGTCCTTGCCCGCTACCGCGACGATCTCGGCTGTGGCCGGTCCGCCGCTGCGCACGATCAGCCCCTTGAAGCCCAGTTCGCGCGCCTGGCGCACGATCAGGCCGGCGGTGGCGGGAGAGTTGCCGTCGAGTTCGATCGTGTCGACGCCGGTGGCGATGATGCGCGTGAGCAGCGGGACCATGTCCACGCGCTGGCGCTCGAAGAATTCCTTCGAGGAAAGCTGCGCACCCGCGCGCGCATAGGAGGCGTCGAGATCGCGCGCGATCTGCTGGCCGGTTTCGTCGTTCGGGAACAGCGCGCCGACCTTGCGGATATGTTTGGCCTTCACGAGCCAGTCGATCTGCGGCTGCGAGGTTTCCTCGGTCGTGAGGTTCGGGCGGAACGCATAGGGCTTGTCCTTGCCGAGCGCCTTGGGCGTGAAGCCGAGCGTGAGGATGATGACCTTGTTGCGCTCGGTGACCGGTTCGATGGCAAGCGCCGCCGCCGCGCCCACGGGGCCGATGATGTACTTGACCTGGTCCTCCGAAACAAGCCGGTTCGCAGCGGTCACGGCGTCGTTCGCCTGGTACTTGTCGTCGTACGGGACCACCTGGACCTTGTACTTCTTGCCGCCGACGTCGAGGCCGCCCTTGGCGTTCACGTCGTCGGCGGCGAGTTCTGCGCCGTAGAGCAGCGCCTGGCCCCAGGCCGCGCCCGCCCCGGACAACGTGACGATCGCGCCGATCTTGAGCGTGTCCTGCGCGTGCGCGGCGCTCGCGCCGAAGGCGCCCAGGGTGCCGATGGCGGCAAGCGCGGCGGCGGCAATACGGTGGTTCATCGAGAGTCTCCTTTTCTGGTTCTGTGTCTGTTTCTGGTGTGTCTTGTCAAACGTCGCGCGAGGCGGCGTGAATGCGATCGAGCACGGGCAGCAGATAGCGCCGGAACTGCGCGGGGTTTTCGCTCATCGGAAAGTGACCGACCTCTTTCATTTCGATCACTTCGGCGCCAGCGATGCCGGCCGCCGTGCGCCGCGTGTCGTCGGGCGAGCACGAAAAGTCGTATTCGCCGGTCAGCAGCCAGAGCGGCGTGACCGTGGTGTCGATGTTGCCGAGACGGCCGCGCAGATCGCCGTCCACGCGGTAGAAGTGCAGGTCGCCGCGAAACACGCCGGGGCCGCCCTGCATGTATTGCCAGAGCGTTTCGTCGCGGTACTGCGCGGGGCTTTGCGGCGCCACGAGCCCGGAGACGAGCGCTGCGCACACTTCGCCGCCGTGGACGTCGCCGCGATGCAGCCAGGATGTGTCGTACCAGGGCGCCTGGTAGTCGGCGGCTTCGACGCCGATCAGCGCGCGAAACTCGGGGCCGTGGTCGTTGGCGAGTTGCAGGACGATGCGCCCGCCGATCGAGCAGCCCATGACGACCGGCTGGTCCAGCCCGAGCGCGCCGATCACCGCGCGGATCGTCTCCACATAGCGCGCCGTCGTGAGGGCGTATTCGCCGGGTTGCGCGCCGGGCGGCGGATACGACTTGCCGTGCCACGGCATGTCGAAGGCGATCACGCGAAAGCGTTCGGTGATGGCGTCGTCGCACATCAGGTGGCGGTACTGGCGCGCGTCGGCGCCTGCGGTGTGAAGGCACACGAGCGGGATACCCTGTCCCGCTTCTTCCACGTACACGCGGCAGGCCTCACCGCCGATGGGCACGCTCAGATAGCGGCCGATGATCGCCTCGTACGGGGGCACGGCCTGCGGCTTGTCGCGGCTCTGGAATTCGGCGCTCATCAGCGGGCCTCCTGGCGCGGCAGGTTGAGGACGTCTTTCACGTATTGCAGGTGCGCCAGCAGGAATTGCATGTCGCCTTCGATATGCATCTCGCCGCGTTTGGTGAGCGCGAACAGGTCGTGCCAGCCGGCGCGCGGCATGGTCTCCCACAACGCCTGCCATGCGCGTGCGCTGCCGCTGACCGAGAGGCGCGTGGCGTGCAGCAAGGGCACGCGCGCCTCGCAGGCGCTCACGCGGCCCGCCTCGCAACGCACGAGATGCGCGATCGAACCGATCCGCACGATCCAGTCGGCGGTGAACGTCGGCGCGCGCCGGGCGAACGCGTCGCTGCGCGCTTCCGGACGCTTCATTGCGGTGACGAGGCGCTCGCTCAGCGCCTGCTCGTCGATGCTGGTCACGTGACCTCCTTGCGGTTCGGTTTGCTTCGATGGTCTGCTAGACAGACCGTCTGTTCTGTTTTATGAGTGAAGTTTCGCGACGAAGGACAGTCGAGTCAAGCGGATTGAAGCCAGGGAATGTCCTGGGAGAAGCCCGGTGAGGCGCCTGGATATTCAAGTAAATCGATGATTGAAAGGGGTAAACAGCGCCGATCCGATTTTTCGCCCCCATTTTTTCGGCGCTGAAAACCGGCTTCTCTAACTTCCCGCCTGCTCACTGCCTCTTGAGTATTGCTGGATCAATGTATACATTTCAGCCTCGTGCAAGACGACGCATGTAGACATTGAAGGCGGGCGCTGCGAGCAGCCCGCAAGAGGAGACGACATCGTGGTGATCGACGAACAAGTGGTGCTCGGCCGGATACGCCGGCACATCCTGCCCCTCTTGATGCTGTGTTATTTCGCGGCCTATCTGGACCGGGTCAACCTCAGTTTTGCCGCGCTTTCGATGAACGCCGATCTGGGGCTGTCGGCGTCCGTGTTCGGCGCGGGGGCGGGCATCTTTTTCCTCGGCTACGTTTTGTTCGAAGTGCCAAGCAATATGGCGATGCAGCGCTTCGGCGCGCGCCGCTGGTTCGCGCGCATCATGCTTTCGTGGAGCGTGATCTCGCTGCTGTTCGCCTTCGTGCGCACGACGCCGCAATTCCTGGGGCTGCGCTTCCTGCTCGGCGTGGCCGAGGCCGGCTTCTACCCTGGCGTGATGTTGTTTCTCACGCGTTGGTTTCCTTCGGCCTCGCGCGCTCGCATGATCGGCGCGTTCGCCGTGGCGTTGCCCGCTTCGGCGGCGATCGGCGCGCCGGTCTCGGGGTTCATTCTCAATCTGCATGGCTTTCTTGGCCTGCGCGGCTGGCAGTGGCTGTTCATTCTCGAAGCGTTGCCCTCGCTCGTACTTGGCTTCGTGCTGCTGCGCAAGCTGGTCGATTCCCCGCGCGAGGCGCACTGGCTCGCAGCCGACGAAAGAGCGTGGCTGGAGCGAACGCTCGCGGCCGAGCGCCGCGCGTTGCCGCCATCGTCCGCGCACGGCGCGGCGGGCGCATGGGGCGCGCTGCGCAATCCGCTCGTGTGGCTGCTGGGCTTCATTTATTGCGGCATCGTCGCCGCGAATTACGGCGTGAGCTTCTTCTTGCCGCAGATCGTCCGGGCGTTCGGCGTGTCGTTGACGGCTGTCGGCCTGCTGTCTTCGCTGCCCTTCGTGGCCGGCGCGCTCGGCCTGCTGTGGTGGGGCGCGCGCTCGGACAAGCGGCGCGAGCGGCGCTGGCATCTGCTCGTGCCCGGCATCGTCGCGGTGCTCGCGCTGATCGTTGCGGCCGCAACCGACTATCCGCCGCTGCGCTTCGGCGCGCTGGTGTGCGCAGGGTTCGGCGCGTTCGCGAACCTGCCGGTGTTCTGGACGCTGCCCGCCTCGATGCTGCCGGAGAGCGAGGCGCCGGCCGGCATCGCGGTGGTGAGCTCGATCGGCAACGTGGCGGGCTTTGCCGCGCCCTATGCGGTGGGCGCGCTCAAGGATATGACCGGCACGTTTGCCAGCGGCATGGCGGCGCTCGCGGTCTTCATCGCCGTGACGGTGGTGGTGGCGGCGCGTGTGGTGAACCGGCGCTCAGGTGTCGCGCAAGGGCTCGTCGCGCCGGACGCGGGCGCTTGAGAGGCAAATGCGACACAAGCGCGAGAGCAGCGCTCGATGAACGCAGCGCCTGAATTGACGTATCGGACTGGAAGGGAGAGAAGGGAACTCATGATAGATGTGCTCGTGATCGGCGGCGGCAACGCTGCGCTGTGCGCCGCGCTGATGGCGCGCGAAGCGGGGGCTTCGGTGCTGATGCTGGAGGCCGCGCCCCGCGCCTGGCGCGGCGGGAACTCGGCGCATACGCGCAACCTGCGTTGCATGCACGACGCCCCGCAGGACGTGCTGGTCGACGCCTACCCGGAAGAGGAGTACTGGCAGGATCTGTTGAAAGTCACGGGCGGGCTGACCGACGAAAAGCTGGCGCGGCTCGTCATACGCGCGTCGTCGAACTGCCGCGGCTGGATGCGCCGCCACGGCGTGCATTTCCAGCCGCCGCTTTCCGGCGCACTGCACGTGGCGCGCACGAACGCGTTTTTCATGGGCGGCGGCAAGGCGCTCGTCAACGCCTACTATCGCAGCGCCGAAAAGCTGGGCGTGCAGATTCGCTACGAAACGCCGGTGCAAACGCTCGATCTCGACGACGGACGCTTCATCGCGGCGCGCCTCGCCAACGGCGAACGCATTGCGGCGCGCAGCTGCGTGCTGGCGGCGGGCGGCTTCGAATCAAATCGTGAATGGCTGCGCGAAGCGTGGGGCCAGGTGAACGGCGAATGGGTCGCGGACAACTTTCTGATTCGCGGCACGCGCTACAACCAGGGCGTGCTGCTGCGTCACATGATCGATGCGGGCGCCGACATGACCGGCGACGCCTCGCAGTCCCACTGCGTGGCCATCGACGCGCGCGCGCCGCTCTATGACGGTGGCATCTGCACGCGGGTGGACTGCGTGTCGCTCGGCGTCGTGGTGAACCGCCAGGCACAGCGCTTCTACGACGAAGGCGAGGACTTCTGGCCCAAGCGCTATGCGATCTGGGGGCGTCTCGTTGCGCAGCAGCCCGGTCAGATCGCCTGGTCGATCATCGACAGCAAGGCCGTGGGCCGTTTCATGCCGCCCGTGTTCCCCGGCACCAGGGCCGGGTCGCTGCCGGAGCTGGCGCGCGCCATCGGTCTCGACGAACCGGCGTTCATGCAGACGCTGAACGCCTTCAACGCATCGTGCAAGGTCGGCAGCTTCGATCACGCGGTGCTCGACGATTGCCACACGCAAGGCATCGCGCCGCAAAAGAGCCACTGGGCCTTGCCGCTCGACACGCCGCCGTTCTACGCGTACGCGCTGCGGCCGGGCATTACGTTCACCTATCTGGGATTGAAAACCGACGAGACGGCCGCGGTGCGCTTTGGCGGCCGTGCGAGTCCGAACCTGTTCGTGGCGGGAGAAATGATGGCGGGCAATGTGCTGGGCAAGGGCTATACGGCGGGAGTCGGCATGTCGATCGGCACGGCGTTTGGCCGTATCGCCGGAACGAATGCGGCGAGCGCGGCGCGCGGGGCGGCCGATTCACAACGCAATGGAGCCTTGCATGCAGCAGCTTGACGCCCTCACTCGCGAAGCCAGTGCGCTCGGCGCGGGCGAATACGCCGCTGTCGATGCGCGCGCCGCCGAACAGGAAGTGGCGCGCGTGATGCAGATCTGCAATGCGTGCCGTTACTGCGAAGGATTTTGCGCCGTGTTTCCGGCCATGACGCGCAGGCTGGAGTTCAATCGCAGCGACGTGCATCTGCTGGCGAACCTTTGCCACAACTGTAGCGCCTGCCTCCATGCGTGCCAGTACGCGCCGCCCCACGAATTCGCCGTGAACGTGCCGCGCGCGATGGCGCAGGTGCGCGCTCACACCTATCGCGAGTACGCGTGGCCGGCCGCGCTGGGTTCGCTGTACGCGCGGGCCGGGCTCGCGGTGGCGCTGGCGACGGCGGGCAGCCTCGCCGTGTTCCTGATGCTGGCCATCGCGCTAACGGGCGGCCTGAATACGCAGCCGGGCGACGCGAACTTCTATGCAGTGTTTCCGCACAATCTGCTTGCCGTGCTGTTTGGCCTGGTGCTGCTGTTCGTCTGCGGCGTGTTTGGCGTTGGCGTCGCGCGTTTCTGGCGCGAGGGCGAGGCGCATCCGGTCGAAGCCGGTGCGATCGGCGAAGCGGTGCACGATGTGCTGTCGCTGCGCTATCTGGGCGGCGGCCACGGCGAGGGATGCAACAACGAGAGCGATGCGTTCACGCTGGCGCGACGCCGCTTTCATCACCTGACGTTCTACGGCTTCATGCTGTGCTTCGCCGCGACCTGCGTGGCGACGGGCTATCACTATCTGCTGGGCTACGAGGCGCCTTATCCCTTGTTCAGCGTGCCGGTGGTGCTGGGCACGCTGGGCGGCCTGGGCTTGCTCGTCGGACCGGCGGGCCTGCTGTGGCTCAACCTGAGGCGCAATCCGCTCCAGACCGATCCCGGCCAGAAGCCCATGGATCGCGGCTTTATCGCCTTGCTGCTGCTCGTTGCGGGCAGCGGGCTGCTGCTGCTGGCGCTGCGCGAGCAGGCGAGCATGCCGTTCTGGCTCGCGCTGCATCTGGGCTGCGTGATGGGGCTGTTCCTGACCATGCCGTATGGCAAGTTCGCGCACGGCATCTACCGCAGCGCCGCGCTGCTCAAATGGGCGGTCGAAAAGCGCCGGCCCGCCAGGCTCAAGCTCGGCGGCGACTAAACCACGAAGCAGGGCGCCCGGCTCCCGGCGGATACAATGACGCCTTGAATTCGCGCCGGGCGCCCTGGCACGACCTGCCGTCTCACCATGCCACTCAAACCGTTTACCTCCGAGGACGACGAGAACCCGGCGCTGCCGCGCGCCGAGTTCGTCTACCGGCAACTGCGCAGCGCCATTCTGGAAGGTGGGCTGCCGGCCGGCACGCGGCTGCGCGAGATCGAACTGGCGCAGCAGATGGAAGTGAGCCGCACGCCCGTGCGCGAGGCGTTGCGCCGTCTGGAGAGCGAAGGCATGGTGACGGCCGACCGCGCGCGCGGCCTGATCGTCACCGAACTCACGGGCGAGATGGTGCGCGAGTTGTACGCGATGCGCGAGATGCTGGAAGGCACGGCCGCGGCATGGGCGGCGCGCAACGCCACGGCGGTCGAGCTGGCGGCGCTGCGCACCATTGCGGACCAGGACGCCGCGCTCGTGGGCGATCCGCTGCGCCTCGCGAGGAACAATCATCTGTTTCATCAAACGCTGTACCGGGCCGCGCATAACCGCTATCTGCTGAAATCGCTCAGCTCGCTTCAGGCTTCGATTGCGCTGCTTGGCAGCACGGGACTGGCCGCCGGACAGCGCGCGCATTTCGCGGTGAGCGAGCATCAGGCGCTCCTCGCCGCCATCGAGCGCCATGACGCGCGCAGCGCCGAGGACATCGCGCGCTCGCATATTCGCGGCGCGCTGGAGGCGCGGATGCTGGTGTTGGGGCGGTAGGTTTTTTTGGGGCCGGTTTTCCTCTGCGTAGCGTGTTTTTCAGCGTCCAGTCTCCCGTATCCCGTGGCTAGAGGATGATCGCCGTTGCCCTATCCGTACGGGAAACATAGGGAATTGCATTTCGAGCGGTGCCCGTAAATGGCAGTCGAGGGAGCGACCGCAAGGCGTTTATGGTTAACTACGTGCGTGACATCGCCATGAGGCGATCAAGCTCACGCGTGACGAGCCATCGGACGCCGAAACCTACCGTCCAGATCTTCTTCGGTGGAGCCTCGAGTGCCAGACTTCGAACCCAAACGCTGTCGACCGTGGCTGATCGTTCTTGCGGCGCTGTTGCCGCTGGCGGGTTTCGGATGCCGCGACCAGCAAGCCCAGAGCGGCGCGGCGCCGCCGCCGAGCGTGCTGGTCGAAACGGTTGCGGCGCACGCCATCCCCCGTGTGATCGAATTGCCGGGCCGCATCGAAGCGATCCGCTCCGCGGAGGTGCGCGCCCGCGTGGACGGTATCGTCGAGCGGCGTCTGTTCGAGGAGGGCACCGACGTGCGCGCCGGCGCGCCGCTCTTTCTCATCGATCCGCGCGACTACCAGGCCGCATTGCAGCAGGTGCAGGCGGCGCTCAACCGGGCTCAGGCCGTGCGCGGCAATGCGGCCTCCGAGGTCGCGCGCTTCAAGCCGCTGGTGGCGCGCCAGGTCGTGAGCGCCCAGGAATACGAGGCCGCGACTGCCGCGCTCGAGCAGGCCGAGGCGAACGTTGCGGACGCACGCGCCGCCGTGACGCTGGCGCAACTGCGTCTCGATCGTTGCACGGTTCGCGCGCCGATTGCCGGCCGCGTGGGGCGGGCGCTCGTCACCGAAGGCGCGCTCGTCAGTGCGGCGGGCGCGACCTTGCTCACGCAGGTCAATCAGCTCTCGCCCGTGAACGCCGTTTTCACGCAGTCGAATATTTCGCTGCTGGAAGTACGCAAACAAATCGCGTCGGGTTCGCTCTCCGCGCCGGCCGCCGAGAGCGCAAACGTGCGTCTCACGCTCGCGAACGGCGACGATTATGGCGAGACGGGCGTGCTCGACTTCACCGATCTCGTCGTCGATCCTTCCACCGGCACCCAGGTTCTGCGCGCGCGCTTCAATAATGCGTCGCGCATTCTGTTGCCAGGGCAGTTCGTGCGCGGGCGCATCGTGATCGGCACGATACCGAACGGCCTGGCCGTGCCCGCGCGCGCCGTGCAGTTCGACAACAACGCCACGAGCCTTTCGCTCGTTGCCGAAGACGGCACCGTCGTGCGGCGCAATGTCGTTCTCGGCCCCCAGGAAGCGGGCCAATGGGTGGTGAAGGATGGGCTGGAGCCGGGTGAGCGAGTGATTGTCGACGGCTGGCAGCGGGTGCAGCCGGGGCAGCGCGTGGACGCCCAGCCCGCCGCCGCCCCGAGCCACTCCTGAGCGGCGCGCGACATGAACCGATTCTTCGTCCACCGGCCGGTCTTCGCGTGGGTGGTTGCGCTTTTCGTGACGCTCTTTGGCGGCCTCGCGCTCATGCTGCTGCCGGTCGAGCAGTACCCCGACGTCGCGCCGCCCTCGCTCACGGTTTCGGCGGTTTATAGCGGCGCGGACGCGAACACGCTGGACCGTACCGTCACGTCGATCATCGAAAACGAAATGAACGGCGTCGACAATTTTCTTTACATGTCGTCGCAAAGCCGCTCGAACGGCACGGCGCAGGTCACCGTCACGCTCAGGCCCGGCACGAATCTCGACGTCGCGCTTTCGCAGGTCCAGGACCGCGTGAGCCGCGTCGAGCCGCGCCTGCCGCTGGAAGTCCGGCAGGTTGGCGTGAGCGTCACGAAAGCGTCTTCCGGATTCTTGATGCTCGTTGCGCTGCAATCCGCCGATGGCTCGATCCCTGCGGTCGAACTGGGCAACTTCGCCGCCAATAACATCGTCAACGAATTGCGCCGCATTCCGGGCGTGGGCGACGCTCAGCTTTTCGGTTCGTCGTATGCCATGCGGATATGGATCGATCCGGAAAAGCTCGCCAGCTTCGGTCTTTCGGCCAACGAAGTGATGACGGCCATTCAGGAGCAGAACAGCCAGACGGCGGGCGGGGCGCTCGGCGATCAGCCCATTGCGCCGGGGGCGGAGCTCAATGCGCAAATCGTCATGCACGGCCGCTTTTCGACGCCCGAGCAGTTTCGCGAGGTCATCGTGCGCTCGAACCCGGACGGCTCCACGGTGCGCGTGGGCGACGTGGCGCGCGTGGAGCTGGGCAACGACAGCTACGGCTTTCGCTTTCGCGTGAACGGCAAGGAGTCCGCGGGGATCGCCATCCAGCTTGCGAGCGGCGCGAATGCGCTGGCGGTGGCGACCGCCGTGCGGCAGCGTCTTGCGCAGTTGCAGCCGACTTTCCCGAAAGGCGTGGCATGGGTCGTGCCGTTCGATACCACGCCGTTCATCACGACGTCGCTGAGCGGCGTGCTGCGCACGATGATCGAGGCGTTGCTGCTCGTGACGGTCGTTGTGTTCCTGTTCCTCCAGAAGTGGCGTGCAACGCTCATTCCCACCCTAGTCGTGCCGGTTGCGCTGATCGGAACGTGCGTGGGAATTTATTTGTTCGGACTCTCCATTAATCTGCTGTCGTTGTTTGCGATGGTCGTCGCAATCGGCATATTGAACGACGACGCGATCGTGGTGGTGGAGAGCGTGGAGCGCGTGATCCAGGAAGAGGGCTTGAGTTCGCGGCGCGCGACCATCAAGGCGGTCGGGCAGATTGCGGGCGCGGCGATTGCCAGCACGCTCGTGCTCATTGCGGTATTCGTTCCCATGGCCTTCTTTCCGGGCTCGACGGGTGCGATCTATCGCCAGTTCTCGGTCACGCTCACCGTCTCGATCTTTTTGTCCACCTTGCTCGCGCTCTCGCTGGGCGTGGCCATGTCGGCGGCGCTGCTGGGCAGCAAGGCGAAAGCCGATGACGGTACGGGCAAGCAGGCGGCCACGCGTTGGCCGGCGCGCATTCAGCAGCGCATTTTCGATGCGTTCAATCGCGGCATGGATGCGGCCACCGAGCGCTACGTGCTGGCGGTGCAGGCCATGCTGCGCAAGCCGGTGCGCTGGCTCATCGTATTTCTCGTCGTTTGCGTCGCGACTGGTTTCCTTTTCACCCGCTTGCCGCGCGGCTTCATTCCGGGCGAGGACCAGGGGCATATATTCGTCGCGTATACGGCAGCGCCTGGCGCGACGGCGCAGCGCACGCAACAGGTCGTCGATCAGGTCGAGGCTTTTCTCAGGCAGCAACCCCAGGTGCGCAATATCGCCTCGGTCACGGGCTTCAGCTTCTTCGGCCAGGGGCAGTCGGCGGCCATGTCGTTCGTCGACCTCAAGCCGTGGGCGGACCGGCCGGGCGCGGCGAATTCCTCGGCGGCGCTGGTTGGGCGCGCGAACGCCGCCTTCCGCAATATTCCACAGGCGCTCGTCTTCGCGCTCGATCCGCCGGCCATCCCCGCGCTCGGCAATGCGAGCGGCTTCACGATGAAGATACTGGACCGCAGCGGCGTGGGCGGCGCGGCGTTGCAGCAGGCGAGCGCGCGTCTGCTGGCGGAGGCCTCGCGCAGTCCCTTGCTGGTGGGCGTGCGCCCCGACGGTTTGCCGCCCGCGCCGCAACTCTATGTCGATATCGACCGCGTAAAAGCGCGCGCGCTGGGACTGCAAATCGGCCAGGTGAACAGCGCGCTCGCGCTGGCGTTCGGCGCGAATTACGTGAATGACTTCGTCTACGAGGGCAACGTGCTGCGCGTGCTCATGCAGGCCGACGCCGACCAGCGCATGCGGGCCGAGGACATCGGTGCGCTGCGGCTGCGCAACAACGTGGGCGAGATGGTGCCGTTCTCCGCGTTCACGAGCGTGCACTGGACCGCCGGGCCGCAGCAGGTCGAACGCTATAACGGTTTTCCGTCGGCAACGATTTCGGGCCAGGCCGCGCCGGGCCGCTCCAGCGGCGCCGCGCTCGCGGAGATGGAGCGCATCGCGGGCAATGTCCTTTCCGGCAGCCTGACGTACGAATGGACCGGCACGGCCTACGAGGAACAACAGGCGGCCGGGCAGATCGGTGCGCTGCTGCTGCTTTCGCTCGTCGTCGTGTTTCTGTTGCTCGCCGCACTCTACGAGAGCTGGGCCATTCCCATTGCCGTGCTGCTCATCATTCCGCTGGGTGTGCTGGGCGCGGTTCTCTTCACCATGGCGCGGCGCTTTCCCGCCGATATCTACTTCAACATCGGCCTCGTGACCATCATCGGCCTCGCTGCGAAGAACGCGATCCTGATCGTGGAATTCGCCATCAAGGAAGAGGCCGCGGGCAGCGATATCGTGAGCGCCGCGGTGAACGGCGCTCGCCAGCGCTTGCGGCCCATCCTGATGACGAGCGTGACCTTCGTGCTGGGCATGCTGCCACTCGTGCTCGCCACGGGCGCGGGCGCGGCGGGGCGGCAGGCCGTGGGCACCGGCATCATGGGCAGCATGCTGACGGCCACGCTGTTCGGCATCTTCTTTACGCCGGTGTTCTATGTGGTGGCGCGCAAATGGCTGAGCCGCAAACGCGCGCAGGGCGACGATGAGGACGATGCGCGGCCCGTGGGAGCGCATGATGCTTAAGACTGCCAGGTGGATGGCGATCGTCGCGTGTCTCGCGCTGGCTTCGTGCAATTTCGCGCCGCGCTACCAGCAGCCTGATCTGCCGATAGCCGGCGCCTACGAGAGCGCGGATATCGCCACGCCAGGCGGCGAGCGTCTCGCTTCCGAGCTGACGTGGGAGACCTTCTTTCGCGACCCGGCGCTCAAGCAATTGATCGCCAAGGCGCTCGCCGAGAACCGGGACCTGGCGGCGTCCGTCGCACGCATCGGGCAGGCACAGGCGCTTTATCGCGTGCAGCGCGCAGCGCAGTTTCCGCAGGTGGCCGTGGGCGCGGACGCCACCCGCACCAAGACGCCGCTCAACACCATCGAGCCGGAGCTTCCCAACAACAACACCTCGGTCCACTTCAACCAGTACAGCGTGCAGGTGGCCGTCACGTCGTTCGAACTCGACTTCTGGGGACGCGTGGCCAACCTCAGCGAGTCCGCGCGGCGCAATTATCTGGCGACGGTCGAGGCGAATGAGGCGTTCCGGCTCTCGCTCATCAGCAACGTGGCGGCGACCTATTACGCCATTCTCTCGGGCAACGAAGGCATCGACCTGGCACAGCACACGCTTGAAACGCGCCAGTACGCGCTGGAAGTCGCGCGCCTGCGTCTCGAAGCGGGCGCGACATCGCTCGTGGACTACGAGCAGGCGCGTATTCTCGTCACGCAGGCGCAGACGCAGCTCGCCGAGCTGCAAAGAACGACGGGCCAGCAGCGCGATCAGTTGGCTGTCCTGATTGGTGGGCCGCTGCCCGACTCCGCCGGCATGACGCAGCGCCATGTGCTCGCCGACGCCGACCAGTTCGGTACGCTCGACGCAGGCCTGCCTTCTTCCCTGCTCACGCTGCGTCCCGACATTCGCGCGGCCGAGCAGTCGCTGCGAGCCGCCGCCGCCGATATTGGCGCCGCGCGCGCCGACTACTTCCCGCGCATTTCGCTCACGGGCAATTTCGGCTATGTGTCTCCGGAGTTGAGCGACCTGTTCGTGCCGGGCAAGCAGGCGTGGCTCATATCCGGATTCGTCACGCTGCCCATATTCGACGCGGGCCGCCGCAGCGCGCAAGTGCGTCTGTCCGAAGCGCGCCAGACCGAACTCGTGGCGAACTATCAGAAAACCGTTCAGGTGGCGTTCCGGGAAGTCTCGGACGCCCTGATCGCACGCCAGCGGTTGCAGGAGCAAATTGCGGCACAGGAGCGGGCGGTGGCCTCCGAGGCGCGCCTGGCTGAGGCCGCCGAACTGCGCTACCAGAACGGCATTTCCATCTACCTGGAGGTGGTCGATGCGAAGCGCAGCCTGTTCGCGGCCCAACAGCAATTGATCCAGTTGCGCGCGGCGGCGCTGCAAAACGGTGCTTCGCTCTATGTGGCGCTTGGCGGTGGGCAGGGTGGTTGAGGAAAGGGGGGGCTGGCTGGAAATGTCGCGTTTTGTGCAGGTCGAGTGTCGGACATCCACATGGAAGCGCCGGCGATGAGCGCGACTGGGACGATCACGATGACGATGCGTGAAGTTGACCGATTCAAGGCCATTCAGGATGTGGTGGACGGCAGGCTCACGCTCACGCGCGCCGCAGAACGTTTCGGGCTGACGACTCGCCAGATTCGTCGGCGGGCGGCGCGATTGCGCGAACATGGGTCCGAAGGCCTCGTGTCAGGCAAGCGCGCGAGGCCGGGCAATTACCGGCCGCAGGCCGCAACAGCCAACCACGCGCTGTCTGCTTGACCTTGCCGCAGTGCGGAGCGACGTTGCCGGTGCGCATGCGCGAAGCGCTTCGCACCTGTTCTATTCGCGGCATCGAGGGCCCCTTCAGCGGGTCGAGTCCGCACGACGCGAGACGTCACCTTGCGCAAACCCGTCGCTCCTTGCGCTCCGCTGCCCGCGCTACGCTTGTCTCTTACCCCTGCTATGCTTGGCGACGATATCGGGGGCAACCGTGCCTTCGAACATCGCATCGACCGGTTCAAACCAGAAGGAGCTAGACATGAGCACGACGCTTTACGACATTCCCGTGAACGCGATCGACGGCACGCCCACGACCCTGCGGCCCTTCCAGGGCAAGGTGCTGCTGGTCGTGAACGTGGCTTCGAAGTGCGGGCTGACGCCGCAATACGAGGGCCTGGAGGCGCTCTACAAAGACAAGCGCGAGCGCGGTCTGGAAGTCCTCGCGTTTCCCGCAAACAACTTCAAGGGGCAAGAGCCGGGCGCGAATGAAGAAATTCTGGCGTTCTGCACCGCGACCTACGGTGTGGAGTTTCCGTTGTTCTCGAAGATTTCGGTCGTCGGCGCGGACCAGCATCCGCTCTATCACGAGTTGACCCTGGCACAGCCGCAAGCCACGGGTGACGGTCCTTTCCGCGAGCGGCTGAAGGGGTACGGTATCGAACCGAATCCCGCCCCCGACGTGCTGTGGAACTTCGAAAAATTCCTGGTGAGCCGCGAAGGCAAGGTGGTGGGGCGCTTCGCACCGAACGTGAGTGCCGACGACGCCGCTTTGGTGAGCGCGATCGACGCCGAGCTCGCGAAGGCGCCGTAAGCGCCGGCCCGGAAACTCGATCGAGCGGCTCCGCAACCGACCCGCACCGGTGTCGCCGATCACCGATGCGGTCGACCTGCGGCTGCCCCTCGCGTCGTCGAGGCGCTCCATAGGCTCGGCATTCGTCCATACACACTGACGGTGCCGATTCTGCGGCGAGGCCTTCACTCGGCCACGCCGATCTTCCCGCTCAACCCTTTGAGTGCGAACGTCGCGGCGAACGTGAGGAGCGCGCACGCCGTCATGAACCAGGCCGGAGCGAGAGGGGTGCCCATCTTGCCGATCAGCCAGGTGCCGATCAACGGCGCCGTGCCGCTGAAGATCGTAAAGCTGAGATTGAACGCGATCGCCACGCCGCTAAAGCGTACGCGCGTGGGGAACATGTCGGCGATGATGCAGGCGAACGTGCCGTTGATCAGCGCAGCGCCCAGCCCGCCCAGCAGCATCAGCGTGACGAGGTCCATGCCGTGCGCGACGAGCACCGAGTAGAACGGCAGCGACAGCACGACGAGAATCAGCGCGCCTGCGCGCATCAGCAGCCGCCGTGGCACATGATCGCCGAGATAGCCCACGATCAGGATGCCGATCGATGCCGTTGCGAGCGCAACATTCTGCGCGATCGCGACGGTGTGCGGATCGTAATGGAGCACCTTGTCGAGGTAGGCCGGCATGTGCGCGAACAGCAGGCCGTTGTAGCCCGCGGTGGCGGCCGTGGTGAGAATGCCGCACACCACGGCGCGCCAATGCTTGCGCCACAATTCCGTGAACGGGCGCTTCGAGGCGAGGTGCTTCATGTTCGCGAATTCGGGCGTTTCCTCGAGCTTGCGGCGCAGCCAGAACCCCAGCAGCCCGATCAGGCCGCCGAACACGAACGCAATGCGCCAGCCATAGGCGGGGACGTCGGCCGGTGCGAGCGCGGCGTGCACGAACAGGTTCATGAGCGCCGCGAGCAACACGCCGGAATTCACGCAGAAGAACACGATGCCGCAAACGAAGCCCGCCCGCCGGGGCACCGTTTCGACCACATAGGTGATCGAGCCGGGCAGCTCGCCGCCAAGGCAGAAGCCCTGGATGAGCCGCAGGCCGATCATCGTGAAGGTTGCCGCAAGCCCCCAGCTTGCGTAGGTGGGCACGAGACCCATGCCGATCGTCGAAAGCGAAACGACGATCACGGAGACGATAAACACGCGCCGCCTGCCATAGCGGTCGCCGAACCAGCTCAGGACCGCGCCGCCCAGGGGCCGCGACAGATAGCCGATGGCGAACACGGCGAACGACATGACCAGCGACATCATCGGGTCGAGCATCGAAAAGAACGCCGCGCCGATGAATTGCGCGAACACGCCGTAGACGACGAAATCATAGAATTCGAGCGCGCCGCCGAGGCTGGCAAGAATGATCAGCCGCCACTGGCTCGCGCTGAGGCGTTCACTGGAGGCGCCGAGCGCGGTGCTCGATTCGAGGGTTGGCATGCTTGTCTCCGTGTTTTTTTGGTGTCGATGAACGATGAGTAGGGCTAGTCGGGGTCGACGGTCGCGATTTGCGAAATGTCCGCGTCGGCCAGGCCTTGTTCGACGGCTCGCGTGAGCCAGCGGCGCACGAGCGCGGCGACGGGAAGCGCCGCGCCGTGCGCGCATGCGAACGCCTCGACGGCGTCGAGGTCCTTGAGCATCGTGCGGATCGTGCCGCTCGGTTGCACGGGCGCGAGGATCATACGCGGTTGCAGCGTTTGCAGCAGGACGGAATCGGCCCATCCGCCGGCGAGCGCGCTGGGTATGCTCGCGGCGTCGATGCCGGTGCGCTGCGCGAGCCGCGTGGCTTCCGCAATGGCGGCGATGGTCGTCATCACGATGACCTGGTTCGCGAGCTTGGTGGCCTGGCCTGCGCCGCTCTCGCCCATGCGCGTCACACGCGCCGCGTAGGCCGTCATCGGCGCGGTTGCGGTGGCGATGTGCCCGGCGTCGCCGCCCGCCATCACCGCGAGCGTGCCCGCCGTCGCGCCGGCCGTGCCGCCGGAGACGGGCGCGTCGATCCACGCGCCGCCCGTTTCAGCGCGCCATCGCCGCGCGAGTGCCTGGGCCTGCGCGGGCGCCATGGTCGAATGATCCGCGACGATTGCGCCGCGCCTCGCCCCGTGCGCGAGCCCTTGCGGGCCGAAGGCGACCTCTACGACCGACGCATGGTCGGCGAGACACAGCATGACGACGTCGCTTTGCGCGGCCACGTCGGCAGGCGTGACGCCAACGGCGGACATCCCCTGCGTCGTCGCGCACAGCGTGTGCGCCTTTTCCGCGGAACGGTTCCAGAGCGCGGTGTGATACCCCGCTTCGACGAGACGCCTGGCCATTGGCAGCCCCATCTTTCCCAGTCCGCAAAAGCCCACGCTCAACGCAGCTTGCTCGCTTTGCAAAGTGGTGCTCATACGGTGTCTCCATGCGTGGGGGCGTCGTAGGGCCAATCGAGGTTGCCCGAATGCGTGACCGCGCCCAGATGCGCGGGCCGCACGAGCGCCGCATACTTTTCGAGCACGCCGGCCAGTCGCTTCGGCTTGTGCGGGGGCATTTGCGCACGGCGCTGCGCAAGTTCTTCGTCGGCAAGCTCGACGTGCAGCACGCCCTCGCGCGCATCGATGCGAATGCGATCGCCGTCACGCAGCAGCGCGATCGGGCCGCCTTCGGCCGCCTCGGGCCCCACGTAGCCGATACACATGCCGCGCGTGGCGCCGGAGAAGCGGCCGTCGGTGAGCAGGGCGACTTTCTCGCCCATGCCCTGACCGTAGATCGCCGCCGTCACGCTCAGCATTTCGCGCATGCCGGGGCCGCCGCGCGGCCCCTCGTTGCGGATCACCAGCACGTCGCCTTCGCGATAGCTTCGCGCCGCGACCACCGCCATGCAGTCCTCCTCGCATTCGAAAATGCGCGCGACGCCCGTGAACGTCAGCGACTTCAGGCCCGCGATCTTCAGGCACGCGCCGTCAGGCGCGAGGTTGCCGCGCAGGATCACGAGGCCGCCGTTGTGCGAGAGCGGGGCGTCGCAGGCACGCACCACTTCGCCGTCGGGGCCGCTGAATTGTTCAAGCGCTTGCGCGAGCGTCGTGCCTTCGAGCGTGAGCGTGTCGCCATGCAGATGACCGCCCGTTAGCAGCGCGTTGAGCACGGCGGGCACGCCGCCCGCGTGATGGAGATCCTGCGCGAGATAGCGGCCACCCGGTTGCAGGTCGCCGATCAAGGGAATGCGCGCGAACACGCGTTCGACGTCGTCGAGCGTGAAGCGGATGCCCGCCTCGTGCGCGATCGCCGGGATGTGCAGACAGGCGTTGGTCGAGGCGCCCGTCGCGGCCACGGCGGCGCAGGCGTTCTCCAGGCTCTTCACGGTGACGAGGTCGCGCGGCAGCGGGCCGCCCGAGCGCAAGGCGCGCATCACGGTCTCGCCGGCGCGCCGCGCGATGCCGATGCGCTCGCTGTAGACGGCGGGCACCATTGCCGAGCCGAGCGGCGCGAGCCCCAGCGTTTCGGCCACCATCGCCATGGTGTTCGCGGTGAACTGGCCGGGGCAGGAACCGGCTGTCGGCGTGCATTGCTTTTCAATGGCGTCGAGTTCGCTGCGCGAGATGTCACCGCGCTGCGCGGCGCCCACGGCCTCGATCGCATTGAGGATGGTCGCCTGACGCTGAAGCCCGTGGCCCGCGCCGCCGGGAATCGCGCCCGGTGCGCTGCCGGGCAGCATCGCGCCGCCGAACAGGAACACCCCCGGAACGTTCACGCGCACCATGCCCATCAGCATGCCAGGGAGCGTCTTGTCGCAACCGGCCACGCCGACGATGGCGTCGTAGCCGTGCGCGCGCACGAACAACTCCACGCTGTCCGCGATCACTTCGCGCGAGACGAGGCTCATGCGCATGCCCGCGTGGTTCATGGAGGTGCCGTCCGAAACCGAGATCGCCGTGCCGCGAATCGGCACGCCGCCGCCCGCGGCCACGCCAAGGCGAACATTGTCGGAAACCTGGTTGAGCGACATGGAGCAGGGCGTGTTCTCGCCGAAGGTGTCGACGATGGCGACGAAGGGCTTTTGCATCGAGGCGTCGTCGAGCCCGGTCGCGCGCAGAAACGCGCGATGCGGTGCGCGCGTGACGCCGTCGGTCACCATCCGTGAGCGGTGCTTGTGAAGATCGGTCATGGTCGTATCGTGGAGATGTCGATTCGTTGCATGCGCAACGTGCAAGAATGGATTGGGCGATTTCGCCCGGGTCACGCGGTCACGAGCAAGAAGCCGTTTTCGGCCGCAATGACCTGGCCGGTGATCGCGGGCGCCTGGTCGGCCAGGAAGAATGCGAGATCGGCGATTTCCGAGGGCTGCGAGACACGCTTGAGCGGCGAGTTCTCCGTCATGCGGCCGAGCACTTCGCGATATTGCGAGGGTTCGAGCGAGCGCAGCAACAGGCCGTCGTCGACCATGCCCGGCGCGATCGCGTTCACGCGCACGCGCGGCGCAAGCGAACGAGCGAGCGAGAGGGTCATCGTGTTGACGGCCCCTTTCGAGGCGGCGTAGGCAATGGACGAGCCGGTGCCGTTCAAGCCCGCGAGGGAAGAGATATTGACGACGCTCGCGCTACGCGTCGCGCTCGCCGATTCGCGCAGCAGCGGCGCGGCGGCGCGCGTCATCTGGAAGAGGCCGATCGTATTCACACGATAGATACGCTCGAACTCGGCGGCGTCGATGTCGTCGAGCGCGTGATGGGGGATCACGCGCGTCGTGCCCGCGCAGTTGACGAGGGCGTCGATGCGCTGCCAGCGCGTTGCCACGGCGTCGACAGCGCGCCGGCAGGCGGCGGCGTCGGCAACGTCGGCGTCGAACATCAGCGTTTGCACGCCGAGCGTGCGGCATTGCTCCTCGATGGCGAACGCGCCGGGCCGCGTGGCGTCGTCGAAGTTGCCGATGGCGACGGACCAGCCCGCGCGTGCGAAACGAATGGCCGTGGCGGCGCCGATGCCGCTTGCGGCACCCGTGATCATGCAGACCGGAGCTGCGGTTTGCGTCATGTTGATTTCCTTGAACCAGGCGGTGAATCAGTGGCTGCCGGCAGCCGCCCCTTGAGGCGGCGGCGCGGCTCGCAGCGTCAGCACGAGCGCTGCGCCAATGAGCAGAGCGACAGCAATGGCGAGCATGCCCGGCAGCAGCTTGCCGCCGCTCAGATCGGACAGCCAGCCGACGAGGAACGGGCTCACGAAACCCGCGAGATTTCCCGTGCAATTGATGACGGCGATGGCCGCGGCGGCGCCCGCGCCGCCGAACAGCGCGGTCGGAATGCCCCAGAACACCGGCGCGATCGAATTGATGCCGATGGCGGCGACCACCAGCGCGGCGACGGCCACGGCCGGCGTCGCAGCGAACAGGACGGAGGCGAGCAGGCCGAACGCACCGAGCACGCAGCAGATCGCCACCGGCCGGCGGCGCTCGCCACGGCGATCGGCGTACCGCGCGATCGCCACCATCGCCACGATGCTGATGAGTGACGGCACGGCCGAAAGCCAGCCGATGTTGCTCACGCTGGCGACGCCGCTCGCCTTGATGATCGTCGGCACCCAGAAGGCGAGGCCGTAGTTGCCCATGGCGATGCAGAAGTAGAGCAGGCCGAGCAGCCAGACGCGCGGGCTCGCAAACGCACTGCCCACCGTTTGTTCGACGCGCGTGTGCGCGTCGCGGGCGAGGTCGGCCGTGAGCAGCGACTTTTCGGCGGCGTCGAGCCAGCGCACGGAGTCGATCCGGTCGTGCAGCATGAAGAACGCCGCGAAGCCCACGAGCAGCGAAGCGAGGCCTTCGACAACGAACAGCCACTTCCAGCCCGCAAGCCCGAGCGCGCCGCCCAGATGGACCATCACCCAGCCGGACAGCGGGCCGCCAATCGCGCCTGAGACGGGAATCGCCGCCATGAAGAGCGCGATGATCTGCGAGCGCCGTGTAGAAGGAAACCAGTTCGACAGGTAGAGCACGACGCCCGGAAAGAAGCCGGCCTCCGCCACGCCCAGCAGGAAGCGCAGCGTGTAGAAGGAGGCGGGCCCGCTCGCAAACATCGTGAGGCTCGACACGATCGACCAGGAGATCATGATGCGAGCGATCCAGCGCCGTGCACCGACGCGATTGAGGATCAGATTGCTCGGCACCTCGAAGATGAAATAGCCGAGAAAGAAAATGCCCGCGCCGACACCGTAGACGGTCTCGCTGAGTTGCAGGTCGGCGAGCATTTGCAACTTCGCGAAGCTGACGTTGACGCGGTCGATATAGGCGACGACGAACGCCAGAAAGAGAAACGGCACGATGCGCCGCGCGAGCTTGCGGTAGAGGGCGAGGCGCGCGGGATCGGTGGCGGGGTGGGCATGCGCGTGCGCCGCGGCGGCGACATCGGCGCAGGCGGCCGATGTGGCGTTCGCGCCGGATGGCTGGGTGCTCATGGTGTCTCCAGTGCGCCGGTGTGGCGTTCTCACCTGCCGGCTTTGTTATGCTTCGCCTGCATGTAAAACTCGCGACGAGCCTGAAGCGCAAGAGTAGCCGCCCGCGATGGACTGCCGCAAATCACTCTTTCGGTATCGCACATAACCAAATTGGTATACCGGATACGGGAAACCCCTATGCAAAACGACGCGCCCATCGACCGGTTCTTCCGCAGCGGACTGAAGCTCGCGCACTTGCGCATCCTCGTCGCGCTGGCCGATCTTGGCCAGGTCACGCGCGTGGCCGCGGCTTTTCACGTGACGCAGCCGGCCGTCTCCAGACAGATCGCCGAGATCGAGCAGGCAATGGCGGTGAGCGTCGTGAACCGGGTCGGCAATGCGCTCGAACTGACCGCCATCGGCACGGTGATCGTCGCGTGCGGGCGCGAGATACTGCGCCATCTCGAACTTGCGCGCCGCGACGTGAACGCGCTCGCCACGGGCACGGGCGGACACGTGCGCTTTGGCGCCGTGGTGACGATTCCCGAGCCGCTCACGGCGAATGCCGTGCAGCTCTTTCTTCGCCGCGCGCCGGCGGCGTCGCTGTCGTTCGTCGAAGGCACGCTGGACCGGCTCATCAAGATGCTCGACGAGGGCGAACTCGACATCGCCATCGGACGCAACCGCATACCGACCGCGCAAACGCAGTTGCGCCAGGAAGCGCTCCATAGCGAGCCGTTCGTGTTCGTGGCGAGCGCCCATCATCCGCTCGGGCAGGTCGATCAGGCCGTCGAGTGGGACGACCTGCGCAACTGCCGCTGGATCACGCCGCTGCACGGCTCGCCGGCCTATGCGACGCTGATCGAGACGCTCTCGTCGCACGGCATCGTGCCGGGCGCGAGCAACGTCGAATCGAGTTCGCTTTCGCTGAATGTCACGCTGCTCACGCACGGCGAATTCGTCGCGATCCTGCCGCTTTCCACGGCGCGCCAGCACGCCATGCGCGGCCACATGCGCATCCTGCCGCTGGCGCCGCTCGAACCGTTGACCGAGGTGGTTGCGTACTGGCGTGCCGACGCGCTTCAGGGCGCCGGGCAACTGTTCGTGGAGTGTCTCAAGGAAGCCGGCAACGAAATGCGCAAGGATTGAGCGGGGCGCAACGCCTGCGCTGGACCTTCAGTGGCCGTTCGACGATAGACAGTTCGGTTGACGATAGAGGAGAGCGCCATGAACGAGGTTTCGCTTATCGGCATCGCACCGGACGCACGGCTACCATGAACCGGATACACGGCGTTCTGCTCGATTGAGGTGTCCTCTATAGCAACGGCGAATGCAGATGATCGGGATGATCGAGCATGTCGGCGACGAGATGCAGTGACTCTTCTATTCCCAGCGCGTCGCTGGGACCGCCGAGACAGATGCGTACGGCGTTGGGTGGATTCCCGTCGGTGCTGAACGCCGCACCGGACACCACGCCAATTTGCTTCGTGCGCAGATGCGAAGCGAGTTCCGACGCGCTCCATCCCGTTTCGCGCGGGACCTTGAGCCAGAGGTGAAAGCAGTCCTTCGACGCTTCGAACTCGCGTGCAGCGAACACCTGCGCCGCAATTTGCTGGCGCACCATGCACTCGTTGCGAATGGCTTCAAGCATTTGCTGAGCCACCCCGCTCTCGATCCAGCACGCGGCGAGATGCGACATGTAAGGGCTCGCCATGACCGTGGTCGCGCGCAGCGCCCCCGATAGACGCTCGGCATGGCGCGCGCTCGGTGCAACGACGAACGCCACACGCAATCCCGCACCGAAGCACTTCGACATGCCTGTCACGTAGTAGGTGAGTTCGGGCGCGAGCGTTGCAAGCGCCACGGGCGGCGCTTCGCAGAGCATGCCGTACGCGTCGTCCTCGATGATGGGCACGTTATAGCGCAGCGCGATATCGGCGATATGCTCGCGGCGATTCTGTGAGAGCGTGCGCGTTGTCGGATTCTGAAGTGTGGGATTGCAGTAAAGCACTCCGGGCTTGCGAGTCTTGCAGAGCGCTTCGAACGCCGTGGCGTTGATGCCGTCCTCGTCGCGCGGCAACGGGGCGAGCGGCATGCCCAGTTGATTCGCGATCACCTTCAGGCCGGGATAGGCCAGGCAATCGGTGCAGATCGTTTCGCCGGGTTTCACGAGCCGCAGCAGCAGCGCAACAAGCGCGTTGTGAATGCCGGGGCAGACCAGCAAGCCATCCGGGCGATGCGAAGGCAGCGTGTGGCGCAGCCACTGGCTGGCCGTGCTGCGCTCGAACTGCGAGCCGCCAAAATCCTGATAACGCAACATGGACCACGGGTCGGCCGCGCCAACGATCCGTGCCGCCGATTCCGCGAGCAGCGCCCTCATGTCCGGCGGCTCGGGCGGCATGTTCATGGTCATTTCCAGCGCCGTACCCGCGCGCAGCGGCACGGCCGGTGGCCGGCCGCGCACATAGGATCCGCTGCCCGCGCGCGAATCGATCAGGCCCCGCTTGCGTGCCTCGGCATAGCCGCGCGCGAGCGTCGTGTAGTTGATCTTGAGTGCATCGGAGAGATCTCGCAGCGCGGGAAGCCGGTCACGCGGGCGCAAACGGCCGCTCGCAACGTCCTCTTCGATGAGATCGGGAATGGTCTGATAAACGGGCTTGTCGCTTTCGGCGAGCCGTTTCAGCCAGTGAGCGGTGAAATTCGACATGGAGCGTGCGCGTGCGATCGGGTGAAGATGGGCTCATTCATTCTAGTGAGAATCGACGGCGGAAAATAAACAATTGATTGTGAGTGATTGCATCGAATGATCCGAATTGATGCGCGCATGCACCGAAAGTGATTGCATATTGCCCAGCACCAGGGCGTGAGCCATTTCATGCGGTTTGCACGCCATGTCACGCGAAAGGGGGGGGCACGCACTTCACGAAAAAAATCTGCGTGGATCATTCGCGGCACGTCGAATTGATTGGGTATTGATTGCATGACGCGTGCCGCCAGATGGCATAGCCGTTGCAAAAAGAGAGGCGCCGGCCACGGGTCGGTCACAGTCCTCAATCATTCAACGGAGTCACATCATGCCCGCCATCACCACGCCCGCCCACAAGACCGGCGACTTTCTCGTCGACTATGAGGAGAAGGTGTTCGAGGACGTCAAGGCGGAACCCGGCGAGAAAGCGCTCGTCACGTTCCACACAGTCGCGTTCGAAGGCTCCATTGGCTTCGTCAACATGCTTCAGGCCACGCGGTTGCAGCGCAAGGGCTTTGAAACTTCGATTCTGCTCTACGGTCCCGGTGTGATGCTGGGGGTGCAGCGTGGTTTCCCGACGCTCGGCGCCGAAGCGTTTCCGGGGCATCTGAACTTCAACAACCAGATCATGAAGTTCATGGCCGAGGGCGGCAAGGTCTACGCGTGCCGTTTCGCGCTACAGGCGCTCTACGGCCACGGCGAGGCCTCGCTGATAGAAGGCGTGCGGCCCATCAATCCGCTCGACGTGCTCGACCTGAAACTGCTGCATCGCAAGTCGAACGCGCTCGTGATCGACACCTGGACTGTCTGAGCGCACACGGGTATCGCCATGTCGATCCAATCCACGAACCGCATCGTTCGCGCCGCCGCCGTGCAGATTGCGCCGGATCTCGAATCGTGCACGGGCACGCTCGCGCGCGTCGGCGACGCGATCGTCAGCGCCGCGCGCGAGGGCGTGCAACTGGCCGTGTTTCCCGAAACGTTTCTGCCGTACTACCCGTACTTCTCGTTCGTGCTGCCGCCCGTGCAGTCGGGCGCGGAGCATCTGCGGCTGTACGAGCAGGCGGTGACGATACCCGGTCCTGTCACGGAAACCGTCGGCGCGCTTGCGCGCGAGCACGGCATGGTGATCGTGCTCGGCGTGAACGAGCGCGATCACGGCAGCCTCTACAACACGCAACTCATTTTCGATGCGGATGGCCAGATCAAGGTGAAGCGCCGCAAGCTCACGCCGACGTTCCATGAACGCATGATCTGGGGGCAGGGCGATGCGGCCGGCCTGAAGGTCGCGCACACGGCCGTGGGGCGCGTGGGTGCGCTCGCCTGCTGGGAACACTACAACCCGCTGGCGCGATACGCGCTGATGACGCAGCACGAAGAGATTCATTGCAGCCAGTTTCCGGGCTCGCTGGTTGGGCCAATCTTTGCCGAGCAGATCGAAGTCACGATCCGCCATCACGCGCTGGAGTCGGGCTGTTTTGTCGTCAACGCGACAGGCTGGCTCAGCGACGCCCAGATCGCTTCCATCACCAGCGACCCCAAGCTGCAAAAAGCGCTGCGCGGCGGCTGCAACGCGGCCATCGTCTCGCCCGAGGGCCAGCACCTGGCCCCGCCGCTGCGCGAAGGTGAAGGCATGGTGATCGCCGATCTGGACATGGCGCTCATCACCAAGCGCAAACGCATGATGGATTCGGTCGGTCACTATGCGCGGCCCGAACTGCTGAGCCTCGCAATCAACGAGCGTGCCGCCACGCCTGTTTTCTCTCTCGACGACACGAGCGTCACCGCTTCATGGAGCTTCCACGATGAATGCCAGCGTCAATCTACCGGAATCGAGTCTGCGACTCTTGACTGAGCTGCAATCGAGCGGCCTGCGGCTCGCGGAGCCCGATGCCGAGGGCCTGTCGCGGCGCGGTGGGGCCGGTCCATCCGACCACAAGGCCGTGGTGATCGACGGCGTCGCGCTGATGGTGCCGGTGCATACGCACAGCGCGCACCAGTCCGCCTTCGTCGCCAACGCGCCGGACGCGAACGGCACGAGCCTGCTCACACGCGGCAGCATACCGGTTGCACAGATCGCCTTCGCCAAGCCACCGCGCTTCTACAAGCTGCAAACGCTCGATGGCGTACCGTACTCGCACATTGCCACGCTGCATGGCACCGACGTGCTCGCCACCACCGTGCTGCAAACCTGTATCCGCTACGAGAGCCGCAAGAAGGCCTGCAAGTTCTGCGCGATCGGGCAGTCGCTCGCGGCGGGGCGCACGGTCGCGCACAAGACGCCGGAGCAACTGGCGGAAGTCGCGCGCGCCGCGGTGCTGCTCGACAATGTGCGGCACATGGTACTCACGACCGGCACGCCGGCCACGCCCGACCGCGGCGCAGCCATACTCTGCGAGAGCGCGCGCGCGATCAAGCGCGCGGTCAATCTGCCGATCCAGGCGCAGTGCGAGCCACCTGACGACGACGGCTGGTTCGGACGCATGCGGGAGGCGGGCATCGACACGCTCGGCATGCACCTGGAAGTGCTCGGCGAGGCGGAGCGCGCGCACATCATGCCCGGCAAGGCAACGGTGCCCGTGAGCCGTTACATGGAGGCGTTCGAAGCGGCCGTGAGCGTGTTCGGGCGCGGCCAGGTGAGCACCTACCTGCTCGCGGGCCTGGGCGACACGCCGCAACGCATTCTCGACACCGCGCAGCAACTCGTACGTATCGGCGTCTATCCGTTCGTGGTGCCGTTCGTCCCCATCGCGGGAACCCCCCTCGAAGACCTCGCGCCACCCACGCCCGAATTCATGCGCTCGATTCTCGCACCGCTGGGTGCGATGGTTCGCGAAGCCGGTTTGCGTGCCGACGACATCAAGGCGGGGTGCGGCAAGTGCGGCGCATGCTCGACGCTCTCGTCGTTCGAAAAGGTGACGCCATGAACGCAGTGAGCCACTTCGACGACGAAATCGTCGTGCGCTGGGCCGGTGAACCGTGGGAGCGCGAAGGCGCGCTGGCGATCCGGCAGGCGGTTTTTTGCACGGAACAGGGCATTTTCGAGGGCGACGACCACGACGAGATCGACGCCGCGGCACAACTGCTCGTCGCCGTGCAAGGCACGCAGGGGGCTGCGTCCCGCGTGGTGGGTACCGTGCGCATCCATCGGGATCCTGTCGACGCTTCCACCTGGTATGGCTCGCGGCTTGCC
Organism: Paraburkholderia unamae; assembly: GCF_003268775.1. GTDB lineage: Bacteria > Pseudomonadota > Gammaproteobacteria > Burkholderiales > Burkholderiaceae > Paraburkholderia > Paraburkholderia unamae. The sequence continues at coordinate 190,171 of NZ_QLSU01000014.1, forward strand.
GTGCGCGCGGACTATCGCCGGCACGGGCGCATCGGTGCGACGCTTATTCGTCTTGCCGTGAGCAGTGCCCACGCGCTCGGCTGCACAAGGTTCCTCGCATCCGTGCAGGCGCAGAACGCGCCGCTCTTTCGTCGCCTGCACTGGCGCACGCTTGAAGAGGTGATTGCGTTCGGACGTGCCCATCACGTTATGCAGGCCGATCTCGCGCATTATCCACCGTGCGCGACGCCCTATGCCGGCTTCCCTGTCGATCAGCGGAGGGCCGCATGACGCTCGACGCAATCGTGGAGACGATCCGGGCGAGTCGCGGTCTCGCGCACAAGACCGATATCGCGCCGATGCTCGCAGCGCTCGATGCGGGCCATGACGCGTCCGTGGTCATGGCCGCCGGAGACGACTGCGCCGCGATTCCCGATGGCGACGGCTATCTGCTCTTTGCCGCCGAAGGCATGGTGAGCGACCTGATCGAAGCGATGCCGTGGTTCGCGGGCTACTGCTCGGTGCTCGTGAACGTGAGCGATGTGTGCGCCATGGGCGGGCGCCCGATTGCGGTCGTCGACGTCATCTGGAGCCAGGGGATCGAGCCTGCGGCTCAGGTGCTCGAAGGCATGGCCGCAGCGTCGCGGCAGCTCGGCGTGCCCATTGTGGGCGGACACAGCAACGCGCGCAGCGACCGCACGCAACTCGCGGTGGCGATTCTTGGCCGCGCGCAGCGCCTGCTGTCCAGTTTCGAGGCGCGCGCGGGTGACAGGCTGCTGATGGCGGTCGATCTGCGCGGTGCATTCGTCGAGCCGTATCCCTACTGGAATGCGGCCACCGAGGCGCCCGCCGAACGCCTGCGCGGCGACCTTGCGCTGCTCGCGCAGATTGCCGAGGACGGTCTATGCGCGGCGGCGAAGGATATCAGCATGGCCGGCATCGTGGGCACCGCGATGATGCTGGCGGAGTGCTCGCGTGTGGGTGTCACGCTCGATCTGGCCCGCCTGCCGAAGCCCGAAGGCGTGCCGCTTGAGCGCTGGGTGGAGATCTTCCCCAGCTATGGCTACCTGCTGAGCGTGCGTGAGGAGCATGTTGCCGAGGTGATTGCGCGTTTCGAGGCGCGTGGCATCGCCTGCGCGGACATCGGGGAGATGCAGTCCGAGCCCTCGGTGGACGTGCGCTGGCATGGCGAGACGCGAAATGTCTGGCGGCTCGACGCACAGCCCTTCATCGTACCCGCCGACCGTCGCGCGACCCGGGCGTTCGCCCCGGCGGCGTGCGAGTCCGTGGTGTCCGCTGATTCCGCTGAGTCCCCCTTATCCACCGACAAGCGCTTCTAGCACTCGAACAGGAGGTATCCATGCCAGTCACTTATTTCGTCGTGCGTTGGCCGGACGGCACCGAGGCGCGCTGCTACTCGCCATCGAGTGTCATTCGAGACTATCTGCGCCCCGGCGAGTATCCGCTCGACGCGTTTCTCGGTGCCACACGTGATGCGCTAGCCGCGGCATCCGAGCGGGTGCGCCAGAAGTTCGGCTACGCGTGTTCGTCCGCGCTCGACCAGTGGGACGCGATCGAGCGCACCGCTCAACCCTTTCGGTCGCAACCGGCCGCGCGCGTGACCGTCGTGAGCGTCGATTGAATCACAGCATCGCGGCAGTGTGCCCGCCGCGACCATCGCACAAGGAGATTTTCATGTCCATTCAGGCGCCCGCCGCCAAGGCCCATTTCAGCGTCGCCATCATCGGCGGCGGTCAGGCTGGTCTCTCAATGAGCTATTGCCTGAAGCAGTCCGGCATCGATCACGTCGTGCTCGAAAAGCGCACCGTCACACACACCTGGCGCGAACAGCGCTGGGACGCGTTTTGCCTCGTCACGCCGAACTGGCAGTGCGCGTTGCCGGATTATCCGTATCGCGGCGACGATCCGAACGGTTTCATGAAGAAGGACGAGATCATCGCCTGGCTCGACGGCTTCGCCCGGCACGTCGATGCGCCCGTTCGCGAAGGCGTGGCCGTCACGCGCGTTGCGCGCCGTCCGCAAGGCGGCTTTCTCGTGCAGACATCGGACGGCGTATTGAGCGCCGACCAGGTTGTCGTGGCGTCAGGTGGCTATCACACGCCGATCATGCCTCGCATGGCCGAACGGCTGCCCGCCCACATCGCCCAGATCCAGTCGTCGGAATACCGCAACCCGGCCGCGCTGCCCGAAGGCGCGGTGCTCGTGGTGGGTTCGGGACAGTCGGGCGCGCAGATCGCCGAGGACCTGCATCTGGCGGGTCGCAAGGTGGTGCTCGCGGTGGGCGAGGCCCCGCGCTGTGCGCGGTTCTATCGCGGCCGTGACGTGGTCGATTGGCTGGCGGACATGAAGTATTACGACATGCCGGTCGAGGAGCATCCCTTGCGCGAGGGCGTGCGCGACAACACCAATCACTATGTGACGGGGCGCGACGGCGGCCGTGATATCGACCTGCGCAAGTTCGCCCGCGAAGGGATGGCGCTTTACGGCGCGCTCGAAGATTACACGGCCGGGATGCTGCGATTCGCGCCGAACCTGCGCGCAAATCTCGACAGCGCTGACGAGACCTACAACCGCATCAACGCGTCGATCGATCGTTTCATCGCGCAGGAGGGCATCCAGGCGCCGCCTGGCGAGGCGTACGAGCCGGTGTGGAAGCCGCACGCGGAGCGCGAGTTGCTCGATCTGGCGGCGAGTGGGATCGGCAGTATCGTCTGGTGCATCGGCTTCCGGCCGGACTTTGGCTGGATCGACCTTCCGGTGTTCAACGGGCGTGGATATCCGGGCCACACGCGTGGTGTCACGGCGCAGAGCGGCCTTTATTTTCTCGGGCTGCCGTGGTTGCATACCTGGGGTTCGGGGCGGTTCTCGGGCGTTGCACGCGACGCCTCGTATCTCGCGGAGCGGATCGTTGCGCAGGCGAGGCCCGATGCGCGCGCGGCGTGAGACCGCGCCCTCGCCCGGACGGACGCAGACGCCGGCCGGGTCGCGCACGCACTACGTCGCCGGCATGCCCGAGCTGGCCTTCGCGGGGCTCTCGGAGCAGTGGCTTTTGCGCACCTGCGGCCAGTTGCACTGGAACGCGCTGGCCGGCCAGGCGGGGTTCGCCACACCGGACTTCTTCGACGACGAAGGGCAGAAGTCGTATGCCGCGTTCACGGCGATCCGCGTGCGTGAGGCGCGGTTCGAAGAGGTGGGCGAGCATCAACGCTTCGCCATCGAAGCAGACGTGCAGCGCATCGCGCACGCGAGGCATTTCGGTGTCTTTCGCGTGTTCACACCCGAGAGCGCGATCGCCCGTGTCGAGATGATCTCCACTTTCGTGCGCCGTGAGCACAGTGGTGACAATCGTTCGGTATGCAGAGCGATGTTCGACAGTGCGCCGCAACGCGTGACGCCGCCCGGCGCCGGCGAACTCGCGGCCCAGGCGAAGCGCTTTCGCACGGGCGACTGGACGCGTCACGGACGGCTCGACCGGATGCAACACGCCACACAGCATGTCGTGGAGTACCTGCCATGTCCGTCACTCGATTTCAACGGCGCGCATCTGCTGTACTTTGCCAGCTTCCAGTCGATGGTCGAGCGCGCGGAATGGCACTGGCGCTCGGCGCCGCAATCCGCGCCGCCGTGTCTCGTCGAGCGGGACATGGCTTTCTACGGCAACGCCAACGTGGGAGACCGTCTGACGCTTTCGTTTGGCGCGCGCCATGCCGGCCACGACGGTCTTTCGCACTGGTGCTCGATAGCGCGCGCGGGGGATGGCGTGCGCATTGCCGATGTCGTCACGCACAAAAGGTGGTCGCATGAATGACACGGCATCCTTGCCGCGCAAGCCGCTCTATACGCCCGCGGATCTCGAAGGCGTGCCGTGGCTCGACGCACGGCCGGGCGAGTATCCCTATCTGCGTGGCGTGCATGCGAGCATGTACACCGGGCGGCCCTGGACGATCCGGCAATACGCGGGTTGTGCCGACGCGGCCGCGTCAAACCTCGCGTACCGGCGCGCGCTGGAGGCGGGTGCAACAGGGCTTTCCATCGCCTTTGATCTGCCGACCCATCGGGGCTACGACTCCGATCACGGCGACGTTGCCGCCGATGTGGGCCTGGCCGGAGTCGCCATCGACTCCGTCGAGGACATGGCTCGCCTGTTCGACGGCATCGCGCTCGACCGGGTCTCCGTTTCGATGACGATGAGCGGCGCCGTGCTGCCGGTGTTCGCGGCCTTCATCGTCGCGGCCGAGGAGGCGGGTATCGATGCGATGCGGTTACGCGGGACCATCCAGAACGATATTCTCAAGGAATTCATGGTGCGCAACACGTATATTTTCGCGCCGGAGCCTTCGATGCGGATCGCGACGGACGTGGTGCGCTACGTGCTCGATCACATGCCGCATTTCAATGCGATGTCGATTTCCGGCTATCACATTCACGAAGCGGGAGGGGACAGCGTGCTTGAACTCGCGCTCACGCTCGCGAATGCGCGAGAGTACGTGCGGCGGGTGGTCGAAGGCGGCGCCGAAGTGGATGGCGTATGCCGCCAGTTGAGCTTCTTCTTCGCGGCAGGGCGCGACTTCTTCGGCGAGATCGCGAAACTGCGTGCGGCCCGCGTACTGTGGGCGGAACTGGCGCGATCGCTGGGTGCACGCGAGCCGCGCGCGATGCAGTTGCGCATGCATTGCCAGACTGCCGGATCGACCTTGACGGCACGACGCGCGCCCAACAACATCGTGCGCACCACCGTCGAGGCCATGGCGGCAGTGTTCGGAGGCACGCAGTCCTTGCATACGAATGGTTGGGACGAGGCGCTGTCGCTGCCCGGCGAGGACGCAGCAACTCTCGCGCGCGATACACAACTGATCCTTCAGCACGAGATGGGTTTGTGCGAAGTGGTCGACCCATGGGCCGGTTCTTATCTGATGGAGGCGCTCACGGCACGCACTGCGGACGCCGTGCGCGCCCTGATTGCCGAAATCGATGCCCACGGCGGTGTGATCGCCGCGATCGATTCGGGCTGGGTGCAAGCACGTGTGCATCAGGGCGCCGCGCGCACTCAGGCTCGGATCGACGCGGGCGAACACGTGGTGGTGGGTGTCAACCGTTTTCGCTCCAACGCAGATGAAGAGAGCGGCAGCCACGAAGTCGATGGACGAATGGTGCGCGCGCTTCAGTGCGATCGATTGCGCCGGTTGCGCGAGGGCCGCGACACGCAACGTGTGCGTGTCGCGCTGGAGCGGCTCACGCTGGTCGCGCGTACCGGTGAGGGGAATTTGCTGGCCGCGACGATAGCGGCAATTCGTGCGCGCGCAACGGTTGGTGAATGCACGGCGGCGCTGGAACTTGTCTGGCCGCGCTGGACCGCGGCACTGAGCGGCGATGCCCGTGCGTATGGAGATAACCGCAGGGGAGACGAGGCGTGGGAGGCAGTGAAGGCTTCTGTTGCACGCTGGCGCCGCGAGAGCGGGCGCGCGCCGTGCCTGGTGATGCTCAAGCTCGGCCAGGACGGTCACGACCGCGGAGCGCGTGTCGTCGCCGCTGCGCTCGCGGATGCGGGCTTCGAAGTCGAAATCGGCCCGCATTTCATGACATCGGCTGTGGCTGCGGAGTGGGCCGCGCTGCGTTCGCCCGATATCGTTGGTGTTTCGACGCTCGCGGGCGGCCACTTGAGTCTGGTGCCGGCACTCATCGACGCGATGCGCGCGCGGGGCGTCGAAGCGCCTGTTGTCGTAGGCGGCATCGTTCCGCACGTGCATCGCGAAGCACTGAAAGCGCAGGGCGTAGCGGCGATATTCGGCGCGGACACGCCGCTCGATGAAATCGTTCGCGATCTGTTGTGCGTTGCGAGCCGAACGAAGACGCCTTTAGCGTGACGCGGGCCACCGCCCGGCAACCAGCAAGACGGCACTCAGGCAAACGCCAAGCGAGCCGACGCCGGACCTTGCGAGGGTGAAAATGTGCAGTGCACAGACTCGGCTACGGCTTTGATTTCATAAGGGAAATCCCCACGTTTTTTCAACAAAAAAGGTATAGAACAATACCCAAAAGATGTTGGACGCTAACGCGATCACTGTCTATTATCCGATCGAATCAAGGTGCACAAGTGTTTCTGTAGGGCCAGCACAAGGTCGACCATGCCAGGAGACAAACAGCGTCACGAGAGGCCTGCGCGGCTTCCCGCAGCGATTTCCAATGGGCTGAGGTCGGGTCTGGATGAATAAAGAAGCGTTCCCCCTTCAATCAACACGGTAGCTTGACCTCCATGCCGTCTTTTTATTTATCGCGCAAAAGCGCTGTGTTCGATGGAGCAGACCCTCGGGAAGTCTCCGATTACGTGAACCACGCGGTCGGCCGACATTCAATTCGTGTGTCGGCCAAGACGCAGCCTGGCGCACGTCTTCTGTTAAGGAAGGTGTGCGAAATAGGACTGTGCAACATCAGTTACGGTGCCAGAGTCGAAATCTCGACAGAATCTCTTCGCGATTCCTATCAATTGCAGGTTCTATTGCGCGGAACCTCCATGTGGACAGGCGACCAGAATACCTACGAGTTCAACCCCGGTGAATTTCTCGTCATCAACCCCGCAGACCCTGCGCGTGTGCAATACTCAAGCGACTGCGAGAAGCTTATCGTCACGCTGCCGGTTGACGTGGTGGAGGCGATGTCTTGTGAAGCTAACGATAGCAGAGGCGATAAGCGCGTACGGTTCCTCCGCCCGGTTCAGACGCTTGCATGTGTCGACGGACTCGCCGGCTTGCTCGCCCTGATGTGCGAAGAAAGCGAAAACGCCACATGCAGCCCGGAGATCCAGCGTCAGTATTCGCAGATCCTGGTTCGCAAGTTGCTCACTCAGCTCGAAACGAACGTGCTTGAGCGACAGACACATGAACCCAGCGTGGCCTTCGAGAGGATAAAGAAGTACATACTGGATCATCTCTATGATGACCTCTCGCCTGAGACCGTGGCCTTTGCATCAAATGTCAGTTTAAGAAAAATGTATGCGTTATTTAAATTACATGCAAAGGAAAGCCCTCGCAGTTTCATTCAACGCCTGAAGTTTGACCGCGTTCGCGCTGATCTTCTGAACGCACGCACTTCGGACAGCGTTACGGAAATTGCCACCCGCAACGGCTTCTCACACCTCAGCCGTTTCTCGGCGGCTTACCGCGCTCGCTACGGCGAATTGCCGTCCCATACCCTTAGCCGTTCCCGGTAGGATCCGCCAGTTATACATGATGACCGTCCTGGCGGTCATCGGCGATCGTGATGGCACGCTCTGGACTGCCCTGCACGATGATCGACTATTCCGTGGCAGAACCGGAGCGTCGATGGTTTAAGTTCTCTTCTAGCCTTGCATGGATGACCGCTGCCCTGAAGCTCAGGTGACACGTCGCGCCACATCTTCCGGGGCAAGCGGTCGAGATCGATTCAGCAGGTTATCAACACGCGGTCAAACATGGTAAACGTCGATAACTTGATGAATCAAGTCGTTCTTCAATACGACTTTTTTGTTCAGAATGGAGAATCCAGATGAACTGATCTTCAATGTGTAGCAGGAGGTTCCGAAGAAGTGGTCGAGCGTTTTGTATCTGTAACTCATGGTGTGCCAGTTAAAGCGCACTTCGACGCTGTTCTCATCGCGCTGCACAATCTCGACGTTAGCGATGTTGTGGGTGGTGCGAGGCTCTGGACTACTTGCGCCGGAACGCTCAGTGTTAAGACGAAAGACCCGGTCCTCAAGACCAACACGATTTGGGTAGTAGATGAGCGAGATATGCTTGTTGGGATCGTCAACGAGCTGGTCTGAGTCGTCCCAGCAGGGCATCCAGAATACCGCTTCCGGGTCGTAACACTCCACCCACTCGTCGAATTTCCGATCGTCAAGCAAGCGTCCTTCTCGAAAGAGGAAGGCGCAGATGTCGAGATAAAGGTTCTCAAAGGCGCTCATTTCAGAACCTCGACGGGTTGTACGTTGATGATACTCTGCTCGGCGGAAAGGCTACGCAGCATCGTTTCGGACCAGTACCGGTGCTGTTGCACGAAGAGCCCCTCGTCTTCGATTCGAACTCCGCTGAGAATCGGATCATATCCGACGCGTGCAGCGTTCTCGTCGCGACCACTCACCCACCGGGTAGCACCTCGACTCAGGTCGTTCCATTGAGCTGCGGTGCCTTTAAATCCGCTTTGGCAGGCGCGGAATTCCTCAAGGTCGTCCGGTGTTCCCATGCCGCTGACATTAAAAAAGTCCTCATATTGGCGAATTCGCGTGTGACGATCCTGTTCGCTCTCGTCGCGGGGGCCGAAGCAATAGATCGTGACTTCGGTCTTGTCCACCGAGATCGGCTGGACGACACGAATCTGCGTGGACACCTGGTCCATCACGTAAAGATTCGGGTAAATGCAGAGGTTGCGAGTGTGATTGACGATAGCGTCCGCTACCTCTTCGCCGAGTCGTGCCTTCAATTCCTCGCGGTGACCGAATACGGGACGGACCTCTGGATTGAGTAGTCGCGTCCACAAGAGGATATGGCCATGTTCGAAAGCGTAGAATCCGCCGACGCTTTTTGACCAGGCATTCGCGTCAACCGTACGGACATTATCGTCAGAGCGGTCGCGGCGACCGACTGTAGCAACATAATTCCAGTGAACTGCGCTAACGTGATATCCGTCGGCCCCGTTCTCGATCTGCAACTTCCAGTTACCGTCGTAGACGTATGAGGAACTTCCGCGCAGGACTTCGAGTTCCCCTGGCGTCTGATTGATGATCTGGTCAAGAACGGCCTTGCTGCCTCCCAGATGTTCTTCGATCGACCCGACGTTCGGGTTCATCGAGCCAAACAGGAAGCCCCGATAATTGGCAAAGGAGGGGACTCGCGTCAGGTCGTGCGAGCCGTCAACGTTGAAACCTTCCGGGTAGTTGTCCGTCTGCCCGTCCTTGACTTTCAGAAGCTTCCCGGTATTACTGAATGTCCAGCCGTGAAACGGGCAGGTGAAACTCCCCTTGTTCCCCTGCTTGCGCCGGCACAATTCGGCGCCACGATGCGCACACGCGTTGATCACGGCGCCCAGCTTACCGTTCTTGTCACGCGTGATGATAACGGGCTGGCGACCGATTTTGGACACGAAGTAGTCGTTGGGATTTGCGATTTGGCTTTCGTGTGCCAGGAAGACCCAGTTTTGCTCGAACAGGTACTTCATTTCGTATTCGAACAGCGCGGCATCCGTGAAGATGTCGCGACGGCACCTGAAGCGACCGCTGGATGGATCGTCTTGTACCGAATCGGACACCAATTGGTGAATGGCGCCAAAGCCCGCCGCTGAATTGAGTGAGGCATTCATTGATTGCTCCTCCATGAGTTTTGATTGGAGTGATTTTCATGAAGGGGAGCGGTTGATCATATCCAGTCAGTGCAGATCTTCTATCCAATTTGTGCAAGCTTTTGAGGGCGGGAAATTCTAGCGGGTGTGATAGGGCGCCTGTGAGGGGAGTTCGCGCTACCAGGCCTCATAGCGCACAGAAAGGCGGCCTGGGTCGGCAAGCCGGTATCGGGTTGCAATCCCTGTGGTTAAGGGGTGCCTGATCTCATTCGACCCGAAACGTCTGCAAAATCTCATCAATCATTGCCCGGATACGTGCGGTATGCCTCAGGTCCTGATGCGTCACGAGCCACACCTCATAGGGAGCCTTCCTCGCACGTTCTGGCCAGATACGTATCAGACCGTCCTTCTCCGCCATCGCGACGGGTATTTCGCCCAAACCGATACCCGCCTTGATCGCTGCGCGCAGACTTAGGTTGGAATTCAGGCTCGCGACGATCCTGCCGCCGTGGAGTGGCTCGCCAGCGAGTTCGGGCGTGCTCGTGGCTGACATATACGGCTGGTACACGACCAGATCATGCGCGGAAAATGCCTGACCCTCGATCGGCATCCCATGGTGGTCGAGATACGTCCGGGAGGCGAAGAGACCCATTTCCCAACTGGCGATGCGCCGCGCGACGAGCCCCGGATTGGTCGGACGCACCGTCCGCACGGCGATGTCGGCTTCTCGCCTGGCGAGGTTGACGATCTGCGTCGACGTGTTCAACTCGACCCTGACATCGGGATGCTTTGCATGAAGGCGTTCGATCGCGGGTATCACGAATTCCAGTGCGAGCGCGTCCGTTGTCGTCACCTTGACTTCGCCCGCAAGACGCTTGTCCATGCCATGCGTGCGTCTTGCGAGATCGTGCGCCGAGCGCTCCATCAATTCAGCGGGTGCCAGTGCCAGCTTGCCCGCCTGGGTCAGCTCATAGCCCTTTGATGTGCGCACGAAGAGTGCGGCGCCGAGCGCGTGTTCGAGCGCGACGAGCCGCCTTCCCACCGTAGCCTGGTCGAGCTTGAGTGCGCGCGCCGCGGCACGCAATGTCCGCTCGCGGTGAATCGCGAGGAAGATACGTGCGTCATCCCAGTTCATGATTTCTCCAGATCGGGTGATGCATTTTTGCATCACTCTGCCGGCATTTTGCTGCGTGGCGCGTCGCGGCGCAAATCCTATACTCGTCTCCAGACTTGACGCGATCGATTCAATGACTCAACCAGATTCATTCGTTCCGCGGGCAAGCTTATGAGGATAGTTCCATGTCGAATGCAACACATACGCTTCCAGCAACCATGTCGGCTGTCGAGATCACTCAGCCGGGCGGTCCGGAGGTGCTGGTGCCCACTGTGCGCCCAGTCCCGGCGCCGGATGCCGGCGAACTGCTGATCCGAATTCACGCTGCGGGCGTCAACGGTCCTGATGTGTTCCAGCGTAAAGGATTGTACGATCCGCCGCCGGGCGCATCGGATCTGCCTGGCCTCGAAGTGGCTGGAGAGGTTGTTGCACTTGGGCGTGGTGTGACGCGCTTTAGCGTCGGTGACCGCGTCTGCGCGCTGATTCCTGGCGGCGGCTACGCCGAATACGCCACTGCGCACGAGTCGAATACGCTGTTCATCCCTGAGGGGCTGAGCCTCGTCGAGGCGGCCGCCATGCCGGAAACATTCATGACCGTATGGTTGAACGTGTTTCAGCGTGGTCAGTTGAAAAAGGGCGAGACCGTACTCATTCATGGCGGCGCATCAGGCATCGGCACGACAGCCACGATGTTCGCCAAGGCGCTCGGGGCGGGGCGCATTATCACGACCGTGGGTTCCGATGCGCAACGAGCGGCGAGCCTTGCACTGGGAGCGGATCTCGCTATTGACTATCGCCACGATGACTTCGTTGAGAAGACGATGGCGTTCACCGACGGTCGGGGCGCGGACGTGATCGTGGATATCATTGCGGGCGACTACGTGGCAAGAAATTATGCAGCGGCTGCCGTCAATGGGCGCATCGTGCAGATCGGCGTGATCAAGGGACCGGCTGCACAGGTTGATCTGTTCCCCATGCTCACCAAGCGTTTGACGCATATTGGTTCGACACTGCGTTCGAGAACCCACGAGGAAAAGGCCGCGATCATCGGTGAACTCGAAGAACACATCTGGCCTCATATCCGGAGCGGCAACGTGAAGCCGTTGATCTATCAACGCTTTGAACTAGAGCGTGCCGCTGATGCCCACACCTTGATGGATTCCGGGACTCACATTGGCAAGATCGTGTTGACGACTCCTGCCGCGCAGCGGTAGCGGACCGAAATCCGCGTGCGTGCCCTCGAATTTGAGCGGCTGTGCGGCTCCGGCAAAGCCGTGCACCGCATGCTTCCACAAGGGCGGCAAGGCACTGTGAGCAGCCTGCCGATGTATCGGCGGGAGGCGGATTCCGCTAAGCACATAGTGATAATCGAGTCCCGCGCTATGGACGAATCCTCGTAGTGTAGTGTCATCCGTCGTTCAGGGAATGACGCGGGAACGGAATCATTGTTGCTTGCGCCGATCGAATTGCCCCCCACCTGGGGGGCTGAATGCGCGTGTGGTGCCGGGTAGTCTATTGCAGGCGACTTCACCTGACGCATAGGGGCGACACAAGATGTCACGAGTCGACCCCCGGCGGCACCACAGCATCTCGGTTGGGAAGAATTCATGAATGACTCACTGTTTGACATCTCCGGCAAGACCATTCTTGTGACCGGCGCATTCGGCGGTCTCGGGTTGCACTTTGCCGAATTCCTGGCGCAGCGCGGTGCGCGTGTGGCCATGGCGGGACGGCGCATCGAAGCGGGACGCAACGAAGCGGCACGCCTGCGCACCGACGGCTTCGCAGCTGAAGCCTTCGAGCTTGACCTCACGCGCGATGGTGAAATTGACCTTGCGCTCGCGGCGGCGGAAACCGTATTCGGGCCGATCGATGTGCTGATCAATAACGCTGGCGTGACAAAGACCCGGCCGTTGCTTGAGGTGTCGCGTGACGAGTGGGCTTCCGTAGTCGACGTCAACCTGAGTGGCGCATGGTATGCCGCGCAGGCGGTCGCTCGCAGGATGGTGCAACACGGGCGCGGCGGGAGCATCGTCAATATCGCATCGATACTGGGGCGGCGCGTGGCACAGCAGGTGCCCGCGTACGCCGCGAGCAAAGCCGCGCTCCTTCATCTGACCGAGGCAATGGCGCTGGAGCTCGCGCGTCACGATATTCGGGTGAATGCTATCGAGCCCTGCTATATCGAAACCGACATGAATCGCAGTTTTCTGCGGACCGACGCGGGCAATGCGCTTTGCAAGCGCATTCCGCAGCGGCGCTTCGGTGCTCCGGGCAGCCTGGACGGCGCGTTGCTGCTGCTGGCCTCGGACGCATCGTCCTTCATGACCGGCGCCTCGATTGTCGTGGATGGCGGCCACAGCATCAATTCACTTTGAGAGCGTGCCCATACGATGAGTAACGCGAACCATCTTCAGCCAGAAGACGGGGCCTATGGCTACCCACTCCTGATCAAGCAGTTGCTGCACACGACGCTCGCAAGCTGCCCAGAACAGCAGATCGTCTATGGCGATGCGGTACGCTACAACTACTGGGGCTTCCGGCACCGGCTGGGCCAGTTGGCGAGCGCGCTTGCCGGGACAGGCGTCACGCCCGGCGACACGCTGGCCGTGATGGACTGGGACAGCCATCGCTATCTGGAATGCTATTTTACGGTGCCCATGATGGGTGCGGTGCTGATGACCGTGAACGTCCGGCTTTCAGCAGACCAGGTGCTTTACACGCTTAACCACGCGGGCGCTCGCGTGCTGCTCGTGCATCGCGACTTCCTGCCGTTGCTGGAGAGCATTCGAGATCGTCTGGAGACGGTGCAGACCTTTGTGCTGATCGGCGACGGCGACGAAACGGCACCGCGTCCCGCGCATTTCAAGGGGGAATACGATGAGATGGTGAGCGCAGGCTCACCCGATTACGATTTCCCGGACTTTGACGAGCACACGCGTGCCACCACGTTCTACACAACGGGCACGACTGGCTTGCCCAAGGGCGTGTCGTTCAGTCATCGTCAGCTCGTGCTGCACACGCTGGCAGGCATGGCGGCGTTGGGCAGCGCTCGCGAGCAGGGCCGCGTGCATCGCGAGGACGTCTACATGCCGATCACTCCCATGTTCCATGTGCACGCGTGGGGCATGCCTTACATCGCGACAGCGCTCGGCCTCAAGCAGGTCTATCCGGGGCGCTACGTGCCCGAGACCCTCTTGTGCCTGATCGAGCGCGAAGGTGTCACGTTTTCGCATTGCGTGCCGACGTTGCTCGACATGCTCCTCACGAGCCCGGCCAGTGCAGCCATCGATCTCTCCCGCTGGAAGGTGATCGTGGGAGGCTCGCCGCTTTCGGAGGGACTCGCGTGCGCCGCACGTGCTCGCGGCATCGACGTCTTCACGGGCTACGGGATGTCCGAGACCTGTCCGCTGATGACACTCGCTCAGACGCGCGGCGGCGCGAAGGGCGACGACATCACGGTACGCACGCGCGCGGGCTTGCCGCTGCCGCTCGTGGACCTGCGCATCGTCGACGAGCACATGCGCGACGTGCCGCGCGACGGCAAGTCAGCAGGGGAGGTCGTCATGCGCGCGCCGTGGGCCACGCAAGGGTATCTCGGTGACGAACAAGCCTCCGCGGCACTATGGGCGGGCGGTTATCTGCACACCAACGACATCGGAGTGATCGACGCAGAGGGTTACCTTCAGATCACCGACCGCATCAAGGATGTCATCAAGACCGGCGGTGAATGGGTCTCGTCGATGGAGTTGGAGAACATCCTCTCGACGCATCCGGCCGTGCGCGAAGCGGCGGTTATCGGCGTCAAGGATGCGAGATGGGGCGAGCGGCCGCTCGCGCTCGTCGTGCTCGCCGAGGGAAAGCAACAGAGCGTCACACCGGCGGACTTGCAGGTGCACGTGAAGCGTGTGGCAGACCGCGGGCTCATCTCGCGCTACGCGGTACCCGAACGCCTGTTGATCGTGGACTCGCTCGAGCGAACCAGCGTGGGTAAGATCAACAAGCGGGCGTTGCGCGACCGGTATCAGAACGAGCAGGAGAACGAAGGGATGTGAAACGTCCATGCCATGTCCATGCTGCGATCGGTTGCCGGTCGCCAGCATGGCGTTGCGTGCTTGCCGATGCGAAGCCTGGTGCCGCGACAGCAGTCATGCAAGGTGACTTGAAGCAGCGGGATCTCCGCTGCACCAGTCTGTCTCAGGGCGTCTCGACCGCCACCATGTGACTGACCGACGGCGATTGTGTGAAGTGATGGCCGACGAGTTGCCGCCATTCGGCAAAGTCGTCGGTCTTTCGAAATGCCTCGTGTGCGGCCACGCTGGCCCATTGCACCAGCAGCGTGTATTCGGAAGGCTGTTCGATACCACGGTAAAGCGCAGCGCCATGGCAGCTCGGTGTGCGAGCGAAGATCGGTGCGGCTTCGCGCCAGGCCGCCTCGAATGCTGTGACATTGTCGGCACCAATGTGCAGGTGGGCCTTTTCGATGATCATGGGGAGTTCCTGATGGGTTGAGAGCGTCGACGTATTCAATTGCCTCTGACGTCGTTCCGAGATTCCGAGAAAAGTGGGGCACGCGCGCTGGCGAGATCCTGCCAACGACGCGTGCCGCTCAGGAATACGCGGGGCCTTGCGGGAACCGCGCGATCTCAGTGTTTAGAGTCCGACTTCCTTGAGCAAGGCCGCGGCGGCAAGTTTGCCGATGTTGTTGGACGCAAGCGGACTGTCGCCTGTAATGAGCTTGCGATCGGTGTGACAACTACCGTCGATGCCTTCGTTCAACACTTTCACGCCGAGCTTTTCGAGGCTCTCGCCGACGAGCCAGGGCAGCGGTCCCGGCATGTAGCCGATCGCCAGATTCGCTCCCTTGTCGAGGGAGTCGGGGAACACGCAAATCTCGTAGCCCTTGAAGGGGTAGTCGGCGGGATCTTCGTCGACGGCCGCGGAAAGCAGGCAGGACGGACCGTGGCAGAGCGTAACAATGTACTTGTCATGGTCCATCGCCCACTTGAGTACCTGCTTGACCTCCTTGCTCTGCGGAATGCAAGCGAGCACGCCATGACCGCCTGGCACGAACACTGCGATATAGGGGGAGTCGCTGCCCAGACTCTGTTCCAGCACATCGGAGAGTTTGAGCGGCTGCTTAAGCTTGGGGAGGTACTTGCGGTATGTGCTTTGCACCGCTTCGTCTTCGTTCGGCATCGCCCAGAGTTCCAGCTTGGCCGGGTTGCCGGAGAGCGTTGCGATGTCGATCTCGAAGCCGGCCTGATCCATGTGATGCATCGGCAGTAGCATCTCCACCGGGTGATTGCCGGTCGAGAACATCTTGCCGTTGGTCATGAGAATGTAGCGTTCGTCGGTCGCGATCATCAGAACCTTCCATTTGCCCTCTTTATAGGGGTTCGGATAGGTCGTACCGTCGAAATCCGTTTTCGACGCGGTGTACTGCGAAAGCGAATACGGCGAGGGAAAGAACGCATTGTTCTCAGCGGCGTCGGGCGAGGGCGTCTTGTCGAGCGCCTGGGTTCCTGAAGTCATGGCATCTCCTTGAGGGGGGTTGGCAAACGTGCTTCGGAAACAGGGGAAAAGGTGTGGTGCGCCGTGGCACGGTGTCGAGTGCGCTACCTGTGGTGATGCGAGCGCTGGCCACTACGAGGCGACGGTGCCAGGTGCGTGATCCACAACGGAAATAGTAGGGCGCTGCGCACCGGACACAAAGCCCCCTGAATGGGTGGGGAGGTCTACGTCATTGGATGCGTTAGACGAATGACGCGGATCGGCACGGCGCGACAGTCGGATGAACCGTGTCGCGCCGGCAATCGTCCGAAGTTCAGTCGTGAGCAACGCGTACCACGACCTTGCCGAAATTGCGGCCCGCCAGCAGATCGAGGAAGGCTTGTGGCGCGTGCTCGAGACCGTCGACAAAATCCTCGTGGACCTTGACTTTCCCTTGTGCGACCCAGACGCTCATTTCACGCATGAATTCGTCGAAGCCGCTCGCGTAGTGGTCGCCGATGATGAAGCCCTGAATGCGAATGCGCTTGAACAGAAGCATCTGCAAAAAGGCAGGCAAATGATCCGGCACCTGTGGCGCTTCATCCGCGTTGTACTGGGAGATCAGTCCGCACAGCGGAACTCGTGCGCCTACATTGAGCAGCGGCTGCACTGCTTCGAGGATGGCGCCGCCTACGTTCTCAAAGTAGACATCGATCCCGTCTGGGCAGACCGAGGCGAGGCGTGAGGCGAAGTCCGGCGCGTGGCGGTCGAGGCAGGTGTCGAAGCCGAGTTCCTCGGTCACATAGCTGCATTTGTCCGTGTCGCCGGCAATGCCCACGACGCGCGCGCCCTTGAGCTTTGCGATCTGCCCGACGACGGCACCCACTGCGCCGCTCGCCGACGCGACGACCACGGTCTCGCCAGGCTGTGGTGCGCCAATCTTGAGCAAGCCCCAGTAAGCGGTGAAGCCCGTCATACCGAGGACACTTAATGCGTGCGATGGCTGCTTGATGTCGTCGAGTACCGTTAGCCCATCGCCGTTCGATAGTGAATAGTCCTGCCAGCCAGCGTGGGCGAGCACGAGGTCTCCCGCCTTGAAACCTGCATTCTTCGAGGCGACGACACGGCTCACAGTCGCCCCGATCATTGGTTCGCCGATCGCAACGGGCGGCGCATAGGAGGCCGTATCGTTCATACGCGTCCTCATGTAGGGATCGAGCGACAGGTAGAGCGTGCGCAGCAGCACTTCGCCATCGGAGGGGGCAGGTACGGCGCTTTCGTCGAGTCGGAAATTGTCTTGCGACGGTGCGCCGTGCGGCCGCGAGTTGAGTACTATGCGGCGATTGCCGATTGAGTGCTGAAGCATACGTAAATCCTCACAGGGTTACGACTCCTGGGTGCTAGTTTTGCGTCGAAGCCGGCGGACGCAGCCAGGTTACAGTCGGTGCACGCGGATTGTAGGGCGGTGCAGCGAGCTGAATGCACCGCACGCGGGAAATCATCGTTACTCGCGACGCACGAATCGCTTTCCTCGTCCCCGTGTAAGCGCGCGGGCGCGCAAGGTGATCCGGGCCGCGCCGATCAGCGTGATGCTGCGGGCGCACTCGATCGCGTCACCGGGCGCAAGATCAACCGGCGGCTGCTGTGTGAGCCTGGAGATGTTGAAGGAAGCAGGGACGCGGCGTGCCTGCGGGTCGCGTCCCTTCACAATCAGTTGCCGGGTTCGTGCACGTGCAGTTGGTTGTTGATCGACGCGACGCCCGGCACCGCCTCAGCGGCCGCACCCGCAAGATCGATCTGCCCGGCTTCCGGCACCGAGCCCGCGAGCGAAACCGCACCGCCCTTCGCCAGTACGTTGATGTGCGATGCGTCCAGGCCCTTAGCGTGCGTAAGCGCGTGGCGCACATCCTTCGCCAGCTTGTGATTTTGCGCGCGGGCGGTTGTCGTGCCGTTTCCGGACTGGGCCGCACCTGGCGCTGCGCCCGCATCGGTCTGAGCGCGCGCGCCGAATGCACAGACGGCTGCCACGAGCAAGACAGCCGTTTTCATCATGAAAGCAGACTTCTTCATCGGTAAGCTCCCGGGTTGGGTGTGAGTGGAATCCTGGTGCGATGCACTAGACGGACGCAAGCTTGCCGAGATCGCCGAACAGCTTCGTGTTGTCCCAGTAGGCCGTGATCCGCTCGATCCGTGCTTGTGGATCAAGCTGGAAGATGAAGGCGTGCCGGACCGAGAATGAACGTGCGTGATTGGCAATGCCGAGAAAATCTCGCGCCTGCGTGCCGCCGATCACGACTTCCGCAGTGACGGCACGGTCTGTATCGCTTGCGTGGAGTGCGACGATCTTGTTTTGCAGATCGGGAAAGGCCTCGACCAGTGAGGCCCAGATTTGCCGTCCGATAACCTCGGCCGAACCGGTGGCGCCAAGTGGCACGTAGTCGATCTTTGCTTGCGGCGCGCACAGTGCGAGCATGCCGGCCACGTCGTGGGCTCGATAGCAATCGAAGAACTGCGTGATGGTTGCGCGGCTGCTCATGACGGCTCCTTCGGCGGCAGGCGCAGCGGCGCCCAGTGAGGCTCAGGATGAAATGTCCGGTGACACACGACTAGCCCCCCGAGCGGGGGGGCTCACCGGGCAGGTGCGCGTCGCCGATAATGCGTGATCCGATGACGGCGCTCCCGTCACCTCTTTCAGCGGGTCATGATGGACATGCTCGAAAATATGCGTACGTTCGTGCGTGTCGTGGAAGCCGGCAGTTTTACGGCCGTCGCGAAGCGTATGGATACCTCGACAGGCATGGTGTCCCGTGCGATTTCCCAACTCGAGGGCCATCTGGAGACGCGCCTCCTGCAACGCACGACACGGCACCTTGCGTTGACCGAGAGCGGGCGGCGTTACTTCGAACGTGTGCGGCCGATTCTGAGCGACGTGGACGAAGCGAACGCAGAAGCGCGCAACGCCCTGGTCAGGCCCTACGGTAGACTTCGCGTGCACTCGATGCCCGGGCTCGGGCAGCGCCATGTGATGTCGTCGATTGTTGCCTATCGCGAGGCTTTCTCCGAGGTCGAGGTGGAGCTCACGCTCTCGCAACGCCTGCCCAACCTCGTTGAAGACGGCTTCGACGTGTCCGTGCTGACCGCGGCGTCGTTGCCCGACTCCGGCTACATCGCGCAGCCAATCGGCGTGAGCTATAGCGTGCTCGTCGCGTCACCCAGCTACCTTGCGAAGCACGGCGTGCCCCGCATGCCGGCCGATCTTGCACGCCATGCTTGCCTCGGGCTCGATACCCCGGCTGCTCCAGCGCACGAATGGCGCTTGCAGGGGCCGGAGGGAGAGGCGGTGCATCAGTTACGCGCTCCCACCCTTCAGGTGAACGAACCGGAGGCGCTAGCCGTCGCGCTGCGAGCCGGCAGCGGCATCGGCTCACTCGCTATCTACTCGGTGATCGACGACCTGCGCGCGGGCACGCTCGTGCGGGTATTGCCCGACTATCGCCTTCAGACGCTGAGTGTCTATGCTGTTTATGTCTCGCGAGCCTACGTCGACGCACGTATCCGCACCTTCCTCGACCATTTGCGCTCCACGCTGGCGCCGGCTCTGCAAGAAGAGGAGCTGGAAATCGACCGGTTCGTTTATGCTACGGCAACGTAGTACCGGCACGCGATGCAGGAGAGGAGCCGATAGCGCCAATGACGTCCCGTCCCGACAGGCGCCGACGCGCCGACGCCACAGGCGCTTCGGATAGCGCCGCTGCCGCGCTGATTCGCACCAAGCTCGCCCCCGCGCGTGCGCGTGAGAACGTCGCACGCGTGGCGCCGCTTGAACGATTGCGCGCCGGGCTTGAGCGCAAGCTGACCGTGGTGTGCGCGCCAGCCGGTTACGGCAAGTCGACGCTGCTCTCGGAGTGGAGCAGGACGCTGCTCACACTGGGCGCGCAGGCCGCGTGGGTCAGCTTCGACGACGAGGACGATGATCCATCCACGTTTGCGTCCTACGTTATTGCGGCTGTCGTGGAGGCAACTGGCGGCGCGGGCACGCGCGCGCAACAGCAGTTGCGCGACCGGGCGCTCCTGCCGATCCACGTCGCTTTTGCCGAGCTGCTTAACGAGCTGGGCGAGAGCGGCAAGCCGCTATTTCTCTTCCTCGACGACGTCGACCGGCTCGAAACCGCGGCGATCCACGAGGCACTCTTCAGCCTGCTGCGCTACGCGCCGGACAACCTTCATGTTGTGCTGGCTTGCCGTTCGACGCCGGCGCTACCGCTCAGCTATTTCGCGTCTCGCGACCAGCTCGTCTGGCTCGACGCCAGCGATCTGCGCTTTAGCCGCGACGAGGCAGCGGAATTCGTCAGACGCATCGCGGGCCGGGAACTGGCGGCGAGCGACCTCGAAGCGCTCGTCGGCGCGACCGAGGGATGGGTATCCGGTTTGCAGCTTGCGTCGCTCGCACTGCGCGGCGAAGTCGATGCGGCGCTGGTCGTTCGGCGTATCGCGCAGGCGAGGGGCGGCATTGCCGCCTACCTGAATGAGAACGTCATAAACGTCTTGCCGGAGACCGTACGCGAGTTCCTGCTTGCGACGGCCGTGCTCGATCGCATGACGCCCGCGCTCTGCAATGTATTGACCGGCAGGGAGGATGCACACGAGACGCTGGAATGGCTCAGTGCACACAATCTGTTCGTCAAGGCACTGGATGGCGAGCGCCTGTGGTTCCGCTACCACGCGCTGCTTTTACAGTATTTGCGTGACGAATTGCAGTTGCGCAAGCCGCAAGCTGTCGCCGGACTCCATCGCGCGGCGGCCGCATGGTTCGGCGCGGCGGGCCTGTGGTCCGAGGCCGTCAAGCATGCCCTCACAGCGGGTGAGATCGTGCAGGCCGCGGATTGGGTGGAGGCTTGCGCAATGGAACTCATTGCGGCGAGCGACGTACGCACCGTCCTCAACTGGATCGCGCGCCTGCCCGAGACAGCGCTGCACATGCGCGTGCGGCTGCGCCTTGCGCACGCATGGGCGCTTGCGCTTTCGCTACAGATCGTTGCCGCGAGGCGGGCGATCCAGGCCATCGAGGCTGATATCGAGGATGGTGTGCTGCCGGTTGACGACATGGCAGCGCTGGAGGTACTCGCCGTGCGCTCGCTGATTGCCGGCCTTGCGGATGAGAGCGCGGAGTCGTTGCGGCTCGGTCGCCGCGTGCTGACTGCCCGGCCGCCGCGCGGCTCGTGGGTCGAACAGATCGGGCAGACGACCTTGATCTTCGGCTTGAGCTACGCCGGCGGCCTGGACGAGGTTCTGCGCTTGCGTGCCGAAGACACGGCCGCCGTGGGCCGTGAACCGCTCTATTCGGACGTCTACCGACGCAGTATGTCCGGCCTGGGTGAGTTCGTCGCGGGGCGTTTGCACGACGCGTCGCGCACGTTCGAAGGCGCATTGCGTATTGCGGAGGAGCGGGCCGGGCGCCTGTGCGCGGCGGCGGCCTTGCCAACGGGCTACCTGTGCGCCATTTACTATGAGTGGGGCGATCTGAAGCGCTTGCGCGAAATACAGCATGAGCGGTTGCCGATAGCACTACAGGCGTGCTCGCTCGGGCCCATGCTGCGATTTGCGCTCGCAGCGGCGATGAATCTGGCGCACTTGAACGAGTTCGAGGCCGCCCACGCGCTCCTTCGCGACGTCGAACGGGTGGCAGACGACAGGCAATGGTTGCGCCTCCAGGTGGCGTGCCTGGCTGCCCATGTCCGCCTGAGCCTCATGGCCGGCAAGCTCACAGAAGCGCATCGCTTTGGGGAGGCGCTGCGCATGCTGGCGCCTGGCATCGCGCCACGGCCCGAATGCAGCGTCGTGGAAACATGGTCGTTCCATGAGATGGCGCACGCACGGCTACTGTTGAGCGACGGCCACGCCAGGGAGGCCGCGGCAGTCCTGTCTGTCCTGGAGCGAGAACTCTCATCACGGGCGATGCCATGGTTTGCCGCGCAGGCGGCCGTGCTTAGCGCGATCGCGCACGACGCGTGTGGTGAGGACGGCAGGGCGCTGTCGTTCATGGCAGACGCACTGGCCTACGGGCAGTGCAACGGTCTCGTACGTACGTTCATCGATGAAGGGCCGGGCGTCGCGTCGCTGCTGGCGAAGCTTGGCAACTCCCCAGGCCGTTTCCCAGGCGTGAGTGCGTGGTACCTCAAGGAGTTGACTGGAGCCTTTGATGCCCCGCCGGCGAGCGACGTGGCCAAGGCGTCAGCGCGGCCACTGTCCGGGCCGGCCGCGAGCAATCTCAGTGCCCGCGAGGTGGAGATCCTTGATTATGTGGCGCGCGGATTGTCGAACAAGGAAGTTGCGCGTGCGCTGCGCGTGGCCCCCGAGACGATCAAGTGGCACCTCAAGAATATCTTCGAGAAACTCAACGTGAGCTCGCGAATCGAGGCGGTACGAAGTGGCCTCGCGTTTGATCTGCCCATGAACCGCGGCGACGACCCGGCGAGTGACAGTGGCAAACGCCGTTAAACGGCGCGCAACCCGCGTTTTCAGGAACATGAATTTCTGAGGACACGGTCGGCCATCCGATTCTTTTGCGGCCCATGAATATGCCAGCGGGGCGAGTCCAGGCATCGGTTCAAACTGCTTGTTTACGCCGCAGCGAGTTCGTGTGCCGTAACACCGGGCTCAGCAAAGTCATGGTTCAGCCCCGATGTGGCCTGACGATGCCGAGCTTCGCGACGCGCCGGTACAGCGTTGCGCGTGAAATGCCTAGCGCTCGCGCAGCGGCATTAGCGCGCCATTCGTACTTCGTGAGCGCCGCCATGATGCGCTCGCGCTCGTCTATCGAAGCACGAATCGGGGAGGATTGCGCAGGCATCGATGCGTGCGCTCGCACTCGTGCAGTCGGCTTCGTGGTTGGCGGTGCAACCGGCAGCAGTTGCGAGGCAAGAATCGCATCAACATGCCGCGTGTCGACGAGCTCGGTGTCGCACACGGCGCACGCGTAGCGGATGGCCGTGCGCAACTGGCGCAGATTGCCTGGCCACGCATACGTCGCGAGGCGCGCCGCGAGGGTAGCGTCGAGCGTGATCGGCCTGTCCACGGCCTGGGCTTCGTCCGCGAATATCGTGTCGATGAGCGCGGCGATGTCGTGCCGCTCGCGCAGCGGCGGCAGCGTGAGCGCCGCGCTGCTCAGCCGATAGTAGAGATCGTCGCGAAAGGCGCCGGTGTGGGTCATATGCGCGAGGTCCCTCTGCGTCGCGCAGATCACGTTGACGTCGACATGCCTTGACGATTTGCCGTCAACCGTCACCATCACGTCATCCGCAAGCACGCGCAACAGGCGCGCCTGCTGCGCCAGCGGCATATCGCCGATCTCGTCGAGAAAGAGCGTGCCGCCATCGGCCATCGCAATCGTGCCACGTATATCGGGGCGGCGCGCGGCCTCGAATGGGCCAGGTCCATATTCGAACAGTTCACGCTCGATTCGCGATTCCGCTAGCGCGTAGCAACTGACAGCAATGAACGGGCGGTTGCGTCGCGCGCCGGCGTTGTGAATCGCGCGGGCAAACACTTCCTTGCCCACGCCCGTTTCGCCCTGAAGCAGGATTGGCAGGCGCTTGCCCGCCACTCGTTGCGCGATGCGTGCGTTTTCGACCACACGCGCATCCGTGCTGCGCAGGAAAGGGCCGAGCGCACTGCAATCGTGTTCTCGCGCTGGTGCGCCGCTTTCATGCGACAGCGGTATTGCTCCGTGCCTGGCGACTGGGCCGCGGCGGCCGATGTGTCCAAACGGCGTGCGAACGCGCGCGTAAAGCACTGTGCCGTTCGCACGCAGGCGCAGTTGCGCAATGGTCCCGGTGTGCCCGATGTCGCGCAGCTTCACGTGCAATGGATCGAAGATCTCGTCGATGTGATGCGGGCCGTTGGGACAGGGCATCCATTCGCTCGCGCGTCGGTTCGCAGCGACCACGTTGCCGCTCTCGTCGAAGGCGATCAGCAAGTCAGGTCTAACTTCTACGTGATTGCGGCTCTGATGGCCGAAGAGTATCCAGCACGACGTCATGCGTTGCAGGAACCAGGCATTTTCTATGAGCGTGGCGCTATCGCGCACGAGCCGGTTGACGATGCGCTGGCTTTCGCGGTTGTCGGGCGACTGCACGGCCGAGGCGTCCAGCACGCCGATCAGATCGCCATCCGGCGCGAAGATCGGTGCTGCGCTACAGGTGAGGGTCGTGAACGCGGCGCGGAAGTGATCGGTCTTGTGTACCGTGACGGGTGTGAGGTCGGCGAGCACATTCGCAATGCCGCAGGTGCCTTCCTCATCTTCCGACCAGCACGATCCGATATGGAGTCCTGAGTGCCTGAATTCTTTGCGGCGATCGTGGGCGACGCGGTAGTCGATGGTCACACCGCGTGCATCAGCAAGCATGACGCAATAGTTGTCGTCGCGCACCATATCGTGCAACCGCGTGAGGCATTCAGCCGAGGCCCGCATCAAAGCCTCTTCCCGATCGCGGATTTCGCGCACCTCAGTGGCGCTCAACACGCGTGGGCCCGTCACTGCGCCAGGGTCGAGTTGATAGAGAGCGAACGAGCGCTGCCACGAGGCGGCGAGTTGAGGCGAACCGGACGGCGAACGAAGGCGGCCTTCCACAGCGCCACGCACGCGCTCGGCATGACGGGCAGCGGCCAGGACGTATGACATAAGCGATTCCAGACGGTTGCTGATGGGAAACGCCGGACCGGAGAGCGTTCGGCGGGATTCTTTGTAGCACATCCCTGGCTCGTGATCACACGGCGGCGAAGCAGGCAAGACCGCTGAGACGTTCGTCTCATCGTGCGACACCTCGCATGAGGTCGTGGGCTGGAACGTCGCTCAGGCGCGCCGTGCGGGGCCGCCGCGATTTCTGTCGTGCGAGCCCAGGGCGGTTCTTCTCGTGTCTTGCAGAGTACGAGACGGTGGCTGAGACGCTGCGAGCGATGCAAGCGCCGAAGCTGCGAAGGCTGAAAAACGGCTAAGGCCCTTGCTGCGTGGTACGTTGCGCAGACGCACAGCGTTGTGAGTGTTATTGGCACGTCGCTTGCAAGGTCTACGGGAAAATGCGAAGCACGGTCTCGCACGGCGCGTCGCTATCAGGAAACACAATCTTGGGTCCGGCCTCGGACCGCGAGTCACACTCTCTCGCATGCATTCCAGGCGGAGGTGGTCGGTGTGACCGGCGAAGGGACGCAGGACCGGTCTTGTCGTATGTGCACACGCCGTTCGGTGTGGCTCACACTAAGGCGAGACAGTCCTGGCGCGAAGATCGGAGAGGGGCAACCGGCGTGAGGTACCAGCCGCGCATGAGCCGACTCACGCACGCTTGCCTGGGCAGACGGTGACGCGTCGCCTCCAGGATCGTGCCGCGGTGATGGTACATTATCGGCCTAACTCGAAAACATCGGGTGTGCCTTGAAGCGCTGCCCGAGGCGTCCGGTTTGTGTGCCAGTACGATCGTGCCCGGCATCACACGTCGCGGACACAGGAGACGACAATGGACGTGCGGCAACGTGATCATATCGAAACCGTGGTCCTGACGACTGCCGGCCAGCCGCCGGTGGCCGCCCGGATGCACGACGCAATCATCCAGAGCTCCTGGCAACGTTGCGTGCATCAGTACGGCCTCGATCCGACGCGTATGCAGGAAGCGCGCATCCTGCCGCAGATGCGGCTGCGCGAGCATCAGCAACGCATCGACGATTTTGCTCGCATTGCCCGCTATGGACTGGAAACCCTGTACAGCCAGGTGGCCGGGATGGGCTACGTCGTCTTGCTGACCGATGCGGACGGTGTCACAGTCGACTATCTTGGCGATGCCGGCACAGACGCGGGGTTGCGTCGAGCGGGTCTCTATCTGGGCGCCGAATGGAGCGAGAACGGTGCCGGCACGTGCGCTGTCGGTACCGCGTTGGCGACAGGCCAGGGCTTGACCGTGCATCAGGCCGATCATTTCGATGCCACGCACATTCCGCTGACCTGCACAGCCGTGCCGCTGTTCGATCCGCACGGCCGGCTCAATGCGATTCTGGACATTTCCGCGCTCAGTTCGCCGCTGGCCAAGGACAGCCAGACGCTCGCGCTGCACCTGGTGCGCACCTATGCCGGCCGGATCGAGGACGCTTATTTTCTGCGCCGGCATCGGCAGGACTGGATCCTGAAGCTGAGCCCGGCGTTTGAATTTCTCGATGTCAATCCGGAGTATCTGATAGCGCTCGATGCCAATGGCTGCATCGTCGGCCATAACCGTCGCGCGCACCAGATGCTGACGGCCGAGCCCGGCGTCGGTGCGACGGGGACGTCTCTCCTCGGCGCACGATTCGACACACTCTTTGACGCGCGCGCGGAGGAATTGGGCCGCTTCGTCTATTCGCGGCCCAGCGAGCAACGTATCGTCCAGCTAAGCCGCAGCGCAAAGCGACTCTATCTGAGTGTCATGCCGCCGATGCTGCGTTTGCCCCCCCACACGCAAACGCCATTGCCGGCCGAACTGGCGGCGCTGTGCGGCGGAGATGCGGCGCTGGAGCAGCAATTGCAGCGTGCCTCCAGGCTCATTGACGCGCCGATCAACCTGCTGATCAATGGCGAGACCGGCAGTGGCAAGGAATACTTTGCGCGAGCGATGCATCGGGCCAGTGCGCGTCGGGACGGTCCCTTCATCGCGGTCAATTGCGCGGCGATTCCGGAGACGCTGATCGAGAGCGAACTGTTCGGGCACCTGCCTAACAGTTTTTCGGGCGCGGGCTCGAAAGCCAAACGCGGTTTGATCCAGGAGGCCGACGGAGGCACGTTGTTTCTCGACGAGATCGGCGACATGCCGAGAGAACTCCAGTCGCGCCTGCTTCGAGTGCTCGCCGAGGGCGAAGTCCTGGCGATCGGCGCGTCACGTCCGGTACCCGTCAACGTGCGGGTGATTTCGGCGACTCACCATTCGCTTGATCAATTGGTCAGCGGGGGGCGCTTTCGCGAAGATCTGTATTACCGGCTCAACGGCGCGCGGCTTACCTTACCCCCGCTACGCGAGCGTAGCGATCTGGACTGGCTGGTCGAGAAGTTTCTCACGGTGCCGCAAGGACTGCCTGCCTACACGCTCTCTGAACCGGCCCGAGCCCAACTGCACCGCCATCGCTGGCCGGGCAATCTACGCGAACTGCGCAACGTGCTCGAATATGCACGCGCGGTGTGCAGCCACCGGCACATCGAAACGGACGACCTGCCCGAGGGCATCGGTGGGCAACACCTCGTGCCCACGCCCGAATGCCCGGCGCCTGACGCGGCAGCGCATTGCGCAGACGCGGAACCGCACACGCTATCCCCCGAAGGCATGCTGCTCATGCAGTATCTGCGCGCCTCCGGCTGGAACCTGAGTGCTGTCGCGCGCCAGATTGGCATCAGCCGCATGACGTTGTATCGCCGCATGGCCCGCCATGGCATCCAGTCGCCGAACCGCAACGATACCGCTTCTGGCCGCGCAGACGGGAGCGAGCACGCCGGGCACTGACGCGGTACGGAACGTCAAGGTGCACTGAGACAGCTGTCAAACGCTAGACAACCGATGCTGTGACACCTGTCACACGCAACGCACGGAACAGCGTGTTTCACCGTCTGTTCTTCAGGGTAACCCCCTAATTTATCGCTTCTGCCAGCCAGCATTGGTGTTGGCACAACTGTTGCAATAAGTCCTGTCACTAAAACCTATCAGGAGACAGGCATGCACGAACCTTCCCCGGTTCGTCCGCCACGGGTCGGCATCATCGCCAACCCCGTATCGGCTCGCGACATCCGGCGCGTCGTCGCCAACGCCAACAGTCTGCAATTGTCCGACCGCGTGAACATCGTGCTTCGCGCGATGGCGGCGCTGGGCGCATGCGGCGTGACGCGGGTGCTGATGATGCCGGACCGTGAAGGCCTGAAGCCCATGCTGGAGCGGCACATGGCGCGCGAGCGCGCGGCAGCAGGCCATAGTCACGCATGGCCGCAACTGGATTGGCTCGCGATGCCGGCGACAGGTCGCGTGGACGATACTTTCCGCGCAGCGCGCATGATGCGCGAAGCCGGAGTCGCGGCCATCATCGTGCTGGGCGGCGACGGCACACACCGCGCCGTGGTGCGCGAGTGCGGACAGATCCCGATCGCCGGATTGTCCACCGGCACCAACAACGCCTATCCCGAGCTGCGCGAGGCCACACTGGCCGGACTCGCGGTCGGGCTCCATACCGTGGGCCGCATTCCGTCCGATGCCGCGCTGGCTTTCAACAAGCGGCTGGACGTGACGCTGAACGCGGCCAATGGGGCCGTACGTCACGACATCGCGCTTGTGGATGCCGTCATCGCCCACGAGCACTACATCGGCGCCAAAGCGTTATGGCGGACCGACTCGCTTGCTGCCGTCTATCTGGCCTTTGCCGAACCTGAGGCGATCGGGCTGTCGTCCATCGGCGGCATGCTGGCGCCAGTGGGCCGGCGCGAACACGGTGGACTGTACGTGGAATTGACTCCGCCCGGGCCGGATGATCTCGCGACCGGCGCCGCTGACGAGCCGCTCTTTCATCTCCATGCTCCGATCGCACCCGGTCTGCTGCGGCCCATACCGATACACGGCTGGCGCCGGATGGTCGACGGCGAGCCGATGCGCGTGCGTCAGCGCGCCGGGGTGGTGGCCCTGGATGGCGAGCGCGAGTTCACGTTTAGCCAGAAGGACTGCTTGACGATCACGCTGCGCGAACGGGCCTTTCGCTCGGTCGACGTGGCGCGTTGTCTGCACTATGCCGCAACGCAAGGTTTGCTTCGAGGAACGCCCGCAACAGCGCTCGCGGCTCAGGCGAACACCGCATACGAATCCACCGGGGCCGAGCCCCTCGCTTTTCCTTCACTGCCGTAAAACACAACCTTTCAAAGGAGACACGCATGACTGCGAAACCTGCTGCCCTGCCGCTGGGCCATGACGAACTGCTGGAGTGCTATCGCAGGATGCGCACCATCCGCGATTTCGAGGAACGCCTGCACGTCGATTTCTCGCGCGGCGACATCCCAGGCTTCGTGCACCTCTACGCCGGCGAGGAGGCAACCGGGGTCGGGATTCTGCATCATCTCCATGACGGCGATCGCATCGCCAGCACCCACCGCGGGCACGGCCACTGTATCGCCAAGGGCGTGGACGTGATCGGCATGATGAAAGAGATCTACGGCAAGACCGGTGGCTCCTGCAATGGCAAGGGCGGTTCCATGCATATCGCCGACCTCTCCAAAGGCATGATGGGCGCCAACGGCATTCTTGGCGCCGGCGCGCCGCTGATCTG
The DNA here is from genome assembly GCF_003268775.1 of Paraburkholderia unamae. GTDB lineage: Bacteria > Pseudomonadota > Gammaproteobacteria > Burkholderiales > Burkholderiaceae > Paraburkholderia > Paraburkholderia unamae. The sequence goes on from NZ_QLSU01000014.1 coordinate 219,398, forward strand.
CGGTGCCGCGCTCGCCGCCAGGTTTCGCGGTAAGGGCGAAGTGGGGATCACCTTCGCGGGCGACGGCGCCTCCAATCAGGGCACCTTCCTTGAAAGCCTGAATCTGGCGGCGGTATGGAATCTGCCCGTCATTTTCGTCATCGAGAACAACGGCTATGCCGAGGCCACTTCCCGCGACTACGCCACCGCGGTCGATAGCTACGTGGACCGCGCGGCCGGATTCGGCATCCCGGGCGTCACGGTGGACGGCACCGACTTTTTCGCTGTGCACGAGGCAGCGGGCGAAGTCATCCGCCGGGCGCGTGAAGGGGGCGGTCCCTCGCTGCTGGAATGCAAGATGGTGCGCTTCTACGGCCACTTCGAGGGCGATGCACAAACCTATCGCGCACCGGGCGAACTGGACGATATCCGCGCCAATCACGACTGCCTGAAGATTTTTTCGGCCCGGGTCATCGAGTCCGAATTGATCACACGCGCCGAACTGGATGCGATCGACCGCGACGTGGCCGCCCTTATCGAGCGCGCCGTGGAGGAAGCGAAGGAAGCTCCGCAGCCCAAGCCTGCCGATCTGCTCACTGACGTCTACGTGAAGTACTGAACAGCGAACCCGACGAATCAAAGGAAATACGTATCATGGCCCGCAAACTCAGCATGAAACTGGCGATCAACGAAGCGATCGACCAGGAAATGACCCGCGACCCGAGTGTGATCATGCTCGGCGAAGATATTGTCGGCGGCGCCGGCGCGGAAGGGGAAAAAGACGCATGGGGCGGGGTGCTCGGCGTCACCAAGGGACTCTATGCGAAGCACGGCGACCGCCTGCTCGACACGCCGCTGAGCGAAAGCGCCTATGTGGGCGCTGCGATCGGCGCGGCGGCTTGCGGCATGCGGCCCATCGCGGAACTGATGTTCATCGATTTCATGGGGGTGTGCTTCGACCAGATATTCAATCAGGCCGCCAAGTTCCGCTACATGTTCGGCGGCAAGGCCGAGACGCCCGTGGTCATCCGCTGCATGGTCGGCGCGGGCTTCCGCGCGGCCGCACAGCACTCGCAGATGCTCACGCCACTGTTCACGCATATCCCGGGGCTGAAGGTGGTATGTCCGAGCACGCCGTATGACACCAAGGGGTTGCTGATCCAGTCGATCCGCGACAACGATCCGGTGATTTTCTGCGAGCACAAGAACCTGTACGGGTTCGAAGGAGAGGTGCCGGAGAACTCGTACGCCATCCCGTTCGGCGAGGCGAACGTCGTGCGCGACGGGAAACATGTCTCGATCGTCACCTACGGGCTCATGGTGCACCGCGCGCTCGAGGCCGCCGCCCAGCTTGCCCGGGAAGGCATCGAGGCCGAAGTGATTGACTTGCGCACGTTGTCACCGCTCGACATGGACACGGTGCTCGAATCCGTGGAGAACACCGGCCACCTGGTCGTGGTGGACGAGGCCAGCCCGCGCTGCAACATCGCGACTGACATTTCGGCGCAGGTGGCGCAACAGATATTCAAGGCACTCAAGGGACCGATTGAAATGGTCGCCCCGCCGCATGTTCCGGTGCCTTTCTCGCCCACGCTTGAGGATCTCTACCTCCCTGGCAGCGCGCAGATTGCAGCGGCGGCCCGTCGTACCCTGGGCAAGGGAGGAAAGCACTGATGGCCGTCAACATCACCCCTATCGTCATGCCGAAGTGGGGCCTGGAAATGCGCGAAGGCACCGTGCAGGACTGGCTCGTGGCAGAGGGCGAGCGCATTCAGGTCGGCCAGGCATTGGTGGACGTGGACACCGACAAGATATCCAACGCCGTCGAGGCGACCGATGCCGGCCTGCTGCGCCGCATCGTCGCGCAGAGCGGCGAGACGCTGCCGGTCAAGGCGCTGCTCGGCGTGCTTGCCGAGACGGAGGTGAGCGATGCCGAGGTCGAAGCCTACATCGCCGCGTTCGAGGTGCCGGCCGCCGACAGTGACGATGCAGACGCCGGTCCGGCGTTCGACTACGCAGAGGTGGACGGCATTCGCGTGCGCTATGCGCGTCGCGGTCCGGAATCGGGTACGCCGGTGCTCTTCATCCATGGCTTTGGCGGCGACCTGAACAACTGGCTGTTCAACCTCGATGCGGTGGCGGAGAAGCACCCGGTGATCGCGCTGGACCTGCCGGCGCACGGGCAATCGACTGTCAAGCTGGCCGGTACCACGCTCAAGGCGCAGGCGGCTTTCGTCGGCCAGTTCATGGATGTGATCGGTGTGCCATCGGCGCACCTGGTCGGTCACTCGATGGGAGGTGGCGTTGCCGCGCAGATCGCAGTGGACGCGCCGGACAAGGCGGCCTCGCTGGCATTGATCGACAGCGCCGGCTTCGGCGACGAGGTCAACGCCGACTACACGGACGGCTTTGTGCGTGCCGATTCGCGCCGCGAACTCAAACCCGTGGCCGAGCTGCTGTTCGCCGACACGGCGCTGGTGAGTCGCCAACTGCTGGACGATCTGCTCAAGTACAAACGCCTGGACGGTGTGAGTGAAGCGCTCGCTGCGCTAGGCACACAACTGTTCGGTGGCGGCAGGCAGAGCGAACAACCCGGCCGTGCGCTGGGCAGCTTCGGCAAGCCGGTGCTGGTGATCTGGGGCAGCGACGATCAGGTCATTCCGGGCAGCCATGCCAAGGCCGCGCCGGCCGAAGCGAAGGTGGAACTGCTCGATGGTGCAGGCCATATGCCGCAGATGGAGAGGGCCAACGAAGTGAATGCACTGCTGCGTCAGCATTTGAACCCGTGAAGCAAGCGGGTCCGCCTTGGTGATGACCTTCTGAATACCGGGCTGATCGCCGCGCCTCACCGTGAGTCAGCCGATCTCCAGGACGCCTCGCCGCATTGCGCAGCAGGGGCGAGGGGATCTGGATCACCTCATTCGAAACAGATTAAGGAGTTTGAACCATGAAGGCAGCACGTTTTTATGATCGCGGAGATATCCGGATCGAAGACATACCCGAGCCCGTCGTGGAGCCGGGCACCGTCGGCATCGACGTGGCGTGGTGCGGCATCTGCGGCACGGATTTGCACGAATTCATGGAGGGGCCGATTTTTATTCCGCCCTGCGGCCATCCGCATCCGATCTCCAGGGAGTCCGCTCCCATCACCATGGGCCATGAATTTTCTGGCGTGGTGTATGCCGTGGGTGAGGGCGTGAACGATATCGAAGTCGGCCAGCATGTGGTGGTGGAGCCCTACATCGTGGCCGACGACGTCCCTACCGGGCCGGGCGACAAATATCACCTGTCCAGGAACATGAATTTTATCGGACTGGGTGGCCGTGGCGGCGGCCTGTCCGAAAAGATCGCGGTCAAACGCCGTTGGGTGCACCCGATCTCGAAGGCCATTCCACTGGATCAGGCTGCCCTGATCGAGCCCCTGTCGGTGGGTCACCATGCCTTCACCCGCAGCGGCGCCAAGGCCGGCGATGTGGCCCTGGTCGGCGGCGCCGGCCCCATCGGCCTGTTGCTGTCAGCGATTCTGAAAGCCAAGGGCCTGCGCGTCATCGTCACGGAGCTGAGCGCCGCGCGTAAGGAAAAAGCCCGGGAATCCGGCGTCGCCGATTACATCCTGGACCCGACCGCAGTGGATGTGGTCGCCGAAGTGATGAAAATCACCGGTGGCGAAGGGGTGGATGTGGCGTTTGAATGCTCCAGCGTGAACAAGGTGCTGGACACGCTGGTGGCCGCGACAAGATCGACCGGCGTGGTGGTGATCGTGTCCATCTGGAGCCATCCGGCCAGCGTCAATGTACACAGCGTGGTCATGAAGGAACTGGACGTGCGCGGGACGATCGCGTACTGCAATGATCATCAGGAAACCATCAAGCTGGTGGAGGAGGGGAAAATCAATCTGGAACCGTTCATCACCCAGCGCATTCAACTGGATGACCTGATTTCGCAGGGATTTGACACCCTGATTCACAACAATGAATCAGCCGTAAAAATCATCGTTCAGCCCAGAATGAAGTGAGCGTGGGCTCCTCCGCAAGAGGGGCACTCCGCCTGTCCAGGCCTCCGGCTGCCGCATCGCAGCCGGATGAGGCGAAGCCAGGACACCCATACCAAGGAGACATTCATGCAGCAAGCTTCTCTTCCTCTGGCCGGCAGATCGGCCGTCGTGACCGGTGGCGCGCGCGGCATCGGTCGTGGCATCGTGATGGCGCTGGCCGAGGCGGGCGCCGATATCCTCATCGCCGACCTGCTGGAGGACGACATGCGCGCCACGCAGGAGGCCGTGCGCAGTCTGGGCCGCAAGGCGCTGGTGCGGCGTGTGGACGTGACCGACGCTGCGCAGGTGCAAGCGATGGTCGATCAGGCCGTGACCGAACTGGGCGGCCTGGACGTGCTCGTCAACTGCGCGGGCGTCATCAGCATCCACCCGGTCGCGGATCTTGCCGAGAAAGACTGGGACTTCGTCATGGACGTCAACGCCAAAGGAACCTTCCTGGGCTGCAAGGCCGCATTGGGGCCGATGCGTGCACGACAGTCGGGGCGCATCATCAACGTGGCATCGATCGCCGGCAAGGAAGGTTTTCCGAACCTTGCGCACTACAGCGCCTCGAAGTTCGCAGTGGTGGGTTTCACCAACGCGCTGGCCAAGGAAGTGGCCCAGGAAGGCATCACGGTTAACGCCATTTGTCCCGGCATCGTGCGAACCTACATGTGGGACCGCCTCGCCGATGAGTGGAAGAATGAGGGTGAATCGGTAGAGGACTCCTGGGCCCGCCACCAGCTTTCACTGATTCCGCAGGGCCGTGCGCAAACACCGCAGGACATGGGGCGCCTGGCGCTGTTCTTTGCCACGATGGACAACGTCACCGGCCAGTCGGTCAACGTTGACGGCGGCTTCACCTTTCACTAGGCACGGGTGTCGCCCCGGTCGAGCGGGGTTGGCGTCACGTTCCTCACGCACACGCAAATGCCATTCGACATTATCGATCTTGATGTTGGCACCGCCGATCCGCTCGTCGCGGAGCAAGACCTGCTGTCGCTGGCGGTGTCGGGCCGGTGTGTCGCGCATCTTTGGCAGGCACCGCAGTCGCTGGTGGTGCCGCGCAGCTACCAGCGCTTCGCCGCGCTGGAGCGTGCACGCGCCGAGTTCGCGGCGCGAGGTTGTCCGGTCTTTCTGCGCATGTCTGGCGGTGGTCTGGTGCCGCAGGGACCGGGCATTCTCAATCTTAGTCTGGCCTACCCGCTGCGCGGCACGGTGGGCGGACTTTCCGAAGCCGTCTATCGACATCTGTGCACGATTCTGGGCGAAGCGCTCGCCGTGCTGGGGGTACGGACGCATTGGCAGACGGTGAACGGCTCGTTTTGCGATGGCCGCTTCAATCTGGCCTGGGGGCCACCCGGCGACGCACGCAAGATCGCCGGTACCGCGCAATACTGGCGCCGCATCGAGGCGGCGTCGCAAGCGTCGTCATCGCCGTTGCACGTGGTACTGGCGCATGCCGTGTTGCTGGTCAGCGCCGATCCAGAGGAAATCAATCAACGTGCCAATGCCTTTGAGGACGCCATCGGGAGTGGGAGACGCTATCTCCCCGAGCGTGTGGTCACGGTACAGCAGGCGCTTTCCGGCACGGGCGACACGCCGGCTGACCGGCTTGACGAGCGCGTCGTGACAGCACTTCGTGCCTGTGTGGCCGCAGCAACGCCTCCCGTGGCGATCGACGGTTGAACGCAGTCAATCAGGGTAGTACCGACAAGCGACGATAGTCGGGCACGCGATCCGCGCTTGCGGGCTTCGCGTCCGGCTCCCCGTGGCAATAAGCAAATGGAGACGAGATACATGGAACCGATCCAAACCGGTGCCAATACGGCACCAAGCGTCGCGACCGGAAGTGGGAGAGCCACACTCGGGCCGTTCGTATTTCCAATCGCGGTATTTCTGATCGTGCAGGTCGTCAGTCTCGGTGTGTGGCGTCTGTTCGTTGACCCCGTAAAGGCGGTCTGGCGGTACTATCCTCAACCGTTTGGTATGTACCTCTTCTGGGGCATCCTGGTTCTCGTCTTTATCGGCTTCAATTTCGGCATGGCCGGCTTCTCCACCTTGAAGCAGCCACTGCGAGGCTGTGTCGCCACTGGTTTGACGCTCCTGCTCGGATTCGCGATTCCCGCTGCCTTCGTGTATGGCTATGGACTGCTGGACCCCACATTTGCCGGGAGCACCGGACAGGGCGCAACCGGCCTTATTGTTCTGATTGGTTTCTACGGTTTCGGAATACTTGCCACGGGAATGGCCGGATGGCCCTGGACAGACAGTGGGCTAAGCCAGGCCAAGGCAGGCTTGGCGCAATTAATGAGTGGTGTGTGCCTGACAACGCTCGGCTATTTCCTTCTTGTCTATCCCAATCTCTCGTCTACCACCGCGTCACACAAAGTCTTGTTGAGCTTGCCTGTTACGATTGGCTGGTTCTATTCCGTTATCGTCGCATGGTTGACGACATTTCTCATTTTTGATAACTGGCCATGGAGTATGCTGAAGCGCAGAGGCCTTGTCGCGCTTGCAGCGTTTTTCGGCAATTTCTTGATGGGGACCGCAATCTATTTCGGCTTTATCGCGCTGATCAAAGCGTATCTTGTTCCCGATGAAGCGCTTTCGAAAATCGGCGAGGCACTCCCGATATGGGCTGCGCAACTCGGTGTATGGATCGTCTTCTGGTTGATATTCTGGGCGAATGTCATGGGCAATTTTCCCCAGAGATTCGGTTCCTTCTGGAATCGGACGACTCGATTTATCCTGTGCTGGGGACTCGGAATCGTCTCCTTTCAATTCTACACACGATGGTTTGCGGAGAGAATTCTGCATGAAGCACCGATTACCTCAAGCTTCAGTGGCGACCCGCTGACATGGGTGGATCTGCTGAATTTTGTCATGTTGATTTACATAGTTTACTTTGATTTTTTTGGCATTTCGAAAATAAGGAATGCGAATAATTAAGGTTGAAATTTTTCCAGAATTGTATGAGGGCATCTGCACGGATCTGCCACAGCAGCGCAAGAAGTATGTCTGAAGTTGCCTGCGTGCCTGGCAAGCCGGATCAGCCACCGCCTGGATCATCTTGAGTCGGTCAAGCTCTCGCCTCGTCACGGCGGAGCGGGACAGTACGTTCAACGACGTCACCGATCCGGATGATCGTCTTCTTTCAGATACCGTAGCAAGATCTGCACGGCGGGCGACGGTGTGCGCGATTTGCGCGTGACGATCCCGAGATTGGCCATTGAGAGTGGCAATGCCACGGGCAGTATCGTGACCATTCCGTATTTGGCGTAATGCTGCGCAACATCGTTCGGCACGACGGAAATCATGTCCGATGCTTCGATCATCGCGGTCGTGGCGAGGATCGAGGCTGTCTCAACAATGTCGAGATCGGCTGTCAGCCGGGCTTCCTGAAGCGCACCCTCGACCCGCCGGCGCATGGGACTGCCGAGGGGGTGGAGAATCCATGTCGCATTGACCAAAGTCGCCAGACGAAGCTTGTCGCAGCCAGCGAGCGGGTGATCCGGCCGCGCGATCACGCGCATCTGTTCGCCCTTCTCGAACGGCTCGATATTCAGGTCTTGCTCGTTGAACTGGTCGGGCAAACGGCCGAGCACGACGTCCAGATCCCCGCGTAGCAAGGCCGGCAGCAAGGTATCGCTCGTGCCCACCTCGATGCTTAGCCGCACGCGCTGATTCGCCTGCTTGAACGCCGCCAGCGCGCGCGTCAGGAGCGTGGGTACGGGGCCCATGACGGTGCCGACGCGCACGAGGCCCGCCGCCCCTTTTGCCAACTCGGCAATTTCCGCCTCAGCATGTTCGAAATCGTGCAACACGCTTTGCGCATATCGAATCATGACTTCGCCATAAGCGGTCGGCTCCATGCCTCGTGAAAGACGCTCGAACAACTTCACGCCCAGCCGCTCTTCCAGTTGTTGAAGCAACAGGCTGGCGGCAGGCTGGGTGGTGTGCATCGCGTCCGCCGCGCGGCGCATGTTGCGAAATTCGTTGAGCGCGTAGAGCAACGCGACGTGCCGGCTCGAGATGCGCAGGCTGGTATGGGGTTTCGATGCCTTGGGAGATTCGTCCGTTGACATCGCCTGCGTCGCGGGCTTGGGACTCATATCAAATTTGAAATCGATATATACAGAAACACAATTATACGGGTATCGCGCGGATTCGTAGAATCGCTCCATCGTTTCCTCGTCCGATCCACGATTTCGATATGACCACTCGCATCACTCATCTGACCGTACGCGATATCCGCTTCCCGACCTCCCGCTCACTCGACGGCTCCGACGCCATGAACAGTGCGCCCGACTACTCGGCCGCCTATGTGGTGTTGCATACCGACTCGGCGGCCGGTCTCGAAGGGCATGGCCTGACGTTCACCATCGGCCGGGGCAACGAGCTGTGTGTCGCCGCCGTGAATTCGTTGGCGCCGATGGTGGTTGGCCTGACGCTTGAAGAGATCGTCGCCGACATGGGCGCCTTCTGGCATCGGATTACCACCGGCGACAGCCAGCTGCGCTGGCTCGGCCCCGACAAAGGTGCGATCCACCTCGCCACGGCCGCGCTCGTCAACGGCGTGTGGGACCTGTGGGCGAAGGCGCAAGGCAAGCCGGTGTGGAAGCTGCTGGCCGACATGACGCCGGAAGAACTGGTGCGATGCCTCGACTTCTCGTATGTGACGGACGCATTGACCCCGGCGGAGGCAATCACGCTGCTGCGCCGCAAGGCGCCGACCAAGGCGCTGCGCGAGGCCGAGATGCTGGAGCACGGCTTCCCCGGCTACACCACGGCCGCCGGCTGGCTCGGCTATTCGGAAGAGAAGCTGCGTCGCCTTGCACGCGAAGCCGTCGATGCAGGCTGGACCCACTTCAAGCAGAAGGTCGGCGGCAATCTGGAAGACGATATCCGCCGCGCGACGATTCTGCGCGAAGAGATCGGTTGGGAGCGCACCCTGATGATGGATGCGAATCAGGTTTGGGGCGTCGATGAGTCGATCGAGAAGATGCGGCGCCTCGCCGAGTTCGATCCCTGGTGGATCGAGGAGCCGACGAGTCCGGACGACATCCTCGGTCACGCCGCCATTCGCCGCCGCATCGCGCCGATCGGCGTGGCCACTGGCGAGCACTGTCACAACCGCGTGATGTTCAAGCAGATGTTCCAGGCGGGCGCCCTCGACTTTTGCCAGTTGGACGCGGCGCGGCTCGGCGGCTTGAACGAAGTGCTGATCGTGCTGCTGATGGCGGCCAAGTATGGGATTCCCGTTTGTCCGCACGGTGGCGGGGTGGGGCTCTGTGAATACGTGCAGAACATCTGCCTGTTCGACTACATCGCGGTGTCCGGGTCGCTGGAAGGGCGCGTGCTGGAGTACGTGGACCACCTGCACGAACATTTTCTCGAACCCGTGGTGATCCGCCGCGGCCGCTACATGCCTCCCCGGCGCCCCGGCTACAGCATCGAGATGCATCCGCAGACGCTCGTCAACTACGAATATCCCAATGGCAGCGCCTGGTCGTAGTCCGGGGGCGATCCGCCAGATTCGGCGTTGACAGACTCAACGTTCGAGCATGGCCGGGCGGCATCAAGCGATGCCGCCCACGCGGGGAACCGCGTCATCCTAAAAAAAGAAAAGCACGGAAGAGACACATGAACCCATTTCCCGAACAGACCCTGTCCGCGCCGGTCGAGCGTGCAACTGAGCGCGCGCTGGACAAGCTGTTGTTCCGAAAGCTGATGCCGCTGCTGATCATTGTCTATGTGATCAGTTTCCTGGACCGGACCAACATCGCACTCGCCAAGGCGAGCATTGCCGTCGACCTGGGCATTTCCTCGGCTGCCTATGGTCTCGGCGCGGGCTTGTTCTTCCTGACCTACGCTGCGCTCGAGGTGCCGAGCAACCTCATCATGTACAAATGCGGCGCCAAGTTCTGGATCGCCCGCATCATGGTCACCTGGGGGTTGCTGTCGGCCGGCATGGCGTTCGTCCAGGGCGAAACGTCGTTCTACGTCATGCGCTTGCTGCTTGGCGCGGCCGAGGCCGGCCTGTTTCCCGGCGTGATGCTGTACCTGACGTACTGGTTCGACCGCAAGCAGCGGGTGCGCGCCACGGGGTATTTTCTGCTCGGCGTGTGTGTCGCCAATATTCTCAGTGGACCGCTGGGTGGCGCGCTGCTGCAAATGCAGGGCGTGCTGGGCATGCATGGCTGGCAATGGCTGTTCATCTGTGAGGGCCTGCCCGCGGCCGCGTTGGCGATCGTTGTGTGGAAGCATCTGCCGAACGGCCCTGCGTCGGCTTCGTGGCTGACGAGCGACGAAGTCCGGGAAATCGAGCGTCGGCTGGCCGCCGACCAGCGCGAGGAAGAAGCCGCCGGCGTCAACAATCACCGGCTGCGTCAGATGCTTGCCGATCGCCAGATCTGGCTTGCCATCGCCGTTTATTTCTGTCACCAGATCAGCATCTACACGCTGATCTTCTTCCTGCCGAGCGTGATTGGCACCTATGGCAAGCTTTCGCCGCTCCAGGTCGGCACCCTTAATTCCGTGCCCTGGATCGCCGCGGCCATCGGCGCCGCAACCTTGCCACGGCTCGCGACGACGGCGGCGCGCTGCCGTCGGCTGCTCGTTGCCGGATTGCTCATCATGGCCGCTGGCCTCGTGATCGGCACGTCGTCCAATCCGGTCTTTGGCATGGCGGGCTTCTCGCTGACCGCACTCATGATCTTCGTGGTCCAGTCGACGCTGTTTCTGTTCCCGTCGTCACGCCTGAAGGGCCAGGCACTGGCTGGCGGCCTCGCGTTCGTCACCACCTGTGGGTTGTTCGGCGGATTCTTCGGACCGTCGCTCATGGGCATGGTCGAACAGGCGACCGGGTCGATTCAAAACGGGCTGTGGATGATTGCCGCCTTGCTCGTTGCCGCCGCCCTGGCTGGCACGGCGCTGCGCCAGGGCCAGGAGGGCCGTGGCTGAGGCAGCGCTTTTCCGTACACCGTTGATTCGAGAGTGGATATGTCATCTATCGAAGTATCGGCACAGTCCCCTACGCAAGGGGTGACGCCAACGATCCGGCTCAGCGACGTCGACGACGTCGTCATCGCCAGAACCCAATTGATGTCCGGCACGGTGATCGAAGCCGAAAACTTGACCGTCGCCGGTTTGATTCCACCGGGTCACAAGGTCGCGGTACGCGATATCGCCGCGGGCAGTCCGGTGCGCCGCTACGGCCAGGTCATCGGATTCGCCTCGCAAGCGATCCGGCGCGGGCAACATGTGCATGTGCACAACCTGGCCATGGGGGACTTCCACAAGGACTATGCCTTTGCCAGTGCGCGGCGCGAACTGCCGCCTTGCCAGGCAAGCTTCGATGGCATTGTCCGCGCCGACGGGCGGGTGGCCACGCGCAACTACATTGGCATCCTCACCACGGTCAATTGCTCGGCTACGGTCGCGCGGGCGGTGGCGGACCATTTTCGCCGTGATATCAATCCCGCCGCGCTGGCCGGATTCCCCCAGGTCGACGGCGTGGTGGCGCTTACCCACGGCGCGGGCTGCGCGGTCGATCCCAGGGGCGAGTCCCTGGCCGTCCTGCGCAGGACGCTGGCGGGTTACGCCTTGCACGCCAACTTCGCGGCCGTGCTGGTGATCGGCCTGGGCTGCGAAACCAATCAGATCGACGAATGGATGAGCCACGAGGGCCTGGCTGCCGGCAGCGCCCTCCAGGTATTCACCATCCAGGCCCAGGGCGGCACGCTGAAGTCGATCGCCGCGGGAGTCGAACGCGTCAAGGCATTACTGCCGGCGGCCAATGCAGTGACCCGCCAGCCGGTGTCGGCACGGCACCTTGTTGTCGGCCTGCAATGCGGCGGCTCGGATGGCTATTCCGGGATCACCGCCAACCCGGCGTTGGGCAACGCGGTCGATCGCCTGGTCGCGGCGGGCGGCACGGCGATTCTCTCGGAAACCCCGGAGATCTATGGCGCCGAGCACTTGCTGACTCGCCGGGCGCTCAATCGCGAAGTCGGTGAACAACTGGTGGCCCGTGTCCGTTGGTGGGAGACGTACTGCGATCGTATGGATGCCGAACTGAACAACAATCCGTCTGCCGGCAACAAGGCCGGCGGCCTGACCACCATCCTCGAAAAGTCTCTCGGCGCCGTGGCCAAGGCGGGTTCCTCGACCCTGACGGCCGTCTACCAGTACGCGCAGCGGGTCACCGCGCAAGGGCTCGTGTTCATGGACACCCCCGGTTATGACCCGGTGTCGGCTACCGGCCAGGTGGCGGGCGGCGCCAACCTGATCGCCTTCACCACCGGCCGCGGCTCCGCCTACGGCTGCGCGCCCGCGCCGTCGCTGAAGCTGGCCACCAACCAGCGGGTGTTCGAACAGCAGGGCGACGACATGGACATCAACTGCGGCGGCATCGCCGACGGCAGCACCAGCATCGAGGAGCGCGGTGCCCATATTTTCGATCGCATGCTTGCGACTGCCTCGGGCGAGCGCAGCAAGAGCGAGTTGCACGGCTATGGGCAAAACGAATTCGTGCCCTGGCAGTTCGGCGCCGTGATGTGACGCCCACCCCAGACCCAGATGTGAACACCACTATGAATCAATCCGGTTGCAACCGCATGCGCGACGGTCTGCGCAGCCACGAGGAGATCCGTGCATGAACGCGCACGCCCAGTTCCGAATCGACGTGAAGCGCCTGATGACGCTCGCCGGGCAGTTGTTCCTGAGCGCGGGCGCCGATGCCCCGGTGGCCGAGTCGGTGGCCCGGGTGCTGGTGGAAGGCGAATTGCTGGGACACCGCACTCACGGCGTCAATCTGGTTGGCCGTTACCTCGACCAGTTGCAGCAGGGTCAGGCGCTGGGCCGTTCCAGCGATTTTGAAGTGCTGCGCGAGGGCGGCGTGGCCGGTTTGTTCGACGGCCATTACGTGCTCGGTCCGTACTGCGTCGAGCGCGCCCTGGCTTTCGCCAGCGCCGCCGCCCGCCAGCACGGCGTGGGCGTTGGCACGGTGCGGCGCAGCGCGCATATCGGCTGCCTCGCGGCCTACCTCAAGCCGCTCACTGACCAGGGCCTGTTGGCGCTCGTGCTCTCGTCCGATCCGTCGGCGGCGTTGGTCAGTGCCGCGGGCGGCTGTACTCCCGTGCTCACCCCCAATCCCATCGCGGCAGGCATTCCTGGACGCGAGGCGCCGATCCTGCTGGACGTGAGCATGTCGAGCGTCACGCTGGGGCTGGTGAATCAATACCGGCTGGCGGGCAGGAAGCTGCCTCATCCGGTGCTGGTCAGCGGGACGGGGCAGGTGAGCGACGATCCGGGCGTCATGCAGGAAGACCCCCGGGGCGCGATTCTGCCTTTGGGCGGCGTGGCCTTCGGCCACAAGGGTTTTGCCCTCGGTCTGCTGGTCGAGGCCCTGACTGGCGCGCTGGCCGGCCACGGTCGCAAGGATCGTCCGGAGCAATGGGGCGCCGGGGTCACGGTGCTGGTCCTCGACCCCGATCACTTCGCGGGCATCGAGGCCTTCATCGAGGAGATGGCGGTCATCGCCGATGCGGTCCTGGCCAGCCGTCCCCTCGACCCCAAACGGCCGGTGCGGCTGCCCGGCCAGGCCGGACTGGGCCTGCGCCGCGCGGCGCTGGAAGAGGGGGTGGCGCTGGCGCCGGAGGTGCACGCGGATCTCGCGCGCCGGGCTCGCGACGCCGGTCTTGAAGCGCTATGAAGTGCAGGAGGCCGTGGTCCGCGCCGACAGGTGCTGGCGACCGAATACGAGGCGCCGGGCTGGCACGGGACGGCCACGACTTGCTCCGGCACCTTCCATAACAACGACATTGAGACAATGAGTATGAAAGCACTGAAGAAGTACCAGACCATCACCGTGGTCTTCTTGCTGCTCATCGGCATCATCAACTACCTCGACCGTAGCGCACTGTCGATCGCCAACACCTCGATCCAGAAGGGCATGCACATCAGCCCCGCGCAGATGGGCATCCTGCTCTCTGCGTTCTCTCTGGCCTATGCGTTCGCGCAGTTGCCGCTGGGCATGGTCATCGACAGGCTGGGCAGCAAGGTCGCCCTGGGCGCCTCGCTGCTGATCTGGTCCGTGGCTCAGGCGGCCACGGGTCTTGCCAACGGCTTCGCCAGCTTCATGGGCCTGCGCGTCGTCCTGGGGCTGGGCGAAGCGCCGATGTTTCCCTCCGCGGCCAAGTCGCTGTCGGAATGGTTCGATGCCAGGGAGCGCGGCACGCCCACTGGCATCGTCTGGTCTTCGACTTGCCTCGGGCCTTGTCTGGCGCCGCCTTTGCTGACCTTGTTCATGGTGCATTTCGGCTGGCGCGGGATGTTCGTCATCACCGGGGCCATGGGCCTCCTGATCGCGCTGTGCTGGTTCGCTTTCTACAAGAGCCACGCACAATACCTCGCCATGCAGCCGAAGGCCGAGGCGCGGATGGTCGAGGCGCCGCCGCCAGTGGTCCCGGTTCGCGGCGGCTTTTTCGCTGGATGGCTTGATCTGTTCCGCCACCGTAGCACCTGGGGCGCCATGCTGGGGTTCATGGGCGTGATCTATATGCTCTGGCTGCACCTGACCTGGCTGCCCGGTTACTTTGAGCGCGAGCACGGTCTGAGCCTGTACAAGACCGCGTGGGTGGTGTCGCTCGCCTATGTGTTCGGGGCGCTGGGAACCTTGCTTGCCGGGCGCATCTGCGACTGGCTGGTCAAGCGCGGCATGGGCGTGCTCGCCAGCCGCAAGTGCACGGTGATTGCCGGCCTGCTGATGGCGGCCCTGGTGACCTTGCCGCTGACCGTCATCACTGACCTGACCAGTTGCGTGGTGCTGTTGTGCCTCGCGCTTTTCAGTATCAACCTGGCCAGCGCGACTGCGTGGATGATCGTCAACACCATCGTCGATAGCAGCCGGGTTGCGTCGTTCGGCTCGATCCAGAATTTCGGCGGCTACATCGCCGGCTCCGTGGCGCCGATCGTCACCGGCTTCAGCATTCAATACTCGGGCTCGTTCTCGAGTGCGTTCCTGATCAGCGCGGTCGTGGCGACGCTGTCCGCGCTGGCCTACTTCGTCCTCCTCAGGAGCTCGATCGAAACACCTGTACCGGCTCTGGCCGTTGAGGGTTGAGGCCCGCGCGGGTGACGCGGACCGGGAATTGGGATATCGATGCACGTTTTGTCCGGGTGAACGTCGTCTCTGTCCATTGAGGGGAACGCGGCTCAGGCTCTAAATTGGCGGCATTAAACCCACCGGGCGCTTGCGAGAAGCATGGTCACCTCGCGCGCCGACCCGCCCGAACATGCACCCAGCGCAGCACGATGTCCGGGCGGCCATCGAGGAGACACCGCCATGGCCCATCAGATAACACTCCGTTTCGAGGACGGCGTGACCCGCTTCATCGACTGCGACGACACAGAGCGCATCACCGATGCGGCCATTCGCGCGAAGATCAATATTCCGCTCGATTGCCGTGATGGTGTGTGCGGCACGTGCAAGGCGGTTTGCGAGTCCGGCGAGTATGTTCTGGGCGACTGCGTGGAAGACGCGCTTAGCCCGCAAGAGGCGAGCGAGCGCAAGGTTCTCACCTGCCAGATGAGCCCGCGCTCCGACTGCGTGATCCAGATCGCCACGAACGCCGATGTTTCCGGCACTGGCCCGTCCTCCTTCAGTGGACGGATCATGGCCTGCCAACGCGCATCGGACAGCACGATCGCTTTCTCGGTCGAACTGGCGAACCGCGCCGATCTCAGCTTCCTTCCGGGACAGTACGTCAACATCCGCGTGCCCGGAACCGATCAGACCCGTTCGTACTCCTTCAGTTCGGGGCCTTCGGATCCGCACGTGTCCTTCCTTGTGCGCAATGTGCGTCAAGGCGCGATGTCGACCTGGCTCTGCGAAAGCGCGAAAGCCGGCGACACAATCGAATTTCGTGGTCCGATGGGAAGCTTCTACCTGCGCCCCATCGAGCGCCCAGTGCTGTTTCTGGCGGGTGGCACGGGCCTCGCACCGTTCCTCTCGATGCTGGACAAGATCGTCGAGGACGGCGGCAGCCCGTATCCGATCCACATGATCCTGGGTGTGAACACGGATGAGGACCTGGTTGGCATCGAGCGGCTCGAAACCTATGCGCAGCGCCTGCCGGACTTCACCTATGCCTGCACCGTCGCCAGCCCCGACAGCGCCCATCCCAACAAGGGCTATGTCACGCACCACATCATCCCCTCCCAGCTCAACGACGGAGATGCCGATGTCTACCTCTGCGGCCCGCCGCCGATGGTCGATGCGGTGCGCAATTACCTTTCGTCCGAAGGCCTGACGCCGCGCAACTTCTATTACGAGAAGTTCGCTGGCACCGGCCTGGTGGTGCAGACGGGCGAGGAGCGCATCGCGCCTGTTGATGTCGATGAAGCCTTCGACATGCGTATGGCCCTTGAACTGGGCGCGGCCCAACTGACCATGGGCCGGCTGTCGAGCGCGCAGCTGATCCGCTTCCGCCAGCTCGCCGAGGCGACGGCGCCGTTCGTGTCCGGGCAGCGCTTTACAGATGTGGCGCGCTACATCGAGGCAAACCACGCCTTCCACCTGTTCACGATCGAAGCGTCCGGGAACGCCCAGCTGATCGCGCTATACCGGCAACTGGCCGTGCAGGACTTCATCGCTCGCGCGCTGTCCGACCAGATCGAGATCGTCGGCGACATCGTCCAGCAGCACCGGGACATTGTCGGCGCCTTCGAACTGGGCGACCTGAACAAGGCGCGAGACGTGATTGCGCTGCATGCGCTCCATTCCAAGGCCACGATGAGCCGGGCGCTGGAGCGTATGGCGCTGGGCAAGACGGCACCTCAGGTGGCCGCTGCCCCCGTGCTCCCGATCCCTGTGCCGCAGAGCGCGCCGCAGGTCTGCCCGTTCACGGCCAACATGCTTCCGGCCTATTCACACGAGCTGGACTGGCCCGAGGGGCTGGCGCCATTCAAGGTGGTTGACGACGGCTCGCAAGGCGACCCTTACGAGCACTACCGCTGGATGCGTGAGCATGCGCCGGTGCTGCGTTGCCAGTCGGCGACCTCGGACGTGTGGTTCCTTTCGCGCTATGACGACGTCTACCAGGCAATCCGTAATCCTAAGCTGTTTTCCTCCGAGGTCGTCAGCCCGCCGCCGCTGACGTTCCTGACGCTGTTCGATGCGCCCGACCATTCGCGCTTGCGCAAGGTCGTCCAGCCATCCTTCCTGCCGCTGGCGCTCGATCCCTTTATCGAGCAGATCGCGCAAAGGGCGGAGGACCTGCTCGACGCGATGATCGTCAAAGGCGGTGGTGATGTCGTTCAAGATTTCGCCATCCCGCTCAGCATCTCGACCATCTCCGCGATGATTGACGTGCCGAATGAGGATGAGGAGAAGATGAAGTTCTGGTCGGACGAGACCTTTAGCTACTTCGGGCGGCTCGCCCGCAATGCGCCGGGGACCGGCACCGACGAGCAGAGCGCGCAGGCTTTCTTCGCATACCTGAAGGAAGCGATGGAGCGGCTCGCGCTCACCGACAGCCAGTCGATTGGCGGGCATATCGCGCGCATGTGGAAAGACGGATTGCTTTCGGAAAAGGAAGCGAAGGAGCTGTGCGCCTTTGTCTTCATTGCCGGGCACGACACCACGACCATCCTTGTCGCCAACGCCTTCCGCATGCTCGCCGAACAGCCGCATTTGCTGGGACGTCTGCGCGAAAGTCCCGCCGACGCTGAGCGTTTTGTCGAGGAGGTGGCGCGCTATCGCGGCACCGTCCAGCGCGTGAGCCGCATCACCACCGAGGCGACCACGGTCGCGGGCGTTGATCTGCCCAAGGGCGCAGTAGTGCGACTGTTGCTGTCGGCTGCGAACCGTGACAGCCGCAAGTTTGCCGACGGCGAGACGTTCGACATCGACCGTGATTCGAGCGGCCACCTCGGTTTCGGCAACGGCATGCACAAATGTCTTGGTGCGCCGCTTGCCAAGCTGGAGACGCTGATCGCGACGAAAGCGCTGGCCCGCAAGATTGGCGCGATTGCGCTCGATCCGGCACAACCGATTCAGTATGTGCGGGGCAACAATCTGACCAATTCCGGGCCGGAGCACCTGTTCGTCAAGCTGGGCGGGTTATCGGTCTGAACGGGAGCAGGGCGCGGTCAAGTCAGTCCGCGCCCCTTTTTTCAGGTGGCAAGGATCGATCGTGGGCCGCAGAGCGATATTCGGTTGGCCGGAGTCCCGTCTGCTTGCGGAAGAAGCGGCCGAAATAGGCTTCGTCCTGAAAACCCAGTTCGCTGGCGATCTGCTTCACACTGAGGTTCGAATAGCCGAGCAGGCGCTTGGCCTCGTGGATCGAGCGTGCGTCGATCGCCTCGATTGCCGAGACCCCGAAGGTGGCGCGGCAGATGCGGGAGAGCTGGCCGGTGGTGACGCCCATCTCGTCGGCGTAGCTCGCCACTGGCCGTCGCGCACGGCAATGGCGGTCGAGCAGCGCGCGGAAGCGTTCGATCCGCGCCGCCATTGTCCGCTGCTCGGAACTGGTTGAAAGCCGGGCGCTCTCGCTGAGGCGCCCAATCTTGACGAAGAGGGTGATCGCCAGTGCCGCGCCCGCGGTGAACTGCCAGCGCTCGTGGCTCTGCGCCTCGTGCGCGATCGACTGAAAAAGCGTGTCCAGCGGTGTACCGCGCTCGACGTCGCGATCGACCGATAGCACCGTTGGTGTGCGCATGAATTCCAGCAGGTCGGGCGCGGCCGTCATCGCCAGCGATTCCAATGCAGGTTGTGCGGCGGTGATGACGTGACCGTCGATGTCGCTGCGGAAGTGAAAGCCGTGAACCGAGTGCGCTGGCACGACGATCAGGCAGGGTGCAACGACCTCCCACGTCTTGCCGTCAATAAAGGTTTCGCCGCCTCCGCGGGTGACGTAGAGCACCTGGATCAGCGCGTCGTGGACGTGCGGCTTGATGTCGAAGTCGAAACGGCCGGCACGCAGGGGAATGGGCTCGTAATGCACCATGTCGACCCAGGATTGGCCGGCTTCCGCCCCATAGAGCGCGAAGTGCAGAACCGTCCGGCGGCGCTGTTGGTCATCGGCCATGATGCACGGTATGTCCTGTTATATGTCGTCTCTGTCCATTGTTCCACAGGCGCTTGAGGCGTTCAATGGCGATACGAAATGCACGACGTGTAATGGCGTGAAAAATCTTGGGGAAAGCAACAGCATGGAACAGGAACTTGAACATCGCGTGGCTGCATCGACCGCATACGGGCTGAACCTGGGCGGCAAGGTCTGCGTGATCACGGGCGCAGGCAGCGGAATTGGCGCCGGCATCGCGCGGGCCTTCGCTAGTGTTGGAGCCCATGTGGCGCTCGTCGACCGTAATCTTGCGGGCGCTGAGGCTGTCGCCGCCGAACTTCGGGAGGCAGGTGCCATGGCGCAGGCGTTCGGCTGCGACGTGTCGGACGAAGCCTCCGTTGCCGCCGCCGCCGCCGAGGTTCGCGCAGCGCTCGGTCCGGTCAGCGTGCTCGTCAACAATGCAGGACTGCTACGCGCTGGATCGCTCGAAACGGTCTCGATCGCAGACTGGAACCAGGCCATCGCCGTGAACCTCACCGGCTACCTTCTGTGTGCCCGCGCGTTCGGGCGCGACATGCTGGCGGCGGGCAAGGGTAGTATCGTCCACGTTGCCTCGATTGCGGCGCTCAATCCGCAGACCAATAGCGGTTCCTACAGCCCGAGCAAGGCGGGCGTGCTGCTGCTCTCGCGGCAGTTGGCGGCGGAGTGGGGCCCGCGCGGCGTGCGCAGCAACTGCGTGTTGCCCGGCATGATCCGCACCGCGCTGTCCGCGAAATTCTATGAGGAACCCGGCTTCGAGGCTCGCCGCGCCGCCGCCACTGCGAGCCGCCGCATCGGCGAGCCGGAGGACCTCGCAGGCCCGGCCATGTTCCTCGCCTCCGACCTGGCGGCTTACGTCAATGGCGCCGAGGTGCTCGTCGACGGCGGGCTCGATTGCATGCTGATGGATATGGTTCCGCGCCCTGGTTTTAACGCCACCCCGGCCGCGTGAGCGCCATTAACACCATAACGAAAAGGAGACTGGATATGGCCAAGGAGATCACTTGCGATCTGGTCGTGGTCGGATCGGGTGCTGCGGGCCTCGCGACTGCGATTACGGCAAAGAAGCGCGGCCTCGATGTGGTCGTGCTCGAAAAGGAGCCCGTGTTCGGCGGTACGACCGCACTGTCGGGCGGGGTCTTATGGATTCCGCTGAGCCAATATGGCCGACAGCAGAACCCGGCGGACTCAGTCGTGCGCGTGCGCGAATACATGATGAGCGAGACGGGAAGCAATTACGACGCCGCCGCAGTCCAATGCTTTATCGAGAACGGGCCGAAAATGGTCGAGTTCTTTGAGCGCGAGACTGAGATGAAGTTCGTACCCACGCTCTACCCGGACTATCACCCGGATGCACCGGGTGGCGTGGATATCGGGCGCTCGATCCTCGCGGCGCCCTATGATATTCGCGGGCTGGGCAAGGACATGCAACGCCTCAAGCCGCCGCTCGAAACGATCACCTTCATGGGGATGATGTTCAATTCCTCGAACGCGGACCTCAAGCACTTCTTCCGCGCGACCAAATCTATTGTTTCGTTCTGCTATGTTGCTCGCCGTCTGGCTACGCACATCAAGGAACTGGCGCTTTATCGCCGGGGGATCAACGTAACGAGTGGCAACGCGCTCGCGGCGAGGCTCGCAAAGTCGGCGCTGGCGATCGGCATCCCGATCTACACGTCGACGCCCGTGAAGGAAGTGCTGAGCAAGCAGGGCAAGGTGGTCGGTGTGCTCGCGAGCGCAGCGGACGGTGAGCTTCGCGTCGCTGCCCGGCAAGGCGTCGTGCTGGCCTGCGGCGGCTTCCCTCACGATCTCAAGCGCATTGCGCAGGTCTATCCGCATGTGAGGAGCGGGGGTGAGCATCTCTCGCCCACGCCCGTCGGCAATACGGGCGACGGGCTGACCATGGCGGAGAAGGTGGGGGGCGCCGTCCAGCTTGGTTTCCCCGACGCGTCGGCCTGGATGCCTGTGTCGAAGGTGCCTTTCGGCAAGGGCCGCACGGGCGTGTTCCCGCATTTGCTCGACCGCTACAAGCCAGGCGTGATCGGCGTGCTGCGCAGCGGGCAGCGCTTCACCAATGAATCGAACTCCTACCACGACGTTGGCTCGGCGCTGATCCGTGCGTGCGAGGGTGAGCGGGAGACGGCGATGTGGCTGATCTGCGATAAGGTCGCGCTGGGCAAGTATGGTCTGGGCTATGCCAAGCCAGCGCCGATGCCGGTCGGGCCGCTGCTGCGCAAAGGCTACCTCGTCAAGGGCGAGACGATCGGCGAGCTGGCGCGCAATTGCGGGATTGTTCCTGATGCGCTCGAGAAGACGATCCGTGCCTACAACGTCGATGCCGGGCGCGGCGAAGACCCGGCATTCCATCGCGGAAGCACATCGTTCAACCGTTATCTCGCCGATCCGGACAACAAGCCCAACCCTTGCGTTGCGCCGATCTCGACCGGCCCCTTCTATGCGGTGAAGGTGGTGATGGGCGATCTCGGCACGTTCGATGGCCTCAGGACCGGTGTCACCGGCGAGGTGCTGCGCGCGGACGGCAGTGAGATCGACGGCCTTTACGCGGTCGGTAATGACCGGCGCAGCGTGATGGGCGGTAACTATCCTGGCGCGGGTATCACCCATGGACCCAATATGACGTTCGGCTATGTCACGGGTAACGCCATCGCCGACAAAGCCACGACCAGCCAAGAGAAGGTACACGCATGAGCCCGCAACCCATGTATCTGGCAAAGCCCCTCGTGGATTTTCGCGTCTACACGATCGCGCTACGCAAGATGCCCGAGTTCATCGACGTGTTTGACCGGCTCGCCATGCCGATCCTGCTCGAGACACTTGGGCATCCACTCGGATTCTGGACAAGTCTGGTGGGGCAGCAGAACCAGTTCACCCATCTGTGGGGATATGACAATCTTGCGGACTACGAACGACGGTGCCTCGCACGCGACACGCATCCGGATTTCCCGGCCTATCTCAAGGCATCGGGCCATCTGATCACGGCACAGGAGACACGGCTCATCCGTGCTACCGCGCTGGGTAGTGTCGCGAAGTAAGCCAACACACCTTCGGTGTCTTCTTCGCGTTTCGCACTACGGCGTCCCCAATGCCAGATCGCGATGAGCAGAGCTCTGGAATTCGCGGGGCGTCGCACCTGTCTGTTTGCGGAAGTAGCGGCTGAAATAGGCGCTGTCCTCGAATCCGAGGCTGTGCGCGATCTGCTTGACGGTCATGCCCGAGTAGACCAGGTCCCGCTGCGCTTCGCGAATCAGATGGTCGTTGATCAGCGCGGTGGGTGACGAACCGAGCTCTTCGCGGCAGATTCGCCCGAGTTGCGGCGGCGTGACATCGAGCGCGTCCGCATAGAACTCGACCGGGCGATGCTCCCGGAAGTGCTGGGCAATCAGCTCGCGAAAGCGCCTGATTTGCAGGCTGCGCCGCGCGGCGAGCGCGGCCACCGGCACGTTGGCATGGTCGATAAGGCGCGCCGCCTGTACGAAAAGTGCCATTAAGAGTGACATGCCCGCCGCCGTATAGCCGGCCGCGCCTCGGCGAAACTCATTCTCAAGCATATGAAAGAGCGGCATCAGCGTTTCGTCGCTCGCTGATGGCCCGCTCACCGGAATCACGGCGGGGCGCTGGAGAACCGCGACGAGTGTTGAAGAAACCGACTTCGCGATGGACTCCAGCGCGCGCTGCGCGGCCGTGACGACAAGGCCGTCGATTTCCGGCGAAAACGCGAAACCGTGCACCACCTGCGCAGGAAGGATCACGAGGCAGGGCGGGTTAAACGGCGTTTTTTCGCTCTCGATGATGACGTGACCCTGGCCGCTGCGGATGTAGAGAAACTGAAGCAGCGCGTCGTGACGGTGCGCCGGAATGTTCCAGTCGTTCGGCCGGCTGCGCTCAGGAATCCACTCGAAATTGAATGCATCGTGCCACGGCGGGCGCGCGGTCGATGCTTCTCCGTAGAGTTCGTAACTAGGGATTTTCCTCATGTCGTCTTCCCTCACATGTGCAGATTGTCCTGTTTTTTCACAGTTTTGTCCATGATCGCCCGGCGCCGTCTGCCTATACTTCAGGCAGGCGGAATCGATACAGATTTTTCGTCGGAGACACAGGATACGCTTTTGCGTATGCCTTTCATGGGGGAGATTCGGATGACTAACGAAACAGGAATGCGCGGCGAAAACCGGCTGAATCTGGCGAGCCAGGTGAGCGGGGCGGCGGCCGGCATAGGCGTCGCGCACACGCCGCACTGGCACTGAAACAAACCTCACACGCAACGGCGTTGCGGCGCGCCGTGGCAGATACCAGACGTCCCGCGCCCGCGGGTACGGCGCCGCAATAGAACGACATCAATCTCAGGAGACATCGCAATGGAAACGCTCGATCGCGTCGGCCCCGCCGGCGCGTTGCCCTCGCTCGTCCGTCACGTTGCTGGAGGGCCGCAATGAAGACCTCCGAACGCGTCGTCGATACCCAGGCCTTCATTGACGGCCAACGGTTCTCCCCCTTTCAGTGGGGCATTCTCGTGCTGTGCTTTCTGGTTGTCGCCGCCGACGGTTACGACACGGCAGCCATCGGCTTCATCGCGCCGTCGCTCGTGCAGCAGTGGGGCATTGCGCGCGTCGCGCTCGGTCCGGTGATGAGCGCGGCGCTAGTCGGGCTTGGCATCGGTGCGGTGCTTGCCGGCCCGCTCGCAGACCGCCTCGGACGCAAGACCGTGCTGGTGCTTTCCGTAGCGTTCTTTGGACTGTGGAGCCTTGCGGCGGCATTCGCCGGTACGGTCGAGTCGCTGACCGTGCTGCGCTTCTGCACGGGTCTTGGCCTCGGCGCTGCCATGCCGAATGCCGTCACGCTGATGTCCGAATATGCGCCGACGCGCGTGCGCGCCGTCGTTGTCAATACGATGTTCTGTGGCTTTTCCACCGGCCTCGCGCTCGGCGGATTCGCGTCTGCGTGGCTGATTCCGCATTTTGGCTGGCAAAGCGTGCTGGTTGCGGGCGGTGTCGGGCCGATCGTGCTGACGGTTCTGCTGATCCTGTTCTTGCCGGAGTCCGTTCAGTTCATGGCGGTACGTCAGCGTGCCGACGCAGGAATCGCACGCATCCTCGGCCGTATTGCACCCGGCACGACGTTCGATGGCTGCCGCTTCGCAGCGCCTGAGAGCGGCGCGAGCGCGAAACGCGAATCGGCGATTCGCGTCGTCATGTCGAGACAGTACCGTTTCGGGACGTTGATGTTGTGGCTCGCGTACTTCATGGGCCTGCTGATCTATTACCTGCTCACCAACTGGCTGCCCACGCTGTTTCGCGACACGGGCTTCTCCGGCGCGCGTGCGGCCCTGATGACGTCGCTTTTCCCGCTTGGTGGCGTGCTGGGCAACCTGTGCGTCGGCTGGTTCATGGACCGCCTCAACGCCAATCGCGTGATCGCGGCCACGTATGTGCTCGCCGCGGTAATGGTTTTGCTGGTAGGGCGCGGTGTCGGCCACCAGTTGTGGCTCGGCACGCTCATCTTCTTGACCGGAACGTTGGTCACGAGCGCAGTCACATCGATGTCCGCACTGGCCGCCGCGTTTTATCCGACGCACGGGCGGGCGACTGGCGTTGCCTGGATGCTCGGCGTTGGGCGCATAGGGGGCGTGGCAGGGGCACTCGTCGGCGCGGCTCTGATGGGCTTTGGCTGGCAGATCGGTTCGGTGTTCAGCCTGCTTGCTGTGCCTGCGCTGGTGTCCGCGTGCGCGCTGTTCGTGATGATCGGGCGTGGCGCAACTGCTTCGCAAACGCGCGTACAGCAAGGCGTGTCGATGCACTAGGCAGGGTCGCGAGTCTTCTTTTCGAAGATTCTCGATCGAATAATTAGTCATGCAAATAAATAATCAAGGTTTGGAGAACCGCAAATGAAAAAGAAACTTCTCGCATTGGCCCCGCTTTGCCTGTGCGGTGCATCGGCCTGGGCGCAAAGCAGTCTCACGCTGTATGGTGTGCTGGACGAAGGCATCATGTTCAACAGCAACGTGGCCACCGGGCCGTCGACAGGCGGACGGAAATGGTATCTGGATTCGCTGAACGGCATGTACGGCAGCCGTTGGGGCATGAAGGGTGCCGAGGACCTGGGTGGCGGCACGCGTGCGATCTTCACGCTTGAATCCGGCGTGAACCTGAATTCGGGTGCCGCAGGGCAAGGGGGGCTCCAGTTCGGCCGCCAGGCAGCTGTCGGCTTGAGCAACCGGAGTTTCGGCGACGTCACATTGGGGCGGCAGTACGATTCGGTCGTCAACTATGCGCAAGCTGTCACGGTTCAGGGTTATCTGGCGAGCGAAGTTTTCCAGCATCCAGGCGACTTTGACAACACCGCGAACTCGCTGCGGACGAACAACGCGATTCGCTATGCGAGCCCCAACATCAATGGACTGACGTTCGGCGCCACCTGGAGCGTGGGCGGTCAGCCTGGCAATTTCAGCGGCAACGGTGGCTATTCGGCCGGTGCGGCGTACTCCAACGGCGTGGTGACCGTGGCGGCCGCTTATCTCTACTTCAAGAATCCGACCGCGGCCACCGCGGGCCAGGGTTTTTTCACGAGCAATGGCAGCGGAACGCAGTTGACCGGCATCCTCAACAAGGCTTATGCCAGCGCGAATTCGTATCAGGTGGCGATAGCGGGTGGGCTGTACACGATCGGGCCGGTGCAGATCGGCGCGTCATGGTCGAACATCGAGTACGGCAATATCGTGGCGCTGGGCGGTGCGAGTGCGCGGTTCAATAACGTGGATGCGGGCGTGAAGTGGTCGGTTACGCCTGCCTTCAGTCTCGGTGCGGCCTACGATTACGCGAAGGGCAACAATGTCCGCACATCGGATGGCGCAAACGTCGGCAATCAGCATTTCAACCAGGTTAGCGTGATGGCCGATTACTTTCTTTCGAAGCGAACCGATCTCTACGCCGAGGCCGCGTATCAGATCGCGGCGGGTACGTCGTCTACAGGTGCGGCTGCGGTGGCCAATATCGGCAATGCCGGCGACTCGTCGAACGACCATCAGGCGCTCGCGCGCGTCGCGCTTCGTCACAGGTTCTGAGTCATCGCTTCACGCACCGGCGGCTCTTGTCTCACACGAATGGCCACGTGCTCGCAGGGGCGCGTGGCCTTGCGTCGGGACGCACGCTCGCATTCATCTCTTCGAAGATCGGTAGCCCGAAGCTCGAAGCAATGAAATCATTTTCGCTTGCGAAAGGCGTTTGGCGTCATGCCGGTGAATCGCTTGAAGAACCGCGTGAAATACGCGGGCTCCGTGAAGCCCAAAAAATCGGAGACCTGATTGATATTGAGTGCGGTGTAGGTGAGACTGCGCTTGGCCTCAAGCAGCAATCTCTGGTGAACGAGGGCGAGCGCGCTTTTCCCCGCTATTCGCTGACAAACCATATTCAAATACGCCGGCGTCACGCCCAGGCGTTCGGCGTAGCGGCTGATCGGAAAATGTTCACGGTAGTGTTTTTCGATCAGGCTGGAGAACGCTTTCAGGTGGGCCTGGCCTCGATCCTGGGTTTCGCCCCTTTCCTCACCTTGTTGGTCCTGGCGACTGACCCATACGACGAGCGCGCTCACGAGCGACCGGAGCATCAGGTCCCTTGAAGGTGCGGGAAGGCCGTATTCCTGATTCAACCGGACGCACAGCGTGTTCAGGTATGGCCGGTCGTTGCCCACCGGGTAACAGCCCGGGTGTTCAAGTACACGGCGCGGCGCATCGATTTGCTGCTGAAGCCAGTTCATCAGCGGCGCGGCGATCGTAATCACATATCCGTCGACTTCCGGAGAGAACTGGAAGCCATGCACGCACATTGGCGGGACGACCTGCACCGATGGCGTGCTTATCCGTGTCTTCTCGCCCTCTATCTCGAGCTGTGCCACGCCTTTCTGGACATACAGGATCTGCGCGAGGTCAGCGTGCCGGTGTCGCCGGATTTCCCAGTCGTGCAAACTGCTTCGCTCGGGTATCGACTCGCAGTGCAGCAAATCGAGCGTGCTCCAGTCAGGCCCTTCGCCGTATAACTTGAAGACGGGGATGTCGTGCTGCGCCGGATGCTTCATGAGTTCATCAGCGGGTTATCGGTTCGCGTTGGACTTTCTAAAAGTCCAATTTTAATCGAAAAAATTGCCTTATCAGCGCTGCAAATTTCTAGAAAAATGCAATTCAACCGCGGTGCTAATTATTGGTGCTCGAAGAGCAGAGTTGAAGTCGCGGTGTAGAGAAATACAGGAGACATCGGTCATGAAGACCAAGGTAGCGATCATCGGCGCCGGGCCGTCCGGCCTGCTTTTGGGACAGTTGCTGCACAAGGCGGGCATCGACAACGTCATTCTTGAACGTCAAAGCGGTGAATACGTGCTCGGCCGGATCCGTGCGGGCGTGCTGGAGCAGGGCATGGTCGACCTGATGCGCGAAGCGGGCGTGAGCGAGCGTATGGATGCGGAAGGGTTGGTTCACGACGGTATCGAACTCGTATTCGGTGGGCGGCGTGACCGGATTGACCTGAAGCAGCTCACGGGCGGCTCGTCGGTGCTGGTGTACGGCCAGACCGAAGTGACGCGAGATTTGATGGCGGCACGCGAGGCAAGCGGCGCGACCACGATCTACGAAGCGGCCAATGTTCAGTTGCACGATGTGAAAGGCGAAGCGCCGCACGTCACATTCGAAAAGAACGGCGAGACTTATCGTCTGGATTGCGATTACATCGCGGGCTGCGATGGCTTTCATGGCGTATCGCGCAAGACGATCCCTGCGGAAGTGCTCACGCATTACGAGCGCGTTTATCCGTTCGGCTGGCTCGGCATGCTGTCCGATACCCCGCCTGTCAATCACGAACTGATTTACGCGCATCACGAGCGTGGCTTTGTGCTGTGCAGTCAGCGTTCGACGACTCGTAGCCGCTATTACCTGCAAGTGCCGTTGACCGAGAAAGTCGAAGACTGGTCGGACGAACGCTTCTGGGAAGAGTTGAAAACGCGCCTGCCGCAGGACGTGGCGGAGAAGGTCATTACCGGTCCGTCGCTCGAAAAGAGCATCGCGCCGCTGCGCAGCTACGTGGTTGAGCCAATGCAGTACGGCAAGCTGTTTCTCGTTGGCGACGCGGCGCATATCGTGCCGCCGACCGGCGCGAAGGGCTTGAATCTCGCCGCGAGCGACGTGAGCACGTTGTATCGGATCTTGAATCGCGTCTACCGCGACGGCCGTACCGACCTGCTGGAAAAGTATTCGCAGATCGCGCTGCGCCGCGTGTGGAAAGCAGAACGTTTCTCATGGTTCATGACGAACCTCCTGCACGAATTCTCGGAGCGCGACGCCTTCGACAAGCGCATGCAGCGTACCGACTACGATTACTACACGACTTCCGATGCCGGCCTCAAGACGATCGCGGAAAATTACGTTGGTTTGCCATACGAACCGATCGAATGAAGCGGCAATGATGTTCGCTTGATTGGCATGCGCCGGTCATGAGGATGTTATGGCTTGATGAACCGGAGCGTCATGCGATCCGATTCGCCGATCGCGGCATAACGCGCGCGGTCCAGGTCGCCGCCCTTGTAAGTGGGCGGCAGCGACCAGACGCCGTGCGGATAATCCTTGGTGTCCTTCGGATTTGCGTTGATCTCGCTGCGTGCAGCCAGCACGAAGCCCGCGCCCTGCGCATGCTCGATTACGTACTCTTCGGTCACATAGCCGGTATCGATCATCTGCTGTACGGTCGTGCCTCGCCGTGCGCGATGTTCCTCAATGCCAAGCACGCCGCCGGGTTTCAGCGCGGAATAGAATGCGCGCAGGTTGTCGTCGATCTGGCCATCCTTGATCCAGTTGTGGATGTTGCGGAATGTGAGCACCACGTCGAACTGGCCGTGCGCGTCGAAGCCCTCGAATTCGCCTGCGCGCAAGGTGCCGACCTTGACGTTGCCATAAAGCGCCGGGGCCCCCGCGAGCTTGCGCAAAAAGGCGGCGTCGCTGTCGCGGTCTTCGGCGGCCAGTTCCGCTGACGTGCTGACGTATTGGGCCTCGTAAAGATGGCCGCCACCGTGCAGCCACGGTGCCAGGATATCCGTGTACCAGCCGCCGCCCGGTGCGATTTCGAGCACCGTTTGTGTGGGCTCGACGCCGAAGAATTGCAGCGTCTCCTTCGGATGCCGATAGACGTCGCGCGCTTTGGCCCGCTCGCTACGCTGAGGAGCGGCGATCGCGGCATCGAGAGAAGAGGCGGCCGCAGGTTGCGTCAGCGCGCTGTGCCCTGGCTGCTGTGTGGGTGTCGCGCATCCAGCCGCGAAGAGCGCGAGAGACGCCGTGCCGATGGCGGCAGTCAGTGTCAGTGCAAGACGTGCGAAGACGCGATGAGGTTGGGCCGGATTCATGGGCGAGGGTGCAGGTTCTGGAGAGCCTACACGATACCCGGTTATGCGCGCTCGCGCTGGTCAGCTGGTTGAGTAGTTCTCGAGGTAACAGACTTCGTTCGTCTGCGCCGTTGTCCGCGGATGGGGACGGGGGAGCAAAAGCTACTTCAGACGGTGGCGTACGCCGCAGCCTCGGGGCGGGGAAGTCCCTTCCATTCTCTGGCTGTCCGACCCAGATCGACCCACTTCTGCCAGTTGGCCTTCTACATAGGAGACATTCGCGGAGCGATTCCTGCGCGGCCTTGCGTGGACCTATCCGTCATTTCGTGGGCGAGGCATATCATGAGAGGTAAAAATCATGGATATGCCGATGAAGAAGAAACGCACGGTAGCTTCGCAGGCA
>NZ_QLSU01000015.1 GCF_003268775.1 Paraburkholderia unamae
ATGGCGTCCTTGTCGCGAATGGCGTCGAGGCCGTCGGCGGGCATCATCACGCCGTGCTGGCGGTAGTAGTCGGCGCCCCAGTCGAAATCCTCGAATTCGAAGGCGAATTGATCGCCGTGTTTGCCCAGCACTTCGAGCACCTGCTTGCCCGCGGGCACGACTTCCTTGCCGATGCCGTCGCCAGGGATCGTTGCGATGCGATAGGTCTTCATGTCTCCGTCCTCATATGTAGTCAGTGGATGGCACTTTACCCCTACCGGGAGTCCAGGAATCGGGCCGATATTCAAAGCATCTTTAACTTTGAGTCACAAGTGGCTCGCCCGCACGGACTGCCCGCTGCGCCGGTTCGCGACTGCACTCATTTCACGCCTTTGTCGAGATGAGTCAGCACGAAGCCGGACACCGTTTGTCCGGGCGGCATAAGCGTGTCGGGTGCTTCGACGATGGCCGATTGCGCCTTCTTGTGCCGTCTGCAACGTCGATCATATCGTTTGGTCTACGAACGATAGGCTCGGGAGAATGGCGTAGCCAACTCGCGTCAGGTCAGTGCATGCGTATCACCCGGAGCGGGGCGATGGCTAGCACCAGGTCGGCTATATCAGCATCCCCGTCACGGACGGTGACGCTGCAACGGATCGAGGATGTCGTAGCGGGGTAAATTGGTTATACACTGCAAATGCATCACGGCAGTGCTTGAATGCGCCCAATCCTTGGAGAACATATCATGCTCAAACGTCTGATGTTGATGCTCACGATCCTGCTGTTTTTGCCTGTTTCTGCTGCCTGGGCCGACGAATATTCGGACGCACTCAACCTGTTCAAGAACGCGGGAGAAAGCGGCAGTCTTCTACAGAGTGCCTACGCCTACGCTGTGTTTCCGAAGATCGGCAAGGGAGGGGTCGGTATCGGCGGCGCCCGTGGGAAGGGCCGCGTCTATGAGCAAGGGAAACATATCGGCGATGCGACGATGACTCAGCTCACTGTGGGTTTGCAACTAGGCGGTCAGGTGTACAGTGAACTCATCCTGTTCGAAGATGCACGCGCGCTCAAGGAATTCACCGGTGGCAACTTCGAATTCGGCGCGGATGCCAATGCGATCGCGATCACCGCGGCGGCGGGTGCACAGGCAGGCACGACGGGCACGTCTGCTAACGTCAGCGGTGGCAAGAAAGACGCCAAAACTGCTGGGTCCTATCGAAAAGGCATGGCCGTATTCACAGTGGCCAAGGGTGGGCTGATGTACGAGGCAAGCGTCGGCGGCCAGAAATTCTCTTACAAGCCACGGTGATTTTCGCCGAGCGTGAACGTGGACGCCGACACGGCCATGCCCATGGGCATCATGAAGCTGGACTCGCGTGGAGGCTCCTATGAATCATGGCCCAGGCAGAAAATGGATGTCTCCATACCACGCGCGTGTCGTCGTGCCGGTGTTGTCGGTGTCGGTCAGCAGGCCGTAGCCGATGATCCGTCCTGGCGGTTCGTGAAAGACTTTCTCATAGTCCTGCACGACGTTGCGACGGAGCGTTTGCCACTGGCCGGCATCGCCGGGCTGGCCGGACACGACGATCATCTGAACGCGGCCCGTGTGAGGGTTGGCAATCACACTGCCTGGCGCGGCCGAGGTTGACCAGATGTACATGAGCGTTGCGTAGGGCAGGTCCTGGCCGCCCAGGCGCCTTGCCATTGCCATGCTCGTGCGATCGAAAATCGAAAGTTTGCTCACGTCGCCATCAAATGTGAAGACCAGTCGCGCCGGTGCGTCTTCCTTCGAACCGACGCGATTGTCCGCGCCCTCTATGGGCTTTTCCGCTTTCCAGCGCCATGCCACGACGGGTGTCTGCGCGAGATCGATATTGCCTTCATGCATCAGCGCGGAAGCGGAACGATCGGCGTCTGCCTGAAGGACAGTTTTGTTGCCGTCGTGAACCAGGGTGTATTGGGTCATCGCCTTGCCGTGTACGACCGGCAGGTTCTTCCACCCTGCGGGCAGTGGTCCGCCCGGCTCGAGCGTGGAAAAGGCAATACCCGGTGTTTCGTCCTGCGCTGGCAGGGTAAGTGGCGACAGCAACAAAGCAACGCACGCAGCGATGCGGATTGGCCTGGCTGTTTGTTTCCACGCTCGCGTGATCGGGGTACGGTGCATGACGGGTCCCGGCTGTCTCCTGGCGTGCATTCATTGTAGCGGGTGTAGCTGACGACAGCCCGGCCCGGAAGCGGCGCGCCCGACGTTGTGCGACCGCGGAACCATGAACTTCCGTGGTCGACCCGAAGGAGCTGCCGGGGTTGGTGAAACATTAATGGTAGCTTCCAGGACCGTTTCGGACATCGGCCTCGCTATTCGCAGCACTTTGTAGCCGTTGGCGTGCGCATATCATTCGCGCGACGTGCCGGCGCGTCCTTGCCGTCATGCTCAGTTGCTATCAGGAAAGATACAGCCGCCGCTGCGGACCAGCGCCTTCACCTCTTCGCTCACCTGCATGGGGCTTCGACTTAGTCGAGCAAGGAACTCCTTGCTGCGCCGCACATACGACTTCGAGTCGTGCTTCGCGCTCCAAAGGACTATGTTAAGGACGATGGGAATGAGGTCCAGTCCCTTCTCGGTCAGAGTGTAGAAGTCCTTGCGCCTGTCGTCGGGGCTGGGCGCCCTCGAGAGAATTCCTTGCTCATCAAGAAAGGCAAGGCGGGAAGCAAGGACGTTGGTCGCAATTCCCTCTTCCGATTTCAGGAACTCGCCGTACGTCTTCTTGCCAGCAAAAACGATGTCCCGAATGATCAAGAGCGACCACCGGTCGCCGAAGATTTCCACGCCGTAGTTCACCGCGCAATGGGACCGAACGTCTTCTTTGCTCTTCGTATTCATGGCTACATCTTAACATCGCTTGTATGTTGCAAGTAAAATTCCGCCTTTTACTTGTATTTTGAAAGTAATGTGATTGGCATGGTTTGTACGTTAAGCGCGGTCATGGGGTCACGCCGGCACCCCATGAATGATCAACCTCATGTCAGCAAGCAAATTCGCAATGTAAATCGGGTTTATCGGTGCCGGGACTATCGCCCAAACCCTCGCCAGGCACGTCTTGGCGCACGATCATCAGGTTATAGTTAGCAATTCGCGAGGGCCTGAGTCGCTCGCCACCCTTGTGGCGGAGTTGGGTTCCGGCGCTGCCGCCGGAACGGCGATGAGCAGTGTGTGCACAGAAACGTGCAGTATTGCCAGGCGACGTCCTATGGCTTTTTGCCGATCGCTTCACCTGCTATGCCCCAGCCTTCTTTCGCGTGCGTCTTCGACGAACGGCTTCGACCGCCTGTGAAGGCTTGCCGGCGCGGTGCGCGTTGGCAAGCGCTTCAAGCCCCGCAATAACGAACTCTACGTAATCATCGACAATCGCCTCGTGATCGCTGCCTGCCGCGGGAAGTACGGCCGACTGTATTTTCCTGGGCGCAATCATCATTGCGATACAGGGCAATACGGTGAACAGCACTGCACGTTGAACGGCGGCATCGTTCGGCTTCAGACCCAGCACGTCGCTGACGATGCCGAGCATGAAGGCCGCTTTCGGCCGCACAGCCTGCTCGACGAACGCGGGAATGGCCGCCGACGGCGAGAGGACTTCGCGCAATATCAGCAAAAATCCCCATGGCCTTTTCGTGCTGGTCGATAGGCTCACGAGGCGCGTAAGCACGGTGCGAAGCCTGTCCTGCGGATCGCTGATTCCGTCTACAAGTGCGGCGAGTTCGTCCAGTCCCACGACCTGCCGGTGCGCTTCGATAAGGGCCGCTTCATAAAGCGCTTCCCGACTGCCGAAGTGGTAATTGACCGACGCCATAGGGGTGCCAGCCGTCTCACATATCGCCTTACTGGTGGATTCGGCAAATCCGCGTTCGGCGAAGATGCGTCCCGCGACATCGAGCAAATGCTGCCGCGTCGCGGCGCCGTCTGGCCGTGACGCCCGACCTTTTCGCGTGTCCGGGGTCCTGCCTGAATTCGTTGGCATGGTCAACGTACCTTACGGGAATTAGTTTGAATTTGAATTTGAATTCGGATATGCTCCATTCTACTTCATCATCGCCCGCTGCGTGGACAGACGGGCACGATGCAGTCGATTCCAGCTGTCACTTTTGGGCAGGCCTTGGCTATGACGGTGACGACCGGATCATTCTCGATGGAGCCGCACCATGTCACGAGCAGTCTCCGGGACGGAACCCGGCCAGCGTCAACTCAACGGGCCCCAGACAACGGGCCGCCACTACAGGAATCTTTCTCGTCCGGTGTTCGAGATGGGCTCGGAATTCGACGTGGTCGTGCGCATGCGCGATGGCGTTGAGCTGCGCGCGGACATCCGCAGGCCCGCAGCACCCGGCCGATACCCGGTGCTGGTTTCGGCATCGCCTTATCCGCGTCAGATCCAGAACCTCGGGGCGCCGCTGGGCTTTCTGGAAGCGGGCGCCAGCGACTTTTTCGTGCCGCGAGGCTACGTACACGTCATTGCAAACGTGCGCGGCACGGGTGGCTCTGGCGGAACGTTCGGGTTTTTCGACGCGCAGGAACGGCGAGACATGCACGATCTCGTCCAATGGGCCGGCGAGCAGTCGTGGTCCGACGGTAACGTCGGCATGGTGGGAATCAGCTACTTTGCGATGACCCAGCTGGAGGCGGCGGTGGAACAGCCCGCCCATCTAAAGGCCATCTTTCCTGTCGCGGCGAGTATCGACCTCTACGAAGCGGCCGTACACAACGGACTGGCGAGCACGAGTTTTCTGACGCCGTACCTGTCGATGATCGGTGCGACGTCGGCACACGTCAGCGACTTCTACCGCAATCGGTTCGTCGAAGTTTTGGGGCGCTTCCTGAAGACACCTGTCATTCACAAACGGTTCGAGACGATCAATGGCGAGGCGGCAATCGCGGCCCTGAAGGGCTTGCTCACACTGCATCACGATCCGCATCCCTGGGACGATCTATGGCGGGCTTGCGTTGTTGAACACCAGACGCGCGACGACTGGTGGGAGGAGCGCAGCCTGCTGCCGCTGCTGGAGCGCGTCCAGGTACCCGTTTATCTGGGCTGCGACTGGGACAATGTCCCCATGCATCTTCCATCGACGTTCAGGGCCTGGCACGCGCTCAGGAACAGCCCGGAAGTCCGCGTGGCGATGCTGGGCGAACATGGCCTCGCCTGGCCGTGGGAAAGCCTCCACGTTGAAGCGCTTGCGTGGTTCGACCACTGGCTGAAAAAGCGCGACACGGGCATTCTTGAAGGCGACCCGATCCGCTACTGGATGGCTGGCGCCGAAGAATGGCGGACGTCGGACACCTGGCCGCCGGCACGAACGGAACTGCGACGGTTTGCACTCTGCGCGGACGGCACGCTTGCGAGCGAGGAGGGCACACCGGGGGTGCGGCGACTGATCGCTTTCGGCCAGGGATTGAATCGTCAAGCTCCGAGTCCGGCCGATCCCGCATCAAGTCTGATCTGGACTAGCGCCCCGTTGGAACACGATGTCGACGTAACAGGCGATGCGGAGATCGAGCTTGATGCGAGCTGCACGGCGCCGGACACCGCGTGGATTGTACTTTTACAGGACGTCGATCCGTCGGGCAAGGCACAGAACGTGACGGCCGGATTTTTGCGCGCAAGCCTGCGTGAAATCGATGAGCAGCAAAGTCATGCGGGTTCTCCTGTGCTGCCCTGCAAGCGTTTTGAAGCTGTGCCGGTCGGTACGGTTGTCAGGTATCGGATTCCGCTCGTTGTCACGGCTCGCCGGTTTCGTGCCGGTCACCGTATCCAGCTTCTCATGACAAGCGACGACCAGAATCCCGACTTCCCGGCACCGCTCAATTTCCGGCATGCGAGCGTGGGTAGCAATACGGTTAACACGATTGAATCTTCGTCCTGCCTGTTGCTCTCCATTTGCGGCTGAGATTGGCCGCTCGCGGCTTCCCTTGAGCGCGCCATCGTGCGGCGATTCTCGTCGGCTTTCGAACTTCCTGCTCTAAGGATGAATGGTTTCGCCGCGATTGAGCATGCCGATGAACTCCTCGATCTTGCGCGCACGCGTTGCGGCCTTTTTGGCATTCTGTATCCGAAACAGGACGGCATAGCGGTTTCGGCCGTTCAGCGTCGCAAAGAACGCGCTGGCCTTGGGATTGGCATCCAGTGCGGCCTGAAGGTCGTCCGGCACGACTGAGTTGCTGGCGGACGTATAGGCAGCTTCCCAGCGGCCATCCTCTTTGGCTTTCTCGATTTCTCGCATGCCCGAAGGCAGCATTCTGCCTGCGGCGATCAGCGCTTCGGCCCGGTCTCTGTTGAGCCTGGACCAGAGACTTTTTGCAGAGCGTCGAGTGAAGCGTTGCAGCCAGCATTCGTCGCTTTCAGTCTGTTTTTGACCGTCGATCCAGCCATGACAAAGGGCACTTTCCAGCGCCTGTTCGTAAGTCAAGGTTGGCTGCCCGGCGCCCTTTTTGGCAAGGCGCAGCCATATCCCGGCCGAGGTGTCGCCGTTTTGCGTCAACCAGTTTTCCCATTCATTCTGGTCGAGGAATGTCAGACGAGGCTCAGTCATGGAGGATCCGAATGGTTGCATTTCGGCAGCGAGGTTTTTGCGTTCACGGAACCTTCGCAGATTAACCATTTGCGCAGATTTGGGAATAGCCAGTTTATCGGCACTTCAGTGCGTATCCGTCGCAGGGAAGATGACGGTCTTTCCTGGCGGCGCATCCTGTGACCGGTTTCCCAATACGGATTCAACCGGTGGATGCAACACGCTAGAAGCTGTGCAAGCCGTAGGGGGCGTTGCGACTGCCATCGACGACATGTCTCCGCTTTTATCGCGCAACTAACCGTCCTCGTCGCCCGCCTCCCGACAACGCCGGTTCCCGGCGTGTAACCCCGGCTGGCAACGTTTGTCGAGGCGCTTTGAGCTAGCGAGGTTTCTGAACGACCAAAGCGCCATTTAAAAGTGATGCCTGATGCGCACCCGCCCCGTTGAGCTTCAGCGTATGGACGGCGGGACCGGGCAGGAACGGCGCCGCATCGCCGTGCACCCACGTTTCATGTCCCGCGAGGAAATACGGCGACAGCGGGTTGCCCGACTGTCCGCCGGGCATCTCGAAGATGCCGTCCTGCTCATGCCCCGGCGACACCGCGAACCGCTCCGATGCACCGAACGCCGGTGACTGCACGCGCGGCATATTGATGTCGCCCGGCAGCGGATCGCTCGGCGTGCTGAGCCAACCGCGCACCCACGGTAGCCACGACGGCACCATCCGCGCGAACGGATGCGCGATCGCGGAGCGGTTGCGCTCGCCCCAGCGCGCATCTTCCAGCCTCGTGCCCTTCGGCAATTGCGCAATCGAGCGGTCGATCCGGTCCAGCACAAACGCGCGCCAGTCCGCGTAGCCCTCGGGTACCCACGCGTGCTGCTCGGCGAGTGTCTCCATGGTCGCCTCGTAACGCGAGTTCGCCGCGCGATAGCCGAGTTCGGGGGCGAACGCGCTCATCTCCTTGTCGAGCGCACCGAACCAGGCGTCGTACAGCGAGTAATAGAACGCGCGCAGCAGCCGGTAGCCGACCGCGCTCACATCCGCGCGGCCATTCCAGGTTTCGACAAGCCGGCGGAATGCCGCGCGTTCGGGATGGCCGTCGAGAGCGCTCGCGTCGAGCGCGTCGAGGGCAATGCGTCGCCAGGGTTCGATCCACAACGCCCGGTCGTCGGTCTGCGTCGCCAGCATGTCGCGCTCGGTCGCATGCGGCAACGCGAGCAGATCGTCGCGAATCTGCGTCGCACGTGCGCCGAGATCGGCGCCTGCGTCGCCGATGCGGGCCGCCTCGTCCGCTGGCAAGGTCCGGTTGTTCGCGCTCCAGATGCGGCCCGCTGGCGGATCGATGCGCGACGGATACGCTTCGGGCGGCAGATACCCCTGCCAGCCGCGATAGGTGTCGGAGCGCAACGGGAGGCTGGCGAGCGTCGTCGCATTTGCGCTATTCGCATCGGCAAAGCGCGGCAGGGGCCCGGCGAGCGTCCAGCCGATATGGCCTTGTGCATCGGCCGCCATGAAGTTCTGCGTTGGCACGCCGGAGGTCTGCGCGGTGCGCAACGCGTCGGCGACGTTCGACACGCTTTCGAGCTGCATGAGGTTCACATTGATCGCCTGTGGATCCTGCGCAACCCAATGCACCGCATACGCATGGGGGCCGGCAACGATCCGGGGGCCCCAGCGCGTTTGCACGACAGGAAGATCGACGCTCGCGCCGCCGTTCACGTCGATGCGCTCATGGATCACCTGCGCGCGCTGCCAGCCGCCGTCGGGCACGCCATAACGCAGCGGATCGGCCGGGTCGCGTACCAGTTCGACGAGATCGATGAACCGCCCGTAGCTGTTCGTGAACCCCCAGGCAATATGGCCGTTGCTGCCTGCCACGACGAGTGGCGTGCCTGGCAGGCTCACGCCGGTGATGCGCCGCGTGCCGCCATCCGGCGCGCGATAGATCAGCGATAACCGGTACCAGATATTCGGCAGCGACAGGCCAAGATGCATGTCGCTCGCGAGCAGCGCGCGCCCGTCCACGCCGTGCGCACCGTCGACCGCGAATCCATTGCTGCCGACCATCGAGTTGACGGCGGCCCCCGTGCCGATGAATTCGGGCACGCCGCTCGATAACGCGGTGGCCTCCGGGGCGATGTCCGCCGCGGACCGTGCTGCGGACAGCCACGGCGGCGGTGCGGGCAGGGTGGCGGGCGACGGCGCGACGGTGTGCATCCCGTCGAGCGGAGCGTCCCAGCGGCTCGTCGCGGGCAGCAGGAACGCGAGCAGATCCGCGGGCACTCGCTCGCGCAGCGCCGCGCGCGACAGCACGTGCGTCACCTGGCCGTACTGAAGGTCGAAGTACATGGCATAGACGGCGAGCAACGTGTCCTCAGCGCGCCACGGGACCGGTTGCGTTCGCAGCAGCCAGTATTCGAACGGCCGCGCGCGAAGCGAGCGCAGGCCGTCGTTGACACCCGCCGCATAGCGTTCGATCAGTTGCCGCTGGTCCGCGGGCAACGCGGCGAGCGTCGCCCGCGCGTGCTCACGAAAACGCCAGGGGCGGTCACGCCGGTCCAGTGGCAACGCAGCGGGCCCGATGAGCGCGGCCATCTCGCCGGCGGCGACCCGGCGCAGCAAATCCATCTGAAAGAAGCGGTCCTGTGCGTGAACGAATCCGGTCGCATACGCGACGTCGTCACGCGTGCTGCCTTGTACCGTCGGCACGCCGAGCGCGTCGCGCGCGATCGTCACCGTTGCGGATACCGGCGCGTCGCGCGTGCCGTCGAGCGGCGGCAGGCTGGCTCGCAGCGTCAACCCGGCTGCTGCCACCAACGCGGCCACCGCGATGACGACGACGCACAGCAGAATCAGCGGCCACGCGCGGCGCCGCTTTTGGGGGAAAGGGTCGAACGGATCGTCATGGATCATGGAGGCGGTCGTCCAAAGCCTGCTGCAACGGCAATCTGATCGCCGAAATGGCTGACGACGATAGCACGATCGTGTGTAGGGCAATATGTGCGGACGTTACCGGAGCCGAACGATGAGCATCGTCGCGCTCCGGAGGGGATGGGCTTTTTTCCCGCCAGTTGCGTGGAGAATATCGTGGATTGATGCCTTGACCCGTGTGATCCAGATAGCGTCACGTCATGGCGTCATGAACCGCCAGGGTGGACCTGAGACCGCTTTCAGCAGTTTTCGGCCACCGTGTTCCAGAAGCCCGGCTCGTCGCGGTAGGCGTTTTCCATCGCGATGCATTTCCGGTAAGCAGATGCAGAACGCCAGGCTCCGCCGGCGCCCGCTGTCACCGAGCGCCAGCAGCAAACTCCGTGTCAGTGTCTGGTCACGCTGACGGTCACGATTTCGTATCCGGGGTCGGCGTTCTCATTTGCCGCCTTTTCCGCTTCCTCATAGGAGAGAAAGGACTTGGCCCCTTCAATTGCCGGTGCCATGCCAATGTCGCCGTCCTCTGCACAGCAGAGGAACTGCTCACCGGTTTTCACCACGTAGACGGTCGTCATGTCTTCCTCCATGGTTTGCGCGGGAGTTTCCAGTCTAGCAGGCCGCATGCGGCGAGACAGCCATGCTTTGATCCTATGAAGTGCAGCAAAACACGCGCCTTGTCGTGATGTCGATGCTGAATGTCAAGCTGCGGAGAAGCTTGGGCTTCCCTATACGTATGCGACGTACGCGACCCGTCCGCGAATCGTCTTCCCGATCCAGCTATATAAAAAACCATATGGAAGATATGAATTTGTCATTTTACCTGGCATATCTCCCTGTCGTTTAATGGGCTCCGTCACATCGACCCATAACGCCGTGGCGCAACGCCCAAGGCGGAAAAAGACAGGAGACAACGATGACAATCTCACGCACCGTCGACGTGACGGCCTTCATCGATCGGCATCGCGTCTCGCGGTTTCAGTTGCTGATTGTCACCCTATGCTTCCTGATCGTTGCCATTGATGGCTTCGATACCGCCGCGATCGGCTTCATCGCCCCTGTGCTGCACACGCAGTGGCAACTGCAACCGTCGCAACTTGCGCCATTGTTCGGCGCGGGGCTTGCAGGCCTGATGGTCGGTGCGCTCGTGTTCGGCCCGTTTGGCGATCGGGTGGGGCGCAAGCGGCTCTTGCTCGTCTGCGTATGCGCATTCGGTTTGGCGAGTGTCATGTCGGCGTTCGCGCCGTCGATCGGCGTGCTGATCGCGCTGCGCTTTTTGACCGGTCTCGGCCTGGGTGGCGCGATGCCGAACGCGATCACGCTCACTTCGGAGTACTGCCCGTCGGCGCGCCGCTCCTTTCTCGTCACGACGATGTTCTGCGGCTTCACGATCGGCTCCGCGCTCGGTGGATTCGCGGCCGCCGCGCTCATCGAGCATTACGGCTGGCGCTCGGTGCTGTTCGTGGGCGGCATCGTACCGATCGCGATCGTGCCGCTGCTCGCGTGGCGGCTGCCGGAATCGGTGCGCTATCTCGCCGGTCGCGGTGGACATGGCGAGCGCATCGTGCGCACGCTCGCGCGCATCGCCCCCGATACCAACCTCGAAGGCGCGACGTTCACGGCGTCCGGCGCGAAATCGGGCGGTTCGCCGGTGGGTCGACTGTTCCGTCCCGAACTGCTGCGCGGCACGCTGCTCATGTGGCTGGCCTTCTTCATGAGTCTGCTCGTGATCTACCTGCTGTCGAGCTGGCTGCCCACGTTGCTGCGCACGACCGGCGCCTCGCTGCGCACGGCGGCGCTCGTCACGGCGATGTTCCAGGTTGGCGGCACGCTTGGCGCGATCGTGCTTGGCTGGCTCATGGACCGGCTCAACCCCTGCTATGTGCTCGGTGCTAGCTACGCAGCGGCCGGCGTGTTCACGGCCGCCATCGGCTCGCTCGCCGCTACGCCCTGGCTCGCGGCGCTCGCCGTCTTTCTCGCCGGTTTTTGCGTGTCGGGCTCGCAGGTCGGCGCCAATGCGCTCACCGCGGCGTTCTATCCGACCGACTGCCGCGCAACGGGCGTGAGCTGGGCCAACGGCGTGGGCCGCCTGGGCTCGGTGGTCGGCTCGGTCGCGGGCGGCGCGATGCTCTCGATGGGGCTGTCGTTGCCGTTGGTCTTCGCGATCGTTGGCGTGCCTGCGGTCGTTGCGGGCATGGCGATGATGGCTTTCGGACGCTGGCGCACGCAGGCCGCGCCCGTGGCGCCGCAAGACGAATGGGTGCTGAGCGGCGACTGAACGCGGCGCGCGAAACGTGTCATTTCGCCTGTGCTGCCGCCTGCAACGCGGCCAGCACCACGGACACCGCCGAGCTTTGCGGCTGCGCCGTCAACGCACCGATGCGCTGCACCGCCGTCGACACCTTCAGCGGCAGTTGCCGCAACTCGCCATTCAAATCGGTCTCGCCGCGCCGCAAGCGCGTGGAGACGAACAGGCACGGCACGCGTCGCGCCACCGCGCAGTTGGTCAGATGCGAGGTCGACTCCATCAACACGTGCGGTGAGGCGACGCCCGCCGTCGCGAACTCGACTTCGAGCGCGGTGCGCATGGGCGAGCCCATCGACGGCATGATCCACGGCCAGGCGGCCGCGTCGCGCCAGGTGACGCGAGTGTGCCGGTGCAACGGATGCTCCTTCGGCGCGACGACCAGAATCTCGTCGCTGTATAGCTCGGTGACGGTGAAGCCGGCGGTCAGCACGGCCGGTTCTAGCCGGCAAACGACCATGTCGAGTTCGCGCCGCTGTATCAGCGGCAGCAGGTAGTCGAGCGTGCTTTCCGAGTAGTTGATCTGCTGGGTGGGCGCGTGCGTGGCCAGATACTCGATCACACCAGGCAGCAGGCGTGTGGCGATGTACGGCAGCATGCCGATCTTCAGTGGCAGGCGCGTGCCGCGTTTCAAGGCATCGAACGCGGGCTGCACGGTGTGCAGGTCGGTGAGGATGCGCGCGACGCATTCGAGCATCGCCTCGCCATAGGCCGTGGGCGCGACCCGCCGCGAGGTGCGCTCGAACAGCGGCAGGCCTAGCGTGTCTTCCAGCTCGCGCAGCCATTTCGACAGCGCCGGCTGCGTGATGGACGCTTCTTCGGCCGTGCGCGCGAAGCTGCGATAGCGCCCGAGCCAGTCCAGCGTCTCCAGGTCACGGATGCGCAGCCGGCGCAACACGTGCGGCAAATGTTCGATACGGCCACGGTCGGCGCCGGGCGATGCCACGTCGGGAAGCAATACGGGCGGTCTTTTCGTGGCGGCCATCGTGCGCTCTCATTCATTACCACCGGGTTATGGATCAACACTCATCTTTCATCGAATCGTATCGCACATTGCGCCACAATGAATCGCACATCCGGGCCGAACGGGTGCGAACAGTAGATAAAAAATCGTGGAGACAATCGTATGAACGAGCAGAAGAAAGCGGATGCCCCGAAACCGTCCCGGCTTGCGAGCGACGGCAGGCGGCACTTCCTGAAAGTGGCGGGCGCGGGCGCGGC
The DNA here is from genome assembly GCF_003268775.1 of Paraburkholderia unamae. Lineage (GTDB taxonomy): Bacteria > Pseudomonadota > Gammaproteobacteria > Burkholderiales > Burkholderiaceae > Paraburkholderia > Paraburkholderia unamae. The sequence continues at coordinate 12,993 of NZ_QLSU01000015.1, forward strand.
GATTGCGGCCACGGGTCTCGCGCGACCGGCAGAGGCTGCCGTGTCACAACCGGACAGCGCTTCGCAAGCACCGCAAAAAGGGCCGACGAGCGCGCCGGAAAGCGCCCCGCCTGGCTACAACATCCTGTTCATCCTCACCGACCAGGAGCGTTACTTCGACGCCTGGCCGTTTCCCGTGCCGGGGCGCGAAGCGTTGCGGCGCGACGGCATCACGTTCACTCGCCACCAGATCGCTTCCTGCGTGTGCTCGCCATCGCGCTCGACCATCTATACGGGCCAGCATACACAGCACACAGGCGTGCTGGACAACGCGGGCGTGCCCTGGCAAACCGATATGTCGACCGACATCCGCACGATCGGCCACATGATGCGCGACGCCGGCTACTACGCGGCGTACCTTGGCAAATGGCACCTGAGCGGCAGCCTGCACGAGACGAACAGTCCGTACAGCGCGCCGGTGGCCGACTACCATCAAAAGATCAAGGAATACGGGTTCGACGATTACTTCGGCGTGGGCGACCTGATCGGCGAGGTGCGTGGCGGCTACAACTACGACGGCATCACGACCGAGTCGGCCGTGAGCTGGATGCGCACGCGCGCCCCGCACCTGGCCCAGGAGGGCAAGCCGTGGTTTCTGGCCGTCAACCTCGTCAATCCGCACGACGTGATGTTCGTGAACACCGATCCGCCTGGATCGGAATTGCAGCGCGCGAATGCGATGATCCTCGGCAACGCGCCGCCGCCTTCAGACGCGCTCTACCAGCAGGGCTGGAGCCAGGTTCCGCTGGCGGCGTCGCGCCGCCAGCCGTATGACGAGCCCGGCCGCCCGCGCGCGCACGGCATGTACAACGATGCGCACGTGAACCTCGTCGGCCGTTTCCCGTTCACCGACGAGCGGGTCCGGATCTATCAGGATAACTACTTTAATTGCATCCGCGACTGCGACACCCATGTCGTGCGGCTCCTGGAGACGCTTCAGACGCTCGGGCTCGACGAGCGGACGATTGTCGTCATGTCGGCGGATCACGGCGATCATGTCGGCGCTCATCAGCTTGTCGACAAGGGCGCGACGACCTATGCGCCGCAGAACCACGTACCGCTCGTGATTCGCCATCCGGCCTATCCGGGCGGCAAGCGATGCGAGGCCTTGACCTCGCATATCGACATCACACCCACGCTGCTCGGGCTGACCGGGCTCGACGCGGCGCGCCAGCAGTCCATTGGCGGCGATGCGCTGAAAGGACACGACCTCACGGGCATGCTTGCGCGCCCGGAGCAGGCGCGCGTTGACTCGGTCCGCGAGACCGCGCTCTTTAACTACGCCATGCTGCTGTACTACGACAGCGAATGGATGCTCAAGGAGTTCAAGACGCTGCACGAGAAAGGCGTGCCCGAAGACGAGATCCGCCGCCGCGCGCTCGCGCAACAGCCTGACTTCCGCCTGCGCGGAACGATTCGCAGCGTGTTCGACGGGCGTTATCGCTTTAGCCGCTACTTCTCGCCGATGGCGTTCAATCGTCCCACGACGCTCGAAGCGTTGTTCGAGAAGAACGACGTCGAGGTCTATGACCTTGCGCGCGATCCCGGCGAGATGCATAACCTGGCTCTCGACAGAAAGCGCAACGGCGAATTGTTGCTCGCGCTGAACGACAAGCTGAACGAAACGATGGATCGCGAGGTCGGCGAAGATAGTCCCGACGTGATGCCGATCCGCAACGGCAAGGTGCAGTTGCAGATACGGGAGTCGATCTAGCCGGGGCTGGCGTCGTTTCGATCCGGCATCAGTGCCTGCGATCCAGCCGCCGGGTGAAAAACTCGCCCGCCAGCTGGATGACTGAAACGAGCGCGATCAGGATGAAGATCACGACGATCATCACCTGGGTTTCGTAGCGCTCGTAGCCATAGCGAATCGCCATGTCGCCAAGGCCGCCGCCGCCCACGGCGCCAGCCATCGCCGACATGTCGATCATCGCGATCGCGGTTACCGTCACGCCGCCGAGAATGCCGGGCAACGATTCGGGCAACAGCACGTGGCGTACGATCTGGAGGCGTTTGCAGCCCATCGCGCGCGCGGCCTCGATCAGCCCCGGCTCGACGCCGCTGAGATTGACCTGAACGACGCGTGCAAAGAACGGAATCAGGTTCGCGCTCAAGGGCACAACGGCGGCCCATGCGCCGAGCGTCGTCCCGACGATGAAGCGCGTGACGGGCAGCAGCGCGACCAGCAGGATGATGAAAGGGATCGCGCGAAACATGTTGATCGCGGTGGAGAGCGTCTTGTGCAGCAAGGGCCGCGGATACAGCCCGCCTGGCGCGCTCAGCGTGAGCACGATCGCGAGCAGCATGCCCGCGACGATCGCGATCACCATGGACGCGCCCACCATGAGCAGGGTCTGGAGCAGGGCCCGGACGTAGCGGTCAGCCAGGGTCGGCGACATAAGCTTTCACCTCGGAAGCATCAGAACGCGGGAATCACGGAACCGTTGAAGTGCGTCTGGATAAAGTGCCTGACTTCCTCGGACTGGTACGCCTTGACGAGCTTCGGTACCCACGGCGCGTTGCGGTCCTGCTCGCGCACGGCGATGATGTTCACGTACGGGTTGTGCTCTTTGCGCTCGACCGCGATGCCGTCGCGCGTGGCGTAAAGTCCCGCCTCGGACGCCACGTTGTTGACGATGGCGGCGGCATCGACGTCGGGCAGCGAGCGCGCCTGGACGAGCGGGTCGGCCTCGACGAAATTGAGTTTGCGCGGGTTGGCGCGCACGTCCTGAAGCGAAACCGTGCCCGTGTAGGGATCGACACCGTCGCGCAACGTGATGAGTTTGTGATCGCGCAGGATCACGAGCGCGCGCGTCTGGTTGCTCGGATCGGCAGGAATACTAACCGTTGCACCGGCAGGCAGTGCTTCGAGCGACTTGTACTTCTTCGAGTAGAAGCCGATGGGCGAAATATAGGTGTCGCCCACGGCCACGAGCTTGTACCCGCGCGACTTGACCTGATCGCGCAGATACGGGATGTGCTGGAAGGAATTGGCGTTCAGATCGCCATTGTTGAGCGCCTCATTCGGGCTCGCGGTGCCGCTGATCACGATGGCCTCCACGTCGAGCCCGTCTTTTTTCGCGACCTGCGTGACGACCTCCCAGATCTGTTCATCCACGCCGCCGGCCACGCCCACCTTGAGCGGCGTCGGCGTGCCGGCAGCGAAGGCGGGGCCGCTGGCAAACGGCAGCACGAGGGCGAGGGCGGTGAGAATGCGCAGGGTTGGTCGAATCATGAAGAGGTCTCCGGGATGAAAGGATGAGCTGACATGCCGGGCGATTATAGGAATGCGGAACCGCGCCGCACTACGAATGGATTGTCGAATGCTAATGACGCTTGGAGCACCGTGCATCTGAGTGAAGCGGGGATGCGGGCAGCGTGTGGGGCGGCTGGCAAGCAATAGGGCGGCAACCTGGGGCCGGGCAGCTTCTACGCAGCCGTCATGCGGCCAGAGGTCATGAGGTGCCGGACAGGATAGCGTACCGGAGCGTGAGGCAGGACATGCGCCCGCGCAGTCGCCGGACGGTGGCGGGCATAACCCGTGCGGGATGCGTGAATCGCCTGGAACGGAATCCAACGGAGTCCGGCGATCCACACTTCCACGGAGCCCTCACCATGAAAAAGCGGATCCTTTCCCTTGCCATCGCTGTGGCCATTCCAGCGTCCTTTGCTACCCCGGCGCACGCTGAGGGCTGCCTGAAAGGCGCGGCCGTTGGCGGCGTCGCGGGCCACGTCGCGGGCAAGCACGGCACGGCCGGCGCGGCCGCCGGGTGCGCAGTCGGACATCACGAAGCCGCAAAGAAGCAGAAGGCCGCGAGTGACGTGGCCGCAAGCAGGCCGGCGAGCCAATAGTCGCTCAGGGCCGGCTACGCACGATGCCTGAGGTTGCCTCAGGTCGCGAAGCCGGTCGCGGCGCGGCGCGCGGTTGACGGCAACGTCAGCACCCCGATCAGGCCGATGACCACGCTCACCTGCACGTAATAGATCGGTGCGAGATTGCTGCCGGTCACATGCACGAGCCACGTATTCACGAACGGCGCGAGGCCGCCGAAAATCAGCACGGCCAGGTTGTAAGTGACGGCGGCGCCGGTCGAACGCACGCTGACGGGGAACACCTCGGTCAGCACGATCGGCGTGGGGCCCCAGAAGAAGCTCATGAAGAACGACACGCCGATCTGCACCGTGAGCAACGCGCCGAACGTCGGTGCGTCGACGAGTTGTTTGAACAGCACGTACGAGGCGATGCTGTAGGCGACGATGGCCGGCAGCAGCACCGCCTTGCGGCCGATACGATCCGACAGGTAGCCCGCGAGCGGGCAGAACACGAGGATGACCAGCGTGCCGATGAAGGTGCTCAGGTTGACGTCGGAGGCCGACATGCCCAGTTGCTTCTTCGCGAAGATCGGCAGGAAAAACACGAACACGTAGGCCGACACGGTGCCGACCACCGACATGCCGAGCGTGCCGAGCATCGCGCGCGGATAGTCGCGGAATACGGTGCGCAGCGGCGTCTTCACGCGCTCCACCTTGCCGCTTCGCACTTCGTTCGCGTAGGCGAGGAATTCCGGCGATTCGTCGACGGTCGAGCGGATCAGCCAGCCGACCGGCCCGATCAGGATGCCGAGCAGGAACGGCAGACGCCAGCCCCACGATTCCAGCGCTTGCGGCGCGAGATTGACGGTCAGCAGATACGCGACCAGCGCACCGAGCGAAAACGCCAGCGCCTGCGAGCACATCTGGAAACTGCCGAAAAAGCCGCGCCGGTTCGCGGGGGCGAATTCGACCAGCATCGTCGTCGCGCCGCTGAATTCACCACCCACCGAGAAGCCCTGGATCAAGCGCGCGAGCACCATCAGGATCGGCGCGGCAATGCCGATCGCCGCGTGGGTCGGCAGGATGCCGATCATGCCGGTGCCGATCGACATCAGCACGATCGTGAGTGACAGCGCTTTCTTGCGGCCCACGCGGTCGCCATACAGGCCGAGCAGCACGCCCCCGAGCGGGCGCACCGCGAAGCCGACGCCGAATGTGGCGAGCGTCAGCAGCATCGACGCGAATTCGTTGCCGCCCGGAAAATACAGCTTCGCGATTATCACGGCGAAGAGGCCGTAAATCGCGAAGTCGAACCATTCGAATGCATTGCCGAGTACGGATGCGATTACGACTTTGCGCACCATCGCCGGCGACGGCGTCGGTTTGGCGTTCATGGCGGTCCCTTCTGATCGATTGCGTGGAATGGCGTCGGCTTAGCCGAGCCGTTGCCGAACGATTTCGATGAACACGGCCGCGCCGGTGGGGGCGGTGTCGTCGTCGAAATCGAATTCGGGGTGATGGCAGGTGAGCCCGTTGTGGCCGAGGAAAAAATACGAGCCCGGACGCTGCTGCAACATGAACGCGAAGTCTTCCGAGGCCATCAGCGGCGCGACGTCGACGACCACGTTGTCCGCGCCGAGCACGCGCTCGGCCGCGCGGCGCACCGTTTCGGTTTCGGCGGGCGTATTGAGCGTGGGCGGCGAAGTTTGAAGGTGCTCGAAGCTCACTTCGCAGCCATACATCATCGCCGCGCCTTCGCAGATCGCGCGCAGCCGCGCGAGCGACGTTTCCTGTGCCTTGACCGAGAGCGTGCGCACCGTGCCTTCGAGCACCGCGCTGTCGGGAATCACGTTGATCGCGGTGCCCGAGAGGAACTTGCAGATGCTGACCACCGCGGTATCGAGCGGATCGATGTTGCGGCTCACGATGCTCTGGATCGACTGCACGAGCGTGGTGCCGACGATCAGCGGATCGATCGACTTGTGCGGCATCGCCGCATGACTGCCGATGCCCTTGATGCTGATGCGAAAGAGGTCGCAGGCCGACAGGATCGCGCCATTGCGCACGCCGATCTTGCCGGCTGGCAACTGGTTGTTGTTATGCAGTGCGTAGATTTCGTCGCAGTGGAAGCGCTCGAACAGGCCGTCGTCGATCATCGCCGAGCCGCCGCGCAGCGTTTCCTCGGCCGGTTGAAAGATCAGATGAACGGTGCCGCGAAAGTCGCGATGCGCGGCAAGATATTTCGCCACGCCGAGCAGGATCGCCGTGTGGCCGTCGTGGCCGCAGCCGTGGAATACGTTGTCGTGGGTCGAGCGGTGCGCGGGCGTGCCTTTTTCGCTCATCGGCAGCGCGTCCATGTCGGCGCGCAGACCGATCGACGGACCCTCGCCACGCGTGCCGCGAATCGTGCCGACCACGCCTGTGCCGCCAACACCGGTCTGCAAGTCGATCGCCCAGTCGGCGAGCCGCTGCGCCACCAGACCGGCGGTGCGATGCTCGTGAAAACCCAGCTCCGGATGCTGGTGAATGTCCCTGCGCCACGCGCGCATGTGTTCGCCCAGGTCGTTCAGTTCGCTTTCCGTCTGCATGGCGCCAGTTCCTTTTGCCCGTTCTGCCAGGTGAGTGTGCGGTCCGTCCATGCGCTGCACGGCGGGCCGGTCAGATTCCAGTCCGGTTCCAAGAATAATTCAATAGTTGCATTATTCAACTAATGACATTCCCTGAGATCGCCGGACGCCCGGCGCGTGTGGGCTATGATGATGGATGACAGAGCGGCCGCGCGCGGCGCGCTTCCAACAAGTGAAGGTTTGGGAACAGGACGGCAGCACATGCGAGCAGGAACGCCACCGGCGGGGCATAAAGGGAAACCGGACGACCGCGGCCAGGACGAGGACCAGGCAAAACACGACGACGGCGGCGCCAACGGGGCAGCACTTTATCTGACCTTCAAGCTGGATCTGATCAAAAGCGAGATGATCAGCCGCGCGAACGCCGAGTACCGGCCCGCGTTCGGGCTCGACGTGCGCTCGCTGCGCGTGCTGAGGATGATTTGCGACGCGCCTGGGATCACCGCGAGCGTGCTGAAGGAGCAGACGCTAATCGAGAAGACGATGCTCTCGAAGCTGGTCGCGGACCTGATCGAGCGTAAGCTGGTGCGGCGCTCCATTCATCCCGACGACGCGCGCCATTTCCAGCTGTGGCCGACCGCGGCCGGCAAGCGGACGCGCGTTTCCAGCGACGAACTCGGCCAGTCGCTGGAAACGGAGATCCTGTCGATGCTGAGCGCCGAGGAGCGCAGCCAGTTGAACAGTATCGTCGACAAGCTGGTCGACGAGTTTCGCAAGGCGGCGAAGGGGCAGGCCTGAGCGGCCGCCGCGCTATTCGCCGATCCAGGACCCGCGCAGGTCACTGTCATGCAGCAATTGCAGCAGCGTTTGGGCCGGACGGCTGAGGCGTTTCGCGGCGAGCGCGATGAATTCGACATCCGGGAGCGTGGGCAGGCTCGACGCATTGACAGGCGGCGCAAGACCGCGCGCCGCGAGATACTGCGATCGCACCGTAATGCCGAGCCCGCCGCGCGCTGCCGCCACGCAGCCCGCATGACTGCTGCTCGTGCAGACCATCTGCCAGCGGAAATCGGTTTGGGCGAGGGCGTCGAGGACGACCGCGCGCGTCACGCTCGGTTCGGCGACAAGGACGAGCGGCAGCGGCTGCGTGAGGTCCACGACCGTGCCGGTGGGCGCGAGCCACTCGAGCCTGCTGGTGAACAGGACCGCACCGCGTTTGTCGCCGACCCGTCGTTTGCCGACCATGAGATCGATCGTCCCGGCATCCAGCAACTCATAGAGTTCGCCTGTCATGCCAATGTTGATTTCCAGTTCCACATCGGGATGCGCGTTGCGAAAGGCCGTCAACACCGTCGGCAGCGGACCGAGCGCAACGTCGTCCGACGAGCCCAGACGAACCCGACCCTTCAGGCGCGGCGCGCGAAACTGGGCCTGCGCGCGGTCGATCGCATGCAGGATCACGCTGGCGTGGGCGAGCATGGCCTCGCCGTCCGGCGTGATCGAAAGCGAATGCGTGTCGCGCACGAACAGCCGTCTGCCGATCGTCTGTTCGAGGCGGCGGATATGCTCGCTGACGCTCGACTGGGTCAGGCCGAGCTGACGCCCCGCCTCGGTGAAACTGTGGCAGGTCGCGACCGTGACGAACGTCCGGAGCCAGATGGGATTGAGCATCCGGGCATTGTTATCGGAAACGCCGATGACAGTCAACGTCGTCAGTGGGGTTCCCGATTTACGGCGATGACAATACGATGACGGCATTCCCCCAAAGTTTGTCCGCGCGCGCTGCGCGCCCGAAGTTTCAATGAGCAAGGATTCCAGTCACACCGCATTGCTGTGGATCGTCGCCGCCGGCTTTTTCATGCAGGCGCTCGACACGACGATCGTCAACACCGCGCTGCCGTCCATCGCGCATAGCCTTGGCGTGCGGCCACTCGAGATGCAACCGGTGATCGTCGCCTATACGCTGACGATGGCGATGCTCACGCCCGCATCGGGCTGGCTCGCAGACCGCTTCGGCACACGCCGTGTCTACTTCACCGCCATCCTGATCTTCGTGCTCGGCTCGCTGTGCTGCGCGAACGCCCATTCGCTGGGCCAGCTCGTCGTCGCGCGCGTGCTACAGGGCATTGGCGGATCGATGCTGTTGCCGATCGGGCGACTCGCCGTGCTGCGCGCCGTGAGCGGCGAGGCCTACGTCTCGGCGCTCGCGCTCATTTCCGTCTCCGGTCAGGTTGGCCCGATCGTTGGACCGACGCTTGGCGGCTGGTTTGTTCAGTCCTTCTCGTGGCATTGGATTTTCCTGATCAACGTGCCGATTGGCGCGATCGGACTGTTCGCAGTCCTGCGCTATCTGCCGCGCGCGACGGGGGTGAGGGCGCCTGCGTTCGACGTCGCCGGTGGCGCGCTCGTGTCGCTGTGCATGATCGCGTTTTCGCTGGCCGTGGAAGTGCCGGTCCAATCGCATCGCGCCGCGTGGTCCGCGGGGCTCTTCGTGCTCGGGCTCGCGAGCGCGCTCGCTTACGTGCCGTACGCCCGGCGGCGCCAGAATCCGCTCTTCAAGCTGGCGCTGTTCCGCGAGCCGAACTTCAGCGTCGGTCTGATCGGTAATCTGCTCTGCCGCATCGGCTCCAGCGCGGTGCCGTTCCTCGTCCCGCTGCTGATGCAGCTCGAACTCGGCTATACGCCGCTGCGATCCGGCATCATGATGCTGCCCGCCGCCGTTGCGGGCGCCCTTGCCAAGCGCTGGATCGCGCCGCTGATTCGACGCTTTGGCTACGACACCTTCCTGCTCGTGAATACGCTGATCGTGGGTGCATCGATCGTGGCATTCGCATTGATATCGCACGACACGCCCGTGATCGTCGAGATCGCGGTGCTGGCGATTTTCGGCGCGGCCAACTCGATGCAGTTCGCGGCGATGAACAGCGTCACGCTCAAGGGGCTTTCGCACGAGGATGCGGGCAGCGGCAACAGCTTGTTCTCGATGGTGCAGATGCTGGCGATGGGCCTCGGCGTGTCGGTTGGCGGCGCACTTGTCAGCGTGGTCGCCGATCAATGGGGATCGGTGGCGCTCGGCTTTCGCGTGAGCTTCGCCGTGGTTGGCGCGATCACGCTGGCGTCGGCGCTGATTTTCCGGCGCATCGAGGAAACGCCCGCCGCAGTCTCGACGCCGGTAAAAGCCGCGGCTGCGGGCGGGCGGTGATCGGACGGGCGACACGCCTGGACGGTAATGCGCTTTATTTTACATAATACTAATTAGCGCATTTTTATCGGGGTCGGGTGTTATAATTTTGCCACCCGAATTCCACGCCCAGGCTTGCGAGCCGCACGGCGCCAACCGGATAATCGAGCCTCGACGGTCCGACAACAGGTGCGCAACGCCTGCAATGCATGACAGATGACCTGAAAAACCTCGTCGCGAGCGACGACTACCGCCATTGGCTGCTCGAATTGAAGCAGCGCGTCGAGCGTGCCCGTCAGCGGGCGGCCGCGAGCGTGAACCGCGAACTGATCAAGCTGTACTGGCAGATCGGCAGCGATATTCTCCAGCGGCAGCAGACCCAGGGATGGGGAGCCGGCGTCGTCGACCAGCTCGCGCGCGACCTGAAAGCCGCGTTTCCGGACATGCGGGGTTTCTCGCCGCGCAACCTCAAATACATGCGCGCGCTCGCCCAGGCGTGGCCGGACCCGGAATTTGTGCAGCAGCCTGCTGCACAATTGCCCTGGTTCCACCTGTGCACCTTGCTCGACAAGGTCAAGAACCCCGTTCAACGCGACTGGTACGCCGCCAAGGCGCTGGAGCACGGCTGGTCGAGAGCCGTGCTCGTCGCGCAGGTCGAGACGGACGCCTGCGGCCGCGCGGGCAATGCCATCACGAATTTTGCCGAACGCCTGCCCCCGCCGCAATCCGACCTTGCCCGCGAGGCGCTGAAGGACCCGTACGTCTTCGATTTCCTCGTGTTGGCCGAAAACGCCCAGGAGCGCGATATCGAACGCGAATTGACCCGGCACATCACGCAATTTCTGCTCGAACTGGGCGCGGGGTTCGCGTTCGTGGGGCGCCAGTACCGGCTGGAGGTCGGCGGCGACGAATTCTTCATCGACCTGCTCTTCTATCACCTGAAGCTGCGCTGCTATGTGGTCGTCGAACTGAAAACGACGCCGTTCAAGCCCGAATACGCGGGCCAGTTGAACTTCTATCTTTCCGCCGTCGATGCGCAGGTCAAGGCGCCGGAAGACCAGCCGACCATCGGCCTGCTGCTGTGCAAGGAGAAAAACCGGCTCGTGGCTGAATATGCGTTGCGCGGTGTGGCCAAACCGATGGGCGTGGCCGAGTACCAGCTCATGCGCGAGGTGCCGCCTTCGCTGGAAACCGGCCTGCCGACGATCGACCAGATCGAGGCCGAACTGCGCCCGGATCTTCCGGATGCCGCGTCATAGGCCTTTGTCTTGCAGCCGTCCTGGCGTGCAAATGCGCTAAATCGCGCGCATTTGCTTGCCGAAAGCTCGCGCGAACAACCCCGTGCTCATGAATTAAAGCCTGGCGATCCTATCTATTTGGGCGCCGCGCCACGATTCAAAGCGCCAACGCGTCGCCGTAAGCCGAAAAGCGCAACTCCTTGCCCGACACGTGCGCCGCGATGAAGTCCAGAAACAGGCGGATTTTCGCGGGAATCATGGGCGTGTCGAGAATGGTGGCGTACATGCCGTCATCGAACGACGTGTTGCTCACCTGGTATTGCGGCATGAGCCGTACGAGCCGCCCGCTGGCGATATCGTGGTGCACGGTGTAATCCTCGAGCAGCGCAATGCCTTCGCCGAGCCGCGCAAATTCCAGCAATGCGACGCCGTTGTTGCTCACATGTCGCGGGTTGACGGCCACCTCTGCCACCGCCTCCTCCTGCTTGAAGCGCCAGATGTAATTGTCGCCTGGCAGCGTGTACGCAAGACACTCGTGCGTAGCGATCTGGTCAGGTGTTTCGGGTGGCGTACGCGCGGCCAGATAGCCGGGCGAAGCCACGAGATAACGCTCGCTCTTGAAGAGAATGCGCCGCTTGAGTCCGGCTTCCACCGGGGGCGCAATGCGAAAGTCGATGTCGATCTGCTGGCGGCGCAAATCGGCTTTCGATTCGCCAAGAATTAATTCAACGTGAATGTCCGGATACTGGCGGCGAAATTTCGTGATCAGCGGCGGCAGCACGCCAAGACCAAACATCATGCGCGAGTGCACGCGCAACATGCCCATGGGCGCGGCGCTGATGGCCGTGATGTTGCTCTGTGCCTCGCTGATGCTCCAGAGTATGCCCTCCAGATGCCTTGCGTATTCCTGCCCTGCTTCGGTCAGCACGACCTGACGCGTGGAGCGCAGCAGCAGCTTGACATTCAGTTCGTTCTCGAACTCGGTGATCATGCGGGAGACGGAGGTGGCCGAAACGCCAAACGTGCGTGCCGTCTCCGAAAAACTCTCCGTTCGTGAAATAGAGAGAAAAAACTCCATCGCACGAAGCCGGTCCATGATTCCTCCAGTTTTTGCAGTTCAGAACGCATCTTTTACGTTATGCCTGATAATAACATGGCGAATCTGGAATTCCTCGGCCATCAGGGGTTTGTATTATGTGTATTAATTCGTCATCCGAATCGTCTGTCTAGCCGGGATGCGGCTGGGTACCGCCGTGGCATCTCTCAAAACGTCGAGGCTGTTGAGTCGTTCCTCATTGCGTCGCGCGAGACGAAACGGGCACCAACGCGCGGTGCGCCGTGTGCCCGTTAGACCATACAGTCGATGCGTTGATGTGCCGCGCACGCATTGGCGCGGCTACATGAGGTTTCGCGCAGGCAGGATTTCGCCGTGGCGGCGCGGTGCTCAGTGATGCGAGGCCGCTGGCGTGCCCGCCACGAGTTCGTTGCGGCGCAGATGCGGCGCGTGACGGCCGACCACGAGCAACGCGCCGGCCGCGATCAGCGAAGGCACGGCGAGTGTGCCGAAAATGGCCGAGAATTCCCAGTTCAGGCTCAGCAGGAACGCGCCGCCGAACGTACCCGCCACGGCGCCGAGACGCCCGATCGCCAGCATCCATGCACAGCCCGTCACGCGGCTCGAGGTCGGATAGAACTGCGTGGCGAGCGTGGACATCGAAGACGCCGCGCCCGAAAGCGTGACGCCGGTGACGACGATCAGCAACGTGAGCCCCGCGTCGTGCGCCACATTGCGCCCGATGATAAAGACCACGAGCGCGGTGAGCGCGTAGAACAGCGCGATCACGCGCACCGGGCTCATGCGGTCCATCAGCCAGCCCGTGAGGAGAATGCCCACGCACGCACCGAGGTGGAAGTAAGCGGACGTGGCCGCGTATTGCGGCAGCGAGAAGCCCGAGCCCTTGAGCAGCGTCGGCATCCAGTTGTTGATGAGGTACAGCACCACGAGGCACATGAAGTACGCCAGCCACAGCATGGTCGTGCCCACCACGTATTTGCGCGAGAGAAGTTCGAGCACGGGCGAGCGCCTGGCCTGTTCGCGCGGCGCGTGCGCCTCGCTCACGAACACACAGCCGTCAAGGCGCGCCTTGGGCGCGAGACGACGCAGCGCGCGGGCGATGCGCTCCGCGGGCTTGCCGCGCGCCACCATGAATTTCACCGATTCCGGCAGGAAGGCGAGCAGCAGGCACGCGAGCACGAGCGGCGCGATGCCGCCCACGAGCAGCACGCTGCGCCAGCCGAACGCGGGAATCAGCCAACCCGAGAGCAGGCCGCCCACAGTGTTGCCGGCAGCGAACCCCACCAGCATGCCGTTGACCGCGAGGCCGCGAATGCGCGACGGCACGAATTCGGCCATCAGCGTCGCCGTGTTGGGAATCGCCGCGCCAAGGCCCACGCCGGTGAGAAAACGCATGATGGTGAGTGACTCCATCGACGTGGCGAAGGCCGCCGCCGTGCTCCACACGCCGAAGAACGCCACCGAGCCCACCAGCACGCTGCGGCGGCCGATACGGTCGGCGATCGGGCTCACCAGCAGCGCCCCCACGCCGATGCCGATGAGCGTGGCGCTCAAAACGGGGCCGAGCGAGGCGCGCGGCACATGCCAGTCCTGGGCGAGCGTGGGCGCGATGAGGCCCATTACGCCGGTATCGAGGCCATCGAGCGCGATGGTGAGAAAGCACAGCACGAACAGCATGCAGTGGAAGAGCGAAAAGCGCTGATCGTCGATGAAGGCCTGGACGTCAACGGTGCGTCCCATGTCGCGTGCAAGACTCATCGTGCGCCCTCCATCACGCAGCCCGCGCAACGCGCGACGCGCAACCGGGAAAGACACTGATTGCCGCTACTGATCCTCTTCATACCGTCTTGTCTCCATTGAGTCATATTCGCGCGCGTCGCTTCTCGAAGCGGGCAATGCACAGCCAGACTACGAGCGCTTTGGCCCGTTTTTGTTCCGCGTCGTGCTCGCCTTTTATCCGGCGGCGCATTTTGCGTTGTTTTTATCGATGTTGCCAGCCATCGATTCGCACACCGTTGCTCGTGCATCGATCCGGGTGATCGTGCTTTGAACGCCATGCGTTGCGGGAATCTCTCGCGGTACGATTATATGGAGGGCGTGCGGCGCCGATTTCTGCGAAATCAGAAGAGGTGTACTGCAAAATTCGACATATTCGCGTGCGTGGCAGGCGGATTTAAGGGAAAACCCGCTTGAATGGGGTTTAGGCGACGTGTCTTGAGTTACGGCAGCCCCACGCCGCATACCAGCCCCAAGAGCAATAATTCCCTTGCGACCCCAAGTGTCGTGTCGCCGGCTGACCCATAACGGCCATGCACGATAGCCGGCCCTCCTCTACTTGATCGTGTCGGCGGCAGCCTTGCACACGGCGGCATCCTGATCGCCCGTGCCGCCGCTACATCCCACCGCGCCGACCACCTTGCCCCCTTCTATGAGCGGAAACCCTCCGGGCGACGCCACCAGCCCGGCGTCCAGCGTGCCCACATACGCGTGTCCGCTTTCGTACTGGTTGTAAAAGACCCGGGTTTCCCGCCGAAATCGCGCTGACGTGCGCGCCTTGTTCTGCGAGACCTCGATCGAGGCGTACTGCGCGCCGTCCATCCGCTCGAACGCGAGCAGCTCGCCATGCGTGTCGACCACGGCGATATTCATTTTCCAGTCGTGTTTCTTCGCTTCGGACTCCGCAATCGCGAGCAATTTTTTCGCGGTGTCCAGGCTGATCGCGGTGCCATAGGGGATGTCGAACGGCATCTTCTCCGGTGTCCCGCCTGCCGAAGGCTGTGAGGCCGAAGTTTGCGCCGCCGCTGTCGTTGCAACGGCATTGGCCGCGACAAGGCAGGCTGCACACGTAATTCGAACGAGACTTTGCATCGCACCACCTCCCGCTGTGTTGGCCGCAGGCACGTGCATTGAGCCGTTGGCGGAACGCTTTGCACGATGGCCCGGCTGGTTCGAAACGTAGCGCGATGAGTGCCGGTGTGCAAGGACGATCCTTCGCCCGGCGCCTCGTGCCGATTTCCCCCTTGGGAATGTGGCTATGCACAAAATGACGTTTCGTGCTACCGTACAGCCCGTTCGTCAAGAACACGTTCTCGGGGCGGGGTGCAATTCCCCACCGGCGGTAATCGTCCTTAACCACGACGTAGCCCGCGAGCGCTCCGTTATCGCAGGCGGCAATCAGCGATGGCGCAGGTCAGCAGACCCGGTTGGATTCCGGGGCCGACGGTATAGTCCGGATGAAAGAGAACAGGTCGGCTTGCGGCTATTCGCGTCGTGCGAAGGCCGCGGCCGTCCTTCGCCCTGTTCACACAAAACAGGCTGAAGTCCATGAACATTTCCACCACCCTCGAATCGCAAGCCGTCGCAGCATCCTCCCATCGTCCGCGCATTGCTTTCATCCAGGCCTGCTGGCACCGTGACATCGTCGACCAGTGCAAGACCTCGTTTTTGCAGTCGATTCAGAAGTACGGCTACACCGCTGAAGACGTCGACCTGTACGAAGTGCCGGGCGCCTTCGAAATTCCGTTGCACGCGAAACGACTTGCGCAAAGCGGTCAATACGCTGGCATCGTGGCGGCTGGGCTCGTGGTCGACGGCGGTATCTATCGCCATGACTTCGTCGCGACGGCTGTCATCAACGCCCTCATGCAGGTCCAGCTCGAAACCGGTACGCCGGTGTTCTCGGCCGTGCTGACGCCGCATCACTTCCACGCCGGCGAAGAACACGTTGGCTTCTTCCGCGAGCACTTTGTCGTGAAGGGGGCTGAAGCCGCGCACGCCTGTGCCGACACCGTGAGCAAGCTCGCCGCCTTGCCCGTGCGATAAATCACGCGTTACGACGGTTGCGCACGCAACCACTGGCGACGGCGAATGGAAGATGCGGCGTCGCCTTGGCATCTCATGACATGAGTGTGCCGCTGTCGACGCTGAATGCCCAACGTTGCGGATGAAGCTTTACTGCCCTGCTCCGGTCATTTCAGCGGCGGCACACGATTTCAATAGTGATTTCGATTCAAGGTGCTGCTGCACGAAGAGGCGTTTGAGCACTGCGGCGCAAAGCCGTGAGTTGAAGCGCGGGCACTGCAATGTTCGTTTAGCCAGGTACATGGGTTGCTGATGCACAGGCGCCTGACCTCCTGGAGCGATGCCAAATGATCATTCGATTTCCCCGCACTCAAGCGTTCTACTGCGCCGGAGGCACGATCCGTTTCGACGCCGAAGTGGACGGCGCACAAGTCACATGCGAAATATCGCCTGAGGCTCTTGAAGAACACTTCCGTGCGCGCCCCGGACAAGCCGGCCTGTTGAGCGCCTTCGCAGCGCATCGCGACGAGATCGAGTCAATCGCAAGACACACGCTGCCCCATCGGTTGTCCGCCGGTCGCTGCCAACTCTTTCTACGCGATTTCATGTGCCGGACAACACACGCCGGCGCAATCATGAGTCTGCACCGGGACATGGCGAAAATCGCACGCCCCGTGGCATCTGAAACGAGTGCGACTCATTCAACCGCGAGCATTGCGGCGCTCGACGAACTCGAAGCGAGCTAACGCCCTGAACGGCGCGGCGTTGCCGGTTTCCACAGGCACGACGCGAGCAAGCCAACCCGTGCGTTCAATGCCGCGTGAACCCGGCAACCGCTTGCACCGAGGGTCATGCAGTTTGCCAATAGCGTTGTATAGGCCGGGCAATAGCGATGCAATGACGCCGAAGTAATGTTGACGCGCAGGGCTTCATGGCATGGCTGCGCGTTGCAACTCTTGCCGGGATAGATGGCGTTAATGCGGTAAGGTCGACTGTCGTGAACCTCACGCATCCGTGTTTCTTCCGATCGAGAAAATTGAACCTCAACAACGATTAGAACTTCTTACAATTTCGTCGACGAATCACGCTTGACCCACCGGTATACGCTGCTTACGATCGACCTGCGGACCTTGCTCTGCTGTTCTTCATCTAAAAGTTGAGTCGGTATGGCTGTTGCACTGTTCATGCTGGATTGTGCTGTTTAGCTGCGCAGCCTCGTTGTCAGACCGATGCCAGTGAGCCGTGCGGATTTTTGCGGCGCTGGTTGCAAAGCCCGGTTTGTTGGCATTAGGGGGCTCGTTATGTCTTACCGCCGCTGGACCTCTCCTTCCGAGACCGCGGAATGGCTCATCCTCGTCGGCGCGGCTTTCGCGGTGCTGGGCGGATGGATTCCCTGGATGGGCCACGCACCTTACTACTTCGTCGCCGGGGTTGCACTGATCGGCTCGGGCACCCTGATGCTCTGGAGCCGATCGGCAGGGCTCTGGTGGTACTTCCTCATGTTCGTCGCGGCCCTGATCTGGTCGGTCTTCAAAGTCGGGCTGAATGGCTGGAGTCTTTTGCAGCGACTCTTTGTGCTCGGCCTGCTCGGCATCGGAATCAGCATCACGTTCGTTACCAGCCAATCGGCAATCGGCCGGCCGCTGCGCGTTGCGGCGATCGTCATGGCGATCGTGTACGGCCTGGCGATAGGCAGCATGTTCTTGTCCGCCGTCTTCTGACCGGACCGGCAATAACCCGCAGAAGAACTTACGCGGCGCCCGTGCAATAACGACGCTCTTCAAGCTCGTCAGTTGATCGGTCGAATGACCGATCGAGTGTCAACATATGCCGATCGCCAAAGGCATTGATCAATTGGCGCACGGCATTCGACCGCAAGCTTCCGGGCAGCCTGTCATGCACCAGTCGTCCGCCGCCAAGCCGCGCTCGTTGCGCGCTGGCCGCTTGCCGTCGTGCGCAAGGGGCCATGTCGCTTCGCTCGCGCACTCGGTTGCGCATGCAATGAGGCATACGGCGGCCCGCTCGTGGCCGAGCGAGGTGAGAGTCGCCTCCAGGACGCTGCCGTCGATACACCGCGCAGCGTGGATTGGCTGATGCGACGGGTTCGTCGAAGCGTCCCCCGCAGCGGGCGAACTTCACCTCACGCGGACAACGCGTCGACCACATGCTGCGAGTGCAGGACCTGCGCGTGTGGCGCAATCACCTTGTCGAGCAAAAGATCGTGCAATTCGCTATCCGGATCGGCGCAACAATCACGCGCGACGACCAACCGGTAGTCGAGGTCAAACGCCTGACGCACCGTGGACAGCACGACGCCACCCGTCGTGATGCCCGCAAGCACCAGCGTTTCCACACCATTCGAGCCCAATAGCGTTTGCAGGTCCGTTCCGCTGAATGCGCCTATGCGCTGCTTGATCACGACCGGCTCATCGTGCAACGGCGCGACAGCGGGATGGATCGCCGTTTCCGGCTGGCCTCGCAAAAAGAGGCCGTTCTGCTTCACGAACGAAAAGAGCGCGTTACGCGGGCTGACCTCCGGATGGCCGGTGCGAAAGGCGACCATCACGTAGACGATGGGCATGCGGGCCGCGCGCGCCGCCGCGATCATGCGTGCGGTGCCGGCCAGCACGGCCTCGCGCTGCGCCTGCGCAACGTAGTTCTCCAGCAGCACGTTCTGGTAGTCCAGCACGAGCAACGCGGATTTCGCCGGATCGAGATGAAAAGGCTCGGACATGGTCATGTATCCATCAAAGTGGGCCGCCGCTGTCGCGTGAGAGCGCGGACTCGTTGTCGAATCGCGCTGATGACAGCGGACAGCGGGCGTTAGTTATGAAGATATTAACGGCGGCGCAAGTGTGCGGTAGCGCACAGTGTTGTGAGCAAACTGAAAGGCGAGCGCCCTATCACTTCGGTCAGCGAGGGCCTTCTGCGCAAAGCATGACAGTCTTCGAACTCCCCGATCAAGAATGCCACAACGGCTGCAAAGGGAGTCGGAACAGAAAAATCATGCTTCGCTCGTGAGGAAGATCAGTCATGTTCATTCACTTTTCCGACACGGCCGCGACATGCTCCCCCAAGGGATCCGTCGTCTTCGTCGCGATGGTCGACGCGACCGAGGTGAATTGCGAAGTCTCGCCCGAGGCGCTCGCGGACCATTTCGGCGCCAAACGCATGGACCCGCCGTGTCTGCTGGCCGCATTCGAAGCTCATCGGCGGGAAATCCTGGCAACGGCGGCGGCAATGCTTCCGCACCGGCTTTCGGGGCGGCGCTGCCTGCTGTTTTCACGGGACTTCTCGTCCACGCTCACGCCTGGACCGCACATCATGCTGGAGGCCCGATCGCCGGCTCATCCGGGGCCCGTCAGCCTCCCTTGCGAGCCGGCATCGCTGCGTGCGAACGCGCGTTCAAGAGCGTCGCCGTAAGCCCGTAGCAACAGGAAGCGCACTTAGAACTGGATCGTCGTGCGCACCCCCAGAACCGCCTCGTCGCCAATGCGGCGTGACGGATTCTGCGGATCGGGAATCCCGCCGGCGGGCCGGAAAAAGTACTGAAAATCCGCCTGCCATTGCCACCAAGGCGCGACCTGGTACTGGTAGGTCGCCTCCAGAACGGTCTCGGCGCTGCGCGACGGATAGCCCGGCGTGGCAACCGCCTGGGCGCTCGCATAGTCCTGCGCGTGCGAGCCGATGTGCGCGTAACCTACGGCCAGGCCCGCTACGTCGTTGTCGCGCCCCTTGAACGGTGCCTTGAGCGTCACGCCCGCGTTGATCCCGAGGTCCACCAGGTTACGGTCGCCGGGTGCGCCCATCACGCGCGCGAACACGCCTACCGACTGCGGGCTGTCCGCGGCCGGGCGCCATACCATCTGGTCAGCCACGGCGTAGATGCTGTAGTTGCCCCGATGTGTGATCGGGCCGCCCACGCCCGTCATGCCCGTTGCGGGATCGGCGAAGCGGTTGCTGTTGTACCAGAAGCCGAGCTTGTAGGTGCCGGGCAGACCATTTGATTTGGCATCCGAATTATTGGCCGGCGGCTGGTTGATGGCATACTGAATTTCGCCGATAACCAGCGTGCCATTGCCCAGATTGAAATTCGTGCCGCTCGCGTTGAGCTTTTGCGGGTCGCCCTCACCAGGCGCGGGGTTGCCGTCGAATACGCCGCCTAGCACGGTAATCGCGTCGGTGGGCGTGGCGCGCACGCGCACGCCAAGCGACGAAAGCGGATAAGCCGGGCCGCCCGCGGGCAGATCGACGGAGGGCAAGGCCGACCAGCCGAACGTCGCGTTCATGAACACGTTCGCGTACTGGCTGATCATGAATTCCTGATCGAGGCTCTGCTGCCCGACCTTCACGTCGACCTTGCCGCCGGGCAGCGTCTGCTGGTACCACAGCTCCCACAAGCGGGTCGAGGCGTCGGCTTCGATGCCGCTCGCGCTTTGCAGCGTTTGCAGGTTGCGCGTGCTCAGGCTCGTGCCGTGAATCTGAAAACCGGAGACGTTGAAAATGCCGCCCGGCAGGCCGAACGCCTTCTGCGTGTCCATGCCCAGGCTGAACTCCGTGAGCCCCTGGTAAGCGCCGCCGCGCTGCGTGCCCCCGCTCAGGTTGCCCATGTACTCGCTGGTTTCCTGCAAGCCGAACGTGACGCCATACTGACCGAGCCAGGGGCGCAGGCCGCCCATGTCGCCAAAGAGGTTCGAGCGCTCCCAGAGGCCGGTGGGTGCGGCGCTCGCCTGATCGGCAGCCGGTGCTTGCTGCGCCGCTTCACCGGATGGCGCAGCCGGTTGAGCGGGTGCGCTTTCGCCGCCGGTCTGAGCGCTGGCCTGGGCGCCGGTTTGCGCATAGGCGGCGGGCACGACGCCCAGCGAGAGAACGGCGCTCAACGTAATCGAGCCGCCGGAACCGGGCAGCCTGCTCTTGAGGATCTTTTTCATAGTATTTGTGGGGCTGGGGTAAGTTGCGGGCGGGTCCGCTTTCTACGCAGAGCGTGCCTGCGAAGCTTGATGAAACTGTGTCCGGCGCGCAGGTTTTCTACGCGAAGCGCACGGGCGGCCGTAAGGGGCGCTCCAGTTGCGAGGCGCACGCGCACAGCAGCGAAACCAGCGCGGCCGCGGCTACGGTCGCACCGAGAAGTGCGTAACCGGTGGGCGTGAGCGGATGCCCCGCGTGAACGGTGCGCAGCGCACCGCGTGCCGCCAGGTGCGCGGTTCGATGGACGAAGTGCAGTGAGCGGCGGCGCGCACCGGCAGTCGTTGCCTCGTGCACACGCAGTTGAAAAACAAGAAAGAGAAAGGCGAACATCATCCCTCCGCGTTGGCCGCTCTGAGGGCGGACGAAATGCGAAAGCGCAGCCATGCCTGCAAGCCAGCTTGCAAATGGACACATGGCAATCGAATAGAGGGAGCGTGCTGCTGAGAGACCGGCCGCAAGAACAAGGACCGTCAATAACGAAGCGCGCTAACCCGGCGTAAGCGAGTTAGCGGCGAAGGAGTGAACCTGTGGCGGCTATCTCGCGGTTGTGCTGCCGGCGCTGGCCGGCATCGGACTTCCACTACCTGAACATGCGTCCACGGACGACTCCTTTGCTGTGACGGGGCGGATTGTATTGGGCACGCGGACAGAAACGCAAGTAAAAAAAGCATAAACGCGATGCGGGTCAGCAACAGCCCCGTATGCCGCGATTTCTTTCAATCGCGTTTCCCCAAGCCTTCAGAAGCGAATCTCTGCTCTGCTTAGCAATTCTGGTTGACTTTCCGATTTTTCCGCGACTAGAATTCGCCCGTCTTCTCAAAGGGGCCGATGCCTTGGACAGTAGCTGTAGTCGATCTTCAAACGTTCTCGCTGCCTGACCGGCAGGACACACGCTCCCCTTCCCGAGCCGCCGTCCTGCCAGCAGGCAGACGGTGCGCGCCGTAGCCGTATCCTTCGTGCACCCCGAACCATAACGCCATGCCGACGCGGGCTTCGCACGCGCTCGTTCTGGCAATACCTTGCGAGTGCTTGCGCTCGCGGACGACGTGCGTCCGCACCCCGCCAACGCCGGGTGTGGGCGCGCGCCCGGCACGAACAGGAGTCCCCATGCCCGACAGTGACAGTTGCCCTCCCCGCTTGCCTTCAGGCTTGCCCGAGGAAAGCACGTAGGCCCGCGCAGCCGCGCTGAACGCACGGCCGCCGAACGTCTGCGGGCTCTCCATTCGCCCGAACCCACCAGACGTCCGGAGAAACATCATGATTTTCGGTCTGCTTTTGTCGCACCTGCCTCACGTCAATGAAGCGCGCCCGCACTACGAGGCGCTGCTCTCGCTCGAACCGGGCCGCCGCCGTTCAGTGAAAAGCGGGTTGAAAAACCCGCTGAAAAGCCTGTGGCGGCGGATCAAGTCGCGGATTTCTTAAGTTCTGCAAAACTCCGGTCACGAAGAGTCGCCATCGTTGAAAAAGCGTTGGTGCTCCCTGAGCGTGGCCGCGAGTTGACCATTCCCTTTCACATGTTTTTCGATTCGCCTTGTTCGTCACGCTTTCAACCGCACGCCATGGTGTGCGCGGTACGCGTATGCCGAGTCCCGCCCGTGCCTCGCTTCACGCTGAATGAAGACTGAATGGAAACTGAATTGAGACTGAATCCCATGCAAAACCCCAACACGTTCAACGCCGCGCTCAACCCCGACCTGCTCCAGCCGCCTTCGCGCGCCCGCCCCGAAGTGCTCAGCGTCCAGCACGTGTGCCGCGGTTTCAACAAGAACCAGGGCGAGCAGCTCGTGCTCGACGATGTGAACGTCACGTTGCGCGAAGGCGAGATCGTCGGCTTGCTGGGCCGCTCGGGCTCCGGCAAGTCCACGCTCCTGCGCATCATCGCGGGCCTGATTGCGCCCACCAGCGGCGACGTGAGCTACCTGGGCCGCCCGCTGCGCGGCCCGGCCGAAGGCGTCGCGATGGTGTTTCAGACTTTCGCGCTCTTTCCCTGGCTGACTGTTCTGCAAAATGTCGAGGCCGGTCTGGAGGCGATCGGCGTCGGTCCGCAGCAGCGGCGAGCGCGGGCGCTGGCGGCCATCGACCTGATCGGTCTGGACGGCTTCGAAAACGCCTACCCGCGCGAGCTTTCCGGCGGCATGCGCCAGCGTGTGGGCTTCGCGCGCGCGCTCGTGGTCGACCCCACGCTCATGCTCATGGACGAGCCCTTCTCCGCGCTCGACGTGCTCACGGCCGAAACGTTGCGCACGGACCTGCTCGACCTCTGGACGCAAGGCCGCCTGCCCATCAAGTCGGTGCTGATCGTCACGCACAATATCGAGGAGGCGGTTTTCATGTGCGACCGCATTCTCGTGCTCTCGTCGAATCCGGGCCGCGTGGTCGCCGAAATCCCGGTGCCGTTCAAGCATCCGCGCAATCGCCTCGACCCGGTGTTCCGTGCGCTCGTGGACGACATCTACGCCAAGATGACCGCGCGCCAGCCGGGCGCGGCGGCCAAGCCCGAACTGGAGCCGGGCAGCCGGCTGCCGGGCGTGTCGATCAACCTGATGGCCGGCCTGATCGAGACACTGGCCGCCGAGCCGTACAACGGCCGCGCGGACATGCCGGATATCGCGCGCACGCTGCAACTGGAAGTCGACGACCTGTTCCCGGTTGCCGAAATGCTTCAGCACCTGGGCTTCGCGGAAGTCAGCGAGGGCGACGTGGTCCTCACGCACGCAGGCAAGACCTTCGCGGAATTCAGCACCCAGGAGCGCAAGCTGATGTTTTCCGAGCATTTGCTGCGCCATGCGCCGCTCGCCGCGCGCATCAAGACGGTGCTCGACGAGCGGCCCAACCATCGCGCGCCGCGCGTACGGTTCGAGCAGGAACTCGAGGATCTGCTTTCGGACGACGCCGCCACGCAAACGCTCGACTCCGTGATCGCATGGGGCCGTTATGCCGAGATCTTTTCGTATAACGACAAAACGGGAATCTTCAGTTTCGCGGACGTGGAGTCCTGAGTGCGCCGATCATGGTGGCGGCCGTGCTGGCCGTCACCGCGCGGAATGCCATCCCCGAATCGGGCACCGACGGCGATTACCGCTGTACAAGCCACGCCGCCGCCTGCAAGAATGCGGAAGCAACAGGAGTGCCGGAACCCCATCCGCCTCTGTTGCGCCGCAACCAGAACCCATGCAGGAGGCGGACCATGAGCAGGCTTTTCGAAGCCCTGGCGGGCAGTCTATGCGCGCGAGCGTGGCGCGCCGTCGTGATGACGGCGCTGTTCTGTTTCCTGGGCCAGAGCGCCTTCGCGCAAACGGACGACCGGGCAGCGAGCCTGCGCGAGAAGTATCAGAGCCTCACGCAGCAACTCGCGCATAACCCGTTTCAGCGGCCGCTGTACCTCGAATCGCAGGAGTTGCCGTCGGCGCTCAAGGGCGACATTTACGGCGTGGTCAGCTTTCCCTTCGCGGTGGTCAGCCGCTCGCTCAGCGACCCGGTTCAAGGCCCGGCCAACTGGTGCGACGTGTTGATCCTGCACCTGAACATCAAGTACTGCCATGCATCGGCCGGGCCGAACGGTACGGTTCTCGCCGTGAATATCGGCAAGAAAACCGAGGAATCGCTTTCCTCGTCGTACCGCGTGCAATTCAACTATCACCAGGCGGCGAGCACGGCCGATTATTTTCGCGTGGAGCTTTCCGCCGCCACGGGTCCGCTGAGCACGAAGGACTATCAGATCGTGCTGGAGGCGATACCCGTGGGCGAGAACCGCACCTTTATCCATCTCACCTACGCCTATGGTTACGGCACGGCGGGACGCCTGGCAATGAAGGGCTATCTGGCGACGATCGGCAGCAACAAGGTCGGCTTTTCCTCGACGCAGGATACGTCGACGGGCGAGACGCAATACATCGGCGGCGTGCGGGGGCTGGTGGAGCGCAACACCATGCGCTATTACCTCGCCATCGAGGCTTATCTCGGCGCGCTTGCCAGCCCGTCCAACGCTCGCCTCGACAAACGCCTCGCCGACTGGTTCGACGCGACCGAGCAGTATCCGCGGCAATTGCACGAAGTCAGCCGCGCCGATTACCTGCAAATGAAACACAACGAGTATCAGCGGCAGCAGACCGCGCAGTAGTTCATGCGGCGGCCCGCGAGGCGGGCGTCAATGCGGGTTCAGCGGGGGCATGTAGGTCGTGCGGCTTGGCCGCAGGCCCATGCGATGCGCGCTTTCGAGCCACGTGATCGCGGCCGCGGTGGGATCGACCACGGGCACATGGACATGGGTCGCTTCCAGCAGCGCCGCTTGCAGGTCTTGCGCCACCCCGAGCATGCCCGTGCAGCCGAGCACGATGACGTCGGCTTCATTGCGTGTGACGACCGCATCCTTGGCCTGCTCCAGCAGTGCGGCGAGGAGCTTGCGGCGATCCGTGAGCTGCTGGACCGGAATGTTGACGACCCTGGGCGGGGCGATCCGGCTCTCGATGCCATAGCTGCGTGAAAGCGCGCGCAGCATCGGCAAGACCTCCGGCAGCACCGTGATGAAGGCAATGCGCTCGCCAAGACCGAGCGCCGTCAACACCGCCGGCTCGAAACCGCCCACGACCAGCATATCGGCGATCTCGCGCGCGGCCGGCACCGCCGGATCGGCAAAGCAAGTGACGAAGATGGCGTCGACCTTGTCGGCGGCGGCCTGCTTGACCTGGGCGAGAATGCCGGGGCCGTTCATCACGTCGTCGTACTCCGACTCGATGCTGGTGCTGCCGCTGTGAAGGCTCACCGCATCGATCGTGGTGGTGGGCAGCGCCCAATGCCTCGCTTCGTTGAGCACCTCGGGAATCAGCGCGTCGCCGCGAATGGGCAAAATGATGCGAATCTTCATAGGTCACCTTCCTGTCGTGGAATGAAAACGAAATGGCCGGCCTCCTCGCATGAATGAATATATTTCGTATAACGAAATAAAGGCAAAGAAGATTACCGGTTCGATCACCGTGCAGCCGGCCCTACCTGTACAACACTACGCTTGACACACCCTCTCATCGATCGCAAATGCGCGAGCGATGACTTCCGACACCACCGCCGTCAACTTCCTCGCATACGGCACATGCAGGAACTCGTTGGGCCCGTGCGCGTTCGACTGCGGCCCGAGCACGCCGCACACCATGAATTGCGCCTTGGGAAAGCCCGTTTGCAGCAGATTCATCAGCGGTATCGTGCCCCCCTGCCCCATACAGGCCGCATCGGCGCCAAAATGCGCGCGCGACGCCGCGTTCAACGCGGTTTCAAGCCAGCCGCTGGTTTCGGGGGCATTCCATCCGTTCGCCATGCCCGCGACCGGCCTGAACGTCACCTTCGCGTTGTAGGGCGGGTCCAGTTCGAGCAGTGTCTTGAGCGAGCCGACAGCCTGCGCGGCGTCGACGAGCGGCGGCAAACGCAGCGAAAGCCTGAAGGCCGTGCGCGGGCGCAATACGTTGCCCGCATCGGCAAGCGCGGGCAGCCCCTCGGCTCCCGTCACCGCGAGCGACGGCCGCCAGGTCGAATCGAGCAAGGCCTCTTGCGGGTCCGCCGTGGTCGGCAACACCTTGCGGCCGTCCTGGCCGCACGCCCAGGGCAAGGTCTTCCAGACTGCGTCGCCAAGAATGTGCGCGGCGGCTTGCGCCTCGCGCAGTCGCGCAGGCGGGATCGGGCAATGAAACCGCGCGGGCAGCAGGCGCCCCGTCGATGCGTCCTCCAGCCGCTCGAACAGTTGGCGCATCACGCGAAAACTCGATGCGGCAATCCCGCCGTACGCGCCCGAGTGAATCCCTTCGTCCAGCACCTCGACTTCGAGGTCGCCCATCACGGCGCCGCGCAACGACGTGGTGAGCCACAGTTGATCGTAATTGCCCGCGCCGGAGTCGAGACATACCACGAGACCCACCTGGCCCAGCCGGGCGCGCAACGCCTCGACATAGGGCAGCAAGTCGTAGCTTCCCGACTCTTCGCACGTTTCTATCAGTCCCACGCAGCGGGGGCGCTCCACGCCCTGCGCGTCGAGCGCGGCAAGCGCCGTCACGCTTGCGTAGATCGCATAGCCATCGTCGGCGCCGCCACGTCCGTAGAGCCGCCCGTCGATCAGCTTTGGCGTCCACGGCCCGAGATCGCGACGCCAGCCGTCGAACTCGGGCTGCTTGTCGAGATGCCCGTAAAGCAGCACGGTTTCCGCGCTGCCCGAGCGGGTGGCCGGCGCGTCGAACCAGATCAGCGGCGTGCGGCCCGGCAGGCGCACCACCTCCACTTTCAGGCCTTTGACAGGCTGACGTTCGGCCCATTGCACGGCGTCGGCCACCACGCGTTCGAGATAGCCGTTGCGCGCCCATTGCGGGTCGAACGCGGGACTCTTCGCGGGCACGCCGATATAGTCGATGAGCGCAGGAACGATTTCGTCGTCCCAGCGTTGCGCGATGTAATCGCGCAACGCCGTTGCGTCGATCTTGCGCGGCATTTCGTTGATTGCGACATCCTCAGCCATCTCGTCTCCTCAGTGGCGTCCTTCAGGTGGCGTGCGTGGCGACCTGCAAAGCCTCGATCGCAGCCGCACGCGTATTGACATTGAGCTTCGAAAACATCGTCTTCAGATGCTGCTTGACCGTCTCGGGCGAGACCCCCAGCGCGCGGCTGATCTCCTTGGTCGTCTGCCCCTGCGCGAGCCAGTACATCACGTCGCGTTCGCGCGGCGTGAGGCGCTCGTCGCGGTCGATGCGCGAACGCAGTGCGTCGAGGTAGTGCGCCTGAATGCGCGCGCGCAGCGCGTGCTGCGCGGCGGTTTCGTCCGCTAACGCGCGGTTCACGAACGTCAGGTCCGGACAGTCCTCGATAAACGGCTGGCTCATGCCGCCCTCGGCCGCAATCGAAACCGCCGCCGTCCATGCCTCGAAAGCCGCGTGATCGGCGCCGGCGGCCTTCATGGCGCATGCGCGCAACAACCGCGCCACCACGATGCCGGGCCGCTCCTCCATTTGCTCCGCGAGCGCATGCAGCCGGTCGGCCGCCGCGCGCGCGACATCGATGCGCCCCTGCGCGAGCGCGCTGCGGATCGTTGCGCGCCCAATCATTTCGACGTCGTCCCACGGCAGCGCCCGCGGCTCGCACGCCGTGTTCCAGAGCGCCGCGAGATCGATGCGGGCTTCGAGCGCGCGCATCGCTTCGTGTTGCCCGGCGTCGGCGAGCCAGGCGAGCCGCAAGCATGCCGACTGCACGCCGAGGTGCGGCAGCGTCTCCAGCGCGGCGAGCCGGTCCGCCGCATCGAGACGCGCGAGAGCCGCTTGCGCTTCGCCCTGCGCGAAATGGCAGCGCGCGCGTTCGACGTAGAGCGCACAGATGACTTCGAGCACCAGCCCGGCCGAATTTGCCGGGATGCCGTCGAGAATGCGCGCCGCAACCTCGACCTGTCCCGTGAGATACGCGATGCGCGCGCGCATCGCCGCGACGCGATGAGAAAACGAATCCTGCCCGAAGCGCGCGACGGCAAGATGCGGATCGCTCACTTCAGTGAGGATGCGCTGCG
This sequence comes from Paraburkholderia unamae, assembly GCF_003268775.1. Classification (GTDB taxonomy): domain Bacteria; phylum Pseudomonadota; class Gammaproteobacteria; order Burkholderiales; family Burkholderiaceae; genus Paraburkholderia; species Paraburkholderia unamae. The sequence goes on from NZ_QLSU01000015.1 coordinate 41,203, forward strand.
CCTCATCCAGATGCCCCGACCCCATGCATTCGCGCGCACGATTGAGGCGCACCCACGCGAGGTTGTAATCGTGCTCGGGGCTGCGATACATCGTTTCGATCCTGGCGATGTAGCGCGCGGCGTCCGAGAGCGGCCCATAGCGGTGGATGAACATCACCTGGAGCGGAATCAGGATGCCGAGCAGGCGCCAGTCTTCGCAAAAGCGCGTCATCGCCAGCCGGGTCACGCGGTCGAGATCGGCCCACGGGGACATCACCAGTTCGTGCTCGGCGCGATGGACCAGCACCATCGACTCGACGAGCGCGAGATCGAGTTGCAGGTCGGTGTCGCCCGCAAGCCGGGCAGAGGGCGAACCGGGCAAACCGGGCGGCGGCTCGCGCAATTCGGCCTGCAAGCGTTCGAGATCCCAGCACGCCTCGCTCGCGTTGTTTTCCACGAGCAGGATGCCGATATGCAGCAGCCGCAGGCGCGGATGGCGATGCCGCACGTCGGCGGGCAAACGCGAAAGCAGCAGGCGTGCGCGCCCGACGCCCGCGTCGGCCATGAGGCGCGCGCCACCGCGCGCTTCGAGCAGGCGCGCCGCCGCCTCGGGTTGCTGGGCCGCCACGGCGTGATCGACGGCGGCGAGCAGGTCGTGGCGCGCGGCATAGGCCGCCGAGGCGCGCATGTGGCGCGCGTTGACCACCGCGTCGCCGTCCTGAAGCGCGCGCCGCAGCAGGTGATCTCGCAGCCAGGGCACCACATGGATGGAAAGCGGCGACGTTCCCGCCCGGATCATCGGCGAAAGCGCGGCAAGCCGCGTAATGTGGTGCCCGCTGTCGGCCCGCTCGCGCACGGCGTCGGCAATGTCGGCGCGCACCTCGGCGAGCATGGCCGTCTCGATGAGGAAGGCGCGATCGGCAGGTTCGAGCCGCTCGACAACCTGGGTCGCGAGCCAGGCGTCGCCTTCCACCTGCGCGCCGCCGCCCTGCACATCCTGACGCCGCGCGAACTGCATCGCGACCGGCCAGCCCTCGCAGTTGGCCAGCCAGGCGGCAAGCGGCGCACCGCATCCCGCTTGCCGGTGAAAGCGCGCGGCTTCATCGGCGCTGAAGCACAGCAGCGCGGGATCGAGCACGCGCCAGTGACCTCCCAGCCAGCGTTGCGACTGGAAGGCGTCGGGTGCCCGGCGTCCCGCGAGATACAGCGTCAGCCCTTCCGGCAGTGTTTGCGCCAGGGCCGTCAACTGCTCGTCGGCATCGGTTCCCGCGAGATGTTCGTCGTTGTCGATGAAAAGCGCGATCTCGCCCGCGCGCGCGCGCGCCGCCTCCAGCAACGCGTCGAGCTTCGCCGGCGCGCGCGCTCCGATCAGGCCGGCGTGGCGCAGCGCCTCGCCCAGCAGCGCGCGCAAGTCCCCGGCCTTTCGATCGCCTTCCTGGCAGTTGAGCCACACCGTGACGACGCCAGACTCGCGCAACTGTCCGGCTCGTTGCGCGCACAACGTTGTCTTGCCGAATCCGGCAGGCGCCCGCACGACGATCACGCGCGCGCCGGCGGGCGCCGCTTCGCTCAATTGCCGCAGCAGACGCTCGCGCGCCAGCGCATCGTCGATGCGGACGTCGGGTTCGAAACGGGTGGACGGGTCCGGACGCATGCGGCGCTCCACAATCACTCTCCTGCGGCGTAATCAAGGGCGGCGAGGATCAGAAGTTCTTCACGAGCGAGAAGTTCACGCTCACGCTGCGCGGCACGCCCTGATGGTGATAGTCCACGTCGAGCGTGCCGGAAATGAAGCAGCTTTGCGCGGCGAAGCCGAGGTAGGTAAACGTCGGACCAATCATCCCTTCCGTCGCGCGTTGATAATCCGATCCGCCAATATTGTAGATATTGTAAACATGGTGTATGCCCGCCAACAGGTTGGGAATGAACTGATAACCGGCGGCGATATCGAACAGCGAAAGCGAAAGCCCGCCACGCATGCGCACGCCGTCGCCGGAGGGCAATTGCGTGAGGTTGTAGTTATGAAAGAGATACACGCCGGCAATGGGCGCCACCGTGGCGTGCCAGCGGCCATAGCCGAAATAGTTGTTCACGCTCGCGCTGATCGACCACTGGTTCGCGCCCGCGCCAAATCCGCTCGTCTTGTTCGATCCATTCGGCGCGTTGAAGATCAGCATGGGGCTGATCCACCAGCTGCGAAATGCGTCGGTTCCGAACGAGTTGTCCGCCGACTCGACCACGTGATAGTAGTATTCCAGGCCCAGCTCCGGCGTGGACACCCCGAATGCGGCGTCGTCCGAACCTTTTGCCGTGGTCTGCACGCCCGAATAGAAGCCCAGCCACGTTTCGAACTGGTCGCGCGTCGTTCCCGTGAAACCTCTTTTCGAAAAGTACGCGAACTCGGTAAACATCTTGCCCGTGTTGATGTTCGGTGCGCTATGCGAGTAGGTGGGAAACAGCAGCACGCCGAACGTGCCGGGAATACCCGGCTGCGAGAAGCCGATGAAGTTGCCCGCGCACGCGGCGCCCGACCAGGCCGCGGCCGTGCAGGCAAGCGCGCCGAGCGCCGCCAGGCTCGCGCGTGCTCGTGTGTACCTGACTTTCGATGCGGCGCGCGCACGCAGTGCGCAAGGACGCCGGGCCAAGCTTCCAGTTTGACGACCAGTTGCTGCCATACAGATCTCCTCACACAGGTTCCCGTGGTCCGCGCGAAGCTCGCGCGGCCACCGTGGGCACCCTTGCCGCCGCTTAGGGTTCTTTATGCTGCGCAGGGCACGGGCGCTTGTTCACACCTCTCTCACGCTTCGGTGAGCGCGGCCTCTTGCGCCGCGCTGGCGAGCGTCTCGAGCGCAACGTAGTCGGTGTCGTAGCCGAAGTAGCGCGGCCCCGCGAGATCGAGACCGGCGGGCGTGCGCCACGACGGGTGGCTCGGCAAGCCCATGAGCGTCACGCGCAGCCCGTAGCGCATCGCTTCGCTCGTGATCGGCTCGGCCGTTTCGGTGTCGAGCGTGCAAATGAGGTCGGGCGTCATGCAGGCAATGCGGCCGTCCACGCGAGCGAGCAGGAACTCGTTCTGGAGTTCGAGTTGCGCCGTGCGGCCCGCGAACCGGTCGAGGCCCGCGATCGTGACGACGCCGCGCTGCCAGCCGCCTTCAAGGCGACGCACGATGTCGGTCACCTTGCCCTCGAAGAGGCGCACGCCGCCGAGCGCGCCGAGCAGTGCGCCCACCGCGTCGGCGCCGTCGCGCCGCGCGTCGAGCACCACCTGGCCCGCGCGTTGCAACGCGCGCAGCGAACCGCGAATCACGGCGCGTTTGGCTTGCGCGCCGGTCATCGGATAGAGCGCGCAGGCACACGCGCCGCCCATTTCGACGAGAATCGAGCGCGTGGTGCGCTCCGCGAAATGGTTGTTGCCGGTCTGGATCAGCACGACATTCGACCGGTCGTCGACGACGGCCATCGGCGTCGCGCCAATGCCCTGCATCGTGCAGGTCGACATCTGGAGTTCGGGAAACGCGCGGCCCATCGTGTCGCCGTCGATCAGCGGAATGCCGACACGGCTTGCCACCGAAAACGGGATCGTCGAATTGAAGCCGCCCGCCTCCATGCACAAGGTGGCGTCGGCCTTGCGCCCGAGGTGCTTTTCCAACGCGTGCAGCGCGAGGATGAGCGGCTCGACGCTCGGCAGTTTTTCCGTCATCACCACCGGCGCGCCCGCGCCGGCCACAGGCACGACGAGCGCGTCGTCGTCGAGCGTCATCACGTCGATCAGGTCAACCGGGCCCGATTCGCGCATCAGGCGCTGGCCGAGCAGTTTCCCGAGATACGGATCGCCGCCGCCGCCCGTTCCGTAAATGGCGCTTCCAAGGGCAATGGCCTCAAGCTGGTCGGCGTCTATTTTCCACATAATTCGTTCTCCATATTGATGCGTGCTTTTTTTAAAGTGCTCACAAACGCAGGTCGCCTACCATCTTCACGCGAATGCGCGTGGCCTTGCCGGGCAGATAGGCAAGCGGTGTTTCTTCCACGTTCAGCGTATCGATGCTCTCCGGCACGCCGCCTTCCTCGATGACCTTCTTGCGGCAGCGCGCCTGCGCGTCGGCAATCGCGTCTTCGCGGCCCATCTCCTCCAGCCGGTAGACGTGATCGATTTCGCAGCCGATCTGGGCGATCGCCGCGCCCACCGCGTTTGCCACGTTGAACGAAGGCGGGCGCAGCGTCGGCAGCCCGTCCACGTCGCCGTCCAGCAACACGCTGCCGCCGCCGACCAGCAGCACCGGCACGGGTGTGTCGGAAATGCGCATGCGGTCCACGGCGGCGGCGACCATCTCGTGCATGCGCTGCGTGCAGGCGCGAACGTCCTCTGCGCCGAGATGCGCCACGCGTTGCCTGTCGCCGAACCCGGCAATGCCCGCGGCCACGGCGATGTCGCTCGCGGTCAGCGTATCGCCGCCGAACACGAGCGCCTTCTCGTAGAGTTGATAGCCGACGCTGCGCGGACCGATCGCACACGCCGAGGTGTCGACGAGCGAGCCTCCGCCCAGCCCGATGCAGTGCACGTCGGGCATGCGGAAGTTGGTGCGCACGCCGCCCAGTTCCACCGCCACGCCGGCCATGCGTGGAAAGCCCTTTTGCAGCATGCCCACGTCGGAAGTCGTGCCGCCGATATCGACCACGATGGCGTCCGATTGACCGGAGAGGAACGCCGCGCCGCGCATCGAATTGGTCGGGCCCGAGGCGACGGTGAGAATCGGATAGTCGGCGATGCGCTCGGCGGCGATCAGCGTGCCGTCGTTCTGCGTGAGAAAGAACGGCGCGCTCACGCCCGTTGCGCGCAGCGCGTCGCTGAACGCGCGGCTGATGCGGCCGCCGAGATCCACGAGCGCCGCGTTCAGGATCGTCGCGTTCTCGCGTTCGAGCAGCCCGAGGTTGCCAAGCGACGACGACAACGTGATATGCGCGTGCGGCAGGCGCTCACGCACGAGCTGCGCCGCTCGCTCCTCCTGGCCCGGTGCGAGCGGCGAGAACACGCCGGAAATCGCGATGTGATCGATGTTCGCCTGCGCGCATTCCTCGGCAAAGCGCCGGATCGAGGCGACGTCGAGAGGCGAAATTTCCCGGCCGTCGAACTCATGACCGCCCGCCGTCAGGCGCACGAGCGGATTGAGCGTTTCGACCAGATCGGCGGGCCAGCCGGAAAACGGCGGGATATCCGCGCTCGACGGCAGGCACAGCCGCAGCACGCCGACGCGCGATAGCTCGCGCCGCTCGATCACGGCGTTGGTGAAATGGGTCGTGCCGATCATCACGGCGCCGAGCGCCGAAGGCGCGACATCGGCTTCGCGCAAGACGCGCGAGAGCGCGTCGAGCACCCCGCTCGTCACGTCGCGCGTGGTGGCGGTCTTGATGCCGAGAACGACTTCACGCCCGCGCAGCAGCACCGCGTCGGTGTTGGTGCCGCCTACGTCGATTCCTGCTCGGTACATATGTTCCTCGTTTTGTTGGGTGAAGTGCGGGTTGAGTCGGCGGCCGAAGGCCGCCGCAAATTCAGCTCTGCGATTGCGTATTCACGGGCAGGCGTCGCGCCACGAGACGGCGCAGCACGGCATAAGCCACGATCGACAGCAACAGCGAATCCAGCGCGGGAATCGTCGTCACGCTCATCTGCTGCGCCTGCATCCAGGCGGCGATGCCCGTGGCGAGCCCCCAGGCGCCGAGCGCCTCGACGCGCCAGCCCGGCGTGGCCTCGGTGAGCTTGCCGGCGCCGAGATAGAAGTTCGCGAGATATACGCCGGCGATAGGCGGCACGGCCACGGAGAGCACGATGAGGAACGGCACCATCTTGTCGCCCACGCCGAGCACGCCGAGCAGCGTGCCGATCACACCGGCGGCGAGCGCCAGTCCCCAGCGCGGACGCTTCGGCGCGACGGTCACGAGCACGAGCGACGCGGCGTAGAGGTTGTAGGCGTTCGTGACCCACGCCGAAAGCAGGATGATGAGCAGACACGGCAGGCCCATGCCCAGCAGCTTCATGATTTCGACGAGATCGGCCGCGCCGGTCACGATGCTCGGAATGCCGGAAAGATTGAGCACGAGCGGAAAGCCCACGCCGTACGCAATGCACACGCCGAGCGCGCCTTGCAAGGGCGTGCGGGCAAACCGGCACACGTCCGGTGCGAGCACGGCGCCCACGATCAGGCCGCCCACGACGAAGGAAATGCCGGAGCCGACCGAAAGGCTGTCGGCGCCCGCGAAGTCCAGCGCGTTCGCGGCGTGCGGCATATGCAGCGCGAACCAGAAGGTGGCGAAAAGCAGGCCCAGCTTGAGCGGCGTCGTGACGAGCGAGAGCAGGTCCAGCGCGCGAAAGCCCACTGCGGCCGTTGCCGTCATCAGCGCGCAGCCAATCAGCGCCCACGCGGTGACGGGAATGTGCGGCAACAGCGCAGCGGCGCTTGGCTGCATCGCGCGGCCGAACAGCATCGCGATCACGGCGAACCACCCGAACATCGAAATGGCGAGGACCGCGTTGGCGAGCGCGCCGCCGCGCGTGCCGAACGCCTGGACGATGAGCATGTAGCTCGACAGACGCGAGCGCGCGCCGGCCACGGCCGCGAGCGAAGCCACGGCGGCCAGCAACAGGCCGCCGCACCAGCTCGCCGTGATGGCGTGCCGCGTGCCGAGCGAATGCGCGAGCTGCGCGCCCATCGCGAACGCCGGCAACGTAATCACGACGCCCATCAGGATCAGTGCGATGCGAACGCCGCCGACGGTTTCTTCCGCCGAAACGGGACTTGCCGAGGAATCGAGAGTCACGGGGTGTCTCCATGAGCTGCACGCGTGGCGTGCGCTGGGCTTTTAAGGGGCTGTACCGCTTGGGATGCGCTCGTTCCTGCACATCTGCGTCGATCTTAAGCATCGACGCGAGCGGACAATAATGACGATTGGGGGGGGTAAGGGGAGAAAAATGGGGGATTGGGCGAGCAGGATGCGACCCCGCCGCGTGACGGTGAGCGCCGGTGAGTTTCTGTGTGCATCGATCGTTGCGCGCGCCACGATCGGCCGAAGTGAATCGCGCTTGACGATTTCCCGACTTGTCTGCCTATACTATTGGCGACTTTTCGGTGAGCGCGCTGCGACCTGACGCCAGCGACGCCGGGCAATTTCTGATCGAGCGGAATAGCTCATTCCGATTTTATTATGGATACCTGATTAATATGACGTGAACGATTTTCCGCAAGCCACACGCTGTCCGATGTTCCAATCAACGTAATGACAAAGGAGAATAACCCGTGAATCAAGCCATGATCCGAGCCTGCCTCGTGGCGCTCGCCATTGGAGGGGCGAGCGGCGCCTGGGCGCAAGGCGTACCGCTCTCCCCCGACTCCGCCTCCGCGCTGGTGGCGTCGAACAAGGCCGACAAGAAGCTCGCGGAGGACGTGAGAAGCGCCGTATCCGGCGCGAGCGTGGACACTTCGCGCGTGAAGATTGTCGTGCGGCACGGCGCCGTGACCCTGCGTGGCTCGGTGCCGGATCGCGATCAGATCCAGGCGGCTTCGGAAGCGGCGGCGCAGGTGGAAGGTGTCGCCAGCGTCAAGAACAAGCTCAAGAGCCGGCAGTAGCGCGCGGGTTCCACGCGCCGGGGCCGGCGCGTGGCGCGGGCGGCGCGTCCCGAACCTCAAACCGTCTTCAGCATCCCGCCATCGACGAAATACGTCGAGCCGACGCTATAGCTCGCCCGCTCCGAACACAGAAACACGATGAAATCCGCAAGCTCCGCGGGCGTGGCGAACCGGCGGATGGGCGCGTGCTCGTTGGCGACCTGTTGCAGATGCCCTTCCCAGTCGCCGCCCGTGTCCGCCGTCAACTGCTTCGCGGTCTTCACCCAGTCGGGCGTCAGCACGAGCCCCGGATTGATGGTGTTGACGCGGATATTGTCCTTGATGACCTCGTTGGCGAGATTCTTCGAGAACATCATCAGCGCGGCCTTGGTCACGTTGTAGATCGGCTCGTAACCGAGCGGCTGCACCGCGCAAATCGACGCGTTGTGCAGGATCGCGCCGCCGCCGCGCTCGCGCATGGTCGGCACGAAGGCGCGCGCGAGGCGCACGGCCGCCATGACGTGCAGCTCCCAGTACGCCTGCCACTTCTCGTCGGGCGCGTCCATGATCGTTTCGTTGCTGCCGGTGCCCGCGTTGTTGAAGAGGATGTCCGCGCCGCCGAACGCGTCCTTCGTGGCGTCGACGAGTTGTGCGACGCCTGCCGCGCTCGCCACATCGCACGCCACCGCGAGCGCGTGCACGCCGTGACGGGCCGCGAGGTCCGCGGCGGCCGCTTCCAGGCGTTCCTGCTGCCGCGCCGCGAGCACGAGTTGCACGCCTTCTCCGGCCAGCGCATCGGCCACGGCGAGGCCGATGCCCACGCTCGCGCCCGTCACCACGGCCACCTTGCCGCGCAGTTTCAGATCCATCGAATGTCTCCTGTATCGGGCAGTCCGTGCCGCCGCATGAGTCTTCTTATGACTTGCCGAACCGCGCGCGCGAGCGTTCAGATCACGCCCGAGGAGCGCATGTCGGCGAGATGGCGCTTCATGTCCTGGACGTCGAGCGCATGCGCCTCGCCCTTCTTCAATGCCACGCTGGTCGACAGGATGTCCACGATCACGAGCGCGGCGAGCCGCGAGGTCGTCGGCGTGTACACGTCGGTGTTCTCCAGCGTTTCGGCCACCACGGCCACGTCGCAGTAGCGCGTGAGCGGCCCGTGCGAGCCCGTGATCACCACCACGCTCGCGCCGCGCTCCTTCGCCGTGCGCGCCACTTCGATGAGCGAGCGCGTCGAGCCCGTGTTCGAGATCGCCACCACGGCGTCGCCGGGCTTGAGCATCGAGGCCGCGATGAACTGCTGGTGCGAATCCTGGTGCGCGATGCAGGGCACGCCAAAGAGCGGAAACTTCTGCTGCGCGTCGAGCGCCACGATGCCCGAGGCGCCAAAGCCGAAGAACTCGATGCGCTGCGCCACCGCGAGCAGGTCCACCGCGCGCCCGATCGCCTCGAAGTCGAGTTTCTTGCGCGCCCAGTCCAGGCTCGTGATGGTGTAGTCGAAGATCTTGGTGGCCACCGTCTCGGGCGTGTCGGCGCCCGAGAGCACCGAGTGCGTGGCGGGCGCCCCGAGCGCGAGGCTCTGCACCGCGCGGATCTTGAACTCCTTGAAGCCGCTGCAACCGATGGTCGCGCAAAAGCGCAGCACCGTGGGCTCGCTCACCTGCGCAAGCCGCGCGAGCTCGGACAGGCTCAGGTCCGCGATCGTGTGCACGTTGGCGAGAATGTAATCGGCGACTTGCCGGCTCCCGCGCCGCAGGTTCGGCCGGGCGCGGTCAATCACTTCAAGAATGTTGTAATCGGGCACGCGTAATTTCCTTCGTCGACAGGCTGGCGCAACGCCATGGCCGCATGGCGGCCCCCTGCGGCCGTCATGCGGTTACGACGCAGTTTAGCGGAAGAGCCAGCGGCGCCAGAAATTCGGCCCCTGCTGCATGAGGACCGCCGCGACGATGATCGCGCCCATCACGACCTGCTGGTGATAGCCCGGCACGCTCGCGAGATTCATGATGTTGCCGATCACGCCGAGAATCAGCACGCCCATGAGCGTATTGAGCACGCCGCCCTTGCCGCCCGCGAGGCTCGCGCCGCCGATCACCACGGCGGCGATCACGGTGAGCTCGTCTCCCACGCCCACGGTCGGCGCGCCCACGCTCGCGCGCGAGGTGGAGATGATGCCCGCCATGGCCGCCAGCACGCCCGAGCACACGTAGGTGCCGAGCACGTGGCGCGCCACCGGCACGCCCGAAAGCCGCACCGCTTCTTCGTTCGAGCCGATCGCGCGCACCACGCGCCCGGCGCGCATGCGCCCGAGCGCAACGCCGCCCAGCACGAACACGATCAGCATCACGAGCGTCGGGCCGGGAATGCCCAGGTAGCTGTGGCGGCCGAAGTCGAGCAGCGCCTGGCCCGCGTCGTCGACGAGAATGGGCGAGCCGTTCGAGACGATCATGGCAAGGCCGCGCGCGACCGTCATCATGGCGAGCGTGACGACGAACGGCGTGAGGCGGCAGAACGCCACGAGCACGCCCGAGACGAGCCCGCACAGGCCGCCGGTCACGAGCGTGGCGGCCAGCGCGAAGGCAAGGCCATGCTCGGGAATGAGCAGCGCCGAGAGCACGCTGCCGAGCGCGGCGACCGAGCCCACCGAAAGATCGATGCCGCCCGTGAGCACGACCAGCAGCATGCCGACCGACATGATGCCGACGCCCGCCACCTGGCGCGAGATGTTCGAGAGATTGGCGACGGAGAAGAAGTCGTCCGAGATGAACGAGGCGGCCACGATCAGCACGACGAGGATCGCGACCGTGTTGAACTTGCGCGCGGCTTGCCAGCCGTGCTTGAGCGACGCGATGCCGGAGCGGCGCTCGCGCGGGTCGGAGGTGACGGCGCTGGGGTTCATGATGGGTGTCTCCAGACTGTGTGAGCTTGATGAGCGTTGGGGTCAAACATGCGTGAGCGAGGCGCGCTCGCGCGGCGGCGCGCCATCTGCATTGCCATGCGGGCTGCCGTGGGTTTCGCCCGGATCGCGGCGCAGCGAGAGCGAGAGAATCGCTTCTTCGCTGTAGCCGTCGGGTTGCAGTTCGCCGCGGATGCGGCCGTCGCCCATCACGAGAATGCGGTCGCACAGGCCGATCAGCTCCTGATGCTCCGACGAGATCACGAGCACGGCCTTGCCGCGCTCGGCAAGCTGGTTGATGAGCGTGTAGATCTCGACTTTCGCGCCGACGTCCACGCCGCGCGTGGGTTCGTCGAGCATGATGAGATCGCCGTCGGCATGGAACCACTTCGCGAGCACGACTTTCTGCTGGTTGCCGCCCGAGAGCGTCGAGACGTCGGCGTCCATCGAGCGCGCCTTGATGCGCAGTGCGTCCATGAGCTGCGCGACGCTCTCGCGCTCGCGCCCGAAGGCGAGAAAGCCGCCCGGCGCGCTCACCGACTTGAGCGCCGCCAGCGTCGCATTGATGCGGATCGGCATCTTGAGCACCGCGCCCTGACCCTTGCGGTCCTCGGGCACGAAGCCAATGCCCGCGCGCACCGCCGCGCGCGGCGAGCGGGCGTTCAGGCGACGGCCCTTGAGCTCGACCTCGCCCGCGTCGGCCCGGTCCGCGCCGAAAATCAGCCGCGCGACCTCGGTGCGCCCCGAGCCGATCAGGCCGCCCAGCCCCACCACCTCGCCCGCGCGCACTTCGAACGACACGCCGCGCACCGCGTCGCCGCGCGCGAGATCGCTCACCTTGAGCACGACCTCGCCGCGCGTGGCGTGCCGCTCGGGAAACAGCACCGAGAGCGGACGGCCCACCATCTTGCGGATCAGCTCGTCGCGCGTGAGATCGGCGGGCTTGACGGTGTCCACGCGCTTGCCGTCCTTGAGCACGGTGATGCGGTCGGCGATCGCGAACACTTCTTCGAGCCGGTGCGAGATATAGACGATGCCCACGCCCCGCGCGCGCAGCGCCCGCACGATCTCCAGCAGGCGTTCGGCGTCCGAGGGCGCGAGCGCGGCGGTCGGCTCGTCGAGCACGAGCAGCTTGAGCTCGCCGGACAGCGCCTTGGCGATCTCGATCACCTGGCACTGCGCGGCCGACAGCGTGCCGACGAGCGCCGCCGGATCGATCTCGAACCCGAGGCTCTCGATCAGCGCGCGCGCTTTTTCGCGCAGGGTGCGCCAGTCGATCACGCGCGGCAACGCGCCGAGAAACACGTTCTCGGCCACCGAAAGATCGGGGGCGAGCGCCGTTTCCTGATGAATCACGGCGATGCCCTCGGCGAGCGCGGCGTGGGGATTGCGCAGCACCATCTCGCGCCCCGCCACGCGTATGGCGCCGGCGTCGGGCTGATGGCCGCCGCCGATCACGCGCATGAGGGTCGACTTGCCCGCGCCGTTTTCGCCGACGAGCGCATGCACCTCGCCGCTCATCACGTCGAAGTCGATGTTCTCGATCGCGTGAATGCCGCCGAAGCGCTTGTCGATGCCCGTGAGCGCGATGAACGGAATCATGTAACTCTCTCCAGTCGAACCGGCGCGCCGCCTTGTGCGCGGCGCGCCTTCGTCGTCAACAGCAAAAACGTTTCGTATGCCTTATAAACGGCGGCTTCAGAAGATCGCCTTCGGGTTGTAGAACTTGTCGACATTGCCCCTGGAAATCGCCGCCGACGGCGTGTACGACACCTTCGGCACGTTCACGGCCTCGCCCTTCGCGGCCTTCACGCCGATGTCCACGGCCGTGCGCGCCACCAGCGCCGGGTCGTTGAGCGCGGTCACGCCGTACTTGCCCTGCTTGATGAGCGCGAGCGCTTCCTTCTGGCCGTCGGCGGCCGCCACGAGCGTGATGCCCTGGCGGTTCGCGCTTTCGATCGCGCGGCGCGCGCCGAGCACCATGCTGTCGTTCTCGCCGAGCACCATGTTGATGTCCTTGTTGGCCACGAGCAGGTCTTCCATCGCCTTCAGGCCGCCTTCGTCGGACCAGTTGCCCCAGCCCTGGCCGACGATCTGCACGTTGGACTTGCCGGTCTTTTCGAGCTGCGCCTCGATGATCCCTTCGAGCACGCCGTCGCGGCGCTCCTTGCCCACCGGGTTGCCCTTCTCGCCCGAAATGAGCGCGATCTTCAGCGGCTTGTCGCCCATGTTGTCGACCACCCAGCGGCCCACCAGCGCGCCGTTCTGGCGATTGGACGACTGCACCAGCGTGAGGTAGTTGGCCTTCGGGTTGAGCGTGCTGTCGATCACCACGACCTTCACGCCCGCCGCGCTCGCGGCGTTCACCGCGCCCACCAGCGCCTCGGGGTCGGCCGGATCGATCACGAGCACTTTCACGCCGCGCGTGACGAGGTCCTCCACGTCGGCGATCTGCTTTTGCATCTTGCCCTGCGCGTCGGCCACGATCACGTCGGCGCCGAGCTCGCTTGCGCGCGCCTTCGCCGATTCCATCGCGGCCGCGAAGTACGGCGCGTTGAGCACCTTCATCGAAACGCCGACCTTGAGCTTGTCCGCGGCGAACGCGGGTGCGGCGGCCACCATGCCGGCCGCGGCAAGCGCGGCGGCGCACATCAGCTTCTGCATGAGACGCGACATGTCTCCTCCTTATATAGGTGTGTCACGCGGTAAAACGGCACGCTGCGCGCGGTGCGCATCGGTGTGGCGTCAGGTTCATGACGCGAGCAACTTGCCGGGATTCAGGATGCCGAGCGGATCGAGCGCGGCCTTCACGGCGCGCATGGCGGCGAGTTCGGCCGGGCTGCGCGAGAGCGCGAGCACGTCGAGCTTCTTGGTGCCGATGCCATGCTCCGCAGACACCGAGCCGCCCATCTCGCCCGTCACGCCGTACACGGTGCGCTTGACTTCGGCGGCGGCGCTCGCGGGCCAGTCCGGCTGCTGCACGACGATGTGCAGATTGCCGTCGCCCAGATGCCCGTAAATGAGGATCGTGGCGTCGGGCCACTGCGCGCGCAGGCGCTCGTCGCAGCGGCGCGCGGCCTCGCCCACATCGGCAATCGAAAAGCTCACGTCGAACGAGACGCGCCCCGGGATCAGGCGGTCGTACTCGCCGGGCGCGTCGCGAATCGCCCAGAACGCGGCGGCGTGCGTTTCATTGGCCGCGAGCGCGGCGTCTTCGAGCGTGCCCGCTTCGAGCATGTCGGCGAGGAACGTTTCGAACGCGGCGTTCTGGCTTTCCGGCTCGGCGCCGCTGCTTTCGAGCAGCACATAGAACGCGTGACGCCCGGCAAGCGGCGCGCGCAGTTCGGGCAGGCGCGAGAGCACGAAGTCGTAATAGCCCGGCCACATCACTTCGAAGGCGGAAACACCGGCGGGCAAGCGCTCCTGCGCGAGCCGCAGCAGCGTCGTGACGCTCGCGTAGTCGGGCACGCCGCACCATGCGGTGGAAACGGCGCGGGGCTTCGGGCGCAGCCGCAGCACGGCGCGCGTGATGACGCCGAGCGTGCCTTCGCTGCCGATCAGCAGATTGCGCAGGTCGTAGCCCGTGTTGTTCTTGATCATCTTGCGCAGGCCGCCCACCACGCTGCCGTCCGCGAGCACGGCCTCCACGTCGAGCGCCTGCTCGCGCATCATGCCGTAGCGGATCACGCGGTTGCCGCCCGCGTTGGTCGCGAGATTGCCGCCGATGGTGGCGCTGCCGCGCGCGCCCAGGTCGAGGGGGAACATGAAACCCGCGGCGTCGGCGGCTTCCTGCACGGTTTGCAGCGGCACGCCCGCCTGCACCGTCATGGTCGCGCTCACCGGATCGATCTCCTCGATCGCATTCATCAACTCGAGGCTCAACGCCACCTCGCCGCCCAGCAGGCACGCGCCGCCCGCTAGGCCGCTCAAGCCGCCCTGGGTCACCACCGGCTGAGCGTGCGCATGGCAGATGCGCAGCGCCGTGGCCGCCTGTTCGGTCGTGCGCGGACGCACGAGCGCAATGGGCTCGGCGCACGGCATGCGGCTCGAATCGGCGTGGCTGCGGCCCGCGAACTCCGCCGGCAGGCTCACCACAGCCGCGCCAAGCGCCTCGCGCAAGGCTTCCACCACGGGTGCGCCTGCTGCGGCGCTCGCCCGATGAGCACTTTCCTGCATGCTTGCCTCCTGCTTTTTTTCGTGTCGCCTCACCAGCCGTGAAGCGTGGGTTATTCGAATGGAAACGATAGTAACACTACCATTAGTGAAGTGAAAATAACGATATTCCTCGGTATAAACCCGCATAGTCGTTTGTTTCGCAAACTATATCATCACAAACGCTAACGTTTAGAAAGCTACACGAACCCAACTTCGAGGGAGATGAAAGCGATGCAATGGCCCGAACCGCGTTCGTTCGACGTGGATCTGGCGACCGGCCTGATGGCCGGCACCGGTTCGCATTACCAGAAACGCCTGGGCGATCTCGCCGGGCTTTACGCCGACGCGCGCGCCTTCGAGGCGCTCGCGGCCTCGCGCGGCGACGAAGTCGTCTATGAAGTCACCGATCACCGGCCCAACGCGAACCCGGGCGACCTCATCACGGGCGTGACCCGCATGGGCGCGGGCAAGGTGGGCGACGAGTTCTTCATGACGCGCGGCCACATTCACGCGAACGTGGACCGGCCGGAGCTGTACTTCGGCTTGAAGGGCCACGGGCTGATGCTGATGGAAGCGCCCGACGGCGAAACGCGCACCGTCGAGATCCGCGCGAACACGGTGTGCTATGTGCCGCCGCGCTGGATTCACCGCTCCGTGAACCTGGGCGAAAGCGACTTCGTGATGCTGTTCTGCTACCCCGCCGACTCGGGCCAGGACTACGCGATCATCGAGCGCTCGAACGGCATGCGCACGCGCATCGTCGACGACGGCCAGGGCGGCTGGAAGCGCGCCTCCAATCCCGCCTGGCGCGCGCGCACGCATGCCGAGATCGACGCGCTGCTCGCGTCCCACACTGAAATGGAGCAGGCACGATGAGCTACGCCGCCGCCACGAAACCGACCTTCTACTTCATCGGCGTGACCACCGCGCAAAGCTCGATCATGCGCGTGTTCCCCGCGTGGGCGCGCCATCTCGGGCTCGGCGACGTCGAGATGAAAGGCATCGACTTCGCGCCGCACGCAAGCGCCGAGGCGTATCGCGAAGCGGTGGCGTTCATTCGCCGCGACCCGCTCTCGCTCGGCGCGCTCGTCACCACGCACAAGATCGATCTGTACGCCGCGTGCCAGGATCTCTTCGACGAGATCGACCCGCATGCACGCATCATGGGCGAAACGAGCTGCCTCTCGAAACGCGACGGCAAGTTCGTGTGCCACGCGAAAGATCCGATCACGTCCGGCTTCTCGCTCGACGGCTTCCTGCCGCCCGGGCATTTCGCGCGCACGGGCGCCGAAGTGTTTTCGATGGGCGCGGGCGGCTCGACCATCGCGCTCACCTGGCATCTGATGCAGCAAAGCCGAGGCGCGAACCGGCCCTCGCGCGTGATCGTCTCGAACCGTTCGGGCGCGCGTCTGGAGGAAATCGAGCGCATCCACCGCGAGCTCGATCTGGGCGTGCCGTGCGAGTACGTGATTGCGCCGCGCCCGGAGGACAACGACGCCGTGCTCGCGCGCCTGCAACCCGGCGCGCTCGTGATCAACGCCACCGGCCTTGGCAAGGACGCGCCGGGTTCGCCGCTCACCGACGCCGCGCGCTTTCCCGAACGCGCCATCGCCTGGGACCTGAACTATCGTGGCAACCTCGTGTTCCTCGATCAGGCGCGCGCGCAGCAGGACGCGCGGCAGTTGCAGGTCGAGGACGGCTGGACCTATTTCATTTACGGCTGGACGCGGGTGATAGCCGAGGTGTTTCATATCGACATTCCGACGCACGGCCCGGCTTTCGATGACATCTGCCGGATCGCCGCGGCAGCGGGCAAGCCGCAAGCGACGCAGCCGGCGTAAGCGCAGCCGCCAGCCGCATGAACGCGCGCTGGCGCACTCATTCACTCCATTCGAAGGACCGACGATGTATCTCGACAAATTCCGCCTGGACGGCAAGCTCGCCGTGGTGACGGGGGCCGCGCGCGGGATCGGCTATGCGATCGCCGATGCGCTCACGCAGGCAGGCGCCCGCGTGGTGCTCACGGACATGGATCAGGGCGCGCTCGACGAAGCCGTGAGCAAGCTCGCGGCAACGGGCGCGCAGGTCGAAGGCGAACGGCTCGACGTGACCGACGTGGCTGCCGTGCAGCGCGTGCACGACGCCGTGATCGCGCGCCACGGCCGCGTGGACGTGCTCGTGAACAACGCGGGCATCGCCATCTCGAACCATCCCGCCGAAACCATGACCGACGAGGTGTGGGGCCGCGTGATCGACGTGAATCTGAACGGCGTGTTCCGCTGCTGCCGCGCGTTCGGCAAGAGCATGCTGGCGCACGGCGGCGGCAGCATCGTGAACGTGGGCTCGATGTCGGGCTTCATCGTGAACCGGCCGCAGGAGCAGGCGAACTACAACGCGTCGAAGGCGGGCGTGCATCACCTCACGCGCTCGCTCGCCGCCGAATGGGGCGCGCGCGGCGTGCGCGTGAACGCCGTGGCGCCCACCTATATCGACACGGAAATGAACAAGTACGTGTACGAAGACGAGGAGATGTATCGCCACTGGGTGGGCGGCACGCCGATGAACCGGCTGGGCCGCGTGGACGAAGTGGCCTCGGTCGTGCTGTTTCTCGCCAGCGAAGCCGCGAGCCTGATGACCGGCTCGATCGTGCTCGCCGACGGCGGCTACGTGTGCTGGTAAGCATGAGCGCCGCGCGTCTTTCCATCGACGTCGAGACCTTCGAGATGCCGCTCGCGGCGCGTCTGGCCGCGCCGCCGGCGCATGCGCCCGTCGCCGCCGCCGACGTCGCGCTCTACTGGCTCGGCCAGGCGGGCTTCGTGATCGAGGGCGCGGGCTTGCGCGTCCTGATCGACCCGTATCTTTCCGATTCGCTCGCGCGCAAGTATCGCGGCGCGCGCTATGCGCACGAGCGCATGATGGCCGCGCCGATCGCACCCGAGGATCTGGAGCACGTGGACCTCGTGCTGTGCACGCATCGTCACACCGACCACATGGACCCCGACACGCTGCAACCGCTCGCGCGGCGCTTTCCGGGGCTGCGTTTCGTGGTGCCCGCGGCCACGCTCGACGAAGCGGTGAAGCGCTGCGGCGTGGAGGCCTCGCGCCTGATCGCCGTGAACGCGGGCGAGCGCGTGCAGCCGCTCGCCGACGTGCCGGAACTCAGCGTCGCGCCCCTCGCCTCGGCGCACGAAACGCTCGACATCGACGCGCAGGGGCGGCACCCGTGGCTCGGCTACGTGGTCGAGATTGCCGGGGTGCGCATTTATCATTCGGGCGACTGCGTGCCCTACCCTGGCCTCACCGCGAACGTGGCCGCGCTCGCGCCGCATGTCGCGCTGCTGCCCGTGAACGGGCGCGACGCCGAGCGCAGCGGCAACGGCGTGCCGGGCAACTTCACGCTCGACGAAGCGGTGACGCTCGCGAAAGGCTCGGGCGTACGCGTGATGATCGCGCATCATCATGGTCTCTTCGACTTCAACACGATCGCGCCGGGCGAGATCGACGCGCGCATTGTCGAGGAGCGCGGCGCGCTGGCGCTCTACCGCGCGCGCACGCAATGCGCGTGGCGCGTGCGGACTCAAGCGGGCAGCGCCTGAAAGAAGCCACTGCGCGAGGCAACTGAACAAGGATATTCCCCACGACGATGGGACAAGCAAACATGGAGACAACCTATCTGGCGATCGACGTGGGCACCGGCAGCGTGCGCGCCGCGCTCGTCGATGCGAGCGGCACGATCCGCCGCCTTGCCGCGCGCGAGCACGAGCAGATCGTGCCACGCTATGGCTGGTCCGAGCAACGGCCGCTCGACTGGTGGGCGGGCGCGGTGCACGCGATCCGCGAGGTGCTGGCGGCCGAGCCGGGCGCGGCGCAGCACATCGCCGCGATCTGCGCCTGCGGACAGATGCACGCCACCGTGCTCGTCGACGCCGACGGCGAACTCACGCGCGAGACCGCGCCGCTCTGGAACGACAAGCGCGCCGCCGGGCAGGTCGAAGCGTTTCGCGCGCGCCACGGCAGCGGCCCCGACGCGCACGCCTGGCTCGCGCGCACCGCGAATCCGGCCACGCCCGCATGGCCCGGCTTCAAGCTCCAGTGGATTCGCGAGTACGAGCGCGACGCCTACGAGCGCGCCACGACCGTATTCATGCCGAAGGACTACGTGAACTTCCGGCTCACCGGCGAGCGCGCGTGCGACTGGAGCGACGCCTCGATGACCTTCCTGATGGACCCGCAAACGCGCGGGTGGTCGCCGGTCATGCTCGATGCGCTCGGTCTGGACGCGCGCAAGCTGCCGCCCATCCGCGCGCCGCACGAGTTGCTCGGCGCGGTCACGAAGGCGGCCGCGCAGGCTACCGGTCTGCGCGAAGGCACGCCCGTGCTGGTGGGCGCGGCCGACTATCCAGCCTCGGTGCTGGGCTCGGGCGTGCATGAGAGCGGCCTCGCCTCGGACATCACGGGCACCTCGTCGATCATCACCGTGATTGCCGACACGCCCATGCTGCACCCGGAGGTCTCGAACGTCGCGACCTGCGAGGGCTTGTGGGGCCGCTTCACGCTGCTCGACTCGGGCGGCGACGCCATGCGCTGGGCGCGCCGCGCGTTCCACGAAAACGCCCTCTCGTACGAGGACGTCGCGCGCAAGGCCGCCGAAGCGCCGGTGGGCGCCGAGGGCCTTTTCTTCCTGCCGTACCTCACCGGCGAGCGGCTGGGCGCGCAGCCGAACTCGCGCGCGCAGTTCTTCGGCATCGCGGCGCGCCACGGCCTCGCGCACCTGCACCGCGCGGTGCTCGAAGGCGTGGCCTTCGGCGTGCGCCGCCACATGGCGATGATCCAGCCCGCGGGCGTGGCGATCGAGCGGCTGGTGGCGGCGAGCGGCGGCGCGAAGGCCGCGTTGTGGCTCGACATCAAGGCCAGCATGTACCGCACGCCGGTGCTCGTGCCCGCCGAGGTCGAATGCGGCGTGATGGGTTGCGCGCTGCTCGCGGCCACCGCCACCGGCCAGTTCGCGACGCTCGGCGACGCCGTGCGCCGTTTCGTGCGCTTCGCGCGCGAGGTGCAGCCCGACCCGCGCGCCGCCGACACCTACGACCGCATGATGCCGATCTTCGAGCGCCTCTATACGCACTCGCAGCAGTTCTACGACGACCTCGACCGACTCGCGGGAGACCACGCATGAACACACCGCCCCGCGCCGTGCTCTGGGACATGGACGGCACCCTCGCGCTCAGCGAACCGCTGCACATGCAAACGTTGATCGCGGTGCTCGCGCACTACGGCATTCAGGCGGGCGACGAGCTGCATCCGCTGACGTTCGGCCGCAGCGGGCTCGACGTGTACCGCCTCTGCCGCGAACGCTTCGGCATCGAAGCGGATTACGCGGCGTGGTCGGCGCTGCGCGCCGCGCGCTATGTGGCCGAAGCGCCGACACTCGAAGCGCGCCCCGGCGCACTCGAAATCTGGCGCGCCGCGCACGCGGCCGGGTTGCGCCAGGCCGTCGTTTCCAACGCGGGCCGCGTGCTGCTCGAAGCCAATCTGAAAGCGCTCGGGCTGCAAGCGCCCGAGCGCGTTTCGGTGAGCGTCAACGACGTGCGGCACGGCAAGCCCGACCCCGAAGCCTACCTGCGCGCCGCGTATCTGCTGGACGTCGCGCCCGCCGAGGCCATCGCCATCGAAGACAGCCCAACGGGCGCGCGCGCCGCGCTCGCCGCGGGCATGCGCGTGCTCGGCTGGCCCGATGCGCAAGCCCCCGAGGCCAACATGCATTTTCCGCAAGGCACGCAGATCGTGCACCACGCACGCGACATCGCCGCCGCGCTCGGGCTGCCGGGCGTGATGGTTTCTTGACCCGCATCCGTTTCCGCACATATTTCGCAGACCCAATCATGTTGAGAACCAGCATATTCCCCTCGCGCTACGTCCAGGGCGCCGGTGCGCTCGCCACGCTCGACGCCGAACTCGCACGTCTTGGTTCGCACGCCGCGTGTCTTGTCGATCGCAACGTCGCGGCGCTGCTCGAACCGGTGCGCGCGCGCGCCGAGCGCGTCACCTTGCAGGTGCGTGAAGTCGACGCCGCCTGCACCGAGCGCTCGGTTGCCGAAACCGCCGAGTGGATTCGCGCGAGCGGCGCGGACGTGGTCGTCTCGTTCGGCGGCGGCAAGGTGATCGACACGGGCCGCGCGGCCGCCGACGACCTGCGGCTGCCGTTCGCCTGCGTGCCGACCATCGCGGCCTCGGATGCGCCGTGCAGCGCGCTCGCGGTGATCTACGACGAAGCGGGCCGCGTGGTGCGCGACCGCTTCGTGCGCAGCAACCCGAACCTCGTGCTGCTCGACACCGCCGTGATCGTGCGCGCCCCGGCGCGCTTTTTCATTGCGGGCATCGGCGACGCGCTCGCGACGTACTACGAGGCCGAGGCCTGCCGGCGCGCTTATGCCCGCAACCTGTGCGGCGGGCGTGGCACGGCGCTCGCCTTCGAAGCCGCGCGGCTGTGCCGCGACCTGCTGTTCGCGCACGCGCCGCAAGCGGTCGAAGACTGCCGGGCGCAACTCGTCACACCCGACTTCGACGCAACGCTCGAAGCGACGGTGCTGCTCTCCGGCATTGGCTTCGAATCGGGCGGCGTGGCGGCGGCGCACGCGATCCATCATGGCCTGGCCGACCTGCCTTCGTCGCACAGCCTGCTGCACGGCGAAAAGGTGGCGATCGGCGTACTCGCCTCGCTGTTTCTCTCGACCGTGCCCGACGAAGAGCGTCGGCGCGTGTTCCGCTTTTGCCGCGCGGTCGGCTTGCCCACGCGGCTCGCCCAGGTCAACGTCGACGCCGACGACCACCACGCGCTCGAAACCGTGGCGGCGCGCGCCTGCCGCGCGGGCGAAATCATTCACAACGAACCGTATCCCGTCGAGCCCGCCATGGTGGTCGCCGCCCTCAAGGCGATGGACCGCTACGCCGCGCGTCTCGACACACTCATCCAGCAAGGAGCTGCCTGAACATGACACAAACCGCCCTGCAAAAAAACGCTGCGGAAAACCAGGAAATCCACGCCTTCCGGCCCGGCCTCTTCAGCGGCAAGACCGTGCTCGTCTCGGGGGCGACGAGCGGTATCGGCCTGGCGATCGCCGAGGGCTTCGCCTCGCTCGGCGCGCGCGTGATCGCCACGGGCAGCTCGCCCGCCAAGCTCGAAGCGCTGCGCGCCGACGCCACGCTCTCGCACATCCGTTTCGAACGTGTCGACGTGCGCAACGTCGATGACATCAACCGCTTTTGCAGCGATCTCGAATCGTTGGATATCCTCATTAATGCGGCCGGTGTGGCGCGCCCGATGGACGAGTACCGCGACGACGTGTTTCGCGAGGTGATCGACGTGAACCTCACGGCGGCCATGCGCTTTTCGATGGCGGCGCGGCCGCTGCTCGAACGCACGAAGGGCGTGGTCGTGAATGTCGCCTCGATGCTCAGCTATCTCGCCGACGTGGAAGTGCCCGCCTATTGCGCGAGCAAGACCGGCATCCTGGGCCTCACGCGCGCGCTGGCGCACGCGTTCGGGGTGGCGGGCGTGCGCGTGAACGCGATTGCGCCGGGCTACCATCGCACGGACATGACACGCGCGCTCTGGGAAACGCCCGCGTCGGCGGAAAAGATCGCGGCGCGCGCGGCGCTCAAGCGCTGGGGGGAAGCCGAGGATCTGGTGGGCGCCGCTGTCTTTCTCGCGTCGCCCGCGGCGGCGTTCGTGACCGGCGTCACGTTGCCGGTGGATGGGGGGTATGTGAGCGGCAGCTAAGCGCAAGTGGGGGGCCCGGTTCACGGGCCCCTGGCTTTTGCCTTCAGTTTTTGTCTTTAGCGTGTGCCTTCAATCCGCATGCCTGCGGCGAAGCGCCGCTTTCCTCTGCCGCGATTTTCGCCAGTCGTATCGCGCTGTCAAAGCTGCATGCCGTGGCGGTCTGCCGTCGGTCGACGGTCACGACCCAGGTGTGGAAGCTGTATCGCCATTTGATGCGGCGCTCCTCCAGCAAGGCCGACAACCACCGCCAGACAGACGCATCGTCTGCATTCGCGGCGGCCGCGGCCCGGTTTCGTTCGCGTTGCATCGTATCCATCGGTCGAGCTTGTAGCGTAGCGCGCGACGCGCAAGCCGCCGCTCAGTGCGACGACCAGCCCTGGTAGCTCGCCACGTTCTCGCGCGTGACCAGCGTGGAAGGCATCAGCACGACCGGATTGGCCGGCTTGTGCCCGTTCATGATGCCGTAGCCGAGCGTCACCGCCTGCTGCGCCATCGCCCACGGGTCCTGGCTCGCCGACGCGGCGATCGAGCTGTCCGCGCTCTTGAGCGCCGCCTCGACATCGGGCGCGCCATCCACCGAAGCGAGGACGATGCCCTTGCGGCGCAACTGCTTCGCTGCAAGGTCGCTGCCGAGCGCCTGCGGGTCGTTGGTCGCGAACACGGCGTCGATCTTCTGGAACCGCGTGAGGTAGCCCTGCATGGCGTTCATGCCGCCGTCGCGCGAGCCTTTCGCGTTCTGGTCGTCGGAGAGCACCTTGATGTCGGGATGCTTCGCGAACGCGGACCGGCAGCCTTCCACGCGGTCCAGCACCGCCGAGACGGGCGGCCCGTTTTCGATGATCACGTTGCCCTTGCCGTTGAGCCGGCTCGCGAGATAGCCGCACGAGAGAGCGCCCGCCTGCACGTTGTTCGTCTGCACTGTTGCATCGGCGCCCGCTGCCGCGACATCCACGGCCACCACGACGATGCCCGCCGCCTTCGCCTTGCGCACGGCGGGCTCGATCGCCCTCGGATCGACGGCATTCAAGACGATCATGTCGACGTGCGAGGCAATGAAGTTGTCGATCTCCGTGAACTGCTTGTTCAGGTCGTAGTCCGCGCCCAGCGTCGTCACGCGGACATTGGGATTGATCTCTTTGGCCTTCGCCTGGGCGCCTTTGATGAGCGTGATGTAGTAAGGATTGCCAAGATCGTTCACGGTGATGCCGATCGAGCGAAGCGGCTTGCCCTCGGCATGGGCGCCCGTGCTGGCCGTGGCCGCCAGGCCAATGGCAACGCCGGCGGCAATCAGGGTCTTCCTGAGCATGAATACGTCTCCTCGTTGAATGGGACAGCGGGTGTTGAAGCGAGCGCGGCGTGCGCTCGTGTGGGTATTTGTTTGCGTACTGATCCAGATAGTCAGGTGCGCGCGGAGCCCTGCTGGCGCAGGCGGTCGAGCGCCACCGCGCCGATGATCACGAGCCCTTTGATGATGTACTGCCACACATCCGAGATCCCCATGAGCACGAGACCGTTCGTGAGCACCGCGATGATGAGCGCGCCCACCAGCGTGCCGACGATCGAACCCACGCCGCCCACGAAACTGGTGCCGCCAAGGATCACGGCGGCGATGGCATCGAGTTCGTACGACTGGCCGAGTTGCAGACCGTTGGCCGCGTAGAGGCGCGCGGCCGACATGACGGCGGCAAGCCCCGCCAGCAGGCCGGAAACCGTGTAGACGAAAATCTGGATCGAGCGCACCTTGATGCCGGCCAGCCGCGCCGCCTCGGCATTGCCGCCCACCGAGTAGATATGCAGGCCGAGCACGGTGCGCCTGAGCACGAACCACGAAACCGCGATCACGATGGCCGCGATCACGACGAGCCAGGGCACGCCCGCAATGGAATCGTTGCCGATGAACGCGAACGGTAATTGCGGATTGAACACGGTGGTGTCGTGCCCCAGCACGCGCGCGACGCCGCGCACCGCGGTCAGCGAACCGAGCGTGACGATGAACGGCGGCAGGCGCAGCAGCGCGATCAGACCGCCGTTCGCCACACCCAGCACGCCGCCCAGCAGCAAGGCGGCGGGAATCGCGGCCCACGCCCAGCCGGGCGCGTTCGACACGAGCATGGCCACCACCGCCGCGGCGGCCAGCACCGAGCCCACCGAAAGATCGATGCCGCCGGTGAGCACGACGAAGGTCATGCCCGCCGCGAGCACGACATTGATCGACGCCTGTTGCGCCACGATCGACAGATTCTGCACCGTGAGGAATTCGCCGTTGCCAAGGCCAAAGCCGATGCACAGCAGCACGAGCACGGGCAGCATGCCGGCCGTGCGGGCGAGCGAGCGCAGGCGCGTTCGGCGGCGGTTCGGCGTGCCGCCGTTCGCGGGTTGCGCGCCGGGACCGTCCGGGTTCAGGGTGAGTTGGGTCATGTCGTCTCCGTGTTGTCGTTGTCGGGGCGGTGAAGCAATGGCGTCGCGCCGGGGATGCTCCGGCGGGGAAGGATGCGGGTGACGAGGTGAACGTCAGGCGGCCGCGCGAGCGGGCGAGCGATCGGCGGCATCCGCGCTCGACCCCGTGGCGAGTTCGATGATGGCTTCCTGGCTGATCGCGCCCTCGCCTGCCAGCTCGCCGGCAATCGTGCCCTCGCGCATCACGAGCACGCGGTCGGACACGCCGATCACCTCGGGCAATTCGCTCGAAATCACGAGAATCGCCACGCCCGAGCGCGCGAGCTGGTCGATGATCCGGTAGATCTCCGACTTCGCGCCGATGTCGACGCCGCGCGTGGGCTCGTCGAGAATTAGCACGCGCGGACGGATCTCCAGCAGCCGCGAAAGCAGCACCTTCTGCTGGTTGCCGCCCGAGAGCGAGCCCACGTTGGCCGAGGCTCGCGCCACGCGGATCGCGAGCGCATCCACCGCCGCGCCCGTGCGGCCCGCCGCCTTGCGGCGATCGAGGACACCCGCGCGCGCGTCGCGCCCCGCGATCATCACGTTGATGTTGTCGTGCACGCTCATGTCGAGAAAGAGGCCGTCGCCCTTGCGGTCTTCGGTGAGGTAGACCACACCGGCGCGGATCGCATCGCGCGGCGAACGCGGCTGGAGCGGCTTGCCTCCCGCCACCTCGACCGTGCCCGCCGAACGTTTGCGCGCGCCGTAGACAAGCCGCGCCAGCTCGGTGCGGCCCGCCCCAACGAGCCCGGCCAGCCCAAGCACCTCGCCCTCGTGCAGCACGAAACTGCAACCGTGCACGCGCACGCCGTCCGCGAGATCACGCACCGCGAGCGCCACCGGCGCGTCGCCCGCAAAGCGATGCGCCTTGCGATAGAAGCCCGAAAGATCGCGGCCCACCATCATCTTCACGAGCCGCGCTTCGGACAACTCGGCGCGCTCCAGTGTGCCGACGTAGCTGCCGTCGCGCAGCACCGAAACGCGGTCGGAGAGCGCATAGATCTCGGCCATGCGGTGGCTGATGTAGATGATCGCCATGCCCGCTTCGCGCAGGCGCTGGATCAGCGCGAAAAGCCGGTCCGTTTCGCGCGTGGAGAGCGGCGTGGTGGGCTCGTCCATCACGAGAATGCGCGCGTTGGCGAGCATGGCGCGCGCGATCTCCACGAGTTGTCGCTCGGCGATCGTGAGGTCGCCCACGCGGGTGGCGGGGCCGAAGCGCGCCCCCAGACGCGCGAGCACGTCGGCGCAGGCACGTTCCATCGCCGCGCGGTCCGCAAGCCAGCGGCAGCCGCGCTTGCGAAGCTCCCGCCCCGCGTGAATGTTCTCGGCCACGCTGAGGTTGGGCGCGAGACTCAGCTCCTGATAGATCACGGCGATGCCGAGATCGCGCGCGGCCTGCGGTCCGTGGATCGCCACGGGCTTGCCTTCGAGCAGGATCTGCGCGCCCGCGTCGGCCTGATAGGCGCCGCTCAGGATCTTCATGAGCGTCGATTTGCCCGCGCCGTTTTCGCCCATGAGCGCGTGAACTTCGCCGCGCCGCACGTCGAGGCGGACGTCGCGCAGCGCGCGCATGCCGGAAAACGTCTTGCCGATATTGCGCATCTCGAGCAGCGGGGGCGGCGCATCGCAGGGGCTGCGCGGGTGGGTTTCAGCCATGACTAATCTCAGTGAGCGGGAACGTGTACGGCTAGTGTTGCTATCGATATCTTTTGTCTTGATCGACGAATAAGGCTAATAACGTTATTTTTAATAATGTTACGTGTAGCGTTACAAGCATTTGAATTAGGGTTTCCCCGCTGATGCCTGCAACTGGCGGAATTCGAACTTGTGCGTTACTAACGGGCGCGGCGTCGTGCGCTCGCGCGGGTTGCGAACGATAAGGGCTTGCGGGGAACGCGGTTGACGCAGCGCCGGGCATGACCGGCTACTGGACGAGGTGGGCGTGGTGTCGCGAGGTGCGGGTGAAGCGGCTGTGGGCGGTATCGACGGTCAGCCATCGTTCGCCGAAGACCACGGGCAAACGACGGCTGCGCAGATCGAAAAATGCGACTGTGGCGTCAGCGGGCGGCGGCGCCTTTGCGGCGCAGCCATTCGCCCAGCACCAGCAGCGAGGTCGAGAACAGCACGAGGATCGTGGCCAACGCAACGATCGTCGGCGTGATGCTGTCGCGAATGCCGCTGAACATCTGCCGTGGAATCGTGGCCTGGTCCGGGCCCGCGAGAAACAGTGTGATGACGACTTCGTCGAACGAGGTGGCGAAGGCGAACAATGCACCCGAGAGCACGCCGGGCAGGATCAGCGGCAGCGTCACGCGGAAGAACGTTTCCACGCGGCCTGCGCCGAGGCTCAGGCTCGCGTTGACGAGCGACCGGTTGAAGCCCTTGAGCACCGCGCCGACCGTGGTCACCGCGAACGGCGCGCCCAGCAGCGCATGTGCGATGACGAGCCCGACGAAGGTTCCCGCCAGGTGCAGCTTCATGTAGAACAGATACATGCCGACCGCGACCACGACCAGCGGTGCAACGAGGGGCGAAAGCATCACCGCGGTCAGCAGCCGCTTGCCCGGAAAGCTCGCACGGTCGAGGCCGAGTGCGCAAAGCGTGCCGAGTACGGTGGCGAGCACCGTGGCGCTCGGCGCAACGATAAAGCTGTTGCGGATCGCACGCCACCAGATGTCGGAGGTGAACAGCACGCGATACCAGTGGAGCGACCAGTGCGACACCGGGTAGACGAGGAACGAGTCCGCCGAAAACGACAGCGGCACCAGCGCGACAATGGGCAGCGCGAGATACGCAAGCAGTCCGTAGCAAAGCACGCGCAGCGCGACGTACCAGACTTTCTCGGGCAAGCCGACCGATGGCTCGAAAGCGGGCATGAGTCTCATGACGTCGCCGCCTCCCCGAACAGGTGCCGGCGCCCGGCCATGAGCATCCGGTAGACGACGAACAGCAACGCGGTCGCGATCAGCAGCAGCGCGCTCAACGCGGCGGCAAGCCCCCAGTTGATCGACGTGTTGGTGAACCAGGCGATGTAATAGCTGAGCATCTGGTCCCCCGCGCCGCCGAGCAGCGCGGGCGCGATGTAGTAACCGAGCGCGCTGACGAACACGAGCAGCGCACCGGCTGCGACGCCGGGCGCGGTGAGCGGCGCATACACGCGCCAGAACGCGCCGAACGGATGGCTGCCGAGCGAAACGGCGGCGCGCTGGTAAGTTAGCGGAATGCCGCGCATCACCGCGAGCAGCGGCAAGACCATGAACGGAATGAGGATGTGCACCATCGAAATGACAACGCCCGTGCGGTTGTAGATGAGGTCGAGCGGCGTGTCGACGATGTGCATCGCGAGCGCCAGCCGGTTGATCACGCCTTCGCGCGGCAGCACGACCATCCAGGCCGCGATGCGCACGAGAATCGACGTCCAGAACGGAATCAGCACCGCCATCAGCATGAGTCGCTGGCGCGCCGCCGGCAGCCTGCTCAGCCAGTAGGTGAGCGGAAAGCCGAATACGACAACCAGCGCCGTCACGACCGCGCTGATCCCGAACGTGCGCCCGAGTATCGGCAGAAAGACGCGCCGATCGGGCGGCAGCATGGCGATACGTCCTTCGGCATCCTGATGACTGTCGATGGCGCGCAGCGCGTAGGCAGCCGTCAGCGGACGCACCGCGCGCGCAATGGCGCGCCATGCCGGCGCCTCGCCCCAGTGGGGATCGTACTGGATCAGATCCGCTTTCACGGCGGCAGGGTCGCGGGGCGCGGCGGGCTGGCCCGCGCCTTCGGCGAGATGATCCAGATGGCGACGCGCGCGCAACAGCAACAGTCGCATGCCGGGCGCGTCACGATTGAGCCGCTCTGTCGCGTCGCCCAGCGTGCCGGCATCGTCGGCCGCGACGATATCGGCCGCCAACGCGCCGAACGCCGCGGCAGGCGGCGCCGACGCGCCGTCCCAGTTCGCCAGCGCGCGAGCCGTGCCCGGAAACGCCACCGCCACCGACGGGTCCCACGCGGCCCGCGTCAGCAGGCTGGCAATCGGCACGACGAAAAAGACCAGCATGAACAACGCGAGCGGCGCGATCAGCAACAGCGCCCCGCCCACGTCGCCACGCGAGCGCGCCACCTTCGCGGCGCGCGGCCGGGCGGCTGCGGGCGGGCGCGCCGCCCCGTTGACCACCGTTCCCAACTCTGTAGCGCCCGACGGATTCGACATGGCAGCCATCCGTTCAGCGCGCGGCCCAGGCGGCGAAGCGCTGGTCGAGATCATCGCCGTGTTCGTCCCAGAACTCACGGTCGTTCACGACGCCGACCTTCGCATGCTCCGGCGTATTCGGCAGATTCTTGAGCTGCGCCGGTGACATCTTCGCGAGTGTCTGGGCATTGGCCGGTCCGCCCGGCTGCTTCGAGAGAAACGCAGCCTGTTGATCGGCGCCGATCGAATAGTTGATGAACTTCAGCGCGTCGTCCTTCATCGCCGAGCCTTTCGGGATGACCCAGTAGTCGTAGTCGGAGATCGCGCCGTTCCAGACGAGGTCGAGCGGCTGCCCCGCCTTTTGCGCCGTGATGATGCGTCCGCTAAAGACAGTCGACATGGCGACGTCGCCCGAAACGAGGAACTGCGCCGGTTGCGCGCCCGCATCCCACCACTGGATGCTGGGGCGCAACGCGTCGAGCTTGCGGAATGCGCGGTCGACGCCTTCCGGCGTGGCGAGCACCTTGTAGACGTCGGCAGGCTTCACGCCGTCGGCCATCAGCGCAAATTCGAGGTTGCCGCGAGCAGTCTTGCGCATGCCGCGCTTGCCCGGAAATTTCTGCGTATTCCAGAAGTCCGCCCAACTGGTCGGCGTGCCCTGGAGCAGCTTCGAGTTGTACGCGAACGTATTGGCCCACGCGAATATGCCCACGCCGCAGCGCGTCTTTGCCGCCGCGTTGAGCTGAGCGCCTTGCGGGACCTTCGACCAGTCGATGTGCTCGTACAGGCCGCTGTCGCAGCCGCGGCCGACGTCGGTCGATTCGACTTCGACGACATCCCAGCTAACTTGCTGACCATCCACCATCGCCTTGACCTTCGCCTGTTCACCCGAATACGAGGACGCCGTCACGTCGATGCCGGTTGCGGCCTGAAACGGCGCGATGAACGCGCTCTGCTGCGCCTCGGCCAGCGTGCCGCCGTAGTTGACGACGGCGAGCGGCCGCGCGAAGGCGCCGCAGGAAAGCGATTGAAGGGCAACGGCAACCGCCACGGCACCGATCCATTGAGTATTACGCATGATGTCCACCCCGATTAGATTGAAAAAAGCGTTATGCGAAGATCCGCACGTGTCGTTCGGCGAAACGCAGCACGACTGCGTCGCCGTTCCCTATGCCGCCCAGGCCCGCGTCGTCGAGCGGCACCTTGACGAACCCCGAATCCTGCCCGGCCAGCGAGAAGCGGAACCGGACGTGGTCGCCGAAATACAGCATCCCTTCCGATCGCGTCCGCATCGTGTTGGCCACTGCGGCTCCACCCTCCGCGCCCGCCTCGTCGCCCAGCGCGATCCGCTCGGGACGCACGCAGGCGCGCACCGTGTCGCCCACGCGCGGCGCGCCGATCACCCGCCCCACGAGCACTTCGCCGCCCGGCAGACCGACTTCGCCCCGTTCGCCGTCGAGCGCCAGCAGGCGGCCGACAAAGACGTTGTTGTCCCCGACAAAGTTCGCGACGACACCGTTGCCCGGTGTTTCGTACAACGCATCGACACGGTCGATCTGCTGGATCTTCCCGGCGTCGAACACCGCCACGCGATCGGACATCGTGAGCGCTTCGCTCTGGTCGTGCGTGACATACACGAACGTCAGCCCGAGCGTGGCGTGCAGATCCTTCAGTTCGATCTGCATGTGCTCGCGCAGCCGCTTGTCGAGCGCGCCCAACGGTTCGTCCATCAACACGAGACGCGGGTTGAACACCAGCGCCCGAGCGAGCGCGATACGCTGTTGCTGCCCGCCCGACAGGCTTGCCGGCAGACGCGAGGCGTACTGGCTCATCTGCACCATGTCCAGCGCCCGCCC
Organism: Paraburkholderia unamae; assembly: GCF_003268775.1. GTDB lineage: Bacteria > Pseudomonadota > Gammaproteobacteria > Burkholderiales > Burkholderiaceae > Paraburkholderia > Paraburkholderia unamae. Next base: position 72,092 of record NZ_QLSU01000015.1, read on the forward strand.
CACGGCGGTCTGCTTTTCTGCCGCCCCCATCCTGCGTACCGTGAGCGGATACGCGACGTTTTGCGCGACCGTCATGTGCGGAAAGAGCGCGTAGTTCTGGAACACCATGCCGATGTTGCGCTTGTGGGGCGGCGTGACATTCAGCAGCGTGTCGCCCAGCCAGATTTCGCCTTCGGTCGGCGATTCGAAACCCGCGAGCATCATCAGACAGGTCGTTTTTCCGGACCCCGACGGCCCCAGCAGCGACAGAAATTCGCCTTCGTAAATGTCGAGGTCGAGCCCGTCGACCACCCGGTTGATGCCGTCGTAGCTCTTGCCTACGCCACGGAATCGCACCAGCGGTTTGCGTTCCTTGTTCATGCCGGCCTCCTTTCTCCCGTTTTCCACGACACGCATGCGCGCCTCAGGACATGGCGGCGACAACGAGATCGCCCATTTGCGCGGTGCCGACCCGCTTCGTTCCCGGCTCGACGATGTCCGCCGTGCGATAGCCGGACGCCAGCACGCGCCGCACGGCCCGCTCGATACGCGTGGCGGCCGCGTCAGCGTCGAAGCTCATGCGCAGCATCATGGCCGCGGAGAGGATCGAGGCCAGCGGATTCGCGATGTCCTTCCCGGCGATATCGGGCGCGCACCCGTGCACGGGCTCGTAAAGCCCCTTCGTGCCCTCGCCGATCGACGCCGACGGCAACATGCCAATCGAGCCCGTGAGCATCGACGCCTCGTCGGAGAGGATGTCGCCGAACAGATTGCCGGTCACGATCACGTCGAAATGCCGCGGGGCGCGCAGCAACGACATCGCCGCGGCATCGATATAGAGGTGTTCGAGTGCGACGTCGGGATAGCCGGTGGCGACCTCGTCCATCACCTCGCGCCACAACTCCATCGACTCCAGCACATTCGCCTTGTCGACCGAGCACACGCGCGACTGGCGCTTGCGCGCGGTGCGAAACGCGACGTGCGCAATGCGCCGGATCTCCGCTTCGTCGTAGCGCATCGTGTTCACCCCCACGCGCAAGCCGTTCTCCACCGCCACGCCGCGCGGGCTGCCGAAGTACAGGTCGCCCGTGAGTTCCCGCAGGATCAACAGGTCCAGCCCGTCGATATGCGCCGACTTCAGCGGCGAGGCGCCGAGCAACTCGGGGTACGCGACCACGGGCCGGAAATTCGCGAACAACTGCAACTCCTGGCGCAACGCGAGCAACGCGTCGCCGGGACGCAGTCCGCGCGGCAAGGTTTCATACTCGAAGCCGCCCTCGGCGCCGAACAGGATCGCGTCGGCTTCGACCGCGAGTTGCCGTGTCGCTTGCGGCAGCGGGTGGCCGGTGCTGTCGTAGGCGCAGCCGCCGATCAGCGCGTGCTCGAATTCGAGCGGCATGCCTTCGTTCTGGAGCACGCCCAGCACCTTGAGCGCCTGGGCCGTCACTTCCGGGCCGATTCCGTCTCCGGGGAGCACTGCGATTTTCATTCGTATTCCTATGTTAATTTCAGTCTGGTGAATCGGGGTCGTGCGGACTTGCTGTCCGAATTCCGGCTAGGTCAGGCCGAGACTGTGGCGGCGTTCGAAGTCGTCGATCTTCTCGCGCAGGCGCAACGTGACATCGATCTCGTCGAGACCGCCTGCAAGCGCTTCTTTTGAAAATGCGTCGATCTCGAACGCGATCGTCGTGCCATCGGGCGCGACCACCCGTTGCGCGGGCAGATCGACCTTGACGCGCGCGCCCGGCCGTTCGGCCAGCCATGCGTTCACGTGCGCGACAAAGGCGGCATCGGCGCGAATCGGCAGGACGCCGTTCTTCAGGCAGTTGCTGAAGAAGATGTCGCCGAACGTCGTCCCGACGATGGCGCGAATGCCGAAGTCGAGCAAGGTGTGCACCGCCTGTTCGCGCGACGAGCCGCAGCCGAAATTCGGACCGGTGACGAGGATCTGCGCATGCGCGTAGCCCGCGCGGTTCAGCACGCATTCCGGGCGTACGGCGCCGGATTGCGGATCGAACCGTTGGTCGTGGAAGAAGTAGCGCCCGTAATCGGTCCGTCGCGCATGCATGAAGCGCGCCGGAAGGATCTGGTCGGTATCGATGTCGGCGGCGGGCAGCGGCACCGCGACGGCGTCAAGCGTGGTCAACGGTTGCATCGCGCAGCAGCTCCCGATAGTCGACGATATATCCCGTCACGGCGGCGCCTGCCGCCATGCCGGGGCTCATCAGATGCGTGCGGACCCCACGCCCCTGGCGTCCGACGAAATTGCGGTTGGTCGTGGAGGCGATGCGCTCGCCGGCGCGGCCTTCGTCGCCGTTGATCGCCAGGCACATCGAACAGCCGGGCTCGCGCCACTGCGCGCCGGCCGCCACGAAAATCCGGTCGAGACCTTCGGCCACCGCCGCGTTCTGCACCGCGCGCGAACCCGGCACGATCAGCGTGGGAACGCGCACGCGCCGCCCGCCCAGCACGGCCGCCGCGGCGCGCAGGTCTTCCAGGCGGCCATTGGTGCAGGAGCCGATGAACACGCGATCGATGGCGATGCCCTCGATCGGCTGCGCGGGGCGCAAGTCCATATAGTCGAGCGCGGCGAGCGCGCGTTCCTGCTGCGCGGCGTCGCCGATGTCCGCCGGATCGAGGATCGCGCCCGCGATCGAGGTCGATTGCGACGGATTCGTGCCCCAGGTGACCATGGGCGCGACCCGTGCCGCGTCGAGCGACACCTCTCGCGCGAATGGCGCGCCGGGGTCGGTGCGCAATGCGCGCCAGCCGGCGACGGCCGCCTCCCACGCGGCGCCCTTCGGCGCGAACGCGCGGCCGTGCAGCCAGGCCAACGTCGTGTCGTCGGGGGCGATGAGACCCGCGCGCGCGCCCGCCTCGATCGACAGGTTGCACAGCGTCATGCGCGCTTCGACGGAGAGCGCGTCGATGGTCTCGCCCGCGTACTCGACCACGTGCCCCACCCCGCCCGCCACGCCGATCTGCGCAATCATGGCGAGCGCCAGATCCTTGGCGGTGACGTCGGCGGCAAGGCGCCCCGTGAACGATGCGCGCATGGTCGCCGGACGGCGCTGCCACAGCGTCTGCGTCGCGAGCACATGCGCGACTTCCGATGCCCCGATGCCAAAGCCGAATGCCCCGAGCGCGCCATGCGTCGACGTATGGCTGTCGCCGCACACGACCGTCATGCCCGGCAGCGTCAGCCCCTGCTCGGGGCCGCTCACGTGCACGATGCCGTGACGCGGATCGTCGAGCGCGAACATCGGCACGCCCTGCTCACGTGTGAAGTGAATCAGCCGCTCGACCAGTTCGCGCCGTTCGGCATCGACGACGTCGGCAATCGTGCGGCCGCGCGAGGACGCGTAATGGTCGGCCATCGCGAACGTCGCCTCCGGCCGCCGCACGCGCAGCCCCTTGCGCGCGAGACTGTCGAACGTGTCGCGCGGCAGGTCGTCGCCGACGTAATGCCGGTCGATATAGATGAGGGTATGGCCGTCGTCGCGCGCGTGGACGACATGCCGTTCCCACAGCTTGTCGAACAGCGTGCGCGCAGATGTCGAGGGAGAAGTCACACAGGCTCCGTGAGGGACCGCCGGGCGGTCGGTATCGATGGAGCTCAGTCTGCGGGCGTCAAAATTGCCTCTGAAGACGTATTTCGGAACGCATGATGCGTCAACCGCGATGGCAGACATTGCCGCGCCGCAGCAGCGGCGCGGTTACGCCGTGAGGAATTCGACGAGCAGTCGCGTTGCGATAGGGAGTTCTTCGGCCTGGCGGATGCAAAGCTTGTGGAGGCGGCTGGCCCACGGCTCGTCGAGTGGAATTTCCGCGATGTGCATCGCGCCGGCGCGCCCCGTGACGAAATAGTCCGGCACGATACCGATGCCGAGTTCCGCCTGCGCCATGCGGCAGACGGCGTCGAAACCGGCCACCCGGATGCGCGAGCGCAGTACCCGCCCCGCCTCGCTCGCGAGGCGCTCCACGAGCACCTGGATCGAGCTGTACGGCTCCTGCATGATGAGCGTGTGGTCGAGCAGTTCTTCGAAGCGCAGGTTCCTGCGCCCGACGAGCGGATGGTTGGCGGGCGCGACGACCACGAGCCGGTCCACGTAGCAGGGCATCACGTCGAGGTCGTCGACTGGCTGATCGCCCCAGAAAATGCCGAGGTCGGCCGCGCCTTCGCGTACCGCGTGAACGACGCCGGTACTCGTATCGGGCCGCAGTTCGACGGTGATGCTCGGGTAATCCCGCATGAAGCGCCCCAGCGCATCGGGGAAAAAGCCGAACAGCGCCGACTCGTTCGCGGACGCCCGGATGTGCCCGCGCGCGCCCTTTGTCTCCGCCGAGAAGTCGGCCATCTCGCTTTCGAGCCGCGTCAGATCGCGCAGGATGCGGCGGGAATGACTGAGCAGCGCTTCTCCGGCGCTGGTCAGCGTCACGCCACGCCGATGCCGTTCGAGCAGCGGCACGCGCAGCGCGAGTTCGAGATCCGCAAGCCGCTTGCTGACCGCCGACGGCGCCATGTGCTCGCGCTCGGCCGCCTTCGCGATGCTCGCCTCTTCCACGACGGCGATGAAGAGGCGCAGCGTGACGAGGTCGAGACGCGAGACGAGCTGGCTACGGAATGGCGACGCGGGGCCGCTCTCCGGGCCGTCGTTTTCAGGCCGGTTCTTCTGCATGTTCTTGGCGACGTCAGGGGGACGGGATTCCCTGCGTACGAGAATCCGGCATGACGGCTATGCGATCCCCCGCACGTCGCGACAGTTGCCAAGCGCAGCATTGTATGCGGCCAATATTCCGCTGGCCAAACCCGACGTCAACCCAGGAACCGCTCGACGAGCTTCACGAAATAGCTCGCTCCCACCGGCAGCAGCGCGTCGTTGAAGTCGTAGCTCGCATTGTGCAAAAGGCACGGCCCGGCGCCGTGTCCGGGTGAGCGATGATCGCCGCTGCCGTTGCCGAGAAATGCGTAGCAGCCGGGCCGCGCATTGAGCATGAACGAGAAGTCCTCCGCCGCCATCGTCGGGTCCACCGCTGCGTTCACGTGGTCCTCGCCGACCAGTTCGCGCATCACCTCGACGGCCAGCGCCGTCTGCGCGGGATCGTTGATCGTCGCCGGATACTGGCGTTCGAAATCGACCTCGCATTCGCACTCGAACGCGGACGCGACCGACGCCGCGATCGTGTGCATGCGCCGCTCGATCAGCGCGAGCGTCTCCTCCGAGAACGTGCGTACGGTGCCGCCGAGCCACGCGTCGGTGGGCACGACGTTCAACGCCTCGCCCGCGTGGATCTGCGTGACGGACAGCACGGCGCCCTCGACCGGGTTGCGGTTGCGCGTGACGATGCCCTGCAAGGCCGTGAGCAGGTGCGCGGCGGCGAGCACCGGGTCGCGGCCCAGGTGCGGCATCGCGGCATGACACCCGGCGCCGCGCAGCCTGATCTTGAACAGGCTTGTCGACGCCATCAGCGCGCCGGGCCGCACGGCGAAGTCGCCGGCCGCGATGCCGGGCCAGTTGTGCAGCCCGAATACCGCGTCGCACGGAAAGCGCTCGAACAACCCGTCTTCGATCATCGCGCGCGCGCCGCCGCCGGCCTCCTCGGCCGGCTGGAAGATCACGTGAACCGTGCCGTCGAAGCGGCCGTGCTCCGCGAGATGGCGCGCGGCGCCGAGCAGCATCGCCGTGTGACCGTCATGGCCGCACGCGTGCATCACGCCGGCCGCCGTCGAACGGTGCGCGAACGTATTCGCCTCCTGCACCGGCAGCGCGTCCATATCCGCGCGCAGGCCGATCGCACGCGAACTCGCGCCGCGCGTCAACGTGCCGACGACGCCCGTGCGCCCCACATTGGGCGTGACAGCGAAGCCCCATTGTTCAAGCCGTGCGGCGACCAGCGCGGCGGTGCGGAACACGTCGTAGCCCAGTTCCGGGTGCGCATGGATATCGCGGCGAATGGCCTGCAATTCGTCGGCATTCGCCGCGATGGATTCGATCAGTTTCATGGACAAGCGCTTCAGACGTGAAAGAGCTGCGCGACGAGCGCCGCGCCGATAAACGAGCCGGCATTGGCGACGAACGAGACGAGCACGATGCGCCAGCCGAGCCGGCGGAACGCCGGAATATCCTTCGCGATCGACAGGCCCGCGAAGGCGAGCATCGGCGTCGTCACGTTGAGAAAGTCGTTGTGCGCGCCGAACGCCGCGATTTGCGGCGCCCAGGGGCACCACGGCGAGGTCAGGAGCATGGCGACCACGGACACCCAGCAAACGGCGGGAATCTTGTTGCCGGTCATGCGCGCCACCGCATCGCCGATGATCGTCGCGCCGACCGTGATCGCCATGCCCGGCAGGCCGACGAGCGGCGTCGTGCCGTGCGCGATCCAGTCGCAGGCGAGCGTCATCGCGGCGGTCACGACCCACACGAGCAACCGCGTGCTGTAGCCGAGCGCGGGCGCCTCGGTCTGCACGTCGCCGAGCGCCGGGCTCGCTGTCGCGGCCGCGTCCGTCGAGGCCTTCGTCGTCCGGCCGATCAGCGGCTCAAGCACGCGATAGCCCAGCACCGCGAGCGGCAGCGAGATGAACAGCGTGAAATACGTGCCGATCGTCGTCGTGATCAGATTGCTGGCGGCGGCGAACGCGAGCACCGATTTCGCGGTCTCCGGGTCCTGCTGCGCCGCAATCGCGCCCGAGGCCGCAGCCATCATGCTGCCGGAGCCTACGCCCGAACCCATCGCCAGCGCGAGCGGGTCGAAAATGTGGAGGCTCGCGACAAAGCCCGCGAACACGGCAATGAACACCGCACCGAACACGGTGCCGGTCAGATATTCGGCGAGCACGCCACGCCCTTCAGGGGACGCCATCCCGTACTTCTCGCCGATGATCGCGAGACTCGGCTCCCGGCCCACGGAGAACGTCGCGCCGATCGCCTCGCGCTTGATGCCGAGCAGCAGCGCGAGCGGCAAGCCGAGCAGGATCGTGCCGACGAAATGGCCGAACTCCTGGAAGGCAAGCGCCCAGCCGGCTGCCGCGAGCTTGGGCAACGCGCTGCCGACCATCAGCCCGAGCTTCGCGACGAACAAGAGGAGCGCCGGTTGCAGGATCGCGGCCGCGAGAAACTGATTCGACGTGTCGAGCCGCGCGGCGCTTTTCCAGCGCGCGCTGAAGAGGCCGAGCGCGGCGCCCAGCAGCAGTGCCCAGATCATCGGCAGCAACACGACCTTGCCGGGCCCGATCGTGAACGTGAACGACCCGATGCCCTGCGCGATCAGCAGGATCCCCGCCGCGTACAGCATGACCTTCGCGATGCCCGCGCCACCGGCGCCTCCGGCCACTTCGCGCCCGATCCCCATTGTTTGCTCCATCCCAGTCTCCCGTTGCATCCGGCCCCGTTTTGGCCCGGTATCGTTCATCGCCCTCGCGCCTGTGCGGCAAGGGCGGGCGGTCATCTTCGACTGGCCGGACCGTATAATCAATCCACTCCATTATTAAAAGTGTTCACTTTTTTAGAACACTCACGCGATTCATCATGGGCAACACGCTGACCGACAGCCGGATCGTCTACTTTTATGAAGCGGTGCGCTGCGGCACGATCCGCGCGGCGGCCGACTGGCTCGACGTCGCGCCGTCCGCGGTCAGCCGCCAGATCGCGCTGCTGGAAAAGGAGCTCGATGCGACGCTTGTCGAGCGGCACGCGCGCGGCGTCACGCCCACCGAGGCCGGGCGCTACGTGATCGAGTACTTCCGCGAGCAGCTTGCGCATCGCGACGACCTGCTCTCCCACCTGCAAGAGCTGCGCGGCCTCAAAACGGGCCGTGTCGACGTCGTACTTGGCGAGGGCTTCGTCTCCGACATGCTCTCCGGGCCGATGCAGCAGTTCTGCCGCCAGTTCCCGGGCATCCGCGTGAACCTCGAAGTGGGCGGCACGAACGACGTGATCCGCAAGATCGTCAACGACGAAGGCGAAATCGGCCTGGTCTACAATCCGCCCGCCGAACCGAAGCTCGTCTCGCGCGCGTCGAAGCAGCAGCCGATGATGGCGATCGTCGGTCCCGGCTTCGAGCGCGAGCGCTACCCCGTGCTCTCCGTGCAGCAGCTCGCGACGTTTCCGCTCGCGGCCGCCCATCCGTCGTACGGCATCCGGCAAATGCTCGAAGCGGTCGAGTATGCGGAGCATGTCCGACTGGTTCCGAGCGTGACGACGAATTCGTTCGCGATCCTCAAGGAATTCGTGAAGGCCGGGCTTGGCGTTGCGGTCATGCCCGCGTTCGCGGCGGCCACGGAGCTGCGGGCGAAGGAAGTCTTCGCGGTGAGGATCGCGCATCCGATCCTGGAGAACGCGGAGGCGCATCTCGTCACCCGCGTCGGGCGCAGGCTCTCGGTCGCCGCGAACAAGATGCTGCAAATGATGAGCGGACAGTTGCAGGCGTTTCGCTAGCGCCGTTGGCGGCGGCTGCGGTCGCCCGCGCTCAAAACTAACCATTCAGTTAAAATTTCGCGCCGGTAACGGACCGCGGTGGCGTGCTCATTATTCGGGCCGAATCACGCTCGCCTGGGCGCGTGATGCCACGTCGCGTCCGTCATCGCGAATAATGAAACTGGATGAAAATGACTTTGGATTTCAAACATCCCCTTGGGCTTGGGGCGGCTTTGATTGGCGCGGCGTTTTCGGCCCAATCCGCATTTTCTCAAGAAAGCGTGATGCTTTACGGAAATGTCGATGAGGCAATCACGTGGTCGAGCAATCAGAAAGGCAGTTCGAATATTTATATGCGGCAAGGCAATCTCTATGCCTCCAAATTCGGACTCAAGGGAACGGAGGCGCTAAGCTCGACCTTGAGCGCGGCATTCGACTTGCAGGAGGGCTTCGATCCCGGAACCGGCGCCCAGCAAACGGCCGGGCTGGCTTTTAACCGCTACGCCTTTGTCGGCTTGCAGGACACCCGATGGGGCACGCTGACGCTGGGTCGGCAGTACACGCCGTATTACATGCTCGTCGGCACGCTCGGGCCCGTAAGCTGGCTAAGCGGGGCAACCGGGGCGCATCCGGGCGACATCGACGGTTTCGACACGGATATTCGCGCGAACAACTCCGTGGTTTATACGTCGCCGGCCTTCCACGGTTTGCGCGCGAGCGCGCAATATGGCTTCGGCGGGGTCGCGGGCAGCCTGCAACGCGGCAGTCTTTTCAGTGCGGCCCTGCGCTACGACGGCGGTCCGCTTTCGGTCGCCGCCGGATATCTGAGCATGGATAACACCGACTACGCAGGCGGCTTCGATCCCAATGCCAGCGCGCAATTCCCGCACTCGGAGCTGAACAATGGCTATCTATCCGCGCGCCGGGTCCAGCAGGTTGCGGCCGCGATGAACTATACGGCAGGCAGGCTCGTGCTTGGCCTGAACTATTCGAATGTGATCTACCGGCCGGACAGCCACTCGCTTTTCAACGACGCCGCGGTGTTCAACACCTATGGCGCGCTGGCAAGCTATAGAGTCAGCGTGCCGCTGGAAGTGTCGGCCGGGTACAGCTACACGCGGGCTTCGTCTGCGAACGGAATCAACGATGCCGCACGCTACCATCAGGTTTCGTTGAAGGAGATGTACCACCTCTCCAAACGGACCACGCTGTACGCGCTCCAGGCCTATCAGCATGCCTCCGGCTACACGCTCGGCGCCGGGGGAAGCGGCGACATCATTGCGGCGAGACCGATTGTTGGGGACTCGCAAAACACCACGCCGTCGTCGACGCCCAATCAGTTCGTGGCGATGTGCGGGCTGGCGATCGCCTTCTGACTGCCCCCGCAAGGCGGGCGGCTCATGCGTGCGTTGCAGGTTCGGCGGGGCATGCTCAGGTCGCGGGCTGCCTGCGCAGGCAATCCGCGCGATAGTCGTTGTCGAGCTGCTTTTGCGCCGCGTTCAGATCGGCCGGGTAGATCGCATCGTCGGAGCCGGGGCGGTAGCCTCGGTCCTCCAGTTCCCCCAGTTCGCCCATCAACTGCGCGTGCGTGACGGTGCCCGCGACCCGCTGAAACGGATAGGAATGGCACTGCTGCTGCGTAAGCCGAGGAGCAGCGAAAGCCGAAAGACTCCAGAACATCGCGGCGAAAGCAATGACGGTACGTGAATGCGATCTCATGTTTCTATCCAGTAAGCAATAAGGATTCGGATGATTTCCTCTGAATGCTTCACCTTACTGAGTCGCATGTAATGAATAGCTGTCCGGAAAATGAAAATAGATTTAATTTTTCCGGGCATGCTTGCCGCATTGTAAAAAACGGGTCGTGACCGTGCCGGATCTGCCGCCGCCCGGAACTGACGCACACCCACGCACACCCACGCAAACCGGTGCAAGTTTGCGGGCAGAGTTTTGGATTTGATCTTAAAATGTACTATCTGGTTAATTTTAGAACTTTACCCGCCTGCACGAACAGGCGGCGCTTCGCCGCAGGCGCAGCGGAAAAAGCGCGCGAGGCGTACGCACTGCGCCCTCCTCCCGCCTTCGAAGCCAACCCGGCGTAACAACGAAAAGACACGCATGTCCAAGCAATCCAACACGGAACCCCTCTCTGTCTTGACCCGGACGGGTCTCACCCTGGCAGGACTGGTCGGCCTGCTTCTGGGGCTTTACTTCACCATCGGCGGCGGCATGCTGATCGCGCGCGGCGGTAGCTGGTACTACCTGCTGGCGGGCCTCGCGCTCTGCACGACCGGCGTGCAACTCGCGCGGCGCCGCTCCAGTGCGTTCGTGATCTACCTCGTGATGTTGATCGCCACGGCGCTGTGGGCCGTGTGGGAAGCCGGCTTCGACTTCTGGCCGCTCAACACGCGCATCTTCATGTTCTCGATGATCGGCATGCTGCTCGCGCCGTTCTGGCCCGTGCTGCGCCGCGGCGAAGGCAAAGCGCCCGCGCGCGGCGCGGCGTGGGCTCTGGCCGCCGTGCTGTTGGTCTGCAACGCCGCGTTTATCTACGGCATGTTCGTGCCGCACGGCAAGTTCGGCACCGAAACGCCCACGGCCGCGGCCGGCAACGCCGGCACCGAAGACTGGACCGCCTACGGCCACTCGGCCGGCGGCGACCGTTTCGCGGGCGCCACGCAGATCAATCGCGACACCGTGAAGAACCTCCAGGTCGCATGGACCTTCCACACCGGCGACACGCCGATGAGCCCGGACGGCGGCGGCTCGGAAGACCAGGAAACGCCGCTGCAAGTCGGCAAGACGCTGTTCCTGTGCTCGCCGCACAACACGGTGATCGCCGTGGACGCCGCAACCGGCACCGAGAAGTGGCGCCACGCGTTTGCGACCCACACCACGGTGTGGGTGCGCTGCCGCGGCCTGGCGTACTTCGACGCGACCAAGCCGCTCGTGCAGCCCACAGCGACGGGTTCGACGCCGGTTTCGCCGATCGCCCCCGCTGGCGACCCTGCTGCCTGCCGCCGCCGTATCTTCATGAACACGATCGATGCGAAGCTCGTTGCACTCGACGCCGACACCGGCAAGCTGTGCGACGATTTCGGCGATCACGGCATCATCGACCTGAAGGCGGGACTGGGCAAGGCGAAAAGCCCGCTGTACCAGCTCACCTCGGCGCCGACCGTCGCGGGCACGACCGTGGTCACGGGCGGGCGGGTTGCCGACAACGTCACGCTCGACATGCCCGGCGGCGTGATCCGCGGCTTCGACGTGATGACCGGCAAGATGAAGTGGGCGTTCGATCCGGGCAATCCGGACGACCATGCGGCGCCGGAGCAAGGCAAGACCTTCACGCGCTCGACGCCGAACGTCTGGGCGCCGATGACCTACGACGCGACGTCGAACACGGTCTACATGCCGGTGGGCAATGCGGCCATCGACCTGTGGGGCGTGAAGCGTACCGCGCTCGACGAGACATACGGCGCATCGATCCTCGCGCTCGACGCCACCACGGGCGCCGAGAAGTGGCATTTCCAGACCGTTCACCACGACCTCTGGGACTATGACGTCCCGATGCAACCGACGCTCATCGACTTACCGACGCAGGACGGCAAGCGGGTGCCGGCCCTGATCGTCGGCACGAAGATGGGCCAGTTGTTCGTGCTCGACCGCCTCACCGGCAAGCCGCTCACGCAGGTCGTCGAGCATCCGGTCAAGCCCGCGACGATTCCGAACGAACCGTATGCGAAGACGCAGCCGCTCTCCGTGGGCATGCCGCAGATCGGCGCCGATGTGCTCAAGGATTCGGACATGTGGGGCGTGACGCCGATCGACCAGTTGATGTGCCGCGTGATTTTCCGGGGCATGCGCTACGACGGCCTCTTCACCGCGCCGGACACCGACCGCTCGCTGAGCTTCCCGGGCTCGCTCGGCGGCATGAACTGGGGCGGGCTTTCGTATGACCCGAACTCGGACATGATCTATGTGAACGACATGCGCCTCGGTCTCTGGGTCCACCTCGAAAAGGCAAAGAACCGTGGCGGCGCGTCGGACGGCAACGAAGCGGTGAATGCGGGCATGGGCGCCGTGCCGCTCGGCGGCACGCCGTACTCGGTGCTCAAGGACCGCTTCTTCTCTCCGCTCGGCATTCCCTGCCAGAAGCCGCCGTTCGGCAGCCTCACGGCCGTCGACCTGAAAACGCGCAGCATCGCATGGCAAGTGCCGCTCGGCACGGTGAAGGACACGCGCCTCTATGGCGTGCAGATGCACATGCCCACGCCGATCGGCATGCCGACCATCGGCGGCTCGCTCACGACGGCCGGCGGTCTCGTGTTCTTCGCGGCAACGCAGGATTACTACCTGCGCGCGTTCGACAGCTCGACGGGCAAGGAAGTGTGGAAGGCGCGTCTGCCGGTGGGTAGCCAGGGCACGCCGATGAGCTACACCATCGACGGCAAGCAGTACATCGTCATTTCGGCGGGCGGCGCGCGCCAGTCGCCGGATCGCGGCGATTACGTGATTGCCTACGCGTTGCCCGGCCACCCGTAAGCGTCGCATTCGCACGTTCCCTCGGGGGAGGCATACGGGTGACCGGTATGCCTCCCCCGCTCTTTTTTCCGGGGCTTCTCGCAGCCTTGCGAATCGCAACGGCGCGATCGCAGGGTTTGCCTGCGCGCTCGTCTCCTCCATTCCGAATGAGTCGTTCCTCCCTCGTATACCGCGCGTTGCAATGCGCTCGCCCATGTCACGACCCCGTATCCGGCCGCAGGACAGATCGACCCGCGAGGACCATGGGTCTTGTCCTGCGCGTGGGCTTTGCCGCGACGGCAATCGCTGCTTACACCGCACCCGCCCATGCACAAAGCGCCGTGACGCTCTACGGCTCACTCGACACGAGCATCGAACTGACGAATCCTGGCGCGGGTTATGTTGCGCGCATGGATTCCGGCGCCTATCGCGGTTCGCGAATGGGCTTGCGCGGCGCCGAGGATATCGGCAACGGCGTCAAGATTCTGTTCGACCTTGAAAATGGCTTCGGCTCAACGGATGGCACCTATGCGGTCGCGAACACGATGTTCAACCGTCAGGCGTGGATCGGCGTGGGCACGGCCTACGGCACGCTCCGCATGGGCCGTCAGTACTCCCCAATATACATTCCATTCAAAGGGCAACTCGACGCCTTCGGCGCCGGCACCATCGCCTCAGGTCTGAACAATCTCTCGAAGATCACGCCCTACGAAAGCAACGCACTCACTTACCTGTCGCCCGAAGTGCACGGCTTTTCCACCAGCATCATGGTCTCGCTGCGCGATGCACAGGACGGCGACGGCAACGGGCTGGCAGGCCACATCGAAACATTCGCGTGGCACAACGGCCCGCTGCGCCTCTCGTACGCGCATCAGCAAACCCACGGTAGCGGCGCGTTGCGCGCGAACCTCGGAGGGATCTCGTACGCGTGGGGACCGGTTACCGGATTCCTTTCCTGGTTCAACGGCGACGGCGGAACGCCGCGCTACCACAACGCCGGCGTGTCCGCGTCAGCCCGCTACGCTGTGAGCGCGCGCCTTCGAGCGTCGCTCGGCTACACCTGGCTGCGCGACCAGTCGGGAGGTGACAACGACGCCGACCAGTTTAGTGCCGCTTGCGAGTACGATCTCTCGAAGCGTGTCCTGCTCTATGCGAGCGCAGGTTGGCTGCGCAATCGTGGTCAAGCCGAATTCACACTCAGAGGCGTGAACGTCACCGGGCTCACACCGTCCTGGCCGGGGGCTTCCGTGAGAGGCGTCCAGTTCGGGATGATCGACCGCTTTTAGCCGGCCTTCTGCTTTGCGGCATAAGGTCACGCCTGCGCGCGGTTTCGAAGCCATTGCACCTGCTGCACAGGCCGCTCAGGCAACAGAGGTCGTCGCGACGCCGCCAGGGGATTGCGCTCCCGTTGTTTGCACCTGTACCCTGACCTTGTCCAGGCCAACGAAAAGGAGAAGGACCATGATCAAGTCCAAGCTACGCCGAGTGCTCACCAGGGAACGGCGAACGACGATGGACAGCAGACGCCTCGATCGCGAAGCGTCCGCACAGCGTCAACAGGGGCAGCCGGAGGAGAGCGAGCCGCGCTCGGAAGTCCCGCGCTTCGGTGAGCGAGCGTCGCGCCACTGAGCGCCGACCGTCCCCGTTCACGCCCCCCACACAGCGTGACGCCAGACCGAACATTCCCATACCCGCCGACTCATGCGCGGCGCATAATTCCCGGAAACGAACGCGCTGCCACGCCAGCGCGCTCCATCCAACGTCAGTTTGCTGACGTTGGCGCTCGCCTCGCGGCGAGGGCTTGGAGGTTTCCCCATGACACCGTGCAGCTACGACGTCCTGATCGTGGGCGGCGGCCTTGGCGGCGCCGCGCTCGGCCGTGCACTGGCAAGTGCCGGAGTGCGCACGCTCATTGTCGAGCGCGAAACGACGTTCAGGGACCGCGTGCGTGGCGAAGGCATCTTTCCGTGGGGCGTGGTCGAGGCCCGTACGCTCGGGATCGAGCGTCTGCTGCTCGATGACGGCGCGCACGCGGTGCCCTTCTGGAAGCGCTACGCCGGAGCGGACCCAGGCGATTGCCGGGATTTTGCCGCCACCACGCCCGCGCGTACCGTGTGTCTGGACTTTTATCATCCGGCGATGCAGCGCACCCTGCTGGACGCGGCGCAAGCGTCGGGGGCGATTGTCCTGCGCGGCGCCGAGGTCGTGAGCATCGAGCCCGGGGAGATGCCGGGCAAGGCACCCGTTGCCGAGATCCAGACGGCCGCGGGGAAGCAGCGGGTGAAGGTGCGGCTCGTGGTCGGCGCTGACGGGCGCAGGTCGATGGTGCGCCGAACCGCGGGCTTTTCCTTGAATCAGGATGCCGGACGACTCATGGTGGCCGGGGTCCTGTACGAGGGACTGGATGCGCCTGAAGACGCAATTCACCACTTCCAGCGCCCGGCATTGGGCCAGACTGCACTGATCTATCCGATCGGCGGCCAGCGGTTTCGCACGTATTTTGTCTCATGGATAGGACAGCGCACGCATCCCATCAGTGGCAATGCGCACATCGGCGAACTCGTGGACGCGTGTGTCGAGACTGGCGTGCCGCGCGACTGGTTCGAGCATGCGCGTGCGATTGGACCGCTGGCGGCCTATCCGGGTGCCGATAGCTGGGTCGATCATCCCTGCGACGCGGGCGTGGTCCTGATCGGGGATGCGGCGGGGGCAAGCGACCCGTCGTGGGGAAGCGGGCTGGCATTGACGCTGCGCGACGTCAGGGTGCTGCGTGACCGTTTGCTTGCGAACGACGACTGGGAGGCCGCGGCACACGCGTATGCGTTCGAGCATGACCGGTATTACGGTGCGCTGCATCGTGTGCACGATTGGCTCACCCAGTTGCTCTATGAACGAGGCAAGATCGCTGACGAGCGCCGCGCCAGAATCCTGCCGTGTTTCGCGATGGAGCCCGATCGCGTGCCGGATCTGCGGGGGCTCGGGCCGGAGGCGCCGTCGGATGAAGCGGCGCGCAGGCGGTTTTTTGTCGAGGATGGTTTTTTGCCTGCCGGTTGACGGTGGCGCGCGCGGGAGTGGCTATCACGCGCAACTTGCAGCGCACGCGTGCCATCCTTGACTCCGCTTTACCCCGCTCGAAGATCGCCGCCGCCGAGGCATAACTCGCGATATGGCCGCCGGGTTCTCCGCCAGCCTTGTTCGCTTATTACCCGTGTGTGCCTCAAGGTCGGCGACGGATCGTCTCCGGCAGCTTTTGCCACGGCAGATCGCCGGGATCCACCGCCATCGCGCCGCGCGCCTTGGCGGTCAAAATATCCGTGCGCTCGTTTTCGACAAGCGGCGCGAAGTCGGCGCGAAAGTGGTTGCTGCTCTTGACCACCATGATCTTCATCTGCTCCGGATGCACGCCGACAAAACGGAAAAGCTCCCGGTCCTGCGCGCCGATTTTCGCGCTCGCGACGACGACCAGCACGCCGTCGATTTCGATGCAAGCGGAAGGCCCCAGCTCGGCGAGGAACCCGGTCATCTTGGGCCCCTTGTAGGTCACCCGGCCGTCGCTCACGGCCTTGACCGTGAACTCGCCTTCCACTGGCGGATCGCTGGGCCCATCCCACAGCATCGACGGCTGGCCCAGGCGCCCGCGAAAACGCGCGCCGACGCCAGCCGCGATGGCTTGAGCCGCGAACGCCGGATCGTTCATGACAGCCACCGCGACGCGCTGCGGGAACACCGCCCCCGCGCGCGCTTCGAGCAGCGCGTGCAGCATGCCCGTTGTGGAACCCGTGCCGCCAATGCCGGGGTTGTCCTGCGTGTCGGCGATCACCACCGGCTTGTCGGTTGCCTCGCTGCGCTGGATGGCTTCCTTCACGGCGTCTTGCGCCGAATACACGTTTAGCCGCCATTGCGTGGGCTCGCTCGCCATCGCCTCCAGTTGCGCAACGGCCTCTTGCGCCCTTTCGCCGATACTCCAGATCATCGGCGCGCATTCCGCGAAATCCGAGGACGGAAAGCCCATGCAAAAGTTCGACAAGGTGCCGAGCTCGACGTCGATTTGCGCCAGCCGGTCGTAAATCGCTTTCGGCTTGCCGAAGGTCGTATTCTGCGAGTTCACCGGAATCAGAAACGGCAACCTCGCGTAGTGAATCGTTTCGCGACGGCCATGCAGGAGCCGGCGGCGCAACGCCTCGGCCGCCAGTGCGCCGGTTTCCACATAGTCGATATGCGGGTAAGTGCGAAACGAAAGCAGCGCGTCGGCGCATGCGAGCATTTGATGCGTGACGTTCGCGTGCAGATCGAGGCTCGCGACGATCGGGATGTCGTCTCCAGCGAGCGCGCGCACACGGGCCAGCAGTTCGCCTTCCGCATCGTCGACACCCTCTGCCATCGCGGCGCCGTGCAGGTCCAGGTAGATTGCTTCGAACTGCTTGCTTTTCACATCTGCGCAGATTTCCGCGCAGATCTTTTCAAACGCCTCGGCGGTGACGTATGACGACGGCACCGCGCCGCACCAGAGGCTCGGCACGGCTTCCCACCCCTGTTCGCGTGCGAAGCGTAAAAAGCCCATGCCCGGCACCGGTACCTTGTCGAGCATGGCGAGCATCGGCTCGCCGCGCACGGCCGGCGGAAAAATCTCACCGGCCTCGAAGGCGGACCAGGGGGCGAGATCCGGCGCGAACGTATTGGTTTCGTGCTTGAAACCTGCAATCAACACTTTCATGAAATGACTCCGGTTACGCGTGTGCGTGCTGCAAGGCATAGTTGACGACTTCGTCGTGCCGCGCGAACCACACGCCGCCGGGCAGACTCTTCGCATACTTGATCAGTTCGTCGAGTATCCAGATGCGCGACCGGTTCGTGATGACGTGCGGATGCATCGTCAGTTCGAACAGGCCGCCTTCTTCGTATGCCGCGTCCAGTTCGCGCTTGAAGATGTCGAATACACCGGTCGGTGGCGTATAAGGTCGCAGCCCCTGGAAGCGATGCATCAGGAAATACACGGCGTCGTCGCGAACCCAGTCGAACGGAATTTCCGCCACGCCCGAGGGCACACCGTTCAAATCGAGTTCATAGCAGTCGTCGTCGGCGCCTAGCGAGGAGTCGTAGACAAAACCGAGGTCGCGCAAAAGCTGAAGCGTATTCTCCGAAAAGTCGCCCGAAGGCGAACGAAATCCCGTCGGGCGTTGGCCGGTCACCGCCTCCAGCGTGTCGAGCGAGCGCGAAAGAAGATCGCGCTCGTCTTCGAGCGCCAGCTTCGAATTGAGTTCATGAATCCAGCCATGCACGCCGATTTCGTGTCCGGCATCCACGATGCGCCGCTGCTCGTCCGGATACAGCAGCGCAGTGACCGCAGGCACGTAGAAACTCGCACGCACGTCGTGCTTTTCCAGCAGCGCAAGCAAACGAGGCACGCCCACGCGATGACCATATTGCCCCCACGCAAGACGATTGATGGACACCCCGCCGTCGCGCAACTCGTTCGTTTCGTGGTCCGAATCAAACGACAGCGCCACGGCGAGTTTCGCGCCGCCCTGCCACGTTTTCGGGCGGAGTCTGCGCCCCGCGCGAACGCGGTTAACGCGTCTGCGCCATTCGGATTCGGGCCATTGCCAGGGTTGTATCGTGCTCTCTTCGGTCATCGGGGACTCTCATCGTGCGCTTGTGCGCAACTCAAGGTTAAGGAAACGCCGCGCGCGCAATGGCTGCGGGTAAACACTGAATCGAAGCGGGTTGGCGCGTGGCATGCATGCAAATGCCGGCCGGCCAAGGGAGTCAGGCCTGCCATCGGCGCGTCACGTCGACGACTGTAAAAGAGCCGTTTATTTTCCAGTTGACAATTTGGGACACCGGCTTTTCTAATAAAGACACGATCTGCAAAGCAGTTCGCGGAGCATGGAGGCGGCATAGTGAAAAGAGTCGTGAGAAGCGGGACGTTGTTTGGCTATCTGAAGGCGGCATGCGAAGTCGGCATCGACGGCGAAGCCATGCTCAGCCGCGTGGGCTTGAGCAAAGATTTCGCCGACCACCCGGACAGCCTCATTCCGCTGGACGCTTTTGTCCGGCTGCTCGATCTCTCCGCCACCGAGTCGGGCCGCAACGATTTCGGTTCACGCGTAGCGGTTGCGCGCGGCGTTCCCGACTACGGGCTCGTCAGCCTGCTGCTGCGTGAAGAAGAGACACTAGGCGACGCGCTGCGCACGCATGCCGCGCATTTGCACCATCATTGCGACGGCATGTACGTCGGCCTGGATACACGCTTCGGCAATCCATTTCTCTCGTTTCGGATTTTTTCCGATTACCCGACGACGCAGGTGATGGAATTCGCCGCTTGCGGACTGGTCCAGCTCATTCGCTGGCTTGTCGGTTCCGACTGGAACCCCGCAGCGGTTTGCCATGAACATTCGCGTCAAACTCACGCCATCACGCAAAGCGCCTTCTTTCGCTGCGAAACGCGCTACGACCAGGTCATCAGCGGCATCCTGCTGGGGCGCGATGCGTTGAGCCTGAAAGTCACGGCGTCTCCGGCCGTGCTCCGGCGACAGGCCAAAACGCTGATCGAGCAAACGCTCATGAGCGCGCCCGATCATTTCGAGGTGCGCGTCGCCCAGATCATGAGCCAGCAGTTGCACGATTCGAATTGCAACGCCGACACGCTGGCCGAAATTCTGGGCATGAACCGCCGCACGCTGCACCGGCGGCTCGCGAGCCAGGGGCTGTCCTATTCGGCGCTGTTGCAGCAGGTGCGAAGCGATGCCGCCAAGCGAATGATCGAGCTGAATTCGATACCTCTGGCCGAGGTCGCGGAAGCGGTCGGGTTCGGCAGTTTGAGCTCGTTTTCCAGATGGTTCCAGAGCAGTTTCGGTTGCAGCGCTTCGGAGTGGAAGCGCAAGCATCGCCTCGCGGTTCAATAGCGTATTGCCGCGCGCGACAGGTCCCTCTTCCTTCGCGTTGAGCTGAAATTCCGTGAGGCGCTGTCTGTTTTGCACAGCGCCCACGTCGACGTCTTCCCCTTCCGCCCGTTCGACTTCATCAGGGTTTTTCCCCGGAGCGCATGTCCCATTCTGGAAAATGCGTGTCCCGTGATGTCAATTACAAAGAAATTGACGCACTTACATTGATATCCACTTCGAGCACTTCGGGACAGCGGCGATCCATCTCCGATGATTTCGCCCTTTTTCCCGCATTGCCGCGCGTGGAACTCAAAGACAGTGGAATCAAGGGAAAACATGGAAGTCTTGCATGCAGAAGGAAACGACCCGCTGGATGCGGTGTTGCGGTATATCGACGAGCAGAAGCAGCCGTTCATCACGCGCCTGATGGACTACGCATCGCATCCGAGCATCAGTGCTCAGGGTGTCGGTATCGACGAAGTGGCCGCGCTGCTGCGCGATGCGTTCCTCGCGATCGGTTTGGAGGCTGAAATTCTGCCCACCGACGGCAATCCCGTCGTGCTCGCGAAATGGAATGGAATACCGGGCGGCCCCACCGTGCTGCTGTACGGCCATTACGACGTGCAGCCGCCCGACCCGCTCGACGCCTGGGTCACACCGCCGTTCGCGCCGACCATTCGCGACGAGCGCATTTTCGCGCGAGGCATCGGCGACAACAAAGGGCAGCATTTCGCCCAGATCCTCGCGTTAGAGTCGCATTTGAAGGTTCACGGCACACTGCCTTGCAACGTCATTTTCATGCTCGACGGCGAAGAGGAAGTGGGTAGCCCCAATTTGCTGCCGTTTGCGCTCAAGCATCGCGAGCGCCTGAAAGCCGATCTCGTCATCACCGCCGATGGATCGCTGCATCCTTCGGGCACGCCTGTCGTGCAGTTCGGCGTACGCGGCCTGCTGACTTTCGAGCTTCACGCGCGCGGGGCGAAACACGACGTCCATTCCGGGAATTTCGGCGGCATCGTCGTAAATCCGGTGTGGACCCTCGTGCATCTGCTGTCGACCATGAAGAGCCCGGCCGGCGAGATCACCATAGACGGCCTCCTCGACCACGTCGATCCGCCGACCGCGCAAGAACTTGCGGCCATCGAGCGATTGCCGATCGACATCGAGGGCGTGCTCGCCGGACTAGGCTTGACGCGACTCGACCAACCGCTGGCGCGCGGATACTTCGAGCGCCTGATGTTCCACCCCACCCTGACGATCAACGGCTTTCATGGCGGATACGGCGGTCGCGGCATGAAGACGATCATTCCCGGCTCGGCCTTCGTGAAATGCGACATGCGCCTGGTGGAATCGCAGACACCCGACGAAGTCTTCGATCTGATCGTCGCGCACGTGGCGCGTCACGCGCCCGAAGTCGAAGTGGTTCGCTTGAACAGCATGACGCCCTCCAAAACGCCGATTACGTCGGCCTACACGAAGAACATCGTCAACGCGATCGAAAGGGCGCAAGGCACGACGCCCTTTCTGTATCCGCTGGTTGGCGGCAGTTTGCCGGACTATGTATTCACGAAAGCGCTACGGCTGCCCGCGTTTCTCATCCCCTATGCGAATGCGGACCAGGCGAATCACGCACCGAATGAAAACATGCGCATCGACTGCTTCATCAACGGAATCAGGACAGGCGCCGCGCTGCTTTCGTACCTGTTCGAGGGCGAAGCGAAAACCTTATCCGCCTGAGCGCCGGCGACGACCCCGATTTCCCGCACCGAACCCCATCTTTCGAAGGCAAAACATGAGTGATTATGAGCATGGCCCGCGCTCCGGCGTACCGGCGTGGCGCACCATCGTGGCCACGGGATTGCTGGCCTTATCGTTCGCTTTCTCGTACATGGACCGGCAAATCCTGCCTTTATTGTTCGAGTCGGTCCGCCACGCCTTCTCGATGAGCGATACGCAGATCGGCATGCTTCAGGGCCTCGCCTTCAGCTCGTTTTACGCCTTCGCGGGCATTCCGCTCGGCTGGCTGGTGGATCGCTACCACCGCGTGAGGATCGCCGCGGCCTGCGTCGCCGTCTGGGGCATGGCGACGGCCGCGTGCGGGCTGAGCGGCAGCTTCGGACAGTTTTTCGTCGCGCGCACGGGCACGGCGATGGGCGAAGCGGGCTGCTCGCCCGCAGCGTACTCGATACTCTCCGACATGCTATCGGGCCGCGCGCTGTTGAGAGCCACCTCGGTCTATAACACCGGGCCTTACGTCGGCGGCGGCATGGCGCTCATCCTCGGCAGCGTCGCGCTACGGCACTTCACCGATACCGGCGGCATCGCCTTGCCGATGGCCGGGCATTTCGCACCGTGGCAAGCGGTATTTATCGTGCTGGGCCTGCCCGGCCTGATCTTGTCCGCCCTGCTCTTGCTGATACGCGAACCTAAGCGCCGCGAGGTCGGCGGCCACGAAAACGACATCTCCACGCGTGCCACGTTGAAGATGCTCTCCGGCTCTTCGCAACTGGTGTTCTATTACGCGGGATGGGTGTTCATTTCGTCGGGCCTGTTCGTGCTGTTGACGTGGTTCCCGAGCGTGATGATCCGCGAAGGTTTCGGCACGGCGTCGACCATCGGCCGGCCGCTCGGCGTGATGTTCCTCGTGGTCGGCTTGAGTGGATGCTTCCTTTCGCAACTGCTGCTGCGCAACCTGAACAACCGGGATCTGCTCAGCCCGCTGCTGCGCCGCCTTTCGATCGTCCTGGCAATGCAGATTCCATTGATCGCCGCCTTCATGCACGTCGATACGCCGACCGCAGCGTACTGGTTTTACGCCTGCGAGGTCGCGGTGTTCTCCGTCGCCACGACGTTCATGGTGACGCCCATCCAGCTCGTGGTGCCCAACCGCATGCGTGGGCGCGCCACCGGCGTGTTCCTGATGTCCAACTACATGATCGGCGCCAGCCTCGGGCCGGCGGCGGTTGGCGCGCTCAGCGACAGGATGGCGGGCGATCCGCATGGCCTGCTTACCGCGTTCGTGACCGTGCTTGGCGTGTCCTGCGTCGGCGCGGTGATCCTGATGTACCTGTCTTCCACCCGGCGTCTCGGTGCGAAAGAGCCCTGCCCGGCCCACGCGGACGCGGACGCCGTGGCGAAGCAGTCCTGAGTGCCCGGCCCCGTCAACGCGAAAAACGCAATCTACAAGAACAAGTCAATCGTGCTCATTCATAGACCATGAAAAAAATTTCCACCATTTCGATAGCACTACTATTCATATCGATGATGCCCACCCTCGCGTCGGCACAGAGCAGCGTCACGCTCTACGGCATCGTCGACGCCGGCATCGAATACGTCACGAACGCCCAGAAAACGCACCACTCCGTCGTGCAGTCAGGCTCGGGCGAGGTCTATGGCAGTCTGATCGGATTGAGCGGGTCCGAAGACCTGGGCGGTGGCGTGAAGGCCATTTTCAAGCTGGAAGCGGGTCTCAATCCGAATACGGGCGCGTCCTTGCAAGGCGGCCGGCTGTTCGGGCGATCGGCGTGGGTGGGTTTGGCGAACGACAACAACAAGATCATCTTCGGCCGGGTCTATACGCCGCTCTACGACGTCCTGCTTTATCTCGACCCGCTATTGGGATCGAACGTGAGCTTGCTTACGCAGGACGGCGGCTTCACTTCGCGCGTCGACAACGGCGTTCGCTATACGCGTACCGACGGCCCGTTTCACGAAAACGTGGTGTACAGCTTCGGGCACGATGCGGTCGACGCACCGCTCGGAACGACGGCAGGCGCAGCGGGAAATTCGAAGGAGATTTCGGCGTCCATCGACTACACGACCAGGACCGCGATGGTCGCGCTCGTCTACGACGACATTCACGGCCCGCTCGTCGCCAATCAGTACGAGCTAGGGCTCTTCGTACCCGCCCTCTCGATCACCGCCCCGACGACGGGTGAACGCGCGCAGCGGATTGCGGCCGCCGGGCGATATACGTTCAAGGACACGTCGCTGTTTGTGGGCTACCGTCATTTGCGCACGATCGTGGGTGGTCAGGTGCAGAACTCGAATCTCTATTGGACCGGCGCCACCGAACGCCTAAGCGCCGCGTGGTTCGTCGCGCTCGGCGTGTACCACCAGCAGGTCACCGGCATCGACGCGAGACCAACTTCGGTGGCCTTTCAAACCCAATACCTGCTTAGCAAAGGAACGGCGTTGTACGGGAACATCGGCAAGGTCTGGAACACGGCCGCGAGCAACATGGGAATCGATACCCAAACGCAGACACTGCTCGGCGCGGGGCAACTTGGCGCCAGCATCGGGATTTACCACATGTTTTGACGCTCAAGCATGTCGGGCGTCCAGGGGGGGCCTCAGGATACGCCAGGCCAAAGCGGTCATACTGCACGCCATTTTTTGTCGAGGGCATTCGGCCGGCCGCCAGGGCTTACGGCCGAACAGCTCGCCCCTGGTCAGCGCCTCGCAGGCGAAGGTAGCTCCGTGCAGGACGTTGCGAACATCGTATTGATTACTTTTGTTGCTATCACAACGCTCGACGGGCCGAATCGCCCAGACTCAAGCGACCCCTGCCACGCCCGCCGACGCGCGCAATCGGGCGATGTCACGCGCCGGCGGTTCTCCAAAGTGGCGGCGATATTCGCGACTGAACTGCGACGGGCTCTCGTAGCCCACGCGCAGCGCAGCAGTCGTGACGTCGATGGCCTGGACCAGCATCAGGCTGCGCGCGTCCTGTAGCCTGAGCTGCTTCTGGAATTGCAGCGGCGTCATCGCCGTCACGGCGCGAAAATGCTCGTGCAGGCTCGACGGACTCATGCCGACTTCCGAGGCAAGCTGCTCGATGCTGAATCGTTCCCGAAAATTCTTCCCGATCCATGCGATGGCGCGGCCGACCAGCGCCACCCGCCCCTGGCTGAAGGTGATGTGGCGCATCCTGGCGCCGTCCGGGCCGGCGAGCAGGCGATAGAGAATTTCCTGCTCCGCAAGTGGCCCGAGCACGGGCAGCGCTGCCGGATCGTCGAGCAGGCGCAGCAGGCGTAGCACCGCGTCGAGCAGAGCGGCGCCCGCGTCGGACACGGTCTTGCCGATAGGCGGGGACGGCGTTCCCGGCGGCGGCGGCACGCGCAACGCCAACTCTCCCAGCATGACCGGATCGAAATCGAAGTACAGGCAGAGATAGGGTTTGTCAGGCGTCGCCTCGACCACATGGCCCATCGCCGGCAGGTCGTAGGTGACGACTCCATAGCGCCCCGGTGCATATCTGAACACGCGCTCGCCCAGCGTAACCTCCTTGTGCCCTTGCGCGACGAGGCACAGTTGCGGCCTGTAAACACTCGGCATCGGCATCGTTACCGTGGAGGATTGAACAAGCGTCACGCGTTCGATGGGGGTGGCGTGAAAGCCATCGCCCGTGACGTGTCGGCCAATCAGGGCCGCGAGTTCGGTCAGTGTTTTCATAGATTGCACCATTGCACGCGCGCGGCAGGACCGCAAGCGCGGCAGGACAGCCATGCAAACCGAGGCTTCTGGAGGATTGGGCAGTGATTTCGGTGCATCAGGCTAACGGTTCGGCGTCGCCGCACATCACAGTGCTAGCGGTGCCACGGGTCGCAGCGAACCTGGCCGCGCAACAATTATGGAGCAAACATGACCATCGATAATCTGAAGACTCCCACAGTCGCACTAGGCACCTGGGCCTGGGGCGACAGCGGCGAGACTGGCAACGGCTACTTTGGCAGCCACCTGACGCAGGCTGGCCTGGAAGCGATCGCCGACAAGGCACATGCGGCCGGGTTCACCTTGTGGGACACCGCCCGGGTGTACGGCATGGGCCGCTCCGAAACCGTACTCGGCGAGGTGCTCAAGCGCTACGCCCGCAGCGACTACCAGCTCTCGACGAAGTTCACCCCGCAGATCGCGGGAACCAGCGATGATCCGGTGGCGGACATGCTGGAGCAGAGTCTGGCCAACCTCGGCACCGACTATATCGATCTCTACTGGATTCACAATCCAGCCGATGTGCCGCGGTGGACCCCGCACCTGATTCCGTTGCTGAAGAGCGGGAAGATCAAACATGTCGGCGTCTCGAATCACAACCTGAGCGAAATCCAGCTCGCCGACCAGATCCTTGGCGAAGCCGGGTTCCGGGTCGAAGCCGTCCAGAACCACTATAGCCTCCTCTACCGCAGCTCCGAGCAAGCCGGGATCCTGGACTACTGCCGCAACCAGGGCATCCCGTTCTTCGCCTACATGGTGCTCGAACAGGGCGCCTTGACCGGCAAGTACCGTCCGGAGAACCCGCTGCCGGAAGGCAGCAACCGGGCGGAAAGCTACAACAGTATCCTGCCTCGACTGAAGGCGCTGACGGACAAGCTCGCCTCGATCGGCCAGCGCCAGGGCGCCGCAGCTCCCGATGTCGCGGCAGCGTGGGCCATCGCCAAGGGCACGACACCGATCATCGGCGTCACCAGGCCCCGCTATGTCGAGAGCCTGGTGCGAGCCGGCAGCATCACGCTCACCAGCGGCGACATCGCAGAGCTGGAAGCGCTCGCCGACGCTGCTAACGTGAACACCCGCGGCTGGTGGGAACACGCAATGTGAAAGCGCACCGATCGATGAATTCGTAACGTTCGTGGATGCGTAAAAGAAAAGGCGCGGAATGGGTATCCGCGCCTTTTTCCCTTACACCGTTGCAGCCGAACCCAGCAGCGCCGTGCTCTGGCTCGATAGCGTGCCGCCATTGCCCTGCACGATCGCAACATCGATCCCGGCCTGCTGCCGCGCGCCCGCCTGAGCGCGAATTTGCTCCACAGCCTCGATGATCAGGAAGATGCCATACATGCCGGGGTGCGTGAACGACAGGCCACCACCGTTCGTGTTGACCGCCAGCCGTCCGCCCGGAGCGATTGCCCCGTCGCTGACGAAGCGGCCGCCCTCACCCTTGGGACAAAACCCGAGGTCTTCGAGGAACAGGATCGTGTTGATGGTGAATGCGTCGTAGAGCATCGCCAGATCCACATCCTTCGGGCCCAGGCCCGCCATCTCGTAGGCACGTGCGGCCGATACCGAGGCCGAGGTGACCGTGAGATCTTCCATGCAGGAAATCTGGCGATGCCAGACTTCCGTGGCATTGCCGAGCACGTAGACCGGCTTTTGCGGACCGGCTTCGGCTTCCGGGGCCCGGCGCAGCACAAAGGCACCGGCCCCGTCCGTCAGCAGGCAGCAGTCACGCACGGTCAACGGGTCGCTGACCATGCGGGCATTGAGCACCTGCTCGATCGTCAGATCGTCGCGGCTATAAGCCAGCGGGTTCAGTTTCGCCCACTTGCGCGCTGCGACCGCAACTTCTGCCAGATGCTCGCGCGTCGTGCCGTATTGATACATGTGCCGCTTCGCCGCCAGCGCGTAGGAACTGATCGGAAACATCGGCTCATACGGATTTTCGAACGGCTGCGGATCGAGCGACTTGCGCATCTCCACGCCCTTGGCGCGGTTCATCGTGCTCGTCTTCTGCGTCGAGCCATAGCACACCAGCACGTTGTTGCAGGTGCCGTCCATTAGCGCCTGAACGGCAGGCCAAAGATGCGCAACGAAACTCGAACCGCCGATCATGGTCGAGTTCAGATAACCGGGGCGGATTCCCAGATATTCAGCGACCGGCATCCCCCACATCGATGCCGAGACGCTGGCCGTGGCCAATCCGTCAATGTCCGACATCTTGAGCCCCGCATCGGCAACCGCCTTGTGCGCCGCTGCGCTCAGGATTTCGAGTTCGGTGAAACCGGCCGCCGAGCCGAGGCCGGCCATGCCGATACCGGCGATGGCGGTCTTGCCGCGAAACTGTGAAACCGACATTACTTTGCCTCCCCGGTCGTGGAATCGACAGGACGGAACATCACGAGCGCTTCGCCCTTGATCTCACCGATAAATGCCTGAACCTGATCGCCGCATTCGATCGCATCCAGATCGGCGTCGACAATGCGGCTCATCAGTCGCGGTCCTTCCACCAGATCGATGAGCGACAGGTTCTGGTCACCGCCTGCTTCGGCAGGACGGCGCATGGTCGTCGTCGAATAGACGGTACCCGCACCCGAAGGCGTCTTCCATTCGAGTTCGAGGTTGCCGCAGCTCGGGCATGCAACGCGCGGCGGAAACACGAATTTCTCGCACGCTGTGCAGCACTGGATCTGCCAGTTGGAGGCCGCTACGCGATCCCGATACTGTTTGTCCGGGCCACCCACCACAACTTTCTCTTCTGTTTTCATTATCGTTCACCAGGTTCACGAGAATTATTCTTCCATCGCGTCCGCATAGGCCTGCGCATGGTAATCGTGATCGCCGAAGATCGGATCACACATGGTGAGGAAACGGAAATAATCGCTGACTTCCAGCTCGTCCGTCATGCCGATGCCGCCATGCAGTTGCACTGCCTGCTGCCCCACGAATCGTGCCGCCTCGATCATCGCGAGTTTTGCCGTCGCGATCATGCGCTCGCGCTTGCTGGCGTCCGGTTCCGAGAGACCTTGAATGCCGATGTAAATCGCAGACCCGGCCAGTTCCTTCTGGATCAGCATATCGGCGACGCGGTGCTGAAGCGCCTGGAAGGCAGCCAGCGGCTTGCCGAACTGCTGCCGCACACGCAGATAGTCGGTCGTGATCTCGATCAGGCGTTCCATCGCACCGAGCGCCTGAGCACAGAGTGCGATGATCCCGTGGTTGATGCACACACGCAGCGCCTCATCGCCCGCACCCTGCGTGTGGATCAGCGCGTCGGCGCTGACCCTGACGTTGTTGAACGTCACGTCTGCCGCGCGTTGATCGTCGATCGTCGGATAGACCACGAGGTCCAAACCCTGGCTCTCACGCGGAACGAGGAAAAGGCGGATATCGCCGTTTTCGGAACCCAGCCGGGCACTCACGATATAGGCATCGGCGACCTGTGCGTGCCATACAACCGTTTTCTCTCCATGAATGACATAACCCTCTTCGGCGGGAAGCGCAACCGTGGCCACCGAATCCAGTTCGTAGCGCGAGCCGGATTCAGAATAGGCCGGTACCACGATCGAGTCACCGCAGGCAATTCCGGGCAGCCATTTCGCTTTCTGCTCCTGCGTGCCGTATGCCGACAGAATAGCGGCAGCCACTGTGACCGGAATGACCGGCTCATGGACGAGGCCTCGGCCAAGTTCACGATTGACCACAAGATAGCTTTCGACACCCTGATCGAAACCGTCGTACTGCGCTTCGATCGTGAGACCCGCGACGCCCATGGACGCCAGATTCGACCACACATCGCGGTCAAATCCAATGCCGTTGCGAGCGCTCTTGCGCCTGTGCGCGAACGTATATTCGTGATCAACGAAACGGCGCAGGCTGTCCGCCAGCATCCGCTGCTCTTCGCTGTATGAGAAGTCCATATTTACCTCAAAATCCGATGATCATCTTGTTGATGATATTTTTCTGGACCTCAGTCGAACCCCCATAAATCGAGGTCTTGCGCATATCCAGATAGGTGGCGGTGCCTCCAGCCGCCCACTGCGGACCCGCAACCGGAATCGTCGCGCCCTTCTTGAGCCACGCCTGATCGAATGGCCGGCTGTGTGGACCCGCTACCTCCTGTTGCAGCATCGCAATGTCCTGCTGCAACTCCGAGCCGCGAATCTTGATGATCGATGCCTCGGGACCGGGCTGGCCTTCCGATTGCGTCGCCACGCGCAACACCATCATTTCGAGCACAGCGAGATCGCGCTCCACCTTCGCGATCTTGTCGCGCATACGCGGATTGTCGATCATGCGCCGGCCGCGTCCATCCTTCGACTCCGCCGCATAGCGCTTGAGATGACGCAGCTCGCGATGGCAGTGACCAATGCCCGCAATTGCCGTGCGTTCGTGACCGAGCAGATATTTCGCGTACGTCCAGCCCTTGTTCTCCTCACCCACAAGATTTTCGACTGGCACCTCGACGTTCTCGAACCAAGTCTCGTTGACTTCATAGCCGTGGTCGAGCGTGTTAATCGGACGCACAGTGATCCCCGGCGTCGTCATCGGGATCAGCAACATAGAGATCCCTTCTTGCGGCTTGGCTTCGGCATTCGTGCGGACCAGACAGAAAATCCAGTCCGCGTGGTGTCCCATCGTGGTCCATGTCTTCTGACCATTCACGATGTATTTGTCGCCCACACGAACGGCTTTTGTTTTCAGCGACGCCAGGTCCGAACCGGCACCCGGCTCCGAATAACCCTGGCACCAGAAGTCGTCGACAGCAGGAATGCGCGGCAGAAAACGGGCCTTCATTTCCTCGCTCGCATATTTCATCAGCACCGGGCCTATCATGGTCAGGCCGAAGGGCAGTTGACGCGGGGCGCCGGCGCTGTAAATCTCGATCTCGAACAACATGCGCTGGACATGATTCCAGCCGGTACCGCCCCACTCCTTGGGCCACGATGGCGCGCCCCAACCGTGCGCGGTCAGGATCCGATGCCAGCGCACGTAATCCGACTTCTCGATGCGCTGGTGCGACATCACTTTCGTGCGAATATCCTCAGGAAGGTTATCGCGCACGAATACCCGGACCTCCTCCCGGAAGGCCATCTCCTCTTCGGTGTAGTGCAAATCCATGTCATACCTCTAGATACAGAACAGGGGGACCGCCAAGGTTCCCCGTTGTCGAAATCACTCAGTGCTCCACTGCTTCGCTCACGGTCAGACCCGTATGCGCCTGAAGATTCTGTGCATCGAACGCATCGCGCTCCTTCACTGCGCGTGCCGACTTGTCCGTCACCGAGAAGAACCAGATCGCCAGGAACGCGACAGGAACCGAGATCAGTGCCGGGTTATTCAGCGAGCACAGCGGCTTGGCGTTATGCAGCACCGCAACCCAGATTGGCGCCGAGAACAGCGTCACGACAAGTGCCGAGATCAGGCCGAGCAGACCACCGACGACTGCGCCGCGTGTCGTCGTACCCCGCCAGAAAATCGACATGATGAAGACCGGCAAATTTGCCGAGCCTGCAATCGCGGCCACAACGTTCACAAGGAATGCGACGTTGGTATTCTCGAAGGGAATGCCCAGACCGATGGCAATCAGGCCGAATACAACCGTCGCCGTGCGGCTGATCTTCATTTCCTTCCTGTCGTCCGCGTGACCCCGTGCAATCCAGGATGCGTACAGATCATGCGAGATGCTGGACGCACCCGAGATCACCAGACCGGAAACCACCGCGAGAATCGTCGCGAACGTGACGGCAGCAATAAAGCCGAAGAACAGATTGCCGCCAACTGCACGCGAGAGACTGACCGCCACCATGTTCGGACCGCCCACCAGATCCTTGAGCAGGCTGAAATGGCCGTCGGCACCGACCTTGAAGTATTCGGGATGCTCGAACAGGATCGAGATCGCGCCTACGCCCACGATCAGAACGAGTACATAGAAGTACGAGATCAGACTCGTGGCGACGAAAACCGACTTGCGGGATTCACTGGCATTGGACACCGTGAACAGACGCATCAGCAGATGGGGAAAGCCGCCCACGCCGACAATTCCGCCAATGCCGAAGGAGAGCGCATTCCACGGATCCTTGAAGATGTGGCCGCTGCCCATGATGCCCGTGTGCGCAGGGTGCACGTCATTCGCCGCCTTGAACATCGCATCGGGATGAAAGCCGAAATGTGCCAGCGAGAGGAGCGCCATGATCGTGACACCCAGCAGCAGCAGCGTCGCCTTGATCATTTGCACCCAGGTCGTGGCCTTCATGCCGCCAAAGTACACGTAGATCACCATCAGGCTGCCGACGATCACTTCCGCCAGCCAGTAATGCAGGCCGAACAGCAGTTCAATCAGTTTGCCGGCCCCCACCATCTGCACCACGAGGTAGAGAATCACCGCCGTGATCGACGTGAAGGCCATCATGACGCGAATCGGACCCTGTTCGAGGCGATAGGCCACGACGTCGACCACCGTGAACTTGCCGAGATTGCGCACCGGCTCCGAGAGCAGGAACATGACGATGGGCCAGCCAAGGAGGAAGCCCACCGTGAACATGAAACCATCATAGCCGGTGAGGAACACGACGCTGGTTAGGCCCAGGAACGAAGCGGCTGACATGAAGTCGCCGCTGATGGCCAGACCGTTCTGAAAGCCGGTGAGACCACCGCCCGCCGAGTAGAAGTCCTTTTTCGTATGCGTGCGTTTTGCAGCCCACCGGGTGATGACGAGCGTGCTCAGCACGAACAGAATGAACATGCCAATGGCGGCAAAACTCGTATCCGTTTTCGCAGCGGTTGCCGCGTCCTGCGCGTGAGCAGAAGTCGCTGCGATCAGGGCACCGAGTGCCGGAAGCAACCGGAGATATGCGTTCATCAGATTGCTCCCCGGGCCTGATCGACGACAGCCTGCATGCGCTTGTCGTATATATTGGCGGCACGCACCGTATAAGCGTATGCGGTGAGCACCACGAGGACGATCAGCAGCAGACCGACGAGGATCCCGATGCTGATGGAGGAGCCTTCCCAGAGCGGGGTTCCCATGGCCCTGGGTGAGAAACCCATGATTGCCATGACGATGTAAAAGCAGACAAGGTTGACTGCCAGAAGTGCGCACCGGAAATTACGACGCGACCTTACGATCCGCATATATTCCGGGTTGGCGAGGATGGCCTTTTCAATCACGACTCAGTCTCCATGGTTATTGTTGTTACTCGTCACCGTCAGGCCGGCTAACGACTCCGGCCCGAAATCCAATACTAAAATTAGCGTGGACTTCGTTTAAGGCACCATCGCCGGCTTACCGTTTAAGGATATCGGTGATCGCGATATTCTCGAATTCAAGACTTGCCCGACCGATAATCTCGTACCAGTAAGATTCGGATCCGTGTGCGAGACGCCACGCATGCAATCTGCGTGTATAAAGTTGAAGATCGTATTCTTCGGTGATACCGATCGCGCCATGGACCGAATGCGAGATTGCAGCCACGGTTTTCACCGCCTCACTGGCTCTGCCCTTGGCCACTGCCGCCGGGAAGGTAGACGGCGTGCGTGCGCCCTCGCTGAAAGCACGAATGGTGGCCATGCGGGCAGCAGCCACATGTTCGGCCATCTCCGCGAGTTGATGCTGGATCGACTGAAACTTGCCAATCGGCTTGCCAAATTGTGAACGGTCGTTGCCATATTGCAGCGTGAGTTCAAAACAGCGTGTCATTGCACCCACGATCTGCGCGGCGTGCAGTGCTGCACCCCATGCCTGGACATTTCCGCGTATGAAGTTGTCCTTGACGATGCTTGCTGCCTCGCCTGTCACGGACGCCTCCCAGCACAGATCTGCCGTGCCGTCGTGATGGATACCGATCAGCGAACGCTGCGCGCGCGCTGCATCCAGCACGAGATAGGCGTCTTCTGTTTCGGCCACGACATAATCCGCAATCCCGCCAAACGGCACACGCGGCGCGACCATCGCGCCCATCTTGTTGCGGTCCAGCGATGGCGCGAGCGTGACGATGCCCCCTGGAATGGCATCGCGCGGCAGGAGGGTACGCAGCACGATTGCCTGGCCGATCGGAAGCGGCGTGGCATAGGCACCGAGCATGACCAGGATCGGAAAGATGCCCGCAAGGTCGAGATCCGCACCGCCGTCATCCTCACTCGCCATCAGGTCAAGGAATCCCGCGTCTGCCACTGCGTTCCATAGTTCCGTGTAAGCACCATCGCCCTCAATCTGGCGAACGACCTGCGGTGTGCACTTATCCTGGAGAATGGATTCGAATGCTTCGTTAAACATGACAATAATTCCTTAACGCAAGCCAAGACCGCGTGCGATCATGCCACGCAGGATTTCGCGGGTGCCGCCACGCAGTGAGTACGTCGGACAGACCTGGCTGATGTACTGGCTGGCGCGCACCAGCTCCGCATCGATCTGCGCACCCGGATCGAGGCCCAGCGCGTCTTCAACGATGGATGCGATTTCCTGCTCGAATGTGGTGCCGAGATCCTTGACCAGGGCCGATTCGACGAGCGGGCTCTCGCCAGCGACCAGCAGCGACGTGACTGAAATCGAAAGTTCACGAAGCGCGCTCAGGTGCGCGAACAGACGACCAATTGTCTTGTTGTGCCGGGCGTCGCGGGTATCACGCAGATGCTGAACCCACCGATCGAGAAGCACGATGCTCGAATAGATGCGCTCGGGCCCCGAACGCTCGAATGCGAGTTCGGCGTTGACCTGCATCCAGCCTGCACCCTCCGCACCGATCAGGGCATCCGTACCTAACTGTACGTCGTCGAAGAACACCTCCGAGAAGTGCGCGTCGCCAGCGAGATCGACGATCGGTCGTACCGTGACGCCGGGCGCCTTCAGATCGACGATGACCTGCGACAGACCGTTGTGCCGGTCTTCCGGCGTACCCGAGGTGCGAACCAGTGCGATCATGTACTGGCAATGATGCGCGTTGGTCGTCCAGATCTTGCGACCCGAGAGCGACCATCCGCCTTCGGCCAGCGGCGTCGCCCTCGACCGGATACTGGCAAGATCCGATCCCGAATTCGGTTCGCTCATTCCGATGCAGAAGAACGCTTCGCCCTGGCAGATCTTCGGGAGATAAAATGCGCGCTGTGAATCGGTGCCGAACTTGTTGATGAGCGGCCCGCTTTGCCGGTCCGCGATCCAGTGCGCCGCGACCGGCGCACCCGAGGTCAGCAGTTCCTCCACAAGCACAAAGCGCGAGAAGGCGTCCATTTGCGCCCCGCCCCACTCCTTGGGCAATGTCACGCCTACCCATCCACGGGCTGCCAGTTTGCGACTGAACCGGGCATCGAAGCCCATCCAGGAACGGGAACGCTGATCTGCCGAGGCCGGCGGCAGTTCAGCGCGAAGGAATTGCTGCACTTCGGAGCGAAATACCTGAGCATGCTCGGGCAATGTGGCTGGCGTCAAACGGTCGAGGATCGTCGTCATACTTACACCGAAATCGCAGAACCGCCGTTGACCGACAGATGCTGGCCCGTCATGTACGAAGCCGCATCGCTGAGCAGAAAGCAGACCGGACGCGCCACTTCAGTCGGCTCGGAGAAGCGGCCAAGCGGAATCTTTGCCATGTACTGGTCGCGGAATTTTTCGCCACGGATGACTTCGGTCATCGGCGTTTCGACGACACCGAAACCCACGGTATTCGCACGAATGTTGTACCGGGCCCATTCACGTGCGGCACACATGGTCATGCCGAACACACCTGCCTTGGCGGTGCCGTAGTTGATCTGGCCAACGGTACCGTTGCGGCCGGCGTCCG
The DNA here is from genome assembly GCF_003268775.1 of Paraburkholderia unamae. Lineage (GTDB taxonomy): Bacteria > Pseudomonadota > Gammaproteobacteria > Burkholderiales > Burkholderiaceae > Paraburkholderia > Paraburkholderia unamae. Next base: position 107,162 of record NZ_QLSU01000015.1, read on the forward strand.
ACGAGACGTTGACGATCGAGCCTGCGATCTTTTCACCGGCCTTCGAACGCGCGATCAGGTGACGTCCCAGTGCTTGCAGGAAGTGAAACGAACCTGTGAGGTGAACGTCGATCACCTGCTGCCATTGCTCGATCGTCATCTTGTCGATCATGGCCGTACGCGTGATGCCCGCGTTGTTGACGAGACCATTGACGCCACCGAATTCAGCCACACCGGCTTCGATTGCAGCGGCAGCGGTTGCCGGATCCGTGACAGAACCCGCGACGCTCACACAGCGGTCGCCGAGTTCGGCCTTCAGCGTGTTGAGCCCTTCCGCGTTCATATCAACGGCGACAACCCGGCCACCGAGTCTGGCGATTTCGACAGCGAGCGCGCGGCCAATCCCCTGACCTGCGCCCGTGACGATAACCTGCTTGTTTTCAAGCGAAAAATTCTGGTCCACTTCCTGTCTCCCTACTTCTCGTTCCATTGATACAGCGGCGGTTCTTTTTCGATGAAGCGACGGGCTGCCTCCTTGAGGAAGGCCGACTCGCGACACATCGCCTGTGCCATCGCCTCCTGCCTGTAGACGCTGCCTCGATCCGACTCGAAGGCCCGGTTCATCACCGATTTCATGATCCCGATCGCACCGTGCGGCGCGTTCTCGAAACGCTGTGCAAATTCGATTGCGTCTTCGAGCACCGGGCCCTCGTCGACCACGCGCTGGATGAGCCCCATGCCAAGCGCGAGCTTCGCGTCCAGCACCTTCGCGGAGAATGCGAGCATCTTTGCATTGGCCAGCCCCACCGCGCGAGGCAGCAGATACATGCCGCCCAGGTCCGGCGTATAACCGATTCTCGCGAACACCGCGCAGTATTTCGCATCCGGGGCCGAAAACACGAAATCGCATGCCAGGGCGAATGACAGACCGGCACCGAAGGCCGAGCCTTCGACTGCCGCAATAACCGGTTTTTCGAGGTCCACCAGTTCGTCGAACCAGCGGTGCATGTCGAGAATGCGTGTGCGCCCTTCGAACACGTCATTGGCCGATGCGGCTTCGGTAATGCCCTTGATGTCGCCGCCCGCGCAGAAATGACCACCGGCTCCTGTGAGGACAACGCTGGAAATCGAATCGTCGTCACGAATGTCGGGCAGCAGTGTCGCGAATTCAGCGCGCATTTGCGCATTGAGTGCATTGCGTGCTTCCGGCCGGTTCATGGTCAGAACGGCAACCGACCCGTGTCTCGTGAGTTCAAGTGCGGCCATTGTGTCCTCAGTAGCTCATCTGCATGATCCAGTCGCCAACGATCGCCGGCTTGTCCGCACCCGGCTCGCCCACGCTCACCTTCCAGTAGACGCGACATACGCGGTCCTTCACGTCCTCCACCCTGGCGATCTGATAACCGCCGACCATCTTCGTGTTAACCGGCACGGGCTTGATGAAGCGGATCTTGTCAAAGCCATAGTTGAGCGACATCTCGCGGCCCGGATACTCGAAGAGCTCGTTGTACCAACTCGTGATCAGCGAGAGCGAGAGCAGACCATGGGCGATCGTCGAACCGTAAGGTGATTCTTTCGCCGCGCGTTCTTCGTCAACGTGAATCCATTGATGGTCCCCTGTCACGCCGGCGAACGCGTCGATCATCGATTGATCGATCGTGATGGGCGCACCGAAAACCGGATCCTGTCCAACGAAGGCTTTCAGGTCGTCGATGGAGGCGAATGCTTTCTTGCTCATACACGCTCCGTAGTGTTCAAATGGCGCCGCTGGCGCGCAGTTCTTCGATCCGGGCGGCATCGAGTCCGAGCAGATCGTTGAGCACGGCCTCCGTGTGCTCGCCGAGCAATGGCGCCGACTTCACATATTGAAGCGGGGTTTCGGACATGCGAATCGGATTGGCGACAGACGGCGCGTCAACACCGATCGAGTGCGGCAGGCTCATCTGAAGACCGCGATGCTGGATCTGCGGGTCCTCAAATACCTGCTTGATGTTGTTGATCGGGCCGCACGGCACGTTCGCTGCTTCGAGCGCCGTGACCCACTCCGTCATCGTGCGCTTGAGCATTTCGGGCACGATTTCGGGAATCAGCAGGGTGCGGTTCCGGTTGCGATTGCCGGGCGTCGAATAGCGGTCATCCGTCGCCAGATCGTCTCGGCCCAATACCTTGCAGAACGACTGATACTGGCTGTCGTTGCCGACCGCAACGATGATGTCCCCTTCCTTGCAGCGGAATACCTGATAGGGAACCATGTTCGAGTGAGCGTTGCCCATGCGATTCGGTACGTTGCCGCTCAGGAAGTAGTTGATCGACTGGTACGAAGTGATCGAGACGATGCTGTCGAGCAGGGACATGTCGATGTGCTGCCCGACGCCGCTGACATTGCGATATTCGAGTGCGGCGAGGATGGCGACCGTGGCGTACATGCCGGTAAAGAGGTCGCTGACGGCCAGACCGCTCTTCATCGGTTCGTCATAGGGCGTGCCATTGGGCAACCCCGTGATCGACATGAGACCGCCCATTCCCTGGAATACGAAGTCATAGCCCGGCAACGCCGCGTAAGGCCCGTCCTGACCGAAGCCCGTAACCGAGCAGTAAACGAGTCGCGGATTCAGATCCTTGAGCGACTCGTAATCCAGACCGTAGCGCTTGAGATCGCCGACCTTGTAGTTTTCGACGACAACGTCAACCGATTTCACCATCTCACGGATCAGCGCCTGCCCTTCGGGCTTCGACATGTCGACCGTGATCGACTTCTTGCCGCGATTCGCCGCCAGGAAGTACGAAGAGTCCGTCGTTTCTTTTCCTTCGGCATCCTTAAGAAATGGAGGCCCCCATGCGCGCGTATCGTCGCCAACCCTGGGGCGTTCGACCTTGATGATTTCCGCACCCATATCGCCCAGATTCTGCGTGGCCCACGGGCCCGCAAGGATACGCGTGAGGTCAAGAACCTTGATGTGCCCAAGGGCAGATTTCATATTCCGTTGTCTCCGATATGTCGGTCTTGAATCCAGTCTATGGCGTCGTAAGGTTGATCGTCCAATATTAATTTCCGTGAATTTGATACGCTTTGCGTATCGCCACTGCCGTGACTTATGCTCAATACCGGTCACGTCATCTCCACCATGGGACAAACCCTTAAATGAGCAATTTTCTGTCGTATACCCAAGAAAATCATGTAGTTACCCTGACCATGCTCGATGCGGAGCGACGTAATCCGCTAACCGGCAATAGCGTGGTCGATGAATTCCTATCCGCAATTACCCGCATTCAAAACGATACGAGTGTGCGCGCTGTGATCATTACGGGTGCGGATCCGGCGTTTTCGACCGGGGGCGACATCAAGACGATGCAAAAGCAGGCCGACCCCGAGGTGAACGTGGCCACGATCCGCGAGGACTATCGCACCGGCATCCAGCGCCTGCCGCTCGCACTGTTCAACCTCGATGTGCCCGTGATCGCTGCCGTCAATGGTCCTGCCATTGGTGCGGGACTGGATCTGGCCTGTATGTGCGATATCCGCATTGCGTCGGAAAAGGCGAAATTTGCCGAGAGTTTCGTCAAACTCGGCATAATCCCTGGTGATGGCGGTGCGTGGCTGCTTCCGCGTGTCATCGGTCTGGCCCGTGCATCGGAAATGACGTTCACCGCCGAGATCATCGACGCTCAGCGAGCGCTCGAATATGGCCTGGTCTCCCGCGTCGTTGCCCATGACCAATTAATGAGCGCCGCTCGCGAGCTGGCCGAGCGTATCGCGGTGCATCCCCCGTATGCGATGCGAATGACCAAGAAGCTCATACGCGAAGGCATCCACGGACGCCTTGATTCGGTTCTGGAACTCAGTGCCGTGTTCCAGGCCGTCGCGCACAAGACCGATGAGCACCGTGAGGCCGTGAGCGCGTTCCTGGAAAAGCGCCCGCCGAACTTCAACAAGTGAGATGAACACGGCTGGCACGGAACTACGAGAACAAGGCGGATATGCAATCACCGAATGATCCAATGCTCGATCTGCGGCGAGTAAGGCAATTTGTAACGCTTGCGGAGACATTGAATTTCCGTCGTGCCGCCGAACGTCTGAACATGGCGCAGCCCCCGCTTTCCGTTTCCATCCAGAAACTCGAAGCGGATATCGGGCTGCGCCTTTTCGAACGCGGCGGTGCCGGTGGCGTATCGCTCACGGCAAGCGGAAAAGCCGCATTGGCGGACGCACGCAAACTGCTCTTCCACAATTCGCAGATGCTGATCGCCGCCCGTGCAGCAAAAGAGGGAACCGGGGGTGCACTGGTCATCGGATTCGTGGGTTCAACGATGCAGGGCCTGCTGCAAAAGAGCCTGCGAATCTTCCGGGCCGAATATCCGAATGTTGAACTCGTGCTAAAGGAATCGATCTCGACACGTATCGTCGAGAACGTGGAAAGTGGCGAATTCGACATTGGCTTGATCCGCACGCCGCTGCTGATCTCGACGCAACTGAGGGTCGTGCCGCTCATCACGGAACCGTTTATGGCCGCGCTGCCAGCGGGTAACAGCCTGAGCCAGAAGGCTGAACTGTTGATGAGCGATCTGGCGTCCGAGCCGTTTGTGTTCTATTCCAGGGAACAGGCGGCGGGTCTACAGGCCATGGCCATGCTGGCGTGTCATCGGGCCGGGTTCAGTCCGAAGATCAATCAGGAAGCCACGCAGATCCAGACGGTTTTATCTCTTGTCGAAAGTGGTCTGGGCGTTGCGCTGGTGCCTTCGACAATGCGCAATTACATCATCGATCGGGTTGTCTATCGCGCCATTGCCGATATTTCAGACGCCGCAGAAATTGGCTTGAGTCTCGCCTTGCCCGAGATGGCAAATCCTGTGGCGCAGAAGTTCTGCGAAGTCGCAAGATCTGTCTTTCTCTGAGCAACAGGCTGCGGCTGCAATCCAGAACGCGAGAACGAGCCGTTCCGGATTGAATGGCTAGCCGGCGGACGCAAATTCCGCGAGGCGAGGTTCGACTTTCCATCGTTATCGCGGCAAAAACATCAATGTGCCGGGCGCAGTTTGTTGCGCACTGCCGTCACGCCGCTTGCCTCGGCCGCCGCGGAAGACGCCGCTTCGACCGCTGCGGCATCGGCCACTCTGCCGCTCAGCGTCACGACGCCGTCGCGAGCGCGTACCTTCACCTTGCTGGTGTCGATACCTGCCGCGCCGAGCGCCGCATGCACGTCCGCCACCATCTGCTTGTTGCGCGCCGTGGCCGCGATGATCTCAGATGCCGACTCTGGCGTGAGCGGCGAGCCGCCCTGCGCTGTGGCTACGCCCGCAGCAAACATAAGGACGGCGGCGACGGTCAAGCTTCGCATCCGGTTCATTTCTATTCTCCTCGTATTGTGCTTATCGCTATTGAATGGCCGATGATGCTTTCATGACGTCATGACTTCGTTGCGCGCTGCGCCGCTCGATAGCTCGATGAACGCAACTTCGAGCATGTCGTGCGCGACCGAAACGCCCGCATAGCGGTTGCCGTGCGCAACGGCTCGCGCGGTGAAGCGCTCCAGCGTCACGCGCCTCGCGTGGCGGTCGACGAAGCCGCCCAACCCAATCGCCCGCGTGCGTCCGTCGTGCGGCCGGTCGAGCGCAGCCAGCGCTACGCTCTGTAGCGCGCATTCCGGCGAAGGGTCGGTAAAGCCCAACAGCATGAGCTGCGTGCCGTCACGCGTCTTGAGCGTTCCACTGACGCTGCCGAACTCGTCGTACGTGTATTCCATGGATTCGATCCAGCCGTTCTGCACACCACGCATCCCCACCGCCGAGCGTGACGAAAGCCGGGGCACGGCAGCGCGCACAGCAGGAACAGGCACACTCACGCGTTCGAATGTCAACGTCTCGGCGTACACGCCCGCCTCGGCCAGTTCGATCGCATCGAATGGGCCGGACGCCACGAGTCCGTGCAAGACCTGAAAGCGCGCGCCTCCATAGAGAACGCCTGTCATGATCGAAACCCAATGCCAGCCCGGGTCGATCACGTCGCTGTCGAGCGGACGCCAGCGCACCGAGATCGCGAACGGCCGGTTGCCGTCGTGCGCCTCGCCAATCCAGCCTGAAGCGGGATAGGTTCCCGTCGCGCCTGTTTCCGAACGGTACGTGCCGCTCACGTGCCCGTTCGCCTCGTGCTGCGCGATCTCAAGCAGCGATCCATACGGGTTGCGCCACGTCCCGAGTACGGGCGCGTTCTGATCTGGCTGAGCGTTGGGCGTCATGCGAGCTCCTTGCCTTCCGTCTCTGGCAGCATCAACGCGAGCAGCACTGTGACGACGAGAAAGAGATTGATGAAGGTGGTCGTCATGTTGAAAGACGATCCTCGCGCCACAAGAAAGCCGATGAAAGTCGGCGCGGCAAAGTTGGCGAGCCGCTGTGCGAGGATGGCCCAGCTATAACCGATCGTGCGTAGCCTCGTCGTGTACATCTCGGCTACCCACGTATCCCAGACACCCCACGCACCAAGGCTGAAGAACGCGAGTGCGAAGTTGCTGATGTACAGCGCACCCAGCGTTTGTGCATTCGCGAAGACATAGCCTGCGACGGCCGAAAGCGCCACGTACACGATCATCACCTTCTTGCGGCCGCAGCGCCCGGTGAGGAACGACGCGCTGACGTAGCCCGGTATCATGCACAAGGCCGAGAGCGCGATAAAGCCATAGCTTTGCGGCAGACTCAGTCCGCGCTGCTGGAGCAGCGTGGGCAGCCATGTCTGCAACCCCCAGTAACCCCATGCGAACGTGAAGTTGATACACACCTGCAAGATCGTTATCAAGAAGGTACGCCCCGCGAAGAGGTCGCGCCAGACGCTGCTCACAACGGCCTCCACGTGCAGCGTGTGGTGAGGTGCGATGTGCGTCGCGCCGCGGCTCAGACGCGCGATCGCCGCGCGCGCCTCTTCCTGCCGGCCCGCGGCGGCAAGCCAGTAGGGGGACTCCGGCACCCAGCGCGCGACCACGAGCGCCCAGCAAGCCGCCACCGAACTCACGCCAATGACCCACCGCCAGCCGAATGGCATCAGCCAGATCGTCGCGCATACGGCGAGGATCATGCCAATGGGCCAGCCCGCGGCGAGGTAGACCGTGAACGGGCCGCGCTTGCGCACGGGCAGTAGCTCCTCGAAATACGGGAACGTCACGACGAGCATGCCCGCCGCAACGACGCCCGAGACGAGCCGCAGGGCGTAAAGCGTGGCGTAGTTGGGTGAGAACGCGCTCGCGGTCGAGACGACGCCATACATCACGAGGCTCCAGATGATCGAGCGCTTGCGCCCGAGGCGCTCCGAAAGCGGTCCCCAGAAAATAGACCCGATGCCCATGCCAACGAAGATCGCGCCAATCAGGTTCCCGATCGCAACGGGCCCGAGATTGAAGTCGTGCGAGATAAGCGGTGAACTGTAGACGATGATCATCATCTCCCACGCCTCGATCACGAACACGAAGAAGAGCGCCAGGCAGCTCTTCAAATGCTCGCGCGTGAGCGGCAATGTTTCGAACACCTTGCCGACCGGAATCGCCGTGGGCGAAGACGGCAACGCGCGATGGCGCTCGCTCTCACCGAACCCAGGCACGTCCGCCGTGATGCCCGCCGCGAGGGCTGGCTCAAGCGCGGCGCGTACGTCCTGCGAAGAATGCGTCATGATTCCCCCTGTCGATATGAGTGGTGGACGCCAGTCAGCACGTCACGACGTCGCCGAGCGGCGCGGGCCCCGTGAAGAGGGCGAAATCGCGCAGCTCGCTTTCCGGCGGGGGCTCGCAACTCCACACCCGCGAGGGTTGCCAGCCGAACTGCCGCTTGTACTGCGCGAGCGACTCCGCCAGCTTGAACGCGGCCACGACCGGATCGATCACGGGCACGCCCACAGCCTGCTGAACCGCGTCGAAGAAGCCGAATTCGATCGTGCAGCCCAGAATCACCGCTTCCGCGCGATCCTGTTCCACGGCGCGGCGCGCCTCCTCGATGATGCGCGCACGCGTATGCGCAGGATCGGTCTGAAAATCGTTCACGCCCATCGCGAGCGAACGCATCGACGCGAGCCGATCGAGCATGCCGTAGCCGCGAATTCGGTCGCGCATCTGCTCGACCCATTTTTCGCGCCCGACGATCACCGAAAAACGGTTGGCGAGATTGGCGGCGATCTGCAAACTCGCCTGGCAGGGACCGACCACGATGGTTTGCGACGAGATTTCACGCGCTGCTTCGAGCGCGGGATCGTAGAAGCACCCGATCACCATTGCGTCGATCCCCTGTACGCCGGCTTCGCGTGCGACATGGACTGTCCGTTCCTCGATCAAGGCCTCGTAGGCGCGGTACTCCAGATGCGTTGGCGTGGACGCCATGTCGAGCGACGCGACTTCCACCGTTGTCGTTGGCTGCTTGATGGCGTGCAGCATCTGGGCAATCGGACGATTCCACGTGGCAATGCCCACCGGATTAAGCCAGCGCACCGAAACCGGTACATTCACCGGTTCACCCTTGAACGAATTGCTCATTGCACGACTCCTTGCTTGACTGAAGCATGTGTGAACTGCAAAAGACGCAGTTGCGTTACAGGTATTTGACGAGTGCCATCGTGAACGAGACCGAGCGGTGCAGGTTCGACGACGTGTAGTAATCGAAGTTGAGATTCCCCGAGATATAAATGCCGTATTTCGCCAGACCGTAATAGCTGAACGCCGGGCCGATCTTGCCTTCGCGCATTTCCTCGAAATCGGAGGCCGCCGCGCTATAAATGCTGTACGCGTGGTGCAGACCGATGAACAGATCGTCGCGCACCTGGTAGCCGCCCGCGATATCGAGCAGCGTCATGCTGAGCCCGCCGCGCAAATGCTCCATCTGCCCATTGCCGATATCGGTCGCGTTGAGATTGCGCGTCGCGTAGGTCAACTCGACAGGATTGATCGTTACGCCGATACGACCAATCTGGATGTAGTTGTTGACGTTGAAGCTATACGAATACTGGTTCGCCCCGGCCCCGAAGCCCGCGCTTTTCGTGCTGCCATTGGGAAACGTGACCGTGAACGTGGGGCTCGTCCAGAATGTCTTGTAGCCGGGCGTGCCCACGGGCCGGTCGGGCTCGATCACGTTGTAGTAGTACTCGATGCCGATATTCGGATAGGCGCCCCCAAAGCCACTCGCACCGGGCGCGCCGTGCGTGTTCGCATAACCCACCGAACCGTTGATCCAGAACTCGAACTGGTCGCGATGGGTGCCCGTGAACCCCGTCTCGGTAAAATACGCCGGGTTGAACGACGAATAAATCTGATTGGAATTCGGGCTCGTGTGCTGAAACACCGGAAATGCTTCGAGCGCCCATGAATTCGGTGCGCCAGCCTGGCCGTAGCCGATGAATTCGTCGGCGCAAGCCGGCAGCGCGGCGCCCGCAAAAAGAGTTAGACCGGCAGCTCCGGTCGCCAACCTACGCCCCACTTTCATGCTGATCCCCTGTCCTCTGCATGTAATACGGAATCCTGATTAATAGACGGTCTTTTCCCCATTCCGTCTGGCGAGGCGATCAGTCCGCCATCGCCGCTTCGATCTCGCTCACGGTTTTCGGTATCGGCGGGCCCATCACGCGCGCCCCCGTTGCCGTGATTTCGATCTCGTCTTCCACGCGCATGCCGCCCAGCCCCACGCAAGCACGCAGCGTTGCGTAGTCGATCAGCCCCTCATGGCGCCGCTCGGCGGCCCAGCGCTCGATCAAGGCCTCGATGAAATAGATGCCGGGCTCGACCGTAAGCACCATGCCGGCCTTCAGCGGCTTGCCCATGCGCAGGCTGCGCAAACCGAACTGGGTGCTGCGCGGTGTCTGTACGTCGTAGCCCACGCGGTCTTCGCCATAGGACTCCATGTCGTGAACATCCAGACCAAGCTGGTGGCCAAGGCCGTGCGGAAAAACGACTGCGTAGGCGCCCGACGAGACGATGTCGGAGACGGAGCCCTTGAAGATCCCCATCTGCAACATGCCGCCGGCGAGATGCGTGACGACGGCGCGATGCACGTCCGCGTAGCGCACGCCAGGGCGCGAGCCGCGAATGCCGATGTCCTGGGCCTCGAGCAGAAGCGTGTACAGCTCCCTCTGGCGCGTATCGAATCGCCCGCTCACCGGCAGCGTGCGCGTGATGTCGCTCGCGTAGCCGCACGCGCTCGTCGCGCCCGAGTCGTTGACGACCAGGTCGCCCGGCGCGAGGCGTCCGTCGTAGTTGAAGTTGTGCAGAATCTCGCCGCGCTTCGTGAACACGGACTGATAGGCTTCGAGCACGCCGTGCTGCGCCAGCACCGCGTGCATCCGCGCTACGCCCTCGCGCTCGCGGGCACCGGGGCGTACCGCGCGCATCGCCGCGCGATGCATTTCATCGGTAACTGCGAGCGCGGCTTCGATCTGCTCGATCTCTTCCGCGCCCTTGACCTCGCGAAGCGCGACGAGCGCATCGATCAGCGCCGTTGAGGCGCATCTCGCCACTTCCTGGGGCGCAACGCCCATGAGCCGGCCGATTTCGAGCGTCGTGGCCGCCCGGTACGGCGGCAGAAAATGCAGCTTGCGAGCGTCCCTGCGCGCAGCGTCGAGCGCGGCTTGCAGCGCCGCGTAGCCGCGCACCGTGCGGCAACCTGCCCGCTCACACGCGCTCGCGAGCGACGGCGTTTTGCCAAGCCAGATTTCGTCGTCGAGCGTCGCGTCGTCGCCAAACACAACGTCTTCGCCGCTCTCCAGATCGAGCAACGCCACTAGCCCCGGACGATTGATGCCAAAGAAGTAGCGGAACGTGGCGTCCTGCCGGAACGGATGCACGTTGTGCGCGAAATTGATCGGCGCATCGACATTGCCCGGCAGCAGCACGATGCCCGTGCGGAGCCTTTCGCGCAACGCCCGGCGCCGCGCGATATAGATGTTCTCTGCAAACATGTGAAAACCCTGGATCGTGTTTCGATGGTTCGATGTCGCGATCAAACAGCGACGCCATACACGCGCTTCGCGACTTCGGCGCTCACATAGCCGTTCTTCACGTCGTCGAGCACCGCCGCGCGCGAGCGCCTGGCCGGGTCGCCAAAGCCGCCGCCCGACGCCGTGCGGATGCGGATCACATCGCCGCTGTCGAGCGGCAGCGCGCTCACCATGGAATAGCGCTCGGTCGCCCCATTCCCGCGCACGACTTCGATGTAGTTGAGCGAGCCGTCCGCGCCACCCGCCAGCCCCCAGGGCGGCACTTGCGAACGCGTGTAGCCGCAAGTGAGCAAGGTGTGATCGGCGCGCACGCGATACTCGACGTGAATGCCGCGTCCGCCCCGGAACTGGCCATGGCCGCCCGGTTCGTCGTTGAGCGTCATGCAATCCACGTACAGGCCATAGCGCGCTTCGCAGACTTCCGCCGGGCAGTTGTAGGTTTCGCCATGCATGCCCGAATACACGGCGCTGTTGCCGTCGCGCCCCGCTTCGCCGCCCCAGCCGCCAATTTCGGGTTCGACGAGGGTGAACGCCCGCCCCGTATCGGGATGCACGCCGCTGATGAAAGTGCCGCAAATCGATGCGAAGTTGCCCGCCGGCAGGCGTTCGGGCAAGTGCGCCGCGAGACAGCGCAGGATGAGATCGTGGGCGCGGATCAGGTTCTCGAAGTAGAAGCCTTCGGCGGCCGGGCTCTGCGCCTCGAACATCGTGCCAGGCCGCGTGAGCACCGTCAGCGGACGGAACGTGCCGCCATTGGTCGCGGCGCGCGGATCGGTGACGGACTTGAACGCCATCTGCGCGGCGACGACGGTGCCGTCGCGGCTCAGATTGTGGGGTCCGGGCGATTGCGCCGGGTTGTCGCGCAAGTCGACGATCATGCCGGTGTCGCTGATCTCCACAATCACGCGCAACGTCTGGCCGTCGTCCTGCAATTCGTCCATCGTGAAGCGGCCGCGCGGTGCGTCTTTGAGCGCCGCGAGCGACACCTTCTCGCCGAGTACCATGAAATCCGCCACGGCCTCGAGAAACACGTCGACGCCGTACTTTTGCGCGAGATCGACGATTCGCGCCGCGCCGCCGCGCACGGCCGCGATACCGGCCCAGAGGTCGCCTTCCATGAAGTCGGGCAAACGCGTGTTCGAGCGCAGGATCTGCATGACCGGGCGAATGGGCTTGCCCTTCGAGACCAGCTTCACGCAGGCGAGGCGCAGGCCCTCCTGGAAGATGTCGCCGGCATGGGTCGAGAGCGAACCCGGCACCGAGCCGCCTACGTCGTTCCAGTGCGCGATGTTCGCTGTCCACGCAATGATCCGGTCACCGGCGAACACGGGCATGGCGAGCACGACATCGTTCAGGTGCGTGACGCCCCCGCCGCTGTGCGGGTCGTTGGTGATGAACACGTCGCCGGGCTCGATCTCGCCCGGCTGCGCATGCTGCGCGAGTATGCGCTTGACCGCCTTGTCGAGCACCGCGATGAAGCCCGGCGCGCCGGAGCCGGAACTTGCGATATCGCCATGCGCGTCGGTGATGCCCGTGCCCATGTCGAGCACTTCGTAAATGATCGGGCTCATCGCGGTCTTGATCATCGCCGCGAACATTTCGTCGGCAATGGCCTGTAGCGAGTTCTGGATGATCTCCAGCGTAAAGATGTCCACTTTGCTCATCGTCGTTCTCCCTCGTCAGAGCGTGATGTGAAGGTTGCCGAGGCGATCGACGCTCGCTGCATTGCCCGGATGCACCACGATGGTCGTGCCCGCGTCTTCCACGATCGCGGGCCCCGCGAACGCCATGCCGGGTTCGAGCTTCGCGTTGTCGTAAATGGTGGCCTCGTGCACGCCTTCGAGCGCGTAGTCCACGGAGCGCTTGCCCTTGACGGTGCTCGCCAGCGTCGCGCCCGTGACAGGCAGCTCCGCGAGGTCGAGCTTGCCGATCTCCGAGGTCGTAACAATATGGAAGCCGACGATTTCGAGCGGCGCGTCGAGCCGGTAGGTGTACTGCCGTTCATACGTGGCATGAAAGCGCGCGGCAATCTCGCTCCAGTGCGAGACGATGCGCTCACCGGCGTTGAACGGCACTTCCACCGAATGCTCCTGGTTCTGGTAACGCAGCTTGCAGTGGATCGCGATGTGCAGTTGCGCGCGGGCAATGCCCTCGTCGCGGAACTGCGCGGCAGCGGCTTCGACCAGCTCGTCGAGCACGCCTTGCGCGGCCGCGAGCGAGGCTTCGTCGGCGGTCTGGAAAAAGCGGTTCACGAACAGGTCGCGACGCAGATCGGACATGGTCATGCCCCACGCCGAGAACACCGACGCTCCACGCGGAATCACCACTTTTTTCACGCCCAGTTCCTGGCCGAGCGCCACCGCGTGCATCGCCCCGCCGCCGCCAAACGCGACCAGCGTGAAGTCACGCGGGTCACGGCCGCGATTGAGCGAGACGAGCTTGAGCGCGTTGACCATGTTGTCGTTGGCAATGCGCACGATGCCGCGTGCGATTTCCTCGCGCGTCATCGCGAGGCGAGCCGCGAGCGGGTCGAGTGCGCGCTCGATCGCCCCCATGTCGGCAACCGTCTCGCCGCCGCAGAAGTAGTCCTTGTTGATGCGGCCGAGCACGAGGTTCGCGTCGGTCGTCGTCGCGTGCGTGCCGCCGTTGCCATAGGCCGCAGGCCCCGGCGACGCACCGGCCGATTGCGGCCCCACATGCAGCTTGCCGAAGTCGTCAACCCAGGCGATCGACCCGCCACCATTCCCGATCTCCACCAGATCGACCACGGGCACCATGATCGGATAGCCCGCGCTTACGCGGTCGCGCTCCACCCAGTAGTCGGTCTTGATGGTCACCTGGCCGTTTTCGATGAGCGAGCATTTCGCCGTCGTGCCGCCGATATCGAGCGCCAGCACGTTTGGCTCGCCAATCAGGCGGCCCAGTTCGGCGGCGCCCCAGAAACCGCTCGCCGGACCGGATTCGACCATCGTGATCGGAATTTCACGCGCATGTGCAACCGTGTCGACACCACAGTTCGACTGCATCACATAGAGCGGCGCCCGATAGCCATTGGCCCGCACGCCCTGCTCGAGCTGGTCCAGATAGCGCGAGGCGATCGGCTGCACGTAGGCCGAGAGCACCGCCGTGCTCGTGCGCTCGTATTCGCGCCACTCGCGCGTGATCTGGTGCGAGGCCACGACCGAGACCTCCGGCCATAAGCGGCGGACTTCGTCGAGCACGGCGCGCTCATGCGCGGGGTTCGCATAGGCGTGCAGCAGGCAGATCGCCACCGCCTCGACTTCCGCACGGCGAAAGTCCTTCACGATTTCAGCGAGCGCGCCGAGGTCGAGCGACTCCCGCTCGCCGCCATCGTAGTTGATGCGGCCGCCCACCTCGCGGCGCAGATGGCGCGGCACGAACGCCGCAGGCTTGGCCCACCTCAGATTGAAAAAGTCCGGGCGATTGGCGCGTGCGATCTCGAGCACGTCGCGAAAGCCCGCCGTGGTAATGAGGCCGGTGCGCACGCCACGCCGCTCCGTCAACGCGTTGATGACGACGGTCGTGCCATGCGCGAGGAAGCTCACCTCGTCGAGCTTGACCTGCGCCTTCTCGAGCACGTTGATGATGCCCTGCTCGAAATTGGGCGGCGTGGTGTCGGTCTTTGCCGTGCGAACGGTCTGCGCGCCGGTCGCGGGGTCGATCTCGAAGTAGACGAGGTCGGTGAACGTGCCGCCGACATCGGTCGCCACCCGAATGGTCTTTCCACCTGAGGTCATCGCACTTCTCCTTGCGTCACGATGGCTGGCGCACAAGCCGCCGGCCGTTGTTTTTCTGACTGGTCGCCGCGTTTCATAATAGGTAGCATGCCTAAACGTATGTTCATGGAAGCGGCCATGCCGCGATCGAATGAAGCGCTCGCGATACGGCCCCCGCGCAACGCGCGCCGGGGACGGCACCGGACGGTTCATCTGCTGCTGAGGCGGACTTTATGAATCCAATAAGCGCGCGGCAACCGGCACGGCGGGTAGGCGGGAGACGGGGTGAGCTACCCGCCTACCCATATGGGTAGTTTTGTGCGGGTAGTTTCGGAGGCGGGCCGCGGGGGCAAAGGCGCCGCGCGCCGCGAAGTCACGGCTGCGTGGGCACCAGCCCCTGCTGCATGGCGGCGGCGATGGCGCCCGCGCGGGAATCGACCCCGAGCTTCTGGAAGATCTGCTTGAGGTGGAACTTGACCGTGTTCTCGGAGATATCGAGCGAGCGCGCGATCGCCTTGTTGGTCTGCCCGGTGGCAAGCAAGCCGAGAATTTGCGCTTCCTTGCCGCTGAACTGCGCGCGCGGGCGCACGGGATGCGCGCGCCAGCCTCGCAGTTGCGAGACGATTGCCTGCAAGGCAGGGATGCCGGCGTCTCCAGCCGTCGGCAGGAACGGCAGAATGCCGGGGCCGATGTCGAGCAGCAGGCCGGGAATTTGATGCGCGATGACCGGCCGGAGCGCCTCGGCAAGCTCCGCCGGGGTTGGTCCTTTCGCGCCCGCGGCCTTGCCCAGGGGGATCAGCGCGAGCAGACGCAAACGCCAGGCGGGCAACAGCAACCCCGCCCGCTCCAGCTTCGCGGCATCGTGGGCGAGGCGCGCGAGCGCTTCGGCCGCGGCCCCCATTGCAAGGCGCATGCGTGCGAAGGCCAGCGCCGCCGCTTCGCACAGGCGCCAGTCGAGACCGCCATCCTCGGCGGATGTCGCAGCGAGGCTGAGTGCCTGCGCCTCCTGCTGCGCGCGCTCACCTTGCCCGCACTGGGCAAGCAAGTCGACGCGCCAGATATTCACCAGTTCAGCCAGCCGCGGCAGTTGGCGGTCCTGCGCTATACGCTCGGTGTGATCGAGCACGCGGCAGGCGTGCTCCATGCCGTGCTGGCGCAGGCCCGCGCGCCAGGCGATATCAGCGGTATTGGCGAACAGTTCGAACCAGCCGTCGATATGCTCCAGCGTTTCCTGGCCCTCGACCAGCCACGATTCGGTCTCCGCCCATGCGCCTTCGAGATAGAGATGCTGCGCCTTCAGGCAACCCACAACGGCCTTGAGCGAGCTGTCCGTGCCGAAGTTCGCCTCGGCGAGCGTCATGGCCTCGTCGACACGTTCTCGCGCGGTGGCGATTTCGCCGCTCGTGCACAGGGCGAGCGCTTCGTGCATGAGGCAGAAGTTTTCGCCAAGCGGGCTCGCAACGATTCGCATGCGCACACGTGCCGCGCGCGCCGCGCCAATCGCGTTGCGCATCTGGCCGCGCCGCACCGCGAAGAGCGCGCCTACGCACAGCAACGTGGCCTGGGCGAGAGCGTCGTCGGGCAGCCGCTCGTTCGCGCTTTGATCGTCGACGGGCAAGCGCAGATCGTCGCCGTCGATGTCGAAGTACCCGCGCAGCAGCGCCTCGATGACCGTGAAGTCACGCTCGAGGCGCGCGTCACCTTGCATGGCCGGCTGGGCGAGACGCAGCAACTCCATCGCCAGCGCCGGGTTGCCGAGCTTGGCTTGCAGGTAGGCCTGCATGAGCACGAGTTCCGGGTCGCTGCGGCGCGCGCGTTCGTCGAATTGCTGTAGCAGGCTCTGCGTGTAGTGGATGCCGTGGCGCAGCACCAGTTCCCAGCCACCCGCGTCGAGCACGAGCCGGATGCCAAGCGCCGTGTCTTGCGCACGTAGCGCGTGCGACACCGCCAGTACCCAGTCGTCGCGCTGCGCGAGCCACTGTGCAGCGGCTCGATGGATCTCCCGGGCTCGTCGCGCGCCAAGGCGCTGGCTGAGAAAATCGGAGAGCAGCAGGTGGTAGCGGAACCAGTTGCCGTTGGCGTCGAGCGGGACCAGCAGTGCGTGGAACGAGGTCAGGCGCGCGAGCAACGTGGCGCTGTCGTGACGGTCGCGCGCGACATCGGCGAGATCGGCGTTGAAGCGCTCGAGCACCGACGTCTCGATCAGGAAGTCGCGGCAATCTTCGGGGAGATTGTCGAGAATCTGCTCGGCCATATATTGCGCCATCTCGGCGACGTGCCCTGAGAACGAGGGCAAACCGAACGCCGACGCCGTGCCTCGGGCGAGCCACAGGCGCGCTAGCTGGACGGCGACGGCCCACCCCTCCGTTTTCGAGTGGACGGTCGCGAGGGTCGATGGCCCATGGTCGGGGCCGAGGATCTGCGAGGCTTCGGGTAGCGACAGAACGAGGTCGTCGGCGTCGATTTCGTGGACGAGCCCGCGCGCCTTGAGCGTGGCGACTTGCCAGGCCGGTCGGGTGCGACTCGCGATCACGAGGCGCAAGCCGGGGGTCGCCCGTTCGAGCAGTGTCAGCACGATCTCGTCGATCACGCGCGATGCGGCCCGGTGGTAGTCGTCGAGCATCAGCGTAAAGCAGCGCCCGTCGCGCGCGAGTGCCTGAAGCAGCGCGGCGATCGTGCGCTGCGCGCGCGCATCGAGTGCCTGGGAGTGGGCCAACGACGCCAGGCTGCCGAGATCGAGGCCGGCGTCTTCGAGCGACAACAGCAAATAAACGAGAAAGCGGTTCGGATCGCCATCGGCCTCGTCCAGCGAAAGCCAGGCGACCGGCTGCGTTTGTGCGCTGTCGCTCGCGCGCAGTGCGTCGCGCCACTGCGCGAGCAACGTCGTCTTGCCAAATCCGGGCGCGGCGACGACCAGCGTGAGCGGACGGCTTGCGTGCGCCTGCAAGCGTTCGAGCAACGCGAGGCGCGGCACGGCTTCGAGCTGCGTATAGGGGGGCGTCAGTTTGCCGACCCACATCCAGGCGCTCGACGGATCGGTCGCGTCGAGTCGGACGTCGGTCATAGGGACTTCCCGCTGCCGCGTTGCGGCTCACGCCTGATTGCGCGGCAGCCGGCACGCATGTGTCGCGGAGCAAAAAATGGGCTGTTCTGGCCCGGGAATGGATAGCGTGGCATTGGCCTGGTTTGAGTCTGGCGCATCGGTCGGAACAATAGCCGCAACGGCGGCGGACGCGGTGTCGCTCGCAAGCCCTCGCAGCAAAGCCATATTGCGCGCAGTGTAACGCAGCCGAAATTCCGTGCAGAGCGTGTGCGGGTAAGTCTGGGGTCTCGCTGCCCTGCCCGGCGCCGGAGGTTCGCGGCGATTCAGCGGCGCGACCGTGACCCGGCTGGCGATCGGCTGGCGATCGGCTTGCCGCGCCAAAGCGGTTCACGCGGCCCGCCGCGCGCCGTGCCGTCCGCCCGATTCCATCAATCGGGCGTCGCATCCGGTCCGGTGCTTCATGACGCGGCCCACTCGCTCCCCTCTGGCGATGGGTTCAAGTGGGCCTGCCGTGCTCAATGCAGGGTGTGGGCGCAACTGATGGCGTCGTGATCGGCGTCATCGGACGAGGCTTGATCGAGGATCGCGCACCGGAAGTCGTACTTTACGCGCAGGATCGCGGATTCAACACGTGCGTCGCCGCGGTAGCCGCTCAGGCGAGTATTGATCGCCTCCTCGACGGCGAGAATGGCCTGCTCGATGCTTTCAGGATCATCGCTATCGAATCCGACCTCAATCTCGACGCTCTCCAGCAGGTCTAACGCTGCCGAAATATCATCCGAAGCAACGAATAGCGTCTCGGCGTTTTCTCTCATCTTCCCTCCCCGTTGGATCGTTCAGCGTTTTCAGACAGCTGCGAGTTGCACGACTATCGTTGCACATCCGGAGCCAATCTGGCGGGAGATGATGGCGGTTGTTGGGTTCGAAACAACGGAAGGGTTGCGTTACATAGTGAAGCGAATAGAATCGACTGTTCCAGCTTGATCTATTGTCGCGGCGTTCGCCTTTTGGACATCATCGACAACCAAGAGCATCTCCGCTTCAAGGCAGTCGCTGCCACCGTAAATGCGGGCTATGCGATCAAGGCGGCCCTCAATCCCACGAAAAATACGATCCTCGTCGAGAAAGGCTCAAGCGTCTATGCCTGTCTGATCGCCGTGCAAGCGCGGGACGCGAACAAGCCGTGGGGGCAGCAGCGGGTGTCGGCCGACCAATCGTCCGATGCGCTGCACGCCAACTTCAATCCGCGCCTGTCGTGAAGCCGCCGTGTCGGCGCAGCGTCGCGCCGGGAGGCGCTCGAACCGCCGCAGCCGTGACGTGCAGCGCACCGCCCGCTCACGTCATTCCGACGGCTTCGAGAAGCCTGCAAACCGCTCATCAATCACACGCCCGAACTCTGCCGATTTGTAGGCGCTCGCAATGTCTTTCACGTACGGTTTGTTCAGATCGGCCGTGCGCACCGCGACGAGGTTCAGATAGTACGGCGGGATTTTTTCGAGCAACAGCGCATCCGTGAGCTTGAGGCCGGAGGCCAGCGCGAAGTTGCCGTTCACGAAGGCGTAGTCGACGTCGTCCAGAGAGCGCGGCAACTGCGCGGCTTCCAGCGGCACCAGCTTGATCTTGTGCGGATTGGCATCGATATCGCGCTCCGACGATTTCACGGCATCGACACCGGGCTTGAGCGTTACCCAGCCAAGCTGCTGCAACAGGATGATCGCGCGCGCCTGGTTCGTGACGTCGTTCGGCAGGGACACCGTGGCGCCGTCCTTCAGTTCGTCGAGACGCTTGTGCTTGTGACTGTATAGCCCGATGGGCGCGGTTGGCACCTTCACCAGTTCCGACAACGCGAGCTTGTGATCCGCCGAGAACTTCTTCAGATACACCTCGTGCTGGAATGCGTTGGCGTCGAGCGCGCCATCGGCCAGCGCGAGATTCGGCTGAACATAGTCGCTGAATTCGACGATCGTCACCTTGTAGCCTTCTTTCTCCAACTGAGGCTTGATGCCGTAGCGGATCTGATCGGAATAAGGTCCGGCTGTCGCGCCGAAACGGATTTCCTTCTTGTCGGGATCGGCGGCATGCGCGCTCACGCTGAGCGCGATCAATGCCCCAAGAGCGAGGGTGGCCAAGGGCGACCAGGCATGGCGGAAAGCTTTCATCGGGTTCTCCTCTGCGCCGTTGTGCCCGTGGGTCGGGCCCGGCTGCGGTTTATTGGTTGTCGGCATGCGAGCTTAAAAAAAAGTCAGCCCCCGCCAAACCAACAAATCAATCTTTGGTTTCCTCTGGAAGCGAATACGGCTGGCCGCCCATTCAACCGCAGCGTGACGCGCTTCATATGTTTTTCAGCATTCGTTCGTTGTCGAGCGTGCGATCAAACCGTAGCCTCGTGTATCCAGCCGCGACGCGTTTCGCCGCCATCCCATCGAGGCCGCCCATCGCGCACGGCGCTTTACCGACAATCTCAAGTACATCCATGGTCACGATCGCGAGTCAGCTTCCCGAACCCTTCAACGACGCCGTGCGCGCCCTCCTGCCCGATGCGCAGGTGATCGGCATTCCACGCGGTGTGCCGCCGGGATTGCCGGACGATGCATCGATCCTCGTCGCCGCGCCGATCATCGTGAGGGGCGCGACGGCGCCCGAGCATGCCCCTGCCGGCTGGCCGTTCGGACTGCGCTGGGTGCAACTGGGTTCATCCGGAATCGACTTCTATCCGCGCTGGTTCTTCGACGGGCCGCCCGTCACAACGGCGCGCGGCACCGCATCGCAGGCGATCGCGGAATTCGTGCTGGCCGCGATCTTCTCGCACGCGAAACGTCTGCCCGACATCTGGATTCACGATGCGCACGAATGGCAGATGTCGCCGCTCGCGACGGTGGCGGGAAGTACGGTCGGCATCTTCGGTTTCGGTTCGATCGGCGAGGCGGTTGCGCAGAAAGCGACCGCGCTGGGTGCGCGGGTTCTCGCCGTGCGCCGCCGTACGACGAATCAGGCCGCCGTAGCTGGCGTGACCTTTGTGGCGGACATCGGCGAGCTGTTGCAGCAATCCGACCACCTCGTGCTGGCGGCACCCGCTACGGAATCGACGCGCCATATCGTCAACCGGGCCTCGCTCAAGCTCGCGAAGCCAGGGCTTCACCTGATCAATATCGCGCGCGGCTCGCTCATCGACGACGCAGCGCTGCTCGAAGCCCTCGACGAGGGTGTCATCGGCCGCGCCTCGCTGGACGTCACCGAGCCGGAGCCTTTGCCCGCAGGCCATCGCTTTTATACGCACACCCGCGTCCGGCTCTCGCCGCATACGTCGGCGATCGGCCCGCACAATACCCAGGAGCTGGCACGCAAGTTCGCGCGCAATTTCAAGGCCTTTTCCGCAGGCACCGCGCTGGAGGATCTGGTGGATGTTCGCCTGGGGTATTAGCGGCGTGCCATTTGTGACTGCGAGCGTCAGTGGGAGCGGGCTCAGGCCAGCAACGCCCCATAGCCCACAGGCCGCTCACCGATATTCAGTCTTTTCAGGCAATACCAGAGCAATGCGGCATTGCTCGTGATGACCGGACGTCCCACCGTGTCCTCGATCGCCTGGATCACGCCGCTCACGCGGATGCCCGCGCAGCTAATCAGCACGGCGTCGAACTCGCGCGGCAATGCCGTGGCGAGCTCGAGCCACGTTTGCTCGGGCAGTGTGCCCTGCTCGTAGGGGGTTGTGCACGCGCGGCTCGCGTCCACCACCACCTCGAAACCGCGTGCGGCGAGAAACGTCTTTTCCGTCGCCACCACGTGCTCGCCATAGGCGGTCACGAGGCCGAGCCGCTTCACGCCCAGTTCGGCGCAGGCCGCGAGCACGGCTTCGATCGTCGTCACCGCCGCGATCTGCGTCGCCGCCTCCACGCGTGCGTTGATCGCCTCGGGCCCGTTGACGACGCCCGCCGCCGTGCAGTTCGTGGCGATCAGATCCACTTTCGCGTCGGCGAGCAATTGCGCGTGCGTTTCGATGTCGTCGATCAGCGTGCGGTCGGATTCGATCGACGTGTCGCGAAACGGCAGGCGCGTGGTGACGAACTGCACGCCCTCGGGCGCCATCGCCTGAATTTCGAAGTCGCACAATCCGCCCGACGGATAGAGATGGCCGATGCGCGCCAGATGTCCGTATCCTATGCTCACGAATGCCTCACTTGACGAAGTGCATGGTGCGCGCCGCCATCGGATGATGGATGTTGCTGCCCTCGAACGGCGGGAATTGTTCGAAGTCCTGACGCATGGCGTGACGTACCGGCGAGTGCATCGCCTCCGTGATCGCCTGCGCGCTGTCGAACATCAGCTTGTTGCGCTGCATGTAGTGCACGCGCGTCCACGGCATCGCATCGAGCCAGTCGATACGCGTAAAAATCTCGATCTCGCGCACGCCCGGAAAGTCGAACATGATCTGTGGATGATGCGTGAGGTAGTAGTTGATCCACTCGTCGAAGTCGAGCGCATGGCCAGGATAGTGAACCAGAAACTGGCACGGCAACGCGCCTTGCGGCACGCGCGCCTGCGCATCGGCCACGGGAAACGGCCGCCGCAGCATCGCTTGCTGCTCGACGCGGCAACCCGCCAGGCTCGGCAGGCCGGCGCTCGCGAGCGCCTGCAAGTGTCCGCCCGCGGCGATCGGCGCTTCGAGATCGAAGACCGTGTCGTAGTCGAGTTGCATCGCGAAGATCGGCGAGGGGCCGTCCTGCGTGTAGTAGTCGTCCGCCGATTCGGGCGTGTACAGCCGCGCGCGGCGTAATGCCGGCGTGGCTTCGACGATCGCGGCGATACGCGCGAGATCGTCGGCGGCCATGCGCGCCGACGCGTCGGCGTGCACCCAGGTCACGAGATAGGAAAACTGCATGATTCGATTGACCTCCTTGTGTGCCGAAGCGCGGCGGACAAGGCGCGGCGCTTCGGTCATCGTGTCACAACGCCAGCAAGAGCGTCTGGATTCGTTCGCGTTGATGCGCGGCGTCGTGCGCCGTGGCGTCGTGGAGCGTGAGCGCGAGCATCAGGGCGATGCGCAGTTTTTGCGGGCTCAGATCGCCGCCCGCGATCACCCCGTCGCGTGCGAGGAACGCCTGCGGCGGCACCACGCCGCGCGCGGCGCGGCTCGACTGCACGACGACGACGCCCGCCTCCACCGCCTGGCGATACGCGCTCGCCTCGCCCGCCGAGGGACGTCCCGGCACGAGCCCCGCGCTGATCAGTCCCATGCTGCCCGCCGCCACGAAGCTCTCGATGGCGACACCGTCCGCACCCGCATACGACATCACGATATCGACGCGCGGCAGCACAACCGCCGCATCCGCTTCCAGCAGCGCGCGATCGAACCACGGCGTCGCGCCGTCGCCCGTGCCAGGACGGGGCATCGCGCCGCGCCGCCAGGTCACGCGCGCGTCGGCGTCGATGCGTGCGAGCGGACCATAGCCCGGCGACTCGAACGCATGAAGCTCGAAACTGGCCGCCTTCGTCACATCGCGCGCCGCAAACAGCGCGCCGTCCATCGCAACCAGCACGCCATGCGCGGCGCTCGCGGGGTCGCGCGCGGCGGCGATCGCACCGCGCAGATTGGCGAGCACGTCGCTGCCCGCCGTGTTGGCGGGCCGCTGCGCGCCGGTCACGATCACGGGCTGCGCGATATCGAGCACGAGTTGCAGGAACCACGCCGTTTCTTCGAGCGTGGCCGTGCCGTGCGTCACGATAAAGCCCGTGATGGTCGGATCGCGCCGCGCCGTGCTGCGGATCAGGCGCGCGAGCTCGACCCAGTCCGCGGGCCGGATCGCGACGCTGCCGAGGCTGCGAAACGTGACCGGCAGCAGGTCGACGTCGGGCGCGAGTTCACCGAGCGTGGCCAGCAGCGTATCGATCGGATGCACAATACCGCTTTCCGAATACTCGATCCAGTCGAACGGATCGCGCGCGTGCATTGCGAAGGTGCCGCCCGTGCCGATCACCGCGATCCTTGGGCGGTGCGGCGCGCGGGCAATGAATGAAGTGCGATCGTCGGTCATGTCAGCGGCTCAGGCGAACATAGAGATTGCCGTCGTCGATACGCACTTCATGGCAACGCGTATCGCGCGTGATCGGCGACGTCGTGCCCTTGCCGGTGCGCACATCCACGAGTCCCGCGTGCAGCGGGCACTCGATCTCGTGGCCGTCGAGAAAGCCTTCGCTCAAGAGCGCGTTGCCGTGCGTGCAGATATCGTCGAGCGCGTGGATCTCGCCGTCGATGCGAAAGAGGCCCACCTTCACCGAGTCGATCGTGACTCCCAGGCAATCCTTACCGTCGAAGCAGGCCTCGACCGCGCCAACGAGGCGCCATGCGTCGGCAGCCACGGGCGCGGCGCCGCCCGTTTCCACTACGGCGTGCGCGGCGTGCAGCGTGCGCGTGCACGCGGAGGCAATGGGAATGACCTTCACAGCGCATACTCCTTTTGAAGGTTGATGACGTCGTGCTGCTTCATCGCGCCGATCAGATCGGCGATACGCGCAATGCCGCGCCGCTCGCAGAACGCGCGCATGCCCTCGATCACGCGCGGCATCGCGGTGGGCGAAACGAAATTCGCCGTGCCGACCTGAACGGCGGTGCAGCCCGCGAGCATGAACTCGATCGCGTCTTCGGCGGTGCTGATGCCGCCACAGCCGATCACCGGAATCTCGACCGCCTGGGCGCACTGATACGCCATGCGCAGCAGGATCGGTTTGGTCGCCGCGCCCGTGAGGCCGCCCATCACGTTGGCCACGCGCGGCTTGAAGGTTTCGACGTCGATCGCCATGGCGAGAATCGCGTTGCTGCACACCAGCGCGTCCGCGCCGGCCGCCTGCGCCGCGAGCGCCACTTCCACCAGGTTGCCCGCGTTCGGCGTCATCTTGACCCACACCGGAATGTCGGTGCTCGCCTTCATCGCGCTGATCACCTGGAAGGTCGCTTCCGGGTCCATGCCGAACGCCTTGCCGTTCTTCTTCAGGTTCGGGCACGAGACGTTTGCCTCGATCGCCGCGATGCCGCTCGCGCCGATGCGCGCCGCAAGCTCGCCGAATTCATCGGCGGAATTCGCGGAGATGCTGCCGACCACGGGCGGCGTGTAGCGCCGGTAGAACGGCACGGTCGTGTTGACGTAGTAGTCCGCGCCCTTGCTCGGGATGCCGATCGAAAACAGCGTGGCGTCCTTGAATTCGGCGACGCGCGGCGGCGGCACGCCTTCGCGGATATCGGCCGTGATCGTCTTCGTGACGATCGCGCCGAGGCAATTGAGGTCGAACACGCGCGCGTTGCCGTCGGCGAAGGTGCCCGAGGCGGGCATGACCGGATTCGCGAGCGTGAGTGCGCCCACCTTGACGCTCAGATCTACCATGATGTCGTTTCCTGCAAGTCGAAGACGGGACCGTCCCAGCACACGCGCCGGAACGTCAGGCGCCCGGATTGCGCGTGCTCGCGAAACGGCCGCACGCACGCATAGCACGAGCCGATGCCGCAGCCCATGTGCTGCTCGATCGCGGTTTGCCCCGCCACGCCCCATTCCTTGCCGAGCTTTTGCAGCAGCACGAGCAGGCGGTTCGAGCCGCAGGTCGAGAGAAAGTCGAACGGCTTTTGCGTGTGCAGCGTGTCGAGCAGCGCTTCGAGTTGCACGGGGTCGCTGTTGCCGTCGGCGTCGGTCACGATATGCACCGTCGCGCCGGCCGCGCGCAAGCGCTCGGCGGACATCACGAGCGCCGGGCTGCGCGCGCTCAGCACCGCCGTCACGCTCGCCCCGCGCGCGATGGCGTGCGCGGCGAGCGGCGAGAGCGTGGCAAGGCCCACGCCGCGCGCGACCAGCAGCACGTGGCGCGCGTCCTTCGGCGGCGCGAAGCCCTGGCCGAGCGGCCCGAGCGCGTCGAGCGTGTCGCCGGGCTGCAACGTGGCGAGGCCCTGCGTTCCGGCGCCCTGCACCTTGTAGAGAAACTCGACGGTGCCGAGCCGCGGATCGGCGCCGTAGACGCTCATCGGCCGGCGCAGAAACGTCGAGCCCGACGCGCCCGGCGGGCACGCCAGATGGAAAAACTGGCCCGGCTGCGCGTTGGCGGCGCCTGGCGGGGCGGCCACGATCATGTGCCGGTACTCGGCGTTGACGGGCGTGTTCTGCAACACCTCGCACGCATGCTCGGCGATCCCGGCGACGAAATCGCCGCAGCAGCGTGACGCCGGATCGGCGCCGGTATGGGTCGCGCAAGGCGACGAAACGACTTCTGTCATGACTGACTATCCTGGGTTCGCGGGTTGCGCGGGTTGTGCTGCTCGCGGGCGACGCGCAGTGCGTCGAGGTCCGCGAAACTTCTGGCGATCGGCAACGGGCCGTCGGCCAGCGTCATCATCTGGAGCGTGTCGAACTTCATGTAGCTGATGAGCCAGAGGCCGCTCGCGGCGTCGCGCCGGTAGCGCTCGGTCGTCACCGCGCCGAGCCATACCGCGCCCGCCTGCGCGCTCTCGCCCTCGCGCAGCGCCACCTGCATCAGCCGCCACCTCGCCTCGGCTTCGCCGCGCACGGCGTCCACCTGCAAGCTCTCGCTCACGTAGTAATGCATCGCGAAGCGCCACGGCGACGCGAGAAACCAGCGCGCGATCGCTTCGCGGCCCACGAGGTCGCCGCCGAAGCCGTCGCCGCCCGCCCACACGGCGTCGTCGGTAAAGCACTCCGCCTGCTGGCGCGCGATCTCGACGAGCGCACCGGCGTCGATCTTGCGATAGTCGTCGGTGTACTTCGCGTCGGCGAGCGCCCCGTAATGCGCCTTGAGCGCGCGGATCGCCTCGATCGCTTCGAGCCGCGCCACGCGCGCAGCCAGCGCGGCGAGCGTCACGTCGCGCGCCTCGTCCGAGTGGTCGTGCGCGAGCGCGAGTCCCATCGAATTGGCGTTCATGCCGCAAGCTCCCTGAGCGGCGTGCGGGCATCGGCGAGACGCGCGAGATCCACGGGCGCGCCGCTTTCGACGAGCTTTTCGAGGAAGCGCCGCTCGCGGCCCGCATTCACGAGCACGCCCGCCACGACGCGTCCGTCGCGCACGCTGAACGCCGCGCACGGTCCCGCGCCGGGCTCGCCGCGCATGACGACCTCGTCGCGCGGATCGGGCTGGCCCACGACCTGGATGTTGTAGCCGAGCTGGTCGGTCCACATCCAGGGCGTCTCGCGATAAGGCCGCGGCTCGCCGACGATCGACTGCGCGACGGCAAGCGCCTGGTTCTCGGCGTTGCGCCACGTTTCCTGACGCAGCCCCTGCGATGGCGACGCGCCGCCCAGCACGTGCGCGACGTCGCCGACCGCGTACAGCCACGGCGCGCGCGGGCTGCGGCACGTGACGTCGACATCGACGCCCTGGCGGCCCGCGAAGCCGGTGCCGTCGAGAAACGCCGGCGTGCAGTCAACGCCGATCGCGATGAGGATCGTGTCGGCCGCGACGTCGAACGCCGCGCCCGCGCTTGCGGCATCACCGTCCGCGTCGACGTTCGCCTTGCGGCAACGCACGACATAGCGGCCCGGCTGGCCGGCGCCATTCGCCTCGTCACCGGCGGCGATTTCCTCCACCGCCACGCCCAGTTCCACACGCACGCCGCGCGCCCGATGCTCATGCACCAGCCACTCGGACATCGCGGGCGGCAGACAGCGAGCGAGCACGCGCGGCCCCGCTTCGAGCACCGTCACCGGCACGCCCAGTTCACGCGCGGACGACGCGACTTCCATGCCGATCACGCCAGCGCCGATGATCGCGAGCCCCCGGCTCTCGCGCAGGGCGCGGCGCAAGGCGACGCTGTCGTCGATCGTGCGCAGCAGATGCACACCGGGCTGCCGCGCGCCGGGAATCGCGCCGTCGCGCGGCGCGCCGCCCGTGGCCACCACGAGCCGATCGAACGGCAGTTGCGCGCCGCTCGCGAGCGTGAGCACACGTTGCGCCGCGTCGAGCGCGACCGCGCGGTCGTGCAGGCGGTCGATGCGCGCATCGCGCAGCGCCGAGGCTTCCCAGAACGCACCGGGTGCAAGCGTGAGTGTCGATGCAGGTGTCGATGCGGCCGACGCCGCCTCGCTCCACGGCTCCTGCTCGCACGTGAGCCATTCCTTGGAGAGCGCCGGGCGCTCGTAAGGCGGATGACGCTCGTCGCCGACCAGCGTGATGCGGCCGGCGAACCCGAGCGCGCCGAGATGCTGCACGACGCGCCCGCCCGCGTGCCCCGCGCCGACCACGACGACATGCGCGGGGGCGTTATGGGTTGAAGGATCGTGACTCATGCGTCCTCCTTCATGCAGCGGCCGACGACGCGCTTCGCGATTCGGCGCGCAGCCCGGCTCGATAGAGCACGCCCCGCGCAGCGACGCACGCGAAGCGGCGCGGCTCACGCGGCGGAATCAGGATCGCCTCGCCCGCGACGAGACGATAGTGCTCGCCCGCCGCGTCGATATCGAATTCGCCTTCGAGAATCGCGACGACTTCCTCGCCGCGCGCATCGGCGTGGTCTTCGCGCACTTCGCCCGCAGCGAAGACCGAAAATTCCGCGGCCAGCAACTCGCCTTGCGCGCGCGCATCACGCGCATCGTGCGCGGCGCCCCAGCTCCCGGCGGCGGCGAGCGTGGTGATGCCGTCGGCCGCCATGTCAGCGCCAGATTTCATTTGCGCTCCCTCTTTCATCGGTTATCGGTTTGCCAGCGGGTAGTACGGCGTCTCGTCCTGCGCGGCGTATTCCGCGCGCGGCGGCGACACGATATTGAGCCTCATGCTCACGCCCTCGGGGCCGTAGCCGTTCTTGCCGTAGTGGCTCAGACCCGCGGGAATGATCACCGCGTCGCCTTGCGCGAGCGGTCGCTCGACCTCGGACACGCCGGGACGCACCTCGAAGATCGAGCACGTGCCGAGCACCTGAAGCGAGGCTTCCTCGCCATGGTCGTGCGCCTTCGCGGGCAGGTGGGTGCCTTCCTGCTCGACGAACTTGATGACGGCGACGCTCATCGTCTCGCCCATCATCGTTTTCATGTACAGGCCGTTTTCAACGACGGTTTTCAAACCGTGGTCGATACCGAACACGCGGCATTTCGCCATTTCGCAGCTCCTTCAAAAACGGGCCGGACGCGCCGGCCGACAGCGCTCAGGGCAACGGACGCATGACGAAGGACTCGTCGGCGCGAAAACGCGCCGACTCGTATCCGTCGATCACGGCCGGCTGGTTGTAGAACTCGATGGCCGGCGCGATCTCGGCGAGCGAGAGCAGCAGGTACATCAGCGTCATGGCTTCGGGATGCTCGTCGAGCGTCGCCAGCGCGTAGCCGTTCAGGTAGGCCACGACGTCGTCGACCTGCGGCAGGATCGCGTCGCGAAACGCGAGAATCGCCTCCATGCCAACGGCGTGACGCTGCGCGTTGCGCTGTGTTTCGGTTTCGAGCGCCCAGGTCTCAACGAAGGGCGCAAGCGATTCGAAGCCGGCCGGCAGCGCGCGCGCGGCCGGCCCCTTGCGCGCGACGAAATTCACCGTCTGGGCGGGCAGCGCGGCATTCATGTTCGGACTCGTATTCAGACTCATGTTCGGACTCCTGTTCAGGCCGCGACAGCGGATCGGGCGGCCGCTTCGGCGGCGGCGCCTTGCGCGAGCATGCGCTCGACGACGTGAAAAGCGTGGCGCACGAGCAGTTCGTTGTCCTGAAGCACCATCACCTTCTTGGCACCCGTTTCCGCGGCGCGTTGCGTGCGTTCGAGCGTGCTGAAGTCCTCCAGCAGCACGTCGCGCAGTGCGACTTTCATGTATTCGAGGAAGAAGCGCCCGCCCGGTGTCGTCATCTCGGGGTAGTAGACGCGCGCGTCGACCAGCGTCTGGTTGTGCGAGATCGGTCGGAAGTTGTACGCCTGGCAGTAGTTCGGGCGCAGCGAAACATAGAAGTCCGGGAAGATCACGTTCATGTCGAACAGCCAATTCGGGCTTTTCGTCCAGTTCACGCCAGGGGGCAACGCGTCGAGCGGGAACGCATGCTTCGCGCTGCCGATGCCCGCGCGCAGCGCAGCGGCCGCGATCGGGCGCTTCTGCCCCGCGTCGGACAACGCGGCTTGCGCGGCGGCGCCGCCCTCGGTCACGGCCTTCGGGTTGCCGTACACGGACTTCTGGTTGCCCGCGAGCGAGAGACGGCGATGGAACTCGCCGCACAACGCATCGAGCGGCGGCATGCTTTCGTTTTCGGTCTTGTCGATGGCGTCGGCGATCGAATTGCCGTGCACATAGGCGACGTGGTACGCCTCCTGGAACGCGTCGAGCGCGAGCTTCCAGTTGCAGTTCACCACGGTCTGCCAGCCGAAACCCGCGGTCATCTTGTCGAACGGATAGCCTTCGATATCGCCGAACATCGGCTTCATGTAGTCGGCGAGCGACACCGACGGATTCGGGTCCATGTTCACGAAGATGAAGCCCTGCCACACCTCGCACGCCACGCGCGCAAGACCGAACTGCTCGCGGTCGAGCCCGAAAAAGCATTTTTCGTCGGGCACGCCGGTGAGATTGCCGTCGAGGTCGTAGGCCCAGCCGTGGAACTTGCAGAAGAATTTGCGCGTGTTGCCGCACTTGTCATAAACGATCTCGTTCATGCGGTGCGCACACACGTTGTGCATCGCGCGAATCTCGCCCTGCCGGTTGCGCACCACGATGATCGACGTGTCGCACGCGGCCAGATCCTTGACGAAATAGTCGCCGGCCTTCGGGATTTCCTCGACGCGGCCGACGTGCAGCCAGGTCTTCTTGAAGATGTGTTCCTTTTCGCGCTCGTAGTAGTCGGGCGAGATGTACGGCTCGACCGGGATCGTTCCGGAGCCAAGCTCGGGATAGCGGCCGGTCAGCGTGCCTGCCGGTGCGGGGACTTCGGGGGACAACAAGGTCGTGGACACGATGGCATCACCTCAAAAACGAACATCGTTTAATAATGAATGATATTCTGTTTTGGAAAAATTTGTCCGTCAAGGGCTTTTTTATCCATGAGCGAAACGGGGCGCCGGTCCGGCTCCCCGCGACTGGGGGCAACGCAATGAACGGCGACAAACGGGAGCGGATTGCGCAAGCCGCGCTCGAACTCTTTCAGCGGCAGGGCTTCACGGCGACGAAGATGGCACAGATCGCCTCGGCGGCCGGCATGACGGCCGCCAATCTGTACGTCTATTTCGATTCGAAGCTGGCGCTCCTCTATGAGGTGTTCCGGCCGTGGCTGCGCAACCAGTTCGAAGCATTGAGCGTGGAGGTGCGCGCGCAGGCGGGGCCCGAGCAGCGGCTACGCCGGTTGCTCGTCGGACTTTGGCATGACATCCCTGGCGCCGACACGAACTTCGCCAATGCGTTGATCGACGCACTCGCGCAGCGCCGCTCCGGTGCGCAACGCTCGGGGGCGTTCCTGCACGAGATGGAGGTCGCCGTGGGCGCGCTGCTGCGCGAGTGCATCGGCATCGAATCGGGCGCGCGCGTTTCGTGTGCGGACGAAGCGATGCTGTCGCGGCTGATCTGGATGGCGTTCGACGGTTTCGTCATCAACCGGCGTCTTGGCGACGTGCGCGACATCGAGGCCGTCGCGGCGTTGATCGTCGCACTGGTGCTGAACGAAGCCGCGGCTTCGTGATACAGGCGTCGCACGAGCGCTGATTGATAGAATTGGCCGCACCGGGTTACAGCCACTCCAACCGAGAGACCTCAATTGCCGCAAATTAAAAAAGCCGTCAAGCGCGAAGCAATCCTGACGGCCGCCTTCAGCGCCTTCAGCGAAAAGGGGTATTCGGCGACGACGATGACCGAAATTGCCCGCCTCGCGGGCACCACCGTCGCCAATCTCTACGTCTACTTCGACTCCAAGCTCATCATTCTCTACGAGATCTATGAGCCCTGGCTCATCGAGCAACTGCACCGGCTGCGTGCGGAAGTCGCGCTGCTCAACGGGCCGCGCAAGAAAGTCGAACGCATCTTGCAAGGCATCTGGGGCGACATTCCCGCCGCCGACAATGCCTTCGCGAATGCGCTGATCGACGCGCTCGCGAGCGCGCCGGCGGGCCTCGCCAAGCCCAACAGCCTGCTGGTTTCGGTGGAGAATTTCCTCACCCAGTTGCTCAAGGATTCGCTGCCCCCGGAGCGCGGCGCGGCGCTTGGCGGCGAGCTATTCGCGCATGTGATCTGGATGGCTTTCGACGGCTTCGTCATCAATCAGCGCATTGGCGACCATCGTGACATCCAGCGCATCGCCCAACTCACGACCACGCTGCTGCTCGGCGAGGCACCGCCCGAATCCGCCTGAAACGCAGCGCATGCCCTAGGGATTTTCCCGAACCAGGCACAAATCTTTTTTGAAATCTTTGACGCAACCAATATGGAATGACATTCTTTATTCGAGCGCAGACTGAAGCTATGTCCTGCGCCGGGCAGGCAAGCCCCAGGAATGTGGTGCGCGATCGCACCGCATTGCGCGCCGCAAGGTCACGCACGAGGACTGGCACGGCGCTTGCCTGATTCTTTCCGGCAGTTTCGTTCGAATAAGTCACCCCATGGCGGCCATCTCCGAAAGTCCTCACGCTATTGCCCTCGACCCGCCCGCGAGCACCACGCGCCGCGTGCTGGCCCTTTGTTTCCTGACGATCGTCACCGAAGGCTATGACATCGGCGTCATGGGCACGATCGTTCCCTCGATGCTCGCCGATCCGGTCTGGAAGCTCACGCCCATCGAAGTCGGCGCCATGAGCAGCGCGGCGCTGTTCGGCACGCTGTTCGGCTCGTACTTCATCAGCGTGCTCACCGACCTGATTGGCCGCAAACGTCTGCTGATTGCGTGCGTCACGCTGTTTTCGCTGTCGATGCTCGGCGCCGCCGTCGCGCCGACGCCGTTCCTGTTCGGCGTCATGCGCTTCATTGGCGGGCTGGGTCTTGGCGGCGTGATTTCCGCGGCGGCGGCGCTCACAGTCGAATATTCACCGGCAGCCAAACGCAATCTGAATTTCGCCATCATGTATTCCGGCTACGCGATCGGCGCGCTGGTCTCGGCCGTGATCGGCATCGCGTTTCTGGAGTCGCATGGCTGGCGTTTCGTGGTCGCGCTGGGCGCGCTGCCGCTGCTCGGCGTTCCCGCGCTCGTGATGATGCTGCCCGAGTCGCTCGCCTATCTGCTTGCGAGCGGCAAGCGGCGCGAGGCCGACGCGCTCGCCGAACGGCTCGGCCTGTCGATTGCCTCGCTCGATACGGCGCCCGGCGAAGCGCCGGTCAAACCTTCGCTGCGGCTCGTGTTCAGCGAGGTGTTCTCGGGCGGCAATCTCTGGTCGACGCTCTGCCTCTGGGTCGCGCAAGTGGCCGCCGTGCTCGTGATCTACGGTCTGGGCACCTGGCTGCCGCAGCTCATGCGCAAGCTCGGCTACGACCTCGGTTCGAGTCTTTCGTTTCTCGCGGTGTTCATGCTCTCTTCGGCGATCGGCGGCATTCTGATCGGCCGCGTCGGCGACCGGTTAGGACCGCGCAAAACGATCGTCGGCGGCTATGTGATCGGTGCGCTCGCGATCTGCGGATTGACCGTGAAAGGCGGCGTGCTCACCAATTACGCGCTCGTGGCGCTGGCCGGGCTCGGCAGCATCGGCGTGGCCATGGTTCAGCTCGGCTATATCGCGAGTTTCTACCGGCCGTTCGCCCGCGCCAGCGCGACGGGCTGGGCAGTGGGCATTGGGCGGTTCGGCGCCATGGCCGGGCCGATGCTCGGCGCGTGGTTCGCGTCCTCGCATCTCGACGTGCGGCTCAATTTCGTGGCTTTCGCCGCCTCCGGTCTCGTCGCCGCGCTCGCCATCAGCCTGTGCCGTCCCCGCAACGCATAACACGCAGCACCTGACACCCGGTACGGCGCGCACCGCGCGCCCTCCCCGCGCTCGGGCGACATCGCGCCGATCCGCTTCCCCATACCTAAACCCATAACCGCATGCAACCACTTCAACGTGCCACACCCCTATCGTTAAGGATTCCTTTTTATATAACGGTCGCTATCATCGTCTGCATGGGTGTGCTCACCTCACGCCCCGCTCACGCGCAAAGCAACGTCACGCTTTACGGCCTGATTTCGGTGGGCATCAGCTATTCCTCGAACGCCGGCGGAAAATCCCTCACGCAGATGACGAGCGGACCGCAGCAGCCCTCGCGCTGGGGACTGCGGGGCAAAGAGGATCTCGGGGGAGGTGTCGCCGCGATCTTCGTGCTGGAAAACGGCTTTTCCATCACCTCGGGCAGCGCCTCGCAAGGCGGCCGCCTGTTCGGCCGCCAGGCATGGGTAGGTCTGACCACGCCGCAATACGGCACGATCACGCTCGGCCGCCAGTACGATGAAATGACGCAGCAGTTGAACTGGACCTCTTCCGCGGTGCAGTTCGCCACCTACGGCGCACACGTGGGCGACAACGACAACATCTTCAACGTGCTGCGCTTGCAGAATTCCGTGCGTTACGTGTCGCCGACGCTGCACGGGCTGTCGTTCGCGGCGCAGTACGCGTTTTCGAATCAGGCCGGTGCGTTCAACAACAACAGCGCATTCAGCGGCGGCCTGTCGTATCAGCGCGGACCGTTCCGCTTCTCAGCCGCGATGTCGCAATACAACCACCCGGATTCGACGAACACCGGTGGCGCGATCGGCGACTCGTACGGCTACACCTCGCCGTTCGCGACCAGCGCCGGCGGCGCGGGTGTCGAGAAGCAACGCATCCTGGGCGTGGGCGCAGGCTACGACTTCGGCTTCTTGCAGACCACGCTTTCGTACACGAACGTTCTGTTCAACTACCTCGACACCACGGGACTGCGTCTGAACAACGTCGAAGTCTCCGTGACCCACAAGATCACGCCGATGCTGCTGGTGGGCGCCGCCTATATCTACACATTCGGGGAATCGTCCGAAGCGCTCAAGCCGCACTACAACCAGGTGAATCTCGGCGTCGACTATTTCCTGAGCAAGCGCACGGACCTGTATCTGGTCGGCCTGTACCAACGCGCGGGCGGCAGCGCCCAATACGCGCAGATCGTGACGACGCCCGCTTCCAGCACGAAGTCGGAAACGCAGGTGATCGCCGGTATCCGCACCAAGTTCTGACGAACGCGCATTGCGTCGGTGGGCCCGCGCAGTCGCGGCCCGCTCTCCCATGGCGGCATTCGCGTCGCCTTCGCTTGCTTCATGTATCGAATCACCATCATGAAACTCTACAACAGAGAATTTCTCGCCATTGTGCTGTTTGGATCGTATGTTTCCGTGGCGTGCGCCCAATCGAGCCTGACGCTGTATGGCAGCATTGACGAAGGCATCGGTTACGTGAGCAACGTGAAGGGCGGCACTGCCTGGGTGATGGGGCCGATCACCGTGCCCGACCAGTTCGGCTTCAAAGGCGTGGAAGATCTCGGCGGTGGAACCAAAGCAATTTTCCAGCTTGAAAACGGCTTCTTTTCGAATACCGGCGCGCTCGCCTCGTCGGGCGTGCTGTTCAGCCGCAAGGCGTTCGTCGGCCTGAGCGACGACCGGTGGGGCACCGTGACGCTCGGCAAGCAATGGGATCTGACCGACGACGTCTTGCTGCCCAACGCGAACGGCGCGGTCCAGTACAACTACTTCCTCTATCACCCCGCCAACATCGACAACGACGCTGTCACGACCGTGAACAACACGGTGAAATACGCAAGCGTTCCGTGGCATGGCGTATCGGCACGCGCCATGTACGGTTTCAGCGATGCTTCGACGGGACAGGGCCGCTACGTGGGCGCAGCGCTCCTCTACAAGTCGTCGGCGCTGCAACTCGGCGCGGTCTACAGCGACACCCGCGACAAGTCGTACGCATTGCACACATCACTCGGCTACGACAGCTTTCTCGGCCAGGATCTCTCGGGCGGCGCGGCATTCAAGGCGAGAGATTCGCGGATCTTCGGCGTGGCGGGCACGTATTCGCCTAACCGGCAGTGGGCCTTCCATGCAGTGCTCGACACCGCACGCATCGCGAGCGAAACCGATGCCGCCAACGCGACAACGGCGGAACTCGGCGTGGACTGGAACGTCACGCCGTTCGACACGGTCTTGCTCGGCGGATACCGAACCTGGTTCGCAGGCAAGAACTACACGACCGCGGGGCTCTCGAATCTGTACCATCTTTCCGTGCGCACGATGCTGTACGCGCAAGCGACCTTCCAGCATGCCGGGGGCGGCGCGCATGCGGCGCTGCTGTCCTTGTCGCCGGCGTCGGGCAGCAATCAGGCCTCGTTGCGCGTTGGCGTGCAGCATTTCTTTTGATGCGTGCGTATACGCTGGCCGCGTGTTTCTCGATGGGTGGACTGCCGGTGCTTGCATTACCCAAGCGGTTGGTCGATCACCAGGCAGGCTCTCGCGAGTTCGTTGCTGGCTTACCCGTCACGATCAGAGTCGTCGACCGTCGCGCTCTCCTCCACCAGGCGTTTGCGCCGGTAAGTCAGTTGGCCCCGCGTAATGCCGAGCAACGCCGCTGCGCGCGACATGTTCCCGTCCGAATGCGCGATGGCGGCTTCGACCATCGTGTTCTCCATGTCGTCGAGCGTCAGCCCGCGATCCTTGATCAAGGCGCCGACGATCTCCACGAGCGAATGCGAACGCCGCTCCGCTGAAGCCGGCGCAGTGCTCGCATGAGGGGGTTCCGGTGCGGCCGGGTGCGAAATGGCCGCTCTCTCACGCGGCAGATTCTTCATGAGCACCACATGCACGGCGTCGAGCGCCCGGCCGTCTTCGGCGAGAATCACCGCGCGCTCGACCACATTGGAAAGCTCCCGGATGTTGCCCGGCCACGCGTAGCCGAGCAGCATCGACATCGCTTCCGGCGTCAAGCCGTACACGGCTCTCCCATAGGCCGTGGCGAAGCGCCGCATGAAATGCTCGATGAGAACCGGCAAGTCCTCCTTGCGCTGACGCAGCGGCGGAATCTCGATGG
Organism: Paraburkholderia unamae; assembly: GCF_003268775.1. Classification (GTDB taxonomy): domain Bacteria; phylum Pseudomonadota; class Gammaproteobacteria; order Burkholderiales; family Burkholderiaceae; genus Paraburkholderia; species Paraburkholderia unamae. The sequence goes on from NZ_QLSU01000015.1 coordinate 143,823, forward strand.
GGAACACATGTAGCCGGAAGAACAGATCCTCCCTGAAGCGCCCGGCGCGAACCGCCTCCCACAGGTCTTCATTGGTCGCGGCGACGATCCGCACGTTGGCCTGACGCGACACGCCGCTGCCGAGTCTTTCGAATTGCCCGGTCTCCAGCACACGCAGCAGCTTGCTTTGCGCAATGAGCGGCAAGGTGGCAACTTCATCGAGAAATAGCGTTCCGCCTTCGGCCAGTTCAAAACGCCCGGCGCGCGCGGCGTCCGCGCCGGTGAACGCGCCACGCTCCACGCCAAATAATTCGGATTCCATCAGTGTTTCGGGAATCGTGGCGCAATTGACAGCGACGAAAGGGCCGCCGGCCCGCTGGCTTTGTTCATGTAACAGCCGTGCGAACGTGCTCTTGCCCACCCCGCTTTCGCCTAGCAGCAGCACCGTCGCGCCGGTTCCCGCAACGCGATTGATCTTCCCGACCGCGGCCTGATACGCCGGCGAGAGCCCCACGATATCCGAGCGGCTTTTGGATTGTTCGAGCGCCGCGAGCGCGGTGCGGTGCTCGCCCGCGGGGTTGCGCGTCTTTGAAACAAGCGCCTCGGGAAAAACCGGCGCCTGCAAAAATTGCAGATCCGCTTCGGCGTCGTCCCACTCGCTCGCTGGACGCGCAATCACACGACAGGCGTCGAAACCCATCGCCCTGCACTCCACTTCGCGCACGATCATCAGCTTGCCGACGCAGGCGCTCAGGTAGCCGCTCGCATAGCCGGTTTCGAGCCAGCACACCGGCGTGGACTGGGTATCGTGCGTCCCGGTGTGCCATTCGTCTTCATACGAATGCTTCCAGAAGAACTCCAGCGTACAGCGCCCCTTCTCGATGTCGATGTCCGAGCTGATCATCTCGACGAGCGCAACGCCTTGCAAGGCGTGCAGTTGGCCGCCGCGCGCAAGCAGGTGAAAGATGTTTTCCGTCGGCGTATGCAGTTGCAACGCCAGTTGTGCGTCGCGCGTACCCGTGGAAAACCCGATACGGGTCAGCAGGGTGCGCGCCGTCTGACTGCCGAGCGAAGCAATCAACTCGCTGCGCAAATCGTTGAGCGACGCGATATGCATCAGAATCATCCGCTGATCGCCCAGCACAATTTCGGCTCGCTCGGTCCTGAATCGCAGCCGCTCCTTGATCGGCGCAATGTCGGGGAAATCCTGACTTGCATAGCTCCTCTTCACCTTCGTCTCCGTCTTCATTCTCGTTCTCGTGGCATAGCGCACGCCTCAACGAGCAGTTGATCTGGCCAGTTCGTTGCGCGCACACCAAAAATTTGCAGCCGGCGTCTATTTTTTGACATCGACCGAACAATTTCAAGCACTCGCGCTTCCTCGCACGTTGCTGCGGCGCGACCGTCGCCGGTACGCGAACCCTTCGAATGCCCCGAATTCACGGAGATTGAGGGGAGAAATACACCGCATACGCTGCAACATCATAGCGCTGGCACGGCCATTGCTTTAAGAGAGCCGCGCCGCGATGTTCAAACGCCGGCGCAAAAAAATCAATCAACAGGAGACATCATGTCGGAGCTTTCAAGCCTCGGGTACGTCGTTTTCAAAGTCAGTGACCTTGTGCGCTGGGAGGATTTCGCCGTCGGCATTCTCGGCCTGATGCCCGGGCGCCGCACGCCTGGTTCGCTCGGCCTGCGGATGGACGAGCACGCCCAGCGCATCCTGCTCGAAGAAGGGCACGATGACGATATCGCCGCCGCCGGCTGGCAATTCGATACTCACGATGATCTGCTGGCCTACGTCGAGCGCCTCTCAGCCCGGCGCGTCGCGGTGCGCGAGGGTGACGGCGCACTCGCGGCCAGCCGGCAGGTGGAGCGCATTTTCGTCTGCGACGACCCCAACGGCTTCACACACGAGCTTTATTTCGGCCCGACTCACGCGCCCATTTCCACGCCCTTTCGCTCGCCGCTGCTCAAGGGGGCGGGCTTCGAGACCGGACGCCTTGGCATGGGCCACATTCTCCCGGTCGCGCGCGACTACGCGCAGTCCCTCGACTTTTACCGCAACGTATTGGGCCTGCGCGTGAGCGACACGATCCGCGACTCGCATACCGTACCCGGCGCCACCGTCGACGCCACGTTCTTCCATACCCGTACGGGCCGCCATCATTCGCTCGCGACCATGGCCGCGCCGTTCCCGAAGCGCCTGCATCATGTGCTCGTGCAGGTCCAGGACATGGACGACGTCGGCATGGCCTACGATCGTTGCGTGAAAGCGGGCCTGCGAATCCACGCGGGCCTCGGCCACCATCCCAACGATCGCATGTTCTCGTTCTACGTGGAAACGCCGTCTGGTTTCGGCCTCGAATACGGCCATGGCGGCATCGTCATCGACGCCGCCGCCTGGGAAGTGAAGAACTATAGCCAGCTCAGCGACTGGGGACATCGCCCTCAACCGCCCGCCCGCTGAGCCTCAGCCGTTTTCCCCGCAATACACGTGCTTCATATAATTCGGATTACGAATCATGCAGATCGATACTCCTGCCTGCCCATCGCCCGTTCAAGGGGGGCATGCTTCGCCGGATGATTTCAGATACGCCATGCGCAGTCTCGCCGGCGGCGTCTGCGTGCTCACCTCGGAGCTGGACGGCATGCCGGTCGGCCTCACGGCCACCGCCGTCACTTCGCTGTGCGCCGATCCGCCCCGCCTGCTCGCGTGCGTCAACCGCAAGGTCTACGCACACACGGCCTTCGAGCAAACGCGCACGCTATGCGTGAACGTGCTGGCCGCCGAAGACACCGAAGTCGCCAGGCGCTTCGCCGGCATGGTGCCCGAGGTGAGCGGCACGGAACGCTTCGCGCATGGCGCATGGCACGGCACGCCGCCCGCGCTTGCCGGTGCGCTTGCGAGCTTTGCCTGCCGCATCGTCGAGATCGTGCCGGCCCATTCCCATTCCATCCTGATCTGCGAAGTGGAGCGAGTCGCGACGAGCGACACGCTCGCCGCCCCGCTCGTCTATGCGCAGGGCCAATTCGGACAATTCACCCGCACGAACCCATAAACGGAGACAAGACATGAACGCCATCAATCAAGCTGAAACCCCCTGCGCGCCGGGCGTAACCGAACTGGTCGAACGCGCGCGCGCCATGATTCCGGCCCTGCGCGCCAACGCCGCCGAAGTCGAAAAAGCCCGCAGCGTGCCGAAGGAAACGATCGACGCCTTCAAGGAGGCCGGCTTCTTCAAGATTCTCCAGCCGCGACGCTGGGGCGGATGGGAAATGGATCCCTGCGTGTTCTCGAAGGTATTGATGGAGCTGGGCCGCGGCTGCCCGTCAAGTGCCTGGAACATGATGATCCTGGGCGTGCATCAGTGGGAGTTCGGCCTCTTCGACGAGCGCGCGGGCAACGACATGTGGGCGGCGGACAACAGCGTGCTCGTCGCCTCGTCCTATGCACCGTTCGGGAAGTGCCGCAAGGTGGATGGCGGCTGGATGCTCAGCGGCGAGTGGAAGACCTCGAGCGGCTGCGACCACGCGCAGGGCGGCGCGATTCTCGGCGCGTTCGAGCTCGATGACGAGGGCAACCGGCGCGATACCCGCTCGTTCCTCGTCTCGCGCGAAGACTACGACATCATCGACGACTGGTTCGTGGTCGGCCTCGCGGGCACGGGTAGCAAGAGCGTGCGCATCAAGGGTGAGGCCTTCATTCCCGATTACCGCTCGCACAGCGTCATCGACTACACGATGACGGATCGTGAAACACCGTATCTGCATCCGTTCAATCAGGTGTTCTATGCATCGGTATCGTCGGTGATCATTGGCTTCGCGCGCGGCATGATCGACCTCTACATCGAACAGATGAAGCCGCGCCAGAACATCATGGGCCCTGCGGGCGCAGCCGCGCAGAACCCTTATGTGAAGGACAAACTCGGCAACGCCGCCCTGCTCGTGCGCTCGGCTCAGGCACGCCTCGCGCAGGTCTTCGAAGAGGCGTCGGCGCATGTGCAGCGCGGCGAACTGGTGCCGCTGCATGACCGCGTGTTCCACTTCCTCGAAATCCAGCGTTGCGGCAAGGACTGCCTCGACGCTTCGATGATGCTCTGGAAGAAGCTCAGCGCACGCGCGATCGGGCTAAGCAACCCCGTGCAGTTGTGGATGCGCGCCATGCTCGTGGCCGCGAACCACATCACGCAGAACGAGGACGATAACGCGGGTGTGCTGGGCGGCTACCTGCTCGGCCAGGGCGTGCCGCCGTTCATCTACAACCTGCCCGAAGCGCCGGCGTGCCAGGAGCAAGCGGCGTGACGCTCGACACGACGACACTCGACACGCTTGGCGAGCGCCTCTACACCGCATGGCGCGAGCGCAACGCAATCGACCCGCTCACGCAGGCCCATGCGCAGATGACGCTTGAAGACGCCTATCGGGTGCAGCAACGCCTGATCGCACATCGCGTCGAGGGCGGCGAGCGCATCGTCGGTAAAAAGATCGGCGTGACGAGCGAGGCGGTCATGACGATGCTCGGCGTCGATCAGCCGGACTTCGGCCAGTTGCTCGACGGCATGATTCGCGACGATGGCGCGGCGATCGACAGCCGCGCGCTGATTCAGCCGAAAGCGGAAGGCGAGATCGCCTTTGTGCTTAAACGCGATCTGCGCGGTCCGGGCGTGAGTGCCGCCGACGTGATCGCCGCAACCGAAGGCGTGATGGCCTGCTTCGAGATCGTCGATTCGCGCATCCGCGACTGGAAGATCCGGATTCAGGACACCGTTGCCGACAACGCTTCATGCGGCCTGTTCGTGCTCGGCGATCGGCTCGTCGATCCGCGCGCGCTCGACATGCGCACCTGCGGCATGGTGCTCGAGAAGAACGGCGCGGTCGCGGCCACGGGTGCGGGCGCAGCGACGATGGGCTCGCCCGTCGTCGCGGTGGCATGGCTCGCCAACATGCTCGGGCGCCTCGGCACGACGCTCGAGGCGGGCTCGGTGATTCTCTCGGGCGCGCTGGGCGCCATGGTGCCGGTCGTCGCGGGCGACAACCTGCGCGTGACGATCGGCGGCCTCGGCGGCTGCTCGATCCGCTTTGACTGAGGGCACGCCCCTCGACTTATCAACCTGCAACGGAACAACACAGGAGACTAGCCATGACAGCATGGACTGAAGCGAATACCAGCCGATTCGCGCAAATCGACGAAGGCGGGCTGAAGCTGCGCGTTCACTACAACGACGCGGGCACGGGCGACGCCGTCGTGATGCTGCACGGCTCGGGCGCGGGCGCCTCGGGCTGGAGCAATTTCCACCGCAACGTCGATGCCTTTGTCGACGCCGGCTATCGCGTGATCCTGCCGGACTGCCCCGGCTGGAGCAAGAGCGATCCGGTCGTCTGTGACAAGGGCTCGCGCGCCGTGCTCAACGCCACCTCGCTCAAAGGCCTGCTCGACGTGCTCGACATCGAGCGCGTCCACGTGATCGGCAACTCGATGGGCGGCGGCAACGCCCTTGCGTTCGCACTCGCGTGGCCGGAACGCGTGGGCAAGCTCGTTATCATGGGCGGCGGCGGCGTGGGTCCGAGCCTGTTCCAGCCCATGCCGCTCGAAGGCATCAAGCTGCTCTACGGGCTCTACAAGGCGCCCACGATGGAGAACCTGCGCAAGATGCTCGACGTGTTCGTTTTCGACCCGTCCGCACTGACCGACGAACTCGTGCGCCAGCGCTTCGACAACATGATGGAGCACCGCGAGCACCTCGACAACTTCGTCAAAAGCGTCGAGGCCAACCCTGACTGGCTACCCGATCTGAGCGGCCGCCTCAAGGAGATCAAGGCGCCGACGCTCGTGACCTGGGGCCGCGACGACCGCTTCGTTCCGCTCGACAGCGGCTTGCGCATGCTGTGGGGCCTTCAAAACGCCGAACTGCATGTGTTCAGCCGCTGCGGTCATTGGGCGCAATGGGAACACGCGGAGAAGTTCAACCGCCTCGTGCTGGACTTCCTCGCGCAGTAACGCGCTGTGCGGGCGCGCCACGGTGCGCCCGCATCTCAGGTCTACGCGGCCATACGGTTCGCGCTGTCATTTTCACCTTCTTCGATCATCCCGGGAGGGATTCACCTTATCTATATCGCAGTCCGAATTATAAATATATCTGGAGATTTTTCCTGAGTCGCGCGTGCCACGAACGTCGCACACTCAGGCAGGAGACGAAAATATGTTGAAAAAACGCGTTTCATTAGCGTGCGCCGCAGCCAGCGGCTGCGCGCTATTATGTGTCCACGCAGCCGCGCATGCCGAGGGCAGCGTCACGCTCTACGGCATCGTCGACGGCAGCGTACTCGTGACCAGCCGCACCCGCGACAGCGCGACGGGCCAAAACGACGGCGCGCGCGTTTCGGTCACGGACAGCGGCCTTTCGCCCTCGATGTTCGGGCTCGCCGGCAAGGAGGATCTCGGCGGCGGCCTCACAGCCGAATTCAAGCTCGAAAGCGGCGTGAACGTCGCGGACGCCGGCTTCAACAATTCAAATGGCAACCTGTTCGGCCGCCAGGCGTGGCTCGCGCTGCGCGGCGGCTTCGGCGAGGTTAAAACCGGCCTTCAGTACTCGCCATTCTTTCTCGCGCTCTACGATCTCGATCCACGAGGCTGCTCCCAGTTCGGCAGCAGCCTTGTGCCGTACCTCAATAACGTGGTGGGCACCGGCATCTTCAATGCCAACGCCTTGTCGTATTCGACGCCCGTTCTCGCCGGCTTCCAGGGGCGCGCCATGATCGGACTCGGCGGCGAGGCCGGGAATTTCAGTGCAGGGAGACAGTACTCGTTGAGTCTGCGATACGACAACGGAACGCTAGCCGCGCAAGCCGCGTTCTACGACGGCAACGGCGGCGGCACCGTCGCCACGCCGCTGCCCACCACCGTGCCGTTCATAGGCCGCATGTTGGGCGCCTCATACAAGATCGGCTCTTTGACGGCAAAGGCATCCTTCGCAAGCTACAAGGTGGCTGGCGGATTCAGCAGCAATGTCTATGGCGGCGGCCTCGATTATTTCGTGTTGCCGCAATTCGACGTGAATGGCGGCGCGTGGTTCACGAGCGATCGCAACGACACGGGCAATCACTCGATCCTGGCCGCTATCGGCGCGAATTATCTGCTCTCACGCGCGACCACGCTCTATGCGCAACTCGGCGTGGTCGACAACCACGGGGCCATGAACACAGGGCTCGACGTAGATGGGCGCGCCGTCGACAGCGCGCTGTACGGCGTCCATGGTACGACTGTAGGCGGCAACGTTGGTGTCCGGCACATCTTCTAGGCGAAGCACGGTCGCGCCCGTGCGGATGCCACCGCACCGGCGCGACGTCGTATCAAGCAGTGCCGGGTTTCTGCCCGATTGAACCTGCTTGCGCAGGCGGCGTTATCCGGCGAGCGGCTTTTACGTCACATCGACCCAACGAGCACCTCCGCCACCTATGCTCATCTTGCTTCCCCCGCTTTGAATACTTCCAGGCGTGGTTGGGTTGGTCGCATGAGTGGATATGAACGTTGAGATAAGTTTAATTATCATAATATCTCCGTTTTTATAAACAATTGCAATGGATGAAAATCCCCCTATCCGTGGATGGCGGCCAGGGAGGCCTGTCTGAGCGCATCGCACCAAGACCGAACTGGCGACAGAATCATCGAGTTCTACGGCCTGACAATAACCAGCGCACGAGGACATCAAAAATCTCTAAATCCACCGCACCGTTTAATGTCAAAATTTTCCACCAGCGGCAAGAATCCGCACACTCTCCAAGTGCGGCACATCCTGACTTCCTTCATTGCCAACCTAAGTTGCGCTGGCGTTCTTGAGCACCGGTCTCTTCTCACTCATGCAACGCAGAAGTGGGCAATCATCGACGCTCGCTACGGTACGGGAAGTGGAGGTACGGCACGCTCATTTCCGTCAGAGTTTGACTGGCGGAACCGGTCAGCGACGAATGCGACTACTTGCGCAATGGTGTTGGCATTGCGAAGCGCGTCCGCCGTGTTGTTCACGGCAATATCATCCAAGCCTTGAAGATGGAAATACTCGTGCGTGATCACATCGCGTTGTAGGTCGAGTGGGTCATTTGTGAAGAACGGTTCGCACAGGTGGGTTTTCGGGTCGGGCTGACTAGCTGCTGTCCAGGCGTGCGGCAGCCCGCGAGCGTTTCGGGGATTGGCTGGATCGCAAAGGCCTGTAGTACCCGCCGCCAGAATCGTCTTCCGCTGGGCGAGATTCCGCTCGCATAGGAGTATTACTTTGTCGAGAGAGGTGCGAAAGGGTCCGCTGCTTGGATCCGCAGTTAGCAGGAGACGCTTGGCTAGAACGGCAATGTTTCTTTTGTGCTTAAACAACAAGGCTGTCAACGCACCGCTGAACGCCGGATCCGTAGACGCAGGTAGCAAGTCAATGTCAGTACGCAAGAGCCTGAGGTGGCTCAGTGCTAACCGAAGTGCCTCCCGACTCGCATCGTGAGCGCGATCAGCAACTGCGTCTCGAGTAGGAAGAGGCGACCCCAACAACTCGGCGTCCATGGCCACGATCGTCATTTGGCCAACGATGTCGTCGGGCACACGCTGGTAGCTGAAATTGATGATCGGCGGCAAGTGTGTCGTCTTGTAGTTCAGCACCGCCCTGGCAGTTGTAGGACCGTACGACATTGCCGATTTTTCCGCAGCGGATATCGACGGACCTGTCGGCCGTAGCCGCTCGATAGCCAGTTGGATCTTCAAGATATGGGGGCCCGGTGGCGTACCAACCCGCAAGTGTCCGCTCGGACTAGTCGCACAGGCTTCCAGCTTCGGGTCGTCCCTTAATTCGTCGGAATGCAGCACACTCACGACACTCTCCCAAAAACAGTTGATAAAACAGAAGTTACCCCAACGGTCGTCGATCCAGAAAGCCATGCACCGCAGATGACTCTTCAGATCACTGTAAGAGGATAGAAGATGACGCTGCGATACCCAAAATCTTCAAGTTTCACCTCAGCGGTTACAGTGGTCGCTTGCTGAGCAAAGTCGCCATTTGAATGGCAGTGAAATAGAACTGGTGAACGATGGCCTATGGACGATTCTGCCGAGAAACACTAGCAGGTTTCCTATCCTTGAATTATTGGGCGACGGGAGTGGATCGCTATGATGGGCCATCAAGGTGGCGTGCAAGACAAGCTCCTCTAGTGCTTCGAACTTGACCAGAACGTCCCGCAACTGCACCTGTTTCGCCGCATCGATAGGCACTTCGAGCTCGATGGCTTACGAGAGCAGTTGGCGCCTCACTTCAGTCACACGGGTCGCGTCCCCCATTTAACCCCCGAGCTCATGCTTCGCGCGCCGATTGTGGGCTACCGTCGGTGTCAGTTCAGAGCGTCGTCTTTTCGAATACGCTTATTTCAACCTTGCATATCGTCCAGACCCTGAGGACTCTGTACCGAATCACTCGACGTTTCCAAAGAACCGGCATGCCGGGTTTCGCGACATGTGTTTGAATTAATTCTGCATCGGTGCATGAGCGAAGGATTCCTTGATGGCGAAGGATTCGACGCCCAAAGTGAACGTCCATGCCACTCCCTTTTTGAAGGTATTCTAAACTCAGCACAATACGCACGTTAGCTCGTTTCAATGATAATTTGACTCAATGGCTGAAGTCCAGGTGATCCGTCGAGTCGACGCTCCCAGCATTCTCTTGTTGCGTGAGAGCGCCACGGTCGGTCCTGATTTGTCAGCTCATAAGGTGACTCGTATGGCCTGGACGAACTGGAAGCTATGGTCTGGAAACGTCATTAATACGCGGGTAAGAGCGCCGGCAAGCGGCATGGCTGCGTACGGCCCCTCCCACAATCCCTTAACGCTCGAAGCCGGTGCGATCGGCACGGTCGTCAACATCCTGCGTGAAGGCGCAGCAAAGCCGGACTACGTGAGATTCAAAGGCTCGCTCAACTATTCGCTGGCGGCAGAGATTTTATTCAGAAAGGCCGATAACTCCGAGTCTATGTGGAAACACTTCTTCATAACGCAGATGAAGAACGACGAATGCGTGGTGGTTATTCCTTATCCGCCACTTGACAAGCTCGAGATTGAATATGAGCCAAGGTGAAACTTCCCACTCAGCCCCGAGCCTCGCCACGAATTGCTTGTTCCCTGTGAGTCACTCTCCGGTTCACCTCATGCCACCAATCTCAATCATCATCCCCTGCTTCAACGCGGCCTCGACCCTGCCGCGCACTCTCGAAAGCTGCATGATCCAGCCGGAGGCGGCTGAGATCATCGTGGTGGACGACGCCTCGACCGATGAATCCGCCGAGGTCGTCCGGCGCTACACGCAACGCGACGCCCGCATCGCGCTTTTGCACATGCCCGTCAACGGCGGCTCCGCGCGAGCGCGCAACTGGGCGGCGTTGCACACGTCGCAGCCGGTGCTGGCCTTCGTCGACGCCGACGACGAGTATTTCCCCGGCGCGCTCGGCGCCGCCAACCAGTTTCTCAATCAAAATCCTGACGCCGCATCCGTTCGGCTTGATGTCGAATATGCTGGATTCCCCGAAGAAATCGTCAAGCACCCTGATTTCGAAAAATACGCGGCAACGCTCAGCAATACCATTCCGAGCAGTCTGGTCATTCGGCGTGCGGTCTATCTCGCGATGGCCGGCTTCCCGATGGACGAATTCTTTCGTCAACACGGCGGCGAGGACGGCGCACTTTCCTGGGCACTCTCAAGAATCTTCGGTAATCCAAGGCTCATCGACACGAAGCGCGTGCGTATGCACCATCACGCGCGCAGCCACGCCACACACTTCTTCAGGGTCAGCATGGGAATGCATACGCCGGACCCCCGCCACGTTCTGGAGTCAATCCGTCTCTCGTCACAGTTCGTTGCGGCAACAGAATCGGCTATCAGGCAAATGACCGAAATGAGCCGGCTCGCCACAGGCAACGCTAAAAGCTAGGGCTGCGGGTTCCGCACGCTTTGTTCCAGCCCGCGCCTCACCTGGGCAATGTCCACGCCCCCCGCGCCCGGTAGATCCATGAGCGGCATATAAGGCGCGGGCGTATGCAGCAAGTAAGCCTGTAGTTCGTCTATCACGATGCGATCGCTCGGATCGTAGCCCATGCCCGCCAGTTCCTGGGTCAGCGCCGCGCGCTCGGTGTAGCTCAACTGATGCCACCAGAAGGTACGGCACGCATGCGCGTAGTCTGGGTCAGAAAAGTAGCGCCAGTGCCCCAGTTCGTGGCTCAGGATCGCGGCGCGCACGGCCGGATCGATGACCTCACCCGCCGGGCCCGTGCCAGTCGCCGGAATCGTGATGAGAAAATCGCGCTTCGAGGCGGCGCGCCACATGCCGTTCTCCTCGCGTATCAGCCTCCATCGCACCAGCGTGTCTTGCAGCGAACGTTCGCCGTCGGTGAGTCTCACGTGCTGGCGCCGCGCGACCTCGAAGAAGTTCGCGATCTGCGCGGTGCTGAAGTTGTTGCCGGCCGTGAGGCCGGCGGGATCCTCGCCAAAGCGTTTCGCGTTCACGGCCACCGCGTTCATGGTCACGACGCGGTCGCGCGGCATGTCGCGCCGCTCGGTCAACGCGACGATACGGGAGAACATGGCGCCCTGCACCGCGAGGCTCGGCGCGTGCATGACGTAGAGGCCCGGCTGGTCGGTGATCTCGAAGAGCTTCAACCTGGGTTGCTCGGGCAACGACGCTTCGAGTTGCGCGAGTGGCACGCGCTGCACGGCGAGCGCTGGCTCGCAGGACTCCTGCTGCGCGCCCTGCACCCCGGCCGACGGCAAGACGCCCACCCACGCACCGCAAAACACGCACGCCAGCACGAGACTGGCAGCGCGCACGCGCCTTCGGAAAACGGCAGTCATATGCGGCACTCATTCGGTCACTGTCAGGATCGTCACGCGGCGATTCTCGGGTGCCGCCGGGTTGCGCGCATTGAGCGGCTCAGTCGAGCCTTTTCCGATCGCGCTCAGGCGCTCGGGCGCAATACCGTCCTGTTGCGTGAGGTAATCCACCACCGCCTGCGCGCGCTCCTGGGACAGCGTCATGTTGGCGTCGGGGCTGCCGCGCGGGTCGGCGTGACCTTCCACGCGGAATTTGTAAGCGGCCAGTTTGTCGGATTGCAGCGCGCGCGCAACCTTGTCCAGCGCAGCGCGAGCGGAGTCCGTGAGCGTCGTCGAATTGGTCCCGAACGTGATCAGCATCTGCGCCGAAGGCGGCTTCGCCGGCCTTGCCGGTGAAGCCGCCGCGCCGGGCTTCTGGTTCGACAACACGAAGCCGCGGGTGAGCACGTCTCCTGTCGAGGCGGGCGGCGTGAGCGCATGGGTAATCGACTGCTCGTTGATGTCTTTTTCCTTCATCACGTCCGTCTGGGCGTAAGCCGCGCTCACCACCACGAGGATGCTGGAGAGGAGTGAGAGCGCGCACGCACGGCGCGAGGTCAAAAGCCGGGTTTGCATGAGGCCTGACATGGTTAATCTCCGATACGTCCGTTCCCGTTACGCTGCGCGCTCGCGCGCCGCAGCGGCACCACCGTTTGCCACGCCGCGTCTGCGCGATCGAGCAGATCCGCGAAACGCGGTCCATCCAGAAGGCCCGCGCCGACGCGCAGCGTCGCGGGCACCTCATCCGCCCCCTCGGTCCACCACACGCTCGTGCCGGGCGCGATGCCTGCCGCGAGGGACTCGCCGAACGGCGCCCCGCTATCCGGCGCACGGGCGCACTCCATGCGCCACGGCGCCGCCTGCGCATCTGCCCTCACCTGCTGCATGCCATTCAGCGCCACGAGGCTGGTGTCGAACGCTTCGAGCTGGAAATCCGCGGCAAGCGTGGAAAGCGCGAACTGGGCGGCCGTATCGAACCAGGCCTGCGCCACGTTCAGCCACGTGGCGAGCGCGTCGCCTTCGTACGCCATTGCGATCGTGAGCGGGAAATACCGCCCCACGCGATCCACACCCGGCATCAACACGCCCGCCCACGCGCTCGCACCGCACAGACCCGGCGCAAGCACGAAATTCCACAGGGGCGCGTTCAGGTAGATCGGCAGCCACTGCGGACCGAAGCACGCGCGCGCGTGCAGCATGCCGGCTTGCAGGCTGCGATCCCAAGGATCGACGAACGCCGCGGGCAGGCGCCGCGTCACGAAATCGCCATGCGTGCGGACCTTGCCGAAAAAACCTGGCGCGCTCATAGATGATCCGGACACCGAAACTGGTCGAGCACGCCTCGCCGGAACGGGTTCGTCACACTGCTCGCGTCGAGTTCGAGGTCGACGCGACGACCGTCCGAAACAAAGCTCATTCTGAACCGATCCGGCTGACCGGCCTGCTGAAGGTTCGCCGTGTCCATCAGATGCAGCAGCGCCCACGGTCCGTCCGCGTGTGGTGCGCTGCCGCCGCCGGGCGGCGTAAATTCGACATGGGTCTGGTTCGTGCCTTTGCCGCTTGGCCACTGGAAACCCATGCCCTCGGTAGCTCCTGGCTTCGCCACCCACTGCTGGCCGTCGATGTCGAGCGTAAACTGCGTAAGCGACGGGTCGATCGCAACCGGCTTGACCGTAAAGCGCACCGACACATCGCGACCGCCCGCGCGGAACAGCGCGTCGCGTATTTGTGCCGCGCGCTGGAACTGCAACAGCACATCGTCTGGAATGCCAATCGATTCCGAGCCCTGGCGCCAGCGCCAGGTCGGTTCCGACATGTCGACGTAGTTCTGCAAGTTCTTCTGGAAGAAGTCGTCGATCAATCCGCCCGGCGCGAGCAGGCGGCCGAAGTCATCGGGCGTGGCATCGCGCGTCGAGGCGCGCACGAGCGGATAACGCCCATCCAGCGCCTGCTTGCAAAGTTGCCCGACATTGGCGAGCCACAGCGCGTTCAGCCGCGCGCGCTCGCCGCCCGCCATGAGTGCCGTCGCGCCCGTCGAGACGTCGCTTACGACCGCCGCAAGCGGCGCGGGCGCGCCCTGCGAGGCGAGCTTGAGCTTGCTGATCGCATCGGCGGGCGGCGGCGGGAGGCCCTGGCGGCGCGCCGTGTCGGCGGCCTGAAGGTAGGTGGCCGCGTCCTTGAGCGCCGCAAGCTGCGTATCGAGCGGAGATGGCCCCTGCGCGCCGGGCTTGCCGACGAGGTCGTGCAAGGGCTGAAAGTGCGCGTCAACCGGATTGACCTGCGCGGGCGCGGGCGCAGCGCCGCTGTCGTCGGGCTGATTGCCGAGCGCCGATTCGAGCCGCTTTTTCATCGCGTCGATCTTGCCGCCCAGCACCGCGCCGGCCTGCGCCGCGAGTGTGACATCGCCGATGTTGCCGAGCGTGGTCTCCTGCGCGGCCGCGACCATCACCGCCCGCAGCGGCGAATCCGCGTTGCCCAACGCATAGGCCACGCGCGCGCCCTTGTCGATACCGTCGAACGGCACGACGTCGATGTCGCCGAGCAACGCATCCCACTCGCGGATGTACTCGTCGTAGTAGAGCTGCGTCATCGCGCTCTTCACGTCCTCGGCGGCCTGCGGCGTGAGCACCTGCTCGTCGCGGCCGAGCACCCAGTTGTCGCGCGCGATGTCGAGCACGGCGGCGTCGCGCAGCGAGAGGAACTTGCGGTAGCCCGCACGCGTATAGGCCCCCGGCACGCCACGCGTGAGCGGCGCACCGCTCTTGCGCGCGAGCACGAGCGAGGCGTTCTGGCCGGCCGCACCCGCCACGCTGAAGCCCGCCAGCTTTTCAGCGTCCAGATCGCGCTTGACCCGGTTGAACATGCGCTGCGCGAGCGGCATCCTGGCGAGATTCGTGCGCGCCTGCGCGACCAGGTCCTTGTCGAGCGGCAGCGACGGGTCGAAGAATGCCGGCTCGAACAGCGCGGCCAGATGCCCGTCGATATCGTTGCGCTGCGCATCGGTGGCGTCGCGCAGCGGTCCGCGCTGCCAGTCCACGTCCGCCCACAGGCGCACTGCGTCGGCATCGTAGTGGGTCGGGTCGCCGAGCATCAGGTAAGCGCGCAGCACCTCGTACTGATAGTCCGGATTGTTCGCGTCGCCGCGCCGCAGCTCCTCTTCCATGCGGCGCACGACGAGCGGCAAGAGCGTTTGCCGCAACAGCCGCCGGTACGCCGACTGCGCCTCGACACCGAGCTTGTCGCCTTGCCACAGCCCGACCCTCGAAAGCCACGGCACGCTCGCATCGCGCTGCGCATAGCCGCCCGGCAGGTCGCGCGCCGCGTTCAGGAGCGGCAGCAGCGAGAGCGGATTGTCGCTCGCCTGAGCCCCCTGGGCGAGCTGCTGCAACGACTTCGCCTGCTGATCCACGCGGCCGATATACGCAACGTTGCGCTGATAGCTGACGAAAAACGCCGCGAGCGCAAACACCGTTGCGAGCCCGATCACAGCGAGCGCGATGCGCTGCATCCATGCCCGGCGCCGCTCGAGCCGGCGGTTCGTGCCCGCCAGGCCCTCCTCCTGGAAAATGACGTCGCGCAGGAGGCGCGTGATGAAATAGGCGCGCCCGGCCGCGGCATCGGGCAGCACGACCTGCGCCTGCAAACCGAGCGCGACGGCAACGGCGCTCATGACACGGTCGATCGGACGACCCTCTTGTGTGCCGCTCGTGAAATACACGCCGCGCAGCAACACTGGCTGCTCATAGCGCGACGAGCTGAACGCCTCGTTCAGGAATGTCTGGAGCACCCCCCGCAGTCCCGCGAACTGCTGTGGAAAGGCGTAGGCGAGCGCGCGCCGCCGCGTATCCGTTTCCTGCTGCATGCGACGGAGCACGCGCGCCTGCAAGCGCTTTTCGAGCGCGTCGAACTGCTCGGGGAACTGCGCGAGCACGTCGCCGGGCTGGCCATTTTCGTCGAGTGCAAACGTCACGCCCCACACCTGCTCGCGCTCGTCGCGTCCAAGATCGTCGAAGAACTCGACGAATCCCGCCAGCAGGTCGCACATCGTCACGACCACGTAGACGGGAAAACGCGTGCCAAGCCGCTCGTACAGTTCCTTCAGCCGTTCGTGCACGGCATTGGCCTGCAATGCGCGCTGTGTATCCGACAATTGCAGCAAGTCGTGCACCGACAATGCGACGATCACGCCATTCAGGGGCCGGCGCGGCCGGTATTTGCGCAGCAACTGCAAGAAGCCGCTCCACGCGGCCTGATCGGCGGCGGCGAAGCTGTCCTGTGTGGTGAAGCGGCCTGCCGTGTCGAGCAGCACGGCTTCGTCGGTGAACCACCAGTCGCAGTTGCGCGTGCCGCCCACCCCGCCCACCACGTTCTTGCCCAGTTGGGCGGAGAGGGGAAACTTCAGCCCCGAATGCGTGAGCGCGGTGGTCTTGCCGGTGCCCGGCGCGCCGACGAACATGTACCACGGCAACTGGTACACGTACTGGCTGCCAAAACGCCCCTTCACGCGCGACTTGCGCAGGATCGCCATGGCCTCTTCGAAGCGTTGCCGCAGCGCGGCGACGTCCGCATCCGACTCCTGTTTGCCGGGCGCGGCCTGATCCGCGCCTTGCGTCACCACGCGCGTAAACGTGACATTGGCGAGCCGCGCGCGCAGCCAGCGCGCGAACCAGTACAGCGCCCACAGCAGAAGCAGGACGGCGACCACGATCCAGCGGCTCGTGGCCGATTCGAGCGGCGCGCTGCCCGCCCAGGCGAAGAGCGGCCCCTCGATCCACACGATCAGCGCCAGCGCGATCACGCCAAGCAGCGACAGCACGATCCGGCGCTTGAGCCGGTTGACGAGCCTTTTGATCATGGCCGAGCCCCTCGTTCTGTTCCGATCGGTGCGGTCGTCATCACGATGCGGCTCCCGGCGCGAGAATCTCGACCTCCACGCGGCGATTGCGCGCCCGGTTGGCCGCCGAATCGTTCGGCGCCACCGGTTCGGTGTCGCCGCGACCCTCCGCGCTGAAGCGCGCGGGCATGCCCGTGCGGGCGGCGAGCAGGTCCTTCACCGTTTGCGCGCGCGCCTGCGAGAGGTGCCAGTTCGACGGGAAGCGCGCCGACATGAGCCGTTGATTGTCGGTATGCCCCGTCACGACCACGTTGCCTGTCACGGACTTCAGTGCGTCGCCAATGCGCTGCATGAGCGGCAGGTAGGTCGATGCAAGCTCGGCGCTGCCCGAAGCGAAGAGTCCGTCGCCGTTGATCGTGACGATCGTGCGGTCCGGCTTCTCGGTCACGGTCACGAGACCCTGGGCGATCTCGGGCGCGAGGAACTGCGAGAGCCTGGGCGCAAGCTTCGGCGCGGCCTCGATCTTCGCCGCGAGCACCGGCGGGGGCGCGACACGAACACCATGCAGCGCCTCGAACACCGCATCGGATGCATCGTTCAGCCGGAACGCGAGCACGAGATGGACGACCACGAGCAGCACGCATGCCACGGCCGCCGCGACCCATAGCGGCACGAGTTGCAGGAGCGGCTTGCGTTCGGACTTCACGGGCTGCCATTGCGGCGAGAGGTCGCGCTCGGCTGCGCCGCGCTGCGCGCGGATCATCTGTTCAAGCCGTTCGCGCACCGCGTCGAGCTGCGTGCGCCCGCCGTCGATGAGCCGGTAGCGCCCTTCGAAACCGAGGCCCAGCATCACGTACATCAGTTCGAGCACGTCGATGTTCGCGGCCGGATTCTGTGCGAGACGCTGCAAGATCAGGAAGAAGCGCTCGCCGCCCGACGCCTCGTTGTGGAAGGTCACGAGCAGGCTGTGGCTCGCCCACGCACCGGCCCCCCACGGCGTGCTCGCGATCGCTTCGTCGAGGAACGTGCAGAGGCAGTAGCGCGAAGCGCCAAGTTTCTCGTCGTCGTAGCCGCTTGCGCGACCCTGTGTCTCGAAGACGCGGATCATCTGAATAAGTTGCGTGCGCAACTGCTCGAGATCCGGGTGAGTCGGCAGGTGGCGCAGCGGCAGCGCGAGATCGATGAGCGGATTGGCGGCACGCAAAAGCGGATTGAGGCCGCCCGCGCCGGCCGGAATGGGCGCGACCGCCGACGCCGCAGCCACAAAGGCGGCGCGAGCGCCGCCAGGCGTCGGGATCAGTATCGTGGCGCCGGGATCTTCACCGGCGCCACGCGATTCATCTTGGACCACGATGCACGTCCTCCTCAATCGGTGGCGTGGCCGCGCGCGAGGCGTCAGCGGCGGATCGCCCAGAATTCCATCGCGAGGCCCGGAAACTCGCCCGCGACGTGCAGCGCCATGCCCGCCGACGTCGCGAACTGCTTCCACAGTTCGTTGCCGCGATCGAGTTCGAAATAGGTGAAGCCCGCGTGAAACGGCAACTGGCGCGGCGCCACGGGCAGCACCCGCAAGCCGATGCCCGGCAGTTGCAGGTTCACGAGGTCGCGGATGCGCTCGATGGGTCCGATCTTCACCTGAGGCGCGAAACCGGAAAGGATCGCTTCGGCGGGCATCTGCGCGCGCACGGCAAGCACGAACGTCGCCGCCGCGAAAAGGTTCTTGTCGGGCACGAGCGCGACACGCAGGCCGAACTTGCGTTCCTCGAGCGGGATCGGCACCGCATGCGGGTCCATCACCATGCTCAGCGATGCGCGCAGGTCGTCGATCACGGGCGCGAATGTCTCCTTCAGGCGATCGTGGCGGTAGACGGGATAAGCGGGCGGCCGCTTGGTCTTCTGGCTAAAGGTGGCGAGTTCGCCCGCCAGTTGCACGACCACGCGATACAGCGCCTCGGGGTGGAGCCCTGTGATCGTCGAGAGATGCGCGGCAAGCGGTTCGTTGCGGTTGATGATTTCGAGCAACAGAAAGTCGGCCACTTCCGCGACGCCTGTCACGCCTGGCTGCACGAGGCGTGCCGCAAGCGCTTCGCCGCGCTGATGCAGCAGGCCCACGAGGTCGTCGGCGAACGCGCCGAGGCGCCGCGCCACGCGGTAGTCGAGGCACGGCGGGCTGTAGTCGGCTTCGAGCGTGATGCGGTTGTCGGGCTGGCGCTCGATCACGCGCGCCACGCCAAGCGTCGTATAGGCGTTCAGCACATCGGGCTCGAGCGCGAGGCGCACGCGCAGCTTGCCGATCTGCACGAGCGCCGGAATCGTGTTGGCGTCGTTGCTGTCGGCAACATCGATCTCCGTCCTGCGGTGACGGGCGAAGTTTTCCTCTGTCTCGCCATTCGCGGTTTCCGGCACACCGGGCCGGCGCACGGGCAGCGCGAGCGTCACGAGCTGGCCGCGTACGCCTTCCGGGATGTCCAGCGGTTCGGGCAGGTCATCGTCGGCGGGCAGGTTGAAGGGCGTACCGTCGGCGAAGACGCCCGAGCACGAGAGCAGCGCGAGCTTGCCTAGCTTGAGCGCCTGCTCGTCGATGTCGAGCGACGCGAAGCCCCACGCACACGGACGCAGGCCGCCCGCGCGGATTTCGAGCTGCGTTTGCAGATAGCGGTCATGTTGCTGCAAGTGCTGCGGTTGCAGGAACATACCCTCCGACCAGATGACTTTGCTGTTCCAGGACACGTTATTCCCGTATTCGTATGGGTCAGGTGGGATCCTTCTTCGACTTGGACGCCGCATCGCGCGCACGATGCATCGCTTCAACCTGCGCTTCGTAGGCCTCGTTGAACGCCTGGCCGAAGAGTTTCTGGAAATCCTCCTCGGCTTCGCGAACGATGCCCGCGCGCATTTCGACGAACCGGTCCCACAGCTTCGCCTTGCGGTTCGACAGCACGCGGTCCAGCACTCCCTGCTCGGCAAGCTGCGCTTCGAGCACGGCCGGATCGAAGCGCGCGAGCACCTGGGCGAGCGCCGCGCGCATGCCCACGAGCACGGCGAGTTCATGCGACTCGATGTCGACGAACGCGCGCGCAACCGCTTCGTCCGGCGGCAGGTAGCCGCTCGTGCGGCCCGTTAGCATCTGGGCGAGCGCACTGTCGACATCGGGGAAGAACTTCAGCGGGTTGTTGTCGCGCTCGACGATCACCGTCGTGCCGAGCCGCGCCTCGCGTTTGGTCATCGAACGCGCGCGCAGCACCGACATCGTGCCGCGCAGCGACTCGCGCAGCATCATGCCGGCGAGGCGCGCGAAATCGGCGGCGGGCAGGTTCGGCGTGCGCGCAGGATCGAGGCCCAGGCCCTCGTAGAGCGCGGCGAGCACGCCTTCATCGATCCCGGACGCAAGCGGTCGGCCCTGGGACGACGGTTGAGGCGATGTGGCCGGCGCGGGCGGTTGCGCCGGGCTTTGGGCTGGTGCTTCGCGTGCGGCGGGGCTGGAAGCCGGGGCGCGATCCGGCTCGTCTTCGAGTGCCCGCTTGCCGAACACGTCGGCGGCTTCAGGCGGACCCGAGTCCAGCTTCACGCGTGCTTGCGCAGGCGCCGCGCTCGGGACCACCGGTACAACCGGAGAGAACAGATCGTCGAACGGCGTAGCCCCACCAGGGACCGGATCGCCCAGCAGCCCCGCCGGCAAGCCAGTGGGCCCGCCAGGCGCCGGGGCCGCAGCGCTCGTGAACGGCGCGGCGAACGGATCGAGCGGCGGCGCGGCCGCTGGCGTCACCGGTGCAGCAATACGCGCATGCACGACCGAAGGCAACGCGGCCTGGCCAGTCGGCGAGAATGGCCCTGGCGTTTGCGCGGTGCCGCCCGACGACTCCCACTGCGCCAGCGCATCGGCCAGCGGATCGTAGTCGGCGGGAATACAGCTGGCCGCGTGCGCCGAAGCCGGCGATGCAGTCAGCGTAGGCGGCGCGAATGCCTGCAACTCGGGCGAAACATGATCGCTCTCCGACCCCGCGAAGCCGGGCCTCGCCGCAATGCGCTCGCTCGCGCCGAAGCTCGCCTGGCCGAGCGCGTCGAGTCCGCCCATGCCGGCCGCACCAAGAGGGCTACCGGGCAGGCCCGCGTCCGGCGCGCTTTGCGCCGCGCCGCCGAGCACCTGTGCCGTGGCGAGCGGATCGTGCCCGAACGGCCGCGCGTCGCCCGACATGCCGCCTTCGACGAGCGCCACTTCAATGAGGTACGCGCCAATCATCAACTGGTCGCCATGCGTGAGCCGCGCTTCACGGGTGCCCCCCAACGCACGCCGGTTCAACACACTGGGATTCGCACCAAGATCGCACAACAGATAGTCGCCGCCGCGGCATTCCACGCGCGCGTGGACGCGCGAAATCGCGCGCTGCTGGTCGGGCAGCACGAGTGTGCAGGTGGTCGCGCGGCCGATCGTGCCGCCGTCCGGGCCAAAGCGCACCGTGATCGGCTCGGCAAGCGGCTCGTCGTTGTACTTCGCCACGCTTAGCGTGAGCAGCGGATTCGTGATTTGCATCCCCGTACCCTGGTTGCCGTATTGGCTCATTGGCGCCACGCCCTCTCTACGAGTCTACTTTCTTCGTGCCATCGTCGGCGTCCGTGGGATCGACGGGCGCAGTGGGCGACGCCCCCGCTCCCGAGCCGGCGGAGCCCCCCGAGTTCAACTGGATCGGCGTGCCCTGTACAGAAACGGGTCCGGGTTCGATCACCACGAACGCGCCGCCCACCTTGAGCGTGATGCCCGTCTGGGCTTCGATCACGATCGACCCGCTGGCCGCGAGGTGAATGTTGCCGGTCACGGACAGCGCGTAGTTGCCGCTCACCTGCTCCTGCTGATCTCCCTTGACGGTCAGCGACGCGTTGCCGTCCACCTGCGCGTTCTGATTGCCGACCACGTGATCGTGACGGTTGCCGCCGACCGAGACGTGTTCGTCCACCTTCACCTTGAGATGGCGGTCGTTGCCTACATTCATCAGCGAGTCGTTGATCACCCACGTTTCGTGATCTTTCTGGGCGTGAAAGAACAATTGCTCGTTGCCCTTGGCGTCCTTGAAGCGCACTTCGTTGTAGCCGCCGCCGCCCGTCGTGCTGTTGCTCTTGATCGTCGAGACCGCCGAATCGTCGGGCAGCTTGTAGGGCGGCATGAGACTCGCGTTGTACACGCTGCCCGTCACGACCGGCTGGTCCGGGTCGCCCTCGATGAATTCCACGAGCACTTCGTGGCCGATGCGCGGCAGGAAGAACGCCCCCCACTGGTTGCCGGCCCACCCCTGCGCCACGCGCACCCAGCAGCGGTTCATGTCCGATTTCGTCGGCGACGCCGGCATCAGTTGCTCCCAATGGAACGCCACCTTGATACGGCCATACGAGTCGGTCGTGATCTCGGCCCCGCTCTCTCCCACCACGACCGCCGTTTGCGGGCCGCTCGCCACCGCGCGGGGCGTCGTGCGCGCCGAGCGGAACTGATTCGACTTGCGCAACGCCGTGAAGGCGCAGTCGAACAAAGCGGGTTGCGCGCCGGCCGCGAAGGTCGAGACATAGGTGTCCGAATTGATCTCGTAGCTCGCGCTCACCACGAGATAGCTGTCGTTCTGCGCATCGGAGGGATGGCCGTTCAGCCGGAACAGGCCGCCGGGCCAGACGCCGCGCGCCGTCGAGCGCCCCTCGACGATCTCGTTGCGCGACTGGTGAATCTCGGCGCCCACGCGCGCGTAGCGGTCGCCCTCGCTCGCCTCCGTATAGCCCGATAAATGCTCCTGCCCTGTGTAGCTCGCCGGATCGTAGGGCTGCGTGCGCGTCGCGCGCGACTTGAGCCCCTGGTGGAGGCTCGCAGACGGCTTCTGGAAGTCGTAGTCGTTCGTCTCGTAGAAACCGGTTTGCAGTTCGCCGCCGAGACGCCAGTGGTAAATGCACTCGCGCTCCTTCCACGGCGTTTCGGCCGGGTCATAGGCGATCGCATCATAGTGCGAAATGGGCGTGTGCACGTCGCCGGAGTCGGCCAGCACCATCGTGTGCTTGCCGCTTTCGTGCTCGAAGTAGTAGTAGATGCCCTCGTGCTCCATGAGCCGGCTCACGAACGCGAAATCGGTCTCGCGATACTGTGCGCAATGCTCGCGTTTCGGATAGGTCGTCGTGCAGCGGTTGACCATATCGACCTGGTACTCGTCCAGCACCGTCTTGACGATGTCCGTCACCGTCATTTCGTGAAAGAAACGGTAGTGCGAGCCTCGTGTCAGCAGCCAAAGCCGTGGCCGCACGATCGCTTCGTAGCGGCTCATACTGCCGTAGATGCCCTTGCCCGCCGAGGACATGCGAAACATCGTGACGATCCCGTTGAATTCGCGCGTGGGCCCCGATGGCAGCGTCAGCTCCACCGACAGGTCCTGCCCGAGCATCTCGCCGGGCGTGAGGCCGCCCGACAGGCAAAGCAGGTCCAGACGGTACTCGCTCAGACGTCCGAGCTCATCGCCGCCCACCATGCGCAGCAGCATGAGTTCGGCGCTCGCGCCTGAGCATTTGACAGTGACATGACGGTCTACGGGCATATCAGGGAATCATGGTTTTCACGGTGGCGGGATTGACGATCGTGACGACGCCCCCCCAGTTGCACATGCAGGTCGACACGTTGTCGAGGGAAGGCTGATTGCCGAGTAAAACGGTGGGCGCGCCGGGCGCCCACGGCGAGTACGTCGCCGGGATGCAGGGCTGCGGCGTGAGCACGCCCATCGCCGCCGCCGTGGCCGCCGCCACCTGAGGATTGGCGGGCGACGTGCAGACGTCGAACGGCATGATGTTGACCATCGGAATATGGTCCATGATGTTCGCGGCGGGCGGCCCCTCGCCCATGACCTCGTTCACCGGCAGGACGACGAGGCTCGACGGCGCCACACCGAAAGAGCACTGAAGCGTCGCCCCCATGCTGACCTGTTGCGGCATCTCTATCCTCCTTCGCGCAAGTTTCGCGGCAAGCGCCGCGGGTTCAGTCGAACGTATACGTGAACTCGCCTTCGTGAGCGCCAACCTGCACCTTCTTCACCGCCTCGCCGCGCATCATGCGCGTGAGGAACTCGGTTGAAACGCGCGGCAACAACGTATTCGTGAGAATCGCGTCGATCATGCGGCCGCCGCTCTCAAGTTCCGTGCAGCGGCTTGCAATCAGTTTGACGACGTCCTCGTCGTAGACGAACGGCACCTTGTGCGAGAGGCGCAGCCGCTTTTCGATGCGCCCGAGCTGTAGCCGGATGATCGCGCCCAGCATCTCGTCCGAGAGCGGGTAATACGGAATCGTCACGACGCGGCCGAGCAGCGCCGGCGGGAATACCTTCAAGAGCGGGTCGCGCAACGCCTTGGCGATCCCCTCCGGACCGGGCATCAGTTCGGGGTCCTTGCAAAGATTCGTGATGAGGTCGGTGCCCGCATTGGTCGTGAGCAGGATGAGCGTGTTCTTGAAGTCGATCACGCGGCCTTCGCCGTCCTCCATCCAGCCCTTGTCGAACACCTGGAAGAAGATTTCGTGCACGTCCGGGTGCGCCTTCTCCACCTCGTCGAGCAGCACGACGCTGTACGGGCGGCGACGCACGGCCTCGGTGAGCACACCGCCCTCGCCGTAGCCGACGTATCCGGGCGGCGCGCCCTTGAGCGACGACACGGTATGCGCCTCCTGATACTCGCTCATGTTGATCGTGATGACATTCTGTTCGCCGCCATAGAGCACTTCGGCGAGCGCGAGCGCGGTCTCGGTTTTGCCGACCCCCGACGTGCCCGCCAGCAGGAACACGCCGATCGGCTTGTTCGGATTGTCGAGGCCCGCGCGCGAGGTCTGGATACGCCGCGCGATCATCTCGGTCGCATGGCCCTGGCCGATGATGCGGCGGTTCAGGTTCTCCGCCAGCTTCAGCACGTTTTCGATCTCGTTGCGCACCATGCGCCCCACGGGAATGCCGGTCCAGTCCTGCACGACCGAGGCCACGGCCTGACGATCGACGGTCGGCAGAATCAGCGGATCCTCGCCCTGGTGGCTCGCCAGCGCCGACTGGAGTTCGCGCAGTTCGGCTCGCAACGCTTCGGCATCGGGCCCGGCGTCCGCCTGGGCTTCGACACCCGCCTGCGCCTTGTCGTCCGCGCGACCCTCCACCTTGCCGGTCTGCTCGCGCAACTGGGCCCGCAACGCCAGGATGCGGGACACGAGCCCCTTCTCCTTCTCCCAGCGCGTTTCGAGTTCCGCAAGACGGGCGCGCTCGGCCAGCAGTTTTTCGGCGGCCGCGGACTCGCGCTCCGCCGTCTCGATGCCCACGGCCTTCTCGCGCGCGATGATCCCGAGCTCCGTTTCGAGCGCGCCGATGCGCTTGCGTGCGTCATCGACTGAAGGCGGCGTGGCGTGCTGGCTCACGGCCACGCGCGCGCACGCCGTGTCGAGCAGGCTCACCGACTTGTCGGGCAACTGGCGCGCCGGAATATAGCGGTGCGAAAGACGCACGGCGGCTTCGAGCGCTTCGTCGAGCACCTGCACCTTGTGATGCTGCTCCATCGTCGAGGTGATGCCGCGCATCATGCGGATCGCCTTTTCTTCGTCGGGCTCGGGCACCTGGACGACCTGAAAGCGCCGCGTGAGGGCCGGGTCCTTCTCGATGTGCTTCTTGTACTCGGCCCACGTCGTGGCGGCCACGGTGCGCAGCGTGCCGCGCGCGAGCGCGGGCTTGAGCAGGTTCGCGGCGTCGCCCGTGCCCGCCGCACCGCCCGCGCCGACGAGCGTATGCGCTTCGTCGATGAAGAGGATCACCGGTTTTTCCGAGGCCTGCACCTCCTCGATCACCTGGCGCAGCCGGTTCTCAAACTCGCCTTTCATGCTCGCGCCCGCCTGGAGCAAGCCGACGTCGAGCGTGCGCAACTGCACGTCGCGCAGCGTCGGCGGCACGTCGCCCGCCACGATGCGCTGCGCGAAGCCCTCCACCACGGCCGTCTTGCCGACGCCGGCCTCGCCCGTGAGAATCGGGTTGTTCTGGCGGCGGCGCATGAGGATGTCCACGACCTGGCGGATTTCCTCGTCGCGGCCCACGATCGGGTCGAGCTTGCCGTTGCGCGCCTGCTCCGTGAGATCGGTCGTGTAGCGGCGCAGCGCCTCCTGCTTTCCCATCGCGGCGGGCGGCACCGTACCGTCAGCTTCGGCGCCTTCCGGCGTGCTGGCGCGGAATCCATCGTTCGCGCTCATGGCCGCTTCCGGGGAGTCGCCGAGCAGCTTGTCGAACTCGTCGCACAGCGTTTCGAGCTTCACCTGCTCGAACTGCCGCGAAATGCCATAAAGCGCGTTGCGCAACGACGGCGTTTTGAGCAGCCCCACCACGAGATGCCCGGTGCGCACCTGCGACTCGCCGAACATGAGCGAGCCGAACACCCACCCGCGCTCCACCGCCTCCTCCACCTGCGAGGAAATGTCGAGCGACGACGCGCCGCGCGGCAGGCGGTCGAGCGCCTCGGTCAGGTCACGCGCGAGCCGGGCCGGGTCCATCCCGAAGTGGCGCACGACGCGATGCAAGTCCGAGTCCTGCAATTGCAGGATCTGGTGGAACCAGTGCGCAAGCTCGATATACGGATTCCCGCGCAGGCGGCAAAACGTATTCGCGCTTTCCAGCGCGCGAAAGCCCAGTTTGTTGAGCTTGCCAAAGAGCGCAGCGCGTTTGATTTCGGCCATGGCTTCAGTCTCCCGAAGGGGTGTCGCGCACGACGGCGCGCTGCGCGACGCTTGCCGGATTGAGCTTCAGTTGGCGCTGGTCGCCGCTGGCAGCGCCGCTCAACAACCAGCTCGTGTAGCCGAGCCGGGCATGCATGCCCAGCTTCAGGCGCGGCACGTCGGCTTGCCGCAATTGCAGATTCACGTCCCAGTCGAGTCCGTCGTGGACGTAGTTGCGCACCCAGTCCACAAGACGCACAAGACTGTCTGCGCCAGGCAGGAAACGTTCATAGTCGGCGATCGAGAGCGGCCCGAAGACGATACGGAACTTGTGTTGCGCGTCCCACGTTCGCGCGCCCAGCGATGTCGAGACGCCCAGCGCCGCGCCGTCGCCCGAACCGAGCCGCGTGAGCGATTCCCGCGGCAGCGGCATCCAGTGACCGACCCACTGCTCGATCTCCACGGGCAGCCGGAAAAAGCGCGAGAGAATCAGCTTGAGCCCCGCGGCCGGTCTCGTGGGCATGGAAAGCAAGCCGGCAAAATGCAGCTTCGCGAAGTCGGGCACCGTGTCGCGCTCGCGCAGCGAAGTTTCGCCAAGGCCGAAGGTCGTACCCACATACATCGAGAAGCGATCGCGCCCAGGCCGCTCGAGACTCACCGCCGGCTGGGTGTTGGCCCATGCGCGGTAAAAGAGGCTCACCATACGGTGCTGGAACAGGTCGAGGAAACGGGCGAACGTGGGGTCGTCGGCGTTGCGCTCGCGATCGCGGATATATTCGGTCAAATGGGTCGGCAGCGCGCCGTGCGGACCCAGCAGGCCGAAAAAGTTCACCGCCAGTTGGGGCGCTCGCCCCGCCTCGCCCTGCTTGAACGCACCGAGCGTCGTGGGATAGAACACGAGTTCAGGCCGTTGGGTGAACCGGACGGCGTCGTCGCGCGGCAACAGGGACTCGCCCACGCGCGGCTGCTGTGGCCACGCGTTCTCAACCAGCCGCACCGCCTGGAAAAAGTCGAAGCGCCAGGACTCGTCTTCGAGCAGACGCAGCACGTTCACAGAGTCGAGCATCGCCCCGCCCTCGCCGGCCAGCGCATGATCTCGCCACGCGTCGTGGTCCTCACCACCGTTTCCGTGAACGAATTGATCGACACGTAGAGCGCAAAATATCGTGCGAGCACCGCGCCGAGCACGAAGGCGCCCGCGCCCTCGAAAGCCGCCTCGTCGAACGTCACGCATACCTGCTGGCCCCGCCCGAATACGATCGGCCCGGCCACGGGCAACCGCCGCGTGATCGCCTTGGCCTCGACCGAGCGCACGCCTTCGATCTGGCGCTGCGCGGGCACATCGTCGACGGCGCAATAGAGTCCGAGCAGGTCGCGCAGCGCGCGGGCGCCCGTCACGGCGTCGGAATCGAGCAGTGAGCCGTAATTCAGCGAAAGATGGCTGAGCAGGCGCCACGCCACGGCACCGTGCGCGAACGACGGCAGAGGGCGGCTCGGCCCGCTCACACAGCGCACGCTCTCCACCGGCGCCTCGACCGAGAGCGTGAAATCCGAGGCCCCCGTGCCCGTCGAAAGCGTGAGCGGCAAATCGCGATTCGTGCAAAGCACCTTGAGGGCCAGTTGGCGCAAGTCCCCGCGAAACGGCGCGTTGGCGGCGTCGACCAGGGCAATGAACGTCTCGCTGCCCAGGTAGCTCGTGCGCTGGCCGCGCTCGCGCTGGCGCGACGACTGGAGCCGGCGCTCGCGCCGCAACTGGTAGAAGGCCTCGCCGCCATAGCCGGCGCCCAGGTCCCGCGCGTAATAGAACGGCTCGAAGCGCTGCTCCTCGTTCGATCCCGCGCTATAGCCGGTCACGTCCTCGATGCCGTAGATCTCGAAGTCGAGCGGCCGGGTACGGTCGGCTATCACCTGATATTCGAACTGCGTTGGATTGAGCGCGATACGATCGGTGCGGCGCGGAAACAGGTTGACGGCCGGCGTGCAGTAGAGCGAGAAGTTCGAGGCGTCGAGCGTCTGTTCGAGCAGTGGGTCCGCACGGTTGAGGAGCACGACGATTTCCACCTCGTTCGCGGCGCACTGGCGCAATGCGGGCAGCAGACCCTCGATGCCGACGAA
The DNA here is from genome assembly GCF_003268775.1 of Paraburkholderia unamae. Classification (GTDB taxonomy): domain Bacteria; phylum Pseudomonadota; class Gammaproteobacteria; order Burkholderiales; family Burkholderiaceae; genus Paraburkholderia; species Paraburkholderia unamae. Next base: position 172,324 of record NZ_QLSU01000015.1, read on the forward strand.
CAAAAAGCGCTGCGCGAACGCAAAATACTCCTGTAGCAGCCGGAAGCCCTGGAACGACTGGCGGCCCACCGGCAACAGCGCTTCGTCGTCCTCGAAGCCGAGTGGCCGCACCGCGTTGGCGGGCAGCAGGCGATGCCACGTTGCCGGGCGTGACGCGGGCATGACCACGACGCCCACCGTCGAGGCGAGCAGCCTCTCGTAAATGCGCGTAGGCAACGCGTCGGCCCCGCGCAGATAGAGCGAAAGCCGGTCGAGCCGAAGCTGGTTGAACTTCAGCCCCGCCGTCGTGCGCAGGCGCAAACGCACGCCCGCTTTCACCCCGGCGGGAAGCGCGACGTCCGCGCCGCCAAGTGCGCCCGCATAGGTGAAGAACTTCGCTTCGGCAATTTCAACGGGCCACAACGTCAGCGCGTGCGCCGTGCGGTATTCGCAACGCGTGGAGCCGTTCTTGTCGAGCACGGCGTGCAACGCGCTGCCGCGCGGCACCGTCACGCCGGCCGCCAGCGCGGGATGTGCAAGCTCCGGCTGGAGGCGCACGATGGCCATCGAAGGTGTCGGCGCGAGATAGTGCGGGTAGATCAGCTCGGTCAGGTGCTGCGTGAAGCGCGGAAATTCCGCGTCGATCTTCAGTTGCACGCGTGCCGCAAGAAAGCTGAAGCCTTCGAGCAGCCTTTCGACATAAGGGTCGGCGCATTCGAGGCCCTCCATGCCGAGGCGTGCGGCGACCTTCGGAAACTCGCGGGCGAACTCGGCACCCATTTCGCGCAAATGGGTCAGCTCCTGGTTGTAATAGCGGATCAGGTCGGGATTCATGGTTTCTGGCGCGGCGCGCTTTCGTCGATCACGCGGACCTCGCCCGCTTCGAGGTCCAGCTCGGTGCGAAAATAGAGCCGCTCGGGATACGGCTGCGCCCACAGGTCGCCTTCGATCACGAACGCCACCGTGTTGTGACGCCCCGTTGTCTCCTCCTCCAGAATCGCGCTCACCCGCACGGTGTCGCGGCGGATACGCGGCTCGAACGTGATGATCACGTCGCGGATCATGCGCTCGAGCAAAGCGATGTCCATGCCCGAAGCGGTCTTGCCCGCGATGTCGGGCAAACCGAAATTGACCACCGACGCCGCGACAGCAGGGTACGCCGAGAGATCCTGCACCGTGCCGAGCCCACTCGCATTGAGCAGCCATGCAAGATCGCGCTGCACGCCCTGGCGCAGCGCGCGCATGGAGAGCACACGCCGCTCGCGGGTCTCCTGTTTCGCCTCGCGCTCCAGATCAGTCAGTCGATCGAGCAGCGCGGGTTGCAGGCGGTCGCGGCCCGTCAGCTCAGCCATGATCGAGCTCGGCGTCGGCGGCGGGCGTCTCGACCTTGAGCTCGACCGTGCGAACGTCGAAGAGCGCATAGTCGTTCGCGTCGGTCGTGAACATGCGTTGGCCGAGCGGGCGCGCCTCGTCAACGTCGCCACCGGCGGCGCCCGTCCATTCGGTCGAGCGCGCGAGTGCGAGCGCGCTGTCCCCGGCTTCGAGCGTGCCCGGATAGCGCACCGGAATGAGGCCCGCGGCCTGGCCGTCGTTGGACCAGGTGAACACCGCGGGCATCCACACGCGATCGCGCAGGTCGGCGGGCGGCTCGATTTCAATGCGGCGAATCCGCTCGAAGGGAATCCAGTAGTAGCGGCCCGCGAGGATCACTTCGAGTGCCGGACCAACCCGGCTGTCCGCGTCGGCAATCCATTCGAACGCCTCGCCGTTGAGCGCACCGGCCGTGGGCGCGGCCTGCTCCAGCGCGTTCGCGCGGCAAGCGGCGGCGGCCTTGACGTCTCCCGCTCCCTCCAGGCGCAGCGCTTCGATCAGGAGTGCGAGCCATGCGGTGGGCTCGCCGAAGATCAGCGGGGCGCGCCGGCCCTTGAAGACATCTTCGCGCAGCGCCTCGCATTGGAGCGCGTCGCGATAAATCTGCACCATCGCGAGCGCACCCGCATCGAGGTCTCCCGCAACGTTCAGTTGTGTGAGCGCCCGGTCCCATGCGCCCTGGATGGCGAGTAGCTGGAACAGGAACACGCGATACGACGCGTTGGCCGGATCGTTGCGGACCTGCTGCTGCAACTGCTTCAGGCAAGCGTCGAGATCGCCTTCGCGCAAGCTCTCTTCTGCTGTCATTGTATGTAGGCTCCGTCAAGCCGGACCCGGGCGCCGCACCGGGAAATGCCGGTCAAAGCACCCGCGCGGTGCGCCCCCTGGCGCGCGCCGCGCGGGTGCCGGTACTGCACCACATGCGTCAGTCGGCGGCGTTTGTCGCGATGTTCCACTTCGTCTCGACGACGCCCCCTTCCTTCTGTCCCTTCGCGCTCTGCGGCTGGTACTCGACGTGGTATTTCTCGAAGTTAAGCGTGACGTGCTCGGTAAAGCGGTCCTCGCCGCCCGAACCGCCCTCGCTGATCGACGAAATGATCACGGTGGTGAACGTGATCTTGAAGTATTCGAGCGGGTTGTCGCCGCCGGCCTTGCGCACCGTGAGCACGACCGTGTCGAAATGCTTGCCGTCCGCGCACTTGCCCATCAGGATCGGCGACGCTTTGTCGAGGTACTTCGTGATCGACAAATCCTGCACGTTGACCTTGCCTGCACCTCCGCCCGTTCCCATGTGCATCGTGCCGGATTGCGACATGCCCCAGCTCCATGCAAGCACGTCGATTTCGTCCTTGTGCGTCTTGTCCTGCGACTCGCCCTTCACGTCGCCGATCTTGATGAAAATATCAACAGCCATGTTTATTCTCCACTCAGAAAGTACGCGTTAAGCCGCCTTCGCGGACGGCAGCTTGGACACCAGCCGCAACGAGACCGTGAGTCCCTCGAGCTGGTAGTGCGGGCGAAGGAAGAATTTGGACGTGTAGTACCCGGGATTGCCCTCGACTTCCTCAATCACGACTTCTGCGGCGGCGAGTGGCCGGCGCGACTTCGACTCTTCAGTCGAGTGCGCCGGGTCGCCGTCAACGTACTGCAATATCCAGTTCTGCAACCAGCGCTGCATGTCATCCTTCTCCTTGAAACTGCCGACCTTGTCGCGCACGATGCACTTCAGGTAGTGCGCGAAACGGCTGCAAGCAAAGAGGTAAGGCAAACGCGCGGCGAGATTGGCATTCGCGGTGGCGTCGGGGTCGTCGTACTCCGCGGGTTTGTGCAGGGACTGGGCGCCGATGAACGCGGCGAAATCGGAATTCTTCTTGTGGATGAGCGGCATGAAGCCGTTCTTCGCGAGTTCGGCCTCGCGCCGGTCGCTGATCGCGATCTCGGTCGGGCATTTCATGTCCACGCCGCCGTCATCGGTCGGGAACGCATGCACGGGCAGGTTCTCCACCGCGCCGCCCGACTCGATGCCGCGAATGCGCGAGCACCAGCCATACTGCTTGAACGAGCGATTGATGTTGGCCGCCATGGCGTACGCCGCGTTGGCCCACGCGTACTTGCTGCTGTCCGCGCCGGCCGTGTCCTCTTCGAACGCGAATTCATCGACGGGATTCGTCTTCGCGCCATAAGGCGCGCGGGCGAGGAAGCGCGGCATGGCGAGGCCGATATAGCGCGCGTCCTCCGACTCGCGCAGCGAGCGCCAGGCGGCGTGCTCCGGCGTCTGGAAGATCTTCGTGAGGTCGCGCGGATTCGCGAGTTCCTGCCACGAGTCCATGAGCATCACGGCAGGGTCGGCACCGGCGATAAAAGGGGCATGCGCCGCCGCAGCGATCTTCGCGATCTGCGTGAGCAGGTCGACGTCCGGCCCGCTGTTGTCGAAATAGCTGTCCATCACCAGCGCGCCATAGGGCTCGCCGCCGAACTGGCCGTACTCCTCCTCATAGAGCTTCTTGAAGATCGGGCTCTGGTCCCACGGGGTGCCCTTGTACTTCTTGAGTGTCTTGTACAAGTCGGCTTTCGACACGTTCATCACGCGAATCTTGAGCGTCTCGTCGGTCTCGGTGTTGTTCACCAGATAGTGCAAACCGCGCCATGCGCTCTCGAGCTTCTGGAACGGCTCGGCGTGAATGATGAGGTTCACCTGGGCGGTGAGCTTTGCGTCGATCGCCGCGATCATCGACTCGATGGTCGCGAGCACGTCGCCCGAAACGACAGCGGTGCCGCGCAGCGCTTCTTCCGCCAGCGTGCGCACAGCCGTTTCCACGGCTTCCTTCGCTTTGTCGCTGCGAGGCTTGAATTCCTTTTCCAGCAGGCTCGCAAATTCGCCGGCTTCGAGCATCTCGCCCGCCTGCTGCTGCGACTCCTGCCCCTGTGTGCTGGGTTCGGCCATGTCAGACTCCCTCTCGTAGACGGTCATTCCTTCGGCTTGGGTGCGGACGCCAGCGCCTGGAGGAGCGTGGGATCCTTCAGGAGCTTCTGGATCAGTTCCTCGGCGCCAGTCTTGCCGTCCATGTAGGTCAGCAGGTTCTGCAACTGACCGCGCGCCTCGAGCAGCTTCGCGAGCGAGTCGACCTTGCGCGCGACCGCAGCCGGCGAAAAGTCGTCCATGCTCTCGAAGGTCATTTCGACCGGGAGGTTGCCCTCACCCGTCAGCACGTTCGGCACCTGCACGGCAACGCGCGGCTTCATCGACTTCAGGCGCTCGTCGAAATTGTCGACGTCGATTTCCAGAAACTTGCGCTCGGCCACCGGGGCGAGCGGGTCGGCCGGCTGTCCGGACAGGTCGGCCATCACGCCCATCACAAACGGCAAGTGCACCTTCTTTTCCGACCCGTACACCTCGACGTCGTATTCGATCTGCACGCGCGGCGCCCGGTTGCGTGCGATGAACTTCTGGCTGCTCTCTTTCGCCACGGCAATTCCCCTCATCGATGCCGTGCCGACGCAGCGTCACTGCCGCGCGCCCACGGCGTTGCTGAACCTACCGGTCCTACTCGCTTTCCGTACCGCCGATCGTGCGCGCCTGCGCGAGTCCATCGGGCGCGAGATCCTCGAGAATTTCCATGAAGCTCTTGTCGACGAGCCGCCGTGCGCGAAGCAGAAGCAGAGGAAGCGGGCTGGATGGCTCGTTTCGTTCGTAATACTTACAGATCTTGTCGATAGCCCGTACGACATCCTCGCGCGACGATATTTCACCGGGCGGCGCGGCGGGAACGGGAGCAGCCGCCATTGCCGCGGGGCTCACAGCCGCGCCGTCGGCAGCGGCCCCCTCGCCATCGGGCGGCACGCCCGCGTGCGCCACGCGCTCGCCTAGAAACGCAGCGGCCTGGCGCAAGGGACGTACGAGCGCGTCGAGATCGATCGAGCGCGCGGCGCCCACCCGCTCGGTGACGAGCGTTTCGATCCGCGTCGTACTCTGCAACGCGGATTCCAGCGCCGCATGGACCTCGCGCGCGTTTTCACCGGCGTCGGCAATGGCCGCTTCGATCGAGGCGAGGGACGGCACCGACACGCCGCTCGGCGGCGTCACCGTGCCGCAGACGTATTCGAGATCGCGCAGCGTGACGGTGCCGTGTGCGCGCGAGAGCGCGAGCGGCGCGTCGCGCAGGTCGGCGAGCGTGCCGGTCTGGTCGACCAGCGCGGTGAGCGCGTTGATGCGCGCGGTAGGATCGTTGTCGTCGTCGGCGTCGAGGCGCGGATAAACATGATCCCAATGCTGATCCAGCATGCCCCCGATCAGTGCGAGTGCCTCGGCAAAGGCGACATAGCCGTCACGGTTGAGCAGCGCGCGCGCGAGATACCCGGCCACACGCAGGTCGCGGCTCTTGCCGAGCAGGCTGAGCGCAAGCGCGTTGGCCTGCTTCCAGTCGGGCGGCACGGCATCAACTACGGTATCGCCAAACTGCACGTCGGGCTTGCCGCTGACCACGCGTTCGAGTTCCAGAAATTCCGGGTCGTATTCGACGTCTTCCCCGCATGGCAGCTCGGGCGACATTTCCGCGAGCAATGCCCCAGCATCTAGCGTGGCCATGGTCTGGTGGTCTTTGGTTGGTGGGTCGTCGTTCACGTGCCGCGCAACGGATCAGGCGTGGGTGACACGGCTATTCACGGCCGGATGCGCAGTGCTGGCGCAGTGCTGGATATGGCAGGCAAACGAGCGTGGCGCTTTTATTACACGAGTCGTTGCGTAGTCCCGTTCCTTCGCGCAGGTGATGACGCTATCCCCAAGATCCGCTACCAGAATAGCACGTCACCGCCAAAAAAAAAGAGCACTTCACCTCACTTGATGCCGTTCCTCCGACTTTTATTATTCGAATGTACTCAGGATGTTTTTAAATATTGATCGGCAATTTTTCGATGCATGACGGGCGACGAAAAAGCATGTCTTCCTGCGAAATCTTGATGCATCGGAATCCTGCATACCGACACATCATGACAATACTTTCAGTCGAAGAAAATATCTTCTTTCCAAGGGTTAACGATCGTATACGAACGCTTAAAAATCGCGCGAAGTTTGAGAACGATACTTCACCATGATGAGACATCCTGCCTGTGCACCGTGGCGCCTGTTACGTGCGCAAGCCCACATAGAATTTAATGCAGTTCGGATAATGTTTTTGAGCGTTGCAGCACGAATTAGTAGCCGATCTTTTATGTGGATGCGTAATAGAGCCGAATAACGGTTTATAAAATTTCACCGCTCTTCTTTCTTGTCATAAACACGCTCTGCTAATAGACTCGATTTGCAGGTCGAGCGATCCACGCATACGAAGTACACACGTCGCGGACATGCAGTCGATGTCAGGTCATGGCGGCACAACCCACCGCACCGGGTTGGCGCACGCCTGTGCCGTCCCATGTTGCGTACTGTCGCAAACCGCGCAGTCGTCGCGGTGCACGGAGCAAACGGCCGGCCGTCATCGTGCGAGGGAACACGTGGCAAATACCGAAAGCGCAGCGCTCGCAGAAGCGGTAGAGGAAACGCGCGGCTTGCCGGATCTATGGCAACGCCGAACCTGCCTCACGCGAGACGAAATGGCTTCGCTCTATGCGATCGTGCGCCGGGCGCTAACCAGCTATCATCCTTTCGAATTGCAGGCTCTGGGTGAGGACAAGGAAGAACTCGTTTCCCAGTTCCTGTTCTTCAAGGTCTTCCGGCTCGAGGCACCGGCTGCGGAACCCACGTTCCCGGCGCACAGCGCGCCTTCCAGCAGCCACGCCGTTTGCAGCTACTTCAGGCGCTATTTGATCGACTGCCTGCGCAGCGCAAGCCACCGGCGCAACGTGTCGATCGACGAAGACGACGTCAAACTCGAGATCGACCGGCAGACCGCGCTGCAAGCCGACCCGGTCGGCACGGCACTGTTCCAGCACGGCCACGACGAAGCGTCGATACGCGATGCGGCCGCGCAGTTCATCGACGACCTCGACGAGCCGGACCGCCTGGTGCTCGCTGGCAGCCTGGGCTGGCTATCGGACGAGAAAGGCGGCCTTTCGCGGGTGGCCGCACGCTACCAGATCGCCTCATATCACTACCGCGCCCGCAAACTGGGCGTGACGCTGCGCAAAGGTTCGGTGCCCACCGACTTTGCACGCACTGGCATAGGGCGCTGGATCGAGCAGACACTCGGCATCGAAATCAGCGCGGACAACCGGCTTGCCATCCTTGCGGTGTTCGGCATTCTCGCCGAGCAGTCGTACGTGCGATGCGACATCGAAATGAATCAATAGTCCGGATAACGCACGAACGAGGACGGGAGGCACACGTGCAACTGGCCTTCGCAAGCCTGACCGACAGGGGCGGACGGCAACGCAACGAAGACTCGCTCGGCGAATTCTCGAGCGAACGCCTGTTTTATTGCGTAGTTGCAGACGGCGCGGGCGGCCACGGCGGCGGCGACAAGGCTTCGGCGATCGTGGTCGACACCGTGCTGGCCGACCTGCGCTATTTGACGATGGCCGAATTGCCGCCCTCGGGCGAACGGCTCGCCGCCGCGCTCGCGCATGCGAACGACAATATCGTCGAAGAGCAGTCGCACGGGCCGCCTCATCTGCGCGAAATGCGCTCGACGGCGACGCTGCTCGCCATCGATCGCGAGCGACGGACTGCCGCGTGGGCGCATTGCGGCGACACCCGGCTCTATTGCTTTCGAGCGGGTTGCATCGAAGCGCAGACGCGCGACCACAGCATGGTGCAGGAAATGGTGGACGCAAGACTCCTCAGCGCCGATGCGGCGCGCCATCATCCACGGCGCAACTTGCTGTATTCGGCACTTGGCACACTGGAGGGCCTGAACGTTACGGCGCGCCCCGGGACTTTCGGGTTGCAGCCACGCGACGCGTTTCTCATCTGCACCGATGGCTTTTGGGAATACGTGGACGAGGACACCATGCTCGCGGCACTCAGCCAGGCCACGAGCCCTCGTGCCTGGCTCGACGCGCTCGGCGCACACGTGCGCGCGCTCGCAAAGCCGGGCAACGACAACTTCAGCGCGAGCGCGGTGTGGGTGGCCGGTGATACGGCTGGCGAGATGACGCTCGCCACACGGGCCGAGCCAGGCGCGGAAAAACAGAAAGTCAGTGTTACTGACGATGAAGCGACGATCATGCAACCCGTAAGGAAAGCGGACGCTTAAGGCCGCGGCGATTGCGCTGATCGAAAAAATGCTGCTTGACTCTTCATCCGCGGAGCAAAACCGTGTGCCCCGAAAACACGCCACCGGCCGGGTGAACAAGACACACCGCTGCCCGGACGTCGTTGATCACTTGATATGACGGAAGCGAGTTCAACTTGGGTTCGGACAAGCCATACCAGGGATCGAGACAGACGAGCGAACCTCCCCGTGTTCTAGCTGCACACACCACAAAGTGCCCAGCGTTGTTTGGCCAGCCGATCCTTGTAATGAACGGGAAGTCTGCCAATAAGGCGAACTCCTTGAAATTCTTGATAAAGGTTGCCGTGGCACCAAAGCCGACTCTTTGCATCGCTGAGGCAAGCGCGCCAAAAGACGCTGTCCCCTTGCCTTCCTGGTAGCCATCTGGAAGCAACTCGCAAATTTGTCGGATGCGTACTTCGCCGCCAGCAGGGCACGCCTGCTGCACGATTCGCTCGATCATATAGATACACGCAGGGCCGCAGGTGTCAGCGCGTTCCTGCAACCAGATGTACTGACTATTGCCGTCATCATCAGTATCAGTAAGCTCGGACATGGCAAGATTCCACAGTAGAAGCCGACAGCGAACATCAACCTCAACGCTTCAGAAGTCTCCACACCCATGTTGCCCGTTAAGCAGCATGCAACTGTTCAGATTGGGTTGCGAGCGCACGCGCTTCCACTCCACCGCGAGCAGGTCCTGGTTCTCTCCGGGCGGCGCGGTGGTAAAGAGCGGCTGGTTCGAGCCCACGCAAATGTTCGTACCCTGAAGGTTGTTCTCGTAGACGAAGGTCTTCTCGCTCGGTCCGAAGAAAGACTGCAAGCCGCTCACAGCGAGAGGCAAGTCGGGCGCATACGTGGGCTGCGGCACAACCACATTCAACGTGCCCGGCTGTTCGATCACGATGTAACCCACGCCTGAAAGGAATGAAGGATCGATCGCGTACTGGCCGGGCAGCGAACCGGAATTCGCGCTCGTCGAGAGCGTGCCCGACAATGCGCCAGCGGCCGTGTCGCCGTTGATGAGCCCGCTCGTCGTATACGTGAAGTTCGGGTTCGGCGCGCCCCACACTCGCGTCACGCCGTTCGCGGTTACGGTCACGGTGGGCCGCGCGACATAGACGAAGTGGTCGCCCGTGAGCGGCACGGTGCCGCCCCATACGCAGCCGGCCCCGAAACTACAGCCGTAGAAGTTAGGCTGCAACGTGTTGGGCTGTACGTTGCCGCGCGTTTCCCCAACCCAGGTGGACACCCAGATGCGCCAGCCATTATTCGCGCTCACGGAACCGGTACCGTTGTCGGTGAACACTCCGTTCTCCATCACGAGATCGATCGTGCCGCCCGCGCTCAGGTTCGTGTTGGCGCCGCCCGTCGGACCGCCTGCCGATGCCGCGCCGCCGCCAAGGCCGATACCACCCGTTGCAGCCTGAGCGAGCAGGTTGCCGGTGAGGTTCGAGTTGGTCGCGTCGATCGTGGCCGCCGTGTTCGACGCCGCATCGAACGAATGGCTCACGATCGGGCCAATCACAAAGCTCGTCGAGTTCAGGAAGTTCACGTTGCCGACGTTGAGCATGGCGAGCACGCCCACGTTGTTCTCCGGGTCGTTCAGCGTGAAATTGCCTGGGCCGTCGAGCAGCAACCCGGCCGCCTGAATGCCGCCGGGGTCCGTGACCGCGCCCGCCGAAGCCAGCGTGAGCGTGTTGGCGCCAAGCGAAATACCGTAGAGCAGTTGAATGCCCTGGCTGCCTGCGCCCAAATTCATGAGCGTCAGATTCTCGTTCATGCTGGGCTTGGTCAGCGACGTGCATGAGCTAGACGAGGCGCATACGCCACTCACCGTGATGAGTCCCGTTTGCGTGCTGGAGCCGAGCACGAATGTCGAGAAGCCGCTGAACAGTGAGAACGCCGTCGCGTCGATGCTCAGGCCTGGCGCGCCCGTGCCGAACAGTGTGATCGGTGTGCCGTCCAGCGCAGTGAAGTTGAAGGTCCCCGGGTTGACGCTCGCGGGCATCAGCGCGAGCGTGCCGTCGTTCGCCGTGATGGTCGCGCCGTCGTTGACGAAGCTGGACGTGGTGCCGTCGTTGGCAGCGCGCAGGGCGAGTGTGCCGTTGGTGCCGGCGTTGACCTTCACGGGGCCGGATGCGTAAGTGAACGTACTCGGCACAGGCGCGGCGCCGAAGGCGAGGCCGGCATCGGCCGTGTTGGTCGAACCCGCGATCGAAATCGTGGTGTTGGGCGCCGTGGCGGAGATCGTGCCGTTATAGATGAGCGTGCCGTAGTCGTATTGGGTGCCGCCGTTGGTCGGGCCCGTTGCCACGCCCCGGATGTCGATGGTGCCGGCGTTGCTGGAGGTGATCGTCGAGCCGCCGGCGACGAGGACGCCTTGGGCGTTGGTGCCGAAGCCGCTGCCGTCAATGGTAAGCGTACCGCTGCCGGTCGTGACCGAGGTGGGCGTGGTGACCGTGCCGGGCACGAGGCTCGTAAGCACCACGCCGTCCGAGGACAGGCCGCTCGCAGGCGTACCCGTCGTATTGCCCTTAAGCGTGATCGCGCCGCCGCTCGATGTGACGGTTGCGCCGACAAGATCGACCGCGACGCTGCCAGTTTGCGTCGCGGGTACGTTGCCGGTGACTGAAATGGCGCCGCTGCCAGTCTGGATCGTCGGCTGCACGGTGGTTCCAGCGGCGAAGCCGCCATCGAGATACACGCCATACGCGTAGGACGTCGCGCCCGCCGTCGTGCCGTTCAACGTCACGCCACCCTGGTCGGTCAGAATCGAACTGCCGACCGTCCACACCCCATACCCGTCCGCTGTCCCCCCCGGCGCATCGTTCACTGTTCCGGTTGCCTGCACGGTGCCGGCGTTCGCGGTTAGCAGCATGTTGCTGAGGCGCACACCGGTGCCGCTTTTCGCCACGTTGGCCGTCCCGTTGAGCGTCATCGCTCCATTGGCCGTTGTCAGCGCGCCGTTGTCGAGTTCCACGCCGCGCGCGTAATTACCGGCCGCCGTCCCTGTGATCTCGATCGTGCCGTTGCCCGTCGTTGAGAGCGTGGGGTTTGACGCGCTGCCTGGGGCGAAAACGCTGCCCGTCGGGTATGCACCGACCATGTACACGCCGTAGCTGAAGCTGAACGGCGCTCCCTGACCGGCGATTCCGCTGGTGCCGTAGAACGTAATCGAGCCGCCCGTGGAACTGACGCCGCTGTAACTGAACAGCACGCCGTTACCCAGCGCGTTCGAATTGCCGGTGATCGATACGTTGCCGGTCGTCGTCGTGAGCTTCGAATCGTAGATCCATGTCCCGTTCTTGTAGTCCACCGCGCCGGACGCGCTTTGGCCCGTGCCGACCACCGTCACGTTGCCACTCGTCGTGTCGACCGTGGTGCCGGTCAGGAGCGCGCCGGTCGCCACATGAGGGTCGGAAACCGCGCTGCTCGCCGTACCCGTAATCGAAACGTTGCCGCCTCCTGTCGATATCGAAGACGTGCCGATGGCGAAACCATATGCATTCTGCGCAGGCACCGTGCCGCTGCCGATGGCCGAAACGTTGAGCGTGCCGTTCATCGTGGCGTCGCCGCCGCCCGTGTTCAACGCGCTGCCCGAAATGGCGATGCCATATCCATAGCCCGTCGACGTCGCGGTACCGGTGAGCCCGATCGCGCCGGTTGATGTTGTGCGGATCGTGGCGTCGATCACGTCGACGCCGATCGCGTAGCCGCCCGTTGTCATACCGGGCGCCGTGGCGGTGCCGTTCAGCGTGATATTCCCTGATTGCGCCGCGAGCGTGGCGTCCCCGACCAGGACACCATAGGCATTGCCATTCGTGGCGGTGCTCGAATTGCCGTTCGACGCCGTGCCGGTCAGTCCGATCGTTCCGCTGCCGGTCACGCTGAACGCGTCGGCGGCGCTGCCGCCCGCCGTGCCGCTGTAATCGCCGGCGACAACGACGCCGCCGTTGTCGGTGCCAGCCGCGAACTCCGCGTTGCCGGTCACGGAGATCGAACCGCCGCCGGTCTGAATTCCGCTGTCGTACAGATACACGCCTGCCGAGTCGTCAGTGCGAATGCCACCGGTTGACGTGCCGTTCACTGTGACGTTGCCCATACCCGTGCCGATGAACGAATACCCGATTGCGACGCCGACTCCGGCCGCGTTCGTACCGGTGATGCCGATCGCGCCGGCTTCCGTGGTGATGTACGAATCCTCGATATCGACCGCGCTTTTGCCTGTGTCGCCGATCGTGAACGTGCCGCCGTTGGTGTCGAGCGTGAGCCCATCGAGCCGGACGACGTAGTTGCCCGGCGTCGCGTTCGGCCCCACATTCGCGTCGAATACGACATTGACCGGGCCGCCGGTCGACGTGAAAGTGACCGTGCCGTCGGTCTCCACATAGATGTTGCCCGCAGCCTGTAACGAAAATGTCGAATTGCTGCCCGAGTCGTGCACGTCATAGCCCAAGCCAATATCGCCGTTGGCCGTTACGGTCAGGTTGCCTGCCGGTGTTAGCGAGACGTCACCCTTATAAGCGACTGCTCCGAACGTTCCCGAACCGGGATCAAAAATGGCCACCTGAGCCGGAGACAGTTCGACACCCGTCGCATCGGTCAACGTCACGTTGCCGGTGCTGTTCACGGAGAGCGTGGCCACGCTATTGTTCGCGTTGGTCAGCGTGAATGTACCTGCTCCGACCAAGGCGAGCGTCCCTGCGGTCACCGGCCCGCCCTGCGTGACCGTCCCCGCCGAGGCCAACCCCAGCGTTCCGCTCGTACCGACCGAAAGCCCGTATGGCAACTGGATTCCCTGGCTGCCGCTGGCATCGTTCTCGAGCGTCAGGTTCGTGGTGAACGTTGGGCGCGTCAGCACGCACGTATCACTATTGGCAGCACAGACGCCGTCCACGGTGATGAGACCGGTCTGTGTCTTCGATCCCAGTATCACCGTGCCGACGTCCTGCGTGAGCGCCGCGAACGTAGCGGCGTCGATCGTCATGCCGGTGCCGGTGCCGAACAGCGTGATCAATGTGGCGTTCTGCGCGACGATCGCGAAGCTCGTTGGATCGACCGAGGCCGGCGCGATGACAAGCGTGCCGGCCGGCACCTGCACAGTGAGTCCGCTTGCGACGAGGCTTTTCGCCGTGTTGTCGTTGGCCGCGCGAAGTATGAGCGAGCCACCTGTACCGGTCGAAATCGCCACTGAGCCTTCGGTCGAGAAGCCGCTCACCGCGTATCCAAGCACTACGCCGTAATCAGATGTGTCGGTCGAGCCGGCAATCGAGATGCTGCCCGGAGCGCTCACCGTGGCATTGTTGATCACGACGCCGGCATCGTTTTGCGCGTTCGAGGTGCTGCCGCTCTGCTGCGGCGCGCCTCGCACCGCGCCGCGAATGTCGATTGCGCCACTGGTGGTGGTCTGAATCTTCGTAGCGTCGGTGATCAGCACACCCTCAGTACCCGAACCCGAGCCGCTGCCGTTGATACTGATCGGGCCGCTGTTCGACTGAACTGACGTCGCGCTGCCCGATGGGTTTCGCAGCACGATGCCTTGCACAGCCGCGCTCGCGGACGGTGTGCCAATACTCTGCCCGGACAGTGCGATCGCGCCGCTCGATGTACTGATTGTCGATCCGTCGATCACGGTGCCGATTCCGCCGCTGTACGTCGACGGCATGCTCCCGCTTACCGTGACGGTGCCGCCCACCGTGCTGATCGACGCGTCGTATATCTGCACGCCCTGCCCCAACGGGGCGTTACCTGCCACAGCGCCGTCGTTCCCTCCTGTCTCGCCGTTGGTTGGCGGCGAGCCAGGCCCAGTCTCGCTTTGCGTTGGCGGCGAGCCGGGCCCAGTCTCGCTTTGCGTTGGCGACGAGCCGGTCGATCCGGTGCCGCCAGTCGTTGACGGCGAGTCTGTCACCGGCGTTACGACTGGATATGAGCCGGACGCCAGTGCGTGTGTTTGTGCATCACTCCCGGTACTGCCGCTGCTCGCGACGGTGTTAACGGCGCCGGTCACGTTGACATTTCCGCTGGTCGCGCTCACTGAGCTACCTAAACCCAGTACAACGCCCGTGCTGGCGGCATTCGAGTAGACCGTGCCCGTGAGCGTCACGTTGCCGGTTGTGCCAACCAGATTCGCGAACTGGAGCCAGATACCCGAACCGCCGTTGGTCGCCCCCGCGGCAGTCGAGCCGAGCGTGCCGGTTACGGTAATCGCGCCGCCCCCGCTATCGAGCGTCGCTGCGACGGCTTGAGTGACCGGATCTGTGTAGTAGCTGCTCAGGTACACGCCCGCCGAACCTACGCCACCGGTGCTGCCGCCGGTGCCGGTGAGCGAGAGCTTGCCGCGGCTCGTGGTGATCGAACTGGTGACCAGGGAGATGCCGTCGCCGGAGCTGGTGTCCGGCACAGTGCCCGTGAGGGTAGCGTTCCCGCCAGCCGTCGAAAGCAGCGAGCTGTTGATGGAAATTGCCGTCACGGCGTTGGCGTTCGCCGGCGAGTTGCCGGTGAGCGTCAGGTCGCCGCCCTGCGTATTGATCGTCGACGAGCCGATGCCGATCGGGCTCTGACCGTTCGTGCCGATCTGCACGCTGCCACCATTTGTCGTAATGCTCGTATTCTGGAGTGTCACGACACTGCCCGGCGACGCCCCCCCGACATTCGCGTCGATCACCAGACCCAGCGCCCCCGACGTCGACGAGATGCTCGCCGCATAGCCAATCGTCACCGAGCCCGAAGCCTCCAGCGTGAATGTTGCGTTGCCGCCCGACGTTTTGGAGATCGCCGACTGGACGTTGATGTCACCGACATCGCCATCCGCGTCAGTCCCGGTAGCAATCTTCACCGACGTGCCCAGATTGAGCGCCGCGTTGATGGTGCCGTTGGTGATCGTCGTACCCGCCGTGAGGGGGCCGTACTCGACCGAGCCGCCCGGCGTGCCAACGCTCTCACTCTGATCACCGCCTTGCTCGATATAGACAGAGAACGGATCAAGCAGCCACGTGCCGGCGTTGCCTTTCGGTGCGGAGGCGTTGATCGTCGAGCCGCTCACATCGAGCGCTTGCCCCGACGTCTCGATCAACCCGCCATCGGCGCCCTGCGGACCGCCTTGCGCGCTCAACGTGCCGTAGAGCCGCGCCGCCGTCGTCCCGTAAGCAACAATATGCCCACCGTTACCGTTCGTCAGCGCATCCGCATGAATCTGCGCCGTGGGATCCATCCACACCGCGTTCGCATTCCGGATCGACGGGTCTGCGCCAGCCGCCCCGCCTCCAAACCGTACAGCGCCACCACCCGCCGCCCCACTCGCATTCACATTCGCCCCGGCGAGCAGCGCCACGTCATACCCCGTCACATCCACCTGCCCGCCTTTAAGCCCCGCGCCGCCCGAAGCATCGAGCGTGCCGGAAACGAGCGTCACGCCATTGCTGCCGCCGTCCAGAATGATGTGTCCGTCACGCTCGGCAAGACTCTGCGCTCGCACAATGCCCTGCTGGTTGATGACCGTATCCGCGAGCGCCTGCGCCGTCTGCGCGCTCATCACCACCGTGCCGCCGTCCGCGGCCAGCGTGCCGGTGTTGCCCAGCAGCGCGTTCGCAGTCCCCGCGTTGATCTTGATCGTCGTGAGCCCGTCACCGGCGAAGTCGAGTGTGATGTCGCCGCCCGCCCCCATCGCCACGGTGCCGAGCCTGGCCGCCACGGTGCCGCTGTTGGTCACCGTGCCGCCCAGCAGCGCGATGGTGCCGCCGTCGGCCGCCGTGATCGTGCCGGCGTTGGTCACGGCAGCCGGCGCTTTGCCGACGAAGTGGAAATTACCCGCAAGGAAGTCCGCATTCGAAATGCCGAGCGTGGAAGCGACAAGCGAACCCACGTTGACCGATGATCCCGGCGAGAAGATCACGCCAGCCGGATTCACGAGGAGAACCTTGCCATTCGCGCGCAGGCTGCCCGCGATCGTGCTCGGATCGTTGCCCATCACGCGGTTGAGCAGCGCCGCTTGAGCCGATGGCTGCGCGATGTTCACGGATTCGCCCGTGGCAATCGAAAACGTGTTCCAGTTGACGATGGCGTTTGGCGTGCTCTGCGTGATGTTCATCTGCGACGATGAGGGCGTGCTCACCGTCACGCCGCCCGCCACCACCTGCGCACCGGTCGGATTGGCGAACAGCAACGGCGCGTAAGCCGCCTCGAACAGCGCGGCCGCGACGCTCGCGATCGCCTTCACTTGCAGCGGCCGCACGGTGCACGCCGGCTGCGTTCTGCCACGCTTGTTCATACCGCACCCCTCGCGCCGGTTCGCGCCCGGCACCATTGCGAAACGTGGTCCGCGCCTCGCGGCCGGACCGTGCATGACGCCAGCGGCGTCAGAACGTCTTCGTCAACTGCATGTAGAACGTGGGCAGCTTGTCGTTGCCGGTGGTGTCGGGCGACGTCGTGCGCCACGCCACCGTGCCCTGCCACGAAAATCCGTACGGCAGCGAAACATACGCACCGATGCCCGCGCCGCTCCTCGTGATGTTGTTCGGCCCCTGGTTAGGACGCGGATTCGCGTTGTACCAGCCCGTGCCGAAGTCGAAGAACGTGAAGGCCGTGATCTGCGGCGTGAACGCGTAGCGCAACTCCGCAGTGGCGACGAAGCCTTCGTCGACCAATCCTTCGGAGGGCGAATAGGCACGCACCGCATGCGGGCCGCCCAGCAGGAACCGCGACGAATTGTCGAGCGTCGTCGCCGCCCACTGTCCCGAGAAGCCGAAGAAGAGGCTCATCTTTTCGGTCACTGCGTTCAGGCGGTTCGCGAAGAATGTCGCACGCACCTCGTTGCCCGCCGTATTGCGCCCGTACTGCGACTGGTCGATCAGGTAGTTCGCTTCGTCCTTGAAATGCAGGCTGCCGATGAACAGCGCGACGTCCGCGCTGTTGAAGCCGCCGCCGAACAGCGTGTCGCGGCTCTCATAGGTGAGCCCGAGGCTGCCTTCCACCATCGAGCGCCGGTTGTGGTCGTCGACCACGCCGATGTTGTCCGAGAGGTCGCGATACTCGAAGTTGGCGCGGCCTAGCAGGTTCTGGTTGCGCGTGCGCAGGATCGGATGCGTGACGGTGAGATCGGCGACGGTCGCGTCGCCGGTCGCGTCGAGCGATGAGTACTCCTTGCCGAGCGTGTAGTTCATGCGCGCCAGGGCTACGCCCACGCGCGTGCCGTAAGCGTTCACGGGCGCCTCGTAGCCAACGCGCCCGTAAGCGGTGTCGAGCCGCTCCGCACCGAGAATGCGCAAGTCGAGGTTGTCGCCAATGCCGAACGGCGAGTTCAGCCGCGCGAGCGCGCCGAGCCGCCAGGTGCCGCTCGTCGAGGCGCCGTAGTTGTCGAGGTCGGCGGCCATGGTCCAGCGCTTCGCCGGCGCGACGTTGATCGTGAGATCGACGGTGCCGGGCTCGTTGCCCGCCTCCACCGACGAGGTCACCGTAATGCCCGGCAAATCGGAAAGCAGCAGCATGGTGCGCTCGAGCACCTGCTCCTGCAACGGCGCGCCCACGGGAATCTGCTCCACGCGCTCGCGCAGGAGCGACTCCTTGATCGGCGTGCCGGCGGCCACGTCGAGCCGCACGTGACCGACGCGCCCTTCGAGCACACTGAGCTGGACGTCGCCCGAGGTCACGTCCTGTTGCGGAATCACCACCTGTGCGAGCACGTAGCCGCGGTCGCGATAGACCTGGGTGATGCGTGCGGCAATGGCCTGCAAATCCGCGAAGCTCGTCGGCTGCCCGATCTTCTCGCGCACAGGGGCGAGCAGCTCGTCGGTGGGGATCGTGTCGTTGCCCTTGAGCGTGAGGGACTTGAGCACGAACGTCGGGCCGCCCGGCTGCGCGGTCTCGCCCGGAGCCTGTGGCACCGCGGGCAGTGCGTTCTGGCCCCCCAGCGGTTCCGGGCGCGTCTCGCGCGGCTGGGTCTGGTTCAGGATGGTGCCCGAGTTCGGCGGCAAGGCCTGGTTGAGTATGGCGCCCGCGTTCGGCGGCGGCGTCTGGCCCCAAGCCAGCGCGCTACTAGCCGACACGAAGGCGGCAATCGTTCGGAGTCCTGTTCTCATGTTATATTCCGCGAGCGATGCTCAAACGCCAGCCACCCATCAGGTCGAATGGTGCCCAGAAGAACGGATGCGCAAAACGCGGCTCTTTCATCACGGCGAGCTGTGCGGCGCGCATCGCGTCAATGGCTTCTTTGCCTTGCGATAGTTGCGAATAGAAGGTGCGCATGGTGATCGCCGTAGACTCGTCGGCAACCGGCCACATCGAAACGATCAGGCTCGTCGCGCCCGCGTAAAAGAACGCCCGCGTGAAGCCGAGGATTTCATCGCCGCTCGCAATGCGCCCCAGCCCCGTCTCGCACGCGGAGAGCGTGACAAGCGAGACATTGTTGAGCTTGAGGTTGTAGACGTCGAGTGCGAGCAGCGAGTCAGGGCCGTCGGCCGGCTGGTTCGCCGGCGCGAGCAGGATGCGCGAATGGAGCGGGTCGATCGTGTCGGCTTCGGCGTGCGTGGCCACGTGCAGCACGCGGCCCGCCGGCGCGCTTTCGCGGAACTGCGCGCGCGTGGCCGCGCTTTGCAGGAACAGCGCTTTCGAGGCGAACAGCGGCGCGATGCCCTCCACCTCGGCCTGCGCACCCGGCAGCGCGAACTGTGGCGCGATTTGCGGGTTGCCGAACGCCACCAGGTTGCTCGCCACCTGCTGGCGCCGCGCCTCCAGTTGCAAGGCGATGCTCGCCGAAGGTTCGAGCGCGATGGCGTGCTGCTCGATCAGAAAGCCGTTCGGGCCGTGCAGCGCCTGGAACGGCAGATAATGCAGCGGGCCGTGCGGCACGATGACGAGTCGCTCGTCGGAACGCAGCGCGAGCGGTGCGATCAACAACTGGTAAAGCTTGTCGCCGTAGGTGATTGCGGCAGGCCGGCGGTGCACGATCGCATTGCGCACGTCGGTCACGGCAGAGTCGATATCGGCGCGCGCAAGCGGCAGCGTATGGCCCGAGAGGCCGTCCTTGCGGATCACCCACACCACGAGCGTCTTCGGCAGGCTGTGATACTCGACGATCGCCTCGTTCGGCTTTAATGCGTCGCGCACCGCCTGCAACGTAGGCACCATGCCATTCAACTGCTGGTTGTCCACGCCCGTTTCGACGCGGTTGCGCACGACGTCGAGCAGCGCGCGCGCACGGCTGCGCTCGGAGAGGTTCCAGGCGGCTTCGTAGTCGCCGGCATCGACAGTGAGCGCGATGGCTTCCTCGAAAACGCCTTGCGTATCGCCGAAAAGCCCTGTCTTGAACTCGTCGCTGCGAAAGCGCGCGCGGATCTTTTCCGAGTCGTCCACGGCCTGCAAAAAGGCTTGCCGCGCGTGCTCTTTGTCGCCGAGCGCGAGATATGCGCGGCCAATGCCCTCGTGCACCCAGAGGTTGTCGTAGTTCGCGTCGCTCGTCGCGCCCCCGGCGAGCTGCGCCTGGTAGACCTTGAGCGCCTCGGCGGGCTTGCCTTCCGCGAGCAGCAACTTGCCTTCGATACGGCCATACGCGGGCGCAAGGTCTGCGCTGGGCGGCGGGCTCGCGGCCTCCAGCGTTTGCCGTGCGGCGGCCGTGTCGCCAATGGCGATCTGCGCGTTCGCGATCGACAGCTGCACGAAAGGCCGGTAGCGCGGCGAGGCGGTCAGCATTGCTTCGTCGTAGGCGGCGAGCGCGCCCGGTGCGTCGCCACGGCGCAGGGCCACGTCGCCGAGCACCTTGTTTGCGGGAGCGAAGACCTGTTCGGGCGCCTTGGGATGCGAGGCGAGCGCCTGCTGTGCGTACTTCTGCGCGTCGTCGAGGTCGCCGGCATAGCTGTACGCGATAGCGAGATCGCGCTTGGAGAGCGCGGCGAGGTCGGCGTTATCGGTACGCTCGGCGACAACGAGCGCGCGCGCCGCCGCGTTGATGCTGTCACGGAAATCGCCGCGCTCGGCCGCCGCCACGGACATGCTGCAATATTCGTAAGCCGGCAGTTCGACGCGGTCGCGCGAAAGCAGCAGGCGGCCTTCGTCGGTGAGCGATTGCAGCGTTTCGGCATCGCGCTCGCGTTCGGCGGCTTCGCGAAAGCCCTGCGATTCTGGAGCGAGACCGGGCGCGGCGGTGCCAGCGTCGCTGGCAGTCCCGGCGGCCTGCGCCGTGGACGGCAAGAGCAACAAGCCAGGCGCGCTGGCCAGCGCGCAGCAGGCGCCAAGGCGCAGCACCCCGCGCCGGATGGATGACACCCCTCGCGCCGCGCGCGCGCAACGGGCGCTCGCGCGCAGCACGACCGTGTACCTACCCGCCACATCGAATTGAATTTTTTTCACTTCGGGCATCCTGCTGGACACTTGCGCGGGCGAGTCCGGTGCGATATCCGTACCGGGCCGTTTCAAAGACATAGACGAGCAAGCCCGCGAAATTTTGAAATCCCGATGGGTGCCCCCGACAAAATGCCTGTCCAGCTGCTACGCTTTCAAAAATCCACCGGTTCGTTCGTCTTGCAGACAAGGGTGCGCGCGCACGCGGGCGAGGCGCACGCCACGCTCTGCACACGGCGCGATGACGCGCAAGGCCATGCCCACGGAGCGAAGCCAGATGAACAGCCCTGACGACAAGACGTTGATCGTGTCCGCACCGGCCGGACAGGACGACGCGCGCGCGTCTGAAGGGGGCCGCGCATCGGCTCAGGCACCGCAGCGCGACAGCCCGGACGAAACCACCGGTACGCCGATCCCCGAGGACGACGCCACTCGCCTCGTGCCGCGCCTGCAAACGCAGGCCGCCGCGGCGCCGGCCACCCAGACCACACAGGCCGGCAGCGCCGAAGCCGGCGCACATGAGGCGCTGCCGGTCGGCACGGTGATCGCGGAGTTCGAGATCGTCGGGCTCATTGGCGAAGGCGGCTTCGGCATCGTCTATCTCGCATGGGACACCTTGCTGCGGCGCCACGTGGCGCTCAAGGAGTACATTCCGGCGTCCCTCGCCACGCGCGCCGCCAATGCGAGCAACGTGACGGTGCGCTCGCAACGCCATGAAGAAACTTTCCGCGCGGGCCTGAAAAGCTTCATCAACGAAGCCCGCTTGCTCGCGCAGTTCGACCATCACTCGCTCGTGAAGGTCTACCGGTTCTGGGAAGCGAACGGCACCGCTTACATGGTGATGCCGTATTACGAAGGCCTGACGCTCAAGGAAGCGCTGCGCCAGATGTCCACGCCGCCCGGTGAGGCATGGCTGCGAGCGCTGCTCGCACCGCTGCTGGAAGCGCTCGGCGTGCTGCACGCGGCGCAGTGCTACCACCGCGACATCGCCCCCGACAACATCATGCTGCTCAAGGGCAGCCAGCGGCCACTGCTGCTCGACTTCGGCGCGGCGCGCCGCGTGATCGGCGACATGACGCAGGCGCTCACCGTCATCCTCAAGCCCGGTTACGCGCCTGTCGAGCAATACGCGGAAGTCCCCTCGATGAAACAGGGGCCGTGGACCGACATTTACGCGCTCGCGGCGGTCGTGTACTACGCCATCAAAGGCGCGACTCCACCGGCCTCAGTCGGGAGATTGATGAGCGACAGCTACGTGCCCCTCGCGACTGTCGCGGCGGACCGTTACAGCGAGCGCTTTTTGCGCGCGATCGACCACGCCTTGGCCGTGCGGCCCGAGGATCGTCCGCAGGATGTGCAGGCGCTCGCGGCAGAGTTGGGTATTGCGCTGGGCGATGGAGCGAATGCGCCGCCGTTCGACGACGACGAGACGGGCACGGCGTCGCGGGCGGAATCGAGTGGCACCGCGCAGCGTGCCAGCCCCCCCGTTGCGCCGCCTGGCGAGAACCGCGCGCCGGCTTCGCACAGTGCGGCACGCACGCTCCCCCCCGGTCGCGCATCCAACGCGGCGACGGCGGCCGCTGCGGGCGGCAAGGGCAGCAAGCGCGGCAGCACGATCGCCGCCGTGGGGGCGGGCGTCGCGATCATTGCGGCAATCGGCGCGTGGTTCGCACTGCGGCCTTCGGGCGCGCCGCCTGCCGCCTCGACTCAGGCAAGCGCCACAACCGCCACGCCCGCAGCGCCGGCAAGCGCCACCGCCGAACTGCCACCCGTGCCGCCGCCAGCGGCCACGGCAAGCACCCCGGCAGGGACAGCCGCACTGGCTCCGGTTGCCCCTCCGGCCGCTAGCGCACCGCCAACCGAAGCCGCTGCCGCGCCGCCCTTGCCCCCCTTCACGCCGTCCGGCGAATTCGAACGCATCGTCGCGATGAGTGATCCGTCGATCCGCGTGACGACGAAGCTGCACAGCACCAGGGCGCGCATCAAGAAGGACTTCCTGCAATTCCAGGTGACGAGCAACCGCGCGGGCCACGTCTATGCGTTCATGGTCGATCCGCAGGGCGAATATCTGATGCTGCTGCCGAACCAGCGCGACAAGGCGAACAGTATCGCGGCGGGCCAAACGCTCACGCTGCCACGTGCGAGCTGGCCGATGCTCGCAGACGCGCCGGCCGGCCCGATTCATTTCCTCGTGCTCGTCTCGCCCGAGCCACGCGACTTCACCGACGCCGGGCTGCGGCAGGGCGATGTCTTTGCAGACATCCCGGCGAGTGCGCAAGCGCAGGCCGCCGCGCGGCGCACGGGCAGCGACTCGCCGTTCGCAGGCAAGGCTCGCTGCGCGCCCGGCGCGTCGACCTGCAACGACGCTTACGGCGCGGCGACGTTCCAGATTGACGTGGTAGGTAACGGCGCCGGGCAATAGCCCGGCTTCGTGTCGTCTTTCATGCGGCTGAGACTCTGGAGGCCGGAATGAACAAACCTCTCTTCGTGTTCGCCGCGGCTGTATGGCTTGCCGGTTGCGCGGGGGACAATCCCGGCAGTTCCGTGGTGATCGGACCGGCGGCGCGGCCAAACGCGCAAAGTACGGGTGTCACGGCGCAAACCGCATCGACGGGAGCAACACAGGTTGCGGCGCCATCGAGCGGCGCACCCGGAGCCGCCGCAACGGGCATCGTGTCGAACGCCGCCGCGTCTGCCCCGCCAGGCCCCGCAATCTTGCCTTCGCCGGTCTCGTCCGCCGCGCCGTCCGCCGCGCCGTCCACAGCGCCGTCCGCAGCATTGGCAGCCGCGTTCGGTACGCGCCATGCCTTCTACCAGCCCGCCCGCTTCGCTGACCTGCCGGGCTGGAGCAGCGACGACCTGGGCGGCTCGCTCGACGCCTTCCGCCGCGGCTGCGGTGTGGTCGGCGCACGCAGCGGCTGGGCCACGCCTTGCACGGCCGCGCGGTCGGTTGACGCGAATAACCCCACCGCGATCCGCCGCTTTTTCGAAACGTACTTCGACCTCTATCAGATCACCAGCGCCGAGCGCAGCCCCGACGGCACCATGACCGGCTATTACGAGCCATTGCTGAACGGCAGCAAACAGTACGGCGGCGCTTATGTGTACCCCGTCTACGGCGTTCCCGAAGACATGCTCTACCTCGACGCCCGGCGCCTGAACGGCAAAGCGCGCGGCAGCGTCACCGCGGCGCGTATCGAAGGGCGGGCGGTCATTGCGCTCCAGGACGCTCCGCCGGCTGCGCCTTCCGGTGTAAAGGGCGTCTACGCGCTCGACCTGCGCGACAGCGTGCCCGACATTCGCGACAAGAAAATCCGGCTGCGGCTGGATGGCAACCGCATCGTGCCGTACTACACGCGCGCTGAGATTGAACGCGGCGCGGCTCGCGCGCCGGTGTTGGCGTGGGTTGACGACCCCGTCATGCTGTATTCGATGCAGATGCAGGGCTCGGGCAAGATCCGCATGCGCGACGGGACGATTCGCCGTTTTGCGTATGCAGAGCAGAACGGCCGGCCGTTCCTGCCACCCATCGCGCATGCTGGACAAACCGGCGGGCATCGACTGATGGTCCGTGGACTCGACGTCGATATCGACGTTACCGACGACGACAACCCCATCACGCTCGCCGACGCCAACGGTGCGCATCCGTCCGACAACGGCGGCGGCCCGACACCCTCGGCAAGCTCGAACGACAACGAAGACGACCAGCCCGTCTCGCCGCTGCTGCGCGGTTTCAAGCTCGCCGCCGCAACACCTTCGAGCACCGGCTCGGCGGGGCCCGCCACGGCGAGCGCGCCGCGGCCCGCGAACAAGAGTGCGACAGCAGCAACAGGCGGCGCGTCATCGAGCCCCGGCGCGGACATTGCAACGGCGCTGGGCGCGGGTGCGCCGGTCAAACACAGCTTCGCGACCTCGGACCCGAGCTACGTCTTTTTCCGCCCGATTCCCGATTCGCCTAACGGCCCGACGGGGGCGCTCGGCGTGCCGCTTTCGGCGGGCCGGTCGGTGGCGGTCGATCCGCGTACGACGCCGCTCGGTTCGCCGGTGTTCGTCGCAACGCGCGACGATCCGCAAACGCCCGGTGCCGTAAACCGGCTGATGATGGCGCAGGACTCGGGCGGTGCAATTCAGGGCGCGGTGCGCGC
Source organism: Paraburkholderia unamae (assembly GCF_003268775.1). Lineage (GTDB taxonomy): Bacteria > Pseudomonadota > Gammaproteobacteria > Burkholderiales > Burkholderiaceae > Paraburkholderia > Paraburkholderia unamae. The sequence continues at coordinate 197,360 of NZ_QLSU01000015.1, forward strand.
TGACTATTTCTATGGCTTCGGTCAGGCGGCGCAGAGCGCGGCGAGTCGCACGAAGGAACATTTGCGCATGTGGCTGCTGCTGCCGAAGGGGTTGCATGTGGCAGCGCAGGAAACGGCGACGAAAACGCGAGGGATGGCGGCGCCTGCGACGGCGGATTGTCTGGTTGCTGATTCGCAGTTTTGCGTGGATGACAGTTCGCCTTGAGGGCAGTGGCAAGCGCAAATTGTCGATAGCGATTGGGGCAATTGAGTCTAGGACACGAACATGCGCTGGACCTGGTGATTCCAGTGAAACGCATTCGCCAGCCGCGCGGATACGGACTGGTTCGTACTGCTTCGACTCTGGACTCGCACATGTGTCCATACACGCAAGATCGCATCAAGTTGCTACGTCAAGCACAGGTTGAAGCTCCCCCTTGAAACGGCCTCGGAAAAGCCACCTGCGCTTTTGGCACGAAAACGGAATATGGAGTTCTTCGATGGCAAATTTTCAAAAGCATGGCGAAAACGTCAATGGCCGCGTGCTCCACACGTCGCCCGGCAAGCTCTACGAGTTGGGCGTCTGGGGGCCGGTCGATACCCGGACAATGACGGAACTCGATGTGTCGATCCGGCCAGCCAGCGCGTTGGTGACCGTGAAACGAGCAGGCATGGTTCCCGGTCAGAACGTACGCATATGGCAGCTCATCGGGCTTCCGGTTGGCCGGTTCGTCGTCGAAGCCAGGGACGGCGGCGGGTCCGTCTGGACGTCCGTCACGATCGACACCACACCGCAGCCGCAGGAGGCCGCAGCCGGTGGAAGAAAGTACACCGATAACCCCAACGAACAGGTTACGAAACGCACTACGCCGACCGCTCGAGACGTTGTCACCATGCTGATGGCGGCATGGAGTGATCTGACTCAAAATGGAGCCCGCACACTGGCCGCGCAATTTATGGCCGAAACCGGTAGTGGGCGCTATTGCTTTAACTGGAATCTCGGCAACGTAAAAGCTGGGCCGAACGAACCGCATATGTATCTGCGGGGGGTCTGGGAAGTCGATAGCGTGGCGGGTGCGCAAACGCAGGTTGCCAACGCAGGCGGCCTCGCGCACGTCGCAAGCGACGACGAAATCAAGAAGCACGGTTGGGGCTGCCGCGCAGGCGAATCGATAGCCGTGTTCGATCCACCGCATCCACAGTGCCGCTTCCGCGCGTACGGTTCCTTGACTGAAGGCGCAAAGCGCTGGCTCGGACGCTATCAGAAGATCGCCCAGCGCAACGCAGACTTTCTCACGTCGCTGAACAATGGTGACACCGCCGCGGTCGCGCATCTGCTCAAGCAGACCCACTACTACACGGCCGATGAGGATAAGTATGCAAGCGCGATGGCGCGAACCAAGGTACAGGTGGATCGTGAATTGGGGCCGCTCCAATGAGATATGCCTCAATTGCCCCCATTCTGGCGCTCGGCGCAGCAATTGCGGTAATCGCGGCCACTGCGCCAACGGCGCTCGGGGCGGGTGCTGCCACAGCCCCGCCCACTTCTGAGCCGAACGCAACGTACCGTCCAGGGACCATCGCAACAGCCGGGCGCCCGCTCTGGCTACGGCTCCAGAATGGCGAACTGACGTTTTGCGACACGCGAGGAACACGCAAGCTGGACCTCGCAACGGGGCGCGATATCGCACTCTCTCAGCCGTGCACAAGCGCCGTCGAACCGAATACTGCGTGTTCCGGCGTCGATCCCGATGTGTCCGTGCGCGCACTGCTTTCCGAACCCAATGACATTGTCGATATCGACGGGATATCCGTGCCGCTCAACGGACGCGTGCATGACTGTGCGATCGGCGGCAAAACCCTCGCGGTGGTGACAGCGTCTTCCGTCGTTCTGATAAGCCTCGGAGAGGGCGTGGTCTCGAAAGTCAGCAGCAGTGGCGGTGATCGGGTCGCAATCAGCCCCGGATGGATCGCCTGGTCCAATGCAGCCACCTTGAATTGGGTGCAGCGAAAGGGTCATCCGTTCGACTGATTTGACCCGGCCACCGTTTTGGTAGACGTTGCAGGACTCCTACTGGTTTAGCCTGCATCGGGTAGGTCAGCTGGAAATTGTGGACGAAGGCTATTCTTCGAGTTTGTTAACAACATGTGCATTCCTCACAAAACGGGTTCACATGAGACAGCACCCCGCCCCACGCGGTCGGCCTGCAAGACGTCTTTGCAACCGGCCTGCATGACATTGACCGAGGCCGCAAGCGAAACTCGCGATGACCCGGTGAGCAACGACGACACCGCTGGAGGCGGCTGCACACAGCCTCGTGCTGTGGGCCGCATCGTTATATCGAAGCAATAATCGCAGCGGTGATTAGTAATAGCATGACGTATCGCTCTTGAATCCCGACGAAGGCACCCAGAATGACACGGAAAATCACCGGCGCTGTTCATGGCGGACATGAGTCGCGCCCCGCCATTGCCACCCCGTACAATCTCAATGCTGCACCGGTCCACGCACGCGGCCGCACAGACGCCATGGCGGAGATCATCGTGCACGCGGCATTTCTGAAACGCGCGGATATCGTGCCGTTCGACGTGAAGCCGCTGTTGTCGTCAGGCGCACGTTTTCAAGACTTTCGCGGTGGTCTGCGTCACTACGTGATGGCGCATCGCGCGCCTCTGACGCTTCTCGTGGGAGGACACAATTTTGCGGAATTTGCGTGGCGGGCGCCTCGCCTGAGGGACATGCTGATCGCGCCGCAAGCCCGCACGGACCCATTGCCGGCCGCGGCCAACTACGGAGATTGTCTTTTTGAATACGTCGCCCGGGATCCGACGCTCGCCATCATGCGCAAGCTACTTTTTACGCAGAAGTGCGGCAAGGACATCGAGACCAATGCCATTATTGATTCCATCTACGCGCTAAAGGATGCTTATCGAACCTACTACGACACGGCTATTGCAAACAGCCAACGCATTCTCCGGGACAGAGGAGTTGTCGAAGCGCGCCCGGCCGATGTGGCTACATTGCTCTCGCAGCGCAGCTTCGTCGCAGCGGACAAGGAAGTCGATCCGATGCTTGAAAACATGCGGTTCGACGAAGGCGGCCCCTCCCAGTTTCTCGACTTCCCGCAAGTGTACCTGTCGTGCTGCCAAAGCGAGGCAGATCGGCATTTGCCGGTGCTGGTTAATCGTGATTGCATCGCGGCGACCGTGTCCGAGCTCGAGGAGGCCGCCGCGAAACAAGACACGGGCCGCCCATGAGGCCCATGTCTTTCACGAAAAACAATCGGAAGCGATTGAACGAAGCCTGGTGCAATCCGTTTACGTTGCCAGCCAAACACGCATGCCGGCATGAAGATTTCCGGCGTGGCCGACATGCGGGCCGGATTCAATGGTCCCGTCGGCAGGGTGCGGACCTTGCTTGAACGAAAGCCGCAACAGTTGGCGAGGCCGCCAGCGTAGTTTGATCGCACACAAGCATCGTCGCGTAGCTACTTTTGCCATTCCGGATCGAATGTCAGTTGCAGCGGATCTCGAAGCAGCAGGCATCCGGAACGACGCGAGGCAAACGCCCGCGCCGTCACCCTGTTGACCGGGGTCGTGCGCCGGGAACCGGCGTTTGCTGCGTATAACCTCGTAGACAGTTAGTTGCACCCCTTTCCGGACGGGAACGGACGAATCCACCGCTGCGCCACGAAGATTGATACCTTGAGGTGCTAAACGGGTTCTCGCGCCCGACCACGCGAGTGCGGCGATACGCGCCGGGCAAGGACGCGCCGCAGGGGATTCCGTCGCCCGGTAGGCGGCCCTACCGGTTCTTCGACGCAACACGGGAGGTGCGCTTCCTGCACCGCATGCTCATTGAGGCCGTGAGGACCGGGTTGCCACGCAAGCGGCACTGGCCAGCGGATTCGACACCGCGTTTGAGCCGTTGAACGAGGAACTCCACGTGCCCAGCCTCGACCACGGAGCGGCCAATCCCGCTGGCGCTTCTCACTTGGGCCTCGTTTCGTGAAATGAAGATCGAAGCCCGCGACCTTCGCCCGCGCAAGGTCGTCGCTTTGGCCCAGTGGTTCATCAAGCGTCATGTTCGTTCGCGGCGAAGCGCCAACGGCCGGGATCCGTGACGCGATACTTGCATTCCGGTTATCCGTGCGTTAAGTTCGTCAGCGCTCGCTGAATCCGGGGTGCGGGTAAAGCGGCGGACACGCGCCGCGCACAGATTCTGACGCCTGGTGGACACAATAATGAACGACTCGAACCGACCGCCGGCCACCGCACTCACAACGAATATCACCTTGCGACCGGACATGGGACCGCCGTTTGCGGCCTGGCAAGCGAAATTCACGCATGCCGCCGCTCAGGCCCAAGGCTTTCTGGCGCTCGATATCGCGCCGGCCTTCGCGGGTTCCGCTGACTGGCGCATCATTCAACGCTTTCGTTCGCCCGAGGCGCTGAGGGCGTGGCAGGACGCGCCCCAGCGGGCGCAGTTGATCGCGGACCTCGCGCCGATGCGCGACCCGCATGTCACGGCGTCCGCGCACGACACGCTGCATTCGTTCGATCCGCTCTCCTGTGTCACGGAAGTCATTACCACGGTGGTGGAACCGGGCAAGGAAATCATCTTCCGGACGTGGGCGGAAACCATTCAGTCGAGCCAGTCGTCGTTCCCCGGTTATATGGGGACGCTGGTTCAGGCTCCGGTATCGGAGGCATCGCAGTACTGGACCACGCTGGTGCGTTTTTCCAGTCCCGACGAACTCGATGCATGGCTCGGTTCGAGCGAACGCAAGCAGTTGTTACAACGCGTAGAACCGCATGTCGCCAGCTGGAAGAGTTACCGGATGCCAAGTCCGTTCGCCGGCTGGTTCCCGGCGGCCGGAGACAAGCCGCCGCCCGCCTGGAAGCAGACCGCCCTCGTTCTGCTCGTACTCTTCCCCGTGGTGATGCTGGAAATACGCTTCCTGAGTCCGCTGCTCGCGGGACAACATGTTGCGATCGCGACGTTCATTGGCAACGCCATCAGCGTATCGCTCGTATCGTGGCCGCTGATGAAGATCGCGGTGGCGGCCATGGGCTGGTGGCTGCGGCCGTCGCCCGCCAGACGCAGTCAACGCGAGGCGCTCGGGGCTTGCACCATGCTGGCGCTGTATCTCATCGAACTGGCGGTTTTCATGCTCGCATTCTGAAGCGTGATGGCGCTCAACATCGGCGGCGGGCACCGAGGTTATCGCTGCCGCCTACACGGAGGGTGAAAGAATGACGGACGACGACAAGAAATTCATGGCACGGGCAATCGAGCTATCGGAGAAGACCGCTCTGATCGACAGCGCCGGCGGAGTGTTCGGCACGGTGATCGTGCAGGACGGCAAGATTATCGGTGAGGGCCGTAATCGCGTGGTCGCGGAGAACGATCCGACCTGGCATGGCGAGATCGAGGCGATCCGCAATGCATGCAAGGCCACCGGAAGTTTCAAGCTGCGTAACGCGACCCTCTACACCAGCGCGGAACCTTGTCCGATGTGCATGGCCGCGGCGTACTGGGCCGGGATCGAGCATATTTTCTATGCGTCGACCAACGAGGATGCGCTCGAATACGGTGATTTCGACGACAGCATGATTTACGGCGAGATCCGCAAGCCGATGGCGGAGCGCTCGATTCCGAGTCAGCAGATCATGCGCGCGGAAGCGGTCGAGGTGTGGAAGAAGTACAAGAACAAGGCGGACCGGGTGCCTTATTGAGCGCGGCCTGACTCGCACCTGCCAGGCTGGCGCGGGCGCAGCCTGTCGCGAAGGGTGACTCGCGGCTCTGGCTAACCACGTCCAGGCCCTGCGTTCAGTGAGCCCGCTTCTGCCCCGCCACCGGAGTCCGGTCATAGCCAGGACTTCGGTGGCGGCCGGAATGCCCGGCTGGAAGCCGCTTTCCAGGAGGGTGACGATCAGGTTGGTGCGCCGCTTCACATTGAAGCGCGCTAGCAGGTCAGCTATTTGCGGACCGCGATGTCCTCCAGACTCATGTGCCCGGCGATCGCCCTGATCGGCAGAAAACGAGTCATCCACGCGAAGACTCGAACGCTCCCGGCGCGAGCGTCAGATCCGCTGCCGTGCCGATCTTCTGTTCGCCTGCGGCGGGCACCGCGGCCGTTGGCGGTGCCCGCGCGGTCATCGCGCGCCTGATGTGATCGATGCTCGACGCCGGCAGAAGCACGCCGCCGGCTAACATCGCGCTGATCGCCGCGTGCAGCGCTTCGTTTCATGCCGACTTCGGCACGTCAGCCATCGCACACAGTTCCACGCACCGTTTGAGCGTTTCTACCCGCTCGTGCGCCGACGCCACGATGACGGCAAGAGAGGAACGGGACACGTGCGCGTCGCGGGGCGAAGCGAAGCGCGAGATGCTATCGCGCAGAAACACACCCCACCAGCGCGAATGCGGCGCACTGCGCGTAAATGCTTCGAGGCTGTCGAGGTCGAGCCAATACTGGCGGATACCCACATGAATCCGCGGCGGTCTTCCCGACTACATTCTCTGTGCGCCCGCCAGCTCGAGCAGCGAGCACGACATCGCCCGTTGATGTCGATCTACCCCGTACGGAGACTATGGCAGGTAGCAAGCTGGAACGGTCATTCGCATGACATCTCGGCTGACAAGTTGTCTTCAGGTTTGTCCAACGCCTGCCCGCACGCGCAGTCATGCGCTTGCGAGTCCGTGGACATGGGCAGGCGTCGAACAAACCTCAAGACCTGGTATCGAGCGCCCGCCAATGTCGACAACATCTTTCCACGCGATTCCCATCGTGACAGTCAAAGCTCGCCATCCTCGTGTGGTGAAAATGTCAAAGCGAGTCAGCCGTATTTTTGAAATGTATTTTTTGGGGGGCATCATAGGGCAACGAGCTTTAAATCAGGTCGGCAGCCAAACGGGGGGCATGTCATGGACAGCGCGCTGCTTTGGGCGGCAATCCCTCACAACAGTGACGGGGTCGTGTTCCAGGTTCGCGTGATTCGCGGACTTCAACGTTTTCATATTCCACGCCGGACGCTTGAGGAGGCATTCGGCCTGGCTCGTCATGCATCGGATGCAGGGCAACTCGAACTCTTTTATCAGCACAGGCCTCACATCCTGAGGTGGGCCGTACGGAAACGTCCGATTGCGGGTGCTGACACGGCTGCACTTCTGACTGCCGATTGCCCCACTGTTATGGAAGTGGAACGGGACGCGACGGCGCATCTGCCGCAAACGCCCTGGTTTCTTGCCTTGAAGTGAAGGGCTTTTGATGAAAACGGTCGCTCATGTCCGTCGGGAATGCCAGGTCGAGGGACCGCTTCTCGCGTCAAAGCGATCCTTCATCCATGTCATCGTCAAACGGCACGGGTCATCTCGAACGCGTCAGCGGCCCTTACCGTATCCAGTGCCTCGCGCAACAGCGCGATCTTGCCGTCGCGCGCCACGAGCCGACCGGCGTACATCTGCCGATAGATTTTCCCGGTCGACGGCACGAGCGCTTCGACCTCATATTCTGCGAAGACCTGCTCCGGTGTTTCGATCAGAAAGTACACGTTTTTAAACGCGAAATCCGGCACTTTCGCGAGCAGTGAAGCGATAAAACCTTCGATCGCTTCCGGCCCCTGCGCGCGGGCGTCGATGCCGAGCGATTTCAGATACGGCAGTTCCAGCACGCCATCGTCGGCGAATAATGCAGCCGCCGCACGCGGGTCGCGAATCGATTCAAGGTAAGCAGAAAGCAGTTGTCTGGCGTTGTTCATGAGCGGCTCGATATCAGTGTTAATAGGTGCGTGTTATTGCAGACGCGTCTTCAATGCCGTCGCCATCTGCTGCATGGCCGCGCGCGTCGGGCCGTCGGTGGCGAGCACATTGAGCAGGCCGAAGTCGTGGATCGTGCCTTTGTACTGCGTCGTCGTCACGTCGTTGCCGGCCTGGTCGAGCCGATGTCCGTAGGCCTCGCCTTCGTCGCGCAGCACGTCGAACTGCGCGGTCTGAATGAGCGCGGGCGGCAGGCCCCGCAGCTCGTCGAGCGTGGCGCGCAGCGGCGATGCATAGCGCTGGTTGCGCGCGCCTGCGTCGGTCGTGTACGCGTTCCAGAACCACTTCATCATTTCGCGGCTCAGGAAGTAGCCGTTTTCGAAAGTGTCGTAGGAGGCGTTATCGAATGCGTGGTCCGTCACCGGCCACATGAGGCCCTGGAAGCGGATCGCCGGGCCATCGCGGTCCTTCGCCATCTGGCTGACGACGGCGGCCATATTGCCGCCCACGCTGTTGCCCACCACCGCGAGCCGCGTGCCATCGACGCCGATTTCCTCGCCATGCGCGGCGACCCACTTCGTTGCGGCATAGGCCTCGTTGATCGCGACCGGATAGCGCGCTTCGGGCGAAGGCGTGTATTCGACGAACACGGCCGCGGCGCCCGACTGCACGACGAGGTCACGCACGAGACGCTCATGCGTCGGGTAGTCGCCGAGAATCCAGCCGCCGCCGTGGAAGAACATGAACACGGGCAGCACGCCGCGCGCATGCTGCGGCTTGACGATGACGAGCGGCACGCTCAGACCATCCTGCTCGATCGTACGGCGCGTGACGTCGATGCCCGAAACGTCGACCTCGACGCTGCGCTGCGCGCCCGCCAGGACTTCGCGCGCTTCGGCAGGCGTGAGCGTTTCGATTGCCGGGCCGGTGCCGCTGTTGAGCGCATCGAGGAAGGCGACGGTTGCGGTATCGGGCGTGTTCGGGTGGGCTTGCGTGTTCATCGTGATTCTTCCTTTCCGTGTGGTTGAGTGGCTGGCGACGTGATGTCGTGCAGCCGGTGGAAAGGAGAATACGGATCAGGAGAAATTTGCGAAATAGAAGCGTTTGAAACCCATCATTGCAAAAATGCAATGATGGGTCGTCGGTTTGTCCAGCGAGTCACTTCGGCCATCGCCACGTCGGATCGGAAAGATGTTCAGCGAAGTAATCGGACAGCGCCGCCACCTTCGCAGGCCGCGCGCGCGCCGACGGCGTGACGAAGTAAAGACCGCCCTTTGTCAGCGACCAGTCGGTGAGGATCGCTTCGAGGCGGCCATTGGCCAGATACTCGCCCGCAATGAACTCGGGCAGCTCGGCAATCGCGAGGCCGTCAAGCAGCGTGGGCAGCAACGCATCGGAATTCGTCACGCGCAGCGGGCCGGTGGGCATCACCGGCTCCTCCTCGCCCGCGTCGTTCCTGAAGCGCCAGACATCGCTACGCGCGCGATACGCGTACGAGAGACATGGCCGATCCGCCAGTTCGCGCGGATGCGCGGGTCGCCCTTCGCGCTCCAGGTATTCCGGCGACGCCACCACGTATTGCGTTACCGCACACAGCCGCCGCGCCACCAGCGACGAATCGGGCAGCGCGGCAATACGCAGCGCGGCGTCGAAGCCATCGGCGACCAGATCGACCGACGCATCCGATAGATGCAGGTCGATCGACACTTCCGGATACGCGCGGAAGAAACCCGGCAGCAGCGGCGCGACCCAGCGCAGCCCGAACGACATCGGCACGGCCAGGCGCACCAGCCCGCGCGGCTGTACCGACATTTCGCGCGCGGCGCTTTCCGCCTCCTCGGCCTGCCGGTAGATCTCGCCAGCCTTCTCACAGATCGTGCGACCGAACTCGGTCAGCGACAACTGGCGCGACGTGCGGTTGAAAAGCCGCGCGCCCAGCCGGTCCTCAAGCCGGGCCACGCCGCGCGAGACCGTCGCCACCGACACGCCCATCGCGCGCGCCGCCGCCGCGAACGATCCCTCCTCGGCGACCTTCGCGAACATCGCGAGTCCTTCGAAATCAGGCAGCTTCGCCATTACCCCTCATCTTTTCATTTATGCAACGTTAGGTTGCAATCAATTCTATTTCGAAACGACCGGGCCGTCGATATTCTTCTCACATCGCAGCACGCAACACCGAACCAGCCAACCCCCACTTCCACTGAACGAACCGAAAGGAGCCATACCATGGCACGCAAACTCGACAACAAGATCGCACTCGTCACCGGCGCAACCAGCGGCATCGGCCTCGCCACCGCCCAGCGCTTCGCCGCCGAAGGCGCGCACGTGTACCTCACAGGCCGCCGTCAGGCCGAACTCGATGCCGCCGTGCAAAGCATCCGCGAAACGGGCGGCCAGGCGAGCGGCGTGCGCGTCGATTCCACGAAGCTGAACGAGCTCGACGCGCTGTATGCGCAGATCAAGGAGGAACAGGGCCGACTGGACGTGCTGTTCGCCAACGCAGGCGGCGGGTCGATGCTGCCGTTCGGCAACATCACCGAAGAACACTTCGACGACACCTTCAATCGCAACGTGAAGGGCGTGCTGTTTACGGTGCAAAAGGCGCTGCCGCTGCTGGCCAGGGGCGCATCGGTGATTCTCACGGGTTCGACGGCAGGCAGCGCGGGCACAGCGGCGTTCAGCGTGTACTCGGCTTCGAAGGCTGCGGTGCGCTCGTTCGCACGCAACTGGATTCTCGACCTCAAGGACCGCCAGATCCGCGTGAACACGATCAGCCCGGGCGCGACCCGCACGCCCGGCCTGCTCGACCTGGCCGGTGACGACGCCGCCCAGCGCCAGGGTCTCGCCGACTACCTGGCCGCACAGATCCCGATGGGACGTCTGGGCGAACCGGGCGAAATCGCGAGCGCCGCGCTGTTCCTCGCATCGGACGATGCGAGCTTCGTGAACGGCATCGAACTGTTCGTCGATGGCGGCCAGCAGCAGATCTGAACGTGGCATGGGTGCTCGGATGGGGCCTTCACATCCGTGCGCCCGAACGGGCTTTCATCATGATCGAACATCGCCCTTTTCATTCGCTCGGGCGCAATCGCGCGCGGCTGGTCGCCGATTCCGTGCAGACGATGAGTGCGGGCGCAACGATCCATCACGCCGGGGGCAATGACGGAAATGAGCCAGCGCCGCTATTCCGGCCAGGGTTGCGCCCGCGCACGCATGGCGGCACACCGCGCTGGGCGACGTGCGTCTGCTCGCGCGAATGTCGCGAAGGCCGCTTCGTCGCGCCTGCGAGCGGCGATGCTCAAGATATGCGCGCAGGCGCGCTGTCCATCCGTGTCGACGCACGCGTGCGCCGTCGCGACACTGCGCGAAGGCACGACAATAAAGCGCGCGTTGCCGATGCCCGGCTCAGCGTAGCTTGTTGCGGATCACGGGCGGCTCGACGTGGGACCTATCCAGTTTGCGCCGCGCGACGGCGTAGCCGTCCGGGCAGAAGCACAGCTAAATTTGAGGGCGCATGGCGATACGGATGTGGTGATCGTCGAACGCTTGGGCCAGGGCAAATGGGCCTTCTCGATGCGTGCGGCTGTCTTCGGTCATGAAGTACCCTTCATTTGGCACGCAGCCCCGTCATTCCGGTATCGGCTGCGCCCCTGGAAACAGCCAGTGAATCCGCCGATCTGGTACAAATTTTAGGGCACGGTGCGCAGTTGCGTGTATTCGGACCCATGACGCTTCAGGCCAGGCTTGCGCGGGGCCAGGCAAGGGACACAGCGAGACCCTGTCGCATCCCTTCGTCTGCCGAATGGCGCGCGCGGTGAAACAGTTACAAGATAAGTATTGACGCGGGTCTACCCGGCGGGTACTGTGCAGCTCGAAGTTCAAGAAGTTCGATTGCTGTTCATCAATTGCTCGCTCCTCTGCGGTATTCGTTGTCCTCTCCCTCCTTGAAGCTTCACGCGCTCTTTAACAGAGCAAATCTTCGTTTTTTCTCTCAAGGATTCTTCATGGATACCGGCACCGTTAAGTGGTTCAACGACAGCAAAGGCTTCGGCTTCATCACCCCGGACAAGGGCGGCGACGACCTGTTCGCTCATTTCTCCGAAATCAAGAGCGACGGCTTCAAGACGCTGGCTGAAAATCAGAAGGTGAGCTTCGATACGAAACAAGGCCCGAAGGGTCTGCAAGCAGCTAACATCAAGCCGCTGTAACGTTTCAGGGACCCGGCATCGCACGCCGGGTTGCAGCAACACCCTCGCGGAGCTTTGTCTCCCAAAGTTGGCGTGATTACCCTTAGCTGCACCTGTTTATTCAGCAGCTAACCAAGCGCCATACGCCTCGTTGCGCCCCATTCCCTCCTCAGGCTTTAACGCCATTTCTCGCCTTTCGACTTTCTCGTAAGCCGGCGCAAATGGCTTTGGATCGACGCACCCGTGCACTTTTCGCACGGCACGTGCGCACTCAAATATCATTAAAATTAAAATGCGAAACACAAAAATTCAACAATACAACGGCTATGCCGTCCAATCCTCGGCGCATCGTTTGCCCGACGGGAGCTATTCATCCAACCTGCTGCTCGAACGCATCGATAGCGCGCGCACCGAAGGCCGCTACTGGTTCTATTCGCTCGATTATTTCAAGAGTGAAGAGCAGGCGTTGCGGCACTCAAGCCAGTGGGCACGCAATTGGGTCGACACGCGCGGTTAAAGACGACGCAACGACCTGGAACACCCAACGCATCAGAGGCACCCCGGCGGGCGCAACCAAACGCGCCCAGGCACCCAGGCACCCAGGCATTACCCAGGCACCTTGGTCGCCAGGCACATGGCGGCCTTCGGTTACAATGCGGAAGTCGCTTGATTCGCATAGTGCCGAGAAGACGTGTCCTGGTTAGGCGCGAATTTTCCTTTGAGTGATAGTCCAGCGCGGCCTGCGTTATCCGTGCTCGCCGGACTGCACGCCCCGACTCGCACCAGAGCGGTCTTGCGAGCCGCCGCGTCTGACCATTCTTCCCCGCGCACCTGATTCACCGCCCGGACAAGGCGATGTCAGGACGCAAGGGCCGCCCAGCAATTTTCGTGCTTCCACCACTGCACGAGCGCCTGTCCATCAACGCTCGCAGTTTCTTCCTCCATCCAGCCCTCGAGCCCGTGTCGGCCAATTGATCAGGAACCTTGAATGGCCAAAGAAGAACTGCTGGAACTCGACGTTATCGTCGACGAAGCGCTGCCAGACAGCCGCTACCGCGTGCCGCTCGACAATGGCGTGGTGCCAGGGGCGTATGCGTCCGGTCGAATCCGCAAGAATCACATTCGCATCCTTGCGGGCGACAGGGTAACGCTAGAACTTTCGGTGTACGACCCGACGAAAGGACGAATCAATTTTCGACAAAAGGATGAACGCAGCGACGGCGCAACGCAAAGAACCGCCTTTCGCCGTCGTTGATGCCACGATACGTGACTATCGGCCGTGATCCTCACCTGGACCACGACGCTGCGTGCACATCCACCTCTCCATTCGGCGTTGCTGCCGGATCCCAACCAAGGAAAAAATTGACTACCGTAATTCTGAAACCCGACGAGCCCGTAGATGTTGCATTGCGCCGTTTCCGTCGCGCGATCGAGCGCAACGGCCTGATTCCGGAACTTCGTGCCCGGACCGCCTATGAAAAACCTACTACAGAGCGTAAGCGCAAAAAGGCAGCCGCAGTGGCACGCCTGCGCAAGCAGATCAAACGGTCGTTGCCGCCGAAAAAGCGGTATTGACCCGGAATTAACCGGGCAGCCATGCTGAAGGGCACGTCTGCTGCCCAGCCGGGCGTCTCACGTAAGCTCCGCATGGGGAGCCGGTTCTGATCCAGGCCGAGTGGCCGATTGTGTTCGCATAACGGCCACGCGACTTTCTGCGATCGATAGACCGCTCAAGGTCGACTAGAGCCGCCATTTACCGCTACGTTCGCTGGCCCCGCAGCCGCTACGCCCGGCGCGCCTGGGCCTGCCTTGCTTTGCGGCCGGTGCGCACCGCAAAGCGCGAGCGGCCCAGAAAAGAGACAGCCCTGTGCTTCCGGTCGGCTATCATGCCAATCCTCTCCGAAGTAGCTCCTTATGATTTCCGTCCGTAATGTCACGCTGCGCCGCGGCGTTAATGTCGTGCTCGACTGCGCGTCCGTCACCTTCACCCCTGGCGAAAAGATCGGTCTTGTCGGCCGCAATGGCGCCGGCAAGTCGTCCTTCTTCGGCCTTCTCAACGGCAAGCTGCACGAAGATAGCGGCGAATTCTCGATTCCCCCTGCCTGGAAGATGGGGCAGGTCGCGCAGGAGATGCCGGAGACGGAACAGGGCGCGACCGACTTCGTAGTCGAAGGTGACACCGTGCTGCTCGCCGCGCAGGCGGAAGTCGCCGCCGCCGAGGCCAGCGACGACGGCATGCGCATGGCGCACGCCTACATGGCCCTGCATGACGCCGGCGCACACGATGCCCCCGCACGTGCCCAGGCGCTGATCCAGGGACTGGGCTTTACGGCCGCGCAGCTTGACCAGCCGGTCAACAGTTTCTCCGGCGGCTGGCGCATGCGACTGCAACTGGCGCGCGCGCTGATGTGCCCGTCCGACCTGCTGCTGCTCGACGAACCAACCAATCACCTCGACCTCGACGCGCTGGTCTGGCTGGAAGCCTGGCTCAAGCGCTATCAAGGAACCCTGGTCGTGATCAGCCACGATCGCGAATTCCTCGACGCGGTGACGCAGGTGACGGTGCATGTCGACAACGCCAAGCTCGTGCGTTATGGCGGCAACTACAGCAAGTTCGAAGACATGCGCGCTGAGCAGCTCGTGTTGCAGCAGGCCGCAATGGCCAGGCAGGCGGACAAGATCGCCCACCTCCAGAAGTTCATCGACCGGTTCAAGGCCAAGGCCTCGAAGGCAAAACAGGCGCAGAGCCGGGTCAAGGCGCTCGAGCGCATGGAGAAGATCGCACCGGTGCTTGCCGATGCAGAGTTCAACTTCGAGTTCAGGGAGCCCCTCAACGTCCCGAACCCGCTGTTGTCGATGCTGGACGCGAGCTTCGGTTACCCCGCGCCGACCGGCGCAGTGCCGGGCACGCCGCCCACGGTCATCGTGCGGGGAATCAACCGCTCCGTGCTGGCCGGGCAGCGCATCGGCATTCTCGGTGCCAACGGCCAGGGCAAGTCCACGCTGGTGAAGACGGTGGCGCACGCCCTGGCGCCGATTGCTGGCGAAATCAGTGAAGGTAAGGGCCTGAACATCGGCTACTTCGCGCAGCAGGAACTCGACGTGCTGCGTCCGCTCGACACGCCGATGGAACACATGATCCGCCTTGCCAGGGACACGCCGCCGCACATGCGCGCGCCCGGCCAGAGTGGCACCGAACAATCGCTTCGCACCTTCCTTGGCACTTTCAACTTCAGCGGCGACATGGTCCATCAGGCGGTTAGCACGATGAGCGGCGGCGAAAAGGCGCGGCTCGTGTTGTGCATGATCGTGTGGCAACGCCCCAACCTGCTGCTGCTCGACGAGCCTACCAACCACCTTGACCTGGCCACACGCGAAGCGCTGGCTATGGCGCTCAACGAATTCGAAGGCACGGTGATGCTGGTCAGTCACGACCGGGCCCTGCTGCGCGCCGTATGTGACGAGTTCTGGCTGGTCACCAAGGGCGGCGTCGAGCCCTTCGACGGCGATCTGGACGATTACCAGCAGTTCCTGCGCGACGAGGCCCGTCGCATGCGCGAGCAGGCTGCCGCAGAGCAGTAGCGCATCGCCTGAGAGACTCCCTGGCGGGCGGCCGGTGTTGCCTGGGAGGCGCAGCGCGCGCTTTCGCCAGGGACTCCGGTAATCGTGCGGACAAGCGCGCTCCAACGCAAGACATCGACCAGGACGTGCCGCTCGTCCTGGCGGCTGGTGCGACACTCGACAGCAAGCGCCGCCCTGCTGACCGGACCGCCGCGTGCCAATCGCGCCCGTCGCGTTCGTGAACGTAGCGCTCGCCTGCGAAAACGCGCCGACCACCCGCAGCTCTCCACAGCGACGGGCAAAACCGTTCAGAACATAGAAGCGGTGGCACGTCCCGGGGCAAGGCGCCAGCCGGTGCGGGAGGCGTTTAACAAAAGCCGACGCGCGAGCGAAGCACCACGGTGGTCGTTATTGCAGATCGTGGCCTTTTGACAGGCTCCGCCTGCGCGGAACCACTACCCGTCTTTTATCTCGTCGCCTGCGATCCGGCCCGCATCACTTGTGACGCTCAGCGTCGGGACCCGGTACGGGGATCGTCCACTCATCCACCGCTTTCCCCGCCTCGGGTTCGCGCTCTTGCCGAAGCGCCAGGATGCGACCCTGAGCGACAACCACTTTGAGGTCGAGTCTCACGCCTTTTCGGAAGTGGAACAAATAAGCCGTGAAGGAGGCTGTGTCGCTGGCAAGGTAACCGTCACTCAGAAACTGTCGGCGCGCGACAAGTCCATCGCTTGCCACCCAGTAATCGGCCATGGCGCAATCGAGCGACTTTGTCTGCCACTGCTTTCTCGGCAGGTCTTCGGGGAACGGCTCGAAATCCTGAGAAAACTCGAATGTGTCGTTCATCCTCGAGCGCCGCTTCGCTGGTATTCGCGTCGACCAAGGGTAGCACGCCCTCTTCAGTCTCCGGGTTCGAACCGCAAAACTGGTTGGGGGCGCTTGCGCGCCGCAGTTTGCCCGTCGCTGGAATGTGCGGGACAGGACCGCACCAGAATCCGCAAGTTACAGTGGAAGTCGAGAGAAGGTGCGCTAAAGAATGGTGCACTCCTCACCAACAGATTGCTCACCATGAAAATGGAAAGCTGGGTTGGAACCATCGAACGGGAATGGCAGCCGTTGCGCTGGCCGATAGTGCACGGCTCGGGCGGGGCATGCCGGTTGACGTTGGGCACAAGGCGTCGGCGCACGATCCTGGGCTCTTCAGGGAAAGCATGTGGGGTACAAACGACAGCAGCGCTGTTCCGGACCGGATAGCGCCGTCTGGAAACGCTGCGTTGAAGCCGGTTTCGGGCAGCCACCAGCCCACGCCAGAATGGTGACCGAGACCGGGCTTTCGCGTGTGGCCAGGGAGGAATCCGCAACGCGTCCCTTGGTTCTGCGACTCTTCTCGAGCGCCTTCCCGGCTCCATTTCAGAATCCGCCTGAATGTCTGCACCGTGGCAAGGTCTCCGGAAGCCGAAACTTGTGCTGTCCGTGGACCTGCTTATTGGCAGGTATTATCCCGGCGTGGTAAAAAAGTCGTCCTTGCGGGTGATCGCTTCCATGCGATGCGGTATTCTCGCAATTTCAGGTTTCAACATCGACAGGATTCAAAAAATGGCAACTGGTACAGTGAAATGGTTCAACGATGCGAAAGGCTTTGGCTTCATCACCCCGGATGACGGCGGTGAAGACCTGTTCGCCCACTTTTCCGAAATCAAGACTGAAGGCTTCAAGTCACTACAGGAAAACCAGAAGGTAAGCTTCGACGTGAAGATGGGGCCGAAGGGCAAGCAGGCTGCAAATATCAAGCCAGTCTGACCGGCGCGCGTCGCATCCAGCTGTGTGGCCCGTTCTGCGGGCCAGTTTTTCTTGTGCCCTGCGCGTCAATCTTCGATGAAACGATGGGCATCCGTCGCATGCGCGGGCAATGCTGTTTGCGCGTCAACAGCCGTTTTGTGCAAAACACGATGTCCTGAGGCGCCCTCCTCGCGACATCGATCGACTCTCCGGATAATCGCTGATAACGCGACAGGCGTTTCGCCTGCCCGCCAGGTTACGCAATGAGCGACTGCTCTGTCTGCGGGAACGCCGGTGTCTGGTGATAGTTTCCGTTCCCGTCGGGGCGCTGCCGCGCCGACAACCAGCAGGCCCCGGCAATGATCGGCGAAGCGCGCATTGCGGTAGCGTTGATGCCGCGCTTTCAGCTACGCCGCCCCGACGCATCGTCGCCCGGCACAACAGCGGATATCCTGTGAAGGAAAGCAGTTGAACTCCGCGCCGGCAACAACGCTGCCCTCGAAGAATCGACATCTCCGACCAGAAGCACTACGATCAAAAACATGCCACGACGCCATGGCAAGTGCTTGTCGCAAAGTAATTCTCTGAGGATTGGCACTACCCGTGCCAGACTGCTCCATCGATGTCGTGGTCCATAGCACCTCGCGACGCATGCATGGGGAACCGGTGCCGTCTCGCGCAAGAAGGCCGTGGCCGGGACGCCGTCCGCCGCGTTGCCTGTTTGAATCGGGTGAGGAGGCGAGCGCCGGAAATGCGTGGCGCTATCCTCAGTGGATGCCCGTCGATGCCACCACCCATTGGATCGACGCCGGGAGCCGTGCTTTCAGGGGAATCGCAATGACGACGACTGAGTCACTTCTGACGTTGGCCGAATATCTCGAACTGTCCCTGAACGCCGGCGGTAGCGTGATCATGATGCAGAAGTGCAATGACGTCTGTGCCGTGTACGTTGGCGACGCCAGGCGAGATCAGGATCGCCTGAGATATCACGGGAACATTGCCGCAACCCTGGCCGAAGAGATCCTGGAGCAAACCCACGCTGGACGAAACCGGCTGGAGATCGGCGGACAGCTATATCGTTTTATCCGGAGCTTCAAGCATTTTGAGGATCGCGGTGCGGTCGTTTTCGCGCCGTCGTAACACCGGAGGCACGACGATTTCGGGAACCGTGAATCTGACGTTTCTGGGTCTGTTGCGTATTCCCAAATACTGAAAATCCTGATCAAGGACTTGTCAGACGAAGTACGTTGCGCTCGAATAAGATCGGGTGGTTGACCCTGACGGTCGACGGCGGCCAGGGTTATCAGCGGGTCCTGCAAGACCTCGCCCCATTTGTCGGTACGCCGTTTCAGTTTCTCGTCGATGCAGTGGGCGCGGAAAGGGATGATCGTACAAAGAATCCGCCACGCTGCTGGGCGAGCATTCCCCCTCTGGGAACGATTCACTTACGCGTTCGCGCCTGCAAAAACAGGAGCACTCGAACGGCGCTTACGAGTCGACGGGCGCACATCGCGCTGGTATGCGTCAACTGGCGGGGTGCAGCCAGAAACGGCAGCTCGTGCGCTACTTCGCCCGATATCCAGACGACAGGTTCTACCTCAGAAGTCGGCGTTCACGAAACGCCAAGCCGGGTTCGATCTGGATTTCCGCAAAGACAAGAAGGATTCCGAATCAAATTAGCGCTTCTGTGGTGAATACCGTAAGGCATCGACCAGAAGGGCGAACGCGGCCGTCGGCTGTCGACGGCTTGGATAGTAGAGGTGGTAGCCTGAAAACGGTTCACACCAGTCTTCCAGAACGCGAACCAACCTACCATCGGCAAGGTACGGCTCCATCTGCCCGTCGGTCAGATAGGCAAGCCCCCGCCCTTCGAGGGCGGCGTGCAAAATGAGATTGCTGCTGTTGAACACGAGTTGACCGTCCACCTTGACGTTCAGTTTCCGCCCGCGTTTCTCGAACTCCCAGGCGTACAGCCCTCCGTGACTGGAGAGGCGAAGATTGATGCAGCTGTGACCCGTCAGCTCCTGCGGCATCCGGGGCGGCTTGCGCTTCCTGAAATAGTCAGGCGACCCGGCTACAGCCATCCGCATCGGTGGCCCAATCCTCACTGCAATCATGTCCTTTGCAATGGTTTCCCCCGGTCGCACGCCGGCATCGAAGCGGTCTCTCACAATGTCGGTCAAACCATAGTCGATCAGCACCTCGACCTTGATGTCGGGATACGCGTCGACCAGTTTTGCGATTGCTGGCCAGAGCACCGCTTCGGCCGCGTATTCAGTGGCGGTCAGCCGGATTACGCCAGAGGGCTTGTCGCGCAATTCGCTCAACACCACGAGCTCGCGCTGGATTTCTTCGATTCGCGGACCGACAGACGCCATCAGGCGCTCACCTGCTTCGGTCGGCACGACGCTGCGGGTTGTGCGTGTGAGCAGCCGAAGGCCCAACTGTGCTTCAAGCGCACGAACCGTCTGACTCAGCGCCGACTGCGAAACGCCCAGACGTTTCCCGGCCCGAGTGAAGTTTCTTTCCTGTGCGACGACCATGAAGGCCGCCAGGTCATTCAGGTTATCGCCGGCCATTAAGAAGCTCCGCTTATCGGTCCAATCTGATTCTAGCACCTAGTTTCTGATTAACGCGTCGCGTACATTGAATGAGCGGTCTGGTTTGCGCGTCGCGCACCGGAGGTATTGCGGAAATGCAGGCGTTCGTCGACTCCTTCGCACGACGCCACATCGTCTCCGGCATCGAACGCATCAAACCCAGCCGGATTGACCTGACATTTGAGCGAATCAAGTCGAAGGGCGTTCGCTACCGCTTCGTCATCGACCTGACGCATCTTGCAATGCGGGGCTGTCGGCTTGATTCGGAGCGCCAATCATCAAAAGGTCATCATGAAACACGTACTCGCAGTGGCGACTACTGCTGCCAGCATCGCGTCGAGTGCAGCTGTCGCCGACAGCATCGAAGTTCGCCATAGCGCGGAAGTGCAGGTTCTGGCTGGAAAGCCGGGCAATTTCACTGGCAACGCGGCAGTCAGGTCGCTCCTCCCGCCCAATGATTCGACGCGCGCCAATGTCGGGCTGGTCGATTTCGCTCCGCGCGCACGCACGACCTGGCACACCCACCCCGCAGGTCAATTGCTGATTGTGACGGCAGGCATGGGTTGGATACAGGAGGAAGGTCAGGAACGCCGCGTCATCGAGTCTGGCGACGTGGTCTGGATTCCCGCAGGCGTGAAGCACTGGCACGGCGCGACGGACACGACCTCAATGAGTCACGTAGCGCTGACTTACGTGGTGGACGGCAAGAACGTTGACTGGCTCGAGCCTGTGTCCGACGAGCAATATCGATAAGGAAGGAAGCGGAATGAACGCCACGACATCTACCGCCATCGCTCTCGCACTTTCACTTGGCGCAGGTACCGCTCAGACCGCTCAGGCGGAAGTCGGGGCGCAACGAGGCACGCTTTCGGAAGCAGACATCCTGGCCGTGTCACCCGCGCTCGACCGGTATGCCACGGTGAACCTTGCCAATGACCTGTGGAAGCGGCCTGGTTTGTCCGCCCGTGACCGCAGCATCGTCACGGTCGCGGCGGTGATTGCACGCAATCAGGTTGTCTTGATGCCCGAACAGTTCACGCTTGCACTGGATAACGGCGTCAAGCCTCTGGAACTGTCGGAAATCATCACGCATCTGGCGTTCTATGCCGGCTGGGGCAATGCGATTGCGGCAACCGTCATCGCCAGGGAGGTTTTTGCTGCCCGAGGCATCACGCTGAACCAGCTTCCCCAGGCTTTAGTCGAGCGGCTTCCGCTAGACGAGAAAGCCGAAGCGGACCGTGCGGCGCGCGTAGCCAGCAGTGCCGGGCCGGCCTCACCGGGACTCGTGCGCGACACGACCGACGTTCTGTTCCGGGATTTGTGGCTGCGGCCAGGACTTGCGCCGCGAGACCGCAGTCTCGTTACCGTCAGCGCGTTGATTGCCAATGGTCAGGTCCAGCAGATTCCGTTTCACCTGAACAAGGCGATGGATAACGGCCTGACACGTGAGCAGGCCTCCGAGGTCGTGAACCAGCTCGCGTACTACGCTGGCTGGCCAAACGCTTTCTCAGCCGTTCCCGTCGTCCGCTCGGTCTTCGAAGCGCGCGCGGCGCAATAACAGTCGACTATAACCCCAAAGGAATCGAATCATGTCATCAGGTATCCAGAACAAAGTCGTCGTCATCACCGGAGCCAGTAGTGGCCTGGGTGCGGAAACAGCGCGCCACCTCGCGAAGGCAGGTGCTCATGTCGTGCTCGGCGCGCGTCGCATTGAGCGCCTCGAAACGCTGGCGAGCGAACTTCGCCTCAACCCCGAGGCCATCCAGAAAACGGACGTGACCGACCGTAGCCAGGTGAAGTCACTCGTTGAGCGTGCCGTAACCCTTCACGGGCGCGTCGATGTCCTGCTGAACAACGCTGGCCTGATGCCGAGTTCGATGCTCGACAAGCTGAAGGTCGACGAATGGGACCGCATGATTGACGTCAACATCAAGGGTGTTCTGTATGGCATTGCCGCCGTGCTGCCGCACATGCAAAAGCAGATGTCCGGTCAGATCATCAACGTTTCTTCTGTTGCCGGGCACAAGGTGGGTCCCGGTGGCTCGGTCTACGCGGGTACCAAATGGGCGGTCCGAGCCATTTCAGAGGGACTGCGCCAGGAAGTGAAACCCTGGAACATTCGCACGACAATCGTTTCGCCCGGCGCTGTCGCAACGGAACTCATCAGCACGATTACAGACAGTGATATCGCTGCCGGAATGGCGAAGACCTATGAAAGGGCCATTCCGCCCAGCTCATTTGCACGCGTGGTCGAGTTCGCCATCAGCCAGCCGGAAGACGTCGATATCAACGAAGTGCTCTTCAGGCCGACGAGCCAGGTGTATTGATAGCGTCGAAGAGCGGCCTTCCCTGGCCGATTCGACCCGTGTTCAACCCATGGAGATTCAAGCAATGCCACATGTCATCGTAAAGGCATGGCCCGGAAAGACCGAAGAGCAGAAGCAAAAACTGGCAGATGCGATTACGCGCGATGTGATGTCCATCCTCGGGTACGGACAGGAATCGGTGTCTATCGCGTTCGAGGAGATCGATGCAAGCCGATGGAAGGTTGATGTCTATGTCCCTGACATTCAGGGCCGCCCCGACATCCTGCTCAAGAAGCCCGGTTACAGGATGTAAGGAGTCCTGCAATGTCAGACATCGTTTCCACAAAGGCGAGGGAAGGTTCCGTAGTGTTGACGCTGATGCCTATCATGGCTGCCGTACTCGTCGGCTTCGTGATAATCGGTGTCGCGCTCCCGGTGCTACCCTTGCACGTCCATAACGACCTCGGGTTCGATACCTTTGTCGTCGGGCTCGTTGCGGGCGCACAGTTCGCCGCGTCACTGGTCTCCCGCATCTGGGCAGGTTCCTGGTCCGACCGTCATGGTGCGAAACAGGGTGTTGTGACAGGACTGATTGGCGCGGTAGTGGCAGGATTGCTCTATCTGCTGTCGCTTGCGTTCGTAAAGGTACCCGTTCTCTCCGTCGCGAATCTGCTGATTGCGCGCGCTGTTCTCGGAGGAGCGGAGAGTTTCATCATCACCGGAGCGGTCGCCTGGGGACTCCGGCTTGTTGACAGGGAGCACGCCGGTAAGGTCATCGCCTGGGTCGGCACGGCGATGTTCGCATCGATGGCCCTTGGAGGTCCTGTTGGCTCCGTTCTTTATGCATCGGTCGGTTTTATTGCCGTCGCTTTGATCACGACTGTTCTGCCACTCGTCGTTTTGTTGTACCTCACCCGGGTGCCATCAGTCGCACCGCATCCCCATGGGGATCGTTCGTCGCTGAAGGCAGTCATGAGCGCTGTATGGCTGCCAGGCGTTGGCGCCGCACTCGCGAGTATCGGCTACTGCGCGATTCTCGCATTCAGTTCGCTGCTCTACAGCGACATGCACTGGCATCCGGTATGGATGGCATTCACCGCATTTGGCCTCGCGCTGATGCTCGCGCGAGCGCTCGCAGGTCATCTACCGGACCGGTTCGGTGGCGCGAAGGTCGCTCTGGTGTTTGTGGTCATCCAGGCGGTGGGCCTGATTTTGATCGGGCTTGCGAAAACGCCGCTCATTGCGTCTGCGGGGGCGGCACTTGCGGGTTTTGGCTATTCGCTCGTCTATCCGGGACTCGGAGTCGAGGTGGTAAGCGCAACGACACCGAAGAACCAGGGTCTGGCGATGGGCATCTACACGGCTTTCCTCGATGTGGCGATGGCCGTCGGCAGTCCCGCGTTAGGCTGGGTTGGCGGGCATACCGGGCTTGGGTCAGTATTCCTGGTCGGCGCCGTGGTCGTTTCATGCACGGCAGGAGTGGCAGGCGGGTTGCTTTGCAAAGGATCGTCACAGCGCGCACGCTCCAGCCTTGAGCGTTGAAATTCACCCATCTCTGAGCAGTCGTCCCAGTGCTAAAAGTCGCTGCACCACGAGTGTGTATGCTCGCGCGGTCCTTCAGCGAACGGCAATTCACCATGAGCAACGCTGTCGAAACTTCGCCCGATCGAAAAATGGGGGGTAAGCGCATCAACCGCGCCGCTGAGACTGGCTGCTTTCGCTCACAAAGCAGCCAGTCCAGGTGCATTGATGGCATTGGCCGCTTCGGGTCGTGAGGACCCGTTCGACGGCAGCGAGAGCGGACATTTGTGGTCGCGCAGGTGTGAACGGCAGTCAACCTGCCTGTAGCCGACGCACCGCTGCCTTTCTGCGAAGGTCCGCTTAGGCCGACAACTTGCCCTCCGGCGACTGTATCGAATGCCCCGCCCCACCATCAACGCCGCGCCTGACATTCACGCATGAAGAACCTGGTCGCTATGCGTCAAGCCATATTAGACGTTCAAAGAATTATCGACAGCTATTTATGGTATCTGAAATTCCACTCCAAATTTCTCCAACCGGAACTATCCAACTCTTTTCAAGTACGGTGTACTGCAACTGGCCGCCTTCCGGATTGAAATTAAACTGTAGCTTGACGGCCCACCCAACCCCACTCGTAGATGCCGTGCCGGTATTTCCCTCCGCTGGATCATAAATGGTCCCATGATCCCGCTTCGATTTTGTTTTCAGACATGAGAAGATTTCAGGCGTAACCCCGTTGTATGTTTTGCTGTCGCTCATTGCCCTCTCCTTGTGTTGATTCTCAATGAAGTCACTGAAAACCTCCGTGGAGTTATCACTTTCATTCAGAAACATTTCTGGCAAGCAAAGCTAGAGAAGTCCGCTTCTTCGATGAAAATCTAGGTACAAACATACGGAAGCGCAAGAGAATTTTCGAGCTGCTTTTGCATCACGACTGATCCGGTCCACACTCGCTCTGGTTTACCCCATAACCACTCCTATGTGATTAGGTATGCGAACTTCTCTCAGAATCTTACCCCTTGAAAGAAGGCGTTGCGGTTCAAATCTGTCAGCGCCTCGCATCTCGGCAAAAAGAGGCTCATGACGCGACACAGAGCAGTCTGCCTTCCGTCGACTGGCGTCGACTGGCGTCGACTAGCGTGGCGTAGAACTGGACGTGCGGTCGAGACAGCAGCAGCTACAGACTGGGTCAAAGCGGCTCCACAAGTGTTCCGTGTTCGAAGTTTTCCCGCAAGGCCCCCAGTGACCTGAGACGCTTAGATTTCATAAAAATGTAGCATCCGTGGAGATATTTTTATCGAATATTTGAGCGTTCTTATGCGCGCCGCGTAAAAGACATTAAAACGCATTACACGAATGATAATTAACCGACAGCGATCGGGGGCTCTCGAAAAAAAATCTACATCTAGCCGGATCTGTACTCTATAAAGAATCCAGCAGGCACAACGACAGGGAAGAATGCATTCCAGATAATAAATGCAGGATTACTAATATTAAATTTCTTTTTAGCTTACCACCTTCACCCAGCATTTTCTCGCGATAGCGGCGACTCCGGTTTTCCGGAGCCCCGGCTCGCCGCGCGCGTGAGAGAAGTACACAAACCTGGCTGGAACGCTCGGCAGTCGCGGCTGGGACGACTGAGAGCCATCGATTTCACAACCCTTGGTGCAGCGACATACCCGATATGTCGTTGTACACCTCACGCACGGAGAGTACAGCAATGGAAAGCATCAAGTTGGAAGGGGTGACCCCTGAGCAGATGGCCCATGTCGCCCGGTATCTCGAGCGCAGCGGCGTCAAAGGCTTCTCCGGAAACGCCGGCGCGCTGGCCGGCGACTGTTTCAAGGCCGACTACCGTTACGAGCCTGAGTCCGGAATCCTGGTGATTACGCCTTCGGAGTTGCCGCACGCCTTTCGCAAGGCTCCCGCCGGGGTGGCGGCACCCGCCTTCGCAGGCCTCGTGCGCAACGTCCTGACCGGGCGACCGAGCAAGTATGGCGTGTACGACTATGTCTACCCCACGATCGACAACCAGTCCGGCGGCACGCTGACCTACTCCACCAGCGATCCCAGCAACGGAACCATCGAAATCAAGAAGAACAAGATCGAGAGCGGCAGCAGCGTGGAGGCGTTCGAGGCCGACAGCACCAAGCTCTCGGGCACGGGCGTCGGAGGCACGTGCACGTACACGCTCGCTGACGGCCAGACCACGCTCGTCATTACGTACTTCCTCAACACGAAATTCACCCATACGTTCACGGTCGGACTGAGCGGCGGCAACGCCGCGCGCTACACGGCCACGGCGACCAACACCGACCCGAGCGTGGACGGCTACACCTATCTCAACCCGACGGTTACGTTAGCCAAGGTGACGAATGTCTAACTACGAGAGCGGGCCATCCAGCGATGCATGGGGCGTTACGCTCACCGCCCCGCAACTGGTCTCTCACAAAGGCATGCTGCTGTCGTTCGCACGAGCGGCGGCGGCCCCGAACGAGACCCTCTACTTTCAGGTCCTCGATCCGCAAAGCGGCGGCGGGGCGACCGGCGAAGGCGTCTGGAGCGGCTGGTATCGCTTCGCCTTCCCCGGCGCGCCCACGAGCACACCGACGGGCAAAGCCTTCCAGAAGGAGCAGCAGCCTCCCGAGTTGCGGCTGGCGGGCATGGACCTCATCACGGTGGCCACCACGGCCACGAAGCTGACTCCGGCGGACGCCCCGTTCCAGGTGATCAGCGACGGTTCGTACCTGGTGGTGCTGCGCCCGACGGCCGCCGGCTCGCTCTACATGAACCGCCTCGTGCTACGGCACTGGACCGACGAAGTCGCAGGCACGGCATACGCCCGATACGGCCTGGAGTGCGCCTGGGAGGTCCGCTATCAACGCAGCGGCGTGCGTGACTGGCCGCTCGACACCACGGATACGCTTTCGTCGCTCGACCTGACCGGCGCGCCGTTTCTCGAGCCGACCATCGAGTTCAGCCACGTTCGCGGTGCCGCCGCCGGTTTCGATGTCGCGCGGGTGCCGACGTCCGATCCCGCCCTGTTCCGCTGGTATGTCGCCTGCGTGAGCGGCACCGGCCTCCAGCTCTGGAGCATCACCGAGACCGACGGTACCGTCGTGGACTTCTCCGAGTCCACGACCTCCTACCCGCTGCTCACGCCGAAGGTAGGCGACAAGGTGCTCCCTGCTCTGGCCACGCGAGCGCCGGCCATCGTGATGTACGCTGAGCAGGAGCCAGCCGAAAATCCCTCGGGTGCGCAGGTCGAAGTGCAACGCGCCGCGCGACTGCTGGTCGCGTTCGCCGTGTCCGGCGAGCGCCTCGGCAATGGCCTTGCGGTCGCCACTGCCGTGTACGACTTCGGCCTCGACACCAAAGGGCTCGCACCCGCGATGCCGGCGGTGCAGCCCGAACTGGTTCTCGTCGATGGCTCCATCGAAGGCGGTACGTTCAAGCCCGATACGCAGTCGAGCGCGTTCCCGACTGCGGCGCAGGCTCCGCGGGTCACGCATCTGATCGGCGGCCAGGTCGTCACCGCGCTGCTGCTCGGGCAACTGCAACCGCATACCGACCTCACGGGCCGGATGGCCGAGGACGGGCTCGTCCATCTCTATGCGGGCGGCCCGCTCGCCACCGTGAACGACGCGCTCTCCGGCTGGGGCGGGCTTGTTCCCGGCCAGCCGCGCGCGATGGTCGCGCAGTTCGACCCGCGCGTGAGCCGGCTCGAACTGGCGGTCCCGTGGAAGTACGCCGCCCCGACCGAACAGCCGTCAGGCAACGCCAGGTTCGTCGCCCGGCAAAGCGGCCCGATCATGTCAGGGTCGACCGTGCGGATCAGCGATGCAAACTGGACGACGCCGCAACCCGACCTGTGCGACGTGACCGTGACCTACCCCGCCGCCACCGGCTGGGGCAGCGAGACATGGCACGGCGTGCCGCGCAACGTGGCCACATTCTCGAGCGTGCTGAACGGCGAGGCCACCGACGACAGCGCCGACCCGGATGCACTGGACGGCTCACGCCCCTACTTCGACTTCTCCGGCACGCTTCCGCTCGCACGGGTGCCGTTGCAGATGGCGCAGCAGCAGGCGGTCGGCTTCGAGCCCGTCGCCACGTTCACGACGCCGCGCGTCACGATCCCGCTGGAAAGCGTCGCCGTCGCGCAAAGCGGCGCGCGCCTTCAGGTCACGCTGTCCTTCCGGCCGGCCACCGGCGCGCCGATCACCGCCGTGTGGCCCGACGTGCCCGCAAAGGTCGCGGGTTGGGCCGCCCTCTTTGACGGCTCGGCCGATGCAACGGTGTACCCCTATGTCGCAGGGCCAGGCACGACGACCCTGTTCGGACTTGCCACCGACGCCTATCAGATCGATGCAGCGCTCCTGTTGCGCCCGACCGCCACGGCGCCCGACTTGAGCAACATGACGATCAAGGTGGAAGCGCCTGCCAAGGCTCCCGGCCTCACCGTCACCTTCACGCCGCCGTCCGGCGCGTTCACTATCGAGAACGTGCCGCGCGCCGTCAAGGATTTCGCCGCAACGCTTGCCGCCAATAACAAGTTCGCCGCATTGGGTCTGCTCGTCGACATCACCGGCGTAGCCGGCGACGTGCTGCCCACCGTGTCAGCGGTCGGGGCGCTCAGCTTGCGCGGCATGGCCGCCTTGTTCGACTTGCTGCTTCCCGATATCGACCTCGCCGGGTGGATGGCGCGAGTCGATACCTTCACGGCCGGCACCCAGAAGCACATCCAGCCGAAAGGACCGATCGCCAGCCTGGTCAGGCTCGGCGCGTTCGTTTGCGTGCCCGATGCGCCCGAGGAAGGCATCCCCGCGTACATCGAAAATCTCCAGGCGCAAGGCATCCGCGAAAAGGCGACCCGCAAGCTCAGGGACGCGGGCGCCACGGTGTCGGCCGGCGCGTGGATCCGCCAACCCGCGCCGATGTCGTGCACGTTCAATGGCACGGACAACGTCAACGTTCCGGTCGTCGCGAACAACGCCGCCCTCCCACCGGGCATCAACCTGCGGCCCCAGCCGGAATGGACGCTCGAAGCGTGGCTGCAACCGTCGAGCAGCGTGGCGCAGCGCGTCGTGACCTTCCACGACGGCGTGACGAAGCAGCCTCCCACCGTGCCGGCCCTCGACTATCGCATCGGGCTCAAAGGCCAGAACGTGGTGGAATTCGGCGCCTACACCAAGCAACCCGGTCAACCCGATTCCTCGTTCTTCCAGACCGGCACCTCGGCCAGCGTGAGTTTCCTGCCCGCCGCCTCGTTTACCTGGGAGTGCTGGATTCAACCGGATGCGACGGCCGCACCGGCCGGCGCATCAGGTGGCATCGTTCAGGTGCAGTTGCCGCACCAGGTGGTGCCGGCCTTCGCGATCACGCTCAACTCTGCACGCAACATCGTGCTGCGGGCGAGCGGCGATGGCTCGACGCTCCACGACTACACCAGCAAGGCGATCGTGCCGGCGGTCAATAACAGCAACCTGCCGGTGTGGACCCACGTCGCTGTGATCGGTACGCAGCCCAAGCCCAATGGTCCCTGGTCACTGGTGCTGCTCATCAACGCGATCGTCGACAGCACCTTTACCGACGTCCCGTTGCAGCAGAACCAGGGGGGCGCCTTCCTGATCGTCGGCGCCAATACCCCGACCGACGTAAGCCTGTTCGGCCGCGTGGCCGCCTTGCGCTATTGGGGTGTCGAGCGCACGGCCGCCGAGATCAGGCGCACGGCCTTCAGCGGCCTCACCGGCCACGAACCGGGGCTGCTCGGATGCTGGCCGATGACGGGGATGCACTCCGGCGGGCCGACCGGCAACTACCTGGTCAACATCGCAGCAGTCAGCGGCGCGGACTGGAACGCCGACTACTACAAGTGGACACAGCCCGTTGAGGTGGTGGCCGACGACTATTTCCTCTCGCTCGTCGCGAGCATCGCCGGCCTGCCCGCCGTGGAAGTCCACGCGGCCTTGCCCAACGACCGCTGGAACCACTTCGCGCTGGTCTACCAGGCCGGCGGCGCGCTGAACCTGAATCCGGCGACACGCTTTAACGCCGGCCGCTACGACTGGGCGCGCTGTCCGGGCGGCGATCTGAATCCGGGATCGTCGTTCGCCCTCGACGCGTGGGTCCAGTTGCCCGCCGCCACGGCGCAGAATGCGACCATCGTTGCCCACTGGGCATGGGACCAGTCGCCCGCCGACCAGTGCTACCAGCTCGCCGTGGACGCCAAAGGCAATCTGACGTTCACCGTGAAGATGATCGACACCGACCTCGGCGCGACCAAAACCGATACCGTGACGAGTGCGCAGATCAACCTGGCCGACGGCGCAGTCCGGCACGTGGCCGCCGTCTTCAGCGGGGTTTCAGCCACACGGCAAGACGGTTCGACGGCCTCGTACACGATGACCCTCTACGCCGGCGGCAAACCGATCGGCACGAAGACGGGGACCGTGAAGACCAGCGTGCTTCAGCTCGCCACGTCGCAGACCGACGTGCTCATTGGCCGGACCAACCTCGCACCAGACGGTGCCGACCAACCGGTCGAGTCGTACGGCCTGTTTCGCGGCACGCTCGGGCGGCTGCGCTACTGGAGCGCGGCCGCGAGCGTCGCTAACCTGTTTCCCGAACTCCAGCCGACGCGGCTCGCCTTCGGGCCGCCTGCGGGCCTCGCTGCCGAGTGGGCGTTGCGCGACGGCGAGGGCGTGGTCGCGGCCGACACGATTGGCAACAGCGATGCGGTGCTGACGTCGTCGGCATGCTGGACGAATCTCAACGACACCTCGACCCTGCACTTTGTCGCCAACGGCGCACCGGTCGTCAGTATCGAGCCCTACGCGGGGACGCTCACGCCCGCCACGAACTCGCAGTTCACCCTTGGCAAACCGCTCGAGAGCGGCGTGAATGGGCTCGTGGGCCGGCTCGGCTCGCTGAGCCTGTGGGGCGTCGCCCGCGACCTCGCGACCATACGCGGGCAACAGTACACGCCGCGTGCGGGCGACGAGCCCGGCCTGCTCGCATTCTGGAATTTCAGCAACGGCGGCATCGACCAGACCGGCGGCGGCAATGACCCTGTTCCGGCGATCGGCGCTGGCCGTCTGCTGCCCGGTGATCTTCCCGTCAGCAACGAAGGGGCGCTGATCCAGAACGTGTATGGCGGCGCGCTCACCTACCTCTGCGCGTCGACGCCCGGACGCGTCGCGGCGGGTTCCTACGCGGTCGCCACCGCCGCCGGCACACGCCAGGGCAAGGCGATACTCGAACGCGCCTATGTGCTCGACCCCAACGCCGCCCCCGAACGGCCGATCGAGCTGGGGCTGCTCGACCTGATCTACGTCGGCCAGGTGCAGACCGACCCGACGCTGATCGGCTACATCGAGGGAGCGCCACCGGTGCCGAGCGAGAACCTGTCGCGCCCGTACTACCTGTCGCAAACCAGCACCCTCTACACCGCCTACAACGGCACATCATCCGTCACGCTCACCCAGCAGAGCAGCCAGAAGATCGCGTACAGCTCGAGCACGACAACGACCGTCGACATCGACTTCAAGGCCGCGATTGGTCTGTTCGGCATCGAGAGCCGCGCCGACTGGAGCATCCTGCTCATCAACAAGCAGGCCTATGACCTGAAATCCACCGTGCAGGCGGTGGCCGCGACCAAGGCGACGTATGGCGATACCCAGGGCACCGACCTTTCGGGAGAGTGGACGTCGGTCCAGAAAGATATGGTCGCGGTCAAGGGTGACTGGGAGACGTTCCAGGGCGATGCAAAGCGCTATCTGAATCCGCAGGTGGGCAGGCGCTTCGTGCCGGCGAATCTCGGCTACGCGCTCGTCGAATCGCTCGTCGCCGACCTGTTCGCCATGGTCTACCACGCCAGCGGCGCGGCTGTCGGAACGCTAATCGTGCCCAACCTGGCCATTCCGCCCGACCGCAACTTGCTGCTGTTTCCGATGAACCCGCGTTACACGAAGAACGGCTCGCTCGACGGCAAGGTCGGACTGGTCGACGACCCTTCGACCGGCAACGCCGGTGCCCCCCACCGCAGTTACTTCCAGCCAACCGAGGCTTATGCGCTCGCCGCGTCTCTTGAGGCGCAGAACGAACGTCGGCAAGCCTATGCCGCTCAGTTCGACTGGAAAGGACGCGACCAGGGCGGCAACGCGAGCCTGAACGACGCCAAGGCGAACCTGCCGGTTGACTTCGACAGCGAACCGGGCGGCGGCAATCAGGGCAGCTTGCCCGTCACGGGCATTGCCAACCGCTACGTCTGGAGCGCCGACAAGGGGTTGCATACGGAGTCGCAGAGCTTCGCGAGCGTGTCGTCGCGCAGTTATACGGGCTGGCGCAACCGTGGGGGCGGTGGCGGGCTCAAGGCACAGGGCGAATTCTTCTTCGAACTCGGCTTCGCGTATTCGCTCGATCTGCTCGTCACGCAGATGGTCGATGTTCACGTCGGCCTCAAGAGTGACAAGCAGCAGTCGGTCACGCTCGACGTCACGGTGGACGGCGAGTCCTATCTCCCGGCCTGGGACCCCAGTGCGGGCGCTGACTACGGTGGGGGCACCGGCGCGTTCGCGCCGGGCCTGTGCCCGGGCAAGGTGCGCCAGTACCGCTTCTTCAGCTTCCTGCTACCAGCCAGCCAGGAGAACGCGGACGGGTTCGCCAAGGTTGTCGACCCGGTGTGGAAGGCGCAGTCGAACGATCCGGCGGCGCGCGCAATGCGCGAGCTCGACACGAGCGGCCCCGCCTGGCGCGTGCTGCACCGTGTGACCTACGTCGAACGCATCCCGCCGCGGATCGCCGCGCGGCCGGTCTACACGAAAGCGGCGCCGCTCAACGAGCCGCCGAATGTCGAGGGCAATCTCGAACTGCTGGCCTTGATCACCGGTCAGATAAGCGGCATCAACCCGACACCAGCGCAGGTTGGCGCAGCGGTCGCGATTGCCATCAATCCGGCGCCGACGTCGCCGGGTGTGTACCCAGCCTCGCTGCTCGAGCAATCGGTGCCGTGGTGGGGCGCGTTTCTGAAAACGGCACGACCGGGCACAAACGGGCCCGCCCCCAACCCGCAGGCAGCCGAGATGTTGACACGCCTGGTGTCGCGCATCATCAGCTACACGATTGCCGGATTGCGTACGGGAGTGGTGAAACTGCCGCAATGATTCTGCGCGTAGCCGAAGCGTAAACGCCAGAACCCCGGCTCTCTTTCGGAGACACCGGGGTTCTGGACTTTACTGCATAAGGAGCCTGACGATTACCTACTTTCACACGGGCAATCCGCACTATCATCGGCGTGGAGTTGTTTCACGGTCCTGTTCGGGATGGGAAG
>NZ_QLSU01000016.1 GCF_003268775.1 Paraburkholderia unamae
AGCGCCTCGGGCAACGCCAACCAGCTCGTCGCGCGTGTGGGCATTCGCCACAAGTTCTAAGCACAGGATCTTTTAGGACCGCTCGCCGGTGCGCGGTAGCGCATCGGCGAGTTACTGTGATTTGACGGGGATAATCGCGGCTCCGCATCTGTCGCATCGACAGCGCAGCTCACACGAGCCAAGCGCATCCGATAGATAGACGAATCGCCGGAGGAGGAGTCCGGTAAGCACCAGCCAGTGCCCGATTCGTCTTTGCGCATATTGCACTATATGACCACATAATGCAATAAGACCAATCAGATGCCAGAGCGTGCGCGCAGGCTCCGACCCCGTGCAAGTCATTAGGCTTCCCAGTTGAAACGCGGGGCGGATTTGGTGCGCCCGTGGGTGCCGCACCGTGGCAACGCACAGATCCGAAAATCGCCTCTCCACGCGCACCTTCGTGTCCGCAGTCGACGTGCGCGGCACGTTAAAGGACGGCACGCGGATCCCCTCGACGATACCCCGCGTGATGCCACGCCACCAACTAGCTCGCTCGGGTTTCACTCGTGGAGAGTTAACTTTTCTTCATGATGTTGCTTTCTATCTGATAGTGCGATCGCACTAACCTCTCCACAACGGTCATGCGCTTAGCGCCGAGCCGGTCACCCAACCCGTTGAGGATAGAAACGATGAAAGCCCTTATGGTCGCCGCCGCACTTGCAGGAATCGCCACGACAACGTCTGCGTTTGCACAAACACCTGTTTCAACAGGGCCAAACTATGGTGCACAGCAACCGGTCATGACGCAAGTCAAGTATGTTGGCACCGCCGCGCAAGCTAGCCAGTGGGTCCCCCCGTATGGCAAACCTGTGCACCAGGAGACTCGCGCTGAGGTCTACCACGACCTCGTCCACGCAGAGAAAGACGGCCAACTCTCCTATCTGAACTCCACGGTCTTCGCCCACTCCTGAGTCGGCACGATTGCTTGCCGAAACAACACATACCTTCCATCACGATGACAGATCCGCCTCCGGCATGGAGGCGCGCGAGCGCCGAGTCGAATGAGCCTAGTGCAGCGTCGCTTTGACAAAGATATACGCTGCACTACTCTTTGACGCGTCGCAAGACGACTTCCCTAGTGAATTAGGTATGCAGAGTGCGGCCAGAGCCGGCTGAAGACTGAAGGTTTACGCCCGCCTTGGTCTTTGGCCTCTGCTCGACAGCGCGATGCGCTGTCGCTTACCGCTGCTGCCCTCTGAATAGTCCACTGGCTATCAACGCGCGTCGCGTTTCCTTCTTCACGCACGACCCGCCAGTTTGAAAGTTGCAGCGGTCTCGGCAAGTCTGCTGGCTTGGTGCTGCAATGCCTGGGCAGCAGCGGCCGCCTCCTCCACTAGAGCGGCATTCTGTTGCGTCGTGTTGTCCATGGCGTTCACGGCCGTACTGACCTGGCTCAGGCCATGGCTTTGCTCGCTCGACGCTGAGGCAATCTCAGCCACAAGCGTGTTCACGCGCCCGATGGATTCGATTACTTCGTTCATCGTCGCACCCGCCTCAGAAACAAGCGCTGCGCCCGAATCAATACGCGTGGTGGAGTTGGAGATCAATTCCTTGATTTCCTTGGCAGCAACAGCAGATCTCTGCGCCAGCGTCCGGACTTCACCCGCAACGACTGCGAAGCCCCGCCCCTGCTCGCCGGCGCGCGCGGCCTCAACCGCTGCGTTCAACGCCAGAATATTCGTTTGAAACGCGATACCTTCAATGATGGTTGTGATTTCGGATATCGCTTTCGAGCTTCGGCTGATCTCCCCCATGTTGGAGACTGCTCGCGCGACCACATCGTGCCCCTTGCGGGCGACGTCAGAAGCGGATGAAGACAGCGCGCTCGCTCGGGCCGCATTGTCGGCATTCTGCCTTACCGTCCCCGCGAGTTGCTCCGCGCTTGCGGCGGTCTCCTCCAGCGACGCCGCCTGGGACTCCGTGCGCGCCGAAAGGTCCGTGTTGCCCGCCGCGATTTCACGCGTGGCGGTGGCAATCGCATCACTACCCTCACGTAGCGAGATTGCCGTGCGAATCAGACTTCCCTGCATTGACACAAGGCCGCCCATCATTCGACCCATTTCGTCGTCCGAGCGTACAACGATCTCGCGGCTCAGGTCGCCTCGCGCTATCTCTTCGAAATGAAAGATCGCGTCGTTCACGGGGGTCAGGATGGCGCGACGGAGGTACAGCCAACTCAGGAACGCTGCGATCGCACCCAGACCTATCACAGTGAAGCTGCCGATCCGGAACCAGGTGTAAGCCCGTTCGGTCGCCTGGTAGTCGTCCCGCGCCTGATCCAACTGATACTTCTTGAGCGCATCTGATGCGCTCTGCAGGCGCATATAAACCTGTCCCAGACCACCCCTTAGTTTCACGACTTCGTCGCGGTTTCCACTCGCAGTAGCGTCCTGATACTTCGCAAGCGCGGCCTCGATCGTGTCGTATTCCTTCGTCACAACTGCGGCCAACTGATCCTCCGTTGCATCCCGCGGGAATGACAGGTAGCGCTGCCACGCGGCATCAGCACCGTCGTGTACTGACTTTTCCATGACGTACATGCTCCTTGCGTCATTCGCGTCGAGCTGGATCGCTGCGCGGTCCAGCGTGGTGCGCTGCCGCCCAACGAAGATGACCATTTCTCCGACGGCAATCGATTTGGGCATTTGAACCGCGTACGTCTTTCGATTCGCATTGTTGCTCGCCATCATGCCTGCGAAGCCAAATGCGCCAATGCCGACCAGAAGGGAGCCCAGAAGCGCCATGGCAAGTCCGATTCGGGCGCTGATTGTTGTAAATCTAGAAAGCATTATTGGTACTCCTCATCACTTTTTATATATTTGGCCAGCCAGGCTGACGTGCACACTTCGGCATACGGCTCGCGCGCGGTTTACTTGAGGCCCATGTCGGTAGCGGCTACTGCAACATCGCCTCGCCACAGGGCAGGAAACTACGCGAGCATGAGGCGCGTTCCATCCCACCGGTGCTGCACTTTGCTGCGGAAACAGATGCGGCGAGACAACTTCAGGTGGCGGCGGAAGATTCAACGAATGAGAAGCCAACGCTCACGCGCGTCAAACATAAATTGGGGTCGCACCACACCGCAGCACAGGAATGTCCCGTGCTGCGTCAAATCGCATCCTGTCGCATAATAAAGCAATCTGCGTGACGTATGTAAGGCAATATTCAAGCCCGCCGTAAAACGCCACCAACGCCCAGTGTAAACACTGACCAGCCACATTCCAGATTGCATTTTATGATCATGAAACGCTATACTCAAGTCTCGAGGCGGGCTGAGTGCTAGACCCACACCAGAAAGCGACGTCATGCGTGTCGCGGACTGGGTGCCCGCCTCTCCATTTCAGCCAGCGCCATCGGCACCGGCGGTCCCACTTTCTGATCGGAGACGCAGCATGACCATGAAGACCCCTTCGGGCGCAGCCCTTCTCAAGCCGGAATCCCTGCCGACGCACGAGCGCGGTGGCGGCGCCCGCACGACGCCCCTCGTTTCCCGCGAGCTGGGCACGACGAGCTTCATCACCGGCTATACGTCGTTCGACCCGGGTGTGGAAATTCCCTTCCATAGCCACAACTGCCAGGAGAGCGTTGTGCTCATGGAAGGCGATGCGATTCTCGACATCGATGGTCTTGAATATCAATTGAAGCCTCACGACGTGACGTTCATCCCGCCGAACGTCAATCATCGCTTCCGCAACATCTCCAAGACGAATCCGATGAAGATTCTCTGGATCTACGCGACCCCTGAAGCGACCCGCACACTCACAGCCAGCGGCCAGACGAATCCGGTCGCAGCAGAGCACGGCAAGCAATAAGCGACAAGCAAGGGCCTGTGGTCGACGCGTGGCCAACGACGGCACACCAACGTGGCTCCGGATGGCAGGTTGCCCAAAGAGTTTCCCAGATAGTCGATTGCATTGCAGCGAGAGGCTTCGTCATTGGCTCGCAGTGCAACTTCACCTGGCAAGTGCCAAAACAGTCGTTCGCTCACGGGCGCTAGCATTGCCCGCCTAAATTACCGGCATCATCAGGAGATTCAAATGTCATTCACCGTTCAAGCGGAAGGGCTCACAGAGTTTGGAACAGCCGTTCTGGAAACCTTGGGCGTACCGCAAAAAGACGCCCATCTGCTCGCCGACAGCCTCGTCACGGCCGAGCTTTGGGGCCATTCCTCGCACGGGATGCTGCGCCTGCCGTGGTATGTGGAACGCCTTCGTACTGGGGTCATGACGGCCATGACGAACCCTGAGCAGGTGCTTGACGGTGGTGCTGTTTCAATTCTGGATGGACGTCACGGCATCGGCCAGGTGCTGGCCGCCAAGGCGGTTCAACTTGGGATCGAGCGTGCGCGTCAGTTCGGAATTAGCGCCGTTGGTGTGCGCAATTCCAATCATTTCGGCACGGCGGCTTATTTCACGCGCGAATCGGCGAAAGCGGGCTGTGTGGCGTTCCTCGCGACCAATGCTAGTCCTGCGATGGCACCTTGGGGCGGCCGTGAAAAGAGTGTCGGCACAAACCCGTGGTCGATCGCAGCACCCGGCGGCCGCCGTGGCGTCGCCGTGATGGACATCGCCAATACAGCTGTCGCGCGCGGAAAGATCTATCTTGCCGCCGAGCGCGGCGTCGCGATCCCGGAGAACTGGGCGGCCGACGAAAATGGCGTGCCGACGACCGACGCCAGCAAGGCCATTCACGGTCTTATCCTGCCGATGGCCGGGCATAAAGGGTATGTCATTTCGTTCATGATGGACGTGCTCGCCGGCGTACTGACCGGCAGCCAGTTCGGCTCGAACGTTGTTGGGCCCTACGACGCGACTAAGCCTAGCGGCTGTGGCCACCTCCTGATCACGATCGACATCAAGTCGATGATGCCGGTCCCCGAGTTCGAACACCGCATGGAGACCTTGATCGATGAAATCAAGGATGTACCCAAGGCGCACGGCATTGAAGAAATCTTCTTCCCCGGTGAACTCGAGGATCGCAACACGGTGAAGCTGCGCGAAGCCGGGATCACGCTTGCTGACAACACGTGGCAAAGCATGGCGAAGCTCGCCGAAGAAACCGACACCCCTCTGCCCCTTCCGGCACACGCATAACGCTCCAGGACAGCTTAATGATCGCTCTCATCGTCTCCCTCAAGGTCCATCCCGAACGCCTCGAAGAATTCCTGGCTGCCATCAAGGAGAATGCAACGCGCACTTTCTCCGACGAGCCGGGCTGCAAGTATTTCGACGTCACGCAGGACATCAAGGATCCGCTGCACTTCGTGTTCTACGAGCTGTACGACGACGAAGCGGCTATTGACGCTCACCGCGCTGCCCCGCATTTCGCCAAGTGGCGCGAGGCGGCCGACCGCTGTGTGGTCAAGGGTAGCCAGGTCAACACCCTGTGTAGCCAACTCTTCCACCACGCTTAATCCGGCTGCCGCGGGCAAGCGATGCGCGCGGACAGCGATGATCTGAAGGATCAAGTCATGACACTCGAAATCACTACCGTTAATCCCGTCAATGGAACGTCGCTGGAAACGTACCAGAGCTGGTCAGCCGAACGTATCGAAGAAGCTGTGGCAGCTGGCAATGACGCCGCGCTGTCCTGGGGAAAGACGCCGCTAACCGAACGCGTAGCTGCCGTCCGCCGCCTTGCCGAAGAACTCCGTCGTCAAAGCTCTGCGCTGAGCAACCTGATCACGACCGAGATGGGCAAGATCGCTGCGGAAGCGGCCGGTGAGGTTGAGAAGTCCGCTGTGACCGCCTTGTACTACGCGGATCACGCCGATCGCATTCTCGGCGACGAAAAGGTCAGCATCGAGGGAGTCGACGCGTGGGTAAGCTATGAGCCCATTGGTCTCGTGCTCGCTGTCATGCCGTGGAACTTCCCGGTGTGGCAGGTCATGCGCTTCGCGATCCCCTCGTTGACCGCGGGCAATGGCGTGGTCCTCAAGCACTCGCCGAATGTAACTGGCTGCGCTCTGGCGCTTGAGCAAATTTTTGTCGACGCCGGATTCCCGAAGAACCTCGTCACCACGCTGGTCGTTGCCGAACCGGATGTCCCTCAAGTCATCGACAGGCTCATTCGGGATGATCGCATCGCTGCTGTGACCCTGACCGGCTCGAACCGCGCTGGTGCCGCCGTCGGTGCCGCTGCGGGGCGCGAATCCAAGCGGTCCGTTCTTGAACTCGGTGGTTCTGACGCGTTTGTTGTTCTGGACGACGCTGACGTCCCGCGTGCTGTCGAAGCCGCCGTCAAGGCACGCTTCAACAATGCCGGCCAGAGCTGCGTCTGCGCGAAGCGTTTCATCGTCTCGCAGGAAATCGCAGACTCGTTTACCGAACAGTTCGTGAAGAAGGTGGAAGCGCTCGTCGTTGGCAATCCGACCGAGGCGGGAACGCAGATGGGCCCTCTCGCCCGCGCGGATCTGCGAAACGCGCTTGATGGTCAGGTGAAGCGCTCTATCGACGCGGGCGCAAAGCTGCTTACAGGTGGCAAGGCCATTGACGGCGCCGGCTACTTCTACGCGCCCACTGTCCTCGGCAACACCGCACCGGGCGTCGCAGCGTTCGACGAAGAAACGTTCGGCCCTCTCGCAGTGATTGCAGTGGCTCAGGACGACAAGGATGCAATCCGTCTGGCGAACGCGACGCAATTTGGTCTATCCATCAGCATCTGGTCTGCCTCCTCTGATCGCGCGCTCGCAATCGCAAAGGGTGTTACGACTGGCGCAGCGTTCATCAACGCAATGACGGCATCCGATGCGCGCGTTCCGTTCGGCGGCACGAAGAAGTCGGGCTATGGCCGCGAACTCGCTACGGCAGGGATCCGCGAGTTCACCAATACGCGAACCTACTGGGCCGCACAGCCGAAGTAAGATCCTCTTCGCGACTCCGATCGATAGATACCCGCAGACACCGCGGGTATCTTCTGTCGTCTTCGCGGTTTTCGCCGCGCCGCCAGATGACTCTGCGAACCTGCACCGCTATAACAGCCTCCGAAAATCCTCTGAAGTGATTGCGGCCCGTCCGGCAGCGTGAAAGTTCACGATGCGTTGCTTTATATGGCGGGCGAACCCGACAACGCCGCTTAGTGTCACTTAGTCGATACCCCCTCTCGCCTTTCCTCTCCTGAGCCATCTCTAGAGGCGCGTCGGCGTTGGCGCCGGGAAGTCCACGTAACGCTTTTCGACGGTGGGAAACAGGACATGCAAGGGAAACTCCGTCGTTGCCTACGTTCGCCACAGCGACTTCCAGCGGCACCACTAACACGCGCTGCACGCACATCGACATGGCGTGAGGCGCCGGTCAACCTAAAGGAGACGTTCGCGCTCCTGATCTCATTGCCTTAGAACAGTCGCTCGAGATCGTCGTGCACAAAGTGATCAGTCGCGTTGCGCATGACGTGCGATGTAAGCTCTGAACTCTGCTTCTGACATCTTGTTGTGCCTCGCGTCGTAGGTCCTGCCATCTCCGTTGTAGGTCGAGCGCGTGCTGAAGAAGACAAATGCACCCGATAGATAGCGACTGGCAGGCCGGGCCGAATCCGGTAAGGGCTCTCCGTTGTACTCGTTATGGTCCCAGCATTCGTAGGGGACGTAGTGTCCCGGCGAAATCTCAGTCAGCGCCTCATAGGTCCGCTCCCGACTGATCGCACCTTTGACGCCACTTGGCGCTACCTGCGCAGCTTCGAGCCGAAAGTAGCTCCAATTCATGTCGTTTCCAAAGGATTCGAAGGTGAGCTTCGCCGGCCTGAGAATCTCCACCATCTTCTCGCCAATGTGGAGCGCGATCATCCCGTCTTCGGCTGCCGTAGACACAGCTGTAATCGTGTTCCCACCGCCCGTTGGATAGAACATGTGGTTTAGCGCAGGGATCTTGGCGATCTCCGCAAGCACCAAACAGATGGCATCGACATCCTCCCATGTGCTACGGTTCGGCGCGCCGAGCGGGAAAAGCTTGCGCGTGAGCTCTGTCCACTCGGTCAGGTTACGGGTGTGGAAATCCCTGCATATGGCGAGCCATTCCTGTAATCGCACGATGACGCTCGACATTGCGGGCCGCCGGTCTGGCTCGGAGTCGGTGCATTCCTCAAGCAAGCGGTCCAACGTGGTGGTGTACTGGTTCGCCAAATATTGGGAGAGGGATAGTGAGGAAAGCGGGTTGTATTGTCCATCGAAACCCAGTTCCTGGTCCGTCAACGCAATCCAAAGCGACTTAGCGAACGAATAAACGTCCGCGGGCAGACCATTAGCAGAGTGGGCCATCCTGCGCATCTCGGGCGCCATCGTGAACTTCGCGCCAACGTCTCTGCGGGGCGGCGTGATCGCCGCACGGTTCGGGTACTTCACGAGCCCGAAGTCGGACAGGCAAAGCTGACCTTCGTAGAACAAGAAGTTGGCTGGCTTAATGTCCCTGTGCGACATGCCCACGTCGTGCAGTCTCTGAATTGTCCCAGCCAGCGCGATAAAGTCTTCGACGATATCGAAGGTATTGCGCCCCTGGACGTACTGCTCGAATGGAATGGCCACAGGCATTGTGAACCAGGGCGTCGGGCCGGACTTGTCGTCGGGAACGAACTTCTCGAGTAGAGGGATTACCCCCGGTAAGTGCCCAAGCCTCTCAAGCGTACTTGTCTCTATCTTGAAGCGCTCATAAGTCTCGGCTGAGACCGACCTCAGGATCTTAATGGCCTGGGATGCCTGCCCCGGTCTCGCTGCTTTCCACACGTCGCCATTTCCGCCGGCACCGAGCGGTGCCTCCAGCAGCCATCCCTCGAAGACATCACCTGCGTGCAGTGTCTTGGGCGCCTTCTTCTTGGACTTGCTCATGTATTGGATCTCATTCTAGGCTGGGAGTATCTCAGGCTTGCACAGAGGGGCTCTGGTTTTTGAGCCAGACGGCATGGAAGCCGCTTGCAGCCGCCGTGCGAACTGCCGCCGGGAACGTCGGCGATTCTCGCCGCCGCGCCGTGGCGTGAGTCTCAACACGCGCTTCAGGATGACACCTGCGAACAGCACTGCACGGTAATCGTTGCGCCCGGTTCTGCGTCGGAGATGTGAATCCCGAAATCGTGCAGGTTGATAATCGCCGAAACAATACTGAGTCCCAGCCCAGTACCCGGCAGGTGGCGCGTGCGCTCACTCCGATAAAAGCGCTGCAGTACCGCTTCTCTCTCCTCCGCGGGGATTCCCGGCCCACTATCTATCACATCCACAGCTATGCCCGATGGCGTTCCACGTAGGACGATGCTCACAGCGCTGCCAGCCGGAGAGAACTTAACCGCGTTATCCACTATGTTACTGAACGCCTCGAATAGAAGTGCACGGTCACCAAAAATCGGAGCATCAGCGCGCGTATCAACAGTCAATTTGACGCCACAACTCTCGGCCAAGGGATCGTATAGCTCCCAGACGTCGCCCAGCAGTTGTGCAAGGTCGATCTCCTCAAATGCTCTGCGACGGTCGAGTGTGCCGATTTCAGAGACGCGCATCATGGCGCGGAACGTTTCGAGCAAGCGATCAACGTCCTGGCGGACGTTGGCGATCTCGGTTTCGAGCTCGATGTCGCTGTACCGGACCGCGCGTGAAGCAACCTGAGAGAGCCGCGTGCGGACATGCGCCAGTGGTGTTCTCAAATCGTGGGCAATTCCGTCGCACGCCCCCTTGACCTCGCCCATCAGGCGCTCGACCTCTCCCAGCATGTGATTAACGAGATGCGCGAGCATGTCGAATTCGTCACGTCCACTAACGGGCAACCGGCGCGACAGATCGCCTCCGGCTATAGCTCGTGTAGCGGCGCGCACTTCCTTTATGCGAGCCATTTGTCGCTGCGTGAGCAGAAACGCCACCAGCGCACCTAACGCGAGACAAAGCGCGCCGCCGAGTACGAGTGCGTCGATGCTATTTTCACGGATGCTCAGATAATGCGTGAGATCGTGCGCAACGACGAGAATTCTTCCGTCCCGGCGCCGCTCCGCCATGACGCGCATCACCGGCGACGTTTGCGCTCTGTCGATTCGCAACGTGTGCTTGAGCGTGACGCCCTCGCGACCAATGCGTACGTCGCCTGGAATTGCGAGGACGTCACCCGCGATCCTATGTCCGTCGGCGCTAAACAGCCCGTAGTAGTTCGCGTGCAATCGCTCATGCTCGAGTCGGTTCTGGATCGCATGTTCTACTTCGTCGTCGGGGAACGAGTCAAAGTAGTTGAGTTCCCATTTGATGACAACGTCGGTACTGCGCTCCATCGTTGAAGTGATGGAATACCCGACGAATCCGAGCAGCAGCACGAGGGAGAGTGTGAAGAATGTCGCGTAGAGGCTAGCGAATTTTGCCGTGGACGACTGCCAGCTGCCTGATGGCGACACATGGTCTCCGGTGTGAGACTTATTCAATAGCAACCTGCGTCTTCGCCGTTTTAGGCACAACGACTGGGCGAGCACCAGTGACCATGCCCGCCCATTTTCAGATCAAGATTGTGCCGAAACCGTGCTCGGCGTATGGGAATTCTGGCTAACCACCGGCGAGCGCGTCATGGTCATCACAACCGCTGCGCCTATGATAAGCAGCACACCTGCGATGCCAAAAGCCCAGTCATAGCTCCCAGTGGCCTGAATCACGTAGCCCGTCGCAATCGGAGCAATCATCCCGAAGATATTGCCGCCTACCACCACGAACGCCATCGCCTTTGCGACATGCTTTGCACTCGGCAAGACGTCGTTCAACAGCGCGAAATTCAGCGAGGTCGTCGAAGCAATCCCCGCCAACGCGATCGAGAAGACGACCATCAGAACGCCAAGGTTCGTCGTAAAGGGGACGGCGAGAATAACCGAACCTGTGAGCATGGCCAACGCAACCGCGTTGCGGCGCCGACCAGACCCCACGCCAGTTTTCTTCAGGAAGCGATCGCTGAGACGGCCAACCGCGATGCACAAAATCACTGCTGCTGCATACGGCACGGCTGCGAGGGCTCCGGTATGGGTCAAGCTGAGGTGCCGAGTTGTCTGCAAATAGCTGGGCAGCCACGTCAGGAAGAGGTACTGCGTGTAGACGTTACAGCCCTGGGTAATCGCCAGCCCCCAGAGCGTGCGCGATCGAAGCAGTGTGCGCAGTCCGCCGGCCGTGTTCGTGTCCTCGACCTCGGCGACAGGTGCCGTACCGCGCTCGCGAACAATCTTCTCGCGCTCGTCGGACTTTAGCCAC
This sequence comes from Paraburkholderia unamae, assembly GCF_003268775.1. Lineage (GTDB taxonomy): Bacteria > Pseudomonadota > Gammaproteobacteria > Burkholderiales > Burkholderiaceae > Paraburkholderia > Paraburkholderia unamae. The sequence continues at coordinate 11,231 of NZ_QLSU01000016.1, forward strand.
GGCGCCTTCTCCGGCGTGTTGAAGAAGATGAGCCATGCTGCGAGCCACACAAAGCCAATGCCCCCGGCGATGACAAATGACAGGCGCCAGCCGAAGGCCGCGACCAATGCACCGAGGATCACCGAGCAGATGGCCGGACCAGCATAGGACCCACTGTTGAACATCGAGGTCACCATGCCTCGCTCACCGGCTGGGATCCACTGCCTGATGACCTTTCCGCCGACCGGGTTGCTGGTCGATTCGCCGGCGCCCATCACGAGGCGCGCAGCAATCAGGCTCCCAAAGCTCGTTGCAGCGCCGGTGAGAGCGGTCGCAGCGGACCAGATGAGAATGCCGATCCCAGCCATCCGCTTCGTGCCGAAGCGGTCGACCAGAAAACCCATCGGCAGGAGAAATACCGCGTAGCTCCAGATAAATGAGGAGAAGAGGTAGCCCATCCCAACAGCGGTAAGGTGGAACTCGTGCTCGATGGGCTTTGCGGCGATCGAGAGAGCAATGCGGTCCATGTAGTTGATCATGGACAGGGAAAACAGGAAGACGGCTATCCATCCTCGACGATACGACATGATTGTCTCCGGTGTTTCGACGGTATCGAACCTAGCGCCGAGACCGTTCTAAGAGTTTTGTGACCACAAAATGCAGTTTAAGGCTTAAAAAAACGCCGCACACATCGCGGCGTTCGGCGCCTGCTCAATTTCACGATTCTTCGGGAAATACCTCCTGGGCACGCACTTTTGCCCGGCGCGCGCCGTCGATATGCTCACGGAGCAGCGTCGCTGCCTTGAGCAGATCGTGTTGGGCGATGGCGTCCAGAATGGCAAGGTGCTCCTTCGCCTGCCCCTGACGCGGTTTGCGCGCCCGTGCCTGCCGATACTCAACGAGCCGACGCAGGCGGTCCATCCGCCTGACGGACTGCGCGATGAAGCGGTTACCGGACCATTTCGCGATGGTTTCGTGGAACTCGCTATTGGCCTCAAAAAGTTCGACCGAGTTCATCGTTAGGTATCCAGTGCTCGCGATAAACTCCTGTCTACGCCGGAGCTCCTCGAGCTCCACACGGTTCGCCCTGAACGTTGGGGACATGATGCCGGTTGGCTCGATAGCTGCCCGAAACAGATAGCTTTCCTCGTAGGCATCAACCGAGTCGATCATGGGCATGAACTGCCAGCCGTGCCCAACTTGCCGCTCCAGCCATCCCTCTTCCTGCATGCGGGAGAGCACGCGGCGCAGCTCACTGCGAGACACCTCGTACTGACGCATCAGATCTGCTTCCGACACCACATCCGGGAGGCGGCGCGCGAGACGATCATCCGCAATCTTGAGGTAGAGAGGGTCGTCAGGCTCGTTGAAGAACTGCTCCGCCACCTCCGTCACGTCACGCGCCGGCTGGGCCATGAAAAAGCCACGATTTGCGTCGTAATAGACGACCCCCAGCGCAGCGAGATGGTGCAGCGCGGCGTTCACAGGTGTCCGGGAAGTACCGATTTTCTCGGCAAGCAGTGATTCCGCCAATCTGTCCCCAATAGACAGATCCTCGCGTCGAGCGAGTGCAATGATTTCGCGTGCAACGCGCGTCTGCAGGGGTGTAAGCGGGGCTTGGTTTTCGACAGAGGTGTCCATGTCTTCTACGGGCGGCAAATGGCCGTTCACCACGGCTGAACCAGCCGAGGCCAAACAGGTGTGAACAAGCGATTTTGCCATTACCGCTCTCCTCTAGACTTTCCCTACTGCTCGCGTCAGGGTAACTCCCTGCTCCAAATGCATTTGCGTATTGCGTTTCATGATCATAGAATGCACAGACACGAAACGCAAGCAGTTGCGGCTTGCCTTGGAGAAAACCCCGATGTGCGCTTCTTTTGGTTATCAGTTTCCCCTCCCACCACAGCCGCCGGTTTTGGCGGCTGCCGCGCTGCTCCCGCGCCAGCGGGTGCGCAAGCATAAGGAGGCCGTCTGACCATGGAACGGACACTTGCATTTGTCGGCTGTCGGACCTCGCGTGAACGCAACGCCGAGGGAACGGGCATCTCCGTCTACGAGGTGTACCCCTCGGGCGCATGGCAACATATTCAGACTCTCGAACCCCTGACCAATCCAAGCTTTCTCGTACTGAACAAGGGACAAGACCGGCTCTATGCGGTGCATGGGGACGAAAACGAAGTAAGCGCCTATCGGATCGATCAGAAGTCGGGCTCGTTGAGTCCTCTCAACGTGCAGGCGGGTGTGGGGCGCAATCCGGTTCACCTGGAATTCTCCCGCGATGGTTCTTCGCTTGTCATCGCCGGGTATGCGACGGGAAGCTTGACGGTGGTTCCGATCGCCGCTGACGGTTCGCTCGACGCACCTTCACGGCTGGTTATGCTCGAAGGTCGCGCCGGGCCCCACAGCGTTGAACAGGGGGCATCGCATCCCCATCAGGTCCCGCGCTACGTCACACGAACAATCAATAGCGACTGGCATATCGTCCCTGACAAAGGGCTCGACACCGTGTTCGCCGTGAGATGGCTGTCCGACGGGACTTCTATTGTTCAAGGCTCGCGTGCGCGCGAAGGCGCAGGTCCCCGTCACGCGGCGTTCCATCCTGACCGGCCGCTTATCTATGTTGTCAACGAGCTGGATTCAACCCTGACCACCTGGAAGCTCGACGCTTCCACCGGCCATCTGGAAGCCCTTAATACCGTTTCGGTGATTCCTGGCAACTATCACGAGTGGACTCGCGCCGCCGGGATAGCAATATCTCCCGACGGTAGCACCGTGTATGTCACTAACCGCGGGCACGACACCATCGCGACGATTGCACTGAACTCCAGCACGTGCCTTCCGACTGACATTCAATGGACGCCGACCCAAGGCAAGTTTCCCCGATTCCTTTGCGTGGGACCGGACGGAAAGACCCTCTATGTAGCGAACGAAAATTCGCACTCAATCGTTCAGTTCGCGTTGGACCCGGAGAGCGGCAGGCCCGTTCCGACAGGGCGTCGCGTTGAAACCGGAAGTCCAGTTTGCATCGTCTTCGCGCGCATCGGCCAATAAGTAGCAGGCACCAGAGCCTTACGGCCTGGGTCCGCGAATGGCCGTAGCCAGCGGCCTTTGAGGCGTTTCGCCTGACGTGGGATCTGTCTGCATTCTGACGACGAGAGAAAGTCGTCTCAGATATGTCTTTAGGTCTACTACTGATTATTTTACCTGATTGCCACAGCTAACCTGAAACTACAAAGGAGACGACAAATGCAACAAGCGAGAGAACTCTCTTCAAAGTTTGAAACCCGGCGAACCCCCTTCTGGCCTTATGGCTGGTGGGCGATTGTCGAATTGCGCGTCGGGATTATTCCCCTCCCCATATACCTCCTGCTGATTGCACTCGTCGCGGGCTTCGTCGTCACGGGCAAAGTTCCTGGCGAAATATCCATGGCAATCGCGGTGCTCGTGCTTTGCGGCTTCACCTGCGCCGAGATTGGAAAGCGACTCCCGATCTTCAACAAGATCGGCTCCGCAGCCATCGTCGCAACGTTTCTTCCGTCGTTCCTCGCATTTCACCAGTTGCTTCCCGTGAAGCTGACTGGCATGGTGACCAACTTCACGCATGTCAGCAACTTCATGTATCTCTTCATTGCGTCCATCATCGTTGGCAGTATTTTCAGCATGGACCGTGAGGTACTGATACGTGGCTTTGCCAAAATCTTCTTTCCACTCGCCGCGGGGTCGATTGTGGGCGGCATTGTCGGAACCGCCGTCGGAACCGTTCTTGGGCTTGGCACCAAGCACACCCTGCTTTACATTGTGATCCCGATCATGGCCGGCGGCGTTGGCGAAGGCGCTATCCCTCTTTCGGTCGGCTATTCGGAGATCATGAAGATGCCACAGGGACCGATCTTTGCGGAAGTCCTGCCTGCCGTCATGATTGGGAGTCTCTGCGCAATCCTCTTCTCGGGGGTGCTCAACTGGATCGGCGAAAAGCGCCCCCATCTGACCGGACGCGGCACGCTTCAGCCGGCAGCCGAAATCCCGAAAACACCTCTTCACGATTCGGTGACGTCAATGCCCGACGTGAACACGGTCGCGGCAGCGGCAATTACCGCAATTTCCCTGTATCTGGTCGGTCTCCTCGGTCACCGTCTGCTCGGTCTTCCCGCACCTGTCGCGATGCTATTCATCGCCGTGTTCATCAAGGTCTGCAAGCTCGTGTCTCCGAACCTAGAGGGCGGTGCACGGATCGTCTATCAGTTCTTCTCGACTGCGGTCACCTATCCTTTGCTGTTCGCAATCGGGACGGCAATGACGCCGTGGGATAAGCTGGTCGCCGCTATCAATATCGCCAACGTCGTAACGATTGCAAGCACCGTAGCAGCGTTGATGACTACCGGATACCTCGTCGGGAAGTGGCTGAAGATGTATCCGATCGACACGGCGATTGTGAATGCGTGTCACAGCGGTCAAGGTGGAACGGGTGACGTTGCGATTCTCACCGCATGTAATCGCATGAGTCTCATGCCATTCGCCCAAATCGCCACGCGGATTGGTGGAGCAATTACGGTTACCCTTACGCTGCTCATCCTCTCACGCATGTATTGATCGAGGCGATGTCTGAGCTCGATATGCGTCACCCCGAGACACGTGAAAGAGCGTGAGACATCGCTACCCTCGGCTCTTGCCATGCAATTCCGCTGTTCAACAGGCGATCTGTGAGTCATCCGACGCACTCGGAGTTTTCAGCATGAGCAGGCGTCATTGTGCCGTATTTTCTCGCTACTGCCAGGACCCTCAACCATCTGACGTTCGGTCAGTTCGAGGTCGTGGTACGCCATAAAGATAACCTTGATGACGTGTGACGTGGCCGAACGTAGCAGGGCCATCCGCGCGGCGGTGATGCCCTTCAACCGTTGCACAAAGCGGCTCGCCCTCGGCTCGCCCTCTTTCGCTGCGCGGCGAATTGACGACAGCAGTCGTTCCGCGCCGACTACCGCAGTCGCGGAGTCGGCGCGGCTTGATTAAGTAAACGTAGCACTGCAACAACGCATATCGCTGGCTTGGTCAGGCGATCATGTCCTGCTGTGCGTGGGAACGAGCCTGGGTCGTGGCGCCAACCTGGCACCCCAGTTGAAGTCCACTACGCTCATTTTCCCGCAGTTCGCAGCCCGACGGAACGTTTCACGTTCGCTCGGCCGCCTGCTTTCGCAGGTGCGATGAGGGAGACTTCGGCGAGAAAGGCTCATAACTCACCAATCAATACTTTCGTGCGTAAGAGCCAAGGGCTCGAATCGCGTCGTTGGCAGCGAGAAACGTTGCAACGTTGCGGTCTTGCGCGTGTCCTTTAATCTCCAGCAGGTAGCGATGGGTGTCCAACGTTTTTTTGCTCGGACGTTCGTAAATGCTCATGATCTGAAGTTCTGCCGCACTCATCGTCGACAGCAGCGACGAGAGTTGATTGTCAGATACTTCGGCCAACAGGGCTGTCTTGTCGTCGCCTGTTGCAACAGGCATCTCGCGCCCAAGAACCCACCATCGGGTTACATTGTGAGGACCTTCCTCGATACCGTCGGCTAGCGAAATCAGCCCATATATTTCACCTCCGATTCTCGGCCCCATTGACGCAAGGGCTTTGTCTCCGCTTTCGGCAACGCTCCGCGCCGCGTCCCCACCAGTGACAGCCGGAATCCGCTGGACCGTTGGCATCTTCAGATCGAGCCACGGCTTGACTTCTTCCAAAGCAACGGGATGCGCCGTGACGCGCCGGATGTCTTCCAGTTTTGTGCCTGGCGATGCGAGAAGGCTATAGCCAAGCATCTTTGGATATTCGGCAACGACAACAACATCCGGTAGGTTCAGAACAAAGTCGAGATACGGGGTCACGCCCACCACCGAAGTTGTAACGGGCACACATGCGTGGTCGATGCAGCCCGACGTATAGTCTTCGAATAGCCGGGATACCTCGAGAGGCACGAGTTCGTCTCCACCAAACAGGTCGAGGCACGCTTGGTGTGTCCACGATCCCCCAGGCCCAAGATAGCCAACGCGATTGCTCATTTCGTTCTCTTGTTCGCCAGTCATATAAATCAATTCTTTAATTCCAGTTACAAGATTTAGCGCGAGATCCGCCTACGCTCACGGTAAGAGATCGCGACAATCGTTCCACGATTCCAAAATCGACCAACCTCTACGCGACATTTCCCTATCGATCCGATCAGCGAGAGTGCTCCCTCTCTACAGGTCGAGCCGAAGCCGGGGCCCGACTTCCTTGAATCCGACCGAGACATAGAAGTGCAGAGTGCGTGACCACATGGGTTGGAGCGGCGCACCGACGTCAAGACGTCTCCATCCACGCGACTTTCCGAACTCTGCGGCTCGCTCCACAAGCGCAGCGGCCACAGCGCGTGATCTATACTCTGGCGCCACGTAGAGCTCCGTGATCTGTCCGTATGCACCGTCCGCGAATATCGCCACGCCCTCGGTCATCATCAGAACCCCCACTGGCTTATCCTGCTCGACAGCAAGGAAGCCGAAGCTACGATCCTCATATCCCAGAACATTCGCGACCATCGCATCGCTCACGATCATTCCGCCCTCTTCACCGCGAAGTTCCGCGAGCAGATGATCGACAAGACGCGCCACAACGCTCACGTCTCCTGCCGAAATCTCCCGTATCTCCAGCATTCCACTGCCTCCCATATGCACCTTTCGATGAACACGCACGCCTGAATCCACCTGATAGTGCCCAGCGCAACATATACTTAACATCACTAGCTCAACTTCCAGCTGCTCCAGCCCCTACACAATGCCAAGATCGCAAGCTAAAAAACCGGTGCCCGAATCACAAAACACCGACACATCGGATACCGTCCGGGATCCTGCTGTCGACAAGGTTTCGCGCGCGCTGAGCACGCAGATTCACGCATTTCGCACAGCGGCCGGCATCCCGTCCGGTTCGCTCGCAAAGATGGCGGGAATCTCCCACTCCATGCTCTCACGCATCGAAAAAGGCACCGCCACTCCATCCATCGAAACGCTAACCAAGATCGCCAACGCGTTAGGGAAGCCCGTATCACGGTTCTTCGTTGACCAAAGCGAACGTCACGACTGTGCGTTCGTTCCGGCCGGCGAAGGAGTCACGGTCGATCGTGAGGGCTCATCCTTCGGCCATATCTATCGGCTGGTCGGACACGTCCTTTCCGGCAACCTCAACGTTGAACCGTACATTGTCACGCTTGATGAAAACTCGAAGCCCTGGTCAACCCATCAGACGACCGGCATCCAGTTCCTGCACGTACTCGAAGGCAGGATGCAATATCGCTATGCCACCAGAATTTATGACCTAAAACCCGGCGACAGCCTGCTCTTCGATCCAAACGCGGCACACGGTCCCGAGGTCATCGAAAGCGTTCCCGTCCGCTTCCTGGCGGTGTTCTTCAATATCCGGGAGTACAGCTGATCGGTGACACGCCGCGATGGGTCTGCCGCCGCAAGCATGCTATTTATGAATCATCTGGCTCAGGAACTTCTGCGCACGATCCGTCCTCGGTGCCGCAAAGAACTCTGCCGGATTGTTGTCCTCGAGTATCTCGCCCTGGTCGAGGAAAAGCACGCGATCGGCCACGGCCTTCGCGAAGCCCATCTCGTGCGTGACGCACAGCATGGTCATTCCGTCGTCTGCAAGTAAGGTCAACGTATCAAGTACTTCGCGCACCATTTCCGGATCAAGCGCTGAAGTCGGCTCGTCGAGCAACATGATAGTCGGCGACATACACAATGCTCTCGCGATTGCCACGCGCTGCTGCTGCCCTCCGGAAAGTTGGGCGGGATACTTTGCGCAATGAGCGGATACGCGTACGCGCTCCAGCATTGCCATCGCCTTTGCCTCCGCGTCCTTCCTCTTCATGCCGCGTACACGCATCGGTGCGAGAGTACAGTTGTCAAGCGCCGTCATATGCGGAAAAAGATTGAAGTGCTGGAACACCATTCCTACGTCTGTGCGTACCATTTGCACCTTCTTGACGTCATCGGTCAACTCGATCCCGTCAACGATAATCTCGCCTGCATCATGCGGCTCGAGTCTGTTGATGCAGCGGATCAGTGTGGACTTTCCAGATCCAGATGGACCGCACAGAACAATCTTTTCACCGCGCTTCACGCTCAGCGAGATCGACCTCAGCACATCAAATTCACCGTAGCTTTTGCATAGGCCCTTGATGTCAATGACGTACTCCGCACTCGTTTTGGTATCCACGGGAGACTCCTTTAACTCTTTAATCAATTCCGCGTAACACTCAGGCAAGTTCCCGCTGAATAGCGAGGCCAACCGGGCTACCTCTCCACGTGACCACCTTGCCATCCGAAAGCCTGTTTCGCCCGTACACGATCCACGGATCGTCAACAGTGCCTACAGGCACATCAACCCTGAACCGGTCAGGGTTGTCTGTTGCCAGCGATGTGTATGTCAATCCACTCTCATACTTCCCGGCGAGCAGCCCATCGGCAACCGATGCCGTAGACGTTTCCGGGATCAGAGTCAGCCCGTCGGTATCGACGTATTCCCGCGTGGCCGGTTGAAGTGCAAGGCTCGTCGGCCTTTCCACGTCGATACGCGTAACCACGGCCATATCCTTGCTTGGCGACACAAATGCATCGACGACAAAGAGTTCCTTCCGGTACTTTGCGACGATCTCCGTCGTAGACGGGTGAACCGCAACCTGGACAATGTAGTCAGCCCTTCCTTCGATCACTGCGCGCGCCGCGCAATCAAAGTCGAGCACCAGTTCGATACTCGCCAGGTCCACGGCGCCGTGAAATTCGAGGTATCGGCGCGTCACGAATTCGTGGTTGCTGCCGCTCGGCCCAAGAGTCAAAAACCGGATCACTTTCTTTCCCTCTTCAATGGAACTAGATCGCTATGGCCACGTCCCGGATCCTCGGGTTGCATGCCGTCAGGCGACGTGCGCGTCACCTGTATCGCCATCCTTCAATACGGATGCGCCGCGCTTTTGTTTGCGCGAGGAGGTAACCGTCGCCTGCTTCCCTGTCTTCCTCGCAATCGTCCCCTCGAGGATGCGGAAAACCTGCGACAGAATGAAAGTCATCGCAAGATAGATCAGCCCGGCTCCGACAAAGTTTTCGTACGGCGCATACGTTTCGCTCACCAGCAGTTTCGATGTACCCGTGAGTTCCATGATCGTGACAGTCGAAGCCAGTGAGGTCGCCTTGAGATTGAGGATAGTCTCGTTCGCATAGGCGGGCATTGCAATGCGTATGGCCAGTGGTGCCTTGATCTTCGCGAGGATCGACGCGTTACTCAGGCCAAGCGCTTGCGCCGCTTCAACGATGCCTTTCGGAACGGCGGAAAGCGCACCCATCAGAATCCGCGCCGCGTATGCACCCGAATTCAGACCCAAAGCGATCACTGCGCAGTAAAACGGATCGCGGAGAACGGGCCAGAGAACTGAGTGCCGTACAAACGAAAACTGTCCGAAGCCGTAGTAGATGAAAAAGAGCTGGATCAGTGCCGGTGTCCCACGGAATGCGCCGATGTAGAACGCGACTGGGGTGCTGAGGAGTTTCGACTTGCTCATACCGATGAGAGCCGTCGGCACTCCGATGAGCAAACCAACCATCACCACGGCTGCGAACAATTCGAGAGTGGCTGGAAGCGCATCGAGCAGACGCGGGAAACTATCGAACAGGAGCGAAAAGTCGAACATGACTCACCTAGCCAAAGCAGTCTGCGTCTTTCGACGGGCGGTGCCGAATGCATTCGTCATCGCGTAGCTAAGGACGAAATAAAGCACTCCGGCGATCAGGTAGAAGAAGAACGGTCGGTTGGTAGCTTCGACCGCGAAACCGGTTCTGCGCATCAGATCCTCGAGCCCGACAAGCGACACGAGCGCCGTTTCCTTCAGGAGTACCGTCAACTGATTGCCAAACGCCGGGATAGCGAGTCGCCATGCTTGCGGAGCAACGACGTGGACAAACTGCCTGACACCGCTCAACCCGAGCGCAGCGGCCGCCTCAAACTGACCGCGCGGTACTTCGAGAATTGCACCGCGAAATATCTCTGTAGCGTATGCGCCAAATACCAGCCCGAGCGAGACCGCGCCCGCGCTGAAGGCGTTGATCTCGACCGGTCGGCCCAGCACGCGACTCAACGTCGAACTGCCGCCGTAGTAGATGAGAAAGATCACGAGCAGATCGGGGACGCCCCTGATTGTCGTCGTGTACGCACCTGCGATGTGGCGTAGCACCGCGGATGGTGAAAGTTTGGCCGCGGCCATCAGTACGCCGATGATTGAGCCGATCACGGTTGCTGCCAGCGCAACGAGCAGCGTTGTAATCGCGCCAAGAAAAATAAGCCCGCCGTAGCCATCCAGTGTCAGACCTTCCATGCTGCCCCCCTCTTACATCAAAGGAAACGGGAAATACTTCTTCCGGATCTCGTCATACGTCCCGTTCTTGATGATCGCGTCGAGTGCGGCATTCAACTGATTGCACAGTTCGGTATCACCTAACCTCACAGCGATCGCGTTGCCGTCCCCGAGCACGCCGCCTTTGAATTCAGGGCCAACGAACTGGAAGTCTTTCGCTTCCGGGCGCTTGAAGAAGCTGGCATAGAAAGTTGCCTTGTTCCCGATGATGGTGTCGACGCGACCAGCGACGAGATCAAGTTCAGGCTGTCGCGTGTCATCGTACAGAACGAGCGTTGCGGTCTTGTCATAACCATTGGCCATCAGCCACTGGTGTTGCGACGATCCCCGCTGGACGCCAATGCGCTTTCCCTTCAGACCGACGGGCGTGACGTCCTTGATTCCACTGTCCTTGGCGACGACGAAACTCGACGTCGTCTCCTTGTACTTGTTTGTGAAGAGCACCTGTTTCCGGCGTGCGGGCGTCGTCGACATTGATGCAACGATCGCGTCGTAGCGGTTCGCTTGCAGCCCAGGGATAATGCCATCCCACTCTTGAGCGACGATCTGGCATTTCACCTTCATCTGCGTGCACAGCGCGTTTGCAATGTCCACGTCGAAGCCTTCCAGATGCCCGCTTGCGTCCTTGAAACTCCACGGCGGATACGTCCCCTCTGTCGCCACGCGCAGCGTATCGCCAGCCGGGAAGGCTGATCCGGAATAAATGAGCGCCGCAATGGCCACGACAGAAGCCGTCATTGCGCGAAAACACCTGATCAGACTGATAGCCATTTTTCTCACCTGAGGGGTGCGGACGGTGGACACGCCGCATGAGTGAGAAGGTAGTCATCCGTTAATCACACGTCAATATTTTAATTATATGCAAATTCCCTACCAGGGTTTACCCAAAACGCTGCAGCGGTTTTCCGAGCGCATTCCCCAGATGAAGACAGTCCACAACCGCTTCTGCGGAATGGAACGCTTGCTGCGAACACTCAAGCGTTAAGCGCGCGGCAGGCACGACCTCCGTGTAGAGTTGTGCAAACAAGCCTTCGATCGCCGCAATGAAGTATCCAGACTGAGCCCGATTTCCTGCGCTCGTAACGGTCGAGTAGGCTAACGAAGTTCGAAAGCTGGCCGGACAGTTCTTCAAGTGAATTGAGAACCGGGTTTGCAGCTCGACCGGCGAGCGATCCGTGTCGACCACCGAACCGGATACGAGTAGGCCTTGCTTGTACGGCGAACCTCGCAAACCGCAATAGCCTCAGCGCGGGTCGTCCGAGGCAGCGACGCGGCCTGCCGAGGAATCCGCCAAAGTCCACCACGCAAGCGTTGCAAAATACAAACCGGCTAGACGGTTTACATAGTCACCGACCCAGGTTAGTATGCTCCGCGAGCAACCTTTGGCTGTCGCTCGTCCGCGTATAGGTCACCACGACAGCCAGGACGCTTTCGCAGATTTAACGTACTTGTGAAGCGCGCAATTTACAAACCGGCTAGACGGTTCGCATGAAGATACAGAAACGAATAACCCCCGCGTTCGGGTTGCTGTTGCGGATGGCGCCAAAAGCCGTTATTTGTGCAGCGCTTGGACTTGCATTGTTCGCAACGCTCTGCCTTGCGCTCTCTGCGTGCTCGGCAGTCAAGCCCGTCAAGTATTCCAGCCTCGCTTCATGGCCATACCTGCGCGTCAATCCCGACGACCGGGATGGCACTCATATGCCCTATCGGTATGCGTTGCCGCAGGACTGGTCACGGTACAGAAAACTCATCCTCGAACCGATCCAGATTTACGGCGGCCCGGACGCCGAGTTTCACCACGTCAGCGACGCTGAGCGCTCGAAGCTCGCTGACTTCATGCAGTCTACGTTCGCAGAAAAGCTCGCTACCCGCTTCGATCTGGTGAACGAATCCGGAGCCGATACGCTTCGTGTCCGGCTCACGCTTACCGGCGCAGGCACGGCGCTGCCTGGATATGTCATCTATGCAGTAGAAATTTTGGATTCCTCTTCAAATCAGCTGATTGAAGCCTATATCGAAAGGTATCCAGATGGCGGGCTTTCTTCCAGGTTGAGCTCGCCAGACGCACCAAAAACCGGCATTGAACGTGGCGCAGCCGAACTGCTTGCCCAATTCAGGTAATTCACTCTTGCAGCAGCTTTCAATGTCCCTCAGACGATTTCTCCCGCTCACCATCTGGCTCGTACCGATCGGTGCAGCGTTGATCGGAATAGCGTTACTCGTACGTTCAGTCGCGACGCAAGGGCCGACTGTCACTATCAGCTTTCTCACTGCCGAAGGACTGGAAGCCGGGAGAACAAAGGTGCAATACCGTAACGTGGAAATCGGCGAGGTCAAGGCTATCCGCCTCTCTAACGACCACTCCCGTGTCCTTGTGGACGTACAGATCGCCAAAACCTCACGGAATCTCGCGGTTGACGATGCCCGCTTCTGGGTGGTGCGCCCAAGGATCGGTATGAGTGGTGTTTCGGGTCTTGGTACCGTCCTCTCCGGTGCTTATATCGGCATGGATCCTGGTCGCTCCGACCAGCCCCGTGAAAAATTCATCGGACTTGAGACGCCTCCCATCGTGACCAGCGACCAGAAGGGACGTCGCTACGTTCTTGAAGGCGATTCCCTCGGCTCCGTTGATATTGGCTCGCCAGTCTACTACCGCCGTTTCCAGGTCGGCCGCGTTGTCGCACGCGCCCTTAACGATGACGGCAAGGGCGTCACCATCCAGGTCTTCATTGATGCGCCCTACGACAAATTTGTCACGGCGGATTCATGCTGGTGGCATGCAAGCGGTGTCGATCTGCGGCTGGATTCGGGCGGTATGAGGCTGAATACCCAGTCACTCGCGACAGTCGTCATGGGTGGTCTCGCGTTCCAGTCCCGCCCCGACCACGAGGCGGCAAGTGAAGCGCCCAACGGCACCGCTTTCTCACTCTCCGACAGTCAGGCAGAGGCGATGCGCGCGCCGGACGGTGCTGCTGCGAGCGTTGTCATGAGGTTCAACCAGTCATTGCGCGGCCTGTCCGTTGGCGCGACGGTCGATTTCCGCGGAATCGAGCTTGGACGCGTCACCGCAGTCGACGTGGAATACGACCCGAAACGATCGGAGTTCACGATGCCCGTGACGGTGAACCTGTTTCCCAATCGCCTCGGAAGAGAGTTCCGGGAGTCGCTGGGTGAAGGCAACAACGACGGCGGAAAGGCACTCCTGCAAAAACTGGTAGCTCAGGGTTTGCGTGCGCAGTTGCGGACCGGCAGTCTTATCACTAACCAGCGCTACATTGCGCTGGACATCTTTCCGAACGCCCCGCGGGCCACCATAGACATGACGAGGGTACCGCTGGAACTACCGACTGTGCCCAATTCGCTGGAGGAGCTTCAGGTGGTCGTCGCGGATATTGCCAAAAAGCTGGATCGTGTGCCGTTCGACCGGATCGGCACCAACCTGGATCAAACGCTCCAGAGTGCCAATCTTGCATTCACGCAACTGAACACCGAGCTTGCACCTCAGGCCCGCGATACCCTCGCGACCGCCCAGGAAACGTTCCGTACAGCGCAGGCAGCGCTACAGCAGGATTCGCCGCTTCAGTCGGATATGCGGCAAGCCGTTTCGCAACTCAATCGCACGCTTGAATCGCTGAACGAACTGGCTGTCTATCTTCAGGAGCATCCGGAGTCACTGCTGCGCGGCAAGCCGAGGGATGAAAAACCATGAGGCAAAAAACTACGAGGCGAAGTCACCAGCCCGGATGCCTGAAGTTGCTTTTGGCTTTATGTAGCATTGCCGCGCTTGCAGCGGCGTGCACCTCTGCGCCGGAAGTGCATACCTACACCCTGGGCACGGGATCCCCGCCGCAGACGTTACGAAAGAAAGTCGTCATCGAAGAAAATTTACAACCAGCCTTTCTGATTGACGTGGCGCCTGTCGTCGTTCCAGCACAGGTCGCGCGACGGCAACTCGTGTTGCAGAAGGATCCCGTGCGCGTTCAGGTCATGGAACAGGAGCGCTGGAGCACCACGCCGGCCGATGAGATTCGCCAACGTTTGTCGGCGAACCTTTCTGCGGTTCTTGGCACGTTCGAAGTCGCGAGCATTCCCTACCCAGCAGATCAACCGGTCTATCGAATTAGCGTTGTGGTACAGCGATTCGAGTCATGGTACGCATCGCACACATTGCTGGACACCGTGTGGACGGTGAAACCACGAACAGGAACGACCATGCTGACCTGCCATTCGACGTACTCGGTACCCGTGGGCGGCGGCTTTGGCGAGCTTGTGAAGGGGCATCAAGTGGCAGTGTCCGAATTATCGAATGAGATAGCGGCCGCGATCCTTGCAGCACAGCAGGATTCACCGGCCCCGTCGAAATGTATTCGTGGAGGCATGCAAATGGCGGCAGCTGGCGTACAAGCGAAGTTGCGCGCTGGGCCGCGGTAGCGCCCCTACGCTGACTCGTCAGCTCGTCATGCGTTATTTACCTTGAAGTGGCAATCAGGCAGGAGAGGTCAACGTGTTCCTTGCGACAACCCGACTCACTGGCGAACTATCAAACAACAGGATCTGTCGAGACAGCCCGTCCGACGCTGGGTGCGAATCGTGTCCGCAACCTTGTGCACGCTTCGCACTGGCGGCCGTTCATCGCGAACTCAGAGTCCTGCGGGGGGCTGTGCTCAAGCAGTGGAACGAGATTGCTGCACTGGAGGCAGAACTCGCATCCGTGCGGACGGGGTTGAGCAATGCGACGGACACGTCTGAAGCCTGACGGGGCGAGCGATCTGAAAACCATGGAAATCCGGAACCTCATCGCCTGTCCCGATTGTGATCTGCTGCTGTCGCGACCACTTCGGACCGGGCAGACGGGAATGCACTGCCCCCGCTGCGGGGCGAGCATCGCCAGCACAGACATGGCGCGGCTCGATCGCGTCCTGGCGCTGGCGCTCGCAGCAATGATTACTTTCTTCATCGCACAGGCATATCCAGTCGTCGAGCTGGAGATGGGTGGAATCACATCGGCCACTACCCTGACAGGGACCGTTTGCGCACTCTGGCTTCAAGGCATGTGGCCACTCGCTGTCCTAGTCGCCTGCCTGACCATCGTGATTCCGTTTCTCGATCTTGCCGCGGTTCTCTACGTTACCGCACCTGTGCGCCTTGGCGTGGTTCCTCCCGCGTTTTCAGCGGTACTGCGTGTGCTGCAGTTCGTGCGGCCGTGGGTCATGATCGAAGTCCTGTTCCTCGGGGTCGTTGTTACTGCAACGAAACTTGCCAGCCGTGCATACGTCACCCCGGAGACCGCCCTCTTCGCGCTTTGCACGCTGCCGTTCAT
Organism: Paraburkholderia unamae; assembly: GCF_003268775.1. GTDB lineage: Bacteria > Pseudomonadota > Gammaproteobacteria > Burkholderiales > Burkholderiaceae > Paraburkholderia > Paraburkholderia unamae. Next base: position 26,957 of record NZ_QLSU01000016.1, read on the forward strand.
GCTCGCAGTCGTCATGGCATTCGAGCCGCGGGCCCTCTGGCACATCCGCGAGACACGGGATGCGCGCGCGCACGATGACCTGCCGGGGCCGCCCACGACCGTGTCCGCCTTGGCCCCAGCGTCCGCGATGGACCTGGGGCTTGTTGCGTGCAGGACCTGCGACAGTGTTGCCCGTCGGGAGTCCCATGAGTCCAGTCGCGGCATGCCCTCCGCCCCGCAAGCGCGCGCGGCTGCGCAGCAATGCGCCCGTTGCGGAGCCAGGATGCATCCCAGGAAACCGGACAGTCTCATGCGCACCCAGGCTTTACTGGTCGCCGCCGCAATCATGTATCTGCCTGCAAACCTGTTGCCTGTTCTTCATACCGTGACAATGCTTGGCTCGAAGGACGACAGCATCATCAGCGGCATTGTTCATTTCTGGCGCAGTGGGGACTGGGCAATTGCGACGATTGTCTTCGTCGCGAGCTTCGCTTTCCCGCTACTCAAGCTCGTCGCGCTCGCGTTCCTCGCCTGGACAGCGGGTGGTGCGTCGCGCGGCCAACCGTTGGTGGGTACGAAGTTGTTCCGGGTCGTTGAGCGGCTCGGCCGCTGGTCAATGCTCGATATTTTTGTCATTGCGCTTACGATCGCGCTCGTCAATTTCAGGTCTGTCGCTTCTGCGACGTCGGGCTGGGGCGCGGTCGCCTTTGCAGCCGTGGTCCTGTTGACGATGACAGCCACAATGCAGTTCGATCCACGGTTGATCTGGGACGCTCATGCCGGCCCACACTCGTGACTGCCCCAATTTTCGGCCCTGCCAGTCCGATGCCGATGGCGACAAACACCGGGCCCGCACCGCGCACTACCCTAGGCTGACGGCGCCTCAGGGGCACTTCGACTCGTCCACGACGGCTCATCGAGCAGGCGTTCGAAAAGCCGTTCGCGCTCTTCCGACGACAGCGGTGACAGTCCCATCAACCCGGTAAAGGCCATGCCAACTGCTGCCGCCCAACGCAGCACCGCGATATCGCCATCGGGTGATTCCTTGCGAACCTCGGCAAGATCAGCAGCGTGTGCGCCCCGAATGGTTTCCAGGAGTTCCGGTGCCTGGACCAATGCAGCCAGTACGGCACGATTGGCAGAATCTGGTTGGCGGGCAGTTTCACGCATCACGGCAATCTGCGCGAGCAGCACCGGCTCCTTTACCGAAACATCGCAGGAATTCACGTAGCCCACTGCGAACTCTTCAAGGGACCGCCTCTGGAACTCCAGCAATGCCAGCAGGATTCCGTCCTTTGTGCCGAACTGATGGAGAAGCCCCCCCTTGCTGATGCCGCTCTCGCGGGCCAGTGCGTCGAAGGTAAGTGCGTTGAGGCCATCCCTCGAAAGGATGGTCAGAGCGGCTTTGAGGGCCGTGTTTCGGGAACGTTCTGAGCGGGTCGCGTTATCCATTATTGGCGGCTCATTGGAATGTCTGGTGTCAGTTGCAATTTCCCTTTTGGGACCTCATCGGCTGTCGCAGTATCAGTTGCCGTCCGGTACCTTGATGAACTGCGTCCATGCGCCACCGTCAAGCAGTCGGTCAAACAGATGGGCGCGCTCTTTGTCCGACAAGGGGGAAAGGCCGAACAGCGCATACAGTGCGAGGCCCCATGCCGCCTCCCAGCGCAACAGCGCGAGTTCAGGATCGGCGGCCTCTTCCCTGATCTGCCGGACGTGCCCGGCGAATCGTTCCCGGATAAACGCCATAGGGCTCGGGTCATCCACGAGGATTGAAAGGACTGCCCGCGCAGGTGAGCGGTTCTCGTCCACCATCTGGCGCAATGACGCAATCTCGAGTGACAGCATTTGCTCTGGTGCATCCTTGGAACGCGAATGCAGATAGTTGCGCCGGAACTGCTCGAAACTGTCGTTGCGATATTCGAGTACGCCCTTGAACAGATCAGCCTTCGAGCGAAAGTGATGGGTGACGGCCCCCTTGCTCAGGCCTGATTCCCGCGCGACAGCCTCGAATGTCAGCCTCGCCGTCCCATCCCGGGCGAGGACGGTCAACGCCGCCTCGATAATCGCTTTGCGGGTCTGTTCTGAACGCTCTTGCCTGGCCAAAGTCTGTCCCAAAAGTTATGGAGGGCTGGAATGGCGCGATCGAACGTGCCCTGCTTCCAGTAGCCCACTTGCACAATATCGGCATCCTGGACCGGGAGTATACGGCCCCCTAAAAAAACCGTCCAGACGTTTCGTATTCTCTGTTTCTCGTGCTAGACTGCGCTCCAGTCGTTCACCTTGCATAGAACAAAAACCGTCTGGACGGCTTTTTATGAGCGAGGACAGCCGAGATTTCCTGGAGTCCTGTAGATCAAACCGTCCAGACGCCTTTGTTCATGACGCTCACTGTTTCCATTGCCACCGTGCCATCTCTCATCGGACCCAAAATGACAAACACCAAAAATGTTCGCCACCTGCTGTTCGCGCTGTCGGTTCTCTCGCTGGCAGGTTGTGCCGGCGTTCAACCCGTCGCCTATTCCGGCATCCCGTCGTCTTCGTACCTGAAGGCGAATGCCCACGACGATACGGGACACATTCCGTATAACTACTCGACGACGGTGAACTGGCAAGGCTACTCCAGGGTAATCGTCGACACGGCCACGGTCTATAACGGTGCTGACAGCCAGTTCGGCGAGATGAGCAATGACGACAGGGCAACGCTGGCCACTTACCTCCAGAAGTCTTTCACACAGAAACTCGTGACGAGATTTGCCTCGACTACGCAGCCCGGCCCGGGCACGCTCCGCATCAAGCTGATCCTCACGGGTGCCGAGACCACGACACCCGTCGTTGGTCAGTTCACACATTTCGACATCGGCGGAAACGTCTATAACGGTGTGCAGGCCGTTCGCGGCGGTAAGGCGATGTTTGGCGGCTCCGTTTCGTACGCAGTCGAGATTTATGACGCGTCGAACAACAAGCTTTTGAACGCGTATGTAACGAGGCAGTATCCAAACGCCATGAACCTGGTCGCGAGCTTTGGCTCACTCGGTGCCGCGAAAGCAGGGATCGACAAGGGCGCCGACGCGCTGGTCGCTCAGCTCCGCTAAGCAAGGACACTCATCGCGCGCAAGGCGGATCATTCGCGTGTGAGCTACTGCGCGCGCAAAGCCCCCCGTGCAGGGCATTCAATTTCGCAGGTCAACAGGTCGGCTGACGGAGCGTTCAATGTCTGGAATCGCATCCCTCTTCACAGTGCCCCTCCCTTTGCCCGTTATGGTGGCGCTGGTGTTCGTTGTCGCTTATCTGCTGGTTGGCATTCCGCTTCATTTCCTTGCCGGTGCCGAAGCACGCGACATTTGGGGGGCGTGGGCCGGACTGTTCGCCGGCCTGATTTACATCGTGGTCTTCATTGACTTCTATCCTGAAGCGCACGATGTAACCACACATCAAACGGCCGTTGCGCAGCAAGCACAAGAACAATGACTCAACCAGTAAATCTCCAACGCTCACGCATTTTTATTCTCTACCTCTCCGTATCCGGGAAGGCACCGCGGCCGCATCGCCAGGCCAGAAAATGAGCTGGCAGGTTATACGTTGCTGGCTCAGGTGGGTGGCAGACAAACTATGGCGGATGGTGCTCCGCATATATCGGCTAATAGTTGGCCAACTTTGATTCAACCGCACTGAAGACAAATCTGCGTCTGCTGGGCTCCTCGTCTTGAAGGCCAGTTGATGTGAAGGCATGCAGTTAGGCCCAGTTCGACGACGCTATCCATGCGGGTAATTTTCACGATGAATTCTTCCTCCGAACTCCAACCCGGCACCGCGCGGATTTCCCGCCGCCTACTGGTTTGCACAATCCCGGTACTCACGGCCCTCTTCTGTGTGCTCGTTACCACGATGGTATTTTCAGGCGAAGTGCCAGGACTCACTGAAGGATTCCCATCCACCAGCAATATCGACGTAGATAAGAATCAGGCTTCATTGAATCACTCTGAATATCAACCCGAGAATTCTGTCGGTATTAAATATTTCCGTCGATCTGCGATGATCGGGACTCTAACGCAAAGAAGCTGAGTGCATTTTCCATCACTGTGCGGCCAGATTCCTACCGCAAAGACAAACGCAGAGAGATGGCATACATCATCGGTCAAGAGGTCGGCGCGATTCTCGACCTGTTTTCGTCGAGTGCGTCGACGATCGGGATACTAGCGGTAGCCGTCGCATTTCTATCGCTGATAGCGGCATCTATTTACCTCTTGCGACGTGCGGAATCCTTTGACGTTTTCGTAGGCGCAATCGCAGGACTGATTGCAGGTCTCTCCTATTTTGCCCTTGCGCTTGTAACACTTCCTGAAAGCGATGCCCGCGCAATGCACTCGACAGGTTCGCCGACATCTCGCGTTGATGCACACACAAGCCCGATAGCCTTGTCTGGTGAAGGGAAACATGGTCGATGCAAGACAAGACACTAAGCGCTATTTGTTCCTGGTTGTTTCGAATCCGGTTTGCACAAGCAAAAAAGCCGCTTGCGAAGTTATTTGGAGGTAAGTAATGAGAAGCCTGCGAGCCAGCCTGACCCTGTCAATCGCGTTCACGTGCATGCTGGCAGGGTGTGCTGAGACTGTGACCGAAAATGAAATCAAACCAGAGAGCGCGTCAGAATTCACACTCGGCGCGACAACTCAGCAATACGTAATCTGGAAGCTGGGAACCCCATCGTCAACAACCACCCTACCTGACGGATCAACGTTTCTGGTTTACGCCTTCACGGGAAAACCGCCATTTTGGGACAGGGTGATGTCAAATTTCGGACCGTATGCAACGACAAATGTACGCAGAACCACGATCAGTTTTCTTTTTGGACCGGACGGGATTCTCAAAAAATCAGATACCGTTTCATATCAATGATCGCCTGTACGAGCTACGGGACACATGTGCCGTTGACGCTGACTTATTTCCGCCCTCCATCCGCATGTGTGATCACTGTCAGTTGCAAGCGCACCGACGCCGTTCTTTTTCAGGATTTCCCTACCCTCGTTTCAGCTAATCCTTCTTTATCCCTGTGACATTCCCGCCATAATGAAAAGTTCACGCCTGCGCTCCCGCGTCGAAGTCTCGGCGCTGTATCGTGTTCCGGACAAACGGCGTCTGCACATCGGCCAAAAGCCTGAGTCGCAACTGGGAGCCACGATGCTGCATGGTGGATCGGTGCCCCGTTCCGCGGGACCAAAAGTACGCCTTCAATCGCAACGAATGTATGGCGCCCGCCGATGAACGCCGTCTCAATCGCGGATGTCCTTGCAGCCGCACGCACCGCAAAGTCGATGGCACGTGCATCGGTCAGAAGTGCAGTGAGAATTCGCCGGCGCTCAGTCAGTACGAATCGGCTGCCAAATAAAGGTGCGGCCTACGCCCTACGATCCGGGATTTGATCACTATGCGTATCGCGGTTCTCGATTATGACGCTGGCCAGTCGCAATTCGTCTACGAAGCGCTGACCGCCGCCGGCCACGACTGCCATGTATTTGCCGAGGGCCGCGCGCTGATTCACCGGATGCAGCGGGAAGCTTTCGACCTCGTGATGCTCGACTGGAACATCGTTGACATTCCGGGTGATGCTGCGCTTGCCTGGATCCGCAATAACGTCGACTCGAATCTCCCTGTGCTTTTCATGACAAGCCGCACGCGCGCGCCGGACGCTTTCTATGCGCTGAACGCCGGCGCCGATGACTACGTCATCAAACCGATCGCCGCCCCCCAGCTGCTCGCGCGCGTCACTTCGCTTTTGCGCCGGACTTGCCGGCAGGAAGCAGCGGCGACGTCGTATCAGTTTGGTGAGTACCTGTTCGATATTCAGGAGGGTAAGCTTTTTCGCCACGGCACATGCTTACCTGTTACCCGGAAGGAGTTCCAGCTCTCACTTCTACTCTTTCGCAATCTTGCGCGACCGCTATCGCGAGCTCAAATCCGCGCGGCGGTCTGGAAGCAGCTGACTGACATTCCCACCCGTACGCTCGATACACACATTTCCACCGTACGAGTCAAACTCGACCTTCGGCCAGAGAACGGCTATTGTATCGTCCCGATTTACGGCTACGGCTATCGCCTCGATAAGCTTGATCCACCCGCGATGGGCTCGTCATGAATGCGCGGCAGATCCTGCAGAGTCGATCGTGTCAACGCATCTTCTGTCCGAATTGGATGCGCCGTACCCTGAGCATAAAACACAGGCATCGGAACTGCGGCCCTCGTCGGCAATAGCGGCCTTGGCACGCAGATGCCCGGCAAGCTTTCCTTCGCACACGAGATGTGACGGACCTGTCTTTCACGATCAATCGCAACGGCCTGTCTAGCCACAAATTTTTTCTGCGTGAGCAGCTGAAGTTTTCTCCAGAAATCCACACAGAACATCGCTATTGTGATAATCCTTCTTATCTCGCTCCTGATGCGGGTGCTGGCTCGGAAGCCAAGAGGAGTCTCGCGGCCCAATTACATAGGATTACGAATGTTTTGATTGCCTTTGAAGAATCCCCGGCACCTCTCGTTTTGAACCCTGTCATCGACAAGTGCCGCATCGTGAATGAAGCCGTCGTAGGTTGAGACTGGAACCAGCGTTGGGGGCGAAACATCCCGATACTGCCGCACGGTGCTCGGAGATCCGCGAGCGCTCGCGAAGCTTTTCGGCAACCTCCGTGGGCGCTGCCCCACCCGGCCCGGAGACAGGGATTGTGCGGACTTTGCCGTTTGCTGGGGAAAATCGCGTCAGACCGTTAGTCGCAAATCCTGCCCGGTCGATGCGGTGCGTGACAGCTGAGGGGGTTTTGACAGTCGGCCTCTAATGTCAATTTATAGCCAGTCCTTCGCGTGCATCGAACCCCAAAAGCCGTCTGTTGGAATGGTACACGACATATGCACCGCGCTTGAGCAGGTGCAGAGCAACCAATGCTTTCGCCCTGGAGACCGGCAGCGCGCAATCCGGACCTAGGTATCCAGCGCCCCACGGACGGCTCGCCCACTCGGGCGACCCATCGGCGCCTTCAAGTGGGCTTCGGCGACTTTCAGGTCGACCGTCGCTCCGAAGCTTTGCCAGATATCGAATCGCAATGGAGCTATCCGGAGGTGAGTAGACCCGGGGAGTTGCACCCCGAGTCTCTCGCAGAACCGAACGCGAATCTCTCGTATCCGTAGAAGAAAGCAAAGTTGTCACTTCGGAATTTGTAGTGTTTGGATTCTTCTCTCCGAATTGACGATTTTATTTGCATCACAACTCGCGCTGTCCGGCATGACTCGTCTGGAGAAGCTTCTCAGCTTTCTCGATGCGACCGGTAAGTGGGACCGGATTCTTCCCTTTGCCTTCAGTGGCGCCGTAATGGCCGCGATCGCTCCTTACCGCTTCATAGTGAGGCGCAATGTCAGCGCCCGGATAGCATTCGATCAGTGCCCTGAGAGGCAACGCAATGAGGTCATCAGTGCGGATGCTCGAGAGCGCACCGCCGTAGCGGCCGTTCGGCCTGCGGATGGCGTCACGGATCTAAGCGTTCCTCATCTCGCGCCCGCTGCGTGGCGATTTACGCGCAGACCCGGTTCGCGCAGAGCGATCCGGCCACGGCCAATACGATCGGAATCAGCATGTCGTGGCCGACGTGCGTAAATTCGAGCATGAGCACGATAGCAGTGAGCGGCATGCTCATCGACGAGGCAAGAAAAGCCGTCGCGCCGACGATCGCACAGGCGCCCGCCGAAGCACCGGGCCAGAAGATCGACCAGATGCCGTTCAGCGCGATGGCCATCAACGCGCCATTGGTCGGGCCGGGTGTCAGGAGACCGCCCTCTGCACCGGCGCGCAGACTGCTCACCGTGAACAGCACTTTCAGCGCAAACAATACCAGCGCGGGTTCCACGGTCAAATCCGCACTGAAGCTGAGTTGCGCGGGCCCCTTGCCGTTGCCGAGCAGTTGCGGCAGCGCGACGGCACATATTCCGACGACACCGAAATTGAGCACGCTGAAAAGCGGCAGCTTCCAGCTGCGCCGCGGCGCGGCCGCGCGGGCTTTCGTGGTGAGCCACACGTAGGTCCACGCCGCCACGCCGAACAGCGGACCGCAAACGGCCGCCCACATCACCAGACTCGCGCTGAGCGGCAACTCGGGCACCACGTATTGCGATTCATTGCCAAGACCGATCGAGGCCACCAACGCCGCGATGCTCGACGTCGCAAATGCCAGCCCCACGGCCAAAGGGCTGAAAGAAACGAGCAGCAGCTCTAGCACGAACACCGCGCCGCCGAGCGGGACGTTATACACCGCCGCAAGACCAGCCCCCGCGCCGCAAGCCACCAGCACTTTGCATTCGGCGGGCTCGAGTTCAGCGTAATGCCCGAGCCATCCCGCGAGCAACGAGCCTACCTCGCGTGGTGCCACTTCACGTCCAAGCGGAGAACCCAGCGCCACGGTGATGATCTGGAGCAGCGCATGGCAGAGAGTGGAGCATACCGGCATACGCACACCATTCCGCCCGACTGCCTGCTTGATACTCAATAGCGGCTGCCCGTACCGGTAGAGCGCAAACCAACCGGCACCCGCTACCAATCCACACAGCAGCATGGCCAGTACACGGCGACCACCCGATGCCGCGCTGACGCCTGCAAGAAAGCTCTCATGGCTCATCAGCTGGCTCAGGCTATAGCCATAGGCCAGATGCTGGATCGCATGCAGCAGCAAGGCGAGGCACATGCCGCTCAAACCCGCGCCCACGCCCGTCAGGAGGGTCACCGCACCGAGTCGGACATTGGCGGACATCTACCCTGACCGACTGCGGACTACTGTGGATTCAAGTTGAAGCATGATCGTGCAATTTATGGAGAAACAATGAAATTCCGGGAACGCAGCAATGCAAGCCCTCGTGATGCACGGTGCCAACGGCCGGAGTCGGCGGACACGACACATCGAGCGTCGACTGCGCCGTTGTCGAGCCGTGGCTTGTCGACTTCCATCACGCACGTTCATCGAGGCGCGGGAAATGCATGGGCGCATCCGTGGCCACGATTCAGAACGCCGCCAGTCCCGTGATCGCCCGGCCGAGAATCAGAGCATGAATATCGTGCGTGCCCTCGTAGGTGTTGACGACCTCCAGGTTGACGAGATGGCGCGCAACGCCGAACTCGTCGCTGATGCCGTTTCCGCCCAGCATGTCGCGCGCCGTACGCGCTATATCGAGCGCCTTGCCACAGCTGTTGCGCTTGATAATCGAAGTCAGCTCCACGGCGGCCGGCCCCTCATCCTTCATGCGGCCGAGTCGAAGACAGGCCTGCAACCCGAGCGCGATGTCCGTCAACATGTCAGCGAGCTTCTTTTGCACCAGTTGGTTCGCGGCCAGCGGCTTGCCGAATTGCTTGCGATCCAGCACATATTGCCGCGTACGGTGGAAGCAGTCTTCAGCGGCACCCAGTGCGCCCCACGCAATGCCGTAGCGCGCCGAGTTCAGGCACGTGAACGGCCCTTTGAGGCCGCGCACCTCCGGGAAAGCGTTTTCTTCTGGACAGAACACCTCGTCCATCACGATTTCACCGGTGATGCTCGCGCGCAGCCCGACCTTGCCGTGAATCGCCGGTGCCGATAGGCCCTTCCAGCCTTTCTCGAGCACAAAACCGCGAATCTGCTCTTCGTCGTCTTTGGCCCACACCACAAACACGTCGGCTATCGGGCTGTTTGTGATCCACATCTTGCTGCCCGTCAGTCTGAAGCCACCCGGAACCTTCCTTGCACGCGTGATCATGCTGCCCGGGTCAGAGCCGTGATTAGGCTCGGTCAATCCGAAGCAACCTATGTACTCGCCTGTTGCCAGCTTCGGCAGATATTTTTGCCGCGTAGCCTCGTTGCCAAACTCGGTGATCGGCACCATCACGAGCGAACTCTGCACACTCATCATCGACCGGTAGCCGGAGTCGACTGCCTCCACTTCACGCGAGATGAGTCCATAGCTCACGTAGTTCAGGCCCGCGCCGCCATACGTCTCGGGAATCGTCGCGCCGAGCAGGCCGAGCTCGCCCATCTCGCGAAAGATCGTGGCGTCGGTGTTCTCGTGGCGGAACGCCTTTAGCACACGTGGCGCCAGCTTGTCCTGGCAGTACGCGTGCGCGGCATCGCGAATCTGGCGCTCGTCGTCAATGAGTTGCTGGTCGAGCAGGAAAGGATCGTCCCAGACAAAGGACGTGCGATTGCCGTTCATGAAGCTATCTCCCGTTCGAAATGGTTTAAAAAGCAGATTCGATCGCATCGCCTCAGAGGACGGCGTAGCATCTGGAGAACGTGCCGCCCGGCACAGGGGTGCTTCTCGCCTGCGCTGCACACGACCAGACGTTCGACCGTCCATCCTGGAGTTCCCGTGACGCCGATAGCAGGTCGCTGTCTCCGGCTAGAATTCCATGAACAACCACACTTCGGATAACTACGTAATTATCAAGATTCAACGTGTTCGGCACATTCATGTGTATTCCCCCTGGGGAAGGTGTCAGGATGCCAGGTTCGACGTCCGCGGGACGGCCGCCTCAGCGCCGCTACGCAGTTCAATCGCGGCGCCCCTGATTTCATTGATAAAATACGACAACCATGGCGTTGTCACATCTCCGCTCCGACGAAACAGCAAGGTGCCGAACTGAGGAAATGCCCAGTCGCCCTTGAGCACCTTCAGCGCCCCCGAGCGAATGTCGTCGCGGAACCAGATCGACGAACAGAACGCCACATAATCATCTTCGTAAACCAGATGACGCATGACGGCGTGCGACAGCGTCTCAACCCGATTGTCACCAAGTTCACACCCGTGGCGGCTCAACTCGAGATTGAGTGCGCGCTCAACTGGACTCGAACTCAACACCGGCATCACCAGTTGTTCACCGCATACCAGGTCGCTCAAGTTCAATTCGGGGCGGCTCGCGAGCGGGTGCCCCGCGCGCACGCAGAAGTGAAACTGCTCATCGAGCAAGCGCTCGCTGCGCAAATCGGCGAACTGGCCTTCCGTTTGCTCGATGCCGAGCACGAGGTCCAGTTCTCCGCTTTTGAGCCGGCATAGCAGTTCCTGCGTGCGCCCTTCCACGAGATTGAGTTGGACCCCGCCGAGCTTTCGTTTCGCCCGGCTCACGGCAGTGGGCAAAATATGATTCATCGACACCGATCCCGCCCCGCAAGTAATCCGCCCCTCATTCTCGCCACGGATCGCCTGGACCATGGCAAGCGCCTTGTTCAGTTCGGATTCAGCCGCGTGGATATAGTCCAGCATAGCCTTGCCACACTCGGTCGGACTGACACCTCGCGCGGAGCGAACCAGCACCTGGGTGCCCAGTACCTCTTCCAGCCGCATGATGCTGCGCGTCAGAGCCGGCTGCGTAATGCCGAGGACGGAAGACGCCGCGCTGATGTTGCCGTATTCCACCACTGTGGCGAAATGCTCCAGATTGGTCATGTACCGCGAAAGTTTCGACCGCATACTGCCTCCCTTGCCACGGCGCTGGGCTACCCGGTGCGGTCCGGGCTCGCCCTTGGAACAAACTTCTCTCTAGCATGGGATCCTAGTCGTAATCAGGTATGACCGACCATTCGGGAATCACCGAAATGCATTAACGCAAAACGAACCCTTCGTAGCCGTTTTCCGCCGATTTTTCGCATTGTTCGCGGTAGTCGGGAGCGCTGCCCACATAGATCAACGCGCGCTTCGTGACGGAACCGTCTGGATTTTGCGTAACACGGGCCCACCAGGCATCGCTATCCGCAAGCAGAGTCTTCGCATAGACGTGGTACACCTGCTCGGTCCATGCCGATTGATAGTCCGGGTCCGCCTCCGCATATTCCAGGCGATTGCGATGCATATGCTCAATCATCCGCGCGACCCATTCGACCTGAAGCGCACCACATACACCGATATTGCAGAACGATGCGCCGTTATGCGCTCCCACGAGCGTGAAAAAATTCGGGAATCCACTGATCTGAAGTCCCAGATAGGTCTGTGGCCCATCGGCCCACACTTCCGTCAGACGTTTGCCGCCCTTGCCACGGATGTCGATGCGGTCGAGCGCCCCGGTCACGCCATCAAAACCGGTGGCGAAAATCAGCACGTCGAGTTCGATTTCCCTGCCACCAACCCACACGCCCTTAGGCGTAATGCGCTCGATAGGCGACTCGCCAATATCGACAAGCTCGACATTGCTCTGGTTATAGACCTCGTAATAGCCGGTCTCCATCGGAACGCGACGCGTACCGAACGCGTGGTTCTTCGGTATCAGCCGCTCGGCGACCACGGGGTCGTTGACGCGCGAGCGGATCTTGTCGGCGATGAAGTCTGCCAGATACCGGTTCGACTCCTTGTTGGTCAACAGGTCACGATAGCCGGAAAGCCAGATGCCGTAACCGGGCATGTCATAGAGCGACTCGAACAACGCCTGACGTTCTTCATGAGTGGCCTCATGGGCCTTCTTCGAATGACGCTGATACGGAAACGCCGTCTCGGTCGTCTTGATGAACTTCAGAAATTCATCAGGATCGCCCCGCAGTCTACCGATCTGCTCAGGGTCGAGCAGATGATTGCCGAGCGGAGCGCACCAGTTGGGTGTGCGCTGGAACACGTGCAGTTGCTGCGCAGTCTTCGCAACCACGGGAATGATCTGTACGCCAGTCGCGCCCGTGCCGATCACACCCACACGCTTGCCTGTGAAGTCAGTATGGCGCGCGGCGGCGGCGCGCGGCCAGCGCGAGGAATGGAACGACTGTCCCTCAAACGTTTCAATGCCCGGAATCGGCGGCATGCGTGTTGCGGAAAGCGGACCGACCGCTGAAAGAAGGAACCGGCAGCTCGCGCTGCGCCCATCTTCGAGCGTCAGGATCCAGCAGCGCCGAGCCTCGTCGAAATGCGCAGCGCTTACACGTACCTCGAATTCGTAGTGACGACGGACATCCATCTTGTCGGCCGCATATTGCGCGTATTTCAGCAACTCGGGCTGGCCGGCAAAGCGCTCGCTCCACTGCCAGTCCGGAATGATGCCGTTGAGAGCGAAGTAGCCGTAAGCATAGCTCTCGGTGTCGAGACGGCAGCCGGGATACCTGTTCCAGTACCACGTGCCGCCTACATCGGAGCCAGCTTCATAGCTTTGCACCTTCAGCCCCATCTTGTCCAGAAGCCACGTCTGGTACATACCGGTGATGCCGGCGCCAATCACAATTGCATCGAAATCGGGGGTGGTCACTTGTTCAAGCATGGTTCTGCTCCGTTGCAGTCAACATGGCACGCAATTCAGCCTTCATGATCTTTCCTGTCGAGGTCAGCGGCATCTGCTCGACGAAACGGAAAGTCACAGGCACCTTGTAATCGGCAAGACTGCAGCGGCAGTGTGAGAGCAGCGCCTCGACGCTCGGCGGAGGCTGCTCGGGATCCGTCGCCAGGAACGCGCACACCTGCTCACCAAATAGCGTGTCGGGTTGGCCGACAACCGCTGCCGCCTTGACGAGCGGGTGTTTGAGCAATACCTGCTCCACCTCGCTCGAATAAATGTTCTCGCCGCCGCGAATAATCATGTCCTTCTTGCGATCGACCAGCGTCACCAGCCCCTCCCCGCTCTGATAGCCAAGGTCGCCGGTATGCAGCCAGCCATTGCGCAACGTGGCAGCCGTAGCCGCCTCGTCTCGCAGATACCCGCGCATCAGGTTCGGACCGCGCGCCACGAGCTCGCCCACCTGGCCGCGCGGCAATTCGCGGTCGTCGTGATCGAAGATCGCCACTTCGACCCCGGCCATCGGCAGGCCGACGGATCCAGCACGTTCCACGGCCAGTTCGCCCGGCAGCGTCACGAGCGTTCCGCCCGACTCGGTCTGCCCCATCCCATGAACGAGCGAGGCGTTCGGGAACAGCGCCTGAACTTCGCCGAGGCGCGCAATCGTCATTGGCGCAGCACCGAAATCGAGCGTCTTCACGCTGTCGAGCACGACACCGAGCGTGCGCGCTTTCTCGACCATCAGCATCAGGATCGACGGCACCGCGAACATAGCCGTGACGCGCTCGCGGCGAACCAGTTCGATGGTGCGCTCGGTGCTGTATTGATCGATATGGAGCGTGCCGCCCGTGAACAGCACCGGGAAAAAGCAGGTATGGGCGGCGATATGGAAAAGCGGCGTCACGGCCAGCAGTCGCGCGTCGTCGTGGTCATACTCCCACGCAGCCGGCGATTGCAGTGCGTCGGCGAACAGCGAGGCATGGGTATGCACCACCCCCTTGGGCTTACCCGTCGTACCCGACGTGTAATAGATGGCCGCCGCCGCATTCGCATCGAGGTCCGGCTCCTGCCGATACTGCGGCGAGCCCGCCACCGCTACAGATGCTTCGATATCGACAACGAGGTCCTGAATCGCGAGACCATACGCGTCGCGAACCTGGGCGAGCACGGTGGAGAACGCCGGTTCGGAAATCGTCAGCATGCTTTGCGAGTGCTCGAGAATGAATGCGAGCTCGCCAGCCACCAGACGATTGTTCAACGGCACCGCCACTGCGCCAATACCCAGCACCGCCAGATACCAGACCAGATAGTGGTCGCTGTTATTCATCAGCAGCGCTACGACCTGCTGCTCGCGCACACCGCACTCGCGCAGCGTCTGGCGCGCAATATCAACGGCATCCAGTAACTGCGCATACGTCAGCGTGCGCCCTCGATACACGACGGCGGGCCGTGCCAGGCGTCGCTGCGCGCGCTCGCGGAGCATCGCTGCGTACGTCCGGCCGCTTGCCGCCTCCAGCTCCGTGAGGATTTCGCGGCCGCGCTGCATACGCCTCGCGACGATCGCGTCGATCCGGTCCATGACAGGTTTAACTTCTTGCATGTCGATTCCCGTGTTCGGAATTCAGAAGGGTGCCGCGTACTTGCGCCCAAGTTCGAGCGCCCTGTGAAAATCATCTACGTCGAGTTCCCGCATCCAACGCTTCGTTGCCGCGACACCGGCCTCCGGCAAGGCAAGCCATGCTTCTATGCGTGCCTGCACAAATGCGTCGAGCTTCGCCTCAGTTGCAGGTTGAGTCACGATCCCGAAGCCATGCGCGTCTACGCTGGTCCACGGCACCTCGTCGTAAAGCAGACGACGAATCACGTGCGGCGCCACAATCAGGCGCAGAACGGGCACGATCGCGGACGGCACCAGACCGAGCTTCAGTTCCGGCAGACGCCAGCTCGCGTCGCCCAACGCAATCACGTCGTCGCACAAGCACAGCAACGCTACCGCTGCGCCAAGCACCGTGCCTTGCACCCGCGCTATCACCGGCTTCGCCAACCCGTAGAGTTCGCTGAGCAACGCCAGCAGCGCTTCATTGCCCTCACGCCATTGAACCTCGTCGCGCTCCGCCCGCGCTGCGGCCCAGCCAAGGTCGGCACCCGTGCAGAAGTGCCTGCCGTTTGCACGGAGCTGGACCACTGCCACGTTGGGGTCGCGTTGTGCTGCCTGAAGCGCAGCGCGAAATCCGTGCATCAACGGAATCGACAAGGCGTTCCCGCGCTGCGGCACGTTCAGCGTGATCGTGGCCACACGCCCTTCCACCGCGAACACGACCACGTTATCTGCACTTTCATCACTCATTCAGATTCCTGTTCGAACGGTGGACTTTTATCCAGAACACTGCGCTTTTCCGCCCAACAACTCAGTCCGCGGCAACCGTGTTGCGTAGAACGCCCACGCGTTCGATCTCCACTTCCACCGTGTCGCCGTCCTTCATCCAGAGCGCGGGCTTGCGCATGGCGCCAATGCCACCCGGCGTGCCAGTCACGATGACGTCGCCCGCTTCGAGCGGCGCAATCGTTGAGAGATGCGCAATTTGCGCGGCGATGTCGTGGATCATCATGCGCGTGGAAGAGCGCTGCACCACCTCTGAGTTCAACCTCGTCACGAGCGCGAGATCGCTCCCGAAAGCGATCTCGTCGGCCGTCACGAGCCACGGACCGAAGCTGCCTGTGCGCCAGAAGTTCTTGCCCACGTCCCACTGGGAGGTTCGCAATTGCCAGTCGCGCACGCTAACGTCGTTGTAACAGGCGTAACCCGCCACATGACGATGCGCCTCTGCGGCCGGGATGCGTCGCCCGGGCTTGCCGATCACTACCGCTAGTTCGCCCTCGAAGTCGAACTGTTCCGACTCGTGCGGACGCAGCACCGGCGCATCGTGTGCCACCTGCGAACTCGGCGTGCGCAGGAAAAACAACGGCGCATTGGCAGGCGTTGCGCCGCACTCCTCGACGTGCTCGTAGTAGTTGAGGCCACAACACCAGATCTTTCCCGGATTCGGGATCACCGGAAGCAGCGTCACACGTTCGATCGGATAATCGGCTCGCCGGCCTTCCAGCATGGCGGCCAGCCCGTCAACCGCATCGGCCGCGAGCACCGCGCGAAGATCGGGGTAGCGGTCGTCGCACAAACGCTTCAGATCGACAACTCCGCTCTTGACCACTGCGCCAAAACTCTCGACGCCATCGATTTCGAAGCTGACCAGTTTCATGATGTATTCGTAATCCTTATTACTTCATTTTCAAACCGTCTATCACACCGACAGGCTGGCGCGCGCGTGCCTCACGCCATGGGGCCGGGCCGCGTCTGCTCTGCATAACTCGATGCGCTACCCGGCAACTGATCGGGCCAGGCCATGTCCGAGGCTCGCACCACCGGTCCCGTGCCGAACTGCTCCATTTCGAAATACAACTCGATGCAATGGATGTCATCGAGCATGAAACGAACCGCGTACGCAATTCCTGGATGCAGCGCAACCGGCAAATTCACCTCCTTCAAACCGGCTTCGCCCAGAAACTTGCGTGCGTCCTTGAGTTGCCGGTACGTCTGTACGCGCATTCCGAGGCTCATCAGCAATGTTCGGCTGCCAAGCTTCAGCCTCTCGCGCAGCGCCAGCGGATAGAGCGCAATACTGTGATGCTCGGCCCCGGCGCGCAGGAATACACAGCGATGACCTTCCCACTCGACTTCCGCCGACCGGGTCAAGCCGATGGTTTCGGTATAGAAGCGCTCAGAAGCAGCGAGGTCAGAGCAAAACAGGCGCACCGGGCCCATGGCACTGACCTTGAACGGGCGTTGCTGCAGTATTCCACCAACATCGAAGCGGTACGGCAGCGCCGAGTCACGGCCATAGCCCGAGAGCAGATCGATGTTCTGCTCGCGCGCTTGCGTCACTTCGAGCAACTCCGCCTGCATCGGCAGTTCGAATTCCTGATACGGCAGATGGTTGTACATTGCCGCGGGCTTGCTACGGCCTTGCCAGCCGACCTGCTCCATGCCATAGAACAGTTCGACGCGATGACCGTCCGGGTCGTAGGCATAGACCGCCCAGTTGCTGCCAGGCAGATCGCGGCCGATGCGTTGAACCTTGATGCCCCTGGCCTTGAAGAATCGATAAGCCTCGTTGACCTCACGGAGGCTGTTCACCTGAAACGAAATCTGGTTTAGCGTAGCGCCGACCTCATAGTACGCACGGCGCTCCGGATCGGCCGTGGCCGGATTGATCGCGACCAGCGCGTGATGATCGGTATTGCAGGTCGTGAAGCAGCCGAGCAGTTCGCCTTCCTTGCCCGTCATCCGCTCGGTTTGATGAAGCCCGAACAGATCGACAAGACGTTCCTCACTAGCCTCCGTGTCTGCCGTCCAGACCCCGACGTGACCGAGCCGCACCGCCTTGAAAGGACGTGCAAAGGTCACACCGCCTACGTCGTAACGTTCCTCTTGATGCATGCCTGCTATCTCCGTTTCTTGTCTTTCTCTGATGCGTGGCGGACGCCACGTGCGGGCAGTCCGCCATCGCACGCGGCTTACTTCGACAGATGCTGATGCGCGAAGTCGACTACCCGCTGCATCGCGGCAACCGAGGCAGGCAGCGTCGGGTGCATGGTGGTGAACATCATCGGTGCTTCGTAGACCGCCAGTTCGATCTCGCCGCCGGCTTCCTGGTAGCGCTGCATGAATCGATCCGCCTCCGTGCCGGGCACTTCGGATTCGATATCGTGGTAGTTGTGGACATCGTCGTCGGTGGCGAGCACCCACAGGGCGGGAGGCAGATAAACCGATTCGCCGCGCTCCAGAACCAGGGTCGGGCTTCCTTCCTTCATGTTTCCTTCGGTCTGCCAATAACCATCGTGCAGGCCAATCACCTCGGCCGCCCAATCCGGCGCATTCCCTTCGGCCAACAGGCGCTTTGCGTACCGATAGCGGCCGTACGGGTTGATGACAGGCCACAACATCGAGATGCACCGCACCGTCGCGTCGACCTCCGGCGAGCCCGGCGGAAGCGGAATCGATGCGTACTGTGCGTCATGTGGGCGCATTGCCACCAGCATGCCCAGATGGCCACCGCTCGAATTGCCGGACAAACCAATGCGCTGAGGATCGACCTTGAACCGTGTGGCATTCGCCTTCAGCCAGCGAATGCCGTAATTGATGTCGGACGGCGATTTCGGGTAAGCACCCTGCACGCCCTGGCGGAAGTCGAGCGACACCACCACGAGCCCCGAGCGAGCCAGCGCTTCGTGCACCGCCTTGCCGCGCGTGCGGTCGAACTTGCTCCAGGCACCGCCGTGCAGCTCGATCACCGCGGGAAACGGGCCTTCGCCTTCCGGCGTGTAGACGCGCGCCAACAACTCCACGTCGTTGTGCTTCAGATAGACCACGTCCTGAACGTTGATATCTTCCAACTGCTCGATCATTTTCAGTATTCCTTATAGAACTTTGTACGATTCGAAAAACCGGCTGTGGGGTTCGCTCAGCCCGCCATACCAAGAAGCATCCGGCCGTAGGGAGCCATCGCGGCCTCCCAGTTCGCACCAAAATGCGAACCGGTGGTCAGCGAATCGCGGTACCACGACTGCAGCGGGTTGCGGTCGTGCACGATCTCGGCGCTGGTAGTCGACACCAGTGTCTCGATACCGCGACGCGCAACGCGGTTCGCCCACACCGAATCGCGGTGCGCGGCTTGCGCGTCCTGCGCCGACACACTCTTTCCAGATGCGATCAGATCGGCGACGTGCATGTGACGGCGATGTGCAACAAAGATCGCGGCGTCTATGTCCGCAGCGGCTTCTCCCAGCTTGCACTGGATAATCTGCGAATCGGACAGCGTAGTCATGCCGCGCGATACACGACCACGCATGGTAATGCCCGTATGTTCGAGCACCAGGCGCGCCAGTGCGAGCGTAACCGGCAGTTGCGTGAAGATGGCGAACGCCGCGCGCGGCGCCTTGAGCAACGGGTAATCGGGATGCACCGCGCTGCCGGGTGTCTCGCCCTTCTTGAGCCCCGCATCGCTCACCATGCGATGCTCCGGCACAAATACTCCATTGAGCGAGACGGTGTTGCTGCCCGTGCCACGCAGGCCCAGTGTCTGCCAGTCGTCGATGATCGTCACTTCCGACATGGGCACGAGCATGTACTGCAGCGAGCGTCCACCTTCATGCTCCACCCAGGCGCCGACCACCAGCCACTCCGCATGTTTGCAACCGCTCGCGAAAGGATAGGTTCCGGTAACGTGATATCCCCCCTTCACGCGCTGAGCCGTCGCGCGAGGCGCGAGGCTCGAAGCGACGACCGCCAGAGGATTCGCGCCCCACACATCTTCTTGAGCTTCCTCCGGGAAACAGCCGACGACCCAGGCATGCTCACCGAATACCGAGAGGACCCATGCGCTAGACGGACAACCCATCGCCAGTTCCTCCACGACGCGCGAGAGCAGAAGCGGCGAGCTTTGCAAGCCTCCATAGCGCCTGGGCTGGAGAATGCGCGAGAGGCCCGTTTCGCGAAAGCGATCCACCGTCGCCTTCGGCACGTTACGCTGACGCACGCAGTCCGCTTCACGCTCCTTAAGGAGCCAGACGCAATCCAGCGCCTCGTTGAACAACGCACGCTCTTCGCTGTTCATCCAGCTGTCGTCGACCATCCGGTATGAAGGAAGAAGCGCCAGTCCATTGTTTTCAATAACCTGCTGAGTAACCATCTTTACCCTCGTCGTTAGCGGTTCATGATTGATTGACGCGATCCCGTCTTCAGGCGTGCGCCGTAATACCGGCATAGCCGCTACGGTAATAGAGCAGCGGCGAGCATTGCTCCTGTGCGTGAACGCCAATCACGCGGCCAACGAAAATCGAATGCGTGCCGGAGTCGATCGCCTCGCCCAGCTCGCAATCGAAGGCGACCAGCGCGTCCATCAAAACCGGCGCCCCAGTCTTCAGGACCGACCACTGCCCGTGCTCGAAACGCTCGGTACGCGCGTGGGGATTCGAGAACCTGTGCGCGACTTCACTCTGGTCCGCCGCCAGTACATTCACACAGAACTTGCGGCTTTCCATGATCATCTGATGGGTCGCATTCTGCCGATTCACGCAAACGACCAGTTGCGCCGGTGCGGCAGACAGCGAACAGACTGCCGTTGCGGTCATGCCGCCGCGCTGCGTTCTGGAAACGCTGGTAATCAGCGTGACACCAGCGGCCAGGTTCTTCATGGCGGACTTGAAATCGGCTTCACTGACGGTATCGAACATGTCTCCACTCCGTATTTTCTTCATCGCCTTACCGCACCCGGTTAGCTATGGATTCATGATATCCACCGGAAAATTCGCTGTGAAATGCTATTTTTTGCACGGCCATGCATGGCGTGCATGTCTGTTTTGCATGTCAACCCGACGAGAGCGATACCATGCCGGCGCGCCGCTTCACGGTCACAAACCGTGTTTGGGCGCGGTGCTCGCCAGGCCAGCTTTTCCCGCGCCCTGTGGAGCTTCTAGAATCTGTGGCAAAGGCCGAACACCGCTGCAACCTGCGTATTCGTGCTCGATGGAGAAGCCGTTAGTGGAATCCACGCATTCAAATTTTTAGACGTCTTCTGATAGAACGCATCCGCATAGACGTTCGTACGCTTGGAAAGAAAATACGAAACGCCCACCGTCGTTTGCCAGTAATTGCCCGCTCCCGCTCCCTGGGTGGCGTGCGTGTAGGATTGCGCTATTCCGCCAATCAACCACGGCTTGAAGTTGTAACTGACGCTGCCCTCGATATTTTCGAAATGGACCGAGCCGTTGCCGCCGCCACTGCCTGTCCACGAAGAAAACAACGAGCTGGCCGTGGGACTCGGATTGTCGAAATGGGTGTTCGTGTACATCAAACCCAACGTCGCATTGTCGAACGTATATCGGCCGGTGAGCCCCCACTCCTGCACGTTTTTGGCCGATGAGAGGAAAGGCATCTTCGCCGGATTGAAGTAGGAATCCGAGGGCGTCGCGCCAGTGGTGTCGATGGCCGGCTGACTCAGGCGGACGTAAACCGCCGCCAGTTGCAGGCCATTGCTGTTATAGGTCGCGCCAACGTTCCAGGAACGGTTATTGGCGAAATTTGTTGAATTCGAGAACGCGTACATTGCTTCCGCCTGCAAGCCGGCATAGACGGGGCTAAGGTACTTAACCGAATTGTCGGTGCGATAGGTCAGGAACCCTTCGTTATCCATCGGGTGCAGCGCCGATCCCGTCAGACTCGCGGCCGCCAGCAACGGCCCGAAGAAGTCCTGCAACGCACTGTATTGCCGCCCCATGGTCAGCGTGCCGTACTGCGTGGACGACAGCCCCACCCATGCCTGACGACCGAATAGCCGCCCCCCTTGCAGGGAGGCCCCGCTGAACTGGTCGAATCCGTTTTCCAGTTGGGCTATCGCACGCAGTCCGCCGCCCAGGTCTTCTCCGATTCTCAAGCCCCAGCGGGGCGCCAGCAAAGGCCCACTGAGGGTCTGCACCACGGAACCGCCTGGACCACCGGCCGTGTTCTTCATATTGTTCACGTAGAGAATGCCGCCATCCAGAATACCGAAGAGCGTTACGCTCGATTGCGCATGGGCAATACCCGTCGTCGCGCTGAAGCCAAGAAGCGCAAGAAATGCCTTTTCCAAACGCCTCGGCACAGGGCTGAGGGTGCAGGATGATCGCGTGGAGCGGCTCGGTCTTTGCGGAGCCAGAAGACGCTGCGATTCATCGGCGTTCATTGATGAGCGTGGCATACCCTTACCAACTTTCTCGATATTCATAAGATCTCCTAATTTAATATTGTGTAGTTTTTTCAGCATCATTCAATCAACCCGCGCTGAGCGCGCGGTATTGAATTCTTCGACTAGCCGCGCTTACTTCTCGACCTCTCCAGCCAGCCGCATACCCACCTCGGCTTGTCCTTTACGCGACCGGTCGGTGGAGTAGCGGTGCTGGACGGCGGAGATCGAAATCGCGGAGAGCACGCCTGGAATGGCGAAAGCAAAGAACATGCTGTGGATCGAGAACGACATGTCGACCAGCCAGCCTGCCAGCAACGGTCCCAGCATGCCGCCGACACGTCCTACGCTCGACGAGAACCCCATAGCCGTCGATCGGACGAACGCGGGATAAAACTGCGAGATATACACCTGCACAAGGTTCATCGCACCGACCACGGGCACGCCTGCTACTGCAATCAGGACATAAGCCAAGGTCGCATTCCGGTTCAGTGCGAACAGCACCATGGTTACTGAACCGAGCAGATACATGCCGACGAGTATTCGCTTGAGCGAATAATGATCACCGGCATAGCCCATGACTACGGTCCCGACAATCGCGCCGCACTGAAGCACGATCAGGAACATCAGGCTCGAGTTCATACTGAAACCGGCTTCCAGCATCAGCTTGGGTAGCCAGTTGATCAGGCCATAACCGAGGATCAGGTGAAAGAAGATGGCGGCCGTAAACATCACCGTACTCAACGCGCGTCCTTCGCCGAACAGGCCGGCAAGAGGAACCCGCGTACTGACGTCGTGTTCTTCGTAAAGCCGTACTTCGGCATCGATCTTTCTTGCTGGATTGATGCGGGCGAGCACGGCGAGCAACTCCTCCCTTCTGCCTTCGCGCAGCAGAATGAAGCTGGATTCCGGCATGTACCGGTAGGCCAGCGGCAGAAAGATCAGTGGCAGGGCTCCGACCCAAAGTACGATGCGCCAACCATAATTCCCGATTGCAAGTATGCCGATGAACGGGGAAAGCATGCCGCCCAGGCAGTATCCGCAGAACACTATCGCCGTGATGGTCGTACGCGTTTTTTTGGGCGAGTAGTCGGTGAGTAAAGCGATTGCATTGGGCAGAATGCCCCCAAGGCCCAGCCCCGCCATGAAACGGAAAAATCCGAAGACCTTGGGCCCGGGCGCAATCCCACCGAGCGCCGTGAACAGGCTGAACAGGATCACGGTGACAGCCACCATCCGTTTGCGGCCATAGCGATCGGCGAGAACACCAAACGTGAATGCCCCAAACAACATGCCGAAGAGGCTGTAGCTACCCAGGGCCC
Source organism: Paraburkholderia unamae (assembly GCF_003268775.1). Classification (GTDB taxonomy): domain Bacteria; phylum Pseudomonadota; class Gammaproteobacteria; order Burkholderiales; family Burkholderiaceae; genus Paraburkholderia; species Paraburkholderia unamae. Next base: position 50,281 of record NZ_QLSU01000016.1, read on the forward strand.
CCGCTTCCACGGCTGTGAGATGCCACTCCTTCATCATTGACGGCAGAATGGCGCCGAACACCGCGGTATCGTAACCGTCGAAGATGACGCAAAAGAAGCCGATAATCAGCAGAAGAAAATGGAAACGCCGGAAATCGCTTGTCGCGATGAATTCAGACACGTTTAACTGGTTCACGTTTTATCGTCTCCACGGCGTCCTTATCGCGGACACCTTTTTATCGAAGCTATCGAAGGCCAGATATGGGGCCATAGGCACACTCGGTTCCGCCGGCAAGCCTGGAAAGCTCCTTGACACCATCTGCCGCTGGAGCAACAGCGCACGAGCCGGACACTGATCGAGAGTGTGGGGAGAGACTATAAAAAGCGTGGGGAATCGGCCAATGCATTTTAGGCTGCGGAGATGCATGCAAGGCATACCGGCGCTCGAACCTGCGCGGGGATGTGATAACGAGAGGTTTCGTCGAGCGTTCGCCAGGGAAAATCCCAATCCTGCTCGCGAGTGTGCGACTGAGGTTCCGGTATGGCCCCGCGACTGTGCAAGGTTACTGGCCGCGGATCAAGGCGAGGCGTACCTGAACGTATGCGGTCGCTCTCGGCAAAGCGGCAGTAAGAGTGCCAAGGGTGGTTTCCAGCATCGCGCACGCCCGAGGAAGCGTCAGTGTCTCTCCAGGAGCTGAAGGACGTGATCGGAAAGAAGTCAGTTATCTCGCGCCTGATGCATGCACTGGCGTAGGCCGCGTTGATTCTGTCACCGTTGCGTGTGTCACAACGCGCTGCCGCCTCCGAACCGCCGGTGCCGCCACGTTTGGGCATTCGACAGAGCGGGCAAAACTGTCGACAATTCGTCGCTACATGTCGATCTCGCTGTCGAGGTTGAGTCGTTCTGTTATGTGTGTCTGATCAACCTGTCGTGCTCGCATGGAGAATTCGATGCTGCGATTTGTCGTAGTTCGCGGATCCCTGACTTGGGGCGTTGGTACCGCTGTCATTTTCACGGCAATTCAGGTTTTGCAGCAACACGAAGTCGGAATGCCAGATGTCACTAGAAATATCAGTATGTTCATGATCGGCGGCATTTTTTGGGGGCCACGATGTGGTGGTTGGGCGGCCGCAAGAAAGGAAAGTCGAGACACGAGCGATGACTCGAGCCATTCAGCGGTTCCCGGCCGACAATATCGGGCGGTAGCCGGCCATCTTCAGACGGTCGCTTTAGTGCTTAACTTGCCATTCAAGCGGCCGCTCGGCTCGAACAAGGGACCTTCGTTCCGGCGTCGCGGCGACAAGCCATCCGCCGCAGCTGCGACGGACCGATCAGCTGAGGCGCGTCGACGATGTCCTCTCAGACTGAAGGCGCTTTTACCGAGGCAGGTATCCAGCGACATTGCGCGGCCTTTCAGTTAGCTGAAGCCTTAGACGGTACCACCGGTTGTGGCGGGCCCGGTGCGAGTTGCATGTCAACATCGACAATCCCACCGTTGATCGATAGTCCATTTCTGTCGCGTATGGACGCTGCTGCTTGCATGCACCTCAGAAGAAATTTCGGCTCGCCGCCGGGCAGATTCACAACCCGGAGACAGCGGTACGTAAAGGTCTTACGGTCGGGACCATCGCCCCGTGCAGCAAATCCGCTCGTTGCGCCGGGCCCGCTGGCCTCTTCGGGTAAGAATTCTGCATCATTGATCGCTATCGGAGTCCATCCGCAGCGGCCAGGGCGGTACTGGTCGAGAAAGACGCGAAGAGAGAAGCTGGCTTGCCCAGCCGGAACCCGAACATAGTCCTCAACGGTCTGGGCTGTCCTGGGTGAACCCGACAGCGACTGTCGAAGTTCCCCCAGGCAATTTTCTTACTGCCATCGGCCAAGACAGCGAGGCTGGCGTCGTACGTCGGCGAGCCGACGTGCCAATATTTCATCATCGATGCGGTACCCGCCGAAGGAACGTCCCTTAACTGGCTATGGAGACGCGAGTCTGCGCAGGGTGTGCGAGGTGCCAGGCGTTCACTGCGCAGCATCAGGACGTCGGCACGCCAGCCGCGCGTCAGGACGCACCCCGTTGCCTGAAGACCGTCTTTGCCCACGCAGTTGCGTAGCTAGCGAAATGCTAACAGACCGGTAGTTGCATTTCCCGAGTCGACGGACACAGCGGATGACGGCTTGACATTCTGCCCATAGTGTCAAAAAATGCCCGTCCGGTGTCGCCACCTGCCTGAATGTTCGGGAGCAGACTGCTTCGGCAGAGGCCACTCCCTCGAGTTTCACGCTCCGATGTGGATCCACGCGTGCGATTCCGCTGCAAAGCGCGCTCGATCTCACTCAACTTCACCGACTACGGTGACCACGGACGAACGTTACGCACGTTGCTGCTCAACACGGACTCGAGGGAGCAGCGCTACGCCGCTTCTGCATAATGCCGTCCGTGCACGGCTCACGACTACCATAGTGTGCAGCATCTGCTTGAGGAGGAAGATCGCTGCGCAGCCAATCGCCAACGACCCCAGATACGATATCCGCAATGCGGCGGAAAGAGACCATCGAATATCACGAGCAATGTGATTGCGGCACCATTCCGCTGCGCTTCATGTCATTCGCACCTTTTTTCTATGGATTCGTTCTGTTCCGTTCCCCCCCGCGATGCGGCGGCAAGAGTGCCTAGCGATCCAACGATGAACGCTCCTACGACTGTGGAGCGACATTGGCCCGAGGGCGTCGTGTGGTTGTATGCGTCCATGATCTTGTTCATCGTAAAAATGCGGACTGCGATTGCATCGCGTTTCCCCCGCATTTGTCGATGGCAACATCGGTGAGTCCTCCAGACAAGTACGCGGGCACGAGCAGTGAAGAAGTCGTCAGTCAGATGCATTGGGACACCCTGGCGTCACATGATGCACGAGCACGGCCGCGGCGTATTCGCTGGGCTTGCACCAAACTGGTCCCGTAGGTGCCCGTTCGGCTCGCCCCGTTTCAGCCCAAAAGCGAGCGCCGCATCGAAAGCAGCGTGCAGGCTGGTGCACGTTCCTCGAACCAGCGGTGGTCGCTGCCGTCGATCAGGATGAGCTCGCCCAGGCAGGCCCGGCGCGCGCGTGGCTGGTAGACCTTCGGCGGGTGCTGGGCGCGTGGAATCCAGAGTCCGGCGTCCGGCGTCCGGCGTCCGGCGTCCGGCGTCCGGCATCAGCTTGCGGACCGTTTCCCTTGACAGCACCAGACCATTGCATTCGGCCAGCTTCTCGCAGGCCAGCGTCGGGCCGAAATCGGCGTAGCGCTCGCGGAGGATCTCCAGTGCCCGCTGCGCCAGACCCGCAGGCAACTGGTGATTGCTGGCGCCGCCACGCCGCCGCGAAACCAGCCCGGACGCCCCGGACTCGCGATACCGCAGCACCAGTCGCTCCACCTGACGACGGCTGATGCCCAACCGTTCAGCCGCACGCCACGGCATCAGCCGTGCCTCGGTGACGGCCTCGATCACCTTCAGGCGGTCCAGCTCGCGCATGCTCATCGTAAGCATCCCGGTACAGGCGAAATCCATTGGGGCCAGGCACAACCGTGCCATCAACAGGCCGAATGTATATATGCAATCCAGCACCTGCTTGCTGTAGGCCAGATCATTTGGCAAACGGGACGAGGCCATGTATAAGTCCGCAACCACCCTCCTCGCCACACACAATCACCTTAGGTCGCGCCGTTGGATATTCCCAGGGGTGGCTGAGGGATGTCCACGAGTCGACCCAATCAATTCGGAATACTTATGATATTGATCGGCAAATACCGAACTCCCTTCGCGTATGCACACGATGCTGCGTGACGCGAAGGGCTAACGTTCTGCTCGACGAATAAGGAAAGAAGCGCAGTCGTCAGTTGTAGCCAAGAATCGCCGCCGTAGCGACATCGGCGCGATCGCTTGGGTTGCCAATCAGCGCGACGGTTGGCTCGTGCAAGAGCGATTGATACGGATGCAGGTAAGGTTCGTTCGCCGGATCGGCATCGTCCTTCTCGACCGGCTTGGAGAGGCTGTTTTTGCGGAAGTCCATCATCGTCTCCTGGTATAGGGTCTATGTGTTCGAATGGACCGTTTCAGATTCACTGAAACAAAACCATCGACCCGTAAGGGGCCCTACACCGATTCAGCAAATTCGATGCCGAGGAGGCAACGCTTGCCGCCCCAAAGCGATCGAAACGACAAGCATCCCGCGCAACCATAAGGCGTGTGCGCCTTGTCCCCAAATCGTGACAAGGATTCGGCCTTACATCAGTTGTAAAGCCCCACCCTTCAATATTACATCACGCTATGATATTTTTCCCTCTACCTCGAAACACGAGGCAGCCCGCCCTGTGAAGGCTGCCTCCGGCCTTCGGCTATTGCGAAGTCGTCAGCTTCAGGTTCGGACGCAAGTCATGCGTCACCGCTTCAAGCTGCCCTTTCCGATGGTCCGACACCTGTTCGATGCCGGTCTTCAGCACTTCCTCACAAAACGCAATTCGCATGCGGTAATACTCAGCCTGTAGTTGTGCGTCCAGGACCCGCTGTTCGGCCTGGAACAGTGCCATGCGCAATTCACCCAGCGCGCGTTGAGCCTGCTTCTCCGGCGTTGCGGCATTGTGGGCAATCAGGTTTGAAAGCCAATGCAACATGGATGAGCCTCCCCAGTCTTCGATTTCGCGATTGCACGCGTCAAGGTTCATAACCACCCGAACTGTCGCTGCGAAAAGACTATCAGAGGCGAACAAAAGCCGTGTGTGCACCAACGAACGTGTTGTATAAACACCGCAAAAAGAAGGAAAAAATGATCGCTTGTGCGAATCGGTAATCATTCCGTCGAACGATGCCTTCGTTAAACGCAAATAGGGATCGATGATTCGTCAGGCCTATAGGCAAATCACCGTCATTCTGAACGGCCCGCCGTTCGCCGCGGCATGCGCTACGGCTTCGTTCGCTTCGTCGAGTGCAAATGTCGTCACATCGAAATGACCGAGATCCAGCAAGCCGCCGCGGATCAAACCGGTCATCAGCGTCACGGCTTGCGTGGGGTACATCCACTTGCCCTTCAACGTGATGTCATTGCGCATGATCCACGGATACGGCAGCTCCAGTCCCGCACCGCCCAGCATGCCCACACCGCCCATCAGCACCACACGCCCATACGGGCGCACCGCCATCACCGCGGTGCGCACCGTCGCGGCCGGCACCGAAGGCGGCATGAGGTCGATCACGCAGTCGATCGGCCCAGGCGCGGCTTGTTGCATGCGCTCGCGATCCGTTGCTTCGTCGCCGCCAAGCGCAACGGTCCGCACGCGCTCGCCGAATTTGCGCGCCAGCGTTTCGAGCGCTTGTGCGTTGCGGCCGGGGGCAACGACACAGCGCGCGCCCATGGCAAGCGCGACCGCAACGCATGCGCTGCCGAAGTTGCCGGTCGCGCCGCTCACGAGCACGATCTCACCGGCGCGCAGATCGGCGGCCAGCAGCCCGCCATAAGGCACAAGCAACGTGTTGAGCGCACACCATCGCGCGGCGTCGGCCGCATCGATCGTTCCGATCGTTCCGATCGTTCCGATACGCACCGCGTTCTCGGTCGGCACCCGCAGTTGTTCCGCGAACGGCCCGTCATGGAAATACCGCTGCAACTTTGCGCCGCCCTCGCCTCGCGCGCTCCAGCCCTGCAACACGATGTCGGGCATGAGCGCGTCGTCGCGCGAGCGCACGGTCGGGTCGCAGAACACCCAGTCGCCCGCTTGCAGATGCGTCGCATCCGGACCGGTTGTCCGCACCCGGCCGATCGCGCCGCAGCCCGGCACGATCGGCAATTCGATGGGATAGCGGCGTGCGCCGCTGAACACTTCCTGCGCATAGGACAATACCGGCGCGGCAACGACATCCACGATGACCTCACCGGTGCCGGCAAGAGGCTGCGGAATCTGTTCAATCGCGAGCGGCGTGTTGAGCGTTTTCAGAATGGCGGCTTTCATGGCGCTTCCAGTAGGGGGACGCGTCGATTCTGGCAGGCTTAAAATCGGCAACAAGGCCCGGCGCGATCCCAGGATTGCGCAGTCCCTCCCTGCGCGAAGCGAATGCAATGACAACCACCACTCGAAGCCAATTCGGCGATTTTCTGCGCTCCCGGCGCAAAAAGCTAAGACCTGCTGACGTCGGCCTGAACGACGGACAGCGCCGGCGCACGCCGGGCCTGCGGCGTGAAGAAGTCGCGCAGCTCGCGGATATCGGCGTGGACTGGTATGTCCGGCTCGAGCAAGGGCGCGCGGTCAGTCCTTCGGAGGCGACGCTCGATGCGCTTGCGCGCGCATTGCGGCTGGATAAGGCCGAAGCGGCCCATTTGCGCGCGCTCGCGCATCGCAACGAGCCGCGCGCTTTCGCCCGCGAGAGCGTGCCGCCCACCATCGCGCGGGTCGTCGCGAGTCTCGATCTGCCGGCTTACGTGACCGGTCGGCGCTGGGACATCCTCGTGTGCAACGAGGCCGCCTCGGACCTGCTCGGCTTCGATCGTCTCGCCGCGCGGGACCGCAACATCATGATCTACATGTTCATCGAGCCCGAGGCACGGCGGCTCTTTGGCGCGAGCTGGTCCGATGAGGCACGCCGCATGATCGCGCTGTTTCGCACGAACCACGACCTCTACGCGGGCGACCCGGCGTTCGTCGAACTGGTGGAGCGTCTGCGTTCAGGCAGCGAGGAGTTCTCGCGCTGGTGGATGGCGCACGACGTGCGCAGCGGCGCGTCGGGCCAGAAGGTCTTTGCGCACGCGCAGCACGGTACGCAGCGCTACGAGTATGCAACGTTCCAGGCGAACGACGATCCCGCGCTGAAACTTGCGATCTACACGCCGGTCGATGGCGAGGTCGCCCAGGAAACCGTCAACTAGCGCCCAACGCGGACAGCCGCTCGACAATCTCATCGAACGATGGCCGCGCGTGCGCCTGCGCGGCGAAACAGTCGGCAACGAGCGCATCGATGGCGGCGCGATCATGCGCGTCTGCGGCCGAGCGTTGCGCAAGCTCTTCGAGCAGGCAGCCGAATGCGCGCACCTCGATGCGCTCAAGCGCATCGGCCAGCGGGCGATCGTCGATATCGTGAAACGACGCCGCGCCGAAGTCGCCGAGCAATACGCGCCCTGCACCGTCATGCAGGATGTTGTGCGCATAGAGGTCGCCATGCATGATCCCGCGCCGATGCAGATGCTGCACCGCCGACGCGATGCCGCGTGCGATCTGCAACGCAACCGGCGTGTCGAACCAGGCATCGGCCGCGTAGACGTCCCGCGTACACGAGTCGAGACTCGGCGGCCCGGCGAGATTGCGAAACGCCGGTTCGATGAGTTCCATCACGAGTCCGTGCTCGCCCAGCGGATGCCCCGTGAGCCTGCCGAGCACCGGGATGAGGTTCGGGTGCCGTCCGGCTTGGAGGCACGCGGCCATTTCGAGCTCCGGCAACCCGTCGCTCGTCACCGCGCCTTTGAACAGCTTGACGGCGATCGCCTGGACCGGATGCCCGTCGGCAAGCAGACGCGTGGCGCGATGCGTCACGCCCGATGCGCCCTCCCCGAGCGTTTGTCCGAGCGCGAGCGTATGCCAGTCGATATCAGGCTCCGGCGCATTGGCCAGCGCCACCTGTTCGCGCATGGCGTTCAGCGGATTGCCGGCGTAGGCGAGCCACGCCAGCCGCGGCAGGCGCAACAGCCACTCGGGCAAGGCGTCGAGCCGGTTCGCCGCGATGCGCAGCAGTTCGAGCCGGTTGCAGTCGGCCATCGACTCAGGCAGCGAGCGCAGCCGGTTGCCCGCAAGCATCAGCTTCTGCAAATTCGGGCGCTCGCCGATTTCCGCCGGCAGCGCGTCGATGTCGTTGTCGGTCAGGATCAGCCAGCGCAATTGCAGCGGCAGCGCATGCCCCGGAACGTGCCGGATGCGGTTCGCCTTGAAGCCGACCATGCTGAGCGATTCGCAGTCGCCGAGCACGGCCGGCAACTCGGTGAACGGGTTATTCGAGGCGAACAGAATGCGCAGATGGCGCAGCCTCGGCAGGTCGTGCGGCAGCGCGGTGAGCGCGTTGCCCGAGAGGTCGAGCACCTCCAGGGTGTCGGCGAGACCGAAGATCTCGCGCGGAAATTCGGTCAACCCGCAGGCGAGCTTGAGCTGTCGCGCGCCGGCGAGTTGCCCGTCACGAAGTTGGTCGAGGGTAGCGGTCTTCACGCGTGAATTGAACTGGAAAATGGCAAGGCAGTCGCGTGCGCGGTCGTGCAACCGGGGCAACGCGGATTCGGCCATGGCAATTCTAACGGGAACGACCTTGGAGAGCGGTTATCGCGGGCAAAAGGGCGCGCGGACGGTGTGCGCAAGCGGCATTTCGATCGGACCCTGTGCGAACACCCGCCCCCCAACCCGGCGCAATACTCATGTCCGAATCTGGCCAGATCCCGGCCTCTATTTGCATTAAAGTCTGGGCATGCGCCTCGACCCGGAAACCTGCTACCAAAGCATGCTCTCGAAAGACCGCCGTTTCGACGGCTGGTTCTTTGTCGGCGTGTCGTCCACAGGAATCTACTGTCGCCCGGTCTGCCCGGTTCGGCCGCCCAAACTCGCGAACTGCACCTTTTTTCCGAACGCCGCCACGGCCGAACGCGCCGGCTTTCGTCCCTGCCTGAGGTGCCGCCCCGAGCTTGCGCCGGGCAACGGCCTGCTGGACGTGTCGAGCCGTCTGGCCCGGGCCGCCGCGGCGCTCGTTGAAGAAGGCTTTCTGAATACCGGCAGCGTCGCCGCTCTGGCCGCCCGAATCGGCGTGACCGACCGGCATCTCAGGCGCATTTTCGACGCCGAATTCGGCGTATCGCTAATCGAGTTCGCGCAAACCCAAAGACTCCTGATGGCCAAGCGCCTGTTGACGGACACGTGTTTGCCCGTCAACACGGTTGCCCTGGCGTCGGGCTTCGGCAGTGTCAGGCGCTTCAACGATCTCTTTCTGAAGCGCTATGGGCTCAATCCGCTCCGGTTCCGCAAGGGGCCGGACGCACCGCAGGCGGAAAGCATGACGTTCGCGCTCGGCTATCGACCGCCGTTCTGCTGGTCCGGCATTCTGGGTTTCCTGGAGCGCCGCAGCATCGACACCGTCGAACATATCGGCGACGACGTTTATTCGCGCACCGTCGCATTGCATCAAGGCGGACGGAACCTTGTTGGCTGGATCAGCGTGCGCCATGCGCCGCATCGGTACGCGCTCGATGTGACGGTTCCTGTCGCCCTCGCCCCGGCTATCGGGCAGATTCTTGCGCGTGTGAGACGCCTCTTTGATCTGGCCGCCCGCCCTGATCTGATCGAAGGGCATCTAGGCGATCTGGCTTGCGTCACCCCAGGCATGCGCGTGCCGGGCAGCCTCGACGGCTTCGAGATCGCCGTGCGCGCCATCGTCGGCCAGCAAGACACGATGTCGGATGCACGAGAGATCCTCTCGCGTGTCGCAGATCATTTCGGAATGCAGATTATCGGCCCGCAAGGATTGACGAGGACCTTCCCGGCCGCCGACACGATCGCCTGCGCACCGGTCGCTGCGCTCAGGGAAGCCGGCGCCACGCAGGCCCACGCCGAAGCCGTCATTGCGGTCGCACAAGCCGTCTCCTCGGGGCGCATGGTCCTCGAACCGGCGGCGCCCCTGGAAGAAACGCTCGCCGCGCTCCGGCGGATTCGTGGCATCGGCGAGTGGGCGGTTCAGTACATCGCCATGCGCGCCCTGGGTTGGCCCAATGCCTTTCCTGACGACAACCCGGCGACACGAGAACCGCCGGACTGCCCGAATCCCCCCCAACCCAGCCACCACGGCGACAAATGGCAGCCTTGGCGCGCTTACGCAACCGTGCGCATCTGGGAACAACTGGAAGGCCAACGCCCATGACACCGGCTTACCTGATTTCGAGTCCACTGGGCGATATTGCCCTGCGCGTGGAAGACGATTTCCTGACGGGGCTGTTCTTCGTCGGCCAGAAATATTTCCCCGAATGCTCGCTCATGCCGGTTCGCAAGGACGCGCCGCCGCTCGTCCTCCTCGCCCGGCAGCAGGTGGACGAATTCTTCGCGGGTGGACGCTGCGTCTTTACGCTCCCGATCGCTTTGCGCGGTACGCCGTTTCAGCGGCGAGTCTGGAAAGCACTTTCCGCCATCCCCTATGGGAGCGTGATCTCATACAGCGATGTGGCGAAAGACGTGGGTTTGAGCGCTGATCACGCACGCGCCGTCGGCAGCGCGGTTGGCCGCAATCCTGTTTCCGTCATCGTGCCCTGCCATCGCGTCGTCGCGACATCGGGCAGTCTCACGGGCTACGCGGGCGGCATCGATCGCAAAGCGGCGCTGCTTGGACTTGAGTGCCGGTCTGCTCCGTCACCCCTGTTTACCCTCCAGTGAGCGCCATCGAGCGCCTTCGGTTTTCCGAAAACCAGAAAGGATTCCTTCCTTTTTTGGCCGTGGCTGCCGGGCCCACTCCCGCTCGATCAAGCGCGGTGCACGCCGATCCTGAGCCCGAATCTGTGCGCGCCGATCAGGGTTTGCTGAGGCGCGGCAGCGCCCTGGACCGGGTTCACATCTTGGACCGGCAAGTTCAAGGTCCTGCGCAGCAGGTTGAGCCGCCTTTGCAGATTGGCCGACGGCCGCGTGGGCATCACGCGGCCTTCGTAGTGCTTCAGGATCGCCCTGCACCCGTCGAGCAAACCCGCTTCGAGTCGCGCCGCAGCATTGCCGCCAAGCACGGTATGGCCAAAATCGAAGCGCTTTCGACCTGGGCTCAGCACGGTCTCGAAGTCCTCGATGATGTCGTTGACGAACACCACGCGTTTCGCCTCGTCCGCGAGGCAGAACATGGCATAGGTCTCGTCGACGTCCTGATCGACATCGCCGTATGGCGACGCGGGATCGAGGTAGTCGAGCAGCGACGCCTCGAAACGCCGGTCTTTCTGATCGCCCGCCACCACGATGATGTTGCCCAGATTGACAAACGTCTTCATGCCCAGCTTGAGATCGGGAGCGGCCTTCGGATCGCTCTGGCCGCTCTTGAGCCATGATCGCGTTTGGGGGCTGCGCAAGCCCGAGGGGTCAAAACCCGGATGGATGCGATCGGTATTGCCGATGAACGAATCGGCGGCCACGATCTTGCCCATCTTCTCGAGACCGTCGGGACCCTTGAGTGCGCCGATGAATCGCTGCAACGGCGTTTTGTGGCCATTCGCGCGTTGGGCGAGCGCGTACTCCAGCGTGGTGAGGCTTTGCAACCTCATCTTCCCCCATTGGTAACTCGAGTTTCTCAGAGCCGCATCCAGTGCTGCCAGCACCCTGCCGGTGTCGTTGCCCGCGACGCCGGGCGCCGTCGAGCATTGACGGATCAATTCCCTGTATCGATCCGTGAAGCGCGTCAAGGCCATTTTCTCCTCGCCGCTGAGCAGGACGAGTTCGGCGCCGGGATCGACCAATCGCGCAGTGATTCCGCCGTGCCGGATCTTCGCGAAAGCCACGGCCTTGTTCTGCGATACGGCTTCGCCCTTGATGACGATGCGCTCGGGCTCGCCGACTGGTGGTGTGTGCCCCGTCAGCAGAAACACCCTCCCCGCCTTCAATTCGTCGACGGCGCTGATGTCCTGGGCGCGGATGGGTTCTTTCACGGATAAGGGCATGTCGCGACCTCGAATCAATCGGCACAAACGGCACAATCGTGCACAATCGGCACGGGGAGAGCGAACGTCTCTCCCACGCCGTTCGGGTGACAACATAACCGCAACCGCGCGCTTCGTCATTGCACCAAAGTACAATCGCCGCCAACACGACAACGCCGCCGCTCAGCCCGCCTCGCTCTTTTGCCAGGTCAAGAGAATCTGTTCCCTTGCCTTGATGAGCGTCGCCACGTGCTCACGCAAGCGCTCGCGAATGCGTTCGGTCGGGCCGCCAATCGAAAGCCCGTAGAGGTCGCCGCCGAAATCGAGCGCCACGGCCACCGCAGAAAGCTCGGGCGCGCTCTCGCCGATATTCGCATACCAGCCTTGCTCATGCGCCGCGCCAACCTGTTCGGTGAATGCGGCGCGACCCAGGATGGACGCCTTCCCGGGTAACAAGCTGCCGTAGTTATCAACGGCATTGGCTCCGGATAAGGCATCGAAACCTGTCATCGCGCGAATGGCTAACTGTCAGATAAAAACCACTGCTTATAAGGGCCATCGATACGACTAATCAACGTCTGACCGTTCAGGCAGCGTCAGGCGGGCGACATATCGCACCCATGGCTTCCTCGTACACGTCCGGGCGTCGATCCAGCCATACCGGCACCGTAGCGCGATACTCGGCGAGCGGAGCGGGATCAAGCTCCGCGCGCACCACGGTTTCTTCCTGGCTCGATGCGAGCTGCCAGTACATGTCCGCCGGGCGCCGCAATCACACTGCGAATCCACCAATGCGAAGGATTGCTCAGTGATCGCCCCCCTTCCCCTGGATCAACGCCTCGGGGTGACGTTCGAGATAATCGGAAAGTGCGTTCAAGCCAGCAAGCGTGCGTCGCAACTCGGTCAACGCCTGCCCTACGTCACTCTGCAATGGCGAACCCTGGTCAAGAATCTCCTTTGCCGCGCGAAACGCCCGCTGCGCCGATTCAAGTGTCGAGTGCGCCGCAGGAACGACTTCCGCATCGAGCCGCGCAAACAATGCGTTCGACTGCTGGAGCGTCGCGTCCAGATTGCTCCCAATCTGATTGATCGGCATCTGGTCGAGTCGGTGCACGATGGTCGACAACTGCTCCTGAAGTTCCTCAAGCGAGTTGGACAAGGTCGGCAATTCGACAGACGAGCGATCCGTATCGATGTGGGCCGGGGGTGCGTGCGGAAATACGTCGAGCGCGATGTACTTCTGGCCAGTCAGGAGACTTCCGGTGCGCACCTGTGCGCGTAGTCCCTGGACCACGAGATCGCGTAGCAACACCTTGCCTGCTGCTCCCGCGCCATCTCCCAATGCATTGCGATAGCTTTGCCCGAGCCTTGAGGGATAAAGGCTCAGCGTGACCAGCATGTCAAAATGCTCGCTCGTGGGTTTGAGGTCGATATCAACGGCTGTGACCGTACCCAATACGACACCCCGAAATTCGACTGGCGCCCCAACCGACAAACCTCGCACCGACTGCGCGAAGCGCATCTGGACCACGGCAGGCGGCCCGTAGTTCGCCCGCATGGCGTCTGCCCGGCTACCTGCGAGCGGAAAGTCATTGGCGTTCGCGTTCGCGTTCGCGTTCGCCTCGGCACGGACGTTCCCATGCGACGTGTCGAACGCCACGCCGCCCTCAAGCAGCGCCGCGGACGGCGGCGAGTCCAGCCTCATGCCGGCGGAGTCACGTGTGAACTCGACACCGCTCGACTGCCACCATCGAGTGCTGGAAGCGACCAGGCGATCAAAAGGCTTACGTACAAACACGCCGATGCGAACGTTGCCGCCATTGCGCTCCAGCGAATAACCGAGAACCTGCCCGACCTGCGCGCCGCGAAAATAAACGGGTGAGCCGGCATGCAAAGACCCGAGCGAAGCGGCACGAAGGACGAAACGCGCGCCTTCCTCCTCGCCGGTCATCACGGGCGGCATATCCAGGCCGGTGAATGCATGACAGGCTCGAATCGAATAGCGGTCGATATCGACGTCGATCCAGGTACCGGTGACAGCGGTCATGAGCCCCGAAATGTCTCTCACGTCAATGCGCGGGCGCACCACCCAGAACTTCGTTCCGCACATCGCGGCGCGCTGCGCGGCGGCATCGAGTTGCAACTCGGCGTAGACGTGTAGACCGTCAGCCGAGATATGTAGACGGGCGAGCCGGCCGATATCCACCCCGCGATAACGCACGCGCGTTTTCCCGATAGCCAACCCTGCGCCGGACGCAAAGCTCACGGTTACGCGAGGTCCGCCCTCCATCAGCGCATGAGCAAACGCCAAACCGCCAATCAAGGCCCCCACGAGCAACGCGGCCCAGATTACCCTGGGTCGCAGCCAGTCATTCACAATTTCCCCGTGACGACATCCCACACGCCGATCGCATATCGGTACGCGAAGGCCAATGCACGGCCGAGCGCGCCAGCAAAGAAGCTCGACGCATTGTGGGCAGCCCGTCGTTGTACACGCTGTCCGGGTGCGCGATGCCGTCGCTCTCGTTCGATTCTCTTAGCCGGATGATTCACGGTGTGCGCGCAACCAGGCGAGGTTGTCAGTGAAATTCGGACCGGTAGCCGATCGCGAATGCGATATAAATCAGGGACGCGAGCAGGCCTGCCATCGTCCCATAGCCGTCTCGCGAACCCGGGCCTTGTGTCACGTGGAATGGCATGCCGACGAGCAAATAGGCCACGCCGAAGGCAATTGACACCATCAGTGGCGGGGAAACCGACATCACGAGTTCGGCGAAGGCATGCATGGTCAATTCACGAATGTCCGTCATTGAATGAATGGGGCCCACAACAGGCGACTGGCACGAAAACAAGGCGACGACGCCCCCTTGGCCCAGACAGCCTCGTAGTCAGCGCAACTGTCAGCGCAACTGCGCGACGAGTGCGTCGGCGCCCTTGTCGATGCCGGTTCTGGCCGCGCTCAGAGAACCGAACGCCGCCGGCAGATTCATCGCGTTCGGATATTGCTTTGTCACATAGGCGCGCAGCAGACGCCCCGACGCGCTGTCGTACACTTCCACGGCATACGACACCGAACCGCTGAACGCCCCCTTGCCTCCGCGGATCGCCTGAACGCCGTTATAGAGATTTCCGGCGATATCGAAGTGCATCGCCTGACCGATCACGGCAGTCGTTTTCTCCGCGCCCGTCAAGGTGAGCTTCACGCGCAGCGCCGCCGACGATGGATGGGTTGCCAGATCGAACCGTTTTGACAGTCTCTCTGCAAAGGTCTTGTTCATGTAGTCGGCGAGCGCGGCCTTGTCTTCGTCCGACAAGTCGCCGAACTGGTTATCGCCGCCCTGGTACACCACGACCGGATCGACGATGATCTCCGAATAGCGCGACCAGATAACGGGCGCCGCATACCTGAACGGCGTTTGGGACGAGTCGTTATCCCGGTTCTCCTTCAACTGCGAAGACGAGGCGAGGCTCGTATAGGCGACGGGCTGCACGCCCGCACACGCGGACACCATCAGGAGTACTACACAGGCTGACGACGCCTTGGCAAATCGGATATTGAGCACGGAAACATCCTTTCAAATGGTGCCAAATGCCCCGGGCATTCGGCTGAGGTCACGATGCGACGAAGAGTAGCATCGGCTCGCTCGAATGTAAACCGTCTACCCGGTTTGTTTTTGACCGACCGGAGGGGTACAATCGCGGTTTCGTCATCAAACCGGCGCTCTCCTCCCGCGTGCAGGCCGTACGCGCACCATGCGAGCGCGAAATGCAGCGCCCAGCAACAATGGATAACCAGACACGTTCCGAGATTTCCCGCAAAAAGGCAATTGACGCTGCGCTTGCAATCTTGAGCCGAGACGGAGTCGGCGGATTGACCTTCGATGCGCTTGCGCGCGAGAGCGGCATTAGCAAAGGCGGACTGCTTCACCAGTTTCGCAACAAGCTCGGGGTGCTGCGCGCGCTGCTTGATCGTCAGCGCGAGCAGTTCGAGCAGATCGCGCACGAGCACCTGGCCGGTGGCACGGCACGGACTGAACCCGTTCTTTCCACACAGATCGCTATCTTCAGGGAGTCGATCAACCAGCCGGACTCCGTCGCACGCGCGGTGCTTGCGGCCCTGATCGAAAGCCCGGCCCTCCTCGATGACCTCAAAATTCACGACGCGGTCAAGATGGAGAAACTTCAAGCCGAGGCACGGGACCTCGAACTCTCGTTGCTGCGCTACTTTGCGGCGAGCGGCATCGCGTTCAGCACGCTGCTCGGGCTGTCAGCCGTGCCCGACGAGTTGCGCAACCGGCTTTTCGATCGGCTGCTAGACGACACGAAGTGGTGACAGCGCCGCTTCGTCAGGCTTGACGACGGGCTCGGTGACGTTCCTGCGCGTTGACCTCGACGAATGACGTCACAGCAGCGGCGGGTGCGGCAAACTCGGTATGCGATCGTTGAACGACGCCCATCTTGGATAGCGCTATTTGTAATGTCGGGAAACATCGCCGGCACGTACCGCGCCGGTCCGCGTGACGTACCCTGCGCAACCGCACGTCTGGTAAGCTGCCGCGAGATTCGTTCTCGTGGACTTTCATAGTGCGTCGTGCATCCATTGCAATCCGTGCACTTTTTGCGCTGTGCTTGCTCGGTGCAACATTCAATCATCTCAGAGCGATCTTGCAACATGGTTTGTTGTGGGATTACGGTTACGGCACCGCAATTTCGCCACTCAGCAAGGTCTACTGGGACACATTGACGGTCCTCGATCCGTTGGCGGCCGTACTCTTATTTCTAGAACCACGAACGGGTGTGCGGCTTACGGTGCTCGTAATCGTTAGCGACGTCTTGCACAACACTTGTTACGTTGCCGCGCACGATCAATGGTCCGCTTCGTTCTATCTGGCGCAAGTTGGATTTCTTGTTGTTGTGCTTTGTCTCGCGCCTGTTACAACGCGAGGGCTGGCGCCACGGGACCACGTGAGGACGTTCAAATTGTGGTAGCGCCAGTTACGTCGATGAGGGTTGGCCGGGATTCGTGAAATTTTCAAGCGGCAGACGCCTGACGTATGCGTTGTTCGTCAACAACGCGGGACCGTTGAGCGCACTCTCGGATACGCTCGACGTGTTCAACGATGAAGCGGACATTCTCGGGATCGTCTACGCGCGTTACTAGCGTGGATTGACGACATCGCGTCCGGCTCATGCGCTGGACGCGATGTGCGTTGCAGCGCTATAGCGTCACTGCAAATTCCAGAGCTGCGCCGAGATGGTTCCTTCGTCCTGGAAGACCGAAATCACGTCATCGAGACTCGACATCGGCACGTTGTTCACGGTCACGACAAACGCCAGCCGGTGCCCGCTTTTGGTGTCGATATAGCCAGCCAGCGAATGCCCTTTCAGAATCATCCCGGAGGGCGCGGACGCATCTGCGCCGACAAACGTGCCCGTTTTCGCGTGCACCTGACCTCTCGCACCCGCCAACGTGGAGTCGGACTCGAAGTTCGTGGTGTTGGCGAGCGTGCCGTCTACACCGAGTGTCGGCAACGAGTCCCGGTACGACGAAAACACGGATTGCGTGCTCATGCCCTTGAGCAGCGAAATGACAGCGCTACTGGTCGCGGTGGTATCGTCGCCGCCGCTGCCGTCGACGAAATGGTACTGGCTGGGCGCAATGCCGAAGGTTGAGGATAGCTCTGCCTGCTCAGCCGCGAGTGCGCCAGTCATTGTGGTCGCGCCGCTGGCAGCAAGGCCGTACAGCATCAAGCTCGTGTCGGCGCCTATGTTGTAGCTGACCTTCATCACGTATCTGGCGATTTGTGCGTAAGACTGGGACGTCAGTTGCGCAACCTGCGTACTACTCGAATACGAGCCCTTCGCCGGCAGCAACTGCACGGGATTGGACGCAACAGGCGTCGCCGTCACCTTTACGCCCGCGCGCGCCAGCGCCTCGATAAACACGGTGCGCGCGTAGCTGGAAGGGTCGGTCACGCGAAACGTACGGATCACCGGCCAGCTCTTCGTCAGCGCAGGCACATAGTCAGCCGGCACGTTGCCGCTGATTTCACCGGCACAGCCCGGTGTGCCGAAGCATGTCGGCGGCGCGGGTTCGAGCTTGATTTCGAGGTCGGACGCGGCGCTGCCCGTCGAGAGGGTGGACTGCACGCTAAACGCGGCCGATTTCGGCCGCCAGTCGAAAGGCATGACCGTGCCCGCGGCGCTCGGGTTCAAGGTGACGTCGATCACGTCGTCATTGACGAAGATCGGCCGCACCTTGAACTCGCTACGAAAGTCGAATGGCTCGAACAGCCTGTCGTCGATCACGACGTCGCCGTTGATCGTCCTGATACCGGCTGCGGCCACCTGCTGTGCGAGGGCGTTGTATCCGGCGAGCGGATCGGGGGTGGTCAGTATCGCATTACGTAGCGAGTTGGCTTCGTTGTGGTCGAAAGTGCTAATGGCGATCGTGCCGTCCGGGTTATCGCGGCCCCCCATTGTCAGATCCCCACTCGCCACCAGCACGAGGTTCCCGTTGAGTATGCCGCTCGCATCGACTGCGCCTTGACGGTAGACGGGCGTGACGAACTGATACTGGGCACCGAGTTGAATCAGCGCCGAGCCAACCGAGAAAAGTTTGCGAACCGAACCGATCAGCAGTTGCGCGTCCGGATTCAGGTCGTAGATGAGCTTCCCGGAGTCAAGGTCGATCACGCGCATCGACCATGTCGAACTCTGGTAGTTCGATTTGTGCATGATCTGCAGGATCGGATCGGGAACGCCAGCGTTCGAGCCACCCGAATCGCCGCACGAAGCCAGCAACATCGCGCCCGCTACGGCGGTCCACCGTTTCCATTGTCGATCGATGATTGGGCCCATGTATTTTCCTGGAATCCGGTTCGCGCGAAGCACCTGGCGCAAAACTGAACGTCGCTTACCCTGTGACAACACCAGGCAGCCCCGCCGTTCGCCCGGTCGGCCACGAGCGTGAAATTGAGAGGCCCCGTTGTTATCGGGGCCTCTTATTCATCGTTAGAGCGGGTAATTAGGATTGGCAGGCGGACTGAACGACGGGTCATAGATTTGGTGCAATGCATCGATCGAGTACTGCAAGCCGCCAAGGGTGTCGGCAGGCAGGCACGGTCCGCTGCCGCACCACGGACTCAAGCCATTTTTCTTGCCTTGCTGAGTGACCGTGTAAAGACCATACCCCGCTTCGTCATTCCAATGATTCGGAAAGGTCGGAATGGGCACGGTCACCGATGTGGTCGTCCGCCAATTATTAGGATCCCCTTGCGCAGTGCTTTGATTGCCGCCTTTCCACCACTCTTCCGCGTATGAGAAGAAGAATGCGCCGGCAAAGACGTTCTGGTAGGTCGACCCATACGCGAGGCTGTACATCTGGGTAATTTTTTTTGCCAGATTCTGATCGGTCGCCGTACTGACATACAGTCCGCCGCTTGCCTGGTCACCCTGACGGCCGGTGCCCGGCCAGCCAAACTCGGTGAAGATAACGGGGTGCTGCATCGAACCCGGCAGTTCCGCATAAGACATGTTTACAGACTTTTGAGTGTCGGCCGTCTTGCCTAGCACGGGGTCCAGGATCTCCGATTGATAGGTATTGAGGCCCCAAAAGTCGAACACCTTGGCCAGTTCCGCCAGGTAGGTGCGGCCAGCCAGAGCACCCGCCGAGAACTGGTTGTTCGCGGCCCATCGCAGCTGCGTGGGGTCGTCGTGGATCGCCCAGCCCACCAGTTTGCTGGGGGCGATCTGCTTGATCATCGACGCATATTTGATGGACTGCTCATAGTAAAAGTCGTTGGTGGGTGTTCCCGCGCTCTGGTTGCTGTTGAAGCCGTATGGATCCCCGTCCTGCTCGTTCATGATGTCGAAGCCCATGACCACCGGATTGTCCTTCAGCTCACTCACGGTCTCCTGAAGATTCTGTTCCCAGAATTTTATGAGGTTGGGGTCGGCGTTGACGTACTCGTTCTGCTTGAACATGATTGAGGGCATCGGGATATCCACCAGGACCTGAATGCCCAGGTCGGCACATCTTTGCAGGAAAGCACTATGCGAAAACTGGTGGCCTGTCAGGGGCAGCGTGACAGCGCCATTCGGCAATTGACGGTCGAGCATGGCGTAGACGCGAATGGTGTTGACACCCATGTTCTTAAGATTCTTGAGGTCGTTGCGGGCGACGCAGTTACTACCGCCACACTGCGACGCCGTGCCTTGCAATACGCCCTCGCCCCATAGCGAGTACCAGTTATAGAGATCGATATTGCCGTTGTTCTGCGTAGAAAATGAATCCCAGAACAGATCGCCTAGAGCGGGGCCGTCTTTGACGTTATAGCCCACCGGCGATGGCGAATAGGCTACGCCCCTGATCTGGTAGCAATCGCCGTTTCGGGTAATCAGGCAGTTTGCTTTCATTTGCGAGGCCCATGCCGTTGGCTTGCCAATATATGTCGTGTTTCCCGACAGGGCTAGCGAGGTGGCGAAATTGGACTGTGCCTGCGCAGCGGACACCGTGCAGCCGGACTGATCGGTCATATTGCACTTGCTGGGCGGCGCACTCTCGATGTCGATGCCGTTGTCTGGATTGTGATCGGCGTCCAGCGACTGCAGTACCTGCAACATTGCCGTCACATTACCCGTAGGCGTTTCGGCAAGGTCGATCGGGGTCAGCGTGGCGCCGCCGGTGGCGCTGCCCAGCAGGGTGCCGGTGGCATCTTTGCCAATGTAGAAGGACACCGTGTCGCCCGTCACATATTTAAACGCGCCATTCACGTCGGTCATGCCCGACTGGCCCGAGGGGCTGGCCGCGTAGTAGAGGCCCTTGACTGGACTGTCCGAGAACACGCCCGATTGCACCGGACTCTGCGAGTCGCTGCCTGAACAAGCGGCAAGTGCAAACGGCGCCAGCATGGCAATTTTCGCTGCCAGCGTGAATGGCTTCATTTTCATGGTACGAATTCCCTTGTTCGGTCGGTGTAGTTTTCTCAAATGCCTTGCAGGCGCTGGCAAAAAAACCGTCGTGTTGGGAAAACACGACCGGCTTTGCATCGCAAACAATGTGCTTCTCGACAACCGGCAGCGCACACATTCCGGAAAGTGTGCAATCACATTGTTAGCGGTGGCGGCAATCTTTCGGCGTTGCCTGTCTATCTGGATTGGCTAGAGTTAAGGACTGCTGCCCGCGGGAATGACATTCAGTGACTTCTTATCCAGCGTTCCTCTGGCTGGTGTTCTCGCGTAACGTCAGATAACCCATTGCTATATAGCTGCATTCACACTCCGGGAAATTCGTAGAACTGATTCACGCGGTTTCAAGCGTAACCTGATGAATGCTATGCCTTGGGTTTTTGCCAGGGAATGCTCCATATGGAGTATTTTCCCAATCCTTCGAGAAAATAGCGTAGCGCTGGGTACCACCAGGCAGCATGTCCTGAATATGGAGTGTCGATGACGTCGATATGCTATTTGAATGCGCAACCAGATCCGAAAGACCCGGACGGTTCACATGGGGGTTCCATGAAGCGATTGCATGTTCTGGTCATTGACGACCACGCCCTCTTCCGCGAAGGCCTGAGACTGTTGCTTCGACACGTTCGGCCCGGGATTCAGGTGGATCTTGCGTCGAACGTGGCGGGAGCAGAGGCAGTCCTGGAGCGGGCGCATCTCGTGGACCTGATCCTGCTGGATCTGCAGTTGCCGGGCATGCAGGGTGTGCAGGCACTGCACGCCATGCGAGAACTTCACGACAACATCCCCATCGTCGTGCTCTCGGGTAACGAGGACCCCGACGTCATCCGACTCACCATCGACAATGGTGCAATGGGTTTCATTCAGAAGTCCGGGAATTCCGAAGAGATGATGTCTGCAATCGAAACGGTACTCGCCGGCGGCATCTCGCTGCCGGCCACGTGTTTGCTGAGTGTCACACGCACCCTCGCTGAGCGTGACCAGGTGCTGCGCGAAGTCGGTGTCTCCACCCGACAGGGCGCGGTGCTCGCGCGCATAGCGCAGGGCAAGACCAACAAGGCGATTGCAGAGGAACTCTGCATCTCCGATCTGACCGTGAAAACCCACGTGCAGAACCTCTTCAACATCCTGGGCGTGCGTAGCCGCGGTCAGCTTGTGTATGTGCTGGCGCGCCTCGGCTGGCGCGGGGCGGATCTGGCATGAGCACCGAGGCACACTTTGACGCCGCCACGGCGGGCGCGACACTGGGCCAGGCGCCGACTGATGCAACCGCCAGCGAGACGAAACGCGTACTCAAGCGTGAGTGCATCCAGTTGCTCGCGCAACGCTCTCGCGAAGCCGGCCCAGCCTTTGTCGTTGGGACCATCCTCTTCACGATCGTGTTCTGGGGCAACGCCCCGGTCGCTGCGGTGATTGGCCCGGTGGTGCTGGTGGCAACCGTCAATGCCTACCGGGTATGGCTGAGTCGCGGACTGCTCAAGGGCGCGCTACAGGAACTCGAGGATCGCGAAGTCCCGCGGGTCTTCGGTCAGTATGTGGCGTTCGCGACCGTGAACGGCCTGTGGTTTGCGTTCGCCTCGGTCGGCTACTTTGGCGCGCTGTCGCCCGGAGGGCGCGCGGAGTGGACCATCCTGGTGCTGCTCTCGTTGACAGGTTCAGTCGTGACTTATGCGTCGTATGTTCCGGCCTACCGCGCGCTGGTGCTCCTGTCCCTCCCTCCGCTCGCGTTCGAGTGGTTGCGGCTCGGCACGGGTTCGGCCTACATTATCGTCTTCACGCTCTTTGGGTTCCTGGTGACGACGTTGCGTTTCTCACGCAACATGGCGGATGTCTTCGAACATTCGGTGCGTATCCGCTTCGAGCGTGAGGAGGCGATGAAGGCGCTTGAACACCAGCAACAGCTCACCGGGATTGAGCACAGGAAGGCGATCGACGCGAACATGGCGAAGTCGCGCTTTCTCGCCAACGCAAGCCACGACCTTCGCCAGCCCGCTCAAGCGCTCGCCCTCTATACCGCGGTGCTGCGGGAAACGTCGACCACCGACGAGCAGCGCGAGATTGCAGACAACATTGCGCGCGCAAGCCGCGCGCTGGGTGGACTGCTGGACAACCTGCTGGACCTCTCGCGGCTCGATGCCGGCGTCGTGAGGGTCAGGTATGAGCACATCGACTTGCAGGAACTGGTCGAGCGTCTCGCCCGCGAGATCGGGCTGGTTGCACGGGAACGCAATATCATGATCGAGTCATCGTGCCCGGATGTGGTCTTCCATACCGACCCCGTGCTGCTCGAACGGCTGCTGCGCAATCTGCTGGACAACGCGGTCAAATTCACGGAGCAGGGCAGCGTAAGGATCGACGTCGTACCCGAAGCGCATACGATTCAAATCGACGTATCCGATACAGGGCCGGGCATCGAACTGGAACATCAAACGCAGGTGTTCGAGGAGTTCTTTCAGTCGCACAACCCGGAGCATTCGCGCGAACGGGGTCTCGGGCTCGGCCTGTCGATCGTCTCGCGTCTCGCGCGCGTGCTGGAAGCCACAGTCACCCTCCGCTCGCAACCGGGTGAAGGGACCATATTCAGCGTACGCCTGCCTTTCGATGCAGCGGACTCGGGTCGCACGCGGCTGGCGCCGGAGGGGCTTGCGGGCATTACGCGCTTCGACGGGATCGCGATGCTGGTCGTGGATGACGATCGCGTGGTGTGTGACAGCCTCGCGCGTCTACTCAGGGCCTGGGGCGCCCAGGTCGACGCAGTGAAGAGCGCCGCGCAGGCGCTTGAACTGGCGAACGAGCGTCAATGGCGCGTGTGCCTGAGCGACCTGCGCCTGCAACACGGTGAGGACGGACTCGATCTCGCGATGGCCCTGAGGGCCAGGATGCCAGCGCTTTCGGTCATCTTTGTGAGCGGCGACATTGACCCGGCACGTATCCGGCATGCAACCCGCATTGGCGACGCGCTGCTGCATAAGCCTGTCGATGAAAGCACCCTCGCGCGCCACATCGCGCAAGCGCTCCACATGGGGTAGCAGCGAGCCAGCGAAGGTTCACCCTGGCATCTTCGGATGACTGAATTTGTTGTTTCAACTTGCTATTATCCATGAAGCTCCGAGACAGGATTCCCCAGTGAAAGTGGGCAGCATAACTCGATAGTAATTTGCATCAACACGGTTCCGGCAACACGGCCCGCGCGGCCATTCGCCGTCGCGTTCTGCGTCTTTATCATCCGCTCGCAACGGCCAACCGTGGATGAACAGGTCTCCGGCAAGCTCACGTTCTTGAAGTACGCGGTCGCTGCGATCGCAATTGGCCCTCGGGCTGCTATCGACGCGAAAGTGGTTCGCCCATGTGGTTGCTGTCCGTATTCCCGCGGCGACAAGCGGCAACGCCGGCACTACGCCCTGCCATGGCAATGCCGGCATAGAACTTCTCAACGACATATGCAAACCAACCACAACTCATCATGACAATGAAAGCGGAATCCACAACGACTCCCCACTTCCTGATGCGTCGGCGCGTTCTGGGCACGGCATTGTGTGGCGCGCTGAGCGCATGTGGCGGTAGCGCCGCCGTGACGACAGGTTCGGGTTCGGCAACCGGGCCAGTATCGGATGCACAGGTTAATGCGGCACTTGCGCAACTCGATGGGCTCGCACGCAGCATGATGGCAACCTCGGGCATCCCCGGCATGTCGGTCGCGGTTGTGCGGGGCACGAACACCGTCTTCGCGCAGGGCTACGGCGTCACCAGCGTGACAACCCAGCAGGCCGTCAACGCCGACACCGTGTTCCAGCTCGCTTCGGTATCCAAATCTGTCGGGGCGACGGTCGTCGCGGCGCAGGTCGGTCAAGGCGTCGTGAGCTGGGACACCCCCATGTCCCGCATACTGCCGTGGTTCACGCTGGCCGACCCGACCACCACAGCGAAGGTGACGGTCGGCGATCTCTACGCGCATCGCTCGGGATTGCCAGAGCATGCCGGCGACACCCTCGAAGAGATCGGCTACGACCAGACGCAGATACTGCAACGTCTGCACTACCTCGCGCTCGACCCGTTCCGTACGACCTATCACTACACGAACTTCGGGCTCACCGCGGGCGCGGCCGGCGTCGCGGCGGCAGCGGGCGTGGACTGGGCCACGCTCTCGCAGCAAGCGATCTACCGGCCGCTCGGCATGACGCGCACCAGTTCGCTCTACGCCGATTTCGCCGCACGCTCGAATGCGGCCGCGGGCCATGTTCTGGTCAACGGCAAATACGTGCCCGGCCCGCTGCGTGACCCCGACCCCCAGTCACCGGCGGGCGGCGTCAGTTCGTCCGCGAACGACATGGCCCGATGGCTAGCCATGCTGCTTCGCAACGGTACCGTCAACGGACAGGTGGTGATTCCCGCCAGCGCGCTTCAGCCGGCACTCTCCCAGCAGATCGAGAGCCGCCCCGCCACTGCGACGCTGCCGGCCGCGTATTACGGCTACGGCTTCGTTGTGAGCACGACCGACAGCGGCCGCGCAATGTTCAATCATTCCGGCGCGTTCACCGCCGGCGCGGCGACTACCTTCATGGTCGTGCCGTCAATGGACCTCGCCATTGTCGTGCTCACCAACACGGCACCAGTAGGCGTGCCCGAAGCGCTCGCGCAACAGTTTTTCGATCTCGTGCAGTATGGCAAGGCCCAGCAGGACTGGCTGGCGTTTTTCACCTCGGTGTTCGCCGTGTACTCGCAACCAGTGGGCGCGCTGGCGGGCGCGACGCCCCCCGCGTCTCCTGCACCCGCGCAGCCTCTCGCCAATTACGCTGGCGTCTACGCCAACGACTATTTCGGTCCGCTACAGGTCGCCGTCCAGGACAATGCGCTCGTGCTCACTCTCGGCCCCGCCAGCACCCAGTTCACCTGCACGCACTGGAACGGCGACGTGTTCAGCTACGTCCTGCCGCCCACGGAGGCTCCGGCTGGCTCGCGCTTCGAGGTCAGTTTCGCGGGGCAGCAGGTGACGCTCGACAATTTTAACGAGCAGGGCTTGGGGACGTTCACGCGCGCGTCGTAGCCGGGCGGTGAAGCGCGCTTCGCCGAGGGCGCGGCGCGCAACCCCGTTTTCAGGTGGATCGAATTCGTCGCATTCAGAGCGGAAAGACGCCCATCACCACGCATGCCAACGTCATGACAACCGACGCGCCGAAAAGGAACGGAATGGCGAATTTTTGATGCTCGGACAATTCCAGTCCTGCCAGGCCGACCAGAAGAAACGTCGCGGGCGTCAGCGGGCTCACCGGAAAGCCGGTGGTCATCTGCCCGAGAATGGCGGCCTGAGCAACCTGAATTTGCGGGACGCCAAGCTGATGCGCCGCGTTCGCCACGACCGGCAGAATGCCGAAGTAGAACGAATCCGGATCGAAAATCAGGCTCAGCGGCATGGAGATCAGCCCCATGATGAACGGGATATGCGAGGCGTGTTCCGCAGGAATGAAGTGAACGGCGGCGTTCGCCATGGCATTGAGCATGCCGGTTCCGGACATGACACCGGTAAAGGCGCCGGCCGCGAGCAGCACGCCGGCCATCATCAGCGCGGCGCGGGCATGCGCATCAACGCGTGCGCGCTGTTCGTCGGCATTCGGGTAGTTGAGAAACAGCGCGATGACCGTGCCGATCATGAACATCACGACCGGCTCGACCTTGCCGCTGATCATCACGCCCATCACCAGGATGGTCAGGCCGAGGTTTGCCCAGAACATTTTCGGCCGGCGCAGCGCCCGCTCCTGTTCTGACAACTCGCGCGTCGGCACGACGAACGCGGCGCCATCGTGCACCAGGCCGAGGCGCCGCTCTTCACGCTTGCCCAATACGAACGCGGTCACGAGCACGAATACGATGCCTACCACCTGAGCGCCAATGAGCGGGGTGAAAATATCGATGGCCGGGATATGCAGCGCGACGGAAGCACGGATCATGACCCCGCTCCAGGGCAGAAAATTGATGCCCGCCCCCAACGCCGCCATGCAGGTCAACAAGCGCTTGTCCATGTTGAGCCGTTCATAGACCGGCAACATGGCTGGCACCGTGACGAGGAAGCACACCGCGCCGGAGCCGTCGAGGTGAATGAGCAGCGCGAGCATTGCCGTGCCCATCAGAATGCGCGTGGGGCGCCCGCCCACCATCCGGAGAATGCGGTTGATGATGGGATCCAGCATGCCGGCATCGCTCACAATGCCAAAGTACAGAATCGCAAAGATAAACATGCCGACGACGGGTGCAACGCTCTCGATGCCCTTGACGACGAACGTCGCCGTTTTCAATCCGGAGCCGCTGATCAGTGCGGCAACGATGGGTACGGCGATCAGCGCCACGAGGGGCGACATCTTCTTCGTCAGGATGAGCGTCAGTAGCGTCAATACCGATATGAGCCCGATGATTGCCAGCATGTTGTCTCCGTGCGCCGTTTAAGTACGGCAGATATTTCTAATAAAAAAGGCAGCCGCCTTGTCAGATGCTCTGGCGTTTGGCGAACATCGCCCGAGTCACCCTGGAACCCGGCTCGCGCCCGAGTTGCTGTGAAATCCAGACGGACGTGTCGACGAGCCGGTCGAGGTCGATGCCGGTCGTAGCGCCCAGCCCGTGCAGCAGGTAAACCACGTCTTCCGTCGCGATGTTCCCCGACGCGCCCTTCGCATACGGACAGCCGCCCAGACCGCTCACGGAGCTGTCGAACACGCGCAGCCCGAACTGGTACGAGGCGTGTACGTTGGCCGCGGCCATGCCGTAGGTGTCGTGGTAATGACCGGCCAGTTGCGCCACCGGCACGCGCGTGGCGACCGCCTCCAGCATGCGCAATACCGAAGCCGGCGTGCCTGTGCCGATGGTGTCTCCCAGCGACACTTCATAACTGCCCAGCGCCATCATTTGCGCGGCGACCTCGGCCACCCGTTGCGGATCGACCGGCCCTTCATAGGGGCAGCTCACCACGCACGAGACATAGCCGCGCACACGCACGCCTTCGCGCTGCGCGGCCTCGAACACAGGCTGAAAGCGCTCGATCGACTCGCTGATCGAGCAATTGATGTTGCGTTGGGAGAAGCTCTCCGAGGCAGCGGCGAATACGGCCACTTCGCGCACGCCATGCGTCAACGCCGCCTCGAACCCCTTCAGGTTGGGCGTCAGCACCGGGTAGGTCACGCCCGGATGCCGCGGGAGCGCCGCCATCAGCTCGGCGTGATCGGCCATTTGCGGCACCCACCTGGGCGAAACGAAAGATGTCGCCTCGACCGTGCGCAGACCCGCCGCGACCAAACGTTCGATGAGTTCGATCTTCGTTGCGGTCACAACCGTCTGCGTTTCGTTCTGGAGCCCGTCACGGGGGCCAACCTCGACGATACGGACCTGGGTCATGCCCCCTCCCATGCAGGCTTGCGTTTCTCGAGGAAGGCGCTGAGACCCTCGCGGCCTTCGGTTGACGCGCGCACATCGGCAATGACGTCGGCGGTCATCTCCAGCAATGCCTCGTCGCCCGGACGATCCACCACGTCATCGAGCAGCTGCTTGGTGCGCGCCAGCGCGGCCGGTCCGGCGCCGAGCAGCTGTTGCGCAAAGCGGTCAACGGCTGCGTCGATCGCACCCGGCGCGCATAGGGCATGCACGAAGCCGATACGGTGCGCCTCGGTGGCCGTCAAGCGCTCGGCGCTCAGCATATAGCGCCGAGCGGCCGCCGCTCCCATGGCCTGCACCACGTATGGAGAAATCGTCGCCGGCACGAGACCGATGCGCACCTCGCTCAGGCAGAACTCGGCCGCAGGATCTGCAATACGAATATCGCAGGCCGATGCCAGTCCCATGCCACCAGCAAAGGCATGTCCGTGCACGCGTGCGATCGTCGGCTTGGGGCAGGTATGCAGCGTGTTGAGCATCCGCGCCAGCTCCACTGCGCTGGCCCGGTTTTCCGCGTGGCTGTATTCGGCCATCTGCTTCATCCAGCCCAGGTCGGCGCCGGCACAGAATGCCTTGCCGCGCCCCGCCAGCACGACTACCCGTACGCCGGTGTCGGCGCCCACTGCGCGCACCGCGTCGGTCAGCTCGCTGATCAACGCCTCGTTCATCGCATTGCGCATGTCGGGCCGGTTGAGCCAGATCGTGGCGACGCCGCGGGCGACCGCGATTTCAAGGTTTCGATAGTCCATACGCGCCCGCTCAGTAGGATTTCGGCAGCCCCAGCACCTTTTCGGCGATGAAGCACAGGATCAGTTGCGGGCTCACGGGCGCGAGGCGCGGAATCCAGCTCTCGCGCATGTAGCGCTCCACATGAAACTCCTTCGCGTAGCCCATGCCGCCGTGCGTGAAGATTGCCGTCTCGCAGGCGCGAAAACCCGCTTCCGCGCCGAAGAACTTCGCGGCATTGGCCTCGGCGCCGCAAGGCTTGTGCTGGTCGTACAGCCATGCGGCCTTCATCGCCAGCAAAAAGGCGGCTTCCAGCTCGATCCAGCGCTCGGCGAGCGGATGCTGAATGCCCTGGTTCTTGCCGATGGGACGATTGAACACCTCGCGCTCGCCGGCATATCTGGCAGCGCGCGAGAGAGCCGCGCGGCCGAGACCGATCGCCTCGCTCGCGATCAAGATGCGCTCCGGGTTCATGCCGTGCAGGATGTATTCAAAGCCCTTGCCCTCCTCGCCAATGCGGTCCTCCACGGGAATGCGCAGCCCATCGATGAATAGCTGGTTCGTATCCACGCACTTGCGGCCCATCTTCGGGATCTCGTGCACTTCGATCTTGCTGCGGTCGAAGTCGGTGTAGAACAGTGAGAGTCCCTCGGTACCCTTGCACTCCTCCACCGGCTTGGTGCGCGCGAGCAGCAGGATCTTTGCGGCTTCTCGCGCGGTGGAGATGAACACCTTCTGGCCATGCACCACGTAGTGGTCGCCTTCGCGCACGGCGCGCGTCTTGAGCTTGAGGGTGTTGAGGCCCGCATTGGGTTCGGTCACGCCAAAGCAGGCCTTCTCCTTGCCGGCAATCAGCGGCGGCAGCATGCGCTGCTTCTGCTCCTGTGTGCCAAACACCACCACCGGATGCAGGCCGAAAATGTTCATGTGCACCGCCGACGCGCCTGACAATCCCGCGCCGGTGCTCGCAATGGTGTGCATCATCAGCGCGGCTTCGGTAATGCCGAGCCCCGCGCCGCCAAACTCCTCCGGCATTGCAATGCCCAGCCAGCCGGCATCGGCGAGCGCGCGGTAAAACGCTTCGGGAAACTCGCCATCGTTGTCCCGCGCATACCAGTAATCGGCGTCGAACGGGGTGCAAACTTTCTCGATGGCATCAACAATCTGCTGCTGGGATTCTGTGAGTGCGAAATCCATGGTGTGTCTCGTGAAATTTTTTAGGAGAACTGAGCCGAATCGTGCTCAGGTGGGCGTGGCCGTGCCATGCGATTGCACGAGGTCATCGATCTCGGCATCGGACCAACCCAACTCGCGGAGGATATCGGCGGAGTCCTCGCCCAGACGCCGGGCGGGTGACGGCTCGACGCAAGCGCTACGAGACCAGCTCGTCGGGTTGCCCAGCGTGCGCAAAGGCCCCTCGGTCGGATGCTCCTGATGGCCGATAAAGCCCACGGCGGTGAGATGCGGGTCGTCCACCAGATCGTGCGGCGAATTCATCGGCATGTTCGGGATGTCCGCCTGCTGAAGCAGCGCCTGCCACTCCGCCGTGGTGCGTGTGTGCATCAAATCCGCAACCCAGGCATAGACCTCGTCGATATGTCTCGCGCGGTTGGTATGGGTGGAGAAGCGATGATCGCTTTCGAACTTCCCGGCCTGACCGATGGCAGTGAAGAACGCGCGCCAGTGCTTGTCGTTGTAGATCAGCACGCACAGGTGCCCGTCCTTCGTTTTGTACGGCCGGCGGTGCGAGGTCAGGAGCCGCGCATAGCCGGGCTCGCCGTCCTGCGGCTCGAAACTCAGGCCCGCGAGGTGATCCCCCAGTACGAACTGCGCCATGGCCTCGAACATGGGCACGACGACCGCCTGTCCGGTGCCGGACTTCTCGCGCTCGTAGAGGGCCGTCGTCACGGCATACACCGTGTGCAAGCCCGTGACACGGTCGGCCAGCGTGAGCGGCGCATAGCAGGGTTTGTCGGCGCCGTACTCGCTCATCAGCCAGGGCAGCCCGGAAGCGCCCTGGATCAGGTCGTCATACGCCGGCTTCGCGGCATACGGGCCGTCCTGGCCAAAGCCGCAACAGGACACGTGGATGATGCGCGGATTGACCGCACGCACGGCTTCGTAGTCGAGACCCAGACGCGCCATCGCCTGGGGGCGCACGTTGGAGATCAACACATCGCAGCGCTCAGCCAGTTGCAGCGCCGCCTTGCGCGCTTCAGGCTGCTTGAGGTCCAGGACAAGGCTGCGCTTGCCGCGGTTGGCGTGCAAAAAGATATGACCCATGCCGGGGTGCTTCATCGGCCCCACGTGGCGCATGTTGTCGCCGTCGGGTGACTCGACCTTGATCACCTCGGCGCCGAGCGCGGCGAGGATCTGGGTTGCGAAAGGCCCCATCACGACGGAGGTCAAGTCCAGGATCCTCACGCCAGCCAGCGGGCCGCCGCGCGCCTGCGCAGCGGTTTCGTGCCCAGGGCCCGTATTTTCGTCCGGTTTCATCGTGTCTCCTGCATGTTGGTAATCGGCCGGTCAGATATCGGCGACATGCGAGCGACTGTAGGCAGAGCAACGATTCCCGTCCAATTGCGTTTTCGGCTCGGACGATCTTTTTTTCGAATCGAAGATGCATCGGCGCGGCACAACCCTGGCCCGACGATTTACAGAAAGTATTGACGGAGCCTAAAATAGATAAAAATAGCTATCGATGCCGAGATGAAGACGCACTATCTCCGATACTTCTCCGTTCTGGCCGAGGAATTGCATTTCGGGCGAGCGGCGGAGCGTCTGTCCATTACGCAGCCGCCGCTGAGTTCGGCCATCAGGGCGCTGGAGGAGGAAGTCGGCGCCCGCCTCTTCGATCGCGACAGCAAGCAGGTCCAGCTCACGCCGGCCGGCGCCGCCTTCCTGGTGGAGGCCCGCATCATCCTGGAGCGTATTGCACGCGCCAAGGACACGGCCAAGGCCGTCGCCAGCGGCAGACGCGGCCGCCTCGATGTCGGGGTGACCAGTTCGTTCTTCTATCGCGAGGTGCCGAGGATCCTCACGGCATTCGACGAGGTGATGCCGAATATCGAGGTCATCCTGCACGAGACTGGATCGGCCGAACAAGTCCAGGCGCTTTTGCACGGTGAATTGCATGTCGGCTTCATCAACGCCGCCACCGTGCCGCCCCAGCTGAAATCGATTCCGTTACGCGCGGACAAGCTGGCTGTCTGCCTGCCGGAATCTCATGCCCTCGCGCAGCGGGAGTCGCTTCGTATCGCGGATCTGGAGCACGAGCACTTCGTCATGTTCGACCGCGAGATCGCGCCCGCCAACTACGACAACGTCATCGCCGCATTCAGCCGTGCCGGCGTGCACCCGCGCACACGCCATGCAACCCGGACCTGGCTCAGCATCGCGGCAATGGTCGCCAACGGTTTCCACATCGGACTCGTGCCGGAGAGCATGGCCCGCAGCGGCATGCGGGGGGTATGTTTCGTTCCGCTTGCGGATGTGGGCGCCGTGACCCCGGCGCTGATCGCGTGGAACCCCAGCTATGGCTCGCCGGGTCTGGACACCTTCGTGGAATGCGCAAGACGGCATACTGGCCCGGAGAGCGCCGCTTTCGAGCACGACTGAATCGGGTGCACAGTCACGGGTCGTGAGCAGGGCTCACCGTTCAAGCCGCTCCAAAGCGCCGTCCAGTTTCTGCACCCGCATGGCGACCAGACATCTCTATCTGGCCATGACAATGGTGCCCCAGCCACGTTCAAATGTCGTGCTGCCAGCCAAACAGAAATACCGTGCTTTCTCCCGCCGACACGCCTTTGCGCCCACCGCGCACCCACTTCGTTGCCCCCGCAACCTATAACGCAAGGTTATGCAATGGGGTGATCTTGTGATTTGACGCCAAAATTTGTCCCTTCGACACTCGGAGCACACGTTCCCACTCATGGAGAGGCCTGTGCCCGTCACGAACCGTACTTCTCTCGCCCTGAAGGCGAGCCTCGCCGCACTCGCGCTCGCATCGTCGCTGTTCGCGCCCGACGGCAGCGCGGCGACGCTGCGCCTGGGCGTGCGCGCCGACGCGCTCACGCTCGACCCCATTGCTTCGAGCGACAACCCTTCGATCTGGACCGAGCTGCTGATCTACGACCAGCTGGTGCGCCCGAGCCGCGACGGCAAGCGCCTCGAACCGGGTGTGGCTGAGTCGTGGACCGTCTCGTCCGACGGCAAGGAGTTCCGCTTCAAGCTGCGCGGCGACGCGCGCTTCTCGAACGGCCAACCGGTCACGGCGGCCGACGTGGTGTACTCGCTCAAGCGCGCGGCCGGCGAAAAGTCGTCGTGGGCCAGCTTCTTCAAGCCCATTGCGAGCTACAGCGCCGTGGACGACCACACGGTGGTGATGAAGCTCGACAAGCCCTTCACGCCGATGCTCAACAACCTCGCCATGTTCAGCGCTTCGATCCTGCCGCAGAAGCTCGTGGAGCAACAAGGCGACGCGTTCTTCGAACATCCCGTGGGTTCAGGGCCGTTCGTGCTCAAGAGCTGGGCGCGCGGCCAGCGCCAGGTGTTCGAAAAGAACCCGTACTACTGGGAAAAGGGCAAGCCTTCGGTGGATGGCGCAAGCGTCGAGATCGTGCCCGAGGACAATGCGCGCGTGCTCAAGCTAAAGGCGGGCGAGCTGGACGCCATCGTGGGCATTCCCTATAACCAGGTCGACGGCCTCAAGCAGGATGCGAACATCGCCGTGCAAAGCGCGCCGGTGTTCCGCATCGACCTCGTGCAGCTCAACACCACGAAGCCGCCGTTCGGCGACCCGCGCGTGCGCGAGGCGCTCAACCTTGCCGTGGACCAGGCCGGCATCATCAAGGGCATTCTGCGAGGTAATGGGCGCGCGGCCACATCGTCGCTGCCGGTCATGGCGTACAACAACACGCAGTTGCAGCCCTATCCGCACGATGTCGCGAAGGCGAAGGCGCTGCTCGCGCAGGCCGGTCTCGCCAACGGCTTCAAGACTTCGATGCTCGTGCCCGGCGGCGACACCGTGGCGCGCCAGGTGGCGAGCGCGCTGCAAGCCGAACTCGCGCAAATCGGCGTGCAGGTCGATTTGCAGACCATCGAGGCGAGCACGCAGTTCAGCACGACCAAGGCGGGCAACTACGAAATGTCGCTCAGCTATGCGACGAGCGACACGATCGACCCCGACCAGCTCACGGGCTTCACGGCCGTCAATCCCGAGCGCGCGAACGCGTTCCACACGCAATGGAAGGACGAGCGCGTGAACGCGCTCTACGCGCAGGAGCGCGTGACGCCGGACGGCGAAGCGCGCGGCAAGATGTTCAAGGAGATCGAGCAGCGCGTGCACGACGGCGCGCCGTTCATCTTCCTCTATACGCCCACGGAGCCGTATGCCTACCGCCGCAACGTGACGGGCTTCGAGGTGTTGCCCACCTCGAACTACTCGCTCAAGAACGTGGTGATGCATTGATGCGTTTTCGCACTTCCGCGGGCCTTCACCGGAAACCGTCATGAAACTCGTCGCATTCTGCGTGTCGCGCGTGATCCAGCTGGTGCCGGTGCTGCTCGGCATCACGGTCATCGCCTTCCTGCTGCTGCGCGCGCTGCCCGGCGACCCCGCCACGCTCATGCTGGGCAGCCGCGGCACCGCGGCCGATATCGCCAACCTCACCGCGCAACTGGGTCTCGACCGGCCGTTGTGGCAGCAATACCTGTCGTTTCTCGCGGACATCCTGCGCGGCAGCTTCGGCCAGTCCATCGCCTATCGCAGCGCCGTCGCGCCGCTCGTGCTGGCGCGCCTCGGCCCCACGCTCGCGCTCGTGGGCGTGAGCACGCTCATGGCGCTCGCGCTCACGGTGCCGCTCGCCATGCTCACGGCGCTCAAGCGCGGCGGCCTCTTCGACCATGGCGTGAAGCTCGTGTTCGTGGTGGCGCTCTCCATGCCGCCGTTCTGGCTCGGCATCCTGCTCGTGCTGCTGCTGTCGATCCACTGGCCGCTCTTTCCGGTGTCGGGCTATGGCGAAGGCTGGGTCAGCCACCTCTGGCATCTCGTGCTGCCCTCGGCCGTCATTGCGCTCGGCACCGCCGCGCTCACCATCAAGTCGCTGCGCAGCTCGGTGATCGCGGTGCTGGGCGCCGATTTCGTGGACACCGCGCGCGCCAAGGGGCTGCGCAACGCCAGCGTCCTGTGGAAGCACGTGTTCCGCAATTCGCTCATGTCCACGATCTCCGTGCTCGCCGTGCACACGAGCTGGGTGATCGGCGGCACGGTCGTGATCGAAACAGTGTTCGGTATTCCGGGCCTGGGGTCGCTGCTCGTCTCCTCGATCGGCACGCGCGACTATCCGATGGTGCAAGGCCTGACCGTCGTGTTCGCGGTGCTCGTCGTCATCATCAACCTGTTGGCGGACGTCGCGTACTCGCTGATCGATCCGCGCGTGAGTCTGTCATGATGCTCGCCGCCACTTTCCACTTCGCGCGCCGCGCCACGCGTGGCCACAGCCTGCGCGTGGGCCTCGCGATGCTCGCGCTGCTGATATTCGCCGCGCTGTTCGGCCCCACGCTCGCCGCGCACGACCCGCTCGCCGTCGATCTGGGCCAGTCGCTCCAGGCGCCCGGCGCGGGCAGCCTCCTCGGTACCGACGAACTCGGCCGCGACGTGCTGGCGCGCGTGCTCGCCGGGCTGCGCACCGACCTCGTGGTCGTGGCCATCTGTGTGGCGCTGCCGTTCGTGATCGGCACGGCCGTCGGGCTCGTGTCCGGCTACTTCGGCGGCTGGGTCGATCGCGTGATCATGCGCCTCGTCGATATTCTCTGGGCGTTTCCGTTCTATGTGCTCGTCATCAGCATCGTGGGGGCGCTCGGGCCCGGCACGGGCAACATGTATCTCGCGTTCTCGCTCGTGGTGTGGATCTCGTTCGCGCGCATCGTGCGCGGCGAGGTGCTGCTCGTGCGCCGCCTCGAATACACCCAGGCCGTGCGCGTGCTCGGCTACAGCAACGCGCGCATCATGCTGCGCCACGTGCTGCCCAATGTCATCACCCCCGCCATCGTGTTCATGATGTCCGATGTCGTCCTGACGATACTCGCCGTCACTTCGCTCGGCTTTCTCGGTCTCGGCATCCAGCCGCCTACGCCCGAGCTGGGCATCATGATCTCGGAGGGCCGCACCTTCATTCAGGACGGCTGGTGGATCTCCGTTTTCCCAGGGCTTGCGATCGTTTATATCGGCATGACGTTCACGCTGATCGGCGACGGGCTCGACGACCTGCTGAGGCCCAAGCGATGACGCCCGAAACCCGCATCGACAACAATGACGTGCTGCTCGACGTGCGCGACCTGCGCGTGAGCTTCGGCGACGCGCAGCGCACCGTGGCCGCCGTGGACGGCGTGAGCTTCAGCGTGCGCCCCGGCGAGATTTTCGGCCTCGTGGGCGAATCGGGCAGTGGCAAGAGCGTGACGTGCCGCTCGCTCGTGCAGCTTTTCGGCGGCGCGCGGCCGCTGCGCACGGAAGGCTCGCTCAACTTCGCGGGCCGCGAGCTGGTGGGCGCGTCCGATCGCACGCTGGCCGACATTCGCGGCCGCGAGATCGCGATGATCTTCCAGGACCCGATGACTGCGCTCAACCCCACCATGCGCGTGGGCGCGCAGATCGAGGAAGGCTTGCGCCGCCACTGGAAGCTCACGGCGCGCCAGGCGCGCACGCAGGCCATCGACCTGCTGAAGTCGGTGGGCGTGACCGCGCCCGAGCGGCGCATTCACGACTATCCGCACGCGCTGAGCGGCGGCATGCGCCAGCGCGTGCTGATCGCCATCGCGCTCGCCTGCCGCCCCAAGCTGCTGATCGCCGACGAGCCGACCACGGCGCTCGACGTGACGATCCAGGACCAGATCCTCAAGCTTGTCGTGCAGTTGCGCGACGAAACCGGCATGGCCGTGCTGCTCGTCACCCACGATCTGGGCGTGGTGGCGCAAACCTGCGATCAGGTGGCGGTGATGTACGCGGGCCGCATTGTCGAGCGCGCCGAGACCGTTGCGCTGTTCGAGCGGCCCTCGCATCCGTACACGCGCGCGCTGCTCAACGCCCTGCCCGCCCATGCGCGGCGCGCGGGGCGTCTCGAACCCATCGCGGGCGCGCCGCCCGACCTCGCCGCGCCCCCTGCGGGCTGCCGCTTTCACCCGCGCTGCACGCACGCCGCGCCCGCCTGCGCCGAGGGCCAGCCGCCCTTCGTCGGCGTGGGAGAGGGGCATACGAGCGCCTGCATCCGCATCGAGGAAATCGCATGACCACGAGCTTTCCTTCATCGAATGCGGCCGCGCTCGCGCCGCTGCTCGAATGCCGCGACATCAGCGTGACGTTTCGGCAGACGCGCACGGCGCGCGACCTGCTGAGCGGGCGCAAGCCGCTGAAGCTGCACGCGCTGCGCAATGTCTCGCTCGCCGTGAAGCCGGGCGAAATACTCGGCGTGGTGGGCGAGTCGGGCTGTGGCAAGAGCACGCTCGGCCGCACGATCGCGGGGCTGCAAGCGCCCGATTCCGGCGAGCTGCGCTGGGAAGGCCGCGCGCTGGCGGCGGGCGGCGACCGCAAGGCCCGCGCGCGCAACATCCAGATGGTGTTTCAGGACCCCTATGCATCGCTGAACCCGCGTATGACGCTCGGCCAGATGCTCGATGAAGTGCTGCTCGTGCATGGCCTCGCCGCGAGTGCCGCCGAGCGACGCGAGCGCGTGGACGAACTGCTGCTCATGGTGGGGCTCGCGCCGCAACTCAAGGAGCGCATGCCGCATGCGATCAGCGGCGGGCAGCGCCAGCGCGTGAGCATCGCACGCGCGCTGGCGGTCGAGCCGCGCCTGCTGATCGCCGACGAACCCGTGTCCGCACTCGACGCCTCGGTGCAGGCGCAGATCATCAATCTGCTCGAAGACCTGCGTGCGAAGCTCGGCATCGCGATCCTGTTCGTCGCGCACGACCTCAACGTCGTGCGCCATATCAGCGACCGCGTGACGGTGATGTATCTGGGCGAAGTGCTCGAATCCGCCTCGGCGGACGCGCTGTTCGAAGCGCCGCATCATCCCTACACGCACGGCTTGCTCGATGCGATTCCGTTGCCCGACCCGAAGCACCGCAAGCGCACGCCCGGCGTGACGGGCGAGTTGCCCGACCCGCTCCACCCGCCCGCGGGATGCAGCTTTTCTTCGCGCTGCCCGCACGCCGTCGACGCATGCCGTGCCGCGCGCCCTGCGCTCGAACCGGCCGCCGAGCCGGGCGAGCTGCGCGAAGTCCGTTGCATCCGGCCGCTCTCCACCACCGGCGCGGCGCTCGCGCCGGTCCACCTGCATCGCCACTCCTGAACCGCCCTATGCTCTTCGAACGCACCCCTACCCTCGACGCGCTCGGCGACCCGCTCGTGCGTCACGCCGTGCAGCGCTTTTCCGGCGCCGGACTCGCGGCGGACCGTTTCGCGCTCACGCTGCTCGTGCATGCCCACGACCGCACCGGTCGCCACGCGCCGCTCGCATGGCGAGGCTATGCCTCGCGCGGCGATGCGCAGTTCTACCCTTGCAGCGTCGTGAAGGTCTTTATCATGGCGGCCGTCGAAGCCGCGCTCGCCGAAGGCGCACTGGAGGCGACGCCCGAGATCGAACGCGCCATGCGCGACATGATCCGCTGGTCGAGCAACACCGCCACGAACTACCTGATCGACCACTATACGGGCACGACCGGCGACACCGAGCTTGCTCCCGACGTGATGGCGCAGTGGGCCGCCGCCCGTGAGCGTATCAACATTTGGCTCATGTCATTAGGACTCCATGAGTTCTCGGGTATCAACATTGCCCAGAAACTCATGGACGACGACCGCTATGGCCGTGAAGCGGAGTTCGTGAAATGGCGCGGCGAAAACCACCACAACCGCCTTAGCGCGAACGCGGCCGCCTCGATGCTCGCGCGCATCATGGACGGTGCAATGGTGAACGCCGAGGCCAGCGCGCGCATGGCGCAGCGGCTGCTGCGCCCGCGCGACGCCGCGTTCGCGGCCACGCCGGGCGCGCAGGTGAGCGGCTATCTCGGGGAGCGGCTGCCCGAGAGCGTCAAGGTCTGGTCCAAGGCGGGCTGGACAGGCTGGACGCGCGACCCGCTCGCAAGCTACCGCCGCCACGACGCGCTGCATGTCGCCACGCCGGAAGGGCTGCGCTACACGCTCGCGGTGTTCACCGAAGGCGAGGCCGTTTCCGCCGACGACACCGTGCTGCCCGGCATCGGCGAAATGGTCTTTGAGGCGCTGAGCCAGGCGTATCCTCAGGGTCTTGTGGTCGACGCTGTCTAGGCGCAGCGAGTGACGGTCCAGGACGAACGGCGGGGCTTTGCGATGAGGCGCCACATATGGAACTGAAATGGCTGGAAGACTTTGTGAGTCTCGCAACGACGCTCAGCTTTTCCCGCTCGGCGCAGGAACGCTGCGTCACCCAGTCCACTTTCAGCCGACGCATCAAACAACTCGAACAGTGGCTCGGCACGACCCTCGTCAGCCGCGTGAGCTTTCCGGCCGAGCTCACGCGCGACGGCCGCCTGTTCCTGCCCGTTGCGCGCGAAACGATCGAGACGTTCTACGCCACGCGCCGGCTTTTCGAGGCGCGCACGCACGACATCAGGCCGACGCTCACGTTCTCCGCATTGCACACACTGGCCGTGACGTTCTTTCCAGCGTGGTTGTGCGAGGTGTCGGAGAAAATGAGCGCGTTCTATCCGCGTCTTTGTCCGGATCACGGCGGCATCGAGGACAACATCAATACGCTGGTCGAAGGCGAAGTGGATTTCCTGCTGACCTACGCTCACGAGTCGGTGCCGATGCTGCTCGACCAGACGCGTTTTCCGCGGCACGTGCTCGGCACGGAACAGGTGTGGCCGGTTTGCGCGTCGCCTGCACGCGAACGTCCACTCGATCGCGCCATCAGCGAGCACACAGCGCTCGACTACCTGAGCTACGGCGGAGACTCGTTCTTCGGCGTCGCGCTCGCCCGGCTCTTTCGCGAGCGGGCTGCGTTCGAGCGCAACGACGTCTACGAAAACACCATCGCCGTGGGCCTGAAAGCGATGGCGATGGCCGGATGGGGCGTGGCATGGTTGCCTGAATCGCTGATCCGCGATGAACTTGCCGCGGGCACGCTGTCGCCCGCGAGCGACGATCCCGCATGGCGGTTCACCGTCGATATCTGCATCTACCGGAACGCCGACGCCACGCGGCCCGTTGTCGACGAGTTCTGGGCGGCGTTGCGCCCTGCGGACGCCGGCGCATAACGACACCGCATCGTTTCATTCTGGAGCGTACGTCGACATTGCGGCCCGTGGCGCGATCTGCGCCTCGATCCAGCGCGCGACGGCAAAGAGCTGCGCGTCGTGGCCGCGTCGCGCGCTAACCAGCAGGCCCACGGGCCAGCGCCCCCGCGCGAAGCCACAGCGCATGCTGAGCGACGGCTGCCCGCTCAGATTGAACAACGCCGCATTGCGCGAGGCTAGCTGGTCGTAGTCCGGCGGAATCGCATCGAGCGAGGCAGGCAGCGTTTGCGCCGAGGCCGTCACCATCACGTCGACGTTTCCGGCGATACGCTCCATGTGCTCGATGAAGCGCGTGCGCCGCTGGAGCGCCTCGCGCCATTCGCCCTCCGCTATCGTCGCCTTGCGAGCGAGTTTCGCATGCAGTTCGGCGCTGAACCGCTCCGGCTGCGTGTTGAACGGTGCGGCGAAGTTCTGCCACGCCTCGCGAAAGAGGAGACGGGTTAGCTCGTCTGCTTCGTCCCACTGCGGATCTGCGCATTCAACGAGCGTAGCGCCCGCGCGCTCCAGTTTCATGAGCGCGTCTTCAACGGCGCGGGCGATGTCGGGCTCGGCGTTGGCGAAACCGCTTGCGAGCACACCCATACGCGGCGCGCCCTCAAGCGGCAGATCGGCAGCCGCATTCGAACCCTGCGCGCCGAGCGCGTTCCACAGCGCCTTGCTGTCATCGATGCCGCGCGTGAACCAGCCCACATGATCGAGCGTGGGCACGAGGGGCACGACGCCCGCGGTGCTGACGACATGCTGCGTCGGCTTGAATCCCGTCACGCCGCAGCAATGCGCGGGATAGCGGATCGAGCAGGCCGTATCGGTGCCGAGTGCAGCAAAGGCGAGCCCGGCCGCCACCGCGACGG
Organism: Paraburkholderia unamae; assembly: GCF_003268775.1. Classification (GTDB taxonomy): domain Bacteria; phylum Pseudomonadota; class Gammaproteobacteria; order Burkholderiales; family Burkholderiaceae; genus Paraburkholderia; species Paraburkholderia unamae. The sequence continues at coordinate 91,206 of NZ_QLSU01000016.1, forward strand.
CCGAGCCGCCGCTCGATCCGCCCGGATCGAGGCGCGGCCCCCACGGATTCACGGTGTCGCCGAAAAACGCGTTGAGGCCCGTCGTGCCGTACGCCAGCTCATGCATCGCCGTCTTGCCGAGCAGAACGGCGCCCGCCGCGCGCAGGCGCGCCACCACATCGGCGTCGCGCGCGGGCGTTTCATCCGGCCATAGCGCCGAGCCGGCGGTCATCCGCACGCCCGCCACGGCGATGTTGTCCTTCACCGCCACCGGTATGCCATGCAGCATGCCGCGCCAGTTGCCCGCGTCGCATTGCGCGTCCGCCTCGCGCGCCGCGGCCAGCGCCTCGTCGGCCGTCACCGTCAAATACGCGTTCAGCCGGGGATTGACGGACTCGATGCGATCGAGCAGTGCGCGCGTGAGCGCCGTCGAGGTGATCTCGCGCCGCTTCAGGCGCGCCGCAACGCTCGTGAGGGACTCGAAGTGCGGACTATGCATCGCCATCTCGCGGGGCGAACAGCGTGGCGAGCGCGGGACGATAATGACCGTCGCGACCCTTGATCGCTTCGGCGGCGAAGAGCGCGTTGAGCACGGCTTCCTCGGTCGCTTCGGCCGCCGCCTGGAACAGCAGGTCGATGCGCGCCTCGTTCAACCGCTGCGCAGGCACGAAATCGCGCGCCTCGTCGTGGTCGAACGCTACGGCCGTCGAAAAGCCGAGCGCGATGTCGCCGCTGCCATGTCCCCAGAATGCGCCGAGGCGCGCGAGGCCCGCGCCGCAGCGGCGAGTCACGCGCAACAACTGGCGATAATCCAGCGGGATATCCGTCGCCATCACCACGATCACCGAGCCTTTCTCGGCCACCGCGCTTCGCTCACCATCGCCGCCATCGTCGGGATGCGGCGCGCGCGCGCCGCCCGGCAGCACGAGGTCGCCCGGCCTGCCAAAGTTCGTAAGCGCAATCACGCCCAGGTGCCGCGTTTCACCGCCCAGCACGAGTTGGCGCGACGCACTGCCAATGCCGCCTTTGAAGCCGAAGCAGACCATGCCGGTTCCCGCGCCGACGCTGCCCTCCTCGACCGCGCCCGCATGAGCCGAGCGCAGGGCTTCCCGCGCGTGCGCCTCGCTGACCGCCATCGCCTGAATATCGCTCAAGTGGCCGTCGTTGCATTCGCACACGACCGGATTGACGGTCGCCGTCGCGCGCCCGATATCGGCGTTTGTCTCGATGGCCGCGCGAATCAGCGCCTGCGAGCAAGCCGCGACCGAGAACGTGTTGGTGAGCAGCACCGGCGTTTCGAGCACGCCGAGTTCCTCGATCTGCACGAGGCCGACACTCTTGCCGAACCCGTTGATCACATGCGATGCGGCCAGCACGCTCCGCCGATAAAGATTGCCGTCGTGCGGCAAGATGGCCGTCACGCCCGTGTTGACCGCACCTTCGCGCAGCGTGCGATGGCCCACGCGCACACCTGGCACGTCGGTGATCGCGTTGAGGCGTCCAGGCGGCAGCGTGCCGCACACCAGGCCCCGTTCTCTCGCTCCCCATCCCATTGCGTCGCTCCTTCGCCCCGCTCACGCGTTAAAGCCGCCCGGCCTTGACGATGCCGCGCAAAAACACGCGCGTCTTTTCACCTTCGGGCGCATCGAATATCTGCCGCGGCGGCCCCGACTCGTAGACTACGCCGCCTTGCAGAAAGCACACCTTGTCCGCCACTTCGCGCGCGAAGCCCATCTCGTGCGTCGCGAGCACCATCGTCATGCCTTTCGCCGCCAGGTCCCGCACGATGTCGAGCACCTCGGAAACGAGTTCGGGGTCGAGCGCCGAGGTGATTTCGTCGAGCAGCAGCACGGTCGGGTCCATCATGAGCGCACGCACGATCGCCACACGCTGTTGCTGGCCGCCCGAAAGCCGGTCGGGAAACGCTTGCGCCTTGTGCGCGAGCCCGATGCGCGCAAGCAGGCTCATGCCCGCCTCGCGGGCGTCATACGGCGCCATGCCAAGCACCTGGATCGGCCCGAGCGTCACGTTGTCGATCACGCTCATGTGCGGAAACAGGTTGTACCCCTGAAACACGATGCCGACTTCGCGGCGGAGCATGTCGAGATTGACGCCGCGTCCGTCGATGCGATCGCCATGCAGCGTGATGCGCCCGCCATCGATGCTTTCGAGCTGGTTGATACAACGCAGCAGCGTGGACTTGCCGCAACCGGAGGGGCCGATCAGGCAGACGACCTGATGCGCGTCGACGTCGAGCGAGAGCCCCGAGAGCACTTCGGTTGCACCATAGCGCTTGGTGACGTTATCGATTTCGATCAGTTTCATGCGTAGTCCTCACCGGTCGTGCTCACAGGCCCGCGCGCATGCGCCGGCGATCGCGCTCGATCAGGCGGTCGACAAAGCGCGCCTGCGGAATCGTGACGAGCACGAAGACGATCGCGACCGTCGTCACCGCCGAAAGATTGAAATTGTTGCTGGCGATGATTTTCGACTGATTGAATGCGTCGATGGTCCCGATGATCGCGACGAGCGCCGTGTCCTTTTGCAGGCTGATCATGTTGTTCAGCAGCGGCGGCACGATCCCGCGCACGGCGAGCGGCACGGTCACGAAGCGCAGCGTCTTCAGATACGAGAGCCCCAGCGAACGCGCCGCCGCAATCTGGCTGGGGTGAACCGATTCGATGCCGGCACGATAGATCTCGGCAGTGTAGGCGCCATACGTGAGCGTGAGCGCGAGAATCGCATACGTATTCGACGAAAGATCGCGCAGCACGGGCAAGTCGGTGAGCGGAAGACCAAAGCCGATCAGATAGATGTTGATGATGACGGGCAGCCCGCGAAAGAGGTCGCAATAGGCGATTGCGAGCGTGCGTATCGGCTTGCCCGCGCGGCCGGGCAAGGTCCGTGCGATTGCGATGGCCAGCGCCCACACGAGAATGCACACAGCCGAGACCGCGAAAATTTCGAGGTTGGTCACGAAGGCGAGCAGGATCGCCTTTGATGATCGCACGATGAGACCGACATCGAAGAACGTGCGGCTCACGGCGGCGTCGTTGGCCACGAGCAGCCATGCGAACGCACAGGCCCCGACGAGCGCGGCGGAGTACGCGAACGACTGCCACGAGGCATCGGAAGCCTGCGCGCCGCAAGTGCGCGCGGCGTAAATATCGTCCGCGCGCTGGGCGCGCGCCGATAGCAGAACCCCTTGCAGCGCCTTGCATCCCAAAGCAAACGCGATACCGCAGGCGAGCGCCGCGCCCGCCATCACGGCAACGGGCGGCCAGCCCGCCGACACCGCGACGCGGGTGACGTGGTACGCCGTGAACGCAACGAGCGCGAATGCGAGCACGCCCACCGCGAGCGCGAGCATGCCCCGGCCGCGATGGACGCGCAGCCGGTTCATCGCGTGCCACGATCGCGCGCGATCGCTGGTGAAGGTGGATTCGGTAGCGTCCATGTCGGGGTTCCCGTCAGTCGGTCAGGGTTTCCAGAAAGCCACCGACGCCGGTGAGCGTCCCCATTGCGGTACGAGATAGGTGGCTTCGAGCTTCTTGAGCGTGCCGTCGTTCTTCAGGTCGGTCATCACCTTGTCGATCGTGACCCGGTTGGGTGAGCCCTTCGGATAGACCCCGGCCGTCTCCTGCCCCGACACATACTGGCCGACGATCTCGAGCTTGCCGTGGGCGTTGGCCACCTGGCCGAGCACGATCGTCGTGTCGGTGAGCACCGCATCCACTTTGCCCGCCACGAGCGCAGTGAACATCGACGAGGTGTCGGGAAACACCTGCACGTTGGTCGCCTTGATCTTCTCGGGCACGAACTGGACGAGCGTCGTGCCCGCCTGCACGCCAATGCGGCTCGACCTGATCGACTGCTCGGTCACCGGGTCTTTCTTGCGTGAGGCGACGCCGAAGTCCGATTGCTGGTACGGCACCGAGAAGTCCACGACCTTCTTGCGCGGCTCGGTGACCGAGATCTGCGCGAGCGCGATGTCGTAGTCTCTGGTTTGCCCGGCAACGATCGAATCGAATGTCACGTTGACGAGCTTGAGCTTGTCGAGGCCCAGCCGATGCGCCATGTTGGCGGCCATGCAGAATTCGAAACCGTCCTTGATGGTATCGGGCGTGTCGCCGTTGAAGTCGCCCACGGCCGGCAGATTGATCTCGACGGTGAGCTGGCCGGGCACGGCGGGCTTGATCGTATCGGTGCCTTTCGCGCCGGTGATGAGGCAATCGCCATACGAGGCGTCGGCGTGCGCGGGCGCGGCCGCCATTGCCATGCTGCCTGCTGCGAAGGTGGCCGCGAGCAGCGGGCCCAGTCTGCGGGTTGGTTTCATGAGATTCCCCTGTTCTGACCGTGGTTGAATGACGGTACGACGGTGTAGTGCCACTGCCTGGCGCGTGCGCGACGAGCCGCTAGAAAAGAGCCGGCCCGCGTGTTGCCAGCTCCAGATAGATCTGTTGAAGCCGCATCGTCAGTTGTCCGGGACGGCCGTTGCCGATCACCGCGTTTTCAACCTGGACGACGGGCGTGACGGTGCTCGACGCGCTGGTGAGAAACGCTTCCCGCGCGGCCTGTGCTTCTTCAACCGTGAAGCGTCGTTCTTCAATGCGTAACCCTGCATCGCCGGCGATCTGCAAGATGGCGGCCTTCGTGCAGCCGGGCAGCACGCTTTGTGAATTCGGGCGGGAAACCAGCACGCCTTGCGCGTTGACGAGATACGCCGTCGACGATGCGCCTTCGGTCACGTAGCCGTCTTCCACGAGCCAGGCTTCGTGAAATCCACGCGCCCGCACGTCGCGTTTGGCGAGCACCTGGGCGAGCAGCATCACCGACTTGATGTCGCGGCGCGCCCAGCGCTGGTCGGGCACGATGCCCACGGCCACGCCTTCGCGCGCCGATACCGCGCCGGTAATGGGCCGTTGCTGCGTGAAGGCGACAAACGTTGGCACGAGTCCGGGCGCAAATGTGAATTCACGCTCTGCGACGCCGCGCGTCACTTGCAGGTAGACGACCCCTTCTTCGATGCGGTTGCGCCGGACCAGTTCGGCCTGGATGTCTGCAATCGCGTGACGCTCCATCGGCATGGCGATGCCGATTTCGCCAAGAGAGCGTTCGAGCCGGGCCAGATGGAGTTCGTTATCGACCAGCCTGCGGTCTATCACGGCACTGACTTCATACACGCCGTCGCCAAACAGAAAGCCACGGTCGAATATGGAAATCCGCGCCTCGGCTTCCGGTACGAAGCGGTCGTTGAGGTAGATCTGTCGCGTCAAATCCGTGTCTCCCTGCGAATGCGTCGAATGCATTCTGATGGGAAGACACGGATGTGGCCAATTCAATTTTCGGCATGCATCATGCGAATCCTGCATACGGCGATTGCCCACCGCGCCGGTGCGAAATCATGCAGAATTTGCTGCCGCGCACCATCGTCGTTATGTTGCGCTTGCAGGGTCGGTCGTTCTTCTGGGTGAGGTCTGGCGCAGGTTCGACGCTTGCACGCTCTTTCCTTTGCCGTCACTGGTCGAACCCTGCGTTGCCGATTGCGTGGCGGTTCCGGCCGCCGCCATTTCGTTCTGCTTGATGATCTTTTCGATCTCGCCATCGGCCAGCGCGTCGTACTGCGCGAAGACATCGGTGCGATAGCGCGTATTTTGTGCCGCGGCGAGTTGCGTGCCGGACTCGTCGCGCGTATCGGTCTCCACCGTCATGGAAAGGCCGATGCGCAGCGGCCGCGCCGCAAGTTCGCGGGGATCGAGCTCGATCCGAACAGGCAGGCGCTGGACGATCTTGATCCAGTTGCCCGTGGCGTTCTGCGCGGGCAAGGTCGCGAACGCGCTGCCCGTGCCCGCCGAAAAGCCCGCGATACGCCCGTGATACTTCACGCCCGAGCCGTAGACATCCGCCGTGAGCGTAACGGGCTGGCCAATGCGCATGTGCTTGAGCTGCACTTCCTTGAAGTTCGCGTCCACCCATACGCCGTCGAGCGGCACGATGGCCATGAGCGGCGTGCCGGGCGACACGCGCTGGCCAACCTGAACCTGGCGCTGCGCCACATAGCCCGTGACCGGCGCCGGCAAGGTATCGCGCGCATACGCGAGCCAGGCCGCGCGCACTTTCGAGGCGGCCGCCTGGACGTCCGGATGCTGTTCGACCGAGGTGCGGTCGGTCAGCGCATGATTCGCCGCCCCTTGCTGGCGGGCGGCGTCGAGCGCGGCCTGTGCGGCCTGCACGGCGTCGCGGGCGTGGGCAATGTCTTCGGCGGAAACGGCGCCCGACTCGGCGACCGCCGCGCGGCGGCGCAAATCGTCGTTGGCGCGGGCGAGGTCCGATGCGCGTTGCGCCACGTTCGCCGCGTAGAAGTCGTTGTTGACGTACAGGCCGCTCACGCGCCGCACGGTCTGGCCGAGCGACGCTTCGGCGTCGGCCAGCGCGATTCTGGCGTCGGCCGGGTCCAGCGTGACGACAGGGTCGCCCGCCTTCACGATCTGCGTGTCGTCGGCGTTCACGGCAACCACCGTGCCCGTGACTTGCGGCGTAAGCTGCACGAGATTGCCGCTCACATAGGCGTCGTCCGTCGTTTCGTGAAAGCGGCCATCCGTGAAGTAGTACGCGCCGTATGCTGCACACGCTATCAGCGTCGCGGCGCCGAGCAGCGCGATCAGGCGCTTGCGGCGGCCGGGGGGCGTGGCCGCCTTGTTCTCGTGCGCGGGGGCCGCTTGCGCGCCGCCTTGTGGCTCGTCGAGTTGATCCACCGGATCGCGCTCGGTCGCGATCGTTTCGCTCATTTCAGTTCTCCTGACGGGTTTGCAAACATGGCGCTCAACGCGCGGCGACGACGGCATGGGCAGACGTGTCGACATAGCCGCCGCCCAGCGCGGAAGCCAGTGCGATCTGCTGGTCGCGGCGATCCATCTTCAGGTTGGCGATGGCTTCGTCGGCATTCAGCGCGGTGACGTCGGCGTTGAGCACGGTCAGTTGATTTGTCAGGCCGCCCTTGTACTGCGTGATGGCGAGCTGGTCGGCGTCGCGCGCGGCCTGCTGCGCGGTTTGTGCGTCGACGAGCTGCGCATCGCTCGAACGGATCTGGGCGAGCTGTGTGGCCACGCCGCTGAGCGCGCCAATGAGTGTCTGGTTGTAAGCGGCCACCGCGTAGTCGAACTCGGCATAGCGGCCCTTCAATTGCGCGCGCAGTTCGCCCCCGTCGAAGATCGGCAGATGGATTGCCGGGCCCGCCGAGGCCGTGCGGCTCGCGGCGGTGAGGAAGCGGCCGAAGCCGAACGCGTCCAGACCGATCGCCGCGCTCAGGTTGATGTCCGGATAGAACTCGGCTTTCGCCTCCTTCACCTCGTGCGTGATCGCGTCCACGCGCCAGCGCGCCGCGACGATATCCGGGCGGCGGCTCACCAGGTCGGCGGGCAGATTGTCGGGCAGGCGCACGTCGTCGCCCACGCCGAGCGTCGGCCGCGTGATCGCGATGCCACGGTCGGGGCCTTTGCCCATCAACGCCGCCAGTTGATAGCGCGTGGTCAGAATGCGGCCGTCGAGCGCGCTCACGCGTGAGCGGCTCGTCGCCAGGTTGGCCTGCGCGGTCTTGCGCTCCACTTCGGTGTCGAGCCCTGTCGCAATCCGGCCCGCCGTGATGCGGTCGATCTGCTCGCGGCGCGCGACTTCCTGCTGCGCGATGTCACGCAGCGCGTAGAGCCGCGCCAGCTCGTTGTAGGTGCGCGCAATCGTCGTGTCCAGCGTGAGCTTGACGACTTCCTCGTCGGCCTCGCTCGCGGCCGCCTCCGAGACCGCCGCCCTCAGCGCCTCGCGATTCTTGCCCCACAGGTCGAGATCGTAGGAAGCGGTGAGCAGGCCCTTGTTCTCGGTCTGCCACGAGCCGGCATACGGCGGGGGCACCAGCGCCGTGCTGCTGTACTGCTGGCGCGTGAGGGTGTAGCTCGCGTCGACGCGCGGCAGCGTGCCCGCCTTGGCGGTTTCGCTGTACGCCTGGGCCTGGGCCACTCGCGCCCTGGCCTCTTCGATCGTCGGGCTGCCGTGCAGCGCCTCGGCAATCAACGCCTTCAATTGCGCGTCGCCGAACTGGTCGACCCAATCGGCGGACGGCCAATGCCCCTGCTCTTGCGGCAGGCTCTGCGCCGTCTCGAAGTGTTGCGGCTGGGCCATCTGCTTGTCGCTGTGGATGCCCGCGTAGTTCGCGCAGGCGGCGAGCGCGGCCATGGCGATGGCAGATACGCCCCGCTTCAGCGTGCGGGCACCGATGCTTGATCTAGAAGTCTGCGATTTCATTTTCTGACATGTCAGATTAATGGTCGAAAAAAAGCGCGGCGCCACGGCCGCGCCGTTCAGTCGCCGGTGAACTTGCGAAGCAGGCGATTGAGCTCGGCGAACTCCGCCTTCGTGAATTTGTGCAGGCGTGCGTTCAACACATGCGGCGCGATTTCCGGGATCTGCGCCGCCGTTTCCAGACCTTGCGCGGTGAGGTTCAGATTGACCACGCGGCGGTCGTTCGCGTCGCGCGAGCGCTCCAGCAGACCCTTGGTTTCGAGCTTGTCCAGCATTCGCGTCATCAGGCCCGTGTCGATGCCGAGCAGCTTCGACAATTCGAACGGCGTGGTCGCCACACGCTGCTTCAACGAAAGCAGAATGCCCATTTGCTGGCTCGTGATGTCGAGGTCCTTGAGCGCCGTGTCCAACTCCGCGACAACCAGATTGCGCGCCTTGACGATTCTGAAACCGACACTTTCCGTGAGCATGAAATTTTTCGGCGTGTAGTGGTCCATCGCGGCATCCTCCGTATTGAGTCTCACAATATCTGCATTATCAGATACTGTCAAGAAAAAACACGCTGCCGCCCCGTCCTCAGTGGCCGCCGGAGGCAGCCGCGCCCGCGCCGCCGCCCTTCACCGGGCGCGTCACCCAGATCAGCGGAATGATGACGACAAAGATCACCGCCGAAATCCAGAAGATATCGTTCAAGCCCAGCATGGTGGCCTGCGCGTTAAGCGCGTTTTCGTAGAAGGCCGTGGCTTTGGGTATGCCGCCGCCCAGTGTCGCCTGGAGGTGCGCAATGGCGCCTGTGAACGCCGGATTCTCCACGCTCGTTTGCTCGGCGAGCCGCGCATGATGGAGGATCGTGCGGTCGTTCCAGGCGTTGCTCATCAGTGACGTGCCCACCGCGCCCGCGAAAATGCGCGCGAAATTCGACAGACCGGCGGCCGCCGGAATCTCCTCGGGCCGCAGGCCGGACAGGATGATGCCGGTGAGCGGCGTGAAGAACAGCGCCGTTGGAATGCCTTGCAGCAGCGTTGGCAAAATCAGCGTCCAGGCATCCACGCCGGTCGTGTAGTTCGAGCGCATGAAGAACACGGCGGCGAAGCCGGCGAATGCCAGCGTGGCGAGCACCCGCAGGTCCATGCGCGGCATGACCTTGCCCATCACGGGGGCGAGGATCACGGCGAAGATTCCGAGCGGCGCGGTCACGAGCCCCGCATCCACGGCGCGATAGCCGAGAAAGCCCTGAATCCACTGCGGCAGGATCACGAGGTTTGCAAAGAAGATCGCGTACGCGACCGAGATGGCAATCGTGCCGCCCAGGAAGTTGCGTTTGGTGAACAGCCGCAGGTTGACGATCGGTCTTTCCTCAGTCAATTCCCAGATGAGGAAGAACACGAAGCTCACTGCCGCGACGGCGGTGAGCGCCCAGATGACCGGCGAACTGAACCAGTCGAGGTCCTTGCCCTTGTCGAGCATGATCTGCAACGGCGCAACCCAGGCGATGAGCGAAATCAGCCCGACCTTGTCGACCGGCAGTTTGCGTGCGGGCGTTTCGCGTTCGCGATAGATCGCCCACACCACGCCGGCGGCAAAGAGGCCGACCGGGACGTTGATATAGAAGATCCATGACCAACTGTAGCTGTCGGTGATCCAGCCGCCCAGCGCCGGGCCCGCGATCGGCCCGACCGTTGCGGTCATCGCCCACAGCGCCAGGGCGTTCGAACTCTTTTCCTTGGGAAACGAAGCGAGCAGCAAGGCCTGCGAAAGCGGCACCAGCGGCCCCGCCACGGCGCCCTGAACGATACGCGCCACCAGCAGCGTCAACAGGTTCGGCGCGAGACCGCACGCGGCCGACGAGAGCACGAACAGCAGAATCGCCCCGACAAACAGCTTGACCTGGCCCACGCGCTGCGTAAGCCAGCCGGTCAGCGGAATGGACACCGCATTGGCCGCCGCAAAGAGCGTGATGACCCACGTGCCTTCGTCGATCGACACGCCGAGATTGCCGGAGAGCGTGGGAATCGCGACGTTGGCGATCGACGAGTCCAGCACGTTCATGAAGGTGGCGAGCGCCACGGCGAAGGTGCCGAGCGCGAACTTCGCGCCGGTCAGCTGCGCCGGGCCGCCTGGGTTGATCGATGAATTCATGGTACGTCCTCTCGTCTGGATGCGAATGTCCCGTCAATCACGAATATTTATCTGACTTGTCTGATAATTCGGCAAAAAAAGCGGCCCTGAGCCTGAGGCCGTGTGGCGCGATCTGGAAAGCGGCGTGTTCGAGGTGACGCGTCGAAGAGCGGCCACGACTCACCCATTTCGATATCTGATGCGGAATATATCTGACATTGCAGACATTGGCAAGCGAGTTTCGTCATCGCGCTCGCGCCCGCCCAGCGGACGGGTATTCAGCCGCCTGACGATGGGCTTCTGACGTAACATGCCGCAGGACATTGCCGCTCTCCGGCGTGCCTGATTGATTACGATTGCATGACACAACCCGCGCGGGTGTCGCCCATACCGGCCGCCGGAATCATCACAATGACAATGCGAACCGACGACTCTTCCGATCCTTCACAGTCCGCGCAGCCTGTATGGAGCGCGATTCGCGACGACTCCGCCGACGCATTGCACGACACGCTCGTGGAAATCGACGGATGGATGATCCCACTCGATCCGGCAAGCACGAGCGCCGACTATTTTCTTCTTGCCGCCGATGAGCCGTGTTGCGGCGGCTGCGTGCCACGGAATCCTTTCAGTTGCATTGAAGTCGTGACACGTGCGCCGCTCGTGCCCGAGCGCGAATCCGTTCGCTTGAGCGGCCGGCTGATACGGCTGGTCGACGATCCGGCCGGTTGGCGTTATCGGCTCGAAGACGCGCAACGCGTGCCGCAGCAGCCGGGCTCACTCGCGTCGGCAACGGGAATGAGCCGGCGCGCATTCCTCGCCTCGGGGGCCGCACTGGGTCTCGCAGCCTGCGCGCCCGGACGCTTTGCACGCTATGCCGACACGCAGGACACGCAGCACGCGTCCGCGGCGAGCGACAGCGCGCCGTCCGCCTGGCAAGCCTCCACGGGCGCGCTCACGATCGACATGCACAGCCACGCGGGACATGTGATCGTTTCGCGCAACCCCGCCCTTGGCGAGCGCCGAGCGCTCACGCCGGTGAGCGCGCCGATGCGCGCGGGCGGCATGAACGTCATCTGCCTCGCCATCGTCACCGACACCGTCGTCACACGCGTGTCCGCCGACCGGAAACGCTTCGAGGCGTGGCGCACGCCGCAGCCCGGCGAGTTGTACCAGCTAGGCCAGATCGAGTTCGCGCGCGCGAAAACACTGGTTGAACGCGAGCAACTCGACATCGTGACGAACGCAAGCATGCTCGCTTCGGTTGGTGGCCAGAAGCCGTGCGTGATTATCGCGGCCGAAGGTGCGGATTTTCTCGAAGGCCAACTGGAACGCGTGGACGAGGCTTACTCGCAACATCAGTTGAGGCACCTTCAGTTGACGCACTATCGCGTCAACGAGCTCGGCGACATCCAGACCGAAGCGCCGGTGCACGGCGGCCTGACCGATTTCGGCGCGGACGTCGTGCGCCGCTGCAACACGCTGGGCATTGTCGTGGACGTGGCGCATGGCACCTACGATCTCGTGAAACGCGCGGCAGCGGTCACGACGAAACCGCTCGTTCTCTCCCATACGGCGCTCGCGAGCCATCCTGGCGCGCGCAGCCGTTTGATCACGGCCGACCATGCGCGCGCCGTGGCGCAAACGGGCGGCGTGATCGGCGTGTGGCCGAGTTCCGGCACGTTCCACGACCTCGGGGCCATGGCACACGGATTCAGAAGAATGGCCGATGTGGTGGGCGTCGACCACGTGGGGCTCGGTTCGGACATGTACGGTTTCATTTCGCCGCCCGTATTCCAGCGCTACGAGCAATTGCCGGCCTTGGGCGCGGCGCTTCGCGCGGCCGGCTTTTCGCAGCAGGAAACCGAGCAGATGCTCGGCGGCAATTATCGGCGCGTGTTCGAGGCAACGCTTGCGTGATCGATTTGAACGTGCGTGCGTATCGAGTCGACCATTGCCCCGCCGCTCAGTGCGCCGAGAAAAACGAGCGGGCATTGCCGCCCGTTCCCGCGCCACGACGCGCGTCGCACAGGCAGTCCAGACGGCCAAGCAGGTCTCTCGCCTGCTTCTCGACGTGCATCGGCAGCGACGGCGTGGCAAGGATGGTCGTCACCCTGGCGCGCCAGTAGTTCAGGCTCGCTATGGAGCCGTTTTGCGCGACGCGCGCGCCTTCGACCTCATGTTCGAGATGGTCGACGACGTGCCGGATATGCACCAGATCCTGCTCCGAATAATCGTAGCTCACGATCGCTCTCCCTGTTTTTTAATTAGCAGTATTGATCTTGTCTACCGGCGTGAGCGGTTCCGTTGCCACCATTCGTGATGGTCGAGATTGCGCAGAAGATCGGCGCGCCTGCGCTCGCGACGATAGTGGACTACGACGCCGACTGCCGCAATGACAAGCACAATGGCGCCGGCGGCCATACCCAGCCAGGATTGGTCCATGTCAGCCTCCCCAATTGCACTCCGTTCGCCGGTTCCCGTTTCAACCGGCACCCGGCGTGAATCCGCTCTGCCGCGGCGAGAGACCGTCGATCTCTCGTCGCGTCGTGTTACGCGCGGGCAATCGCACGCAAAATCGCGTCTCCCCTCGCAGTGACGCGAGGCACGGGCAGGCCCACTTCATGGGGTTCGATTTCGATCAACTGAAGCTCGCGCAGGGCGCCGAGTTCCAGTCGGTCCACCTCCATCCGCTCCGGCGCATTCTTTACCAGCATCAACGTGGCAAGTTCGTGGGGGCTCAGCATGGTAGTCCCTCGCAATGCAGGGGTTGGAAAAGGAAAGTGGTAACGCGCGGCACGAGCGCGCTGGAGCGGCCGATCGGATAGCGCCATGCCGGAAGGCAACGCCTGTCACGATGACGACCGACTCCCGCAAGAGGATGGATAGCCGGGACCTGGAATACAGCCGAGGCTGACGTGGCAAACAAACGGTGTTGAGGAATGCTCACGAATTGGCTCCAGGGGGGCACCAACCAGCGTTGCCGCTGCCACTGCGGCTTGATCCTCGGCATGCGCGCTTCTGGACGCACGGTCACGGGAGCGCCCTGCCGATCGATCTAGAGCGATCATTCTAACTTTGTTAAATCAACGCCACTAATGTGTATCGTCCAGGAGTTTCCCCAATATGTGAGATTTGGCGCGCGTGAGTTGGGCCGCCACGGTTGGAGGGGCCGTGGCCCTTCACGTGAAGGCTGTCACTCACCTTACTTGTCGCGGCGGCATTCGCGCACGCCCGACATGGTTTCGAGCCGTGAGCAGATCGCCGAGAATTCGCTCGTGCTCACGCGTGACAGCGCGATCTGCACGTCATCGAGATCGGCGTCGTCGTCGGATTGCTGGACGATGAACTGCTTGACGCGCACGCTGCCCGAGCCGAGCGCCTCGTGCACCGAGTCGAGCGTGACGCTACCGCGCTCCACCAGCAGTTGTATGTTGCGTTGCTGACGCACGGAAATGAAGCGCCGCTCCAGCGGTTTCACGCCCACCAGAATGATCAGAATAATGACGGTCGCGCCGATGGCGGCCGTGTACATGCCGCCGCCCACCGCGAGACCGATACCGGCCACCGACCACAGGCTCGCGGCGGTCGTGAGACCGCGCACGACTTCGCCGCGCAGCAGGATGGACCCCGCGCCCAGAAAGCCGATGCCCGAAACGACCTGGGCCGCGACCCGGGAGGGATCGAGCACGACATTTTTTTCGCCCAGCACGTCGGCGAAACCGAACGCCGAAACCAGCATCATCAGCGCGGCGCCGACGCACACCAGCATGTGTGTGCGCAGACCGGCCGCCCAGTTCAGGCGCTCGCGCTCAAAGCCGATCACGCTGCCGAGGAGCGCCGCAATCAGCAGGCGCGACAGGAGTTCGAGGTCGCTGATCAAGATGAAGCTCCGTGCTTTTCGTCAGACAATGTCCCCAAAGGTCGAATTGTGACACTTTCGTGAAATTCATGTCGACCACGGGACACGTCATCAAGACCGACCGCGCGCTGAGAAAGCCGCTTACACGGTGAATCCGAGCTCCGCAAAGGTGGTGATCTTTGCCTCGCAGGCTCGCACCAGCGCCGGATCGTGGCTCGAAAAAAAGACGGCGCGGTCTTTGGCCAAGGTCTTGAAGAGATCGATCAGCACGGCGCGCGTGGCCGCGTCGAGCCCGTTGCCCGGTTCGTCCGCGATGATCACGGCGGGATCGCCGAGCGCTGTCGCCGTCAGGAAAAACTTCTTGCGGGTGCCGAGGGACATCTGCTCGAAACGCTTCTCCAGATGCGGCGTGAGGCCGAAGCGATCCGCGAGATCGAGCGTGCGGGTATCGAGTGTCGTCTTTTTCGCGGACGCCACGAGTTCGAGAAACGCACGGCCGGTTTGAAACGGATACGCCATGCAATCGTCGGGCACATACGCCAGGGCGGATTTCGCCTCTAGCGGCGCGGCACGCAGCGAATGCCCACCGAGCCATATTTCACCGTCGTCGGCGTCGATCGTTCCGGCAAGAATGCCGAGCAAGGTGGACTTGCCACTGCCGTTTTCATCGCAGAGCGCGACGCATCCCGCGCCCGAAGCATAGTGCAGTCCTTGAAAGAGGACGCGTCCGCCGAAGCGTTTGCTGAGGTTTTCGAATCGAAGCATGGTGGAGTGAATCAAACAAAAATGTTCCAGACGACAACAACCCAGGTCGCGGCCAGCAGGACGCCGAGCAACATGGATTGCCGGGTCGCGTAACGCTGCGACAACGAGAGCAATGCCAGCAGCGGCGCACTCAGGCCCACGAGCGCGGCCGCCGACCACAACGACAGCACGCCGTGTGCCACGAGCCGCAGCGGCGTGGCGGCTGCGAACGGCAGCGCCAGCGCGGCCACGGTCAGCATGTCGGCGCGAACCCTGGCGGCGGTCGTGAGCGGCAGCGATTGCATGAAGTGGGAAGCACGCAGATGCGCCGCGCGCAAATCGCGAAAGGTGCCCGCTGCGATCAGTGCGATGGCGGCCTGCGAAATCAGCGTGAGCGGCACGGCGCGCGTATCGAAGCCCCATATTCCCAGCAGGAAGCCGGTGGAGGCCGTGACCGAGCCCATTATCAGGTAGCGCCCGAGAGCGCTTGCGGCGCGATCCCACACGATGCCGACTTGCAGCCTGACCACGGGCGACAGTCGAGGCAGCACGTTGGCGCGTACGAAACCCGTGACGCGATGCGAGCGCGCGCCGCGGTTGGCGGAGCGCGAAGTCGTGCGAGGCGGCGCATACGCAATCGCGAACGCGGCGAGCAACAATGGCATCGCCAGCAACACAGGTCGTATCGTGTCCTCGAACTCCATGCTGCCGACGAGAAGGATATTGGCAACGATCAGCGATATCGCGCTACGCACATCGCGCGAGAGCACCGTCAATTGCCAGCCCAGCGTAATCAGCAGCAGACCGGCAACGAATAGATAGTTGGCCAGCTTCTGCGGCAGAAAGGCCAGCGCGACGGCGGCGGCAACCACGGGCAGCAGCAACGGCGTGCTCGCAATGAGCACGACGACGACGTCGACCAGGCGGCGGCGGCTGGCGGAGGCAGGCAACGACTTGAGGAAGGCGGCGAACGGCCCCCCGGCGATGGCGGTACGCTGCGCGAACACCCACAGGACAGCGACGGCTTCGAGCATGTGCACCCACGCATAGCGCCATTCGACACCGTGCGAGGGGGCCAGCGCTTCAAGCACCGGGGCGCCCAGAATCTGCGTCTGCGCGAGCACCGGCATGGCAGGCAACAACAGCGAGATCGACAGCAACATTGCCTGCCAATGCCTGCGCAGCATGCGAGACGTCGCAAGGGCGTACCACCGAAGTCGGCAAGACAGGATCATGTTCCAACTCACATTGACGGCGCAAACGGCCTTGGCCTTGGCCTCGCGCCGTGCGAACAGGGTTCGCACGCCACCCCCGCCCAGGCGAATCACGCCCAGCTTATCAGAAGCGAATCCTTGCGAAGATGTCTGCCGCGCGCGGGCGTTATTGAGGAGCTGAATGGTCGATGTGGTTCGATATGCCCTGGTCACGTTTGTACAGTAGCGACACCTTTGCGGCCTGGCGTTCGTTGATCACCAACACCGCAAACACGCTTCGCAGTACGAGGCGCGTGGCATCACGCAACGCGATAGCCACCCCGCCCCGCCTTCCATCACCCCGACGCATCAACCCGCGTTAATGACCTTCGTTTCCAGGTAATCCTCGAAGCCAAACGCCCCCCACTCGCGCCCGTTGCCCGATTGCTTGTAGCCGCCAAACGGCGCATCGAATGACTGGTCGGCGCCGTTCAGACTCACCATGCCGGCACGCAGGTCGCGCGCCACGGCTCGCGCGACTTCGCCATCGCCCTGCACGTAGGCCGCGAGCCCGTACGGCGTGTCGTTGGCAATGGCGACCGCTTCGTCGAGGCTCCGGTACGGGATCATCGAGAGCACGGGCCCGAAGATTTCCTCGCGCGCGATACGCATGCCGTTATGCACATTGGCGAACACCGTCGGCTTCACGTAGTAGCCGCGTTCGAGACCGGCCGGCGCATCGAGACCGCCCGCGACGAGCGTGGCGCCTTCGTCGATGCCAACCTGAATGAGCGCGCGGACCTTTTCGAACTGCACGCGCGACGAGACCGGGCCGATATGGTTGCCTTGCTGCTCGGGACGCTCCACGCGAATGCTCTGCGCCACCTCGCGCGCAATCTCGACGGCCTGGGCGTAATCGCGCTCGGGCACGAGCATGCGCGTCGGCGCGTTGCACGACTGTCCGCTGTTCGCCATACAGTGGCGCACGCCGCGTTCCACGGCGCGGCGCAGGTCGGCCCCTTCGAGAATGATGTTCGGCGACTTGCCGCCCAGCTCCTGGGTCACGCGCTTGACCATTTGCGCGCCCACCGCGCCAATCGCGCTGCCCGCGCGCGTCGAACCCGTAAACGAAATCATGTCCACGTCGGGGTGCGCCACGAGCGCCGCGCCGGCGGTCGCGCCGTCGCCGTTGATCATGTTGAACACGCCCGGCGGCAAGTCGAGCTCGTCGATCATCTCGGCCCACAACAGCGCGCTCAACGGCGTGACTTCGCTCGGCTTGAGCACCATGGTGCATCCCGTGGCGAGCGCGGGCACCACCTTGCACGCGATCTGGTTGACGGGCCAGTTCCACGGCGTGATCAAGGCGCACACGCCGATCGGCTCGCGCACCACCGTACCGCCGGATACGTCGTGCTGGAAGCGAAACTCGCGCAATGCCTTGATGCCCGCTTCGATGTGTCCTTGCCCGGTGCGCGCCTGGGCCGCCACGGCGAAATCGATCGGTGCACCCATCTCCAGCGAAATGGCGCGCGCCATCTCGTCGTAGCGCCGGTTGTAGATTTCCAGCAGCTTCACGAGCCAGCGCTCGCGCTGTTCGAACGTCGTGCGCGAATACACGCCGAAAGCGGCCTTCGCAGCGGCCACGGCGCGATCGACGTCTTGCGCGGACGCAGCGGCGATAGTCGCGAGGACCGACTCGTCCGCCGGATTTTCCACCTCGATCTGCGCATTCGACTCAGGTGTTTGCCATTTGCCCGCAATGTAGAACCGCTTCGCATTGGTCATTCGACTCTCCAGCTATTGAATTAAGAAGGGACGACCCATTCCCGGCGTCGCCACCATGATATATGATGCATCGCCATAGACGTGCCCGGGATTTCCCTCAACGTCCCGATTCACTCGCATGCTTGTGCGTTCCCGTATCCGGGAATATGATGCATCATATATCTTTATCGATTTGACTCACAGGAGGAGAACTCATGACCAGGGTTGCTGTAGTAACGGGTGGCGGCACCGGCATTGGCCGCGCGATTGCCGAGGAGCTTTTGCAGGCAGGCTTGCGCCCCGTCTGCATGGGAAAGGACGCCGACGACGATCTCGATCCCGCCATCGAATTCCGCAAGGTGGACGTGACGTCGGCGGCCGAGGTTCGCGACGCTTTCGGCGACCTCGCCGAGATTGGCGTGCTCGTCAACGGCGCGGGCATCATCTTGCACGAGGGCGCGGAATTCGGCTCGGCGGGCTTTCGCAAAGTGGTCGACG
Organism: Paraburkholderia unamae; assembly: GCF_003268775.1. GTDB lineage: Bacteria > Pseudomonadota > Gammaproteobacteria > Burkholderiales > Burkholderiaceae > Paraburkholderia > Paraburkholderia unamae. The sequence continues at coordinate 109,656 of NZ_QLSU01000016.1, forward strand.
TCAATCTCAACGCGTGCCAGCTCACAACCGAAGTCGCACTGGACAAACTGGCCGCCGCACGCGGCTGCGTCGTCAATATCGCTTCGATGTGGAGCTTTTTCGGCTCGGCGCGCAATCCCGCCTACACGGCCAGCAAGGCCGGTGTCGTCGGTCTGACGCGTGCGCATGCGGCCGCCTTCGCCGAACGCGGCGTGCGCGTCAATGCGGTGGCGCCGGGCTGGATCGAAACGCGCCTGTCGGCCGGCGCGCTGCACAATCCCGAGCGCAGTGCGTCCATTCGCGCGCGCCTGCCGCTTGGCCGCTGGGGCCAGCCTGCGGACGTCGCCCGGGGCGTGAAATTTCTCTGCTCGAAAGATGCGGATTACATCACCGGCATCGTGCTGCCCATCGACGGCGGATTCAGCATCGCGTGATGCGGCAGTGAAGCAACGCGGCGGCCTTGCGCCGCCGCATCCGTCCGCCCTCGCGGGAAAGGCGTGACAGTCGTGGCTTGCGGCTTACGTGGCGTCGGCTTCCGCGCGCTCGCGCTCGGCCATCCATTCGAGCAACACGCGCTGGCCCCATTCGATATCTTCCTGGATGGCCTGCGACGCCGCGAGTGCATCGCCCTTGCGCAGCGCGGCCAGCACGCGGTAGTGGGGGTGCGAGCGGTTCGAGATCTCGCGCCGGGGCAGATGCGAATGGAAGGTGTGCAGCAACGGCCCCATGCGCACCCACATGGTTTCCACGGTCGCGCTGAGCGTGGGCATCCGGGCCGCGGCCATCAGTTCGAAGTGGAAGTCGCGGTTGCGCTCCGCGGCCTCGGAAGGGCTCGCGGCAACGGCCTCGATGAACTCGTCATGTGTGAGGCTCAGATGACGGATTTCCTTCTGCGTGATGCGCTGCGCGGCTTGCTCGGCGGCGGCACCTTCCAGAAGGCGGCGCATGAGCTGGATCTCCGCGACGGTGTCGGGGTCGAGCACCGGCACCACGATCGAGGTGGCCGCCGTCATTTCCAGCGCCTGTTCGCTGACCAGACGGAAAATCGCCTCGCGCACCGGCGTGATGCTCGTGCCCAGCTTTTCGGCAAGGTCGTTGATGCGCAGCCGGTCACCGGGCGCATATTGACCGTTCATCAATCGGGAACGAATCTCTTCGTAAATACGTGACGAGAGATTGCTCTTTTCGACACGGGCGAGTGGCTTCATTCTGGCAATTTGGACGAAAACAGTTTGCATGCATCATACATCACGCCCGGCCGCCGCAACAGGCGGCGCCGGCCGTGCGTGGAGGATCGGCGCAGACGCGCCAATCAGTCCACGACGGCAACGGGCCGGCCCGGCGTGGTATGGGCTTTCAACGACTCCAGCGCTTGCGGCAGCCGCGCGAATGGCATCGGTTCGACGGGCAGCGGCGCGAGGGCGTGATGCAGCACGTCAGTGAGCAACCGCTCCCCCGCCTCGACCAGCGCGCGCCAATGCGCCGCCGAGCCATGCGCGTGCAGCGCATTGAGCGCCACTTCATGCAGCGAGATGGCCGTCGTGAAGGGCGCGACCGGAGGCGTCTCCATGCGGTCCTGGATGCACACCAGATGACCGTTCGCGGCCACGAAGCGTGCGAGCTGCGCGGCGTGCTGGCCGCTCACCGTATCGAATACGACGTCGAAGGGCCGGCGCGACGACAAGGTGCTGCCTTCGCTGTCCGGCACGAGACAGGTCGATGCCCCGAGGCGCGCCATGCGCTCGAAATGCCGCGCGTTGCACATGGCGGCCACGCGCCAGCGCGAGCGCACGGCCAACTGGACCAGCAGCGTGCCGAGCGCCCCTCCCGCGCCCGTGATGAGCACTTCCAGGCCCGGTTGATGCGGCACTTTCTGCATGGCCTGCCAGGCCGTCAGCATGGGGCACGGCAGCGCCGCGGCCTCGGCGAAATTCAGGCCGGGCGGCAAGCGCATCAGCGCGCGCACCGGCACGATCGTGTATTGCGCGAAACTGCCGTCACGCGTGAGCGACTGATGGTAGGCCACGCGCACGCCAAGCCATTCGCGCTGCACGCCGGGCCCCACCGCAACCACCTCCCCCGCGCCGTCGACGCCCGGCACATGCCCCGGCCGCCACGCCGGCGAGCCCCACTCGACGAACTTCCAGTCAACGGGATTCAAACCCACCGCGCGGTTGCGAACGAGCACCTCGCCGGGTCCCGGCGCGGGCTTCGCCGCTTGCCGCCAGGCGAGCGTTTGCGGCGCACCGGCGGTCTGCCAGGTCCAGGCGTCCATCGTGCCGGTCGAGTCCGTTGTATCGATCGTGTTCATGGTCACGCTATCTTCAGACATCGCTATACCACCGCTTCGAGCACGGCTCGACTCAGGGCTGTCTTGCCGAGCACGTAGTCGGCGCCCTTCTCGCCGATCATGATCGACGCGGCGTTCGTATTGCCCGAAATGAGATTCGGCATCACGGATGCATCGATCACGCGCAGCCCTTTCACGCCGCGCACGCGCAGTTCCGGGTCCACCACCGCCTGTGCGTCGATGCCCATCTTGCAGGTGCCAACTGGGTGATAAACGGTTTTCGCGCGCTTGCGAATGTAGTCCATGAGCGCGGCGTCGGTCGCAATCGATGCCCCCGGCAACGCCTCTTCGCCCGTATAGGCACGCAGCGCGGGTTGCGCGAGAATCTCGCGCGCTTTTTTCAGGCCCTCGACGGCCACGCGCCGGTCTTCGGCGTGCTGGAAATACTTCGGGTCGATGCGCAGCGCCGCGGCCGGGTCCGCGCCCCGCAGGCGAATTTCGCCGCGGCTTTGCGGGCGCAGCACGCATGGATTGATCGTCGCACCCGCGGACTTCACGCTGTCCTGGTCGAGGTCGAGGAACACGATCGGAACGAAATGCATCTGGATGTTGGGGCGCTCCTGCGGGTCGTCGACGTTGACGAACGCGCACGCTTCGGTCACGTTCGAAGTGACGGGGCCGCTCTTGAAGAGCAGATACTGCATGCCGTTCTTCAGCGTGTTGACGATGCTGTCCTGGCCGTAATAGCCGTAGTTGCCCGTGCAGTAGGAAACCGCGGGAAACTCGATATGGTCCTGCAAATTCGCGCCGACACCCGGCAGGTCTTGCACCGTCTGGATGCCATGGCGCGCGAGTTCCGCGGCGTCGCCAATGCCGGAGAGCATCAGCAGGCGCGGCGACTGCACGGCCCCACCCGAAAGAATCACTTCCTTGCACCCTTTCTCGCGCACGACCTGGCCGTTGCTCGTGTATTCCACGCCCACCGCCCGGCCCTGCTCGATCAGAATCCGGTCCACGCGCACGCCCGTGCGGATGGTCAGGCGGCCGCTCGCCTCGGCATTGCGCAGATACGCGACCGCCGCGCTGCAACGCTTGCTGTTGCGCGTCGTGATCTGGTTGAAGCCCACGCCGTTCTGGCGCACGCCGTTGAAGTCGTGCGTGAACGGAATGCCCGCCTGCTGGCCTGCGCGCACGAACGCCGTGGACAGTTCGCAGCGCTGCGTGAGGTCCGACACGCCGAGCGGTCCGCCCACGCCGTGATAGTGATCGTCCAGGCGCTCGTTGTCCTCCGCACGCTTGAAATACGGCAACACCTCCTCGTAAGACCATCCGGAATTGCCGAGGCGGCCCCATTCATCGTAGTCCTCGCGTTGGCCGCGGATATAGATGAGCGCATTCACGGAACTGCCTCCGCCGAGCACCCGCCCTTGCGGCACGATGCGCGGCCTGGCGTCGAGACCGGTTTGCGGTTCGGTTTCGTAGTGGTACAGAAGATCCGTCGAGAGCAGCCTCGTGAAACCGGCGGGGATATGCACGAGCGGATTCCTGTCACGCGGGCCCGCCTCCAGCAACAGAACCTTCGCACCGGCTTCGATCAGCCTCCCGGTCGCGGCGCTCCCCGCCGAACCGCCTCCGATCACGATGTAGTCGTACGTCAAAGATGTCTCCTGAGTCTGTTTCTAGTCGAGTGAACGGGGCGCGGCCGCGTTACGCACATGGGCTGCGGCGGCCCGGCATGGTTGCATGATATATGATGCATCTGCTTTGAACAACCGGTCGCGCCGTTTCGTCGGCGCTCCGGCGTCCTGGGGCAAACACTCATCTCGCATGTCTCGACGTTGGATATATGATGCATCATCCATCGCGTCAAGGCAGCGGCAAGACGGCAACACGATTCGACGCACACAAAGGCGCTCGCGGGCGCTGCCGGGTCGCACAACAGGATTACCGAGGAGACGATGAGCAATCATTTGGTCATGCGCAACATCAGCAAGCACTTTGGCGGCGTGCAGGCGCTACGCAACGTCAGCCTGGAAGCGCACGGCGGCCAGGTACATGCGCTGATGGGCGAAAACGGTGCGGGCAAATCGACGCTCATGAAGATATTGGCCGGCGCGTACACGCCGGACGAAGGCGAAATATCGCTGGACGGCCAACGCCTCACGATCGACAGCCCGCACGCCGCGCAGGCGCACGGCATCAGCGTGATCCATCAGGAGTTCTCGCTTGCGAAGCACCTGTCCGTGGCCGAGAACATCTTCCTGCACGATCTCGGCGCGGGACGGACGATCATCAACTGGTCGAAGCTCAAGGCGCGCGCCCGCGAACAGCTCGATGCACTCGGCTTCGGCGAACTGGACGTGTCGCGGCCCGTTGCCACGCTGTCGGTCGCCGAGCAGCAGATCGTCGAGATATGCAAGGCGCTCTCACGCACTTCGCGCGTGCTCGTGTTCGACGAGCCCACGGCCGTGCTCACCGCACGCGAGACCACACGCCTCTTCGCCTTGCTCGAACGGCTCAAGCGCGACGGCGTGTGCATCATCTACATCTCGCATCGGCTCGAAGAAATTTTCCATCTGTGCGACAGCGCCACGGTGCTCAAGGACGGCGCCTTCGTGAGCACCGTGCGCATTGCCGACATCGACGAACACCGGCTCGTGCAGTTGATGGTGGGCCGGGAACTGGGCGATCTCTTTCCGGCGCGCGACGCGCGCATCGGCGAAACACGCCTCGACATACGCGACCTGTGCGCGGGCGAGCGCGTGCGCGACGTTTCGTTTCACGCTCGCGCGGGCGAGGTGCTGGGCTTTAGCGGGCTCGTCGGCGCGGGCCGCACGGAAACGATGCGCGCGATCTTCGGCGCGGATCGCCGGGACAGCGGCGAGATCCGCGTGGACGGCCGCCTGATCGCGCATCTGAAGCGCCCGCGCCACGGCATCGAAAGCGGCATCGGCATGCTGCCCGAGGACCGCAAGCAACAGGGCGTGCTGCTGAACATGCCGATACGCGTGAACGCGATGATGAAGCCGCGCAACACGCTCGCGCGCCTGCGCTGCGTTCTCGACCATCGCGCCGAACGCGCACAAACGCGCGAGCTCATCAAACGGTTGCGCGTGAAGGCGCGCGACACCGAAATCGACGTGTCCACGCTCTCGGGCGGCAACCAGCAGAAGGTCGCGCTGATGAAGTGGCTGTCGAACGGCTGCCGCGTGCTGATTCTCGACGAGCCCACGCGCGGCGTCGATATCGGCGCCAAGATCGAGATCTATCAGGTCATCAACGATCTCGCGCGCGCGGGCGTGGCCGTCATCGTCGTGTCCTCCGACATGCCGGAGATCATCGGCCTGTGTGACCGTGTGCTGGTCATGCGCGCGGGCCGCATTGCGGGCGAACTCAGCGGCCCCGCCATCAATGAAAAGTCGCTGATATCGCTGGCCATGGGAGTGAAGTAATGGAAGGAATCATGCAAACGCGGCGCGCGGAGGTTCCGCTGCTACGCGGTCTGGTGCGCTATAACGCGCTCATCATGCTGGTGGTGCTGTTCGTCGTATCGAGCATCATGTCACCGGCGTTTCTGAGCCAGGAGAACCTCTATAACCTGCTGCGCCAGATGACGCCCTTGCTGTTCGTCAGCCTCGGCATGCTGCTCGTCATCAACACGGGCGGCATCGATCTTTCGGTGGGATCGATCGCCGCGGCGGGCGGCCTGCTCGTCGCCATGCTGGTGCCCGTGATGCCGTTCGGCGGCGCGCCCGGCCTCCTGCTCGCGGTCGTGCTGGCCGTGCTGCTCGGCGCGATTTTCGGCGCGCTCAATGGCGCGCTCGTGACCGCCTTCGGGCTCGCGCCGTTCATCGTCACGCTCGCCATGATGACAATTGCGCGCGGCGTCACCTACATGATGTCGAACGGCCAGCCGACGATGCTGCCGCTCGACCTGCCGGCGGCGGACCTGCTCAACGAATTCGGCAGCGGCACCGTGCCTTTCCTCGGCGTGCCCTGGCCGGTCGTGCTCGGCGTGGTCGTCGCGCTGCTGTTCTACTTCCTGATGAACTACACCACCTTCGGGCGCATGGTCATCGCAACGGGCAGCAACGAAACGGCCGTGCGCCTCGCCGGTATCTCGGAGCGCGGCTACAAGTTCTGCGTCTATGTGATCTCCGGCGCGCTGAGCGCGGTCGCGGGCATCGTTTTCACGGCGCGCACCGGCGTGGGTACGCCGATCACCGGCGTCGGGCTCGAACTCGACGGCATCGCCACCTGCGTGATCGGCGGCGCATTGCTCTCGGGCGGCAAGGGCTCGGTGGCCAATACGGTGATCGGCGTGCTCGTGCTCGGCCTGATCGGCAACGTCATGAATCTTCTGAGCGTGCCGGTGTACCCGCAGCAGATCATCAAGGGGGTGATTATCGTGCTCGCCGTGCTCGTTCAACGCGTCGGCCAGCGCTGAGCCCTCATGCGTTACGGGGGGGCCGCCGCGCGGCTCGTCCCTGCCCTGCTTTCCTTTCGTCCAACAACACCCTCCAGGAGACTGATATGCGCGTTGCTCGCAGAGCACTCGCCGTCGCAACCATGCTGGCGTTCGGCATGACGGCCCCCACCTACAGCCAGGCCAAGGCCAAGATTTACACGCTGCTGCCGAACACCGCCTTGTCGGGCGTGGTCGATCCGGCGCTGCCCGATCGCACGGCGGTCCGCAAGGCGTGGCCGAAGCAGCCGGCCAATGCGAACCAGCTCAAGATCGGCTGGACCGATATCACGCTCGGCAATCCGTGGTTCGTTGAACTCATCAAGGGCGCGCGGCAAAGCTCGGCGAAATACGGCTATTCGATCGACGTGCAGGTCGCCGACGGCGATCTGCAACGCCAATGCGCGCAGATCGACAACTTCGTCACGCGCAAGATGGACGTGATCGTGGTCGATCCGACCGACACGCTCGGCGTCTCGGCTTGCATCAACCGCGCCGTCGACGCGGGCATTCCGGTCGTCACTGTCGGCACGACGCCCGATGCGAGCGCCCGCGTGCTGACCACACTGCTTGGCAATCCTTACGGAAGCGGCTTCGAAGTGGGCCAATACGTGGCGAAAACGGCGGGCAAGGACACGCCGATCGACGCGGCCGTTATCATCGGCGTGCTCGGCAATTCAACTTCGGAAAGCCGCATCAACGGTCTGATCGCGGGCATTGTGGACGAACGCATGCGCGAGCGCACGCCCAATGCGAGCCGCGAAGACGCCATGCTGCGCGGCTTCGAACTGTTCCAGACGCTGAAGAAGACCGGCAAGCTGAGCGCGCCCGATATCAACTTCAACGTGCTCGCGCTCGGCGTGGGCAAGTGGACCGAGGAAGGCAGCCTCGCGGCGACGGAGGACATTCTCTCCGCCAACGGCAGCAAGCTCAATTTCATTCTCTCCGAGAACGACTTCATGGGACTCGGCGCATTGCGCGCGGTGCGCAACATGGGCAAGCAGGGCAAGATCCGCATTGCCGATGCGGCGGGCGGCTATCGCGGCGAACTCGACCAGATCAAGAAGGGCAATATTCTCGTGTCCGGCGAAAACTCCGGCGAGCAAACCGGCGTGGCCGCCATCGAATTCATTCACAACGCCTTCACGCACCGCGTCGACGCGAACAATCTGCCGATGGGCTCCGGCTTCCCGCCGGCGATCATCACGCAAAGCAACGTCGACCAGAAGATCGATCCGGATCCGGGCAACCTCTTCTACAAGTACACAATCCCGCCGGTCAAGTCGATTCCCGAGCTTCGCGCGCAAGCCACGGGCAACTGATCGTTTCGCTTTCCCCCCCCAACGCGACACAGGCACGCGCGCGGCGCTTTCGCCGCGCGCCCTCGCGTTTCAAGAGGAGATTCACTTCATGAGCTTCGACACCGAGAGCTTTCGCGCCGATCTGTTCGCCGGAAAGCACGTGCTCGTTTCCGGCGCGACGAGCGGCATCGGTCTCGCCATCGCCCAGGCGTTTCACCGTCTCGGCGCGCATACCATCGCCACAGGCTCGTCCGCCACGAAGCTGGCCGCGCTGCGCGACGACGCGTCGCTGGCGGGCCTGCGTTTCGCGGCGCTTGACGTGCGCAACGAAAGCGAGATCGACACCTTTTTCAGCGGCCTTTCGCGCCTCGACGTGCTGGTCAACGCCGCGGGCGTGGCCCGCCCGCGCGACGAATATGCGGACGACGTGTTCGGCGCCGTAATCGACGTCAATCTGCGCAGCGTGATGCGGCTCTCGCAGGCGGCGCGAGCGCTGCTCGAACAATCGCGCGGTTCGATCGTCAATATCGCCTCCATGCTCAGCTACCTGGCCGACGCCGACGTGCCCGCCTACTGCGCGAGCAAGACCGGCGTGGTAGGCCTCACCCGCTCGCTCGCCCACGAATACGGCAAGCGCGGCGTACGCGTGAATGCGATCGCACCCGGTTACCATCGCACCGACATGACGCGGATATTCTGGGAGTCCGAGGCGTTGTCGCAGAAGATCGTGTCCCGCTCCGCGCTGGGGCGCTGGGGCGAAGCGGACGATCTCGCGGGCGCGACGGTGTTTCTCGCGTCGCCCGCCGCTGCGTTCGTGACCGGTGTGACGCTGCCTGTCGATGGCGGCTATGTGTCCGGCTTTTAGGCCATTGGCTTGCGCTCTTTAAAGCCGTTCAAATAGAAATGGCCGCCTGCTGGCGGTCATTTCATCTTCTACGCGCGCGGCGATCAGGCCATGCCGCCGAAGCACAGATATTTGATCTCGAGGTAATCGTCGAGACCGTAACGCGAGCCCTCACGGCCCAGACCGCTCTCCTTCACGCCGCCGAACGGCGCGACTTCCGTAGACACGATGCCCTCGTTGATGCCGACCATGCCGTATTCGAGCGCCTCCGCCACGCGCCAAACGCGCGCGATGTCGCGTCCGTAGAAGTAGGAAGCGAGGCCGAACGGCGTGTCGTTGGCGAGCGCGATGGCCTCGGCTTCGGTCTTGAAGCGGAAGATCGGCGCAACGGGACCGAACGTCTCTTCGTCGAAGATGCGCATGTCGCGTGTGGCGTCGGCGAGAATGGTCGGCTCGAAGAAGCTCGCGCCCTGCACCGCGCGCTTGCCGCCCGCCACCACGCGCGCGCCCTTCGCGAGCGCATCCTGCACATGCTCCTCGACCTTGGCCACGGCGGCCGCGTCGATCAGCGGCCCGATCGTGACCTCTTCATCAAGACCGTTGCCGACCACGAGCTTGCCGACGGCCTGAGCGAGCCGTTCGACGAAGCGGTCATAAATGCCATCCTGCACGAGCAAACGATTCGCGCAGACGCAGGTCTGCCCGGCGTTGCGATACTTCGAAGCCATCGCGCCGCGCACCGCCGCATCGATATCCGCGTCGTCGAACACGATAAACGGCGCGTTGCCGCCCAGTTCCATCGACGTCTTCTTGACGGTCGCGGCGCACTGCGCGAGTAGTTGCTTGCCGATCTCCGTCGAGCCGGTGAAAGAGAGTTTGCGCACGATCGGGTTCGAGGTCAGCTCCGCGCCGATCTGGTTCGCCTTGCCCGTGACGCACGAAATCACGCCGGGCGCAATGCCGGCGCGCGCCGCGAGCACGCAAAGCGCCAAGGCGCTGAACGGCGTTTGACTCGCGGGCTTGAGCACCACGGTGCAGCCCGCCGCCAGCGCGGGCGCGAGCTTGCGCGTGAGCATCGCCGCCGGAAAATTCCACGGCGTGATGGCCGCGCACACGCCAATGGGCTGCTTGAGCACGACGATCCGTTTGTCCCCGCCCGGCGCCGGGATCGTGTCGCCGTATACGCGTTTGCCCTCTTCGGCGAACCACTCGATAAACGAAGCCGCGTAGCCGATTTCGCCACGGCTCTCGCTCAGGGGCTTGCCCTGTTCGAGCGTCATGATTTTCGCCAGATCCTCGCGATGCTCGAGCATCAGCTCGTACCATCGGCGCAGCAGCGCGGCGCGCTCTTTGGCCGTTTTCGCGCGCCAGTGCGGAAGCGCTTGCGCGGCCGCGTCGATCGCGCGGCGCGTTTCGGCCGTGCCCATTCGAGGGACCGTGCCGAGCAGCGCCCCCGTTGCCGGATTGAACACATCAATGGTGGAACCGTCATCGGCGGCGAGCCACTCGCCACCGATCAGGCACGCGTCTCTCAACAGATCCGCATCGCGCAGATTCACACCGCGCCAGATATCGCTATTCAACATCGCTACTCCCGTTTATCAAAGCTCGCGCGAAGCGGCGGCGCCCGAGCCCCGATGTCCGGGAAGTGGCTTCACGAGCCGCCTTCTCCTTGCGCCCCGTCGCGCGTCACACGATCAAGTCCGAATCGCCGCCCGCGAAGCGGCCTGCTTCATCGCGGACGGCGCGTGCTTCAGGTTACTTTCGAGTCACCCTCAGGTCACCTTCAGGACACTTTGGCGAGCGCGGCTCGCGCGACCCGCGTAATGCCGGGACCGTCCAGCTCATAGTGCGCATACAGATGCGTGGGCGGCGCGATGAGGCTGTACTCGTCGTAAATCCCGTGGCGCACGAGCCGCACGCCCAGCCCCTCGTCGGCCAGCACTTCGGCCACCGCCGCGCCAAGACCGCCGATCACGTTGTGCTCCTCGACCGTCACGAGCACCTTCGACTGGCGCGCCGCCGCGATAATGGCGTCGCGATCGAGCGGCTTGATGGTCGGCATGTCGATCACCCCGGCCGAAATGCCCTCCTGCTTGAGATTGGCGGCGGCTTCGAGCGCGCCGGCAACCGGCAACCCGCAGCCGATGATCGTCACGTCGCTGCCCACCGAATGCACGATGGCCCGACCGATCGTGAACTCGACGCCGTCCTCATAGACTTTCGGGTCGCGCCCGCGCCCGATGCGGAAATAGATCGGATCGGGCCACGTGGCCGAAGCGCGGATCGCGGCGGCGAGTTGCGCGCCGTCGGCGGGCGAAATGACGGTCAGGTTCGCAATCGCGCGCATCGTCGAGATGTCTTCCGTGGCGTGGTGCGAGGTGCCGTAGAAGCCGAGCGAAACGCCGGTATGGTGGCCGATCAGGCGCACCGGCAGCTTGCAGTAGGCGACGTCCATGCGGATCTGCTCGCAGCACAGCAGGCCGAGAAACGACGCGAAGGTCGCGACGAATGGCATGACGCCCGTCGTTGCCATGCCGGCGGCCGCCGAAACCATGTTCTGCTCCGAGATGCCGAACTGCACGTAGCGTTCGGGAAACTCGCTCGCGAACTTGTTCAAGCCATTGGAATATTGCAGATCGGCGGATCCTGCCACGACGGGGTGGCCTTCGCGCGCGAGTTCGATGAGCGCATCGGACAGATAGTCGAGGCCGGGATTGCGCGCGTTCAGCGCACGGTACTGCCACGAATCGGGATTTTGCGGAGTCGACATGCTTAGATCACCTTGCTCTTGATTTCTTCAATTGCGCGTTGCGCGTCGTCGGGCGCGAGATAGCCCAGGTGCCAGCCCGGCTCGGTCTCCATGTACGACACGCCCTTGCCCTTGATCGTCTTCGCGATGATGCAAACCGGCTTGCTGCGCGTCGTGTCCGCCTTCACGCGGCGCAGGAGCGGCACCAGCGCGTTCAGGTCGTGGCCGTCCACCTCGTGCGTCTCCCAGCCGAATGCACGCCATTTGTCCGCGAGCGACTCGATGCCGATCACGTCGTCAACCTTGCCGTCGAGCTGGTAGCCGTTGCGGTCGACGATCGCGATGAGATTCGAGAGCCGGTGGTGCGCGGCGAACAACGCGGCTTCCCAGACCTGCCCTTCCTGCATCTCCCCGTCACCGAGCAGCGTGAAGACCTTGAACGGGCTGCCGGCCATGCGGGCCGCCTTCGCCATGCCCGCGCCGTTCGACAACGCGTGGCCGATGGACCCCGAACTGAAATCGATGCCGGGCACCTTGGTCATGTCCGGGTGGTCGCCCAGCGGATTGCCCAGACGCGTGTAGCCGTCGAGCGTTTCGCGCTCGATGTAGCCATACTCGGCGAGGATCGGGAACAGGCCGACGGCCGCGTGGCCCTTGCCCATCGTGAAGCGGTCGCGGTCCTTCCAGCGCGGATCGCCCGCGCGCAAGGACATCACGTCGTAGTAAAGCGCGGCAAAGATTTCCGCCGCTGAAAACACCGACGTGTAGTGCCCCGTCTTGGCAATTTCGATCAGACGAATCGTCTCGAGGCGGACGAATTGCGCTTTCTCGCGCAAATGCGCGAGTGTCTCCGAGGCGAGCGCGTGATCGCTCTCCTGCAATGCTGTCGACATAGAGTCTCCTGTTGATGCCTGAATGGAATGAGGCGGGAGGGGGCGCGAATCCGGGTCTCGCCCTCCACGAGACGTATGATGCATCATATATCTTAGCGAGACAACTGCCGGTTTGCACCCGATGCATCGCGCCCCGCACCTGGACCTTGCAGCATCGCTCAATGATGATGCATCATATATCGATAATCATTCTGGAGAGACACCCATGCCCACCACCCCGCCCGCTTCGCCCAAGGTCAACGGCGAAACCCAGGTCATCGTCCTGATGGCGTGGCCCGCCAGTCACGTCCGCACGCCGACATTCTTCAATGCCCTTTGCGCGCAGAGGGGCATCAACGCCATCATGGTTCCGTGGGCCGTGCGGCCCGAGCATTTGCAGGAGGCGTGGAACGGACTGCGGCATGTCGCCAATCTCGCGGGCGTCGTGCTGACCATTCCGCACAAGCAGACGGCCGCGCCACTGTGCGACCGGCTCGAAGGCGACGCATCGCTGCTCGGCGTCGTCAATACGGTCCGGCGCGATGCGGATGGCCGTTATACGGGCCGCATGTACGACGGTTCGGGTTTCGTCACGGGCATGCTGCGCGAGGGCATCGTGCTCGCGGGCAAACGGGTGCTGCTGCTGGGCGCCGGCGGCGCGGCAACGGCGCTGGCCCTGGCGTTGGCACGCGAGGGCATTTCCCGGCTGACCATCGCCAACCGCAATCGCGAGAAGGCGCAGCGCGTCGCCACGCTGGTTGCGCAGGCTGCGCCCGGCTGCGACGTGCGCCCTGGCAGCGACGATCCAGGCGACCACGACATCGTGATCAACGCAACTTCCCTCGGACTCAAACCCGATGACGCGCTGCCGTGCGACACCTCGAAACTCACGCCCGTGATGGTCGCCGCGGAGGTCGTCATGCAACCCGCCACCACACGGTTCCTGATGGAAGCCGAATTGCGCGGCGCACGCATTCATCGGGGCGAACACATGGTCACCTCGCAACTCGATCACTTTGTCGAATTCCTGCTGCCGGACGTGAACCGGTAAGGCTGAGGTCCGCCGCCTCCTGCTCGGTGTTTCGCAAGGGCTCGCCTTCGTGCGGGCCTCGCTAACGTGATTCGCGACGGATCGAAAAACCACGCGGCCTGGTGCATGCATTGAAAAGATATATGATGCATCATTAAAAGAGATTCAAATATCCAACCCCATCATCAACATCCCATGACTGCACTCACTTTTGGCTCTCCGGGCCGATATATTCAGGGCGACGGCGTCGTCGGCGACATTGGCCAGTACATTCGCGCCTGCTCGCCGCGAGCGCTCATTCTTTGCGACAGCTTCGTGCGCGAGCAATTCGGCTCACGCATCGTCGCGTCGTGCGCCGCGCACGACGTCACGGCTCACTGGCTTGAATTCAGCGGAGAACTCACGCAGCGCAAAGTCGCCGAACTGGCGCAGGCGGCGCAATCATTCGACTTTGGCGTCGTGGTGGCGATCGGCGGCGGCAAGACGCTCGATGCGGGCAAGGCGCTCGTCGACGCGGCCGGTTGCGCGCTGATCACCGTGCCGACCATCGCGTCGAACGATTCCCCCACGTCGAAGAACTATGTTCTCTACGACGACGATCATCAACTCGCCGCCGTCAAGCATCTGCCGCGCAGCGCCGCTTACGTCGTGGTCGATACCGCGCTGATCGCGCAAGCGCCCACGCATTTTCTGCTGGCCGGTATTGGCGACGCGATCAGCAAATACTTCGAGGCCGAGCAGTGCCTGCAAAGCGGCGGCAAGAACATGTTCGCGGCACGCCCGTCGTTTTCCGCCTACGTGCTCGCGCGCGAATGCTTTTCGATCATTCGTTCCGACGCCGCGCCGGTGCTGGACGACCTCAAGCTCGGCCGCACGCATCCGGCGTTCGACCGCCTCATCGAAGCGGTGATCCTGATGAGCGGCCTTGGCTTCGAGAGCGGCGGGCTCTCGATCGCGCATTCGATGACACGCGGCCTCTCCCGGCTTGCCGGGGCCGCGCATGCACCGCACGGCTTGCAGGTGGCCTACGCGCTACTCGTGCAATTGCACCTCGAACACCGCGCGCCCGACTTCATGCGCGACATGATCCGCCTGTATGAACGCCTCGGCCTGCCGACCCGCTTGAGCGATCTGGGCGCTAGCGGCGCGACGCGCGAGCACTACGAGACGGTCGCGCGCCTCACGCTGGAAGCCCCCTATGCGGGCAACTTTGAACATTCGCTGAGCATCGCGGACATCGTCTCGGCGATGGAGAAGGTCGAACGCGCCGCTGCCTGAGTCATTTACCCGAGTGAATCGCGGTGCGAACACCGCGCCCGCAAGACAATATTGGAGACGTTGTGGCTTACCTTTCTGAAACCTCTTCCTCGTCCGTCACCGCGGACACCGCGCCGCCGCCCTCGCACTGGCGGTCCCTGATCGCGTCCAGCCTCGGCAATCTGCTCGAATGGTTCGACTGGACCGTCTATACGGTCGCATCGGTTTATATCGCGGGCGCGCTGTTCGACAACACCAACAAAACGTCGTCGCTGCTCGGCACGCTCGCCGTGTTCGCCGCGGGCTTCTTCGCACGACCGCTCGGCGGCATCGTGTTCGGCGCGGTGGCGAACCGGCTCGGGCGGCGCGCGGTGCTCCTGAGCACCATGCTGCTCATGGCGTTTGCGAGCCTGCTGATCGCGGTCATTCCTTCATATGGCGCGATCGGCAGCTGGGCCTCGGCCGCGTTGCTCGCCGCGAGGCTCGTGCAGGGCGCGGCGCACGGCGGCGAAACCACCGCTTCCTATGCCTATGTTGCCGAGATCGCGCCGCCGGCGCGGCGTGGCTTGTGGTCGAGCGCGGTGTTCATTTCCGTTGGCGCGGGCTCGCTGATCGCGACCTTCTTCCTCGCGGCGCTCACGGCTTTTCTCTCCACGGACGCCATGCAGCAATGGGGTTGGCGCGTGCCCTTCGCGGCAGGCGGGTTCCTCGCGATATTCGCGCTGTGGCTGCGCCGCAATATGGTCGAGAGCATCCACGAGGACAGCGCGGCCCTGCTGCGTCATGCCCCGTGGCCGCGCACCAAGCTCCTGCGCGAAGGCTTGAAACTCTTCGTCTATGAGGCGGGCTCGACGCTCACCTACTATACGTGGGTCACGTCGGCGGCCATCTACGCGATCAGCGCGAAGCACATGGATGCGCATGACGCATTCACGATGAGCTGCATTGCCCAGGTGATCTATCTGATCGCGCTGCCGCTCATCGGACGGCTCTCCGATTTCACCGGACGCAAGATCACGACGCTCATTTCACTGCTCGGCATCTCGGTCACCATCTTTCCGCTGTGGAACCTGATCTCCAGCGCGCCGTGGACCTTGCTCGTCACGCAGTCCGTCGGCCTCGTGCTCGTTGCGTTCATCACGGGCAGCAAACCCGCCGCCATATCGGAACAGGTGCCCACACGCTATCGCACGCGCCTCTTCGGCTTTTTCATTTCGCTCGCGGTGGCGTTCTTCGGCGGCACGGCCTCGTATCTCAACGCGTGGCTGTATTCGATCGACAAGGGTCAGCTATTCAATGTCTATCTGATCGTGGTGGCGGTCATCGCGAGTTGCGCCGTGTTGACGTGGAAGAACAACACCGGCGTGCCGCTCGACGACATCGAGTGATCGACGCTCATCGCCGCCCGGCCGCATGGCGCGAAAGGTCGTCAAGCGCCGTGCGCCGTCGCAGGTTGTGCGCACCCAGCTCGCCGGGCCGGTTCACGCCGAGCAGCGCCATATTGCGCATCATCTCGGCGGCGAGAATCGCGAACGCGTGCACGATGCCCGCCTGCCCCGCCACCGCGCCCGCATAGTTGAACGGCCGCCCGACGAACACGGCCCGTGCGCCCAGCGCGAGCGCCATCAGCACGTCGCCGCCGCGCCGGAAGCCGCTGTCGATCATCACGGGGCAATCGGCGTCGACGGCGGCCACCACGGCGGGCAGCGCGCGCAACGGCGCAATCGACCCGTCGAGCTGACGCCCGCCATGATTCGACACGATCAGCCCGTCGGCCCCGAGTTCGCGCGCGCGGCGGGCGTCATCGGGGTCGAGTATGCCCTTGACGACGAGCGTGCCCTGCCACTGCCGCCGGATCAGGCGCAGATGCTCCCAGCTCAGATGGTCGCGCGCGCCAAAGTCGCGCAGTACGTTCGACGAGAGGATCGGCGCGCCGCGCTCCGTGCGCGAGTTCTCGAAGTGCGGCATGCCGTGTCGCCACAACGTGCGCAACGCCGTGCCGAACAGCCAGCGAAGATGCGTCGCGCCGTCCCACGCGAGCCGCAGCGTGGGACGCAACGGCGTGGAGAATCCCGCGCGCAGGTTGTTCTCGCGGTTGCCCGACACCGGCACATCGGCGGTCAGCACCAGCGTGCGAAAGCCCGCGTTCGCCACGCGTTCGAGCAGCGCCGAAATCTTGTCGGGCTCGCCGGGCACGTACATCTGGAACCACGCATCGGGATTGGCCGCGCAAACCTCTTCCATGCGAATGAGCGACGAGCCGCTCATGATCGTCGGCACGTTGGCGAGCGCTGCCGCCTGCGCCTGGATCAGGTCGCCCCGGTATGCCGACAACGCGCTGATGCCCATGGGCGCGACGCCGAACGGCGCGGCGTAAGTGTGGCCGAACAGCGAGGTCTCCAGCGTGCGCTTCGACGTATCGACGAGCACGCGCGGTACCCAGTCGTAGTCCTCGAACGCGCGGCGATTTTCGCTGAGCGACCGATCGGTCTCGCAGCCGCCGCTCACGTAGGCAAAGATCGGCCCCGGCAGGTGGCGGCGCGCCGCCGCCTCGAAATCGGCGAGCGCGAGCACGCGAGCAAGGCGGCGCGGAATGTGCCGCGACGCAGCGGTGCGGGGCGCGGTGTGATTGGCGAGCGGATAGTCGCGCAGGTTGAAGGTGTCTGACATGATCGCAATGCGAGGTCGGTGCGCCGGGCGGCGCGAATGACGGGCAGCGGTGTTCAGGCGATGAGCGGCAACGCCATGCCCGCCTGGCCGACGTCCGCCACGAGCACGCTGCCGCTCTTCGATTCGGTGATGAACAGTTGCCGCCGCTGCGCGCCGCCGAAGGCGAGATTGGTCACGGTCTCGCCCGCGCACGACTTCACGCGCGCGATGCATTCACCGTTGGGCGCGAACACGAACACGTGCCCGAGCGAGGCATGCGCGACATACAGATTGCCGGCCTCGTCCATCGCCAGGCCATCGGGACCGCTCGTGCCGAACAGCGAGCAGAAGCGCCCCACCTTCGCGGTGCCGCCGCTCGCGAGCAGCGGCACGCGCCACACCGCGTTGTCGCGCGTCATGGCGACGTACAGCACGCGCCCGGACGGGTCGAGCACGAGGCCGTTCGGGCTCACGCCGTTCGAAAGCAGACAGTCGAGGCGGCCGTCGGCGGCGAGCCGGTACACGCGGCCCGTGGGGTCTTGCAGGCCCGTTTGCCCCTGGTCCGTGAAATAGATGTCGCCATTGGCGGTGATCGCCAGATCGTTGCAGCCCTTGAACGATTCGCCGTTGCGCGACACGAGGAGCGGCGTCACGCGCCCGGTTTCGGGATCGAGCTGCATGATGCCGTTGCAATAGTCGGCAATCAGGATGCGACCGTCCGGGTGGAACTTCAGGCCGTTCGGCTCGCCGTCGTACTGCGCGACGAGCGACCAGTCGCCCTCTTTGCCAATGCGAAAGATCCGGCCAAACGGAATATCCACCACATACAAACGCCCTTGCGCGTCGAACGACGGCCCTTCCAGGAAGCTGTCGACGGGCTGGCCCGCCTTGTTGGCGTTGGCCCACGCCGATGCGACGCCGGTCTGTCGATAATGCGCCGGCATGGCGGAAAACACGCGCGTTTCAATGAGTCGCGGCGGTTGGTCGAGATAGAACATGACGTACCCTTGTGCTTCCTGTTATGCGGAGATCTGTTCGAGGCTGAGGCCGCGCGAGCGCGGGCCGAAGAAGCCAATCGTCAGGACGACTACGCACATCGACCCGGCGATCAGCGAGAACACCCCCACCACGCCCATATGCCGCAGGAAGAATCCGATGAGAAAACCCGAGAGCATGGCGCTGATGCGGCTCGCCGAATACACGAGCCCGATGGCGCGCGCCCGCATGCGGGTCGGGAAGAGTTCGGCCTGATAGGTGCGATACGAGAACGTCATGCAGTTGCCCGCCAGCGTCATGAGCAGGCCCATCGCCACCAGCAGGGCGGGATCGCGCTGTTGCGCGAAGATCACGCCGAGCACGGCCATGGCGGCGGCCGAACCGACGATCAGCCATTTGCGTTCGATGCGGTCGGCGATCAGCATGGAAAGCAGCGGCCCGATCGGGCTCGCGATGGCGATGAGAAACGAATACCAGAGGCTGTGCGTGAGCGTCACGCCCTTTTCCGCCAGCAAGGTGGGCACCCAGCTCGCGAAACCGTAGTACCCGATCGACTGGAAGAAGTTGAACACCAGCAGCATGACGGTGCGGCTGCGATAACGCTCGCTCCATGGGCCATCGTTCGGCTCCGCCGATGTCGTGGCTTGCGCAACGTTCTGCGTGGCTGCATTGTCCGCATTGGCTGCGACCGGCAGCGGTTTGCCCGTGGCGCGCTCGATACGGCGCTCGAGCCGCGTGACGATCGCCTCGGCTTCGGCCATGCGGCCGTGCTGGATCAGCCAGCGCGGGCTTTCGGGCAGGCCAAGGCGGATCAGCCAGACGAACACTGCGCCCGAGCAGCCGATCCACACCACCCAGCGCCAGCCGTCGTGGCCGAACGGCGCGATCGGCACCAGTTGCCACGAAAGGAAGGCAATGGTCGGAATCGACGTGTACTGGATCGCCTGGACGAACGCGAACGCGCGGCCACGCAGGCGGGCGGGCACGAACTCGGAAACATAGGCGTCGATGGTCACGAGCTCCGCGCCCACGCCGATACCCGCGACCACGCGCCAGAACACGACCCAAACGGGATCGCTTTGCAGCGACATCATCACGGCGGCGAACGTGTAGCACAGCAGCGCCCCCACGAACACACGGCGGCGCCCCAGCCGGTCGGCGACGAAGGCCACGCCGATCGTGCCGATGAAAAGCCCGAGAAAGAGCGCCGCGACGAAGGCGCCCAGGCCGCCCAGATCGAACAGCGACGCCGTCGTTTTCGTGAAGATGCCCGCCTTCACGAGCCCCGGCGCGATGTAGGCGGTGAGGAACATGTCGTAGATCTCGAACCAGCCGCCCAGCGCGAGCGCGGCGATCAAGAGCCATACGGGGGCGCTCGGCGGCAGGCGGTCGAGGCGCGCCGAGATCTGGCGCGCGTGCGCTTCGGGGGCCAGCGCGGCGGGCGTCGAGGCGTGCGGCGCGAGCGCCGCGCCGTCGTGCGTTGCGCCCGCCACGGCGTGCGCTTCGGCAGTGCTGGAAAAGGGATGCATGGCCTCGTCTCCTGATTGTTGTGCTGGCGATGCCGCCGCGGCCTGGGCGGCATCGGCGGCGTGTGCCGCGCGAAGGGTTCGTGCGTACGCCGGCGGCCTTACACCGGGCAGCCCTTCTTGCGCAGCAGCGCGTTGAAGCGCTCCGGGTCGGCCGAGCCCGCCGCGTTGCTCGCGCGGATCGCGGCTTCCTTGTCGGCGTGGGCGCGCACGAGCGGCAGCAGCGCGTCGAGCCGGTCCACCGGCACGGCGATCACGCCGTCCGCGTCGCCCATCACCAGATCGCCGGGATTCACGACGAGCCCCGCGCAGGCGACCGGCACGTTCACCTCGCCGGGGCCCTCCTTGCTCGGCCCGCGAAACGTGTGGCCGCGCGCGTAGACTGGAATCACGCCCTCGGCCCACTCCGCCAGATCGCGGATCGCGCCGTCCACCACGAAGCCGCCAATCTTCTTCGCGAGCGCCGACGTGCGCATGAGGCCGCCGATCAGCGCCTGGGTCAGGTCGCCGCCGCCGTCGATCACGATCACGTCGCCGGGCTGCGCGAGCTCGATGGCCTTGTGGATCATCATGTTGTCGCCCGGACGCACGCGCACCGTGAGCGCCGGGCCGCACATCGTGAGCGAGACCGAGTGGTGATAGGCGGTGAGGCCCATCGCGCCGATGCTGCGGCCGAGGCAGTCGCCCGCGTGCGCGACGGGCACCTCGCGAAACGCCTCGATCTGCGCGGGCGTGGGCAGCAACGCGCGTTGACCGACGAAGAAGCCTGCGGGCCAGCCGGCCCGATCCTGCGGGATGTTCATGCGATGACCTTTTTCTCTGAGTGAAGGGCGCCGGGATTCACGCAGCTCGCCGCGTCCACGGCCTCGCCGCGCAGATAGCGCAAACAGGTTTCGGCGGCGCTCACGGCGACGGCGTCGAGCGCGTCGGGCGTCGAGCCGCCCACATGCGGCGTGAGCACCACGTTCGGCAGCGCGGCGAGCGGATCGTCCGCGCCGAGCGGCTCGTGGCAAAACGTGTCGAGGCCCGCGGCGGCGAGCTTGCCGCTTTGCAGCGCCGCCACGAGCGCGGCCTCGTCGATCAGCTCGCCGCGCGCCGTGTTCACGACGATCGCCCCGTCGGGCAGCCGCGCGATGGCCTGCGCGTCGAGCAGGTTGCGCGTGTGTGCGTTGACGGGGCAATGCAGGCTCAGCACGTCGGCTTGCGCGAGCAGCGCGTCGATGGAGCGTTCGAGCGTCACGAACGGCTGCGCGGCGGCCTGCGTGGCCACAGGATCGAATGCGCGCACGGTCATGCCGAGCGCGTGCGCGATCGCCGCGACGCGCCGCCCGATCTGGCCGTAGCCGACGAGCCCGAGCGTGCGGCCATGCAACTGCCGCCCGTCGCCCGTGCGGGTCCAGCGGCCCGCGCGCAGTTCGCTGTCGTAGAAGTTGACCTTGCGCGCCGCGCCGAGCATGAGCGCGAGCGTCAGTTCCGCCACGGAGTGCGTGTTGGTGCCGGGCGTCGTGAAAACCGGAATGCCGTGCCGCGTGGCGGCTTCGACGTCGATGTTCGTCACGCCCACGCCGTGCTTGCAAATGACGCGCAGCGACGGGCAGCTCGCGATCGCCGCGCCGGAAAGCTCGACGGTGCGCGAGATCACGGCGTCGATGGGTTGTGTCGCGAGAATGCGGGCGACCTGGGCGGCATCCTGCGCGTCGTCGATATAGACGACTTCGCACTGCGCCGCCGCCAGCACACGCTGTCCGGCCTGCGCGAGACGCGGCGCCGTGACGAGAATACGGTGGGACATCGGTGTCTCCTTCTGTCTGCATGAAGCTTCACGACATTGTTGACACCTCGACTCATAATGTCTATTTTCGTTTTTTCATCTTTCCATTCCTGACGGTTATGAATTGCAGCGACCGCCCGAACGTCTGCCGGAGCCGCCCGTGGTCATGAATTTGCAGGTGCGCGACCTGATGTACTTCGCGAAAGTCGCCGAACTGGGGCACCTGGGGCGGGCGTCGCAGGCGCTGCACATCACGCAGCCCGCGCTCTCGAAGTGCATCGACCGGCTGGAAGAGAACTACGGCGCCGCGCTGTTCGAGCGCAGCGGGCGCGGCATCCGCCTGACCGACGCGGGCCGCCTGCTCCAGGAGCGCGTGCGTCTCGTCGAACGCACGCTCGACGAGACGCAGCGCGAAATTGCCTCGCTGGGGGTGGGGCTCGCGGGTCTCGTCAAGATCGGCGCGGCGGCCACCATCGCCGAGTTCATCATGCCCACGGTGTGCCGGGCGTTGCAGGAGGAAGCGCCGGCGGTGGTCGTCGAATTGCAGATCGGCATGAACGACGTGTTGCAGGACGCGCTGCGCAAGCGGCTGCTCGACGTGGTGATCGGCCCGCTCGGCAGCCACGACGAAGCGCTGGTGCAGATCCCGATCGTGGCCGACGACGTCGTGGTCGCGGCGAGCGCCACGCACCCGCTCGCGGGCAAGCACGCGACGCTCGAAGCGATGTCGCGCTATGGCTGGGTGCTGCCCGCGCAGTCGGTGGCGACGCGTCAGTGGCTCGAACACGCGTTCGCCTCGCGCGGACTGCCGTTGCCGCGCGCGGCCGTGATGACGAGTTCGATTGCCGCCGTGCCGCGCCTGATCGCCGAAACGGGTTTGCTGAGCTTCATTTCGCGGCGCAATCTGGAAGCGGGCCGCTTCACGCCCGCGCTGGTCGAACTGCCGAATCCCGACACGACGATGACGCGCCAGTTCGGCGTCGTGCATCGCAACGACGGCTATCTGTCGCCCGCCGCGCGGCGGATCATCGATATCGTGCGCGAGCAGAACGCGCCCCGCTGATCAACGGCCGCTGCCGTGCCCCGCCCGCAGCACGAGGCCGTTCGATACCGAGCGCACGCCGTTGACCGAACCGGCGACATCGGCGGCCCGGCTGATCTGCGAGCGCTGCGGCACCCAGCCTGTCAACGTCACGACGCCGTTGCGCGCCTGAACGTGAATGCTCGATGCGTTCAGCCCCTGGGTGCGCGCGAAGGCGTGGCGGACGTCGCGAACCAGTTCGTTATCGGGCCTGCTTGCGGGGATACCTGCGGTAGCACCTGTGGGCGTGCCTCCATACGCCGCGCACGTTGCGATGGCAACGATCAATACCGCGCGCATGGCCTGTTTCAGCAGAGTATGTCTCACGCTTCCTCCCATGCCGCTCGCGATTCGCTCAGTTGCCCGCTTCGTCTTTCTTTTTCTCGGTCAAGCGGTTTTGCACGCCCGTGACGCCATGCACGGATCGGGCCGCATTGGCCGCGCGCGAGATCTGCCAGGTCTCGGGCACCGATCCGGTGAGCGTGACCACGCCCTGGTGCGCCGTAATGCGAATACCCGAGTCGTCCATCTCCGGCACCCGACCAAGCGCGCGGCGAACGTCGCGAATGAGCGCGCTATCGGACCGGCTTCGAGGCGGCGACGACGAAGCCGCCACCGTTTGCATGCCCGCGCCTGTTTGTGCACCCGCTTGTGCGCCCGTTTGTGCGATCGCACTGGACGCCCCGCCCGCGATGGCCGCAATCAACATCGCGCCGACCACGCTGCCCGCTACGCTTACGTTCATGACGCCTCCTTCGGGGACCGTCAACCGATCACCCCGCTTGCGCAAGGCTAGCAGATTGAATCCGCATCGACACGCACGCTGCACCCGCCGTTTCACGAAGCCGTGATGCAATGCGGTGCAGCCGCCCCACCATCGCGCCGCCGCGCAGCCCGGCGCGCTCTGCTGTCACAATTGCGTTCAGCAGTTACGCTGATGGACCGCTGCAAACGTATCGTCATGGAGCATCCCACTTATGCGCATCTTTGGAATTAGCCTGTCCGTCATCATCGCCGTGTTTTTCGCCGTGCATGCCGTGCGCACGCAGCAGAACATGTACTGGATGCTGATCCTGTTCCTGTTTCCGGGCCTTGGCAGCCTGGTCTACTTCTTCGTCATCTACTTGCCGACCCTGCGCCAGTCGCGCGGCGCGCGGGCGACGTCGAAGGCGATCTCGCAGTTCGTCGATCCCAACCGGGCCGTGCGCGAAGCGCGCATGGACTTCGATAGCGCGCCCACCGTCGCGCATCGCATGCGGCTGGCGGCGGCACTGCTCGAAGCCGGCGACGCCGCCGAAGCCCTGACGCACTACCAGGCGGCGGTGAGCGGGCCGTTCGCGTCCGATCCGGCCTTGCTCGAAGGGCTCGCGCACGCGCAGTTCGCCAACGGCGATGCCGCGTCCGCGCGGGACACGCTGGAAAAGCTGTTCGCCGTCCGCGCGATCGCCCGCGAGGAACCGGCGCCGGCCTTGCTGTACGCGCAGGCCCAGGCCGCGACGGGCGCGCCCGGCACGAGAGCCGCCTTCGAGGTGGCGCTCGCCAACGCGAGCGACGCCGCGCCGCGCTGCCTCTACGCCGACTGGCTGACAACACAGCCCGGCGACGCCGACCGCCAGCGCGCGCGTGAGCTCTACGCCGAGATCGTGCATGACGCCCGGCACTGGCCGCGCCACGCGCGCGAGCACAACCGGAAGTGGCTGCAACGGGCCCAGGCCGCTCTCGGTTGACGGACCACGGCGCGCGTCGCGTCAAATGACGCGCGTTGAATTCTCTTTTTCCGATTCAAACCATGAAAGACAAAATCGACGGCGTAACGCTGCCCAGCCGTATCGTCCCGTTTCCGGATTCGATCAGCGAAGCGGCGCAAACCGCCTTGCGCCGCCTCGTGGATGAGCAAGGCGTTCCGCTCAATTCGCGCCACGTCATGCCCGCGCTCGACGATGTCGACGCATGGATGCAGGTCAAGGCGAACGCCAGCGCGCACTACGACGCCGCGCTCGAACCCCTCGCGCGACAGTTGCGCGCCAGCGTGGAAACCGTTCAGGTGGGACACGCGGTGGTCCATATCGCGACACCCGCGGACCCGCTCTCCGAGGACTGCGCCTATATCGACCTGCATGGCGGCGCGCTGGTGTTCGGCGGGGGCGCCGCGTGCCGCGTGGGCGCGCAGATGCAGGCCGACCGGTTGCGCATTCGCTGCTACGGCGTGGACTACCGCATGCCGCCCGAACACCCGTATCCCGCCGCGCTCGACGACTGCATGGCGGTCTGGTCGCACGTGCTCGGGCAATACGCGCCGGAAAACGTCGTCGTAGGCGGGCGCTCGGCGGGCGGCAATCTCGCCGCGGCCATGACGCTGCGCGCGCGTGACGCGGGCTTGCCGCTGCCCGCCGCGCTCGTGCTGCTCTCGCCGGAAGTGGACCTCACCGAGTCCGGCGACAGCTTCCAGACCAACCAGTGGGTGGACGTCGTGCTGCCCGGCTCGCTCATGGCGAACAATCTGCTCTACGCCAACGGTGCCGATCTGGCGCACCCGTGGCTCTCGCCGCTGTTTGGCGATTTCTCCAAGGGGTTTCCTCCCACCTTCCTGCAAAGCGGCACTCGTGATCTTTTCCTCTCCAACACGGTGCGCCTGCATCGCGCGTTGCGCCGTGCGCGCATTCCCGTCGAACTTCACGTGTTCGAAGCGATGCCGCACGGCGGCTTCATGGGTGCGCCCGAAGATCGTGAGTTGAGCGAAGAGATCGAGCGCTTCGTGCAACAGCATGTGTGGGCATTGCGCTAACGGCATGGCATGAGACGGGGCCGGGCGTGGCCCCATGATTTGCGGCGCGACTGGGTCTTGTTGCATGGCGCGGACCTGCCTATCGTGGCGTGGAACCTCAACGTTTTCCGACAGCGCCCGATATGTTTCGAGCTCTCTTCCAGCACGGCGATCGCTTGCGCGCTCGCGCTCTACCGCCACGCCCTGGTCGCACGACCTTGCGCATTGGCGCCTTCGCGGGTGCCGCTGTGACGGTGTTATTAGCGGCCCTGGCCGTTGCGTATGCTCCGGCCAGCGCGCGCGCCAACCTCGCGCGCTGCGTCGCCTCACTGGCGGACGATCCTGCTGCCAATACGAAGAACGCGGAGATTAAACCGCACCAATTGACATCGCGCGCCATCGAACGTTGCCTCGATTGATGACGGCGCAGCGATGCGTCGATTCAAAAACTACCTGTCCGGTGAGTCTTCACAAGCGTTCTGCTCACGCGCTTGACGAGGCGGAATCGTCATGGCCGCAACCCCGGCGACCACGCATCCCAAACCGAGCCACGCCGAAGCGGACAACGATTCACCGAGCACCGTCATGCTGATCGCGACACCAATGGGAACGCGCAAATAAGCCTGCGCCGTGGTGCCCACCGAACCCAGCGATTGCACGAGCCGGAAATAGATGACGAACGCGATTGCCGTCGAGAAAATCGCCAGCGCCACGAGCGCAAGGAGCGATTGCGGCGAAGGATGCAGCGTCCACGGACGATCGACGACAAGACTGGCGGGCACCAGCAACGCCGCGCCGACGATCAGGGAACCGGCGGCCGGTGCGGCGGGCGAGAGCCCTTTGAAGGCGCGCCCGTAGATCGCCGCGCCCGCGTAGCAAACCGTCGCCGCGACGATCGCCAGTTGCGCGACGAGCTGCCGCCCAAACCCTTCGAACGCGCTGAAGCCAACGACCATGCAAATGCCCGCCAGCCCCGCGACGACGCCGAACAGCTTTCGAGGCGTCAAGGGTTCATGGCGCGTAATGAGCCAGGTGCCGAGAAACGCGAGTACCGGTGATGCGGAATTGAGAATGGTGGCCAAACCCGCTTCCACCGAGCGCTCCGCCCACGCGATGAGCGTGAACGGCACGACGCTGTTCAACAACGCCTGGACGAAAAAGCGCCGCCAGACAGCGAGATCGCGTGGCATGGAAATCCGCTGGATTCGCATCCATAGCAGCAGGATTGAACCGGCGATCAGTGTTCTTGCCGCGATCAACGTGAGCGGCGGAATCGTCGCGACGCCGATTCTAATGAACGTATAGGAAGCACCCCACAACGTGGAGAGCGCGATGAGAAGCAGCAGATCCGGCACGGCGCTCTGGCCGTGGGCACTTGCGGGCTGGACTTGAGACACTTGGGACAATTCGCTTTCGCCGTTTGAGGGACGGAATTCATCCGGTCGCAGACCGGTTGCATGAGCGCATTGTGCGGGTGCGTTCCCAACGAATGCTTCCGTGTGGCCCGAAATATGGAATGACGACGAGCGGCCCGATCGATTCCGCTTCATTGCCTGAGAAGCCAACATAGCGCCGGGAACCGGCGCGGTATGGCTGCACGCGGCCTTGACAGTTAGTTGCAGTAGCAGGCGAGCGCCACGGCCCTTTGCAACTTCGCGCATCATGCGCCCCTTGAATGTTTATACGCATTCAATATTTAAGATTCGCATGCCCCGGTGCTAGTCTTTTCCGATCGAACCCCGCCCGGAAATCCACCACGTCCAGCACGGCGCCGCCCGCCGTTCTACAGGGAGCCAGCATGAGCATCGAATTCATCGGCATGATCCAGCAGCGCAAGCAATCGGAGACGCATCCCGCCACCGGCCCGGCGATCGACGTCGATTACGTGCGCGACTTCGCCCAGGCGCACGAGCACGCGGGCTTCGACCGCATTCTCGTGCCGCACAGCTCGGTCAGCCCCGACGCCACGCTCACCATCGCCTACGCCGCGAGCGTGACCTCGCGCGTGAATTTCATGCTGGCGCATCGCCCTGGGTTCGTCGCGCCCACGCTCGCCGCGCGTCAGCTCGCAACGCTCGATCACTTCTCGGGCGGCCGCCTCGCCGTGCACTTCATCTCGGGCGGCAGCGACGCCGACCAGCGGCGCGACGGCGACTATCTCTCTCACGACGAACGCTACGCGCGCACCGACGAGTATCTGCAAGTGCTCAAGCGCGTGTGGACCGAAGCGAAGCCGTTCGATCACAAAGGCCGCTTCTATCGTTTCGAGCAAGCCTGGTCGGAAGTCAAGCCGCGCCAGCAGCCGCATGTGCCGATCTACTTCGGCGGCGCGTCCGAGGCGGCGATCGCGGTAGCGGGCAAGCACGCCGATGTCTATGCGCTCTGGGGCGAGTCGAAGCAAGGCGTCGCCGACCTGATCGGCCGCGTGCGCGCCGAAGCCGCGAAGCACGGCCGCAACGTGCGCTTCTCCGTTTCGTTCCGGCCGATTCTCGCGGACACCGAAAAGGCCGCCTGGGAGCGCGCCGAACACATCCTCGAACAGACGAGGCGCCTGCGCGCCGAGCAAGGCGTGGACAAGGGCGGCCCGCTGGAAAGCGAAGGCGCGCGACGCCTGCTTGCCGCCTCCGGCGACGGCGTGCGCGCCGACGATCGCCTGTGGACCGCCGTTGCGAAGGAGATCGGCGGCCGCTCGAACTCGACCGCGCTCGTCGGCACGCCCGCGCAGGTCGCCCAAACGCTCGCCGAATATCACGCGCTGGGCGTCACCACGTTCCTGATTCGCGGCTTCGATCCGCTCGAAGATGCGGTCGATTACGGCCGCACGCTGATCCCCGCCACGCGCGAACTCACGGCGCGCGTGCGCGCCGCCGCGTGAACCGCCGCGTGAACCGTATTGAACAGGACTCCGGAGGACTGACATGAGCGCCACCGCCACCGCCAACGCCAACCCCGTCGCCGCCGACCCGCGGCACGCGCCCGTTCGCAAGTTCTGGTTCGACGAAGAAAGCGCCCCGGCGCGCACGTTCGACGAAGAACGCCGCCATCGCCAGGAGCGGCTTGCGGGCGCGTTCCGCCTTTTCGCGCGCTACGGTTTCGACCAGGGACTCGCCGGGCACATCACCGCACGCGACCCCGAATGGCCCGATCACTTCTGGGTCAATCCGCTCGGGCTGCATTTCGGCGGCATGCGAGTGTCCGACCTGCTGCTCGTGAATCGCCACGGCGAAATCGTCGTGGGCGACGGCCCCGTGAATCAGGCCGCGTTCGCGATCCATGCGGCGCTTCACGAAGCGCGCCCCGATGTCGTCGCGGCCGCGCACACGCATTCGCTCTATGGCAAAGCCTGGTCCACGCTCGGCCGCACGCTCGACCCGCTCACGCAGGACGCCTGCGCGTTTTACGAAGACCATGCGCTATTCGACGACTTCCGCGGCGTCGTGCTCGACACCGGCGAAGGCGCGCGCATTGCCCAGGCGCTCGGCGAACGCAAGGCCGTGATCCTCAAGAACCACGGCATCCTCACGGCCGGACCGAGCGTCGAGGCGGCCGCATGGTGGTACATCGCGCTGGACAATGCCTGCCATGCGCAACTGCTTGCCGAAGCGGCGGGCCAGCCGCAACCCATTGCCCACGACATCGCCGCGCTCACCCACACCCAGGTGGGCCGCCCCGCGGGCGCGCGCCATGCGTTCGAGAGCCTGTACGCGGGCCTCGTGGCACGCGAACCGGAGTTGCTCGACTGATGGCCATTCACAAGCTGCGCCGCTTTGTCGGCACGATTGCGGCGCTCGTCGAAGCGGCGCCGCGCGAACCCGAACTGATCGAACATGGCCTCGCGGCGCTGCGCGAACTTGTGCGCGACGACGACTGGCTGCCCGACGCCTACGCCGCACCGTCGCCCGAGCGCTATCGGCAGTATCTGCTGCATGCGGACTCGCGCGAGCGCTTCTCGGTGGTCAGCTTCGTGTGGGGACCCGGCCAGCAAACGCCGGTTCACGATCACACCGTATGGGGCTTGATCGGCGTGCTGCGCGGCGCGGAATACGCACAGCCCTACACGCGCGACGCCGCCGGTGCGTTGCGCGCGCACGGTCCCGAAGTGCGGCTCGAACGCGGCGAAGTCGAAGCGGTGTCGCCAACGCTCGGCGACATTCACCGCGTGCGCAACGCCTACGACGATCGCGTGTCGGTCAGCATCCACGTTTATGGCGCGAACATCGGCGCCGTGCGGCGCTCCACGTACGCCACGGACGGCGCGCCCAAGCCCTTTATCTCCGGCTACTCGAACGACGTTCTCCCGAATCTCTGGGATCTCAGCAAGGACCCTGTCGCCTCATGAAGTCATTCCCCCTGCGCTCGTACCAGGACGTGCGCGACGCCCTCCTCGCCCGCCGCGAGATCGCGCTGCTCGACGTGCGCGAAGAAGATCCGCACGCGCAGAGCCACCCGCTTTTCGCCGCCAACCTGCCGCTCGGAAAGATCGAGCTGGAAGCCTGGACCAGGCTGCCGCGCCGCGGCGTGCCGATCGTGCTGCTCGACAACGGCGAAGGCTTCGCGCAGCGCGCGGCCGAAACGCTCGACGCGCTCGGCTATACCGATGTCTCGCTGCTCGAAGGCGGCCTCGCGGGCTGGGTTCGCGCGGGCGGCGAGGTGTTTCGCGACGTCAACGTGCCGAGCAAGGCGTTCGGCGAATTCGTGGAATCCGAACGCCACACGCCCTCGCTCTCCGCCGAAGCCGTCGGCGCGCTGCTCGCGAGCGGCGAGCGCGTGGTGGTGCTCGACGCCCGCCGCTACGACGAATACCAGACCATGAACATACCCGGCAGCGTGAGCGTGCCGGGCGCGGAACTCGTGCTGCGCGCCCGCGCGCTCGCCCCCGACCCCACGACGCGCGTGATCGTGAACTGCGCGGGGCGCACGCGCAGCATCATCGGCGCGCAGTCGCTCGTCAACGCGGGCCTGCCGAACCCGGTGGCGGCGCTGCGTAACGGCACGATCGGCTGGACGCTGGCGGGCCAGGCGCTCGAACACGGCAGCGCGCGCCAGTTCGACCCGCAAGCGGGCCGCGACAACGCCACGCTCGCGCAATCGCACGAGGCAGCGCGAGCGCTCGCCGGGCGCGCGGGCGTGAGGCGCACGACGCTGGAGGAAGCCGCGCGGTGGGCGGCCGACGCATCGCGCACGACGTATCGTTTCGACGTGCGCACACCGGCCGAATACGAGCACGCCCATGCGCCGGGCTTCCAGGGTGCGCCGGGTGGTCAACTCGTTCAGGAAACCGAAATGTTCGCCCCGGTGCGCGGCGCGCGCGTGGTGCTCTACGACGACGACGGCGTGCGTGCGAACATGACCGCCTCATGGCTTGCGCAGATGAACATCGACGTGTCCGTCGTAGATGAAGCGCGCACCGCCGATCTCACCGAAACGGGAAGCTGGCGCGCGCCGAAGCCCACGCCCGCGAGTGTCGCCTCGATCACGCCCGAGGCGCTCGCCGTGCGGCTTGCCGAGGCCGGAAACGACACCGTCGTGCTCGATTTCACGTCCAGCGCGAATCACCTGAAGGCGCACATTCCCGGCGCATGGTGGGCGCTGCGCTCGCATCTCGCGCCCGGTTTCGACGATCTGCGCGCACTGCCCGACGCGAAGCGTTACGTGGTCACCTGCATGACGAGCGCGCTCGCGCCGTTCGCCGCGCCCGAAATCGCGGCGCTCACGGGCAAACCGGTGGAAGTGCTGGAAGGCGGTACGGCGGCGTGGCAACGCGCGGGCCTGCCCGTCGAGCGCGGCGACGCTCAACTGGCCTCGCCGCGCATCGACCGCTATCGGCGCCCCTATGAGGGCACCGACAATGCGCGCGAAGCGATGAACGCCTACCTCGAATGGGAGTACGGCCTCGTCGCCCAGCTCGGGCGTGACGGCACGCACGGGTTCTTCGTGATCTGAGCGAAGCGCGCGCCTAGCCGCGCCGCTCAGGCGGCGCGCGCGAGCCGTGCCGCCTTGAAGCTTCGCGCAATGCTCTGCGCGAGCACCGCAAGCGCCGACTCCATCTTGCCGATGGCCCGCGAGCGCACGATCCACACCGCGATCTCGGGCTTGAAGTCGCTCAGCGGCACGATGTCCAGCGACGCGGCGTGAGCGCTCGCCGCCACGAGCGGTTGCGGCACGAGCCCGAGGCCCACGCCGTCCGCCACGAGGCCGAGCTGCAACTCGGCGCCAAGCGTTTCCAGATTCAGCTTGAGCACATGACCCTGCGCCGCGAGCGCGTGCTGAAGCCCCGCCCGAAAACCGCAGCCGTCCGGATTGAGCACCCAGCCGAGCGACTGGCACTCGGCAAGCGTATGCGCACGGCGCTTGAGCCGCCCCTTTTGCGCGACCACGGCAAGCTTGAGCGAGCCGAGCGATTCGCCCGCGAGCGTCGGCGGCAATGCGCGATTGGCGGGCAAGAGCACCACGGCGGCGTCCAGCTCGCCGTCCTCCACCTTCTGCAAGAGCGGTGCGCCCCATCCCGTGCTCACGCGCGCTTGCAGTTCGGGATGCGCGTGACGCAGCGCCTGCAACGCGTCGAGCATCGCCATGTCGGCGACGGTTTGCGCCACGCCCAAACGCAGTACGCCGGCGAGCGGCGCGCCGTCGTTCACGAGTTGCCGAAGCGCGTCGATCTCGCGCACGATCGCCCGGCACTGGTCATAAACGGCGCGGCCCATCGGCGTCGTGCGCATGGGCTTGGTGTTGCGGTCGAGCAGTTCCACGCCCAGCGCCTCCTCGAAGTTCTGGATGCGCCGCGTCACGGCCGGCTGGGTCAGTTCGAGCCGCTCGGCCGCCTGGCTCAGCGACTCGCTGCGCACGACGGCGACGAACGCTTCGATCTCGTCGAGTTTCATGGTGTATTTCCGTTGGCGTGAGCGCGTAGCTTAGCGTCATTTCCGGGCTGCCTTCAAGCCTTGCCCATTGCATTTACCGCGCATTTATCCCGCATTTATCCATTTGCCGCACGCATATTTGCATAGAAGAACAATGCGTTTGCCTTATGAAGACGCGCTACGTATCGTGTGCCTTTTGTCGCACGCATTATTCGAGGACCTTATCATGCGCCGTGCTTATGCCAGTCTGCTCATCGCGCTCGCCGCGGCCCTGTCGTTCGGCGCTTTCGCCACCACGCTCAAGGTCGGCGACCAGCAACTCCAGACACGCGGCGTTCTAGAAGCATCGGGCCAGTTGAAGGATGTGCCCTACCAGATCGAATGGTTCAACTTCCCGGCCGCGCAGCCGCTTGGCGAAGCGCTCAACGCGGGCGCAATCGACGTGGGCGGCCTCGGCGACGCGCCGCTCATCTTCGCGTACGCGGCCGGTGCACGCATTCGCGCGGTCTCGGCCACGCGCTCGACGCCCGTCGATCTCGCGATCGTCGTGCCCGCTGCGTCGCCGATCCGCAGCGCCGCCGACCTCAAGGGCCGGCGCATCGCCACGACACGCGGCTCGATCGGCCATTACCTGGCGGTGGCGACGCTCGAGCGCGCGAACCTCAAGCTCAGCGACGTGAACTGGTCCTACATGCAGCCCGTGGACGCGCGCGCCGCGCTCGCTTCCGGCAGCGTGGACGCGTGGTCCACATGGGACCCGTATGTGGCGCTGACGGAGGCGAGCGAACATACGCGCAGCGTCGCTAACGGCGTGGGCGTTTCGTCGGGTTTGAGCTTCGAGGCGGCCACCGACACGGCGATTCGCGACAAGCGCGCGGAGCTGGCCGATTTCCTGCGCCGCGTCGCGGCGGGGCAGCGCTGGGCGCTCTCGCATCCCGACGAAGTCGCGGCCATCCAGTCGCGCGTGACCGGCCTGCCGGCCGACGTGCTCAAGACGGTTTATCAGCGCGCACAACTGCACCCCGTTGCGATCGACGACAACCTGATCGCCGAGCAGCAGCGCACCGCCGACCTTTACCTGCGCGCCAATGTGATCAAGACACGCCTGAATGTCACGCCGAGCTTCGACAAGCAGTTCTCGTCCGCCACGCCTTGAGCACACCGCGCAGGCGCGTTCACGCCGGCGGCTCGACGCCCTGGCAACGATCGTCGGCGGGGCCTGCCTCGTTATAGATGACAACGTTTAGATTTTCTGTCGAGTCCGGTCGCACGAAGTAGCGGGTGATCTGCTCGAACTCGGCTTCCGAGGCCCGGAATGGATGCTCCGCCAGCGCATTGCGCACGCGTAGCCGCTCCTTGCAAAGCGTGTCGCTCACATCGAGGAAATGAAGCCGGTGAGCGCAGCCGGCAGACTGCGCCACCGCGCATCCCCATGCGCGCGCGGCCACCGTATTGAACGGAAAATCGAGAACCACGGAGACACCGGCGCGCAACAAGGAGGACGTGTGATCCGCGAGGACATCCTTGAGGCACTTCGCGCGGCGAACGTAATCCTCGATCGTGAGAATTTGGCCCGGATAGAGTCGGGATAGCCAAACGTCTTCGCTGATCCGTACGGTCCGCCCGGCGTTCGCGAGCGTGGCGGCGAGAGTCGATTTTCCGGACGCGATTTTGCCGCAAACCATATGGAGCAAAACTGCGTCGTTCAACGCCGTTACCGGATTCTTTTCTTCGGGCTGCATTTCCAGGCTCTCCGTCAAGTGCCCGGAAAGCAACAACCCGCCTTCCGGGCGGGTTGTGTGACATGCATTCATGTCGAACGCTATCCCGCCGGCAAAGTGTCGGCGCGAATAATCGATGGGACAGGCGATCGGTTCATGAGAACGAGCGTAACCAAATGCTCCAATGGTGGCAAGTCCGACCGCCGCTTCGCCGCTATCGCTTGATGCGCAGATACGCGCGGCTGATCGCGGGCCGCGTATGCACCCAGAGCCGTGAAGCCAGCCACGAGACCGGCCGGTCGCGCACTTCGAGCCGCGAGATCGAACGCGCTGCGCCCGCCTCACGCCGCGGATAGTTCGGCCCGACCTCGCACGTATAGAGATGCCGAAAACCGGCTTGCTGCGCGGCGCTCAGGTAGTCGTCGTCGTAATAGCCTTGCGGCCAGCACAGATGATCGGACGCCCCGCCAAGCCGCGCTTGCAGCACCTCGCGCGATTCGGCCAGGTCGGCCGCGAGCCGCTCGCGCTTTTCCTGCGCGCTGCTCGTGACCTTGTCCCACCGCACGTGGCTGTGCGTATGGCTATGAAATTCGAACGTGCCCGCCGCGCGCATGGCGTCGATTTCCGACCAGCGCAGAATCGCGCTGTCGGCCGAGCCGTTTTTAATGGCCGCTTCGCCCGCGTGATGATCGAGCAGAGGCGGCAACGCGCCGCCCGATCCGGCGTGCGCGCGCGTCGCGCCCTCGCCTGGCCAGCTCGTCACGAGAAAGCACAGCGCGCTGAGCCCATGCGCCTTGAGCACCGGGTGCGCGTGAACCCAGTTGTCGAGATAGCCGTCGTCGAACGTGATCATGACGGACTTCTGCGGCAGCGGCTCGCCCGCGAACCACGCCGCAAGCTGCTCACTGCCGATGGTCCGGTAGCCGGCCTTCGCGAGCCACGCCATTTGCGCGGCGAAGTGCGAGGGCGAAACCGTGATCATGCCTGGCGACGTGCTGATGTGGTGATACATGAGCACCGGGACGACCCTGGCGCTGCGGCTCACGTAGCCGCCCCCCGCCAGCGGGCCGGCGAGAGCCGCTGCGCTTCGAGCCCGCGACGGTAAAAGTCGACGGTCTCGTTCGCCATGTTCTCCACCGTGAACTGGCCGTCGGTCTTGACGAGCCCCGCCGCGCCAAAGCGCTGGCGCAGCGGCGCGTCGTCAACGAGCCGCGCAATGGCGTCGCGCAGCGCCTCGACGTCTTTTGCCGGTACGAGCAGGCCGTTCACGCCGTCGTCTATCAGCTCTGGCACGCCGTCCACGCGCGTGCCGATCACGGGCAGACCCACGGCCATCGCTTCGATGAACGCCTGGCCGAGCGCCTCCTGATGCGTGGGCAGCACAAACAGATCGCAGCTACGCAGAATGTTGTTCACGTCCTTGCGAAAGCCCAGCATGTGGATGCGATGCGCGAGGCCGAGCCCGGCGATCATGGCCTGAAGGCGGCCGAATTCCGCGCCGTCGCCCACGATCACCACATGCAGATGCGGGCGTTCGTTCATCAGCGGGCGCACGGCCGCAATCAGCTCGTCGTGACCTTTCTTGCCGCGCAGAATCGCCACGATGCCCGCGATCACGGCGTCCGGCCCAAGCCCGAGTTCGTCGCGCAGCGTCGTGTGAGCAAGCGGCTCGGGCTTGACGATGCCGTCGTAAATCGTTTCCACGCGGCCTTCGTGCACGCCCGCGGAAATCAGGTAATCGCGCACATAGCGGCTCACCGCCACGACCCGGTGCGGAAAGCGGTTATAGGTGGCAAGCGACGTGATCGGCAACGCGAGATGGCGCGTGCGCACGATGAGCGGCGTACCCGCCAGGCGCCCGGCCATGCCCGCCACGAGGCTGTCGTGACCGCTGTGCGTATTCAGGATATCGAAGCGACCGCGCACGAGAATCGAGCGGATCTGGAACATCGAGCGCACGTCGATGCCCGAGCGAATGCGTGCATGATGCACGGCGAAGCCTTCGGCCCGCGCGCGCGTGCCGAGCACCGCGTCGGACGGGCAAACGAGTTCGATGTGATGACCGAGCGCGCGCAGCGCGATCATCTCCTTCAACGTGCGAACTTCCTGGCCACCCCACCCCCGCGACGACTCGCTGTGGAGAATACTTAACACCTTCATGTCCTGCCGGCCTCCCTGGCAACGTAGCGATCAACGGATGTGGGGTTCGTAATTTTCTGTAATATTGACTTCGGACCGGTCCCGACTGCCGACTGCATCAGCCGTAATGTACGCGAAACCAGCCCCGGCGCGGCCCGACGGGCCGCGAGAATTTATGCGTTAACGGCAAAGTCACGCCGTTCGTTGACATATTTGTTTCTATTTTTTACAGAATCATTCACGGCGGCGCAACATCCCCCGCCCGCCCGCCGCCGCACACGTTTGCGGCCGGCTTGGGGCCCGCTTGGGCCCGTCTGGCGGTCGGTTTGCGCCCATCTGGCTGCCGGCACCGGAGCGGCAAGTCTGCGCGCCGCCCGTGCGGACTGACAATGGAGAGATTCCCTTGCTGAGTCGGGCCGCCAGGCAGGATGCACGGGGCGGCCGGGAGCGCGATCGCCAGCGTCCTGGAAAGGTCCGGGCTATCGTCCCGATCCGCCACGTTGGCGTCCATGGACAAACGCGACCCGCCTGGCTCCTGCGAGAGGTTCGGCCGAGCGCCATTTGACGGTGGCCGCGGGCGGATTCGGCACGGGAGTGTCTGCCGCGACGCTCGCGGCCCGCTTCACCGCACCGGCGAGGCCCTTGCAGAAAAGTTCAAGCGTCCGCGTCCAGTGTCACACCGGCGCCACGAATCACCTGCATGCACGCGAGCGTGTCGCCCACAGCGGCGGTCGCCTGCTCCGCGAGCCTGCGCGCGCGCGAGGATCTTTCGGCGCTCGCCATCAACGATTCGAGCACGTCCGAGTGCGCGAAGCCGTGATCCGCCGCCACCCCGAGCACGGCGTCGAGAACGCGGCGGGCCGCCACCCTCGCGTCGATCGGCGCGAGCGGCGCGCGGTAGGCGAGAAAGCCTGCCATGAGCAAGAATTCCGCCGGGCTGATGCAGCGGCCGTCGCCAACCGGCACGCCTTCCGTATTGCCGCGATCCAGCGCCATGCCACACCTCCTGCAACGGATTCCCCGAAAATATAGTACAGAACGCATCGGTCATACCGACGAACTCGGCGCGGCTTGCGAATCGCTGCCGCGGCATCCTTTTAAGTGCACGCTTCGATACGCGATACGGTGACATCACGCTACCCCGTCATCCGGATTCCAGGGCAACCCCGGCCAATTTTTTCGCAGTCCAGAAAACCCAAGTCGTAGTATTCTTGATCCGCCGCCGGCTCCCGGAAACCCGTCACGACCCGCATCCCCACACCTTCACAAAAAGGGACGGCACCCGGCGCCGCTATCCAGCAACTGTCATGTTTTTGAAGGCTTCGAGACAACTCACGAACATCGCCGTTTTCCGGCGAGTCCCCATGGGTGGCTGATCTCTCGCCCACGCGGACTATTTTCTTCGAGGGCATACATGAAAACGTTGTTTCTCCAGGCACCTTCGTATGAAGGGTTCGATGGTGGAGCGGGTTCGCGCTTCCAGACCAAGCGCGAGATTCGATCATTCTGGTATCCCACGTGGCTCGTGCAGCCCGCCGCACTCGTTGCCGGCAGCCGCGTCGTGGATGCGCCCGCAGACAGCCTCTCGCTGGATACGACGCTCGACATCGCACAGGATTACGAACTGGTTTTCATTCATACCAGCTCGCCGTCATTCCAGAGCGATGTGCAGTTCGCGGAGCACTTGAAGCGCCGCAAGCCCTCCATCCTCATCGGCATGATCGGCGCGAAAGTGGCTGTCGATCCGCACGGCTCGCTCACCGCGAGCAACGCGCTCGATTTCGTGTGCCGTGAGGAATTCGATTTCACCTGTCTCGAGATTTCGCAGGGCCGCCCGTTCGAATCGATTCTCGGCCTGAGCTATCGCCTGCCCGATGGCGGGATAATGCATAACGACGCGCGGCCCATTCTGGAAGACATGGACCAGTTGCCGTTCGTCGCGCCCGTCTACAAGCGCGACCTCACGTCGGACCATTATTTCAGCGGCTACCTCAAGCACCCGTATCTGTCGCTCTACACGGGGCGCGGCTGCAAATCCCGGTGCACCTTCTGCCTCTGGCCGCATACCGTCGGCGGCCATCGCTATCGCACGCGCTCGGTCGAAAACGTCCTCGAAGAAGTCAAATGGATCCGGGACAACATGCCCGAGATCAAGGAGATCATGTTCGACGACGACACCTTCACGGATCTGCGGCCACGAGCCGAGGAAATCGCCCGTGGCCTTGGCAAGCTGGGCGTGACCTGGTCGTGCAACGCCAAGGCGAATGTGCCCTACTCGACCCTCAAGGTGATGAAAGACAACGGGCTGCGGCTGCTGCTCGTGGGTTACGAATCGGGCGACGACCAGATTCTCGTCAACGTCAAGAAAGGACTGCGTACCGATATGGCGCGCCAGTTCAGTGAAGACTGCCGCAAGCTCGGCATCAAGATCCACGGCACGTTCATCCTCGGCCTGCCTGGCGAGACGCACGAAACGATACAGAAAACCATTCAGTACGCGAAGGAGATCAATCCGCACACGATCCAGGTGTCGCTGGCCGCGCCCTATCCCGGCACCGTGCTCCACAAGCAGGCGCTGGAAAACGGCTGGCTCAACGACGGCAAGGTCATCACCCTGGTCAATTCGGCGGGCACCCAGGCTTCCACCATCGGTTATCCGCACCTGTCGCGCGAAGAGATTTACCTTGGCGTCGAGGAGTTCTACAAGCGCTTTTATTTCCGGCCCACGAAAATCTGGGAAATCGTGCGCGAGATGCTGGTGAGCTGGGAAATGATGAGACGGCGCCTCCAGGAAGGCGTGGAATTCTTCCGCTATCTTCGCGCACGCAAGGTGTGAGACTGCTTTTGAGGCGTGCGCGCACGCCCTGGCGCCGGGCCCGACGCTCGTCGGGTCCGGCCGCGCCATGCCCGAACCTCATTCGGGCGTTCTTTCTATGCTCTGATTAATCGGCACGTAAGAATGACATTCTAGAATTCGAAAAAGCCGACTCGATCTGAGTCGATCACGTAGCCTGCGCAGTTTCTCCTCCCAATCGCATTAGCGTTCTCAACGGCGAATCCGCCCAGGGAGATTTCCGTGCACGTCCCGCTCAAGTCTTTGCGGGGTTTTGCCATCCCGCGCCTGTGTCCCAACGTCCCCGAAAAGAAGGCCGCCACGCTCATTGCGACCGTGCTTGCGGCCGTGCTGTGCCTTGGCAGCAGTGATGCCTTTGCCGCCGCCTGCGACCAGGAAGCGGCTGTGCTGTGTTCGTCGGGCAATCCACGTTGTCTTGAGGACGCGGCCAGATCGGTGCAGCAGGCCATCAAGGACTGCGACACCCCGGAAGGAAAGATGCAGAACGCCGGGCTATGGCTGGCCACCCCCGACTTCTTCGACGGGGAGCCTCATGAGCACGTTTTCTGGCGCTGCGTTGCGCGACTGTGCGAATCGCCCGCGCAGCAAGCCGTCAAATAGATCGGCGGCCTGCCACCCAGGTCACGCAGCCGCTTTGACGTCGCCGCAGAAGATATCGACCGCGCCATCCTGAGGACCGGTGCGCAGGACGATAGCGTGATCCGAAGACGTGAGTTCGGCAACCGTTGCGGGCACAATGCGCGTCATGTAGAACTGGCGAATGCCAACGCGCTCGCCGCGCACATACGGATTGCCCACGGCGTACGCCGGCGTGTCGGCGCGTTTGGCGCAACTGCCCGGATAGATGAGTACGTCGAGGTCCTCGGGCACGCTGGCCCCGGCCGGAACACCGCTCACGACGAACATCAGTTCCGCGCGCCCCGTTTGCGGAACGAGCGTCACTTGCGCGTTTTTCCCGGCATTCCACGGAGA
This sequence comes from Paraburkholderia unamae, assembly GCF_003268775.1. Taxonomy (GTDB): domain Bacteria; phylum Pseudomonadota; class Gammaproteobacteria; order Burkholderiales; family Burkholderiaceae; genus Paraburkholderia; species Paraburkholderia unamae. The sequence goes on from NZ_QLSU01000016.1 coordinate 149,779, forward strand.
AGCGTGCATCTGAATGGTCAGCAGATTGTTCGCCGGTTCGCCCGCCGCCGGATTGGCGGCCATGCACCCAAGCGTCACTGCCAGCGCCAGCCATCTGGAAGTTTCCATAGCCGACCCCCTGCCTTCGAAGCATCGCCGCCATTGCGGCAATGCCTTCACTATAGGCAAGCGGCGACCCTTTAGCCAATGCGCGAACGAATGCCTGCGAACGCAATCATCGTCGTCGTCATTGTCGCTAACGTCGAATGCGCAGGAAACGGGCGCTGTGCACTGCGGTAAGCGACACGGCAATCCAGATCGGACCGTAGGTCGCGAACTGGCGCGCTTCGAAATGCTCGCCCAGCAAGCTCACGGAAACGACCACGAGCAACACCGGTTCGAGGTAGCAAAGAATGCCGAACAAGCCGAGCGGCAGCACGCGGCTCGCCTTCAGATAAAACCCCTGCGCCACCGCGCTGAGCGCACCGAGCCCCGGCAACAGCACGAAGGCGAGCAACGGGCGCGGCCCGAGCAGGTCGAGCGAGCCGCCGAGCCACACTTCGAATGCGGCGACCGGCAAGAGCAGCAACATTTCGATCGCAAACGTCGCGAGCGAATCGGCGTCGATCTTGCGGCGCAACACGAAATACAGCGGATAGCCGAACGCAACGAGCAAGGTGGGCCACGCGAGCGCGTGCGTCACGACCAGTTCGTGCGCGACGCCCGCGGCCGCACAGGCCACGGCCAGCCATTGCATCGCATCGAGCCGCTCGCGATAGTAAATGCGGCCCACCAGCACCATCACGAGCGGCAGCAGGAAGTAGCCCAGCGACACTTCCAGCATGCGCCCGTGCAGCGGCGCCCACTGAAACAGCCACATCTGCACGCCAAGCAACGCTGCGCTGCGCACGAGGACGAACGCCGTTCGCGCGTCGCCGAGCATGCGGGCGAACAGCGCGCGCATTTGCGCCGTGCGGCCGCGCTGCGCGAGAAGCAGCAGCGCGCCGGGCACCGTCCAGATCACGCGCCACGCGAACACGTCGAGCCCGCCCAGCGGCGCAAGCCATAACGTGTAGGCGGAGAGCAGCGCAAAGAGCGCCGACGCATTCACGGAAAGCACAATGCCGCGCCCGGTCGCCTGCTCATTCATCGATGATGGCGCAACGGAGGAAGCCGACATCAGGCGGGCAATACCTCGAACAGCCCTGCCACCCCCATGCCGCCGCCCACGCACATGCTCACCACCACATGGCGCACGCCGCGCCGGCGGCCTTCGAGCAGCGCATGGCCGACCATGCGCGCGCCGGACATCCCGAACGGATGCCCGACGGCAATCGCGCCGCCGTTCACATTCAGACGGTCGGCGGGAATGCCGAGGCGGTCCCGGCAGTAGATCACCTGGCAGGCGAACGCCTCGTTGAGCTCCCACAGCCCGATATCGTTCACGCCCAGCCCGTGGCGCTCCAGCAGCTTGGGAATGGCGAACACGGGGCCGATGCCCATTTCCTCCGGCGCGCAACCGGCCACGGCAATGCCGCGATACGCACCGAGCGGGCGCAAGCCACGCCGCTTCGCTTCCTCCGCCGACATGACGACGGACGCCGACGCGCCATCCGAAAGCTGCGAAGCGTTGCCCGCCGTGATGCATTCGCCCTGCGCCGCCCACTGCCCGCCGCCCCACACCGGGCGCAGCTTCGCAAGCGACTCCGCGCTCGTATCGGGGCGATTGCCTTCGTCGCGCGTGAGCGTCACGCTCTCATGGCCGGTGGCGTTGCCTTCCTTGTCGAAGAGTTGACGCCGCGTCGCGAGCGGCACGATCTCGTCGTCGAACAAGCCCGCTTCCTGGGCCGCCGCCACGCGTTGCTGGCTTTGCAGCGCGTACTCGTCCTGCTGCGCGCGCGAGATGCCGTAGCGGGCCGCCACGACTTCGGCGGTTTCGATCATCTGGATATAGGCCGCGGGCGATGCCGCGAGCACCGCTTCCGACTGCGCGCGGTAGGTATTCTTGTGGCGATTCTGCACGAGCGAGATCGATTCGAGCCCGCCCGCCACGGCAATGCGGTGCTCGCCCGTCATTACGCTCTTCGCCGCCGTCGCGATCGCGACCAGCCCCGAGGCGCACATGCGGTCGATCGCCATGCCGCCCACGCTTTGCGGCAAACCCGCCGTATAGGCACACAGCCGCCCGAGGTTGTAGCCCTGGGTACCCTGCTGCGCCGCGACGCCGAGCACGATGTCGTCGACTTCGCTGCCCTCCACGCCGGCCTTGCGCAGCGCCTCGCGAATCACATGGCCGCCGAGCACGGGCGCTTCGGTGTCGTTGAACGCGCCGCGAAAGGCCTTGCCGATCGGCGTGCGCGCGGTAGAAACAATGACGGCGTCCTGCATGACCACTCCCTGATAAACGTTATTCATCGAAATACAGCAGGCTGATCGTCTCGACCACGCAGCCGGGCCGCTCCGATCCTTCGACCTCGACCGTCACGCGCACCGTGACCTGCACGCCGTCGCCTTGCGGCGCAGCGGCGATCACCTCGCCGCGCCCGCGTACGCGCTGTCCCGCCTTCACAGGCGCGGGAAAGCGCACCTTGTTGCAGCCGTAGTTCACGCCCATGCGCAAGCGCTCGTAGTGCACGAGTTGCGGCAGAAAGACATTCGCGAGCGACAAGGTCAGATAGCCGTGCGCCACGCACGCGCCGAACGGGCCTTCGCGCGCGCGCTCCGGATCGACGTGGATCCACTGATGGTCGCCCGTGGCCTCGGCGAAGAGGTCGATACGCTCCTGCGCAAGCGTGAGCCACCCGGTCGCGCCGAGGTCGGCGCCAACGGCCGCCATCACGCTCGCCACCGAATCAAATTGCTTCGTCATCCTGAACCTCACGCATGCTGCGAGCTGACCGAAATGGTTTCGCCCGTCATGTACGACGAATAGTCGCTCGCGAGGAACACCATCACGTTAGCCACTTCCCACGGTTCCGCGCCGCGCCCGAACGCTTCGCGCTGCGCGAGCGAAGCAAGCAGTTCCTCGGAAGCCGACTTCTTCAGGAACGCGTGAATGGCAATGCTCGGGGCCACCGCGTTGATGCGCACGCCGTGCTCCGCCGCTTCGAGCGCCGCGCAGCGCGTGAACGCCATCACGCCCGCCTTGGCGGCCGCGTAGTGCGCCTGCTCCGCCTGCGCGCGCCAGCCCAGGACCGAAGCGTTATTGACGATCACGCCACGCCCGCGCGGCTGCATCACCCGGAGCGCGGCGCGCGTCATGCGGAACGTGCCGGTGAGCGTGATGTCGAGCACCCGCTGCCACTCTTCGTCGCTCATGTCCACCACGCGGCAGCTCGTGCCGAGCCCGGCGTTGTTGACGAGCACGTCAATGCCGTCCATCTGCTCATGCGCCGCGCTCACGAGCGCCTGCACGTCGCCTTCCTGGCTCACGTCGCACAGCCGCCCATACACGGACTGGAGACCCGTTTCGCGGCGCAAGGTCTCGACGGCCTCGTTCAGCCGCCGCTCGTGCACGTCGGACACGAACAGCGCACGGCAACCCTCCTCCGCGCAACGGCGCGCCACCGCAAAGCCAATGCCCGCGCCCGCCGCCGCCGTGACCAGCACGGACTTGCCGCGCAGCAGGCCGTGCCCCGCCACATACTCCGGAACGTCTTTCATCGTCATCCCCTCTCTCCTGTCGCGTCGTCAGGCGCCGTAGACCTTCTGCGGCGGCACACCGCGCTCGATCAGAGCGTCGATCACGTTGCCAAGCTCCGCCGGCGACCAGCGCGCGCCCTTGTCCACGATCTCGCCGGTGCGCCAGCCGTCGGCCACCGAAATCTCGCCGCCTTTCGCCTCGAAACAACGCCCCGTCACATGGCGCGAGAGCGGACTGCCGAGCCACACCACGAGTTGCGCGACGTTCATCGGGTCCCACACGTCGAACCCGCTCTCGGGCTTCTTCACCATGTCGGGCATCGCGCCTTCCGTCATGGACGTGCGCGCGGCCGGCGCGAGGCAGTTCACCGTCACGCCGTAGCGCGCGAGTTCCGCCGCCTGCACGAGCGTGAGCGCGGCGATGCCGCCTTTGGCCGCCACATAGTTCGACTGGCCGATCGAGCCTTGCAAGCCCGCGCCCGAACTCGTGTTGATGATGCGGGCGTCCACGGCTTGCCCCGCCTTGGCTGCATCGCGCCAGCGACGCCCCAGCACGTTGGCGAGGCAAAAGTGGCCCCGCAGATGCACGCGCATGACGGCGTCCCAGTCCTCCTCGGTGAGCGAAAGGAACATGCGGTCGCGCAGAATGCCCGCGTTATTGACCAGCACATGGACTTCGCCGAACGCGTCGAGCGCCGTGTCGACGATCGCCTGTGCGCCCGCCATGCTCGTGATGTCCCCGTCGCTGGCGATGGCGCGGCCGCCAAGGCCGTGAATTTCCGCCACGACGCCTTGCGCGGCGTCGAGCCGGATATCGTTGACGACGACCGCCGCGCCGTGCGCGGCGAACGACAATGCGTACGCGCGCCCGAGGCCGCCGCCCGCGCCCGTGACGATCACGGTGCGATTCTCACAAATGCTCATTTCCCGTTACCCCGCAAATTCAAAGCCGCTCGATCACCGTGACGTTCGCCTGCCCGCCGCCCTCGCACATCGTTTGCAGACCGAAGCGTCCGCCCGTGCGTTCGAGTTCGTGGAGCAAGGTCGTCATCAGCTTCGCGCCGCTCGCGCCGAGCGGATGCCCCAGCGCAATCGCGCCGCCGTTGACGTTCGTTCGCTCGTGCGCGTAACCCGTTTCCTTGAGCCAGGCCATCACAACCGACGCGAAGGCCTCGTTGATCTCGACGAGGTCGATGTCGTCCAGGCGCAAGCCGCAGCGCTTGAGCGCATGCCGCGTGGCCGGAATTGGCGCGGTCAGATGCCAGATCGGGTCGTCGGCCAGCACGCTCATGTGGTGGATGCGCGCGCGCGGCGTGAGCCCATAGCGCTTGAGCGCGCGCTCCGACACGACGAGCACCGCCGCAGCGGCGTCGCATGTCGAACTCGATACGCCCGCGGTAATCGCGGGATACGCCGGATCGACGCTCGCCAGCGTCGCCATTTTTTCGAGCGTCGTCTCGCGAGCGGTTTCGTCCATCGCGAGCCGTCCCTCCACGGGCACCACCTCGCGCGCGAAGCGGCCCTCGGACATCGCCTGCAACGCACGCCGGTGGCTCTCCAGCGCGAACGATTCCATCGCCTCGCGTGAAATCTCCCAGTGATCGGCAATGCGCTGCGCGGCGTAGAACTGGTTGACGGGCGCGTCGCCGAAGCGCCGCTGCCAGCCCGCGCTCTCTGCAAACGGTGTGGTAAAGCCAAGCGGCTGACCCGCGAGCATCGCCGACGAAATCGGCACGCTCGACATGGTTTGGACACCGCCCGCCAGCACGACGTCCTGCGTGCCGCTCATCACAGCCTGGGCCGCGAAATGAATGGCCTGCTGGGACGAGCCGCACTGGCGGTCGACCGTGGTGCCGGGCACGTTGAGCGGCATGCCCGCCGCCAGCCACGAGGTGCGCGCGATATTGCCCGCGAGCGGGCCGATCGTGTCCACGCAGCCGAACACGACGTCGTCGTAGTCCTCGGCCGGAATCGCATTGCGCCCGACCATGGCCCCGATCACATGCGCGCCGAGGTCCGCGCCGTGCATGTCCGCGAGCGACCCGCGGCGCTTGCCGGTGGGCGAGCGCAAGGCATCGACGATATAGGCTTCTGCCATGCTCAGGATTCCGTAGTGTCGTTGAAGGAGGCGAGCGGGCCGAGCGGTGCGCGCGCGCCGAGCAGCACGGCGGCCATGCGGTCCTTGTGAAACGCGCGGTCGCCCCATGCGGCGTCCAGCGCCCACGCGCGCTTGGCGTACATTTGCAGGTCCACCTCCCACGTGTAGCCCATCGCGCCATGCACCTGAATGCCCTTGCGCGCGGCGACCCACGCCGCGTCCGCACATGCGAGCTTCGCGTGCGAGGCGAGCAGCGCGCGCTGTGCGCTGCCGTGCGCGAGCGCATAGGCCGCCTGATACAGCACCGGCCGCGCGAACTCGATTTTGGTGACCACGTCGGCGAGGTGATGCTTGACGGCCTGGAACGAGCCGATCGGCCTGCCGAACTGCTTGCGCTGCGCCACATAGTCGACGGAGATGTCGACCATGCGCTGCGCGAGGCCGACGAGTTGCCCGGCGACATTGACCGTGCCGCGGTCGAGCGCTTCGTCCCACAACGCCTTGCCCGCCTGCGCGTTCGCCACGCACGTCGCCTTCGTGGGTTCCCAGCGCACCTGCGCGAGCCTTCTCGATCCGTCGATGCTTGCCTGCGCAACCACTTCGACGGCATCACGCGTCACCGCGTGCAATTCCACACCGTCCGCGACGGGATGCGCGAGCAGCAGCAGGTCGGCGAGCCCCGCGTCGGCCACCCAGGGATTCACGGGATGGCCCACGGCAATGCGGCAACTCCCGTCGGCAATGCGCGGCAGCCACGTGGCGCGCACGGCGTTGTCCGCAGGCAGCCCCGCGAGCAGCCCTGCGCCCACGTAAGCGGCGTCGGCCAGCGAATCGGGAATGGCGTAGTAGCCGAGCTCCTGCGTCATCAGCGCCCAGTCGATGTCGCCAAGACCCAGGCCGCCTTCCGCCTCCGGCACCGAGAGGGCGGTGAGGCCCTGGGCCGCCATCATCTTGCGCAGTTCCGGCGAGCGTCCGCCGTCGGTTTCCCAGATATCGCGCAGCGTGTCGGGCGCGACCTCGCTCATGAGGAACCGGCTCACCGAGTCGCGAAACGCGATCTGTTCATTCGTAAAAGTGAAGTCCATCGGATAGTCTCCGGTCAGCTCTTGGGCAAACCGAGCAAGCGCTCCGCGATGATGTTGCGCTGAATCTCGTTCGTCCCCGCGTAAATCGGCCCGGCTTGCGCGAAGAGGAAGCCGTCGAGCCATCCCCCTTCCGCGTATGCGCATTCCGGCAGCAGTTCGGCGCGCGCGCCGAGAATGCGCATGGCCGTTTCATGCATGTCGAGATCGAGCTCCGACCAGAAAATCTTGTTCGTGCTCGACTCGGCGCCAATCGTTGCACCCTGTAGCAAGCGTCCGGCCGTGTGATAAGCCGACAGGCGGTACGCCTGCGCGCCCATCCACGCCCGCAACACCGCTTCGCAAATCGACGGGTCGCGGTCCGCCGCGGCCTGGTTCGCGAGGTAAAGCTCGACGAGCTTTTGCGCCGTGCGTTGATAGCGCGCGGGTGAACGCAGCAGCAACCCGCGCTCGAAGCCCGCCGTCGCCATCGCGACGTGCCAGCCCTGCCCTTCCGCGCCGATGCGGTTCTGCGCCGAGACCCGCACGTCGTCGAAGAAAATCTCCGCGAACGACTCCTTGCCGTTGAGCGCCTTGATCGGGCGGATCGTGATACCGGGCGAGTCGAGCGGCACGAGCAGATACGTGAGGCCGTGATAACGCTGCGAACCCGGCTCGCTGCGAAAGAGCCCGAACAGCCAGTCCGCGAAAATCGCACGCGAGGACCACGTTTTCTGGCCGTTGATCACGTAGTCGTCGCCGTCGCGCACCGCCATGCTGCGGATCGCGGCCATGTCCGACCCCGCGCCGGGCTCCGACCAGCCCTGCGCCCACATATCGTCGCAGCGCGCCATGCGCGGCAGAAAGCGGGCCTTCTGCTCGTCGGTGCCGAACTCCATCAGGGTCGGGCCGAGCAGCAGGATGCCGTTCTGGTTCACGCGCATCGGCGCGTCCACCGCCCAGTATTCTTCCTCGAAGATCAACCACTCGATCAAGTCGCTGCCGCGTCCGCCAAGCTCCGTGGGCCAGGTGACGCTGCTCCAGCCCGCGTCCGCCAGCACGCGCTCCCACACGCGATGCTCTTCGAACCCTTCCCGCGTGTCATAACTCTTGAAACGCTCTTTCGGCACGTGTTCGTGCAGCCATTGCCGGACCTCCTTGCGGAAGGCCAGTTGCGCCGGCGTGTCGTTCATATCCATCCGCACCCTCGCTCTAGAATTTCGCCTGCCGCTTCTCGACGAACGCATGCCGCGTTTCCGCCGAGTCCGTGTTCATATAGGCCTGCAATGTGAAGCCCTGCTCCCACCGGTACTTGTCTTCGAGATTGCCGTCCTCGATACCGCTCAATGCCTCTTTCGCAATGCGAATCATCGCGGGACTCTTCGCGGCGATCTGCCGGGCGATGTCGAGCGCCGTCTCGCGCAGCTTCTCGCGCGGCACCACGCGCTCGATCGCACGCAGCGCGAACGCTTCGCTCGCGCTCACCATCGACCCCGTGAAGAACAGATAGCGGGTCTTCTGCACACCGAACATGCGTTGCAGGTGCGCCGCACCGCCCATCGCGCCCCGATCCACTTCGGGCAAGCCAAACGAAGCGTCCTCCGCCGCGATCACGATATCGGCCGCGCCGCAGATGCCGATGCCGCCACCCAGCACGAAGCCATGAACCGCCGCGATCACCGGCACGCGATTACGGTGCACGGCCTTGAAAGTCGCGTAGTTGCCCGCGTTGACCTCCACGATCAGTTCGGGATGCGCGGCGAGCTCCTTGATGTCCACGCCCGCGCAAAAGCCCCGTCCCTCGCCGCGGATCACGATCACGCGCACCTCGGGCCGCTGGCCCAGCGCCTCGATTTCCTCTGCCAGCTCGCGCCAGCCCGCCGAGTTCAGCGCGTTGACGGGCGGACAATCGAGCACGACCTCCGCCACCCCGCTCTCGTGCACGTACGTCGAAAACTGTTCTTCCATGTCGTTGGTCTTCCTATGCTTGTACGTTTTGTCCCGCTCATGCCGCTTGTGTGGAAGCGGCATTCAGGCCGCCGCAGAGCGTATCGAGCCGCGCGGCCGCTTCGCCCGCCATGCCCTCGATCACCTCGCGGCAACTCTTCAACTCGCCGATCAGCGCCGCGATCTGGCCCGCCGACATCACGCCCTCGGCGGGTCGCCCCTCCACCATCGCGCGTTGCAGCAGCATGGGCGCGTTGGCGGCCATCACCGTTTGCGCGACGCTGCCCGCGTCGCCGCGCAAGCCCTGCCAGAGCACCCGCGCCGCTTGCGCGGCCGTCATGCCGGTTTGCGCGCGCCATGCGCGAGCGCTGCCGAGTGCGATCAAAAGGCGCCGCAACGGCGAAGCGCCTTCGAGCATCGCGAGGTATTCGTTGTCGATCATGCGTTGCGGCATGCCGTCCACGGCGTGCGACACGCGAATGCGTTCGGCGTCCTTGACCGCCAGATAGCGTTCGAGCGTCGCGCGCGGCACGCCGCTGTCGGTTGTCATGAGAAAGCGCGTGCCCATGGCGATGCCGCTCGCGCCATACGCGAGGGCCGCGAGCAGGCCGCGCCCGTCATAGAAGCCGCCCGCCGCCACCACGGGCACGTCCACCGCATCGACCACCTGTGGCAGCAGCACCGTGCTCGGCACCGCGCCCGTGTGGCCGCCGCCCTCGCCGCCTTGCACCGTGATCGCGTTCGCGCCAAGGTCGATCGCCTTGAGCGCGTGCTTGAGCGCGCCCACGGTCGGCATGCAGACAATGCCCGCGTCGCGCAGCCGGCCGATCGTCTTTTTGTCCGGCCCGCGCCCGTAACTCACGGCGCGCACCTTGTGCCGGATCGCGAGATCGAGCAGTTGCTGCGCGTTCGGCTGGAACATGTGGAAGTTCAGGCCGAACGGCTTGTCGCCGGTAAGCGATTTCACCCGCAGGATTTCTGCTTCAATGCGATCCGCCGGAATCGTTGCGCCCGCAAGGAACCCGAAGCCGCCCGCATTGCAGGTGGCCGCGACCAGTTCGGCGCCCGCCACCCAGCCCATGGCCGTCTGCACGATCGGATAGCGGCAGCCGAGCAGTTCCGTGAGCGGCGTGTGGAAGAGCGTTTGCGCCCCGTTCATGCCGCCGCTCCCGGCACCACGGCCGATTCGCTGCGATTGGCCGACGCCATCGAACGCGCGTCGTGCCCGCCCAGGTGCCCTTCGCCGCAAAGCTGGCCGTGGGCGTGCGCGTAGTGGTGGTAGCCAAAAGCCATGTCCATCGTCGCGCGCAGGCCTTGCAGGTCCTCCGCGCCGTTGACGACCTGCTTGGTCAACGCGAGCCCCATGCGCGGCTGCGCGGCGAGGCGCGCGGCAATGCGGCCCGTTTCCTCTTCCAGGCGCTCGCGCGGCACGACGCGATTGACCATGCCCATGTCGTACGCCCGCGCGGCCGGCATGCGCTCGCCGAGCATCAGCAGTTCCTTGGCGAGTCGCGGCGTGAGTTCATGAGCGTGGGCGAAATACTCCACGCCCGGAATGCCCATGCGCACCACGGGGTCCTGGAAAAACGCGTCGTCGGAAGCCACGATCAGGTCGCAGATCCAGGCCAGCATCAATCCGCCCGCAATGCAGCCGCCCTGCACCATGGCGACCGTCGGCTTCGGAATCGCGCGCCAGCGCCGGCACATGCCCAGATACACCTCCTGCTCGCGCGCATAGTGGAATTCGGCGCCGGGCTTGTTGGTGTGATCCCACCACAGATGCACGCGATCGAACTCCCGGTTCACGTCGCGCCCAGGCGTGCCGATGTCATGGCCCGCGCTGAAGTGCTTACCGGTGCCGCACAAAACGATGGCGCGCACAGCGTCGTCGTCCACGGCCCGGCGAAACGCCGCGTCGAGCGCATAGGTCATCTGCGAGTTCTGCGCATTGTTGAACTGCGGCCGGTTCATCGTCACGTAAGCGACGCCCTCGCGGACCTCATACAGAACGGGGCTATCGGTTTCGTACGAAGCGTGATCGGGGCGCTCGACGAACGTGTTGGCGGATTGCTGATCGGCTTGCATGCGAATCTCGTATGAACGTGGTGTAGCGGCGGGCGCTTACGCACCCAGTGCGGCGGCGCGCAGGTTGCGCGGGTCCAGGTGGGCGAGCGCCTCCAGCTCCTGCGCGCTCGGCGCCGGGGTTTCGGCAACGTCGTCGGGCACGTGAACAGGAAAGCCCGTGGCATCCTGCACGTCCTTTACACTCACGCCCGGATGCAGCGCGCGCAGGCGCAACTGCCGGTTGGGCCCGCCGAAATCCATCACGCAGAGATTGGTAATCACGCTGCGGATATCGATGTCGTCGAAGCTGTAGCCGCGCGGCAGGCGCTGCGGGTTGTAGCCGATCGAAGCCACCATATCCACCTCGCCTTCCACAAACACCTTGCGGCTGTGCTGCGGCACGAAGAACGAGTTGGCGTGACTGATCGAATTGCCGGGAAAGCCACGCACGCCAAGCATCTGCACCTTGGGCTGGCGATAGTCGCCGCCCACCATCGAAATGTTGGCTTGACCGTAGCGGTCGATCTGCGTCGGCCCGACCATCGCGTGGCGCTTGCCGCCCCACACGTTCTCGAAAATTCGCGAAAAGCCCATCCACGTTTCGCGCTTGACGGCCTGCGCCGCGCGCGGTCCGACCGGCACCGGCTCGCTCACGAGCCAGGCTTCCGAGTCGGTCATCATCAGGTCGCGGTTCAGCGTCGACATGCACAGCGAGGCGGCCAGGCGCGGCACGATGCCGATGCCCGTGGCCAGCACTTCGCCGTCGGTTTGCCAGGCCCGCGCGGCCGCGCAGATGATGCGATCGACCAGCGTTGTTTCGTTCATCTCATCACCTCGTTCAGAAAACCGGCAACGGCAGGGCGCGCACTGCATCGGCGCCGCCCACGCTCGCCAGATAGGCTTCTTCGCCGGGCGCGACGTAGCGCGCGTAATACTGCTGCCAGCCTTCCGGGTCTTTCGCGCTTGCGGCATACGCCTTGAAATGCGCGACGTCGAAGCCGTAGAGCGGCGCACAGGAGGACGGATGGGCGCCGCATGGCGCATGCACCACGCCGGTCGTCTCGGAGCGCTCCCAGTGCACGTGGCGCGCCTCTTCCTCGCTTTCGAAGTACGAGCTCTCGACGAGTTCGTCGCAACTGACGTAGGTCTGGCTGGCAGCGCGCGCGAACAGGTGGTCCATGTACAGGTCCGGGCCCTTGATCTGGCACACGCCGCGCGCGTCCGCACGATCGGCGTGCAGCAGGGCGACGTCGAGCGGCAGCGCGGGCATCGCCACCCAGTCGCGCCCGTCGTAGGGCGAGCCGATCACGGCGATTTCCGGGTTATGGCGCAGCACGTCGGTGCCAAGACCGATCGAAGTCGGAATGAACGGAATGCGCATGCCCGCCGCCTTCAGGCCGAGCATCAGCATGCCCTCGTCGATTTCCATCACGTCGAGCTTGCCGCTCTGGCGCGCCATGCGGAAATACGGTTCGAGCGGAATGAAGTCGAGCGACACGAACGCGAACACGAGCTTGCGCACCTTGCCCGCGGCGCACAGCATGCCGACATCGGCGCCGCCATACGCCACCACGGTCAGATCCTTCACCGGCGAGCGCAGCAGTTCGCGCACGAGCGCCATCGGCTTGCGCCGGGGCCCCCAGCCGCCAATGCCGATCGTCATGCCGTCGCGCAGTTGCGAGACCACGTCGCCCGCCTGCATCAGTTTGTTCGCCATGCCTTACCCCTTGCGTCCAACCGTGAAATCGTGGCCCCACAGGCTCACGGCCGTGAATTCGTGGGCGATGTGCTGCTTCCAGTCCACCACCGCGCCGCCATAGCCGTACTCGATGTCGAAGCCCGAGGGCGACTTCATGTAGAACGAAATCATGCGGTCGTTGGTGTGCTGGCCGAGCGTCGCCGATAGCGGTGCGCCATGCGCCGCCATGCGGTCGAGCGCGCGGCCGACTTCCGGCATCGACTCCACTTCGAGCATGATGTGCACGCAACCGCTTTCCACCGGAAAGCCCGCGAAAGCGACGCTGTGGTGACGGCCGTTGGCGCAGTGCAGGAAGTGGATCGGCAACGTCGGGCCGTCCGCGCCCGCCGGCTGGAAGTTGAAAATGTCGGAAAGCCCGAAGCCCATGACATCGCGAAAGAACGCGACGGTGGCGTCGAAATTGGTGGCCGGCAGCACCGCGTGACCCATGCCGATCTCGCCGGTCACGAAGCGCGCGACCCCAACGGGCGACGCGAAGTGACGGAAGTCGGACTTGAAGCCCCAGACGATTTCGTGACGGTTGCCCGAGGGATCGTCGAAGGCCACCAGTTGCTGCACGCAGCGTTCGGCGCACAGCGCGGCGTCGCCGCGCGTGAATGTCACGTGCGCGGCTTCGAGCGCCGCAACGGCGGCGGCGAATGCTTCGGCGTTGCGCACTTCCCAGCCCGAAGCGGTGTACGCGTCGCGCTGGCCGGAAACGACCGCGATGCGAAACTGCCGCTCGTCGATCTTCACGCGCAGGCTGCCCGAGGGCGAGCGTTCCGTCATGGCGCCCAGCACGTGCTGCGCGTAGTCGCTCCACTTCGCCATGTCGGTGGTTTCGGCCACCACGTAGGCAAGACCGCTAATTTCCATCATCTCCCGAGACCTCTCAGATTCGTAGCAGCGTGAATTCATTATTCCCGCCCGCACCGGGGCGGGTCATCGTCCGTTGAGACTAACGAAAACCACCGTCCGGCAAGCCTCGCGGCGGTTTTTGCGCAGTGCGTCAACCCAATGCGTCAGCGCAGTACGTCATGCCACGCAGGCGGGCGCCGCCGGGTAGTCGCTGTAGCCCGCCGAACCCGCCGTGTAGAGGGTCTTGCGATCGAACTTCGCGAGCGGCAAACCCTCGCGCAGGCGGCGCACGAGATCGGGGTTGGCGATGAAGTCGCGCGCGAACGAAACGGCGCTGGCCGCGCCCTCGTCGATCAGGCGCGTACCCTCTTGCGCGCCGATGCTGTCGTTGAGGATCAGCGCCTCGCCAAAGTGCTTGCGTGCGAGCGCAAACGCGTCGATGGCGGCATCGGGCGAGCGCATCACATGCAGCCAGCCGATTCCCAGCGACGCGGCCTTTTCCATCAACGCGACATGCGTTTGTGCGGAGTCCTGATCGGACGTGTCGTTATAGGTGTTGCCCGGATTGATCCGCAGACCCACGCGCTCGGCGCCCATGCCTTCGGCCATGCCGCTCAAACACTCCACGGCGAAACGAATGCGGTTCGCAAGCGATCCGCCGTATTCGTCGCGCCGCAGGTTGGTGCCCGTGCACATGAACTGCATCGGCAGATAGCCGCTCGTGCCGTGCAGCTCCACGCCGTCGAAACCGGCCTCGCGCGCGCGAATGGCTACGAGCCGGTGTTCGTTGACGATGCGGCGCACCGCGTCGGTGTCGAGTTCGATCGGCTCGTCGTAGGGCTGCATGCCCGCGCGATCGGTGAACACCTGCCCCGCCGCGCGCAGTGGCGAGGGCGCCACGGTCTGCACGCCCGGCGGCTTGACGAAGGCGCTGCCGATGCGCCCGGCGTGCATGATCTGCAAGACGATCTTGCCGCCGCGCGCGTGCACGGCGTCGACCACGCGGCTCCAGCCCGCGATATGCGCCAGCGTCTGAAGGCCCGGTTGACGGCAGTACGCCTGGCCATTCGCCACCGGCCAGGTGCCCTCTGCGACGATCAGGCCCGCGTCGGCGCGCGCGGCGTAGTAGTCCGCCATGATCACGGTGGGTACGCCATCGGGGTCCGCGCGATTGCGCGTCATGGGCGCCATCACGATGCGGTTGGCAAGATCGAGCGCGCCAAGGCGCACGGGTTCGAAAAGACTCTCGTGCATGGCGGCCTCAGCGAACACGGATGCGCGGCGCGGGCGTGCCGCGTCGCATGGTGGCGAGAAACTGCTCGAGCGGCGCGGGCGCGGCAACTTCGGGCAAGCTGTCCTTGTCGGGCCGCTCGGCCCAGAACTCGCGCCACGAGGGAAACAGCTCGTGAAACGTGCCCTTGTACGGTTCGCGGCCCGGCCAGCGCATCTTCATGTCGCCGATGGGCGGCTTGTTCAGGTCGCTCGCATACCAGTAGCACGGCAGACGGCGCCTGAAGTACCAGCGGCCGTCGATGCGCTCGTAATCGTCCCAGTAGAGCATCTGCATGATGACCCACTCGGGGCCGCACTCGTGCTCGTTCTTCGAATACACCACGCCGGTGGCATGGTCGCGGTCGACGAACTCGATGATGTGCTGCCCCAGGTGGTGCGACGTGCCGGTGAACTGCTCGCGCAAGGTATCGGTCTGCCACGCCTTGAAATGCGCGCGGCCCACGCGGTCCTTGCCCACGCGCACATCGGGCGCGAACAGGTTCACGTGGGCGTCGAGATCGCGCATGTCGAGCGACAGCGAATACTTGCCCGCCAGTTGGCGAATCTCCTCGATCGATTCGAGGCGATCGAGCCTCGCCTCCAGTGTTTCGGTGCTCATGCCCGCTCCCCTCAGTCGAGCGCGGTGCCGAGCACGGCCGTACGGCCGCCGTCCACGGGCAGCGCCGCGCCCGTCACATACGAGGCCTCGTCGCTCGCGAGAAAGAGAATCGCGCTCGCGAGCTCGTCGGGGCGGCCGACGCGGCGCATCGGGATGAGCGACTCTGTCTTGCTGCGCGCCGTGGCGTCGGAGAGCATCGCGGCCGTGCCCGGCGTTTCCACCACGGCCGGAATCACGACGTTCACGCGAATGCCGTGCGCCGCGCCCTCGGCCGCCGCCGCGCGCGAGAAGTTGATGACGGCCGCCTTCGCCGCCGAATAGCCCGCCATGTGCGAGGTGCCGAGCAGACCGCAGATCGACGAGAGATTGATGATCGAGCCGCCGCGCTCCTTCATGAGCTTCATCGCCGCGCGCGTGCCCCAGAAGGTGCCGTCCACCGACGTGGCGAAGTTGGCGTGCCAGTCACCGGTCGACGTATCCTCGATCAAGCCCCATGTATAGGCCATGGCGTTGTTGACGAGAATGTCGAGCGCGCCGTGGCGCTCGATGGTGCTCGCAATCGCCGCTTCGAACGCGGCTTCGTTGCTCACGTCGGCCTGCACGGCCTCGGCGCGGCCGCCGTTGGCGGTGATGCGCGCCACCACTTCCGCGAGCGGACCTTCGCGCCGGCCGCAGATCACGACCGTTGCGCCCTCCTGCGCGAAACGCTCCGCCGTAGCGGCGCCGATGCCGGTGCCGCCGCCCGTGACGAGCGCGACCTTGCCTTCAAGACGTCCTGTCATTCCATTCTCCTAAATAAACGCCATGCCGCCGTTCACGGCCACGTTTTGCCCTGTGATGAAGGCGCTGTCGTCGCTTGCCAGGAAGAGCGCCACGCGGGCCACTTCATCCGGCTTGCCCATGCGTCCGAGCGGCACCGACTTGACGATGGCCTCGCTCCATTCCTCGGGGATGCCTTGCATCATCGGGGTGTTGGTCGGACCCGGCACGACGGTGTTGACGCGAATGCCCGTGGGTGCGAGTTCGCGCGCGATGCTGCGCGTGAGGCCCATGACACCGGCTTTCGACGCGCAGTAATGCGCCGGACCTTCGCCATTGAGCGCCGACGTGCTCGACACATTGACGATGGCGCCGCGATTGCCCACGGCCTGCATGCTGCGCGCCGCCTC
Source organism: Paraburkholderia unamae (assembly GCF_003268775.1). Taxonomy (GTDB): domain Bacteria; phylum Pseudomonadota; class Gammaproteobacteria; order Burkholderiales; family Burkholderiaceae; genus Paraburkholderia; species Paraburkholderia unamae. The sequence continues at coordinate 166,226 of NZ_QLSU01000016.1, forward strand.
GCGGCACAGATAGAACGCACCCGTGAGATTGACGCCGATGACCTTGGCCCAGTTTTCGTCGGGCGTTTGCGCGAGCGTGTCGACTGCGCCCACACCTGCGTTGTTGACGACGATGTCTACGCGGCCATGGCGCTCCACCGTTTCGGCGAACAGCGCCTGCACCGCCGCGCTGCTGCTCACGTCCACCTTGCGTGCCGCGCATTGCTGTGCTTCCGGCGCGGTGGAAATGGTGGTTTGCGCCGCCTCCAGATCGAGGTCGATGGCGACCACGGTCGCGCCTTCCTCGGCGAAAAGACGTGCGATAGAACGGCCGATGCCCTGGCCCGCACCCGTTACGAGTGCAACTTTGCCTGCGAGTCTCATCCGCATTGCTCCTTTGTTGCTTTGTTGCTTTGTTGATATGGGGATTGGGGCCCGGTTGGTGCGCTTGGGCCCTTGCTCACAGGCTACGGTTGGGAGTGCGGGGCGCCATCGTCCGATGGGACTAAGGGCTTGTTGTGGGTTTTTTTGGTGCTGCTTTTGTTTTTGGTTGGATTGGGGGTTTCGCGTTTCCTTGCTTTCGTGTCGGTCTGCCTGGGTTGCCCCTGTGCGGGGCGGCACCTACTTTTCTTTGCAGCGGCAAAGAAAAGTAGGCAAAAGAAAGCCGCTCACACCGCCAATGCCCGCCACCGTTCACCCCGCACCGCATCAGGTAGTGGCTCCGGAGCGTCCGTCACCCCGCACCTTCGAACGTAGTGACAAGGCAGTCATACTTCCCGCTGCTCGCTTCGCGCGCCGCGGAAAGGTCTGCAAGGGAAACCCGCCTTGCATACGCGAGGTTTGTGGTTTGTGTTATGCCCTTCGGGGCGCGTAGCGCCGCCGGAAGGATGAGCCCTTTGTCACTACGTTCAAGGGTGCGGGGTGACGGACGCTCCGGAGCCACTATCTGGGGTGGCGCGAGGTGAACGGTGGCAGGCATTAGCGGTGTGAGCGGCTTTCTTTTGCCTACTTTTCTTTGCCGCTGCAAAGAAAAGTAGGTGCCGCCCCGCACAGGGGCAACGCTGGCAGACCGACACGAAAACAAGGAAACGCCAACACCCCAAAACCAATGGCGGTTTCAAGGAGCAAGTGCAACACTTCATTCAGGATGTGTTGCATGGGACAAAAATACGAACACCTGGCTGCCGAGGAACGCGGCGCGATCTTCGCCATGAAGCTGGAGAACCGAAGTACGCGGGAGATCGCTCGTGCGTTACGGCGCTCGCCAGGCACGATCAGCCGTGAACCCAGACGTAACGGCTGGAAGCCGGATCATGAGCGCGGCCCAATGAGCCGTGCCGCCAGGCTGCGACGCAAGCCGCGCTGCGAGCGCAAGCTGCACCCAGGCGGAACATTGTGGCCCGAGGTGCGTCGATACCTGGAGATGTGCTTCTCACCTGAGCAGGTGGCCGCGCAACGCAAACGTGTCCATCCCGGGGAACCCGCCTTGAACGTCTCGCACAAAACGATTTACCAGGCCATTTATGCCGCGCCACGAGGTGCATTGCGGCGTGAACTGGTCAGCCTGCTCAGGCAGGGGCGCGGTGCACGCCGGCCCCGCACGCGCGGGCAGGACCGGCGCGGTCAGCTCGTGGACATGGTGAGCATCCATGTCCGTCCACCCGAGGCCAACGACCGGCTGATCCCGGGGCACTGGGAGGGGGATCTGATCAAGGGAGCGGGCAACCGTTCGGCGGTGGGTACGCTGATCGATCGCAGCACCCTGTTCCTGATGCTGGTGAAGATCGACGGTGCGACGGCTGAGGCCGCCCTGCAAGCCTACAGTGCGGCGTTCGCGCCATTGCCGGAGGAACTGCGCAAGACGCTGACGTACGATCAGGGCAAGGAGATGGCACTGCACAGGAAGCTCGCCGAGGCCACGGGCATCCGCATCGACTTCTGTGATCCGCACAGCCCGTGGCAGCGGGGCATCTGCGAGAATACCAACGGTCTGCTTCGCCAGTACATGCCTAAGGGCGCAGACCTTTCCGTGCTCTCCCAGCGCCAGCTTGATGCGATTGCGATGGAAATGAACATGCGTCCACGCAAGACACTCGGATGGCGCACACCGGCAGAAGCTTTTATTGAGAACTGCAAAAAGCAGGGTATTGAAATTGACCCCGCTGTTGCACTTGCTCCTTGAAACCGCCAGGCAAAAAAGCCAACCCCAAAAAAAAGAAAATCAACCCACCCCACCAAGCCGCTCAATAACAATCTTCACAAGCTCCCTCTTAAGCACCTTATTAGAAGCATTAAGCGGAAACCCATCAAAAACGAGCACATACCGCGGCACCTTGTAATTCGCCATCCGCTCCCTTGACCACGCCACAAGCGCCGCCTGATCAACCGAGCATTCCGGCCGCAGAATTACACACGCGCACCCCACTTCCCCGAGCCGCTCATCAGGCACGCCCACCACGGCGACCTGCGCGATCGCCTCATGCGCCGCGAGCGCCTTCTCGATCTCCGCCGGATAGCAGTTAAACCCGCCGACGATGAACATATCCTTCAAGCGATCCGTAATACGCAAGTAACCGCGCTCATCGATCACCCCCACATCGCCGGTATGCAGCCATCCTTGCGCGTCGATCGCCTCGCTCGTAGCCGCCTCGTCGCCAAAATAGCCCTTCATGATGTGATAACCGCGCAGCAGCACCTCACCAGGCTCACCAGCCGCAACCGTCTTGCCATCGGCATCCGCACAACGCACCTCGGTCCCCGGCAGCGCCTTGCCGCAAGTCAGCGCGATCACCTCGGCGCTGTCCGCCGGGTCGCACAACGTGGCGCAACCGCCGCATTCGGTCAGCCCGTAAGCCGTAGTCACGATGCGAAAGCCCAACTCCTCACGCATGCGCGTAATGAGCACCGGCGGCACCACAGCCGCGCCCGTGCACGACGCGTTCAGCGATCCGATGTCGAACTCGCGCAGGCGCGGGTGCGCAAGCATCGAGAGGAACAGCGTGGGCGGTCCCGGCAGGAACGTGATGCGGTCCGCCTCGATGCGTTGCAGCACCGACTCCGCGTCGAATACCTGGTGCGGATACACCGTCGCGCCGCGCAGGAACGCGGCGACCCAGCCCGCCTTGTAGCCGAACGAATGGAAAAACGGATTGATGATGAGGTAGCGGTCGCCTTCGCCAAGACCAACCACGCGAGACCACTCGTTGAACGCACGGATCATCGCGCCGTGCGCCGCCATGACGCCCTTGGGCGCGCCCGTGGTGCCCGAGGTGAACATGATGTCCGCCACGCTGTCGGCCGTGAGGCCGCGCTCGCGCTCGTGCACGCAATCGGGGCTCACCGCGTCGGCGAGGCCAAGGAACGTGCGCCATTCGAGATCGCGCGCATCGACTGCCGCGCCGCGCAGCACCACGATATGCGCAAGCGACGCGGGCCGCCGCTCATCGAGCAGCGACGGATAGTACTGCCCCAGAAAGTCGCCGATGCAAAACAGCACGCGTGCGCCGCTGCGCTCGATGATGTCGGCGGCCTCCGCGCCTTTCATACGCGTATTCACAGGCACGAGCACCGCGCCCGCCGCATGGATGCCGCACGCGGCAACGATCCACTCATGCAGGTTCGGGGCCCAGATGGCCACGCGTTCGCCCGCCTGCACGCCAAGCGCGATCAGCGCGCGCGCCACGCGCTCCATCTGCTGCGCGAGCGCCGCATAGTCGACGTGCGTGTCGCCATCGACAATGGCCGCGCGCGCCGCGTGCGAGCGCGCCGCCTGCCTGACGACCTGGGGCAGCGTGTGGGCGGCTTCGCAAGAATTGAGACTCATCGATTTCACTCCGGATACTTGATACGCACGTGCGCGCTAGTCGGCACGGCCTGGCAACTCAGCGTCCAGCCGCGCTTCAAATCGCCGCTGTCGAGCGCTTCGTTGCGGCGAAGATGGACCGAGCCTTCGATCACCTGGCACATGCACGAGGCGCACATGCCTTCCTGACACGAGAACGGCGCATTGAGGCCCGCGCGCACGGCGGCTTCGAGCAGCGTTTCGTCGCCGCTGGCTTCAATGCGATGGATCGCGCCGTCCAGCGCAATCTCCAGTTGTACTGACAAACCCGATGACGCCGATTCCACGGAACCGGCGTTCCCGGCTTCGTCCGGCGCGGATTCCGCCGGCAACGACACAAACCGCTCCACATGCACGCGTTCTTTCGCGAAGCCGAGCGCATCCAGCGCCGCCGCGGCCGAATCCATGAACGGCCCCGGCCCGCAGATAAACGCTTGCGCCGCGCGCCACTCGCACGCGAGTTCGCCGAGTTGCGCGAGGCTCGGCACGCCCCGCTCGCTGTCGAGCCAGTGCACCACTTCAAAGCGCTGCGGATACTGCGCGGCAAGCGCATCGAGTTCGCGGCCGAAGATCACCGAATGCTCGTCGCGGTTCGCGTAGACGAGCCGCACGCGGCCCGCGCCAAGCGCGAGCGCCGAGCGCAGAATCGAGTAGACCGGCGTGATGCCGCTGCCGCCCGCGAACAGCAGAAAGTCCCCGTCCAGCGAGCCCGGCGTGAAAACGCCGGAAGGCGCCAGCACGTCCAGCGTGTCGCCGGGTCTCACGTGGTCGCACACCCAGTTCGAGCCCGCGCCGCCCGCCACGCGCTTGATCGTCACGCGCGGCGCGGCGTCGAGCGTCGGCGCGCTCGACATCGAATAACAGCGCGGCAGCCGTTCGGCGCCGACCGGCAGGCGCAGCGTCAGAAACTGCCCCGGCCGGTAGCGAAAGGTCTCGCGCAACGGCTCGGGCACCTCGAACACGATCGAGCGCGCGTCGGCCGTCTCGTCGAGCACAGCGGCCACGCGCAGCGCGTGATAACGCGGTTGCAGCTTGCTCATAACCCCATGCCCAGTATTGCGTTGTCGGCCTGCATTTGAGCGCCGCTGATCTGGCGCGATTCGTCGGCGGCGAGAAAGAGCACGATGTTCGCGATGTCCTCGGGCGGGCACGCGCGGCCGCCGCGATTGCGGTCCTTGTCGAACAGCAGATACTTCGGATCGACGCCAGGGGCGCTCGCCTGCATCATCGGCGTGTAGATGCCGTCCGGATGCACCGAGTTCACGCGTATGGCGTAGCCGTTCTTGCGGCAATGCAGTGCGCTCGAACGCGTGAGCGATGCGACCGCCGCCTTCGAAGCGCCGTAGGCCGCATAGCCGTCGATGGGCAGCCACGACGAAACTGACGCGATATTGACGATCGAGCCACCGTGCTCCTTCATCGCGGCGATGCCGTATCGGCAGCCCAGAAAGCACGACCCCGCGTTCACGTGCAGCACTTGCTGCCACTGCTCGAACGATGCCTGCTCGATGGTCCCCTGCTTGAGGATGCCCGCGTTGTTGACGAGCACGTCGAGCGCGCCGAAGCGCTCATGCGCGGCCGCGATCGCGCGCGCCCAGTCGTCCTCTTTCGTCACGTCGTGCGCGACAAAAAACGCGGCTTCGCCGATGCGCCGCGCCATAGCTTCGCCCGCCTGCGCGTCGATATCGGTGAGCACCACGCGCGCGCCTTCGCGCGCAAATGCGAGCGCAATCGCGCTGCCCAGCCCGCTTGCCGCGCCGGTGACGAGCGCGACTTTACCTTGCAGACGTGCCATTCATTTGCTCCATCGATTCGAAGGCCGCCGCGCGCCCCGCGCGGCGGCCGGAAAACACGCAATCCGCGAGCGACGTGCCGCTCATGTAGCGCGAAGAAGGAATGCCGATGGCGGTACGCCCCGCCGCGAACAAGCCGGGAATGTCCTCGCCTTGCGCGTCGAGCACGTGCCCGTCGGCTTCGTTGATCTTGAGGCCGCCCGTCGTGATCGTGGCGAGCGGGAACATCGGCGCGCCGATCGAAAGATCGATCGCGTAGAACGGCGCCTTGTCGAGCACGGCGCGCATCTCGGGCAGTTTGCCGAGCGCGTCCGTGCATTCACCGCGCGCCGCGGCGTTATAGCTGAGCACGGTGGCGAGCAGCGTCTGCGGGTCCGCGCCGATGCGCGCCGCCAGCTTGTCGATCGAGCGGGCGCGCTTCGCCCCGAACAGCATCATCGCGAGCGCGGGCAACGCCTGAAAGGCCCACAGGCGTCCGCTCAGGCATTGCAGGATCGCCTGCCTGCGCAGCCGTGCATCGAGCACGATCCATGCGCGCCCGCCCTGATGCTCGACCATCTCGTAGCCGAGCGTCGCGCCATAGACCTCTTCATTGCAAAAGCGCTCGCCGCGCGTGTTGACGACCATGGCGCGCGGCCACGCGTACGGCGGCGTGATGAAGCGCCAGGCCGAAACGTTCGACAGATGCGCCGCCTGCGCGCCCGATGCGAGACCGAGACGAATGCCGCTGCCGTCGCAGCCCGCGTGACCGTTCTTCCAGCCGCGCGCGTAACGCGGCGCGTGCTCCTTGATCATCTGCCGGTTGAAGACGAAGCCGCCAGCCGCGAGGATGATCGCGCGTTCCGCGCGAATGAAACGCGGCGCGGCTTCGGCGCGTTCGATCTGCGCGGCCTGAATGCGCCATTGCTCGGCCTTCGCGGCGCGGTAATTGCGCCAGCGGTTCGCGAGGCGATTGAACTTCGCGTGGCGCGTCGCCGTCTCGCCGCCCTGCGGCACCTGCCACACTTCCACGCCCAGCACGCGGCCCGTGCCGCGCTCGCGCACGAGCCGCTGCACGGTGGCCTGCAACACCGGCTGCGCACCCGCGCGCAGCGTCGAATCGCGCAACGCCGAGTAGAGCGTCGCGCCCGACTGCCCGCGCGCCACCGTGCGATGGCCGCGCGGCGCGGGCGCGTGCGCGCCGCGATACGTCTTCACCATCTCGTTGCCCGAGTAGTAGAGATACACGCCGTCGGGCGGATAAGAGGTCTTGTGCTCGGGCATCGTCGCGTCGAAGCGTGCGCCTTGCGCTTCGAGCCAGGCGAGATTCGCGGCGCTGTCGCGGCAAAAACGCATGAGCGTCTCGTCGCTCACCACGCCGTTGACCTCACGCCGCAAATACTCGTACATCGCTTCGGGCGTATCGCGAAAGCCGGCTTTCTGCTGATACGGCGTGCCACCGCCCGCGTACACCACGCCGCCCGAGAGCGCGCTCGCGCCGCCGCCCTCGAAGCGATCGATCACGATCACCGAAGCGCCCTGCGAGCGCGCCTCGATCGCCGCGCACGCCCCCGCCGCGCCCCAGCCCACGACCACCACGTCCGCGGTCTCGCTCCACGCGATCTGCGAAGCGTCATCGACGAGAAGCTCCGCTTCGATCGGCGTGACCGTGCTGGGCTTTTCGCGTCTGGCTTCGCGCGTTGCTTCGGTCATTGCACCGCCTCCAGCAAGTCGGTGCGCTCCAGCGCGATCGGCTTGCCCGCCATGGCGGCCACCGCGCGAAAGCCGAACGTCATCGCCGGTCCGAGCGTCGAGCCCGCGCCGGGATACGACGGCCCCATGACCGAAGCGGAGTTGTTGCCGATGCAGTAAAGCCCTTGAATGGCGGCGCCGTTCGCATCGAGCACGCGCGCATCGCGATCGGTGAGCAGGCCGCCCTTCGTGCCGATCTCGCCCGGATACAGCTTCAGCGCATAGAACGGTCCGCGCGCGATGGGGGCGAGATTCGGATTCGGATGCACGCTCACGTCGCCGTAATAGCGGTCGAACACATTGCCGCCACGGTCGAACTCCAGGTCCTTGCCCGTGCGCGCGAATTCGCCCATGCGCACGGCGCTCGCGACGAGCCCCCTGGGATCGACGCCGATCTGCGCGGCCAGCCCTTCGAGCGTCTCGTCCTTCCAGTAGACGACGTTGAGCCAGCTCTTGCGCAGGCGCGAATCGGGGACCGCTTCGCCCGGCGCCAGCGGACCGATGGGGTACTTGCGGCGAAAGTCGGCGTCGAACACGATCCACGCGGGCACGGCCGCGCCGCTGCGCGCGTGGTCCGCATAGATGGCCTGCTGGAACTCGGGATACGGGCACGACTCGTTCACGAAGCGCTCGCCGCGCGCGTTCACCACCATGCAGCCCGGCAGCGAGCGCTCGACGAAGATGCCGCGAAAGCGGTCCTCCTTCGGCACCTGCATCGTGGGCACGCCCCACGTGTGCGACATGAGATGCAACTCGCCGCCCGCGTCGGCGCCCGCAAGAATCGCGTCGCCGGTGTTGCAGCCAGGCGGCGTGGCGGTCCAGCCCGCTTCCGTGGGCTGCGGCAGATACGCCTCGCGCATGGCCTGATTGCGCTCGAATCCGCCCGCCGCCAGCACCACGCCCTTGCGCGCGGCAACCGTGCAGGCCTCGCCGTGGCGCAGCACGACCGCGCCGCTCACGCGGCCGCTTTCGCGCACGAGCGATTGCAGCGGCGCATCGACCCACACCGTTACGTTGCGCCTGCGCAGCGCCGCCCACAGGCCGCCGAGCAGCGCCTGGCCGCCCGTGAGGCGACGATCGCGCGTGGTCTTGCGCCGCCACGGATAATCGATCGCATAGCGCAGCATGATCCACGTGATCAGCAGCTTCGCCTTGCGTTCGCGCGCGAGAATCGAGCGCGCCTCGAATGCGTTGATCGTCATGCGGCCCATGATGAGCTGGCCCGGATTGGTCGGGCGCAGCATGTCCAGGCCTTCTACGCCCAGGCGCGCGGCGTTGAAGTCGACCGGGTCCATGGTGCGGCCGCCCGGCAGCGCGCCCGCCATCCCGGGGTAATAGTCCGCGTACTTCGGCATGCTGCGATAGCGCACGCCGATGCTTTGCAGATACGCCGCCATGTGGCGCGCCGTTTCGACATAGGCGAGCACGCGATCGTCGCTTGCGAGCCCCTTCGCGCAGGCCTTCACATAGCGGAAGGCCGATTCGATGCTGTCGCGCAGGCCCACGCGCGGCATGTCGTGGTTATCGGGTATCCAGATGCCGCCGCCCGACGTCGCGGAGGTGCCGCCCACCAGCCCGGTTTTCTCGACCATCAGCACCGAGAGCCCCTCGTCTGCCGCCCGTATCGCCGTGAGCATCGCCCCGGCTCCCGACCCCACGACGATCACGTCGAATTCGTGCTCCACCTTTGCTCCTCTGTCTCGTTGTGTCTTGTTCTGTCCGGCCGGGCGTGCGCCCGGCCGCCGCGCTCAGATGAACGGGTCCGCGTTGGGCAGCCCGAGCGCCACCGCGCCGTGGGCGCGGATATAGGCGTCGGTGTTGTTGGCGATGTGGCCGCGCGCCTGATGGATGTCGCGGAAAATGCGCTCCACGGCGTTGCCCTTGTACATGCCCGAGCCCGCGCTCGCGCGCAGCAACTCGTTGGCGTGCTGGGCGCAGAGCTTGGGCACGAGCGCCGATTGCGCGCGCTGCATGAGACGTTCTTCCACGGGCATGGCCGTGCGCGTCTTCGCGCAACGCGCGACGTTGGCGTAATTGCGCAGCAGCACGAGCGTGAGCTGATCGACCGTCATCATGGCTTCGGTCACGGCCGTTTGCGCGTTCGGGTCCTCGGCCGTCTTGCCGCCGTGCTTGCCCACGTGCGCGGCGGAGCGTGCCCGGAAGCTCGTTACCGCGCCTTGCAGCGCGCCGATGCATGCGCTCGACACCGCGCGCTGGAACATCTGCGTGAACGGCACGCGATACAGCCAGCCCTCGTTGATCTCGCGCCCCGGGCAGCCCGCGTCGCTGTGATCGTTGGTGCGTTGCGTGCGATGCTCCGGCACGAACACGTTCTCGACGACGATGTCGTGACTGCCGGTCGCGCGCAGCCCGAGCACGTCCCAGTTCCCGACGATCTTGAAGTCGCCGCGCGGCAGCAGGAACGTGGTGTGTTCCATCGCGCCGGAACCATCGCGTTTGGGCAGCAGGCCGCCGAGGAAAATCCAGTCGGCGTGCTCGCAGCCGCTCGAAAAGCTCCAGCGGCCCGAGAAGCGAAAGCCGCCTTCCACAGCTTCGGCCTTGCCCGTCGGCATGTAGGTCGAGGCGATGCGCGTGGAGGCGTCGCGCGCCCACACGTCCTGCTGCGCCGCTTCGGGAAAGAGCGAAAGCTGCCAGTAATGCACGGCGATCACACCGTAGATCCACGCCGTCGACATGCAGCCTTCGGCAAGCGTCATCTGGATCGTGTAGAACACGCGCGGATCGAGCTCGCTGCCACCCCAGCGGCGCGGTTGCAGCACGCGAAAGAGGCCGGCTTCGGCCAGCTCGCGCACGGTTTCGTCCGGCACCCGGCCCGCGGCTTCGGCGGCGGTGGCCCGCTCGGCGAGACGGGGAATCATGGCTCGCGCCCGCTCGATCAGGGCAACCGCATCGGCGGACAGGTAGTCGTCGCTCACTGCACTCATTTGTGCTCCTCAATACTCTCGTGTTGGCCCGTATGGATGTCCGTGAGAACCCGCCTGGCAGCGGGGTCTCCGGCCTGATGACATGCTCCCATCGCCCCCCGTGGCACTCATCGTCTGAATGGACTAACGGGCGCACGCAGGCGGGACGGGGGTTCTAGTCCGTCTGGGGGATTCGTTTCACGGCCCGGCGCGCGACGCTAGCGACGATCATTCACACCCGCTACATCGCCATGGACAAACCCACTTCCCCGTTCGATCCGAGCGGCTTTCGCCGTGCGCTCGGCATGTTCGCCACGGGCGTGACGATCGTCACCGCGCGCGCCGGGGACGGCGCGCCTGTCGGCATGACCGCCAACAGTTTCAACTCGGTGTCGCTCGACCCGCCGATGGTGCTGTGGAGCCTCGCGAAGTCGGCGCGCAGCCTGCCCGTGTTTCACGCGGCGGAGCACTGGAACGTGCATATCCTCGCGAACGAACAGAACGATCTGGCCAACCGCTTCGCGCGCGCGGGCGAGGACAAGTTCGCCGGGCTTGCGCTCGAACCCGCGCTCGCCGATGCGCCGTTGCTTGCCGGATGCGCTGCGCGCTTTCAGTGCCGCACGGTGTTTCGTTATGAGGGCGGCGATCACATTATTTTTGTGGGCGAGGTGATCGGGTTCGATCAGTCGGAGGCCGCGCCGCTGCTTTATGTGAGTGGTGAGTATGCGCTCGCTACGCGTTTGTCCCGGCCGGTGGCTACCGATGCCGGTGCGACGAATGCCGGTGCCGCGAATGGCGGTGCCGCGCCGTTTACCGAGGAGTTGCTGGGGTATCTGCTCGGGCGCGCGCATTATCAGTTCATGTGGAGCTTTCAGCGCACGCTGGACGAGCTTGGCATCTCGCATGGCGAGTTCTTCGTTTTGTCGCTGCTTGCCGTGCGCTCGGGGCTCGATGTCGCGGAGATCGCGGCGCATACGGCTTATACCGGGATCGCGGCCGATGCGGAACTGCTCTCGGGTATGTGCGCGCGCGGCTTGCTCGCGGTGAGTGACGATGCCGTCGCGCACTATGCGCTCAGCGATTCAGGGCTCGCGGCGTCGCGGCAAGTGCTGGCCGCCGCACATGCGGTCGAGGCCGCGCTCGTCGAGCAGCTTGGGCGGCGCGAGGCCGCCGGGTTGCGGAATCTGCTCAAGCATCTTATTCGGGCTTCTGATCCGGGTTTGCCCGTGCTTTGGGGGGCCGGTTTGTAGTGCCTTTTTTTTGCTTTTGCGGGGGTTTTTTTTGTTGTTGTCGTGGTTCGTAGGGCGTTGGCGTTTCCTTGCTTTCGTGTCGGTCTGCCAGCGTTGCCCCTGTGCGGGGCGGCACCTACTTTTCTTTGCAGCGGCAAAGAAAAGTAGGCAAAAGAAAGCCGCTCACACCGCTAACGCCTGCCACCGTTCACCTCGCGCCGCCCCAGATAGTGGCTCCGGAGCGTCCGTCACCCCGCACCCTTGAACGTAGTGACAAAGGGCTCATCCTTCCGGCGGCGCTACGCGCCCCGAAGGGCATAACACAAACCACAAACCTCGCGTATGCAAGGCGGGTTTCCCTTGCAGACCTTTCCGCGGCGCGCGAAGCGAGCAGCGGGAAGTATGACTGCCTTGTCACTAGGTTCGAAGGTGCGAGGTGACGGACGCTCCGGAGCCACTACCTGATGCGGTGCGGGGCGAACGGTGGCGGGCATTAGCGGTGTGAGCGGCTTTCTTTTGCCTACTTTTCTTTGCCGCTGCAAAGAAAAGTAGGTGCCGCCCCGCACAGGGGCAACGCTTGCAGACCGACACGAAAGCAAGGAAACGCGAAAAAAGCCGCCAAAAAAAACAGCCACACTTTTTAGTCCTTCCAGACGATGCGCCCCCCGCCACAGCGCGGAAATCATACCCACTACCACCCAACTCCAAAGATCACACCCATGCCAACATCCCACCCCATCCCCGAGGGCCACTACGCCGACACTGCCACGGGCTTACGCATCCACTACCACGACATGGGCGCGGGCCAGCCCGTGATTTTCCTGCACGGCGCGGGCGGCGGCGCGAGCGGCTACAGCAACTTCAAGGGCAACTACCCCGAGTTCGCGGCGGCGGGATTCCGCGCCATCGTCCCGGATCTACCCGGCTACGGCCTTTCCAGCAAGCCCGACCTGGAGTTCTACGACCTCGACTTCTTCATCTCCGGCATCAAGGGCTTGGTCGATGCGCTAGGTCTCAAGAATCTCGTGCTGCTCGGCAATTCCCTCGGTGGCGCGGTCGCGCTAGGCTACGCACTCGCCTACCCCGACGAAGTCGACCGCCTGATCCTCATGGCGCCCGGCGGCGTCGAAGACCTCGACACCTATCTGGCAATGCCTGGCATTGCCAACATGTTCGAGATCTACCGCTCGGGTCTGACCGGCGCCGATGCCATGCGCGCCGTCATGACGAAGCAGCTCTACGACCCGTCGCTCCTCACCGACGAAATCATCAACGAGCGCGCGCCGATCGCCGCGCTGCAAACGCAGGCCGCACGCTCGATCCTCAAGGTGCCGAACATGACCGCGCGCCTCGGTGAACTGCGCGCGCCCGTGCTCGGCTTCTGGGGTGTGAACGACCTGTTCAATCCGGCAAGCGGCGCAACCCGTCTCACCGATCACTGTCCGCAAGCGCGCGTGATGCTCGTGAACCGTTGCGGACATTGGGTTCAGGTGGAGCACCGCGAGATGTTCAACCGCACGTGCATCGACTTCTTGCAGCACGGCTAAACCCGTCCCCTTTCGTAGAACGAGTCAGGAATACATCACATGAAGAAAATCCGATGCGCGCTGATCGGCCCCGGCAATATCGGCACCGATCTGCTCTATAAACTGAAGCGCAGTCCCGTGCTCGAACCGGTCTGGATGGTCGGCATCGATCCCGACTCCGAAGGCCTGCGCCGCGCCGCCGAAATGGGCCTGAAAACCACGGCCGAAGGCGTCGATGGTCTCGTGCCCCACGTGCTCGCCGACAACATCCAGATCGCCTTCGACGCAACCAGCGCCTATGTGCACGCTGAAAACTCGCGCAAGCTCAACGCGCTCGGCGTCCTGATGATCGACCTCACGCCCGCGGCGATCGGCGCGTACTGCGTGCCGCCCGTGAATCTCGCCGAGCACCTGGACAGCGGCGCGATGAACGTGAACATGGTGACCTGCGGCGGTCAGGCCACCATTCCGATGGTCGCGGCCGTTTCGCGCGTGCAGCCGGTCGCCTATGGCGAGATCGTCGCCACGGTGTCGAGCCGCTCGGTCGGGCCCGGCACGCGCAAGAACATCGACGAATTCACCCGCACCACGGCAGGCGCGGTGGAACGCGTGGGCGGCGCACGCGAAGGCAAGGCCATCATCGTGATCAATCCGGCCGAGCCGCCGCTCATCATGCGCGACACGGTCCACTGTCTCACCGACGACGAGCCGAAGCAGAAGGAAATCGAGGACTCCGTGCACGCGATGATCGAAGCGGTGCAGCGCTACGTGCCCGGCTACCGGCTCGTGAACGGCCCCGTGTTCGACGGCAAGCGTGTGTCGATCTATCTGGAAGTCGCGGGCCTCGGCGACTACCTGCCCGTCTACGCGGGCAATCTCGACATCATGACGGCCTCCGCCGCACGCACCGCGGAAATGTTCGCAGAACAGATCATCGGCGGCAAGCTCACGCTGCAAGGCACGCCCGCGTGACGCGCGCGTCCATCCGACCACAGGAAACTCGTTCACCATGACACTGCAAGGCACGAAAATCACCGTCCACGACATGACGTTGCGCGACGGCATGCACCCCAAGCGCCACCAGATGTCGCTCGACCAGATGAAGGCGGTCGCCGCGGGGCTCGACGCCGCCGGCGTTCCGCTCATCGAGGTCACGCACGGCGACGGACTCGGCGGTTCGTCGGTCAACTACGGCTTTCCCGCGCATAGCGACGCGGACTATCTCTCCGCCGTGATTCCGCTCATGCAACGCGCGCGCGTTTCCGCGCTGCTGCTGCCGGGCATCGGCACCGTCGATCATCTGCGCATGGCGAAGGATCTCGGGGTGCAGACGATCCGCGTCGCCACGCATTGCACCGAGGCCGACGTGTCGGAGCAGCATATCGGGCTCGCGCGCAAGCTCGGGCTGGATACGGTGGGCTTTCTGATGATGGCGCACATGAACAGCCCCGAAGGACTCGTCAGCCAGGCCAAGCTGATGGAGAGCTACGGCGCGAACTGCATCTACGTCACGGATTCGGCCGGCTACATGCTGCCCGACGACGTGCGCGCGCGCCTGAGCGCCGTGCGCGACGCGCTGCGGCCCGAGACCGAACTCGGCTTTCACGGCCACCACAATCTCGCGATGGGCATCGCCAACTCGATCGCCGCCATCGAGAGCGGCGCGCGCCGCATCGACGCGGCCGCAGCCGGTCTCGGCGCGGGCGCGGGCAATACGCCGATGGAAGTGTTCGTCGCCGTGTGCGAGCGTCTCGGCATCGAAACGGGCGTGGGCGTGTTCCGTATTTCGGATGTGGCCGAGGATCTCGTCGTGCCGTTGATGGACACGCCCGTGCGCATCGACCGCGACTCGCTCGTGCTCGGCTATGCAGGGGTCTATTCGAGCTTTCTGCTCTTTGCCAAGCGTGCCGAGAAAAAATACGGCGTGCCGGCGCGCGACATTCTCGTCGAGCTGGGCAAGCGCGGCATGGTGGGCGGCCAGGAAGACATGATCGAAGACACCGCCATCACGATGGCCCGCGCCCGCGCGGCCTGACGCCCGACGCTGAACCAACGATAAAACGCCCGTTCCTCTCGCGAGGAACGGGCGTTTCCATTTGCATGCGCTTCAGTAACCCTTCGATCCGTTCAACCAGCGCGTGCGGCCCGCTACGCCACGCAGCGCGTTCACACCCACGGGCACGAGCGACGAAGCCAGTGCAAACGCGAACACCGGCGCGAAGCTGCCGGCCGCGAGCAGACGGCCTGCAAGCCCCGGCCCGACCATCGAAGCCAGCGCAAAAGCGGCGGGCACGAGCACGACGGCCCGCCCCGTGGCATCGCTGCGGGCGATCTCGGCGGTTTGCAGCACGCAGCCGCACGTAAACGCGAACTCCCAGCTCCACGCGCCGAGCGCGAACAGCCCGAAGCCGGTTGCGTTCGCGAGCAAGGCGAGGCCGAGCAACACGAGCGCCGTCGAGGCAACCAGCGGCACAGTGCGGCCGAAGCGCTCGCCCGCGATCGCCGTGGCGAACGCGGCGAGGCCGCCGAGCAGCTTGAGCACGGCGAACACCAGACCCTCGCTCGCGGGCGCGATATGAAGCGACGCGCCCACGCGCTCCAGAAACGCCCACAGCCCGATATTGCCGACGAGGAACAGAAAGAACGTAAGCAATGCAAAACATGACGCGCGCGGCAACGCGCGCAACGGACCGGCCGCGCGGTTTGCCGCGACGAGCGGCCGGCGCGGCAAGCGCACGGCCGACGCCGCGAGCATGACCACCACCAGCGCGAGCGCCACGGCCGCGCCCGCGAAATGCCAGCGCGCGATCACGAGCGGCGGCAGCGCGAACAGCACGGCGGCGGTCACCGATAGCTCCGTGCCCTGGCGCACGCCGAACGCACGCACCTTGTCGGGCACATCGGAGAGCACGCGCATGCCCAGACACGTCATGGTCGAAGCGAAAAAGCCGATCAGCGCCCACGCGGCGTACATCACGGGCAACTGTTGCACGGCAGCGGCGAGCGCGAATGCGCCCGCCGTGCCCGCCGCACTCACGAGCGTGAGCACGCGCCAGTCCAGACGGTTCATCCACACCGGCGCGCCGAGCGTGCCCGCGAGATACCCGGCGAAGCACGTCGAGCCGATCAGGCCCACCGTGCGCGGCGCATATCCATAGGAGTCCGCAAGGCTTCCGAGCAGCACCGGCAACGAATTGAACGGCAGGCCGCCGATCGTCGAAGCGAAACTGGCGGCCAGAATCGCGACGAAGAGCGCCCTGCCCTTGACAGGCATGGTCATGACGACACCTCGAACGGCCTGCGGGGCCTTACATGTAGAGAATCACGAGATCGTTGATGACCGAGGGGCGATCCTGGCCCACCACGTGCACATTGATCTCCATCGTCATCTGCACGCCCGACTTGACCTGCTCGACGGCGGCGACGCGGCAACGCGCATGGATACGGCAACCCGAAGGCACGGGCGTGGCGAAACGCAACCGGTTCGAGCCGTAGTTGACCATGTTCGTGAAGCCAGTGACCTCGAACGTCATCGGCAGCTTGAGCCGGCTGATGAGCACCTGCACGAGCGCGCCGTGCGCGATGGTCGTGCCGAACGGGCCTTCCTCGCGCGCGCGCTTCGGGTCCGTGTGGATCCAGTAGTCGTCGCCGCTCAGCTTCGCGAACTCGTCGATCACCTGTTGCGTGACTTCGAATTGCGTCGACCAGTCCGAGAACGTGTCCGACACGAGCGATTTGAGCGCGTCGATATCCTTGCAGTCGATCTTGCGCTTCGGCGGCGCGTTTTCCAGCACCGCCTCGTTGCGGTCCTGCGCGGCGGACTCTTCGCGACGCGCTTCGATCACGCGCGGCTGGTCCGAGCCTTGCGAGGTATAACGCAACAGCGTGGCCTCAACGGGCCGCTCGTCGAACACTGGACGCACGCGCATGCCGATGGCGATCTCGCTCTCCTTGACGCCGACGAGCGTCGTATTCACATGCGGGCCTTCGTCGAGCGCCACGACCGCGAGCAACTGCGGCATCTCGTCGGTGAATTCGGGCAGCGTGGGCACGCGCGCGATCGTATAGGTGTACAGCGTGCCTTCGCCCGACACGTCCCGCCATGCGAGCCGCGCGGACGCGCACGAGGGGCAATGCGCGCGCGGAAAGAAGATCCAGTGCGCGCAGCTCTCGCACTGCTGGATGCGCACCGTGTGCGCCTTGAGCCCGTCCCAGAAGGGCGCGGAAATCGGCGTCGGCTGCGGTAGTGGTTTATTCCATGTCATTGTCACGCCCCCTTGAGAATCAGCGCGCCCTGCTCGCTCATCACGCCGCCCGTGCCGGAGACGTACGCCAGATCGTGCCGCGCCAGTTGCCGCGCGTCGGCGCGGCCCTGGATCTGCTGCACGGCCTCGATCACCTGTGTCATGCCGCCCGCGCTCGCCGTCTGGCCGAAGCTCAACTGGCCGCCGTGCGTGTTCATCGGGAAGTCGCCCTTGAACGTGAGGTCGTGCTCGCGCAAGAAGCGCATGCCCTGACCCTTTTCGCAGAAGCCCGCGTCTTCGAGCGTGAGCATGGCCGTGATCGTGTAGCAGTCGTAGACCTGCGCCATGTCCATGTCGGCGGGCTTCAGACGCGCCATCTCGAAGGCGCGCTTCGACGCGGGGCCGATGGGTGTGGCCAGCATGTCGGCCGCGTAGGTGGGCGACTTGCTCTGCACGTGCTCGCCGCAACCCACCACCTGCACCGCGCGATGGCGGCAGTCGCGCGCCATGTCGCTGCGCGCGACGATCACCGCCGCGCCGCCCGCCACCGGCATCACGATTTCGAGCATGCGCAGCGGCTCGGCCACCATGCGCGAGTTGAGCACGTCCTCGACCGTGATCGGCTGGCCGTGAAAAATGGCCTGCGGGTTGTGGCACGCATTGAAGCGCTGCGCCACGGCGATTTGCGCGAGCGCGGCGGCGTCGTAGCCGTAGGTCGACGCATAGCGCTGCGCGATCATCGCGTAGCCCGTGTTCTGCGCCATATGACCGTAGGGCAGGTCCATCTCCGCTTCGGGCGCGCCAAAGCGCGTGCTATGGCCGCCGTAGCGCGAGGCGCGCATGACTTCGGCGGCGTGGTCGTCGCGCGGGCCGACCGGCGCGAGGCGGGCCGGAATCACGCAGAGCACCGCATTGCACAGGCCCAGTTCGATGGCGGCGGCGGCGCGCCAGATCATCGCGACCGAACTCGCGCCGCCCAGGTCGACGACCTCGGCGAAATTCAGGCGCACGCCCAGATATTCGCCCGCCATCGCGGGCACGAACATGCCCGCCTCGTGAAACTGCGGGCCGACCGTCGCGAGACCGTCGATATCCTGGAGCGAAAGCCCCGCGTCGGCGAGCGCCATGCCCGCCAGTTCCGCCACCTGCTCCAGATGGAACATGCGCGGCGCCGTGCTGTACTTCTCCGGCTTGTACTGGGCCGCTCCGACAATCGCGGCCTCTCCTCTCAATCCCATGGTGTCCTCCTGGTGCCATCACCCGACGTTCGCGCCACCGGGCGGCGAATCGCGTCCGGGCCTGCAACAGCCTAGTTTTACGCGCCGCGCGTGCACCGGCCATCGTCTGATTTGACTAGGCGCGCCGTCGATTTTTTTGTCAGTCCAATGCCGCCTTGCCCGCCCGGCTAACCCGTTCGGACGATGCCGCCCGCCACCAGTCGGAAAGAATGATCCCAAACTGCCGGCCGTGCCGGCCAGCGATTCCAAACCAGGAGACATCGATGCGATTAGCGGTTGGCGTCACCGTGGCAGCCATGATAGCGGCAGCCGCGGCTTACGCGATTTCCCCCCGGCACACGCCGCCCCTGAAAGACACGCGCGTGCCGCTCGCGCGCATGCAACTCGACACGCTCGCGCGCTCGGCCGCCGGCATCGTGGCCGGCGGCGAGCTGGGCCATATCCTCTACTCCGCCGACCAGGGCGCGCACTGGCAAAGCGCCCAGCTCCCGGAAGACCGGCACGCGCTCATCAACCAGATTGTCTTCGCCACCGACAACGTCGGCATTGCCGTGGGCCACGAAGGCTGGATCCTGCGCACCGAGGACGGCGGCAAGCGCTGGCGCGAAGTGGCCTTCGACGCCAAGGGCAACGGCCCGCTCATGAGCGCGGCGCGCGTTGCGCCGGGACACTGGATCGCCGTGGGCGCGTTCGGCCTCATGATGCGCTCCGACGACGACGGCCTGCACTGGCAGCCCTTCACGGTCGAAGGCGTGGGCGACCACCACCTGAACCGCATTGTCGGCGCGCCGGACGGACGGCACTGGATCATCGTGGGCGAGCGCGGTCTCGTGATGCTCTCGGACGACGCCGGCGCGACCTGGCGCATCGTGCCGCCGTTCTACAACGGCTCGCTGTACGGCGCCGTGGCGGACCCGGCGGGCGCCGGGAGCTGGCTGGCCTACGGCATGCGCGGCAACGTGTTCCGCTCGCTTGACGGCGGCCAGAGCTGGACGCGCGCCGAGGCGCCGGGGCCCGTTTCCCTGTTCGGCGACGCGCGCGCGGCCGATGGCGAACTGCTGCTCGCGGGCCAGGGCGGCATCGTCTTCGGCAGCCGCGACGGCGGCGCACATTTCTCCATGCTGCGCCACGGCACGCGCCTGACCTTCACGGATCTCCTGAGGAGCCCGAACGGCTGGCTCATCGCCAGCGACGGCGGCCTGCGCGCCTACTCGCCCGATCTACAGCGCGAGCTTGCCGCGCCCGACGAACAACTCGCCCAACACGCCCAACACGCCCAACGCGACACAGCAGACCAACCGACTTCCGGAGCCCGTCAATGAACGCCGAACAACCCGACCTCCGGCCCGCCCATAACCCGAGCAGCACCGGCAACGCCAGCCGCACCGCGCGCGTCATCGACGCGCTCGCGCGCCGCCTGATCGCCTGGCGCACGCCGATTGCCGTGATCTTCCTCGCGGTGACCGTCGCGCTCGGCTATTCGGCCACGCGCGTGCGGCTCGATCCGGGCTTCAACAAGCTGATCCCGCTCGAACACCCCTACATGAAGGCGTTTCTCGAGGAAGCGAGCACCTTCGCGGGCGCCAACCGCATACTCGTGAACGTGCACTGGAAAGGCCAGGGCGATATCTACAACGCCGAATTCATGCGCACGCTGCGCGGCGTGACCGACGCGGTGTTCTTCACGCCCGGCGTGAATCGCGCGCAGGTGTACTCGCTGTTCACCTCGAACGTGCGCTACACCGAGATCACCGAAGACGGCTACGTGGGCGAAGTCGTGATTCCTTCGCGCTTCACCGCCGACGCCCAGGGCCTCGCGGAAGTGCGCTCCAACGTGGCGAAGTCCGGCCAGATCGGCTCGCTCGTCTCGAACGATCTGAAGTCGGCGATGGTGCGCGCCGATCTGCTCGAAACCGACCCGCAAACCGGCAAGCAGCTCGCCTACGCCGACGTGGCGAAGAAACTCGAAGCCATTCGCGCGAAGTATTCAAGCCAGGATATCGACATCAACATCGTCGGCTTCGCCAAGATCATTGGCGACGTGATCGACGGCCTCACCACGGTTGTCACGTTTTTCGCCATCGCGTTCGGCATTACCGCGCTGCTGCTCTGGCTCTACTCGCGCTCCATTCGCTTGACGCTCGTGGCGCTCGCCGTGGCATTGCTGCCCGTGGTATGGCTGCTGGGCATTTTGCCGATCATCGGCTTTGGCGTCGATCCGATGTCGGTGCTCGTACCGTTCCTCATTTTCTCGATCGGCGTGTCGCACGCGGTGCAGATGACCAACGCGTGGAAGCAGGACGTCGCGCGCGGCATGCCCACGCGCGCCGCCGCCGAAAACGCGTTTCGCAAGCTCGCCGTGCCCGGCACGCTCGCGCTGCTCACGAATGCGCTCGGCTTTGTCGTCATCATGCTGATCGACATTCCGATCGTGCGTGAACTCGGCCTGACCGCAAGCCTCGGCGTGATGCTGATGATCATCACCAACAAGATGATGTTGCCGATCATTCTTTCGCATTTGCGCGCCACGCCCGCCCAAACGCAGTCCGCCGCGCGCGAGGGCGCGAGGCGTGACAAATGGTGGACCGTTTCGGCGCTCGCCGAGCCGGGCCCCGCGCTCGTCACGCTCGTCATCGCGCTCGTGCTGCTCGCCGTGGGCACGCTCTACTCGCGACACCTGCAAATCGGCGACATCGGCTCGGGTGCGCCCGAGTTGCGCGCCGACTCGCGCTACAACCGCGACAACGCCGCCATCGTCCAGAACTATTCGATCGGCATGGACGTGCTCTCGGTCTACGCGACGGTCAAGAACGTGGACGAAGCCTGCCTCGACTGGCACACGATGAGCACCATCGAACGATTCGACCTGTATATGCGCGGCGTGGACGGCGTGCAGTCCGTGCGCTCGCTCGCGGGGGCGATGAAACTCATGGCGGCCGGCAACAACGAGGGCAATCCGCATTGGGGCGCGCTGCCGCGCAGCCCGCGCGCGATGCGCACCGGCGCGCGCGCAGCCAATCCGGAGCTGGGGCTCAATACGGAAGGCTGCAATAATATGGATATCGAAATATTCCTGAAAGACCACCAGGGCGCGACGCTCAAGCACGTCGTGGCGGAGGCGAAGAAGTTCATCGCCGCCAATGACGATGCCAATGTGACGTTCAGCCTCGCGGGCGGCAATGCCGGCGTGGCCGCCGCCACCAACGAAGCGGTCGAGCACGCCGAGGCCGAAATGCTCGCGGCCCTCTTCGGCGCGATCGTGCTGTCGTGCTGTATCACGTTCCGCTCGTGGAAAGCGGTGCTTTGCATCATCTTGCCGCTCGCCGTGGTCTCCGTGCTGTGCAATGCGGTGATGGCGCTGCTCGGCATCGGCCTGAAAGTGGCCACGCTACCCGTGGTGGCGCTGGGCGTGGGTGTGGGCGTCGATTACGGCATCTACCTGTACGAGCGGCTGCAACACGAGATCGACGAGCGCGGCGCGAGCCTGCGCGAGGCGTATTGGCAGGCGCTGCGCCAGCGCGGCACGGCGGCCGTGTTCACGGCGGTGACGATGTCGATCGGCGTGGGCACGTGGGCGTTTTCCAGCCTCAAGTTCCAGGCGGACATGGGCGTGCTGCTCGCGTTCATGTTCATCGTGAACGTGCTCGGTGCGATCTTTCTGTTGCCCGCGCTCGCGTGCTGGCTCGATGTGGGCGCGCGTCGCGTGCCGGCCGCCGCCGCGCAAGGCGGCGCGGCCAAGCCCGCGTTGCGCGACGCGACGGAGGCTTCGCGCTAAGGTTTCACGGGCGGCCGGGCCTGCGCGGACCCGGCCGCCGTGCACGTTTTTCTGGGCGCCGAATCGATATCTATCGGCAAGCTGCCCAATTCAGGGCAGCTTCTTGCGCAGCACCGCCGAGCATACGTCATCGATATGTCTGAATGCCGGCGCGATATTCTCGATCTCTTTCCACGGCACGCCGTGGCCCTCGAAATACACCTTCCACTCACGCACTTTTGCCCAGATCTCAGCAACCGCCTGAAGGGCGTCGGCGCCATACAGGCCGAAGGCATCGGCGGCGGACAACGCATTGTCGAGGGTGGCGGCGCGTCCCTGCGGGCCGACGCCCAGGTGCAAGGTGCGCTCGTATGCGCTACTCGGCCGCGGCAAGACGTCATAAAGCGGGCTCAAGCGCCAGCCCTGTAGTCGTGCATCCCGGATGAATCCGTGATTGCGCAGGTGATCGTCGTCGTTGCTCACGAAGATGTTGAACACCATGCGCTTGAAGAACTCGAGCACGTCCGCGCGGACCAGGTCCGTATGCACGTACCGGCGAATCGCGTCCGCGACGTCCTGATAGTGCTTCGTGATCGACTCGCTCTCTGAGCACCCCACGAAAGTCAGGGCGCTCGCGAAAGGCACCCGGCGCTCGCTCGTGCCTTTGCCCGGTGCGAGGTAGAGTGCATCGTCACCCGCACTTTTCTCGAAGTCCGGGTGGCTCCAGTACCGGTCGAAACGGCGGATGAGCATGACCTTGCGCGGACCAGGCGATTCGATGCGCGTAGGCGGGACACGAATGCCACATTCGGCCGCCAGCCTCAGTGTCGCTTCCTCGATCTCCGTCACGCTCATGCGGTCACTCTTGCTCGGGAATTTCGCGAGCCACAGCACGCCTGCATCATCGCGCACCGTCGCCTTCGGCCGCGCGCCGCCAAGTCCACTGCCCTGGACGAAAATCGCCTCGAGCGCAGCCGGCACGGGGAGCCCTTCCTCGATGCGATCAGCCGACTCGACGAGATACTCGAGTTGGTCGACACCCGCGCCGCCCGCCGCGCCTGGACTAACGGCAAGACTCTCGTGAATGTCCAGCGCGCCTATGCGCTGCGAGCCGGCGTGCAGCAGATAGGTCGATTCAGGAAGGCTGTTCGCTCTCGCCTTGAGCTTCGCCTCAATCACCCGGCGTCCCCATGCGTCAGGCGCGGCGTCGCGAATACCGCCAAAGAGGGGCAAGCCGTTCGCCGGAAAGATCCGCTTGCCGCGGATCGCCTCCTTGTTCGCCAGGCTCAGGCTAACGGGATCCACCTCGATGGCGTCAACCCAGTCGATGTAGCGCAGGCCGTAGGCAAAGTTCGACGCTTGTAGCTCAGCGCCGTCTTCGGTCAGGTCGAGTTGACCGGCAGGCACGCAGCCGCCGCCCGCGAGCGAGGCAAACACGTACAGACGCTTTTCGGTCGCAGCCATCAGAAGTCGAGATCGCCGAGTTCTTCAGACGAAAGGTTGCGCACACGTTGCGTCCGCTCGCGCGCCGCCTGAGCCTTCAGTGAAGGATCCGTCTGCGAAAGGAGATCGAGCAGCGTGAGACCCGGAGCAATGGCTTCGAGGTATCGCAGCCATTGCCCGATCGCGACGCCGGGGTCACCGTTCTCCAGCCGGTAGGCCGTGTTGCGCGAGAGCCCGGCGCGCACGGCCGCGTCGCGTTGCTGAACACGCCGCGCGATGCGCAGGCGCGCGATTGCGTGCCCGAGGCGCTGCGTTTCGGCGAGTACCGCCGAACTGGCGGCGACGCTTTGCGTAATCTTCATGATCGTTAAGGCGAACCGTATCAACTTAATGGTTGATTAAACGATCATGCAGTATGGCACGCGAACCGGAAATCATTGAGCGAATGATCGTTTAATCGATTTATAAAACGATAACGCATGATTTATCGTACATTCCGGGAACATACCGGACGGAGGTTCGCGTCCCCTTCGTCCGGGACAGCACAGACCAGTGCGAGTCTGTCCGCCCACCCAACCGCCAACCTCGCTAGTCTCTTTGGCCGATGCGATTCCCCCCGATGGCACCAGACTGGTACGCATTCACAAGGAGACGCACATGGGCCGTTTGGAAGGACGTGTAGCAATCGTGACCGGCGCGGGCGGAGGTATCGGGCGAGGCATTGCGCGTCGCTTTGCGAAAGAAGGGGCGACGATCATGATCGCCGAGTTGAACGCGGAGGTCGGCGAGCAGGTGGCGCATGACCTGCACAAAGAGTTTGGCGTGCAGGCGGCATTCACGGCGACGGATGTCACCGTCAAGGCGCAGGTCCAGAGCATGGTCGCGGCGACCGCCGATCGCTTTGGCGCGGTCGATATCCTCATCAACAACGCGGGCGGCGGCACCGGCCTGAAACCGCTCGAACAGACCACCGAAGAAGAAATGGTTCAGGGCTTGAACCTGAACTTCTGGTCGACCTACTGGGCCATGCATGCGGCCTATCCGTACATGCGCGAGAAGGGCTGGGGGCGCATCGTCAACATGGGCTCGCTCAACGGCGTCAACGCGCATATGCATACGACGCCCTATAACGTCGGCAAGGAAGCGATGCGTGCGCTCACGCGCACCGCGGCGGTCGAGTGGGCGCGCTACGGCATTTGCTGCAACGTGATTTGTCCGGGCGCCAAAACCGCTGCGTTCGAACGATTCGAGGGCGCGTGGCCCGAGTCCGCCGCGGCCATCATCCACCAGATTCCCGACCGGCGCATGGGCGATCCGGAACAGGATATTGCCGGTGTGGCGCTGTTCCTCTCCAGCGACGACGCCGCGCACGTCATCGGCATGACGATTCACGCCGATGGCGGATCGCACATCAACGGCGTCGCGTGGCGCCCCGATGGCGACTGATATCTAGCGGTTGAATCGCGCACTGGCCACACGGCGGTGCGCGGCGCAATAAAAAAGGCCGGCGCCGTCGCCTTGACGGTTCGCCGGCCAATCACCTCACATCACCCGCAAAGACCGGCTATGAGCCGTCACGCCACTCGATAACGTCGCCCAGCGGCGCACGCCCGGTTCGAAATCCGTTCGCCGGATGCGCTGTGTCCTCGTAGCCGAACGAAATGCCGCACACGACAACGCGATCATCGGGAATCTCGAAGTACGCGTGAAGAAACGACGAATACGTGGCGAGCGCGGCCTGCGCGACACCCGCCAGCCCCAGAGAAGCCGCCGCGAGCAAAAACGTGGTGACGAACCCGCCGCAATCGATCGCGCCATAGGTTCCCAGCGCCGCATCGGCCGTGACGATGGCGACATGCGGCGCACCGAAGAAGCGGAAATTTTCCAGCGCCTGGCGCGCCGACCCCGCCCGATCGCCCTGACCGATGCCAACGGCTTCATAGAGTTGCAAGCCGCATGCGCGACGCCGCTGGAGATATTCGCCACGGTACTCGCGCGGAAAGGCGATATCGGGCTCCGGCGCGCCCTGCGCGATATGCGCGGTCAGTGCCTCGCGAAAAGCATCGGTCGCCGCGCCGCTCGTGACAATCGCCTTCCACGGCTGCGCATTGCACCAGGACGGCGTGCGCTGCGCGAGCGCGAATGCTCGCTCGATGGTAGCGGCGGGCACGGGATCGGGTAGAAAAGCCCGGCAACTGTGACGCGCGTGCAGCAGTGCTTCGAAGGTCAAGGCATCCGTGCTCGCGCAGTCGGCGCGTGTGCTCATCGATCTATCCTCATGGTGAATCACTTCACTGCGACTTCACTGCGGGCGCGTTGCGCGCCCGCCTGCCACGACACACCGCTCGTTAGAACTTGTACTTCATCACGAGCGAAACCTGGTCGCGGTCCGTGAGCAGTCGCGCGTACTGGAGCGACGTGTTCGCCGAGCCGAGATAGCCCAGATAGTTCAGGCCAACCTGGAAGTTGCTGCGGAAGGTGAAGTTCGCGCTGATGCTATAGCGCTTGTCGCCCTGCCCGCCCACCCCGCCCGTGATCGTGCGGCCCATGATCTGCTGCGAGTAGCTGATCGGCATTTCGAGGTCCCAGTCCGTGAAGACGCCCGGCCAGGTCAGATCGATCGTGCCCGAAATCGCCAGCGCGGTATGCGTGAAGCTCAGCTGGTCGCTCGCCGGGAAATACGCGGCGGCCGCGCCGAGCGAATCCACGCCCGGCGCCTTGGTCGCCGTGACGCCGCTGATGCCAACCCACGAGACTTCGCCGATCAGCACGGTTTGCGGCGCTACGAACGTACGGCCCAGGTTGGCGAAAGCATTCAGGTTGACCTGGGTGATGTTCGCACGCGTGGGCGTGGGGATCGTCGCGCCCGTGGCCGGGTTCACCACGGTATTCACGAGCACCGGCGCGCCGAACTTCTGCGACACTTCGCCCGCCACGGTCACCTTGCTGCCGAGGGTCGTGCTGAACGACGCGCCAATCAGGCTGATGTCGTCGAAATAGCGCAGGCTGTACGTGCCGCCAGGCGCGAACGAGTTGATGACGGGCAGCGGATTGCGGTCCTTGTAGTACAGGTAGTAGAGACCGAGTTCCGTTTCATCCGTCGCGCGAAAACGCGCGCCCAGGCCGAACTGCCCGAAGTTGCTGGGCCGGATGTCGTCCTGCCGCGCCCCGAACGTACACTTGCCGTTGACGACCGGTTGCAGACAGTAGGCACCGGGGCCCGCCGAATCGGACGTGCTCAAGAAAGAGCCCGGCGCGGGCGCGATGTTCGGATGCCAGTCGAACTGCAACTGGCCGAGCAGCGACCAGCGCGGCGAGATGTCGATCGAGGTCGAAAGCTGAGGCTCGGGCAGCAGGATGTCCTTCGTCTCCGTGCCCGGAATGCCCTGCAACGTGCCGTCCGCGGGGCCCTGGGCGAGCGAGATGCCGGGGAAGAAGATCGCCTCGCCCCAGCTCACCACCTGCTGGCCCACGCGCACCGTGGCGCGCGCCGAACCGATGTCGAAGGTCGTATAGCCGTACGCGTCGAGCAGTCGCGAGTAGCCGCCGTGGTAGTACTCGGCCGCGCTCGTGAACTGGTTGACGGGCCCGGTGTGGTTGACGGGCCCCGGGTTGTCGTTCGGCGTGTGATAGACCGTGTCGTAGAACGTGCTCGCGGACACCACGAAACCATAGTTATCCTTATGGATCTTGGTTTCGAGCAGCAGTGCGAGACGGTTGGCGGTCAACTGGCCCGCGTTGAAGCTGGCGTCGCCGTCGTTGCCGCCGGAATTGCCGGGGCCCGCCAGCACCGGGTCCGGCGACTTCACGCGCATGCCGAGCGTGTAGGTCGTCGTGAGGCCGTAATCGATGTTCCAGCCGTTATCGAACTGCATCATCCCGGCCTCGGCGGGCGCGCTTAGCGCGAGCGCCGCCGTGGCCGCCGCAATCGCGGTCAGTTTCATCCCCATTGCCGTGTCTCCTCCTTGTTATTGTCGTGATCAGTTGCCGACTGAACGTAGCGCTTCAGGCGTGAAGTCGGCGGTGCGCAGGTCGCCCTTGTTCAGAACCGGCCCCTTCTTCGCTTCCTGGAACAGGTTGTAGGCCACGTAGCCGCCCGAATTCAGGTCGTAGTAGAAGGCGTTGCCCGCTTCCCACGCGTCCATGTCGTAGGCGTAGTAGTAGTCCTGCTCAGCGTGCTTCCACAGCTCGCCACGGGCGTCGTAGTTGTCGGCGATCACGGCATGCCACGTGTCCTCGTCGAGGTAGAGCATGCGTTTCTTGTAGATATGGCGATAACCGGGCTTCAGATCCGCTTCGACCACCCACACGCGGCGCAGCTCGTAGCGCATGTAGTCGGGATTGGCGTGGCCCGGCTTGATGAGGTCCGCGTACTTCACATCGCCGGCGTGCAGCTTGTACGTGTTGGCGGGGATGAAGATCTCGCGCTTGCCGATCAGCTTGAAGTCGAAGCGTTCCGGCGAGCCGTTATAAAGGCGGTCTTCGTCGATCATCAGCAGCCCGGAGGTGCCGCCGATCGGCTGATCGAAACCGAACTCGGGAAGCTGGCGCACGCGCCGCGTACCCGGGTCGTAGCTCCACGCAAGGCGCTTGCCCTTCGAGAAGTCGATCGGCTCCTGGGACACCGAACCGTTGCCGTACTCACGCGTGGGCAGCAGCGTGAGCGCCATGCTGTAGGCCTGCACGTTGCCTTCCACCGGCTGACCGAACAGCGCCGGATTGTTGATCGGCGCGAGGTTGATGTTGTTCTGGCGGCCCCACGTGATGCCACCCGACGGATTCACGACCGCGATGTCGTGCAGGTTCGATTCGGTCCATGCGCGCGTGGGGAACGTTTCGTTCATCAGCGCTTCGGAGCCGTTCTTCGGAATGGGGAACGGCACCGCGCCATAGACCCAGTCCGCCACGCCCATGCCGTTGTTCACGAGTTGCCCCGTGAGCGCGTTCTTCTTCGCCGCCGCGCACACCGCGTCGCTATAGCGGAAGTCGCGCCGCCCCTGATACACGGGCATGCGATACGTCTTGGGATACTTCGCGAACATCGCCTTCTGGCCGTCGGTCAGATGGTCCGCGTACTGCGCCATGTTTTGCGCGGTAATCGTGAAGATCGGCTTGTCGTCGGGATACGGGTCGACGATATGCTCGCCCACATTCGGCTTGTAGCTCAGGCCCGGCGGCGTGCCGAGCCACTTGCCGCTGAACGGCGGGATCGTGCCGTCCTTGTTGCCGGCCTTCTCCGCGCCCACGCAGGTCAGATCCTTGCCGAGCCGGTCCGCCTCTTCGGGCGACACCTTTGCCGATATGTGAACCGATGTCATCAGCAACGCCGTCGCTGCAAGCGGGACCCACCACATCACTCTCTTCATCGTCGTCTCCAGTAACGGTGAACTATCCAAACAGGTGTTCGCATTCTTGGACGACGAGGGAAATGCTCCATCGTCTATTGAGACTAGGCACGGACCCCAGCGTGAAAAACAGGCCTTGAAAACAGGGATGAAACCGTTTTCAACGCGGCTTCATACGACAAAAAAAAACCGCCCGTGAAGGGCGGCGTGAGTGGCGTCGATAAGGCGCAATTACGGCATTGCGCTAGCTCGCGCGATAGCTTTCTTTTAGTTCTCCCTTGAGTAATTTCCCGGCCGGGTTGCGCGGCAACGCTTCGCTGCGCAGGTACACGTACGAGGGCGCCTTGTACGCGGCCAGATGCGCGCGCACGTGCTCGCCTATCGCCTCGGCACTCAACGCGCTGCCCTCCTGCGTCACGACCACGGCCGCCACGGCCTCCCCCGCCTTTTCGTCGGGTACGCCGAACACCGCAGCCTCGCGCACCTCCGGGTGCTGCATCAGGCACGACTCCACCTCCGCCGCCGCGATCTTCTCGCCGTTGCGGTTGATGACGTCCTTGATGCGGTCGACCACGTAGAGTTGCCCATGTGTGTCGACATAGCCCACGTCGCCGGTGCGCAGCCATCCATCGGGCGTGAGCGCTTCCGCCGTGGCCCCCGGATTGCGCCAGTATTGCGACATGAGCGAAACGCCGCGCAGCCAGATTTCGCCGGCATCGCCGCTCGCGCACGTCTCACCCTGCGCGCTGACGATGCGTACCTCAATGATCGGCGACACGACGCCCGAGCATCGCGGGTTGAGCCGGAAGGCCTCGCCCGAAGCACCCGCGCCCACGCCGTTCGTTTCCGTCATGCCGAAGCCCACGCCCGCCAGCCGGTCCGAGAAGCTCGTCAAGCGCTCGATGGTGCGCTGGGGCAAACCCGCGCCGCCCGCGCCGAAACCGCTCAGGCTGCGCATCACTTCGGGGTCGGCGATGCCGGGTTCCTCGAGCAGTTGCATGAGCATGGAGGGCGCACCGTTGAACTGCGTTACGCGCTCCTCGCGGATCAGGTCGAGCGCGCGCACCGGGTCCCAGCGATGCATCAGCACGAGACGCCGCCCGTGGCGCAGCGAAGCGAGCAATTGCGCATGCAGCCCGCTCACGTGAAAGAGCGGCACGGCCATCAGCGTGGTCGGCGCGAAACCGCGCTGGATCATCGCGCCGATCATCGCCGGCGAGCTTTTCGCGGCCACCGCGCCGATATAGTCGAGATTGAACAGCGCCTGGCACACGGCGCGCTGCGTCGACAGCACGCCCTTGGCGCGGCTCGTCGCGCCCGACGTGAACAGCAGCAGCGCGGGGTCGTCGGGGCCCACGTCGGGCGACACACCGGCCGCGCGCGGCTGCGCCGCTTTGCCGGGGGCTGCCGCGAGCAGCGCCTTCATCGAATGCACGCCGCTGTGCGGCATCGGCTCGGCATCGGCCAGCACGATCTCGCAGCCGGGCACGCCCGGCTCGCCCTCCAGGCGCTTGAAGCGGTCGAGGTCGCACACCAGCACGCGCGGCTCGATCTGTTGAAGCGCGTCGAGCAGTTCTTCGCGCATGCCGAAGCTGTTGACGGGTGCAGGCACCGCGCCCAGGCTCGCCACGGCCGCAAACGCCACGGCCCACTCGGGCCGGTTGCGCATGGCGATCGCCACGCGCGTGCCCGCGCGCACGCCGAACTGCGCGGCGAGCACGGCAGCGAATGCATCCACGGCCGCGTAGAAGCGCGTGAACGACCAGCGCTCGCCCTCGTACACCATGAACTCGCGCTCGCCGTGCGCGCGGCCCGCGTCGAGGAATTCGGGCAGTGTGCGCGGCGCGTGGCGATACACCTTCACCGTGCGCCCGTCGAGGCGTGCTTCGTCGAGTTCGAACGGCGCGCCCGGCGCCGTCATTTCCTGCTGGCATCGCGCCAGCACGTCAGCAATGTCATCCATAGCGATATTGGAGTGTGGCGGACTAGAAGCCCTTGAGCGCGGCGTAACGGCTGCGATGGAACGCGCCGTCGCCGAACGACTGCTGAAGGGTCCGCGCGCGCTTGAAGAAGAAGCCCAGGTCGAGCTCGTCGGTCACGCCAATGCCGCCGTGCATCTGCACGGCTTCGTTGAGCGCGCGCTCGCCCACGTCCGACGCGCGCGCTTTAGCGAGGCTCGCCAGCAAGGCGATGTCCTCGCGCGTGGCCGTGGGACGGTCGAGCGCCGTGAGCGCCGCCGCCACGCAGCTATCGAGCAACTCGATCTCCACGTAGAGGCGCGCGGCGCGATGTTGCAGCGCCTGGAACGAGCCGATCGGCACGCCGAACTGCACGCGCTCCTTGAGGTAGGCCACGGTGCGGTCAAAGGCTTCGCGGATCACGCCGAGCAATTCGGCCGC
This sequence comes from Paraburkholderia unamae, assembly GCF_003268775.1. Lineage (GTDB taxonomy): Bacteria > Pseudomonadota > Gammaproteobacteria > Burkholderiales > Burkholderiaceae > Paraburkholderia > Paraburkholderia unamae. The sequence goes on from NZ_QLSU01000016.1 coordinate 197,672, forward strand.
CGCGACAATGCGGGCCCGGTCGAGCACGGCGTCGAGCGGGGCGAAGCCCTCGCCCACCGCGCCGATCAGCGCATCCGCGCCGCAGCGCACCGCGTCAAAGCGCACACGCGCCGCATTGCGGCTGTCGATCATCACGGTACGTTCGATCGTTACGCCCGCGCTGGCCGCATCGACGAGGAAGAGGCTCACGCCATGACGATCGCCCGGTGCGCCCGAGGTGCGCGCGGCGACGATGAACTGCGCCGCGACATGGCCGTCGAGCACGAACCATTTCTCGCCGTCCAGCCGCCACGCGCCGTTTTCCTCGCGCGCGGCCAGCGCCACGGTGGCCGGATCGTGACGCGGCCGCTCCTCCAGCGCCAGCGCCAGAAGCGTCTCGCCGCGAATCACGCGCGGCAGCCAGGTATCGCGTTGCGCCGCGCTGCCCGCTTCGGCAAGCAGGCCGCCGCCCAGCACGACCGTGGACATGAGCGGCAAGGCCGCGAGCGTGCGGCCCGTTTGCTCGAACAGCGCGCCAAGGCCCTTATAGCCGAATTCGAGGCCGCCATACGCCTCCGGAAAGACAGCGGCGGTCCAGCCCATGTCAACCACTTCGCGCCACAGCGAAGGCACGTAGCCTTGCGCATCGTGCGTGTCGCGCAACTGGCGCAGCACGCTCACGGGCGAGCGCGCGCCCAGAAATTCCCGCGCGGTATCGCGCAACAGACGTTGTTCTTCGTTCAGCAACAGGCTCATGGTTTCTCTCTCACGCCGGCAGGCCGAGGACGCGCCTCGCGATGATGTTCAACTGGATCTCGCTCGACCCGCCCGAAATCGTGTAGGTTTTCGAGAGCGTCCACGAATGGCTGATCTCGCGCTCCAGCCCGCTGAACGCGTCGCCTTCCCAGCCAAGGCCCCGGTGGCCCATCAGTTGCATGAGCAGTTCGTACTTCGCGCTTTCCTGCTCGGTCTGCACGAGCTTCATGATCGACGAAGGGCCGCTCACGTCCTCGCGCGCAATGGCCTGCTCCGCCACGCGCTGGTGCGTGAGCGAAAACGCATGCGAATCCATCAGGAGTGCTGCGAGACGGTCGCGCCAGACGGGCGCTTCACCCGCATCGGCAAGGTATAGCCGCGCGACTTCGAGCGCGTCGTGCGAAGGCGCGCCGCCTTCGGTGAACTTCGACATGGCCGCGCGCTCGTGCTTGAGCAGCGATTTCGCCACGCTCCAGCCCTTGTTCAGACCGCCCACGACATTCGCGAGCGGCACGCGCACGTCGTCGAAAAACACTTCGCAGAAGCTCGACTTGCCGCTAATGAGTTCGATCGGCTTGACCGTCACGCCCTTCGCGCGCATGTCGATGAGCACGAACGTGATGCCCTCCTGCTTCACGGCCTCGAAGTCGGTGCGCACGAGCGCGTACATCCAGTCGCCCTTGTCGCCATACGAGGTCCAGATTTTCGAGCCGTTGATGACGAGCTCGTCGCCCTGCTGGCGCGCGGAGGTCTTCAGGCTCGCGAGGTCGGACCCCGCATTCGGCTCGCTGAAGCCCTGGCACCAGCGCTGCGAGCCCTGCGTGATCGGCACGAGGTGTTCGCGCTTTTGCGCTTCGGTGCCGTATTCGAGCAGCACGGGCCCGAGCATCCACAGGCCGAGGTTGTATTGCGGCTGGCGGCAGCCGAGCCGCGACATCTCTTCATCGACAATGCGGGCGCACGCGCGGTCGAGGCCGCCGCCGCCATACTCGGCGGGCCAGCCCGGCGCGAACCAGCCGCGCTCGCGCATGCACTCGAACCACACGCGTTGATCTTCGGTCGCGAACGCGATCTGCGTGCCCGCCCATACCATTTCGTCCGCCGTGATCGGCTTGCGCATCGACGGCGGACAATGCTCTTCGAGCCAGCGCCGGGTTTCGGCGCGAAACTGTTCCAGGTCAGCCACAACGTGTCCCCATGTTTTTTGTTTGCTCCACCGCGCCGCCGCTCCTGGCCACATCGGCCGCGTCGGCCAGATCGAAGCGGTAGACGCCCTCGGCGTCGAGCCGACGCGTCACGCGCCCGTTAAAACGCAGCCACGACAAATGCGCGATCGTTTCTCCGAGCGCCAGAAAGCGGTCAATCGCGCTGCGCAGGTTCCTGAACAGCGCTTCCATCGCTTCGAGCGTCGTGCAGCCCGGCTGCCGTGCGATGAACGCGGTGAGCTGCTCCAGTTGCCCGTCGTGATGGTCGCGCAGCGATTGAACCCGCGCATGCACGCCGCGAAACACGCGCTGATGCGAAGGCAGCACGAGCGTCTGCGGCGCGAGCGTGGCGAGCCGGTCGAGCGAGTCGAACCAGTTTTGCAGCGGGTCGGCTTCGGGCTCGGCGGGCGTGACCTGCACGTTCGAGCTGATGCCGGGCAGCAACTGGTCGCCGGAAATGAGTATAGCCTCGTCCTCGCAGTAGAGGCACGCGTGCTCGGGCGAGTGGCCCGAGCCGACCACCACGCGCCAGCGCCGCGCGCCGATGTGCAGTACCTGGCCGTCGTGCAGGCGCGTGAACGCGGGTACTTCCTTCGGCATGAACGGGTCGCGCAGCAGCGCTTCGTGCATTGCGTGGCCCGTTTCGACCGGCACGCCCGCGCGCTGGAGAAAGCGCGCCTGGGCGGGGCCCGGCTGCTGCGGCAGCGGCTGATACGTCATGCGCATCATGTAGTACTCGCCGAACGTCATGTAGAGCGGCACGTCGAAGCGTTCGACGAGCCAGCCCGCGAGGCCCGCATGATCGTAGTGGAAATGCGTGCACAGCACGGCCTTGATCGGCAGGCCTTCGAGTTGCTCCGCCGCCACGCGCTCCCAGATCGCCTTGGCCGCGTCGGTATGCAGCCCCGTGTCGACCACGATCCAGCCGTCGTCGTCGCGCAGCAGATAGACGTTGATATGGTCGAGCGGAATCGGCATGGGCATGCGGATCCACGCAATGCCCGGCGCGATTTCCACGCGGCTGCCATCGCTCGCCGGCGGCTCGAACGGATACTCGAGCTGCGCGGCCGCGCGGCCGTTATGGGTCAGTCCCGACGTGCTGCGTGCAGCGGCCTCTTCCATCGCTCCCTCCTCAAGTTCCGAGCGCCCGGGCCACCGCCTCGGGCGTGAGCGGCACGTAGCGGGCCGCCTTTTCGTCACGCACGTAGAGCGGATCGGCGATCTGCCCTGCGTCGTAGCCTTCGCGTTGCAGATCCACCTTGCGCAGCTTGAACGTGGTCGTGAGGTCCGGCACCGAAGCAATGCGGATGAAGAGAGGCGCCGCGTAGCGCGGCACGCGCTCGCACGTGAGCCGGTAGAACGCCTCGGCGTCGAATGCGCGGCCGGGCTGCATCACGATCGCCGCCATGCCCGCGCGGCCCTCGAAACCCGGCACCTGCACGCCATATACCGCGATCGTCTCCAGGCCCGGATAGTCGCCCAGGCTGTCCGCGACTTCCATCGTCGAGATGTTCTCGCTTTTCCAGCGATACGTGTCGCCGATGCGGTCCACGAAGTAGCAATAGCCTTCTTCGTCGAAGCGCAGCAGGTCGCCCGAGGACCACCAGCTGTCGCCCTGGGCGAACACGTTGCGCAGGATCTTGCGCTCGGTGGCCTCGCGCGAGGTGTAGCCTTCGAAGCGGCCGCCCATTACGTCGGGCATGTCGATGATCATGCCGATCGCCTCGCCCACTTCGCCGGGCGCGCACTGCACGAGAAAGCCGTCCGGTCCGCGCACGTGCGCGTCGTTCTCCACGTCGTAGCGGGCCACGCGCAGGTTCGTCATTTCCCAGAACGGCACGCGGCCGCACGAACCGATGCGATTGTCGAGATTGATGGTGTTCGTGTTGGCTTCCGTCGACCCCCATCCCTCGTAGATGTCGAGTTCGCCGTAACGCTTCACGAACGCGTCCCACACTTCCAGCGACAGGCCCGCGCCCACGAGCGTGCGCAACGTGTGGTCGCGATCGTTCTCGCGCGGCGGTTCGGTGAGCAGATAGCGGCAAATCTCGCCGACGTACTGGCAAATGGTCACGCGATGACGCCGCACGTCCTGCCAGAACTCGCGCTTGCTGAACTTGCGGCGCAACACGATGCTCGCGCCCGCGGCCCACGCGGTCGCGCCCGCCGAAAGCGAGGCCGCGCCGTGATAGAGCGGCAGGAAGCAGTAGAACACGTCGTCGGGCGTCACATCCATGGTGACCTGCATCACGTCGCCGGTAATGAGCCAGCGCGCGTGGCTCAGCACGGCCGCCTTCGGCAAGCCCGTGGTGCCCGACGTGAAGATGTAGACGGCCGGCGTTTCGCCCACCGTGCCCGCGCGCCACGAGGCGGGCGGATTGTGCTCCGCGAGGCCGGGCGCGTGAATGTCGAGACGCTTCGCGCGCACGTCGGCGGCAGGAGCTACGGCGACCATGCCCGGGTCCGGCACGACCCACCACACGGAACCCGCAACGGGTTCGATCGACGCGAAACTGGCGAGGCACTCCTCGCCGATCAGCACGTGGCGCGCGCCGGTCGATTCGAGCGCGTGCGCGAGCGGCGCGCCGCTCACGTTCGTATTGAGAAACGCCACCGTTGCGCCGAGCTTCGAGAGGCCGAGCCACAGGAAAAAGAACTCGGGCCGGTTCTCCACGGCCAGCGCGACCACGTCGCCGCGCTTCACGCCTTCTTCGTGCAGCGCATGCGCCACGCGGTTGATGAGCGCGTTCGCCTGGGCGTAGGTGTAGCGCTCCTCGCCATAAATGAGGCACGCACGCCCGGCATGGCGCTCGGCGCTTTCTTCGATGCGCTCGGCCGTGCAGTACGTTTGCGACGCGCGATGGCGCGCCGCGGCCGCGTTGCGGCGGTTGAGCTTCGCCTGGGTCTCCTCGCGGGTCGGCCACGGTCCGCGAGCATCACGTGCATCGCGCGGCGCGCTCCCGGTTACGCTTGAACTCATGTTTTGATGTCCCCTCTGTTCCGATGGTGTCAGCGCGCCGTGCGCGGCATGCGCAAGCCGAACTGCGCGATCAGTTCGCGCTGCAACTCGTTGGTGCCGCCGCCGAAGGTGAGCAGCGTCGCGGCGCGCGCTTCATACTCCAGCTCGCCAAGGAGCAGCGCCGCCGACGAACCCGCGCGCACGAGCGCGCTGCCGCCCACGACCTCGCACAGGCCGCGCATGACTTCGATGGCGCTTTCGCTGCCGTACACCTTGGTGGTCGAAGCGAGCGCCACGTCGAGCCGCCCCGCTTCGAGTTCGGCCGCGATGCGCAGGTTGATGAGCCGCATCGCTTCGAGCCGCGCATAGCACTGCGCGAGCGTGCGCTGCACCCACGGCAGGTCGAGCGCGCGAAAACCGCGCTCGTCGCGCGCGCGGGCCCAGCGCAGCACACGGGCGAACGTGCCCGCCACCTTGTCCGACCACGTGCCGAGACCGAGCCGCTCGTGATTGAGCTGCGCGGTCATCAACTGCCAGCCGCCGTTGAGTTGGCCCACCAGCATGTCCGCCGGCACTTCGACGTTGTCGTAGTAGGTCGCGGCCGTCGGGTTCGACACGGTCTTGATGACCGTATGCGAAAAGCCCGGCGACGTCGTATCGACGATCAGCAGCGAAACCCCTTTGTGCCGCGCTTCCTGCGCGCCGGTGCGCGCCGCGAGCCAGATGAAGTCGGCCGCTTCCGCCCCGGAGGTCCAAAGCTTGTTGCCGTTGACGATGAAGCGCTCGCCGTCCTGCGTCGCGCGCGTTTTGAGCGTGGCGAGGTCGGAGCCCGCGTCGGGCTCCGAATAGCCGATTGCGAAGATGATCTCGCCCGCGGCGATGCCGGGCAAAAAGCGCGCTTTCTGCGCGGGCGTGCCGTAGGCCATCAGCGCGGGGCCCACCGTGCTGATCGTGACGAACGGCAACGGCGCACCGGCAATGTTGGCCTCCTCGAAGAAGATCAACTGCTCGGTCGCGCTATATCCCTGACCGCCGTACTCCTTGGGCCAGCCAACGGCAAGCCAGCCGTCGCTGCCCATCTTGCGGATCACGCGGCGAAATTCATCGCCGCCTTCCGCGCCGCGCAAGCGCAGGCGCAACTCGGGCGTCATCAGGTCGTTGAAATAGTCGCGCACCTTGATGCGCAACGCGTGCTGTTCCGGGCTCAGGTCGACGAACATGGAAAGGCTCCCTTGACGCTTCAGGCGTCGCCGAGAATCAGCGCGCTCGTGGGCACGCCGGTTCCCGCTGTCACGAGCACGTTATGCACGCCCTCGACCTGGTTCACGGCGCTCCCGCGCACCTGGCGCACGCCTTCCGCAATGCCGTTCATGCCGTGGATATAGGCTTCGCCGAGCTGACCGCCGTGCGTATTGAGCGGCAAGCGCCCGCCGCGCTGATGGTGGCCCGCGCGAATGAAGTCCTTCGCCTCGCCGCGTTTGACGAAACCGAATTCTTCGAGCTGCGGCAGCACGAACGGCGTGAAGTGGTCGTAGATCACCGCGGTCTGGATGTCGCTCGGCGCAAGCTTGCTCTGTTCCCAGAGCTGGCGCGCGACGAGCCCCATTTCCGGCAGCCCCGTGATGTCGTCGCGATAGAACGACGTCATGATCTGCTGGCCTTCGCTGATGCCCTGCGCCGCGCCCTTGATGATCACGGGCTTTTGCTTCAGGTCCCGCGCGCGATCGGCCGAGGTGATGACCATCGCGACAGCGCCGTCCGATTCCTGGCAGCAGTCGAGCAGGCGCAGCGGTTCGCAGATCCAGCGCGAGCGCTGATGGTCTTCGAGCGTGATCGGTTTGCCGTAGAAGAACGCATTCGGATTGGTCGCCGCGAAGTCGCGCGCGGCCACGGAAATGCGGCCGAAGTCCTCGCTCGTCGCGCCGTAGGTGTGCATGTAGCGGCGCGCGAACATGCCGACCCACGCCGCCGGCGTGTGAAAGCCGTGCGGCATGTACCAGCCGTAGTTCACGTTCTCGAAGAACGGCGTCTCGCCAAAGCCGTAGCTGCCCGAGCCGAAGCGATACCACGAGCGTTCGTTCATGGCGCGATAGACCACGACCGTCTTCGCGACGCCCGAGGCCACGGCCATGGCCGCGTGCATGACGGGTGCGCAGGCCGCGCCGCCGCCGTGCGGAATCTGCGAGAAGAACTTCACCTCGCGGGCGCCGAGCAGGCGCGCGACTTCGTACTCGGGCACCTTGTCGACCGAATAGGAACAGAAACCGTCGACTTCGGCCGGGTCGATGCCCGCGTCGTCGAGCGCCGCGAGCGTCGCTTCCATCGCGAGGCGCAGCTCCGTGCGCCCGGACTGCTTCGAGAATTCGGTGGCGCCAAGACCCGCGATCGCCGCGCGGCCTGGCAGGATTGAGCTGCTCATGGTTAGTTATCCTTGCTGAGCCGTTTAACCTGCATTAAGGCAACTGCACGCGCACCGTGCCGGTCACGTGATTGCCCATCGAATTGCGGCCCTTGAGCGTGACTTCCACGGTGCGGTCGTCGGCGCGCTTGTCCGTCACTTCGCCGCTGAAGGTCATCGTGTCGCCGGGATAGTTCGGCACGCCGAGCTTGATCTTCACGGAGCGGAAAGCCGCTTCCATGCCCGCCCAGTCCTCCACGTAACGCTGCACGATGCCGTTGGTCGTGAGGATGTTCATGAAGATGTGGGGCGAGCCGAGCGCGCGCGCCGCATCGAGATCGTGGTGGCCGGGAAAGTAGTCGCGCGTCGCGATCGCGCCGCCCGCGACGAGCGGCACGGTGATGGGAATGGCGAGAGCCGGCAGCGCCTCGCCCGGCTGTACATCGTCAAACCGTCTGGTCTTCTGCATGGTCGTATTTCCAGCCCAGTGTGTCGTGATTCGCGAGCCAGTCGCCCAGCTTCGCAAGGTTGTGTTCCGCTCCGCCGAGCGCGAGGCCAAGCACGCGGCTCCAGTAGAGGAAGCGATGAATCGGGAAGGTGATGTCCACGCCGATGCCGCCGTGCACGTGCTGCGCCATGTGGCCCACGCGATGCCCTGCTTCGCAGGCGAGCCAGCGCGTGGCCCAGCCCTGCGGCAGCGCGCCCTGGCCGGCGTCGAGCCGGTAGACGAGTTGCGCGAGCGAGGTGCGCAGCGCCTCCACGGCGATGTGGCCGTCGGCCATCTGGCCCGCCACCAGTTGAAACGTGCCGATCACGCGGTCGAACTGACGACGCTCGCCCACGTAGTCCACGGCGCGCTCGAGTTGGCGGGCGCACACGCCCGACTGAAGCGCCGCGAGGCAGGCAATGGCGCGCGGCTCGAACCAGGCGAGCGCGGCTTCATCGAGCCACGCGCTCTCGTCCACGCGCACGCCCTCGAACGTCAGGTCCGCGACCGCGAGGTGATGCTGGCTCACGCCGGGCGTGATGGAGATCGCCGCGTCCGCGAGATCGACGAGCACGAGGCGTCGCACGCCTTCGCGTTGCGCGACCAGCAAGGCCCGGCTCGCCTGCGCGCCGAGCGGCACGGCCGGTGCGAGACCGTTCAAACGCCAAGCGTCGCCGTCGCGGCCGGCTTCGAGGCACGCCCGCCCGAACACGCTGCCTTCGAGCGACACCGTGACCAGCTTCTCGCCGCTCACGGCTTCGGCCAGCCATTGTTCATGCGCATGCGCGTCGCCAAAGCGCGCAATCGCGGCAAGCGAGAGTTGTTGCTCCCACAACGGCACGAGTGCGAGCGCGCGCCCTTGTTGCTCCAGTACCGCGGTCAGTTCGGTGATGCCCAGGCCCAGGCCGCCCGCCTCTTCGGGCACCACCATCGTCGTGAGTCCCATCGCCGTGCATTGCGCCCACAGCTCGCGCATGAACGGCTCGTCGCCCAGATCGAACGCGCGCAACTGCTCGTCGTCGCCATAGTCGGCGAAGAGCGTCTGCGCCGTCTGCGCGAACGCGTGCTGGTCTTCGCTCAAGGAGAAGTCCATGGCCCTCTCCTCAAGCGCTCGCGAGCGGCCGGAACTGCGGCAGCACGAGATCGCCTTCGAACGTGTTGAACTCGACCTGCACGGCCTGCCCGATCGTCACCTCCTCGGGCTTCACGCCCACGAGTTGCGCGACGAGGCGCGTGCCCTCTTCCAGTTCGACGAGCGCCACGGGGTTCGGGTACTCGAACGGCGGCACTTCGGGGTAATGCATCACCACGAACGAGTACACCGTGCCGCGCCCCGAAGCCGTCACCGTGTCCCACTCGAACGAATGGCACGACGGGCACACCGGCCCCGGTGGATGACGCAGCGAACCGCACGACTTGCAGCGCTGGATCAGGAGCTTGCCCGCCTTCGCGCCTTCCCAGAAGAAGCGCGTGTCGTCGCTCATGCCGGGTGCCGGACGTGCCGGTGTTTTGGGCTTTTCAGCGGCAGCGGTGTCCTCTTTCGTGTGCACCTTCGCCGGCCGGAACTTGAACACGCGGAACAGCAGGCGCCCGACTTCCTCGTCCGCGCCGTCGTTGCCTGCGGCCTGCGCGCAATACGTCATCACGAGCGTGACGAAGTAGCCGGTGCCGAGCGCCGTGACTTTTTCTTCGCTGATCGAATCGAGGCGCGTGGTGTAGTAGAGCTTTTCGCCCATGCGCACGTAACGGTCGAACTCCAGCTCCGAGTTCACGGCCACGACCGACGCATAGCCCTGCGCCTCGATCAGTTTGAGCGACTCGTAGGGGTTCTCGTCGGTCGAGCCCGGCGGATAGTTGTTCATGTACAGGCCCGGTTCGCACCAGGGCTGCAACATCGTGGGCGGCGACACCAGCGCGCCGTGCACGGAAGCGGCTGCGGCCACCTCGTCGGTATAGACCGGGTTGGTCACTTCCATGATCTCGCACCACTGGCGGATCATCGGCGCGTTGACCGGGTCCCATGCGTACACGCGGCCATACTCCTTGCCGACGAGCGCACGCACTTCGTTCATCCATTCATGTTCAGCCAAAGCCTCGCTCCTTCTTCTGATAGTGCCGACGCGTGCGTGCGCGTCAGGATGTGCCGGACCGCGCGGCGGCGAGAAACGCCGGACGCTCGCCGCCGCCGTGCAAAAGCAGATTCGTGCCGCTCAGATAACTCGCCTCGCCGGAGGCCGCGTAAAGACACGCCGCCGCGATGTCCGCGGGCAGCGCGAGACGGCCGGCGGGAATCGTGCTGCTCACGGCCGCGATGCCCGCTTCGTTGCCGTAGTGCAATTCGGCCTGTTCGGTGCGCACGAGCCCGGGGCTCACGGCCACCACGCGCACCTTGGGCGCCCACTCGACCGCCAGCGACGAAACCAGGCTGAGCACGGCCGCCTTGGCCGCGCCATAGGCGGCCGTGCCGGGCGACGGGCGCAGCGCGCTGATGCTGCCGATGAACACGATCACGCCGCCGCTTTCCTGCTGCTGCATGACCGCGTTGGCGGCCTGCGCGAAGTTCAGCGGCGCGATGAGGTTCAGCCGCAGCACGCCTTCGTGAAAGCGCGGCGAGGCCGTGGCGGCGTCGGCGGGCGGGCTGCCGCCCGCGTTGTTGATGAGCACGTCGAGGCGGCCGTGGCGCGCCGCGATCTGCGCGATCAGCTCGCGCACCGCGTCGGCGTCGCGCACGTCGCACGCGGCGAACTCGGCTCGCGCTTCGCCCGACGCGGGCAACTGCTCCGGCGCCGTGCGGGCGCAGACGATCACGCGCGCACCGGCCGCGAGAAACCCTTCGGCGATGCCTCGCCCGATGCCTTTGGTGCCGCCCGTGACGAGCACGACACGTTGGTTGAACTGCGCAGATTGCGACATGCGATACGCCCCATTGCTGTGTTGCAGACCAATTTAGGGCAATCGCCGCAGCGCAAATACGTCCAAAAGGACGATGCCCTGGACGGGCCGAACTCGCGTCCGCACCATGGGCCGACTCGCTCTGCACGACTGCTTTTCTGGCGCGTGGACAGGCCACCGAAGTGCGTCTGAATGGACGATGCGCGCCGTGCGGCGGCGCGCGAGCATCGCCTGAGACTGACTACCGATCGCGAGACTTAACACCGTGTCCCACACCGAATCTCAGGAATTGCTCGTCGAATACCCCGAAGAGGGCGTGGCCGTCGTGCGGCTCAATCGCCCGCAGGCCACCAACGCATTGAGCCTTTCCTTGCAGGCCGCGCTGTCCGAAGCCTTCACCGCGCTCAGCGCCGACGAGCGCGTGCGCGCCATCGTGCTAACCGGCGGCGACGAGGTATTCGCGGCCGGCGGCGATATCCGCAGCCTTTCGGATGCGGGCCCGATCGACATCCTGCGCCGCCACACCGAGCGCGTGTGGGCGCCCATCGAGCGCTGCCCGAAGCCCATCATCGCGGCCGTGTGCGGCTACGCGTTCGGTGGCGGGTCGGAGCTGGCCATGCATTGCGACATCATCATCGCGGGTGAAGGCGCGAGCTTCGCGCAGCCCGAGATCCGCATCGGCATCATGCCGGGCATTGGCGGCACGCAGCGCCTCGTGCGCGCCGTCGGCAAGTTCAACGCCATGCGCATGCTGCTCACGGGCCGCCCCGTGAGCGCGCGCGACGCGCAGATCATGGGCCTCGTGAGCCTCGTGGTGCCCGACGCGCAAGTAGTGAGCGATGCGATTGCCATGGCGCGGCAGATCGCGGCCATGCCGCCGCTTGCCGCCATGCAGATCAAGGAAGTCGTGCTGGCCGGGGTCGATGCATCGCTCGAAGCGGCGTTGATGCTGGAGCGCAAGGCCAATCAACTGCTGTTCGCGACACGCGACCAGAAGGAAGGCATGCAGGCGTTCGTGGAAAAGCGCAAGCCGAAGTTCGAGGGCCGATAAACACGCGCTCGGGCGGCACGCAAGCCGCCCGAGCGCACCCGAGCGAATGGGCTCAAAACGCCGTGGGACGCGCGAGCGCGTCGATGCCGCCGTCGATCACGAGTTGCGCGCCGTGAATATAGGCCGCCTGCTCGCCGAGCAGAAAGCCGATCAGGCCCGCGATTTCACCGGGCGCGGCGCGGCGCGGAATGGGCGCGACGAAATCGCGGATCAGTTGCCCGAAGCGCGGGTCGTCGAGGCCGCGCTGCAACAGCGGCGTCTCGACCGCGCCAGGCGCCACCGCATTGAGGCGCACACCGGCATCGGCCCATTGCTTGACACGCTGGCGCACCGCCACTGTGAGCGCGTTCTTCGAACCCGCGTAAGCCCCGTGACCGGCGCGATCGCCGAGCGCGGCGAGCGTGGCCGCGACCGCTTCCTCGTCGTGCGCGGACAAGGCCGCGGCCAGCGGATTCTTCTCCCACGTGATCTGCGTGGACGCCACCGACGACACGACCACGGCCGCCGGACGCCCGCCGGACGCGGCGCGCGCGCTCAGCGCGGGCAACAGACCGTCGAGCAGATCCACCGCGCCGAAGTAGTTCACGCTGGCGATTTTCGTGGCGGGCGTGAAGTCGGAGCCGAGACCGGCGCACAGCACGAGCGAGTCCAGCGCGCCGCCGCAGGCGTCGAGCGTCGCGGCGACGGCATGCGCGCGCCCGGCCGCCGTGGAAAGATCGGCGCTGATCGTGCTCGCGCGCAGATCGATGCCGATGACGCGATGCCCCGCCGCTTCGAGCATGGCCGCCGTTGCCGCGCCGATGCCGGAAGCCGCGCCGCTGATTGCCGTTACAGGCATGGTGTTGTTCTCCGCCAGTTTGAGTTGGGTGAAATGGAATGAAACCGGGAATCGTGCTGCACGCAATGTGCGCCCAGCCCGCGCGCGCGGCCACCTTCAAACGGACGATGCCGCCCGCGCGACGCGCCCTCTACCCTGTACGCTCCATCCTCGCTACGGGCCGAACCGTCAGGCTGCGCACTCCATGTCCATCTTGCATCCGCTTGCGCCCGGTGCGCCATCCGAACAAACGGCAAGCCCGTATCCGCACCTGCTCGCGCCGCTCGATGTCGGCGGCATCACGCTGCGCAACCGCGTGATCATGGGCTCGATGCATACGGGGCTCGAAACGCTGCCCGATCGCTTCGAACAACTTGCCGCGTTCTACGCGGCGCGCGCGCAAGGCGGCGTGGGACTCATCGTGACGGGCGGCGTGGGCGTCAACGCACAGGCGCTCGGCGCGGGCGGCCCGGACGAATCGCTCGCGAGCGCCGACCTCGAAGGCCACCGGCACGTCACGCGCACGATCCACGACGCCGGAGCGAAAGTGCTGTTGCAGGCGCTGCATATCGGCCGCTACGATCATTCGGGCGGCGGCGTCGCGCCTTCGGCGATCCGCTCGCCCATCGGCCGCGCCGTGCCCCACGCGTTGACCGGCGCGCAGATCGGCGCGCTCATCAGCGACTACGTGCGTTGCGCGATGCTTGCCGCCGAGGCGGGCTACGACGGGGTCGAGGTGATGGGCTCGGAGGGCTACCTCATCAACCAGTTCATCGCGCCGCGCACGAATCACCGCAGCGACGCCTGGGGCGGCACGTTCGACAAGCGCATCCGTTTCGCCACCGAAATCGTGCGCCGCATACGCCGCGCGAGCGACGCGCGCTTCATGGTGATGTTCCGCCTGTCGATGCTCGATCTGGTAGAGGACGGCAGCACGCGCGAAGAAGTGATCGCGCTCGCGCAGGCGCTCGAAGCGGCGGGCGTCACGCTCATCAACACGGGCATTGGCTGGCACGAGGCGCGCGTGCCGACCATCGCGACCTGCGTGCCGCGCGGGGCGTTCGCGGGCTTCACGCGGCGCGTGCGCGAAGCCGTGAGCGTGCCCGTGGTCGCGGCCAACCGCATCAACACGCCCGACGTTGCCGAAGCGATACTCGCGCGCGGCGACGCGGATCTCGTTTCGATGGCGCGGCCCCTGCTTGCCGATCCCGATTTCGTCGCGAAAGCCGCCGTGGGGCGCGCCGATGAAATCAACACCTGCATCGCCTGCAACCAGGCCTGCCTCGATCACACGTTCAGCGGGCGGCGCGTGAGTTGTCTCGTCAACCCGTTCGCGGGCCACGAGCGTGATTTGCCGCTTGCGCCCGCCCCGCGCAACAAGCGCGTGGCCGTGGTGGGCGCGGGGCCGGCCGGACTCGCCTGCGCCGTGACGGCGGCGCGGCGCGGTTACGCGGTCACGCTGTTCGAAGCGGCGCCGCGCATTGGCGGACAGTTCAATCTCGCTTGCCGCATACCGGGCAAAGAGGAATTTCGTGAGACGCTGCGGTATTTCAGGCGTCAGCTTGAGTTGACCGGTGTGAATGTGAGGCTTGCGCGGCGTGCGGGCGCGGGTCATCTGAAGGGCTTCGATCATGTTGTGCTCGCAACCGGTGTGGTGCCGCGCGCGCCGAGCTTCGACGGGCTCGATCATCCGAGTGTGGTGAGCTATGCCGATGCGATCACGGGCGTGAAGGCCATGGGTCGGCGTGTGGCGATTGTCGGTGCGGGGGGGATCGGCTTCGATGTGGCCGAGTTGCTCACGCATTCTGTTGCGCATGACGATACTGTTTCGGAGTACTTTTCACAGTGGGGTGTGGATGCTGACGGTGCGGCGCGTGGTGGCTTGATCGAGCCCGAGGCCAGGACGCCCGCGCGTGAAGTCTGGCTGCTGCAACGTAAGGCGGGCGCCGCCGGTGCGGGGCTCGCCGTCACGACGGGGTGGATCAGGCGCAGCGTCGTCAAGCAGCGGGGCGTGCATGTGCTCTCGGGCGTGGAGTATGTGCGTGTTGATGATGACGGGCTCCATTTGCGTGTCGATGGCCAGGCGCGTGTGCTGGCGGTCGATCATGTCGTGCTTTGCTCGGGGCAGGAGTCGCGGCGCGATCTGGTGGCGCCGCTCGTGGCTTGTGGGATCGAGCCTGTGGTGATTGGTGGGGCCGATGTGGCCGCTGAGATTGATGCCAAGCGCGCGATTGAGCAGGGGACGGTTGTGGCTTTGGGGTTTGATTAGGGTTGGGGGAGTGGCTGATTTTTGCTCGGGTTGAAGGCTGGGTTTTGGGGGTTTGGGGTTTTCGCGTTTCCTTGTTTTCGTGTCGGTCTGGATGCGTTGCCCCTGTGCGGGAACCTATCCGCATTTTTGTGTGCAAGGCGGTTTAACAGATCCTAACCTCGGGCGAGCGTAAAGCGCTCGCCAAACAGGATGGCAAACTGGTTCATCGCGGATTTCCAGTCGAAGGTTGCCCGTACCGACTTGGCCAGCACATTGCGCAGCGCCAGCCAGAGTAGTTTGATGGCAGCCTCGTCGGTGGGGAAGTGGCCCCGGGTCTTGATGATCTTGCGTAGCTGCATGTTCAGACTCTCAATGGCGTTGGGGACCTATCCGTCATTTCGTGGGCGAGGCATATCATGAGAGGTAAAAATCATGGATATGCCGATGAAGAAGAAACGCACGGTAGCTTCGCAGGCA
>NZ_QLSU01000017.1 GCF_003268775.1 Paraburkholderia unamae
TTAAAGATCGATCGCGAAGTTGCCATTAGAACTGCTTGACTACCGGCTTCTTTCTGCGTTGCTGCGTCAGCAGCAGAGAAACGAGATTATGAAGACTGCCGGGCGATCTGTCAACAGTTTTTTTACTTCGCTTAACCTGCCGCTTAACTTCGAACCGCCCGCAGACCCAGTCGCCACAAGGCTTTCGCCTGGGCTTCCCGTCTCCCCCGCGCCTTCATCGAAAGCGCGAAAGACCGGAATTCTAGTCACGCAAGTGACATCTTGCAAGCGGTTTTTTGACGCGCTAGCAAACGGGCAAATGAAAGGCAAGTGAGAGGCAAGCGCGCCGCCGCAAGCGCACTATATAGCAGTCGTCATACCCCCTCCGGCCAGCGCCTGGCGGCCGGATCGCAGCCGCGTTCCGGCATCGCGCCCGCGCCCATCCGACGCGCCCCTGCTCCCCAATCCGATGGCGCGCACGGAACCGACTAGAATATGGGGTTCTCTGCCCCCAACTCACAGATTTATGCGCTCGCGAATCGCCAAACGCCTCCCTCCTGACGCCGACAAGCTCGTCGGCCTGTCGCTCGCCCTGTTCGCCTCGGGCAGCCGCACCGAAGACCGCTTCTGGGAGGCCAAGCTCGACACGCTGCTCGCGAAAGTCGTGCGCAACGGCAATCAGACTACGCTCGACGCCGCGCTCGATCATTTGCAGCAGAACCACCCAGACGCGTACGGCGCGCTCGCCGATATGGCCGAAACGCACAGCGAATCGTTCATCGTCGAACACGAAGGCGCGCAATATGAGGCACTGCTCGTCGCCGCGCCGGTGCTCGCCTGGACGCGCTACGTGATTCCTTCGGGTCCGCTGAAGGTCGACGCGTCCGACGCCCTGCGCACGCACCTCCAGGCCCATGTGCTCGCAAGCGGCACGCGCGTGGCGATGGCGCCTTATCTCTATAGCATCGACCAGTTGCCGCGCCACCATGTCGAGACCTGGCGGCTCGCGCAGCAGCTCTCGCAAGCGGCGCTAAGCGGCGGCCCGGCGAAGATCAGTTCGGGCGAGTTGCCCGAAACGTCGCCGATCCTCGCCGATCCGCGCTTCCTGCTTGCCGTGGTCGCCGCGCCGGTCGGCGCCCCGCTCTTTCGCTGGCAGGAAGAAGAAGGCGGCTCGCGCATCGAGCGCGGCCAGTGCCTCGAGCAGTGGGCGACCCAGGGCGGCGCGAACCTTGCCGTCGTCATGCCCGGCTGCGAGTTCGAATGCCTGCTGCCGGACGCTTATTACTCCGCCTGCCGCGACGCGGACGAACGAGTGCGCCCGCACACCATCCGCACCGCCGTGCGCTACCTGCTCGACACGATCGGCGCCGGCGCCCAGGACCTGCGCGCCGTGGTCGCGGGTTTCGGCGAACGCCGCATCGACGAATACCGCATCGGCTTCACGAAGCGCGGCAGCAATGACGTGCTGTACGGCGTGGTCTGGCCGCTCTATGGCCGCGAGAACGGCGACGCCGACATCGACGAGGAACCGACCGAGGAAAACGTGAGCAGCGGGCCGCTCGAAGAGATCGTTGCGCTGCTGAAGGAATCGGGCATCACCGACATCCGTCGCCACGCGGGCCGTTTCGAGCCGGAATATTGCGATGACTGCGGCGTGCCGCTGTATGCGGATCCACTAGGCGAGATCGTCCACGCCGAGATGCCGGAAGATGCTGAGCCCGTACAGCCACACTTCCACTAAGACAACTCCAGAATTCCTACCCGGTCCCGCCTGTGTGCGGGACTTTTTTTTGCCCTATGTCTTATGCCTTTTGGACAGGCCGCCAGCGCGCAACCTTTTTGCCATCATGGTGCTGTTGGTCTGGTTCACCGCCATATAGAAGCGGTGCGCGGTGCACAACATTTCGAGAGGCTGTCAACGAGAGGAGGGCATACCCATGCGGTTCGTTGTACTCAATCCGGACGCCGAACGGCGCGAAGGGCTCAAGGCGCTGTTAAGACAAATCGATCGTCGCGCACGCTTCAATGACGCGCCGGACTGGCGCAGCGCCGAGCGCGCAATGCAACGCTTCACGCCCAACCTCATTGCGATCGACTGGCACGACGGCATACGTGCAGGTGAGTTGCGCCACTTCGTTGCGCGGCATCGCAGCCTGCCCGTTGCGGTGCTGATCGATGGCACGGAAACACCCGTTACCGTGCGGGCGCTCATCGACGAAGGCGCGCGCGGCATCATTCGCCGCACCACGGATTCCATTCTGATCGTGAAGTTTCTCGAGCTCATCCTGCTCGGCGGCGACCATTTGCCCGCCGATGTGCTCGGCCCTTACGCGCCGTGGCCGCTGCCGCCGCGGCGCAACGCCAAGAGTGCCGCGCAAGCCCGCAAGCTGCGGCCGAAGGTCCATCTCTCGCCACGCCAGGAGCAGATCCTCCGCTGTGTCCATATGGGCAACACGAACAAGATGATCGCGCGAGCGCTAGGCATCAGCGAGGGCACGGTGAAAGTCCATCTAACAAGCATCTTTCAGCAACTCGGCGCGCCCAATCGCGCGGCGGCGGTGGCGATCTATAACGGCTTGCTTGCGAACCAGCTACAGGTGCTGCGCGCCCAGGCCGAGCGAGCGCCCAAACCGAAGCACGGCGAGCACGGCCCGGTGCCCTTGCGCACACGCGAGGCCCTGACGTTCCACTATCCGTTGCTGGCAGGCGACAGTGTGGAGCCGCTGCCCATCGCCGCGGAGCCGGACGCGCCCTACGGCGACCCGGCGCCGGCGCAGCAGGTGGTGCTGGAACAGCCTGGCGAGGCCGCTGAAAACCCCGACGAGGAAACGCCATTGCCCGCTCGCACACACGGTTTGCCTTCCAACGAGTAATATGAAGCACATGGGGTTCCTATTTACACCGCTTCCGCTCTGGGCCGCTATCGGTGCATGGATTGTCACCGTGGGTCTGCTCGCGTTCGCGCTATGGAAGAACCCCTTCAAGCGTCTTCAGGACGCAACGCTCCAGCACGTGTGGCTTGCGATCGTCGTCGCGATCTCCGTGCTGTGGGCGAGCAACGCGTGGCTCGAAGACGGCACCGTGCTGCACCTGCTCGGGGCCACGCTCGTAGTCACGCTATTCGACTGGGGGCTCGCGCTCGTCGCCATGGGCGCCGTCGTCGGGCTCGCGGCGCTGGTCTTCGACGCGACATGGGAAGGGGTCGCCCTGACCTTCCTGGTATTCGGCGCCTTTCCGGTCTTGATTTCCGCCTTGCTGCAACGCGCCTTCACGGCGTGGCTGCCGCGCAACCTCTTCATGTTCATCGTGGGCCAGGGTTTCGTGTCGCCCGCTATCGCCGTTTCTGCCGCCGCCTATCTGGCGCTCGGCACCCATGTCGCGCTCAACAGCGGCTCGGCACTCACTGTGCCGGCGGGCTATGCATTCAGCGTATTTTTGCTCGCGTCCGGCGAAGCCTGGTTCACCGGCATGGCAACGGCATTGATCGCCGTCTATCGGCCCGCGTGGGTCACCACGTATGACGTACGCCGCTATCGGCTGGGCGGCCCGCGCACCTGAGCGTCGCCTGAAATAGCACCCGGATCGATCGTCCCGCTCGCCCGCCAGCCCAAGGCACCGGGCGCGACGACAGGTCGCGATCGGGCCGCTGCCGTACGCGCGGCGCGGCGTCTGCTCCAAACACTTGTGTCAGACGCGCGAAAATAATTGTTTCCAGATTGAACTCATCCCCATCGCGCGGCATCTTACCTGGCCTGACGTCACACCCCTCTTCCGTAAGAAGCAGATGGACTGCAACCATGCATCCCGCCGGCTGCTGATCGTAGCCGGCCAACTGGCCGCGTGCGCCGCGAGCCTTATGCTCATCGCCGCGCCCGCCGCCCAAGCCGATCAACTCGATCGGCACAACGATCTCGTCACCCAGTTCGTCACCCAGATGCACGCCGATCCGCTCGTCGCGGATTGCGCGGCGCACGGCGACTTCGTCGCGAACACCTCCGCGGCGCTCGATCACGTTGAGTTCCCGCCCAGTTCGTTCGACACTGCGCACGCGAGCGTGACGCCGTGGAACGACTCGTTCGATGAAGGCAAGCAGCGCGTGAAAGTCGACACGATCGTGACCGTCGACGGTATCGGTATTCCGAAGGAAAGCGGCAACTCGCCCTACGACCTGAAGTTTCGCTGTGGCTATGTGGGCCAGCAGATGCTCGCATTCAGCTGGAACGATCCGGTGCCGCCGGCGCGCGCGCACAGCGAGCGCAGCACGGCCTCGACCGGCACCGCTCATGTGAAGGGCAAGCATTCGACGAAGAAGGCCACCAGCAAGGGTTCGAAGAAGGCGACGTCGAGCAAGTCGAGCCACAAGTCGTCGAGCAGCGGCGCAAAGCCGGCCAGCAAATCCACGACGAAGAAAACAGCTTCGAAGAAGAAGCCCGCCACGGCTCACTGAAACCACGTGCGGCCTTGAAACAAAAAGGGGGAAGCGGCCAGACTGCTTCCCCCTTTCTTCATGCGGGTGTGACTTGCGTCACCTACCCGTGTCACTTACCCGCACGCATCAGGCGAACGTTTCGACGTGATGCAGGATAGCTTGCAGCATGGCGGCGCCAAGAGCGGCGCTGCGTTCGCCGTTCCAGCCGACCCGCTCGTCAGGCAGATTGGCGTTGTCCTTGAACGGCATCTCGAGCGTGAGCGAGAGGCAGCCATAACGATGGCCGATGTACTTCGAAGCGAGCTTGAGCGCGTCTTCGCGATAACGGCTCGCCTCGTAGCCATGCTTGTCCTGAAAGTCAGGACTCGCCACCTTGAATGCCTCGATGAACGCCTTCTGCTCGACGCGCTGCTGGTCGGTAAAGCCCGGCAGCATCTCGGAGCCCGCGACGAACACATAAGGCAGCGTCTCGTCGCCGTGAATGTCAAAGAAGAGATCGCAACCCGTCGCCTCGATCGCGTCCCGCACGGCCAGCACTTCGGGGCTGCGCTGCGCGTCCGGCTCCATCCATTCGCGGTTCAGGTTCGCGCCCACGGCATTGGTGCGCAGATTGCCGAGCACGCTGCCGTCCGGATTCATGTTGGGCACGATATGGAACACGGCGCGGTCGTAGAGCTTGCGCGCGACCGGATCGCCCGCCCAGTCGCCCCAGCCCGCCAGGCGCTTGACGAGGCCTTCCACGAACCACTCAGCCATGCTCTCGCCCGGATGCTGGCGCGCGATGATCCAGACCGTTTTCTTGGGCTTGCCGTCGGGCGCGGTGTCGCCGGGCATGCCGAGCGAAAGCAGCGACATCGGCCGGCCTTGCACGCTCTGGCCCAGTTCGGTGAGCGCCGCTTGCGGCAGCTGTTGCAGCGCACCGAGGAACTCCGCATGCCGCTCCTCGCTGTACGGCTCGAAGTACGCGTAATAGATGCTGTCGAAGTCGGGCGTGTGGTCGATCACGAACTGCTTGCCGTCGTACGTGGTCGGCACGCGGAACCAGTTCACGCGGTCGTAGCTCGCCACGGCCTGGTAGTCGCGCCAGCCTTCGGCAAACGCGCAGGCCGAGGCATTCTCGAACGTCATCACGCACCGCTCGCCGCGCACGCCCGACAAACGGAAATAGAACCACTGCGCGAATTCCGACTGGTTGTCCGCCCGCACGCGCAAGCGGATATCGTCAGCGCGTTCGCACGACAGAACCTCGATCGCGCCCGCATCGAACTGGCTGGAGATGGCAATCGTCATGGTAGTTTCCTTCCCGCTGGCCGGGTCACGTATCGTGTAGATCGGGTCGATCGGGTCAATCACTCGGCGATGCGCCGACGAAATACATAGGTCGAATCATTCGATGCGTCCGCATCGAATGCGTAGCCTTCCACATCGAACGCCTTGAGCGCCTCGGGCTCGGCGATGCGGTTCTCCACCGCATAACGCGCCATCAACCCGCGCGCGCGCTTCGCGTGGAAGCTGATGATCTTGTACCGGCCGCCCTTCCAGTCCTCGAACACGGGCGTGATGACAGGCGCCGCGAGTTGCTTCGGCTTCACGGCCTTGAAGTATTCGTTCGATGCGCAGTTCACGAGCACGCGCGCGCCGCTGGCCGCTTTCGCGTGGTTGTGCTCGATCTGCGCGTTGAGCGCGTGCGTGATGCGCTCGCCCCAGAAAGCATAGAGATCCTTGCCGCGCGCGTTTTCGAAACGCGTGCCCATTTCCAGGCGATAAGGCTGGAGCAGATCGAGCGGACGCAGCAGACCGTAGAGCCCGGAGAGCACGCGCACGTGCTGCTGCGCATAGTCGAGATCGGCCAGCGAGAGCGATTTCGCATCCAGGCCTTCGTAGACGTCGCCGTTGAACGCCAGCACGGCCTGCTTCGCATTGACCTGGCTGAACTGCTTCGACCAGTCGGCATAGCGCTGGAAGTTCAGACGCGCGAGCGGGTCGGAGATGCTCATGAGCGAGCCGATCTGCTGCGGCGAGAGGCGGCGCAGGCCGGCAATGAGTTCGGCCGCGTCGTCGACGAAATCGGGGATGGTGTGGGTTTCGATGTGCGCCGGCGTGTCATAGTCGAGCGATTTGGCCGGCGACAGAACGATTATCATAGAGGCTTGCAGGCACGAGCGTGCCGATGTTCAAAGGCGAAAGCCCGATTGTAGCGAATTCACGAATGACCGGCCTCACGCCCCCAACCTCAGCCCCCCTCTCTTGCGCCGCCGCCGCGGCGCTTCCCGTGGTACTCGACTCGAACGTCTGGCTCGATATTCTCGTGTTCGACGATCCGCACACGCGCCCGATTCGCGCGGCACTCGAGCGCGGCGCGCTCCGGGCGCTGATCGACGCACGCTGCCAGGCCGAACTGGCCCACGTGCTCGACTACCCGCAATTCGCCGGACGCGGCGTCGAGAAGGCGGACGCCCTCGCCGCGCTGGCCGCGCTCGTGGAGCCGGTCGAATTGCCCGAGTTGCCCGCCGACGTGCGGCCCCTGCCGCAATGCCGCGACCGCGACGACCAGAAGTTTCTCGAACTCACGCGCGCAAGCGGCGCGCAGTGGCTCGTCTCGAAAGATCGCGCGGTGCTCAAGCTTGCGCGGCGCGTGGCGCGCGACTTCGGCTTTCGCATCGCGACACCCGACGTGTTTGTCGCCGAATGCGTGCCAGGCGCCACGGTAGCGGCGCAGGCCTAATAGCCTGATAAAGCGAGCGCGCCCGCCCTGCGCCCCGCAGCCGCGCCGATTTGCCTACAATCAACCTTTCCCGTTCCCACGTCCCTTGACCGCCCGCGACATGAACGCACCGCATCCCACGCAGAATTCGCAGGACACCCTGCTCACGCCCTCTTTTCCGTCGCGTCTGCCCAATGTCGGCACGACGATCTTCACCGTGATGAGCGCGCTCGCCGCCGAAAAGGGCGCGGTGAACCTGGGCCAGGGCTTTCCCGACTTCGATTGCGACACGCGCATCGTCGACGCGGTCGCGCAAGCCATGCGCGAGGGCCACAACCAGTACCCGCCGATGGCGGGCGTCGGCGCGCTGCGCGAGGCGATCGCGGACAAGATCGAGCAGGTGTACGGCCGCCGCTACGACGCCAACAGCGAGATCACCGTAACGGCGGGCGCCACGCAGGCCCTGCTCACGGTGATTCTCGCGACCGTGCACGCAGGCGACGAAGTGATCGTGGTCGAACCGACCTACGACAGCTATCTGCCGTCGATCGAGCTGGCAGGCGGCAAGCCCGTGTTCGTGACGCTCGAAGCGCCCGACTACGCGATTCCGTTCGACCGCCTCGCCGCGGCCATCACGCCGAAAACGCGCCTCATCCTCATCAACACGCCCCACAATCCGACGGGCACGGTGTGGCGCGCCGAGGACATGAAGAAGCTCGAAGATATCGTGCGCGGCACCAACGTGCTGATCCTCTCGGACGAGGTGTACGAGCACATGGTCTACGACGGCCAGCCGCACGAGAGCGTGGCGCGCTACCCCGAACTGGCCGCGCGCAGCTTTATCGTGTCGAGCTTCGGCAAGACCTATCACGTAACGGGCTGGAAGGTGGGCTATGTGGCCGCGCCCGCGCCGCTCACGGCGGAGTTCCGCAAGGTGCACCAGTTCAACGTGTTCACCGTGAACACGCCAATGCAGTACGGCCTCGCGCAATACCTGCGCGATCCGAAGCCGTATCTGGAACTGCCCGCGTTCTATCAGAAAAAGCGCGACTTCTTCCGCGCCGGTCTCGCCAACACGCGCTTCAAGCTGCTGCCGTGCACCGGCACCTACTTCCAGTGCGTGGACTATTCGGCGATCAGCGATCTGCCCGAGGCGGAATTCTCGAAGTGGCTCACGACGGAAATCGGCGTGGCCGCCATTCCTGTGTCGGCGTTCTATCACGAGCCGCACGAATCGGGCGTCGTGCGCTTTTGCTTCGCCAAGCAGGAGAGCACGCTCGCGACCGCGCTCGAGCGGCTCGCCCGGCTCTGACGTCCTTGTGCGCGCGATGAATCCGCGAACGGCAAAGCGTTCCCGATCATCGCGCGCAGTTTCGCCGCGCTTACGCGCTCGCTTCGATGTACGCCTTGCGGTCGGCGTTGACGCGCTGCGCCGTTGCCCGCTCGCCGATCAGCTTGATATACGACTTCCAGTCGATGCCCGCATCGGCGAGGAAGTCACTGCCATAGACCGCCTGCGTCGCGCGGCCCACGAGCGGCAGGCTCACGAACGCCGCCGCATCCACCACGCCGAACTGCTCGCCCGCCACGTAAGGCGCGAACTTCGCGAGCCGCTTGAAGCTCGCCACATAGCGGCGCAGACGCTTCTCCATCGCGGCCTTGACCTCGTCGCTCGCCTTGCCGCCGAAGAACGCCTCGCCGTAAAGCTCACGCGCGTTGAGTTCGAGGTGCGTCTCGATGAACGTGATGAGCTCGCGCTCTTTCGCGGCCTGCCACGGGTCCGCCGCGAAAATGCGCTTGTCCGGAAAGCGCGCCGCCAGATACTCGACGATCACTGCCGACTCGCACAGAAAACCCTGTTCGGTTTCGATAAACGGCACCTTGCCGCCCGGCGACTGCGCGAGCAGCGCCTCGTCGAGCGGCAGTTTCGTTATCACCTCCTCGAACGGAATGTCATGCTCGAGCAACAGGAGCTTGACCTTGTTGTAGTAGTTCGAGAGCGCGAAACCATGCAGCTTGATCATCCTCATTGCCTCCTTGAAAGCGGCGCTACGCGTGGCGGCGCCGCCGAACCATTTTCATAAAATTGTACGACCGTGCTATTCTAGGCCAATCATGGAGCCAGGCTTCCAATGACTTCACATCATTTCAACATTGAGACAATCGGCATCGTCGGCACCGGCGCAATGGGCCGCGGCATCGCCCAGATCGCCGCGCAGGCGCGCCTTGCGGTGCGCCTCTACGATACGAACCCCCAGGCCATCGCCGCCGCGCGCGACTATCTCGCCGACACCTTCGCGAAACTCGCGGCAAAAGGCAAGCTCGACGAGCCCGCCGCCAAGGCCGCGCTCGATTGCGTGAGCGGCGCGCATACGCTCGACGAACTCGCGGGCTGCGATCTCGTGATCGAGGCGATCGTCGAGAACCTCGAAGCGAAGCGCACACTCTTTCGCGAACTCGAAACCGTGGTGAGTGAGCGTTGCGTGCTCGCCTCGAACACCTCCTCATTGTCGATCACCGCCATCGCCGCCGCTTGCAGCGACCCGGCCCGCGTCGTGGGTTATCACTTCTTCAACCCCGTGCCGCTCATGAAGGTGGTCGAAGTGATCGACGGCCTGCGCAGCGACCCCGCCGCCGGCGACGCGCTGATGGCGCTCGCGCGCCGTATGGGCCACACGCCGGTGCGCGCAAAGGACATGCCGGGCTTCATCGTCAATCACGCGGGCCGCGGCATGAACACCGAAGGCCTGCGCGTGGCCGGTGAAGGCGTGGCGAGCTTCGTCGAGATCGACCGCATCATGCGCGAGCAGGCGGGCTTCCGGCTCGGGCCGTTCGAACTGCTCGACCTGACCGCACTCGACGTCTCGCATCCGGTGATGGAGTCGATCTATCACCAGTTCTATGAGGAGCCGCGCTTCACGCCCTCGCCGATTACCGGCGTGCGGCTTGCGGGCGGACTCGTCGGCCGCAAGGCAGGCGAAGGCTTCTATCGCTATGTCGACGGCAAGCAGCAGGCACCCGACGAACCGGCCGCGCCCACCGCCCTGCCCGCGCGCGTGTGGGTGAGCCGCCGCCACACCGCCGCGCGTGACGCCGTGATCGCGCTCGCCGCGCAAGCGGGTGTGCTCGTGGACGATGCCGAGACGCCCGCCGCCGACGCGCTGATCGTGGTCGCGCCGCTCGGTCTCGACGCCACGACCGCCGCGCTCGACGAGCAACTCGACGCGCGCCGCGTCGTCGCCATCGACGCGCTGTTCCCGCTCGACACCGCGAAGCGCCGCACGCTGATGACGACGCCCGCGACCACGCGCGCCTCGCGCGACGCCGGCCACGCGCTCTTCGCCGCCGACGGCGTGCCCGTCACGGTGATCCGCGATTCGACGGGCTTCGTCGCGCAGCGCATCGTCGCGACCATCGTCAACATCGGCTGCGACATCGCCCAAAAGCAGATCGCCACGCCGCGCGATATCGACCTCGCGGTCACGCTCGGCCTGGGCTACCCGCGCGGCCCGCTCGCGCTCGGCGACGCGCTGGGTGCGCGCACGATCCTCACGATCCTGCGCAATATCCACACCGTGCTCGGCGATCCGCGCTATCGCCCTTCGCCATGGCTCGCGCGCCGCGCGCAGCTCGGCCTTTCGCTGACGCACGCAGAAGCATCCGAAGCAACCGACATCAACGCATCGAACGAGGCACCGCAATGAGCGCCGAACTCCGCAGCACCCGCCCGCAAGGTCACGAATCGACACTCGTTCTTACGCTGTCGAACCCGGGCGCGCGCAACGCGCTGCACCCCGACATGTACGCCGCCGCTATCGAGGCCTTCGACGCCGCCGAGCGCGATTCGTCGCTGCGCGCGATCGTCCTCACCGGCGCGGACAACTTCTTCTGCGCGGGCGGCAATCTGAACCGCCTGCTGGAAAACCGCGCGAAGGATCCGTCTGTGCAGGCCGCCAGCATCGACATGCTGGCCGCGTGGGTCACGGCCATGCGCCAGTCGAGCAAGCCGATCATCGCGGCCGTGGAAGGCGCGGCCGCCGGCGCGGGCTTTTCGCTCGCGCTCGCCGCCGACCTGCTCGTCGCCGCCGACGACGCGAAGTTCGTGATGGCCTATTCGCGCGTGGGCCTCACGCCCGACGGCGGCGGCTCGTGGTTTCTCGCCCGCTCGCTGCCACGCTCGCTCGCGTTCGAACTGATGGTCGAAGGCAAGCCGATTGGCGCGGCGCGTCTCGCCGAGCTTGGCGTCGTGAACCGGCTAGCGAAGCCGCAAGCGGCGCTCGACACGGCACTAGCCTGGGCCGACGAGCTCGCGAAGATCTCGCCCAACTCGGTGGCGCGCATCAAGGGCCTCACGAACGGGGCGGACACGCAGCCGCTCGAAACGCAACTCGCCTCCGAACGTGACAGCTTCGTCGCGTCGCTGCACCACCGCGACGGCCTCGAAGGCATTTCGGCGTTCCTCGAGAAACGCGCCCCCGTCTACAAGTAAAACGCGAGACCGACACGCCCATGAGCGAATACCAGTTGCCCAAGCGCCGCCGCATTTATCTGATGCGGCACGGCGACGTCACCTACTTCGACGACTCGGGTCGCGCGATCGACCCCGACACCGTGCCGCTCAACGAGAACGGCCGCACCCAGGCAAGCGCGGCGGGCGTGGCGTTCGCCTCACAGGGCGTGCGCTTCGATCGTGTGATCGTGAGCGGCTTGCGCCGCACGGTCGAAACCGCGCAGCACGTGCTCGCGGCAACGGGCCAGTCGGTCGAACTCGAAGTGCAGCGCGCGTGGGAGGAGATTCGCGGCGGGCGCCTCGCCTCGATTACACCCGTCGAAGTCGGCGATGCGTTCCTGCGCGTGTTCGACGGCATCGTGCCCGAAGACACGCGCTTTCTGGGCGGCGAGACCATCGGCGAGCTGCTCGACCGCGTGCTGCCGGCGCTGGGCGCGCTGCGTGACGATCCCGCATGGGACACGGTGCTGCTCGTGCTGCACGGCGGCGTGAACCGCGCGATTCTCTCGCACGCGATCACGGCGGGCGGCCGCACGTTCTTCGGCCATCTCGCGCAGGCCACGGGCTGCGTCAACGCGCTCGATGTCGGCAGCGCGCCACGCGACTGGGTCGTGCGCACGCTCAACTACGCGCCGCCCTCGCCGCTGCACAGCGAGGTCCGCAACACGACGATGGAGATGCTTTACGCGCAGTACCTGCGTTATCGACCGGGCGCGTAGCGCGCGGCGGCCCACAGGAGACACACGAGAAGGGAGACAACGATGGCGCAAGCCACCCCGGATGGAGACACGAAGGACAACGCGCAAACGCGCACCGACTACTCGGTGTTCGAAGGCACGCGCCCGGTTGCCGAGCGACAGCGCTTCGACGCCGGCGCGCTCGCCGCCTGGCTCACGGCCCACGTGGAAGGCTTCGAGGGCCCGCTCACGGTCGAGCAGTTCGCGGGCGGCCAGTCGAACCCCACGTTCAAGCTCGTCACGCCCGGCCGCACCTACGTCATGCGCGCCAAGCCTGGTCCGAAGGCGAAGCTGCTGCCTTCGGCGCACGCGATCGAGCGCGAATACCGGGTGATGGACGCGCTGGCCGCGACCGATGTGCCCGTTGCGAAGATGCTCGCGCTCTGCGACGACGAAGCCGTGATCGGCCGCGCGTTCTATGTGATGGAGTTCGTCGAGGGCCGCGTGCTCTGGGACCAGTCGCTGCCCGGCATGACACGCGAAGCACGCGGCGCGATCTACGACGAGATGAACCGCGTGATCGCCGCGCTCCACAACGTGAAGCCCGAGGCGGTGGGTCTTGCCGACTATGGCAAGCCCGGCAATTATTTCGCACGCCAGATCGATCGCTGGAGCCGCCAGTATCAGGCCTCCGAAACGGAGCGTATCGACGCGATGCATCACCTGATCGCGTGGCTGCCGCAGCACATGCCCGACGAAACCGGCGACGGCGGCGCGCGCGTCTCGGTCGTGCACGGCGACTACCGGCTCGACAACCTGATCTTCCACCCGAGCGAGCCGCGCGTGCTGGCCGTGCTCGACTGGGAACTCTCCACGCTCGGCGACCCGCTCGCCGACTTTTCCTATCACTGCATGGCGTGGCACGTCGATCCCGCGCAGTTCCGCGGCATCGCGGGGCTCGACTGGCAGGCGCTCGGCATTCCCGACGAAGCGCATTACGTGCAGCGCTATCAGGCGCGCACCGGTCTCGAGATTCGCGGCGACTGGAACTTCTACCTCGCATACAACATGTTCCGGATCGCGGCGATCCTTCAGGGCATCATGAAACGCGTGGTGGACGGCACGGCCGCGAGCGCCCAGGCCATCGACGCCGGCCGGCGCGCCCGACCGATGGCCGAACTCGCGTGGCGCTACGCGCAGAAGGTTCGCTGAAACTCATTCGAGCACGACGCCCTCTTCCTCTTCATAGTCATTGCATCGCATTGCGAGGCCACCGATGAATTTCGATTACTCCCCGAAAGTGCAGGCGCTGCGCGAGAAGCTGCTCGCGTTTTTCGACGAACATATCTATCCGAACGAAGCCGTATTCCACGAGGAAATCGAGCGCAATCGTGCGGACGGCAACCCGTGGGTGCCCACGCAAATCGTCGAGCAACTCAAGGAGAAGGCGCGCGAAGCGGGCCTGTGGAACCTGTTCCTGCCCGCCTCGGAGCGCGGCGCGGGCCTCACGAACCTCGAATACGCGCCGCTGTGCGAAATCATGGGCCGCGTGCACTGGGCGCCCGAAGTGTTCAATTGCAGCGCGCCCGACACCGGCAACATGGAGACGATCGAGCGCTACGGCAGCGAAGCGCACAAGCAGCAATGGCTCGCGCCGCTGCTGCAAGGCCAGATCCGCTCGGCGTTCCTGATGACCGAGCCCGACGTGGCCTCATCGGATGCGACCAACATCCAGACGCGCATCGAGCGCGATGGCGACGAGTACGTGATCAACGGCACGAAGTGGTGGTCCTCGGGAGCGGGCGACCCGCGCTGCGCGATCTACATCGTGATGGGCAAGACCGATCCCGACGCACCGCGCCATGCGCAGCAGTCGATGATCCTCGTGCCCTCGGACACCGCCGGCATCACCGTGCGCCGCCCGCTCACCGTATTCGGCTACGACGACGCGCCGCACGGCCACATGGAGATCAAGCTCGACAACGTGCGCGTGCCCGCCTCGAACATTCTGCTCGGTGAGGGCCGCGGCTTCGAGATCGCGCAGGGGCGGCTCGGGCCCGGCCGCATCCATCACTGCATGCGCCTGATCGGCCTGGCCGAACGCGCGCTCGAATGCATGGCGAAGCGCGCCCTCTCGCGCGTGGCGTTCGGCAAGGCGGTCGCCCAGCAAACCGTCACGCAGGAGCGCATTGCCGAGGCGCGCTGCATGATCGAGCAGGCGCGCCTGCTCACGCTCAAGACCGCGTACATGATGGACACCGTGGGCAACAAGGGCGCGCGCGGCGAAATCGCCATGATCAAGGTGGTGGCGCCGAACATGGCCTGCCAGGTGATCGACTGGGCGATCCAGGTGCACGGCGCGGCGGGCGTGAGCGGCGACTTCCCGCTGGCTTACGCGTACGCCTCGGCGCGCACGCTGCGTTTCGCCGACGGCCCCGACGAAGTGCACCGCAACGCCATCGCCAAGCTCGAACTCGCGCGCTACATGGACGCGGGTGCGGCCTCGCGCGTGGAGATGCCGGTTACGCGGTCGTAAGCAGGTCAACGTGCGGTTGCATCGGGCACGGCCTTCGCGTCACGCGAAGCGGCCCGATGCAGTGCGAGGCGCTCGTCACGGTTGCACGGTGAGTGCCTTCACCACCATGGCCAGCGTGCGGCGCCGGATCCACCCGCTCGATGCGCGAATGGCGAACCAGTAGGGCGTCATCATCGCTTTCGTGCGCCACGATGGACAATGGACGAATGTTTCGGTCACAAGGCGCGCATTCCCCTGCCCCAACGTCGCCACGCGAAAACGCAAAACCAGTTTCGCGACATCGGGGCGCACGAGCGCCGCGAATGCGTCGGCATCGGCCACTTCCAGCAGCCCGAAATCGGGCCGCCAGAAGCGACCCGCGAGCCCGAGCGAGAGTTCGTGGTCATCGCGCTGAAGCAGCGTGAACGTGCCGAAGCCGAAGGACACGTACGGCTTCGCGTGCATGCGCCGGACGAGGCGATCTGGCCACTCGCGCAGATGAAGGAGCCCATCGATGACCGGATCGGAGCGCATATCGAGACTCGCGACGGCATCGATAATGTGCGCTGACGAGGCCCCGGCTACCGGCGCTTCATGGCGCTCATAAAACGTATGACTGGGCAGAAAACGTGTCAAAGGCGTCGCTTGCTCGACCATCACAGACCTTGTGCGAACCACTGTGTTTGAACGATAAACGCCATGATGCCAGTCAGCGGCGCAGAAGGAACCCATGAGGCGATTGAGGTCACTGGAGCACGCTCAGCGCCGCCCCCCGATCTATGCTAATTTGCGCCAGATCCGGCGTCGCGCCAGGTGTCGCGGCGCCCTCCCTCACTGGTGCCAAGGAGCCACGATGATCGATGTCTACAGCTGGGCCACGCCGAACGGTCACAAAGTCCATATCATGCTCGAGGAAACCGGCCTCGAGTACCGCGTGCATCCGGTCGATATTGGCGCCGGCGACCAGTTCAAGCCCGAATTCCTCGCCATCAGCCCGAACAACAAGATTCCCGCCATCACCGACTCCGAAGGCCCGCGCCGGGCAGACGGCGAGCCGTTCTCGCTGTTCGAGTCGGGCGCGATCCTGATCTATCTCGCCGCGAAAACGGGCCGCTTCATGCCCGAAGATCTCGCCGCGCGCTACGACGTGCTGCAATGGGTGATGTTCCAGATGGGCGGCCTCGGGCCGATGCTCGGCCAGGCGCACCACTTCCGCATCTACGCGCCCGAGAAGATCGACTACGCGGTCAATCGCTATACGAACGAGGCGAAGCGCCTCTACAACGTGATGGAAACGCAGCTCGAAAAGACCGAGTATCTGGCGGGCGACGAGTACACCATCGCCGACATCGCCGCGTTCCCGTGGACGCGCTCCTGGCAGAACCAGGGCGTCGATCTCGACGCGCTGCCCAACGTGAAGCGCTGGCACGAAGCGATCGCAGCGCGTCCGGCGGTCAAGCGCGGCGTCGAGGTGCTCGCGAACGCGCGCAAGCCGCTGATGGACGACAAGGCGAAGGAAATGCTGTTCGGCGCGACCCAGTACGCGAAGCACGCGGCAGGTTGATCGCCGCGCGGTAAAAACAAGGGGCGCCCGCCTTGCAGCGGAGCGCCCCTTTTTATTGCGCGCGCAACCTTCCTAGAAGTAGTGGCGCGTAATGAATTCGGCCACGCAAGCGGGCCGCTCGCCGCCCTCGCGCTCGATGCTCACATCCCACACGACCTGTACGCCTCCGCCTTCCACGTCGCTCGCTTCCTTCACCGCGATCCGCGCGCGCACCTTCGCGCCCACCGGCACCGGCTGCGTGAAGCGCACGCGATTCAGGCCGTAGTTCACGCCCATGCGCTGGCGCATATGCAGCGTCTCGCCGAGCAGCGCGGGAATGAGCGAGAGCGTGAGGAAGCCGTGCGCGATCGGGCCGCCGAACGGCGACTCGCGGCGCGCGCGTTCCGCGTCGATATGAATCCACTGGTGATCGCCCGTGGCATCGGCAAAACCCTGCACGTCCGCTTCAGTCACCACGCGCCAGCCGCTCACGAGCGCGGGCGCGCCGATCAGCGCGCGCAACGCGGCTGCGTCGGCGATCTGCATCACGTCACTTTCGCTCATGATGCGGCCCCCGGATGGCGAAGGCCGAACAGCGCCTTCGAGCGCACCGTCACGATCAGTTCGCCATGCTGGTTGTGCCCTTCCCACAGCGTTTCGACGATGCCGCGATCGGGCTTGCTCTGCGACACGCGCTTGCTCACGACCGTATTCGTCATCGTGAGCGTGTCGCCCACGCGCGTGGGCTTGAGCCAGCGGATCTCGTCGACACCGGGTGAACCCATCGACGTGGAGTCCCTCAGGAAGTTGCGCACGAGCATGCCCATCATGATCGAGCAGGTGTGCCAGCCGCTCGCGACGAGCCCGCCGAACATCGACGCTTCGCCCGCCGCTTCGCTCAGGTGGAACGGCTGCGGATCGAACTGCTCCGCGAACTGCACCACCTCGTCGCGCCCGAACGTGTGCGAACCGATCACATAGCGCTTGCCGACTTCAAGATCTTCGTAACTCAGGCCCATCCCAGACTCTCCGCTTGTATGCCGTGCTGCCACCGCGCCTCACGCCGCCCGCGCAAAGCCGGGCAGCGACGCGAAGCGCGCAAGATGATGATCGACGTCGCCAAGCGTCGTTTCGATGATCGCGAGACGCTTGAACAGGTGCGCCGCCGCGACTTCGTTGGTGACGCCCATGCCGCCGTGCAACTGCACGGCCTGCTGGCCGACGAAGCGCGCCGCCTGCCCCACGCGCACCTTCGCCGCCGAGATGGCGCGACGCCGCTCGTCGGGCGACTCGCTACTGTAACGTGCGGCGGCGAGGTACGTGAGCGAACGAGCCTGCTCCGCGTGGATCAGCATCTCCGCCATGCGGTGCTGCAATGCCTGGAAGCGCGCGATCGGCACGCCGAACTGCTGGCGCGTCTTCGTGTATTCGACGCTCGCATGGTTGAGCGCGTCCATCGCGCCCACCGCCTCCGCGCACAGCAGGAAGGTGGCGTAGTCCGCGATCTTCTCCCACGTGGCGGCGCCGGTGTGCGCGTCGCCCAGACGGCGCGCGTGCGCGTCCCTGAACGTGAGCGTCGCGGCGCGCTGACCGTCGATCGTGCGGTAGTCGCTCACCTCGACGCCCTTCGTGTCGCGAGCGACGATGAAGAGCGCCACCTCGCCAGCCAGCCGCGCCGGCACGATCCAGTAGTCGGCCTGGGCGCCGTGCTGCACGACCGACTTCGTGCCGGAGAGCGCAAAGCCGTCGCCGGTTTCCTGCGCCTGCGTATCGAGCGAGAACAGGTCGTAGCGCGCCTGCGGTTCGTGGAACGCGGCGGCGAGCTTGACCTCGCCCGAGGCGACCCGTTCGAGCAGCGCCGCGTTTTCCGCGTTGGAGGCACCGGCGAGCTTGAGCGCTTCGACGCCCACGGCGCTCGCCCAGTACGGCTCCACGACCAGCGCGCGGCCCAACTCCTGCATGACCACGAGCATGTCGAACGGCGTGCCGTCGAAACCGCCCTGCTCCGAAGGCACCGGCAAGGCCGTGAGGCCGAGTTCGACGAACGCCTTCCAGTGCTCGCTCGACACGCCCGCGGGCGACTTCACGATCGCCTGGCGTGCTTCGAAGCCGTAGTTCTTGTCGAGATAGCGACGCAGCGCGTCGGCGAGTTGCTGTTGTTCTTCGGTGAAATTGAAGTTCATTGCGCCGCTCCTCAAATCCCCAGGATCATCTGCGAGATGATGTTCTTCTGGATTTCGTTCGACCCGCCGTAGATCGACGTCTTGCGATAGTTGAAGTAGTACGCCGCGAGCGGTGCCGCGTCGTCGTCGCCGCCTGCCGCGTGGGCGCGCTCACCTTCCAGGAAGGCCGGATCGAACGGCGCCGCAAGCGGGCCGACCGCATCGACCATCAACTCGGTCAGCGCCTGCTGGATCTCGGTGCCCTTGATCTTGAGCATCGACGCCTCGGGGCCGGGGCCGCGCCCGTTGGACGCGCTCGCGATCACGCGCTCGGCCGTGACTTCCAGCGCCATCAACTCGATTTCGACGGCCGCCACGCGCGCGGCGAACACGGGATCGTCGAGCAGCGGCTTGCCGTTCTTCTTCTGCTTGAGCGCGACGCCCTTGAGGAAGGCGAGTTCGCGGTTCGAGGCGCCCACCCGGGCGATGCCCGTGCGCTCATGGCCGAGCAGATACTTCGCGTAGGTCCAGCCGCGGTTCTCCTCGCCGACGAGATTCTCGACGGGCACCTTGACGTCCTCGAAGAATACTTCGTTGACCTCATGGTCTTCGTCGAGCGTGATGATCGGGCGCACGGTGATGCCGGGCGTCTTCATGTCGACGAGGATGAACGAGATGCCTTCCTGCTTCTTCGCTGCCGGATCGGTGCGCACGAGGCAGAACATCATGTCGGCGTGCTGGCCGAGCGTGGTCCAGGTTTTCTGGCCGTTGACGACGTAGTGGTCGCCCTCGCCGCTTTTGACAAGCACGGCGCGGGTGCGCAGCGAGGCGAGATCGGAACCGGAGCCCGGCTCCGAATAGCCCTGGCACCACCAGTCCTCACCGGACAGGATGCGCGGCAGATAGCGACGCTTTTGGGCCTCGTTGCCGTACTTCATGAGCACGGGCGCGACCATCGAAACGCCGAACGGCAGCACCATCGGCGCGCCAATGCGGCCGCACTCGGCGTCCCAGATATGGCGTTGCGTTTCGCTCCAGCCGGGGCCGCCCCATTCCACGGGCCACGCGGGCGCGGACCAGCCCTTCTTGCCGAGCAGCTTGTGCCAGCTGGCAATGTCGTCG
This sequence comes from Paraburkholderia unamae, assembly GCF_003268775.1. Lineage (GTDB taxonomy): Bacteria > Pseudomonadota > Gammaproteobacteria > Burkholderiales > Burkholderiaceae > Paraburkholderia > Paraburkholderia unamae. The sequence goes on from NZ_QLSU01000017.1 coordinate 19,642, forward strand.
CGCGTGAGGCGTTTGTGGTTGAGAACCTTGTCGCGCATCGCTTGAGGCAGGTTAGCCTCGAGCCAGGCGCGGATTTCGGCGCGAAACGCGTCGTCGGCGGGGGTGTAGTCCAGATCCATGCGCAGTGTCTCCTGGCCGCGGCCGGTGCGGATCGAACCCGCGCCGCGGCGAAGACCCGCGTGACGTTATTGCAGCGGACCCTTCAGCGCGGCCGGAACCGGCAGCGGCATCACATCGATGCCTTCTTCGACGAGAGCTTGCGCATCTTCCGCGGAAGCGACTCCACGGATGTTGCGCGACGGCGCTTCGTTATAGTGAATGCGCCGCGCCTCCTCGGCGAAACGGTCGCCTACGTTCTCCGTCTTCTCGAGGACCTCGCGTATCACTCGCATCGCATGCGCCTGCCACTGCTCCGCCTGATCGCGAGGCGACGCCTTGGGCGTTTCGCTCGCGCCGGAGAGGTTCAGCCGGGGCGCGGACGGCACGCGGGTCACATGGGTGGCGCCGCACATCGGACATTCGACCAGCTTGCGGGACAGTTGCGACTCGAAGTCGTCAACCGATGCGAACCAGCCTTCAAACCGGTGGCCGTCTGGACACTGTAAATCGAGGACCTTCATGGGAATCGAGGCTTGCGTTGAGTGTAGCGCAAAACGTAAATTTGTGAACGACCGTTCGAAAAAAATCTTGCGGCCAACCACCACGGATTATCGCGGGCGATCGATTGTAGCTCCGCTGGCACGGGCGCGCTGAAGGTGCTTCGGCTTCCGCCTTGCTCCATACGGTTGCCTCAATGAAAAACGGCGGCCACGCGGGCCGCCGTCTACCGGGAAATCGATGCACGCCGCGCGTGTCAGCCCTGCTCCGGCTGCGCGAGCGGCCATGCGCCCGAGAGCGCCTTTTCGAGCCAGAACGTGCCAATGATCGTTTTCACGTCGGTGATCTTGCCCGTGCGGACCCATTCGAGCAATTCGGGAACCGTCGCCGTGAAGGTTTCGAGAAACTCGCCGTCATCGAGCTGCGCCGCGCCCGCCGTCAGGCCGCGCGCCAGATAGATGTCGATGAACTCAGTCGAGTACGAGATCACAGGGTGGATCTGCGTGAGATAGATATACTCGCGCGCCGTGTAGCCCGTCTCCTCCTTCAGTTCGCGGATCGCGCAAGCGAGCGCACCCTCCTGCGGGTCGAGCTTGCCGGCCGGGAACTCCGTCATCACGCGCGCGAGCGGATAGCGGTACTGGCGCTCCATCAGCACGCGCCCATCGTCGAACAACGGAATCACCATCACCGCGCCGGGATGCTGAACGAACTCGCGCGTGGCGTGCTTGCCGTCCGGCAGGGCCACGGTGTCGCGCTTGAGGGTCAGAAAGTTGCCCGCGTAAAGTGTCGTGCTTTCCACGCACGTCTCGGCGAGCGCCGGATCGTGTTGATGATGTTCAGCCATGTTCAGCCTCGTGGGTGCTCAAGAAGTCGGGAAATTGCGGGCGCGCCGCTTGAACGGGATTCGATCGAACGCCGCGCGCCGGCCGTCAGGCCGGGCCGCGCGCGTCACGCCGTGCGGCGTTTGACGAGATATTGCCAGGTGAAGCCGGGAAACGCGAACACGACAAAAAGACTGAAGGTGATCGCGTAGAACTGCCAGCCCTGGTCAAAGCGGTTGCCGGCGCGCGCTTCCAGCAGGAAGCCGAACGCACCGACCACACAATACAGCACGATCATTTCAGCGATGCGAATCCACGCACTCTTCTTCGGTGCGCGAAGCGGTACGACGCCGAACAATCGCTGGTTGAGGAACGGCAGGTTGGCGCCCGCGAGCGCCAACAGCACGATAAACCAGCCCGCTGCCGACATCAGAGCGGCAACGTATGCGAAACGGCCTGCAAGCAGAGCGACATCAGCGGGCCCGGAATGATGCCGAGCACGAGCACCGCCACGCCGTTGAGCGTGAGCAGCGCACGGTTGCATGCGTGGCTCTCGATCGGCGCGGTGTCCTGCGGCGCGTCGAAGTACATCAGCTTGACGATACGCAGGTAGTAGAACGCGCCGAACAGCGACGTGATCACGGCGAGCACGGCAAGCCACGTGAGGCCCGCGTTCATGGTCGCTTCGAGCACGGCGAGCTTCGCATAGAAGCCGACGGTCGGCGGAATGCCGGCGAGCGAGAACATCATGAGCATCATGACGAACGCGAACACCGGGCTGCGCTGGTTCAGGCCCTTGAAGTCGTCGATCGTTTCCGCCTCGAAGTCGCGGCGGGTCAGCAGCATGACGACGCCGAACGCGCCGAGCGTCGTGATCAGGTAGACGATGCTGTAGAACATGGCCGAGCTGTACGCGCTGGCCGCGCCCGTCGCCTTGTTGTCGACGATGCCGGCGAGCAGGCCGAGCAGCACGAAGCCCATGTTCGAAATGGCCGAGTACGCGAGCATCCGCTTGACGTTACGCTGCACGATACCCGTGATGTTGCCGACGATCATCGACAGCGCCGCGAGGATGATCAACATTTCCTGCCAGTCCACGGCCAGCGGCAGCAGACCCATCACGAGGAAGCGCACGGCCCAGGCGAATGCCGCGACCTTCGGGCCGCCGCCGGTGAGCAGCGTCATGGCCGTGGGCGCGCCTTGATAGACGTCGGGCACCCACATGTGGAACGGCACCGCGCCCATCTTGAACGCCACGCCCGCGACGATGAACACCACGCCGAACAGCAGGACGATATCGTTGATGTGACCGGAGGCGACGGCCTTGAACACTTCGTTCAGTTCGAGCGCACCGGTCGCACCGTACAGCATCGAGATGCCATAGAGCAGGAAGCCGGAAGCCAGCGCACCGAGCACGTAGTACTTCATCGCCGCTTCGTTCGACTGCGCCGCATCACGACGCAGTGCGATGACCGCGTAGAGCGAAAGCGACATCAGCTCGAGGCCGAGGTACAGCGTGAGGAAGTTGTTGCCCGAGATCATGCAGATCTGGCCAAGCAGCGAGAACATGCCAAGCAGGAAGAACTCGCCCCGGAACATGTCGCGGTCTTCGAGGTACTTGCGCGAGTACACGATCGACACGGCGTAGCCGAGCGTGACCACGGACTTCATCGCGCTGGCGAACGGGTCGACCACGTACATGCGCGTGAAGTAGTAGTGCACTTGCGGATCGAACGCGTTCACCGCAAACCAGATGCCGGCCACGACCGTAGTCAGCAGCGCGATGAAATAGGTCGTGCGACGGCCCGAAGGGCCGGAGAACGTGTCGTTAATCCACGCGACGACGAGGCCGGTCATCACCAGGGCGTCGGGTAGCAGAGCGTTCAAAGGGGCGTTTGGCATGATCTTTTGTTCCTCCGCTCGGTATTACTGTGACAGCGGCAGTTTCGACACTGCGACGTGGGAGAGGAGGTTTTCCACGGAAACGTGCATCACATCGGTAAAGGGCTTCGGGTAGATGCCCATGAAAAGCGTAAACAGCGCGAGCACCGCAAGAATGAAGTATTCGCGACAGTTGATGTCCTTCAGCTCGCGAACATGATCGTTCGCGATGGCGCCGAAGTACACCCGCTTGTACATCCACAACGTATAGGCCGCGCCCAGGATCAGCGTGAACGCCGCCCCGAATGCGATCCAGAAGTTGAACTTCACAGCCGCCAGGATCACCATGAATTCGCCGACGAATCCCGAGGTGCCCGGCAGGCCGCAGTTGGCCATCGCGAACAACATGGCCAGCGCGGCGAACTTCGGCATGGTGTTGACCACACCGCCGTAGTCGGCGATATCGCGCGTGTGCATGCGGTCATACAGCACCCCGATGCACAGGAACATGGCGCCCGAGACGAAGCCGTGCGAGATCATCTGGATCAGCGCGCCCTCCACGGCCAGCTGGCTCGACGGGCCGAACATAAAGAAGCCGAGCGTGACGAAGCCCATGTGGGCAATCGACGAGTACGCGACCAGCTTCTTCATGTCCGCCTGCACCATCGCCACGAGACCGATGTAGATCACGGCGATCAGCGACAGCGTGATGATGACCGGCGCCAGGTAGTGGCTCGCATCCGGGGCGACCGGCAGCGAGAAACGCAGGAAACCGTATGCGCCGAGCTTCAGCATGATGGCGGCCAGCACGACCGAGCCGCCCGTAGGCGCTTCCACGTGCGCGTCCGGCAACCACGTGTGGACCGGCCACATCGGCACCTTGACGGCGAAGGCGAAGAAGAACGCGATGAACAGCAGGATCTGCGGCGTCATTGCAATCTTCGCATCCTGCCAGGTGGCGAGATCGAAGGTCCCCGTGATGCGGTACAGGTACAGCAACGCAACCAGCATGAGCAGCGAGCCGGCCAGCGTGTAAAGAAAGAACTTGAACGCGGCGTACACGCGGTTCGGGCCGCCCCACACGCCGATGATGATGTACATCGGAATGAGCGTGGCTTCGAAGAACACGTAGAACAGCAGACCGTCGGCGGCGCAGAACACGCCGATCATCAAACCGGACAGGATGAGGAACGCCGAGTAGTACTGCGCGACGTTCTTCGTAATGACCTGCCAGCCCGCGATCACGACGATCACGGTGATGAGCGCCGTGAGCACCACGAACCACATCGCAATGCCGTCGACGCCCAGGTGATACGAAATATTGAACCGCTCGATCCAGACCGACTTCTCTTCGAACTGAAGAGAAGCCGTGGTCGTATCAAAACCCGCAACGAGCGGAAGGGTGACGAGGAAACTAAGCACCGAACCGATGAGTGCGAGCCAGCGGTCCGCACTCGGGTTCCGACGGGAACCCACTACAAGAACGATGATGCCGAATACGATCGGCATCCAGATCGCAATACTGAGAATCGGAGTTGCGTGCATGCGTTTCCTCGCCTTATTTGCCGCTGAGCGTTACAAACAGGGTAAGGAGGCCAAGCATGCCAATAATCATGGCAAATGCGTAGTGATAGATATAGCCGGATTGCAGGAAACGAATGACAGTTGCAAACCAGCCGATAAACTTGGCGCTCCCGTTCACGACGCCGTCGATCACGACGACATCGCCCTCCTTCCACAGACCGCGACCGATAGCGACCGCTCCGCGAGCGAAGACGATTTCGTTGATCTTGTCGAGGTAATACGCGTTAGACAGCAGCTTGTAGACCGGCGAGAACGTGCGCGACACCACGGCCGGCAGTTCCGGGCGCTTCATGTAGAAGAACCACGCCACCACCACACCCGCGAGTGCGAGCCATACCGGCAGACCCGAGAACGCATGCGCGCCCATCGCGGCCCAGCCCTGGAACTCCTTGCCCATTTCCGCGAGCGCTTCGTGGTTCTCGCCAATGAAGATGACGTTCTGGAACGCCACGCCATTGGAGAAGAAGTTGCCGAAGAGCAGCGGCTGGATCGCGAACGCACCGGCGATCACCGAAGGAATCGCGAGCAGGACGAGCGGCACCCAGATCACCCACGGCGACTCGTGCGGCACGTGTGCGTGGTGATCGTCGTGGCCGTGACCATGACCGTTGTGAGCCGAATGCGCGGCTTCGATGCCCATCGGCGACTCGGGATGCTTCGGACCGCGGAAGCGCTCTTCACCGTGGAACACGAGGAAGTACATGCGGAACGAGTACAGCGCCGTGACGAACACGCTGGCCACGACGGCAAAGTAGGCGAAGCCCGAACCCGGCAGGTGCGAGAGCTTCACGGCGTCGATGATCGAGTCCTTCGAGTAGAAGCCCGAGAAGAACGGCGTGCCGATCAGCGCGAGCGAACCGACGAGCGACGTGATCCACGTAATGGGCATGTACTTGCGCAGGCCGCCCATGTTGCGCATGTCCTGGTCGTGGTGCATGCCGATGATGACCGAACCCGCGCCGAGGAACAGCAGCGCCTTGAAGAACGCGTGCGTCATCAGGTGGAAGATCGCGACCGGGTAGGCCGAGACGCCGAGCGCCACCGTCATGTAGCCGAGCTGCGACAGCGTGGAATACGCGACCACGCGCTTGATGTCGTTCTGGACGATGCCGAGGAAGCCCATGAAGAGCGCGGTAATGGCGCCGATCACGACGATGAACGAGAGCGCCGCTTCCGAAAGCTCGAACAGCGGCGACATGCGCGCGACCATGAAGATACCGGCCGTCACCATGGTTGCCGCGTGGATCAGTGCGGAGATCGGCGTCGGGCCTTCCATCGAATCGGGCAGCCACACGTGCAGCGGGAACTGCGCCGACTTACCCATCGCGCCGATGAAGAGGCAGATACACGCAACGGTGAGCAGGTTCCACGAGGTGCCCGGGAACGTCAGCGCGGCGATTTCGTGGCCCTTCGCGAACACGTCGTTGTAGTTCAGCGAGCCGCCGTACGCGAGCAGCAGACCGATGCCGAGCAGGAAGCCGAAATCGCCCACGCGGTTCACGAGGAACGCCTTCATGTTCGCGTAGATGGCGCTTTCACGCTTGAAGTAGAAGCCGATCAGCAGGTACGAGACGAGACCCACCGCTTCCCAGCCGAAGAACAGCTGCAAGAAGTTGTTGCTCATCACGAGCATCAGCATCGAGAACGTGAACAGCGCGATGTACGAGAAGAAGCGCTGGTAGCCCTCTTCTTCCGCCATATAGCCGATCGTGTAGATGTGCACCATCAGCGACACGAAGGTCACGATGACCATCATGAGCGCCGTCAACGAGTCGATGAGGAAGCCGACTTCGAACTTCAGGCCGCCAACCGACATCCATTCGTAGACCGTTGCGTTGAAGCTCGCGCCGCCCATCACGTCGAGCAACGTGATGCACGAAAGCACGAACGCAATCGCTACGCCCAGAATGGTCACCGTATGCGCGCCCGCGCGCCCGACCGTCTTGCCGAACAAACCGGCAATGAGAGATCCGGCGAGTGGCGCCAGCGGGATCGCCAGCAATAAGGATTCGTTGAGTGTTGTTGCCATAGCAGCCTGCCTTAGCCTTTGAGCTGATCGAGGTCCTCGACGTTGATCGTGTCGAGGCTGCGGAACAGAGTCACAAGAATAGCCAGACCAATCGCGGCTTCCGCTGCCGCAACAGTTAGCACGAAGAACACGAAAATCTGTCCGTGAACGTCACCGAGATAATGCGAGAACGCGACGAAATTCGTGTTCACCGCCAACAGCATCAGCTCAATCGCCATCAGGATGATGATGACGTTGCGCCGATTGAGAAAAATGCCAACGATCGAGATCGCAAAGAGGATCGCGCCGAGGACGAGGTAATGGGCCAGTGTCAGCATGGTTCGCTCCTTCGCGCTTAGCTCTTCGTTGCCGGTGCAGCCGGTGCGGCGGGCGCCGCGGGTGCAGCGCCGGCTTCGGCTTGCGCCGGTTCCGCCGGCTCCGGCACTTCCACGACGGCCTGCATCTTCACGAGGCGCACGCGGTCCTGGCGACGCACGCTGACCTGCTTCGACACGTCCTGGCGCTTCGAGTCCTTCGGCTCGCGCACGGTCAGCGCGATGGCCGCGACGATCGCCACCAGCAGCACGAGGCCGGCGACTTCGAAGGCGAAGATGTAGTCGGTATAGATGATCTTGCCGATCAGGTGCGCGTTCGAGATCGCGGCGGCGGCAGCCGGCGTGGTGTCGGGCACCGGCGTGCTCGTCGCACCGTAGCCGTGCCACAGGATCAGCGCGGTTTCGATCACGATGATCGCGCCCACGATGGTCGCCACCGGGATGAAGCGCTTGAAGTCGCGGCTCAACACGTCGATGTTGATATCCAGCATCATCACCACGAACAGGAACAGCACCATCACCGCGCCCACATAGACGAGCACCAGCAGGATCGCGAGGAATTCGGCCTCGAGCAGCATCCAGATCGCGGCCGCGTTGAAGAACGCGAGCACGAGGAAGAGCGCAGACGAGACAGGATTGCGCGAGGTGATCACCTTCAGCCCTGACAGCGTGAGCAGCAGCGCGAAGATGTAAAACAGGACGGTCGTGAATTCCATGATTACTGGTTCATCGTTGAGGCCTTCGTGAGGCGGATTGCGCGGCGCAAACTGGCGGCCAGACCAGTGAGCGTCGCGCCGCGGCGGTCAGGCTGAGGTCATGCGCGGCCCATCTGGCACACGCGCTCCCAACAGCCGGCCCGAACCGCGGGCCGATGCAGCGTCAAACTGAAAGATCAACGGTACGGTGCATCCGCTGCCTTGTTCGCCGCGATCTGCGTTTCATAGCGATCGCCAACGGCCAGCAGCATATCCTTCGTGAAATACAGGTCGCCGCGCTTCTCGCCGTGATACTCGAGAATGTGCGTTTCGACGATCGAGTCGACCGGGCAGCTCTCTTCGCAGAAACCGCAGAAGATGCACTTGGTCAGGTCGATGTCGTAACGCGTCGTGCGGCGCGTGTTGTCCTCGCGCACTTCCGATTCGATCGTGATCGCGAGCGCGGGGCACACGGCCTCGCACAGCTTGCACGCGATGCAGCGCTCTTCGCCATTTTCATAGCGGCGCAGCGCGTGCAAACCGCGAAAACGCGGGGAAATGGGCGTCTTTTCTTCCGGGAACTGCACGGTGAACTTGCGCTTGAAGGCGTAACGCCCCGTCAGCGCGAGCCCCTTGAGCAGCTCGGTCAGAAAAAACGTCTTGAAGAAGCTTTGGATAGCGTTCATGGTTGTGTTCGCCCCTTATTTCCAGATGCTCAACGGCGACATGTACCAGAAGCCGACCACGATCAGCCACACGATGCACACCGGAATGAACACCTTCCAGCCCAGACGCATGATCTGGTCATAGCGATAGCGCGGGAACGTCGCGCGGGCCCAGATGAAGACCGACAGCAGGCAGAAGACCTTCAGCACCAGCCAGAACACGCCCGGGATGAAGTCGAGGAACCCGAACGGGGCGCTCCAGCCGCCAAGGAACAGCACCGAGGCAAGCGCCGAGATCACGATCATGTTGATGTACTCGGCGAGGAAGAACAGCGCGAACGCCATACCCGAGTAATCGACCATGTGACCCGCGACGATTTCCGACTCCCCTTCCACCACGTCGAACGGGTGACGGTTCGTTTCGGCAATGCCCGAGATGAAGTAGACGACGAACATCGGCAGCAGCGGCAGCCAGTTCCACGAGAGGAACGTGATGCCCCAGTTCGCGAACATGCCGCGCATCTGGCCTTCAACGATCACGGAAAGATTCAGGCTGCCCGACACCATCAGCACGACGACAAGCGCGAAGCCCATCGAAATTTCGTACGACACCATCTGCGCCGCGGCGCGCATCGCGCCGAGGAACGCGTACTTCGAGTTCGAGGCCCAACCCGCCAGAATCACACCGTACACGCCGATCGACGAGATCGCCATCGCGTAGAGCAGACCCGCGTTGATGTCGCCGAGCACCGCGCCCGCCTGGAACGGAATCACCGCCCAGACCGCGAAGGCCGGCACCACCACCATGATCGGCGCGACCATGTAGATCCAGCGGCTCGCCTGCGCGGGCTGGATGACTTCCTTGAGGAGCAGCTTCAGCACGTCGGCGATCGGCTGCAAGAGACCGGCGGGACCGACGCGGTTCGGACCGAGACGCACGTGCATCCAGCCGATCAGCTTGCGCTCCCACAGGATCAGGTACGCGACGCACAGCAGGATCACCACCGCGACGACGAGAATGCGCACCAGCGCCCACACGGTGGGCCAGGCCACGCCGAGCAGCTGGCTGCCGCCCGCATTGATCGTATCGAACAAGCTCATTTACGCCTTCTCCACCAGCAGTTCACCGAACAGGCTGCCGAGTTGCGCACCGGCCGGCGTCGCCGCCGACACGCGCACCACCGTCGGCGCAAGATTCGCATCGCGCGTTGCCGGCGCGCTCACCGAGAGTTCGCCCTGGCGCACGCGCACGGCGTCGCCTTCCTTCAGCCCGAGTTCGTCGAAATACGCGGCGGGCAGGCCGACGGCGTTCGCCACGCGGGCGGCCATCGTGAGTTGCAGCGCTTCGCCGCGGCGCACGATCGGGTCGGCGTGATAGATGGGCACGTCGGCAATACGCTCGAAGCGGCCTGCGGCTGCCTTGGCGAGGCTGCCGCGGGCGATCGTGGCGCTCGCCTTGTTCGACAGGCGGCCTTCGAAGCTGCCGTCGCCAAGCGCCTTGCGGCGCACTTCTTCGGCGGTGTCGTATTCGAAGCCGGGGGCGCCGAGCAGCGTGCCCAGCACGCGCAGGACCTTCCATGCCGGACGCGCTTCGCCGAGCGGGCGCACGACGCCGTTGAAGGTCTGAGCCGTGCCTTCGGCGTTGACGAAGGTGCCCGACGTTTCCGTGAACGGCGCGATCGGCAGCAGCACGTCCGCGTAGTCGAGGCCCGTCTTGTACGGCGAGAACACGGCGACCATTTCGGCCTGCGCGAGCGCGGCGCGTGCGGCGGCCGGGTTCGCGGTGTCGAATTCCGGCTCGACGTTGAACAGCAGATAGCCCTTGCGCGGCTGCTCGAACGCTTCGCGCGCATTCAGGCCGTCGCGGCCCGGCAGTGCGCCCGCGAGGTGCGCGCCAACCGTGTTGGCCGCTTCCGTGAGGAAGCCGAGGCTTGCGCCCGTCGTTTCGGCGATGAACTGCGCGGCTGCGTGCAGACGTGAGAATTCCGGATGCTGAACCACGGCGTTGCCGAGCAGCACGAAGCGGCGCTCGCCGCTCGCAAGCGATGCGGCAACCTGTTTCGCGGCTTCGCTGGCCTGTGCGCCCGCGAAGCCTTCCGGCACCGCAACGCCCTTCGCTTCGGCAACCGCCGCCGCGATCGAGGCCAGTTCGTCGAGCCATGCCGAAGGCGCGGCGACGATGCGTTGCGCGTTCGGGATCAGCGAACCGTCGGCGGTCGCGTTCAGGAACGTGACCTGTGCCCCGCCCTTCGCGGCCTGGCGCAGGCGTGCGGCAAACAGCGCGTGATCGCGGCGCAGGAACGAGCCGATCACGAACGCCGAGTCGGCGTACGAAAGGTCGGCGATCTTCGTGCCGAGCCACGGCGCGCCTTCCAGCGGCGCGGAGAAGTCGCTCTGACGCAGGCGGAAGTCGACATTCGGCGTGCCGATCGCGTCTGCGAACTGCTTCGCGAGATAGAGTTCTTCGGTCGTGCTGTGCGGGCTCGCGAGCAGCGCGAGCTGGCTCTCGCCGTGTTCGTCGCTAATGCCCTTGATGCCCTTCACGACGTAGTCGAGCGCGGTCTGCCAGTCGGTTTCCACCCACTGGCCGCCCTGCTTGATCATCGGGCGCGTGAGACGGTCTTCGGCGTTCAGGCCTTCGTACGAGAAACGGTCCTTGTCCGAGATCCAGCATTCGTTGATGGATTCGTTCTCGAACGGCAGCACGCGCATCACGCGGTTGTTCTTCACCTGCACGACGAGGTTCGCACCCGTTGCGTCGTGCGGGCTCACCGACTTGCGGCGCGACAGTTCCCACGTACGCGCCGAGAAGCGGAACGGCTTGCTCGTGAGCGCGCCGACCGGGCACAGGTCGATCATGTTGCCCGAGAGCTCCGAGTCGACCGTCTTGCCGACGAACGAGGTGATTTCCGAGTGCTCGCCGCGACCGAGCATGCCGAGCTCCATCACGCCGGCGATTTCGTCGCCGAAGCGCACACAGCGCGTGCAGTGGATGCAGCGCGACATCTCTTCCATTGAGATGAGCGGACCGACGTTCTTGTGGAACACCACGCGCTTTTCTTCGCTGTAGCGCGAAGCGGACTTGCCGTAACCGACGGCCAGATCCTGAAGCTGGCATTCGCCGCCCTGATCGCAGATCGGGCAGTCGAGCGGGTGGTTGATCAGCAGGAATTCCATCACGGCTTGCTGACCCTGCACGGCCTTGTCCGACATGGTGCGCACGACCATGCCTTGCGACACCGGCGTCGCGCACGCGGGCACGGCCTTCGGCATCTTCTCGACATCGACGAGACACATCCGGCAGTTGGCCGCGATCGACAGCTTCTTGTGATAGCAGAAGTGCGGAATGTACGTGTCCACCCGCTGCGCAGCCTGGATCACCATGCTGCCCTCGGGCACATGCACCTTCTTGCCGTCTATTTCAAGTTCAACCATGATGGTTAATCGTCCCTAACCTGTTACCGCTCAATTTCACAGCGGCATTCCCCGTCACATCGCCGTTGCGTCGTGCTACGCGGTTCGCACACAACGCGCTGTCCTTCGCCCTTTAGGCAGCCACCGTTTCCGAGGCCGCGTGCGAGCCGGCATGACCGCCGACGAGACAACGCTTGTTGTGCACGTGATATTCGAATTCGTCCCAATAGTGCTTGAGCATGCCGCGCACCGGCATGGCCGCCGCGTCGCCCAGCGCGCAGATCGTACGGCCCATGATGTTGCCCGCCACCGAATTCAGCAGGTCCAGGTCTTCCTGGCGGCCCTCGCCGTGCTCGATGCGGTTCACCACGCGATACAGCCAGCCCGTGCCTTCGCGGCACGGCGTGCACTGGCCGCACGACTCTTCGTAGTAGAAGTACGAGAGACGCAGCAGCGAGCGCACCATGCAGCGCGTTTCGTCCATGACGATGACCGCGCCCGAGCCGAGCATCGAGCCCTGCTTGGCGATGGAGTCATAGTCCATGTCCGTCTGCATCATCAGGTCGCCCGGAATGACCGGCGCCGACGAGCCGCCCGGAATCACGGCCTTCAGTTTCTTGCCGCCGCGCACGCCGCCTGCGAGCTCCATGAGCTTCGCGAACGGGGTGCCGAGCGGAATCTCGTAGTTGCCCGGACGCTCCACGTCGCCCGACACCGAGAAAATCTTCGTGCCGCCGTTGTTCGGCTTGCCGAGTTCCATGTACGTCTGCGGACCCACGGTCAGCAGGAACGGCACCGCGGCGAACGTTTCGGTGTTGTTGATCGTGGTGGGCTTGCCGTACACGCCGAAGCTCGCCGGGAACGGCGGCTTGAAGCGCGGCTGGCCCTTCTTGCCTTCGAGCGACTCGAGCAGCGCGGTTTCCTCGCCGCAGATGTACGCGCCATAGCCATGGTGAGCGTGCAACTGGAACGAGAAGTCCGTGCCGAGAATGTTGTCGCCGAGGTAACCCGCCTGGCGCGCTTCTTCCAGCGCGGCCTCGAAGCGGCGATACACCTCGAAGATTTCGCCGTGGATGTAGTTGTAGCCCACGGTGATGCCCATGGCGTACGCGCCGATGGCCATGCCTTCGATCACGCTATGCGGATTCCAGCGCAGGATGTCGCGGTCCTTGAACGTGCCCGGCTCGCCCTCGTCCGAGTTGCAGACGAGATACTTCTGGCCCGGGAACTGACGCGGCATGAAGCTCCACTTCAGGCCGGTCGGAAAGCCCGCGCCGCCTCGGCCGCGCAGGCCGCCGGCCTTCACGTCGGCGATCACCTGCTCGGGCGGAATCTTTTCTTCGAGGATACGGCGCAGCTGCTTGTAGCCGCCGCGCGCGACGTAGTCTTCGAGATGCCAGTTCTCGCCGTTCAGGCCCGCGAGAATCAGGGGTTTGATGTGACGGTCGTGCAACGAAGTCATTTCGAAAGCTCCTCGAGCAGCTGGTCGATCTTCTCGCGGCTCATGAAGCTGCACATGCGGTGATTGTTCACGAGCATCACCGGTGCGTCGCCGCACGCGCCCATGCACTCACCTTCCTTCAAGGTGAACTTGCCATCGGGCGTGGTTTCGCCGAAGTCGATACCGAGCTTCTGCTTCAGGTAGTCGGCGGCGCTCTCCGAGCCGCCATCCGGGCCGAGCTGGCACGGCAGATTCGTGCAGAGCGTGATCTTGTGCTTGCCGACCGGCTTCGTCTCGAACATCGTGTAGAACGTGGCGACTTCCTGGACCGCGACAGGCGGCATGCCGATGTAGTCGGCCACGAACTGCATGATTTCGGGGGACAGCCAGCCCTGCTCTTCTTGAGCCACGGCCAAAGCCGCCATCACGGCGGACTGTCGCTGATCGGCGGGGTACTTCGTCAACGCGCGATCGATTTCTTTCAGGCCTTCAGCTGAGATCATTTTCAGACACGACTCTTTCAATTCCTACCGTTTCAATTCCCGCCAGACAAACCCCTGCCGCGCGTTGCGCATTCCTGCTCGCTGCGACAGTCCTGGCGTTCCCGGTATTTCGCCGTGCGCTCCGCTCCTGCGAAGCGCGCCGGCAGCTTGCTACCTAGCGGTCGATTTCACCGAACACGATGTCCTGCGTACCGATGATCGTGACCGCGTCGGCGATCATGTGGCCGCGCGCCATTTCATCGAGCGCGGACAAATGGGCATAACCCGGCGCACGGATCTTCAGACGATAAGGCTTGTTCGCGCCATCTGACACCAGGTAGATGCCGAATTCACCCTTCGGATGTTCGACGGCAGCATATGCCTCGCCTTCGGGCACATGGAAGCCTTCCGTGAAGAGCTTGAAGTGGTGAATCAGCTCTTCCATGTTCGACTTCATGTTCACGCGCGAAGGCGGCGCAACCTTGTGATTGTCGACCATCACCGGACCCGGATTCTTGCGCAGCCACTCAATGCACTGTTTCGCAATACGGGTGGACTGGCGCATTTCCTCGACGCGCACAAGATAACGGTCGTAGCAGTCGCCGTTCACGCCCACCGGAATGTCGAAGTCCATCTGGTCGTAGACTTCGTACGGCTGCTTCTTGCGCAGATCCCACTCGATGCCCGAACCGCGCAGCATCGCGCCCGTGAGGCCGAGTTGCATGGCGCGCTCGGGGCTCACCACGCCGATGCCGACAAGACGCTGCTTCCAGATCCGGTTGTCGGTGAGGAGCGTTTCGTACTCGTCGACGCAACCCGGGAAGCGCGTGAAGAAGTCGTCGATGAAGTCCAGCAGCGAACCCTGGCGCGCCTCGTTCATGCGGGCGAGCGCCTTCTCGTTGTGGATCTTCGAAGCCTTGTATTGCGGCATCGCGTCGGGCAGATCGCGGTACACACCGCCCGGACGGTAGTAGGCCGCGTGCATGCGCGCGCCCGACACCGCCTCGTACACGTCCATGAGGTCCTCGCGCTCGCGGAACGCGTAGAGGAACACCGCCATCGCGCCGACGTCGAGCGCGTGCGAGCCGATCCACATCAGGTGGTTCAGCACGCGCGTGACTTCGTCGAACAGCACGCGGATGTACTTCGCGCGGACCGGCACTTCGATGCCGAGCAGCTTTTCGATGGCCATCACATAGCCGTGCTCGTTGACCATCATCGACACGTAGTCGAGACGGTCCATGTACGGCACCGACTGGATGAACGTCTTGTTCTCGGCGAGCTTTTCCGTCGCGCGATGCAGCAGCCCGATGTGCGGATCGGCGCGCTGGATCACTTCGCCGTCGAGCTCGAGCACGAGGCGCAGCACACCGTGCGCTGCCGGGTGCTGCGGGCCGAAGTTGAGCGTGTAGTTCTTGATCTCTGACATGCGACCCTCTTAGTGTTTCCTCAGACCACCGTAGCGATCCTCACGGATCACACGCGGCGTGATCTCGCGCGGCTCGATCGTGACCGGCTGGTAGACCACGCGCTTCTGCTCCGGGTCGTAACGCATTTCGACGTAACCCGAGATCGGGAAGTCCTTGCGGAACGGGTGTCCGATGAAGCCATAGTCGGTCAGGATGCGGCGCAGGTCGGGGTGGCCTTCGAAGACGATGCCGAAGAGGTCGAACGCCTCGCGCTCGTACCAGTTCGCCGAACTCCAGATCTCGACGACCGAAGGCACGATGGGCACATCGTCGTCAGGGCCGAACACCCGCAGGCGCAGGCGCCAGTTGTTCGTGAGGGAGAGCAGTTGCGACACGGCCGCGAAACGCGGGCCTTCCCATGCGCCGTCGCCGTAGGTCTGATAGTCGACGCCGCACAGGTCGATCAATTGCTCGAAGCGCAGCGAGGGGTTGTCGCGCAGCTCCTTGGCCACGCCGAGGTACTCACCCGCCTTGACGACCAGCGTCAGCTCGCCAAGTGCCTCGGTGAGGCTGACGATGCGCGCGCCAAGGGCCGCTTCGAGGTTCGCTTTCAGGGTCTCGAGTTTGCTTGCCATATTGTGGGGAGGCCGCGGCCTTTATTGACGGGCGATGGTGCTGGTGCGGCGAATCTTCGCCTGCAACTGGATCACCCCGTAGACCAGGGCTTCCGCTGTCGGCGGGCAACCCGGCACATAGACATCGACCGGCACGATGCGATCACACCCGCGCACGACCGAATACGAATAGTGGTAGTAGCCGCCGCCGTTGGCGCACGACCCCATCGAAATGACCCAGCGCGGCTCGGCCATCTGGTCGTAGACCTTGCGCAGCGCGGGCGCCATCTTGTTGCACAGCGTGCCGGCGACGATCATGACGTCCGACTGGCGCGGGCTCGGGCGGAACACCACGCCGAAACGGTCGAGGTCGTAGCGGGCCGCGCCCGCGTGCATCATCTCGACCGCGCAACACGCCAGACCGAACGTCATCGGCCACAGCGAGCCAGTGCGCGTCCAGTTGATCAGCTTGTCAGCCGTGGTGGTGACAAACCCTTCCTTCAAGACCCCTTCGATACTCATGTGCTTTCCACTCCAGACGGACAGCCCACAGTTTCCCCGCAGTGCCGCCCATGCTATCCGGCGATTAACCCATTATTCCCAGTCGAGACCGCCCTTCTTCCAGATGTAGGCAAAGCCCAGCAGGAATTCGAGCAGAAACAGCATCATCGACAGGAAACCGGGCCAGCCGATGTCGCGCAGGGCCACACCCCACGGAAACAGGAATGCCGTTTCGAGGTCGAAGATGATGAAAAGGATGGCGACCAGGTAGTAGCGTACGTCGAACTTCATGCGCGCGTCTTCGAATGCTTCGAAGCCGCACTCGTACGGCGAATTTTTTTCGCTGTTTGGCCGGTTGGGACCGAGGACCTTGCCAATTGTCACTAGCGCTATGCCCAGACCGAGACCTACGAGGAGGAATAGAAGGACGGGGTAATAGGCAGCGAGGTTCAAGGCTATCCTCTATATCGGTTGGTTCTGAGGTTCCGCAGGAACTTGCATCGCTCCGCGGGAATCACTTCACGTACTTCGCGCTGCGAACAGAAAACGAACACGACGTAAGAAGCAAAAATGCCAGCCGAAGCTGAAGCAAGCGGCTGGCATTTTTTAGATAACATTGGTGCCGACGGCGAGACTCGAACTCGCACAGCTTTCGCCACTACCCCCTCAAGATAGCGTGTCTACCAATTTCACCACGTCGGCACTACATGCAATCCGGGACAACAAATTCTTGTAACCCGCGAATCGCTTCAAGACTTAAATTCTAACTTGTTTCCGTTCTTTGTTCAACGCACAAAAACAAGTTTTTCAGAATTATTTCGGTACATCGTTGCCCGGGTTCGAGGCTGCTGCAACCGGAGAAGCCGCCGCCGGAGCAGATGCCGCGGGTGCCGAAGCAACCGGAGCCGAGGCCACGACAGGGGCTGGTGCCGCAGCGCCAAGCACGCCCGCCGAAGGCTTCGCATGATACGACCCCAGGTAGGTTAATGCAAGGGTCGACACGAAAAACACCGTTGCGAGAACGGCAGTAGTCCGCGAAAGAAAGTTCGCGGAACCGCTCGCGCCGAACAGGCTGCCCGAGGCGCCGCTGCCGAAAGCCGCGCCCATGTCCGCGCCTTTGCCGTGTTGCAGCAATACGAGGCCGATCACCCCGAGCGCCGACAGAAGCTGGACGACGATAATCAACGTTTTCAAATACAGCATCACACTCACCTGAGTCCTGGTTGAGCGCCCGCCCCTGGCCGAGGCAAACGCATAAGCAGCCCGCACGACGCGCTCTATCCCGAGCGAGCCGTGCGCAAGCCTTTAGCCCGCAACGCTGGCGCCCGCCGCAGCGGCCGCGCAGATCGCGAGGAAATCCCCTTCTTTCAGCGATGCACCGCCGATCAGGCCACCGTCGATATCGGCCTGACGGAAGAGCTCCGCCGCATTTTCCGGCTTCACGCTGCCGCCGTAGAGCAGCGGCACGTCCGTCACCTGGGCGCCCTTGGCCGCAAGACGCCCGCGCAGGAACGCGTGTACCTGCTGAGCCTGCTCCGAGGTCGCGCTCTTGCCCGTGCCGATCGCCCAGACGGGCTCATAGGCGACGACGATGCGCGCCGCCTCGTCGGCCGACAACACCGCCAGCGCCGCGTCGAGTTGTGCGCCAACCACGCGCTCGGTCGCACCCGACTCGCGCTCCTCGAGCGTTTCGCCTACGCAGACGATGGGCGTGATGCCTGCCGCGAGCGCGCGTTGCGCCTTCTGCGCGACGAGTTCGGAGCTTTCGCCATGGTAAGCGCGGCGCTCCGAGTGACCAACGATCGCAAAAGCGGCTTCGAAGTCGGCGACCATGCCCGCCGCGATTTCGCCCGTGTACGCGCCCTGCTCGTGCGCGGACACGTCCTGCGCGCCCCACAGGACCCGGCTGCCGCCGAGCAGCGCCTGCGCCTGCGCCAGGTAGACAGACGGTACGCACACGCCTACGCGCACGTCCGCGGGCAGCGCCTGCGCGCCGCGCGCGACGCCTTCGAGCAATGCCGCATTGGCCGCGAGGCGGCCGTGCATCTTCCAGTTACCGACTACGAGCTTCGATCGTTGTTTCGTCATTGTTCCGGTTGCTGTTAAAAGCGGACGCAAAACACATAATTTTACTGCGTGAAATCCAGGCGGGTCAAACCACACCGTCCGCGAGGCGCAAAAAATACCCGAAAAAATCCCGAATAATCAAGCACGAACCGCGGGGAACCGGCGCAAGCCGCTCGCGCCGGGCCGCGATCAGCGCTGGACTCAGGCCGCGCTGCTCCAATCGAGCACGATCTTGCCGATATGCTCGCTGCTTTCCATCAGCGCATGGGCCTCGGCAGCCTGCGTCGCGGGGAACACGCGGAACACGACGGGTTTGATGCGGCCCTCTTCGATCAGGGGCCAGACCGTCGTCTTCAGTTCCTGCGCGATCTGCGCCTTGAACTCGACGGAACGCGCGCGCAGCGTCGAGCCGGTGACCGTCAGGCGGCGACGCAGGATCTCGCCCATGTTCAACTCAGCCTTCGAGCCGCCCAGCGTCGCGATCAGCACGATACGGCCGCCGGTAGCCAGCGCCGACAGTTCGCGCGACACATAGCCGCCCGCCACCATGTCGAGAATCACGTCCACGCCGCGATCATTCGTGAGCGCCTTGACGACCTCCACGAAATCGCCGGTGCGATAGTTGATGGCGCGATCGGCGCCTAGCGCCTCGCAGGCGCGGCACTTGTCGTCGGAACCTGCGGTCGCGAACACGCGAAAGCCGAGCGCATGCGCGATCTGGATGGCCGTCACGCCAATGCCGCTCGACCCGCCCTGCACGAGCAGCGTTTCGTTCTCGCCGCCCTCGCCCTTGCCGAGATAGGCGCGCTGGAACACGTTGCTCCAGACCGTGAAGAAGGTTTCGGGCAGCGACGCCGCCTCGACGTCCGTGAGCCCCTTCGGCACGGGCAGACACTGCCCGAGCGGCGCGACCGCGTATTCGGCGTAGCCGCCGCCCGCGATCAGCGCGCACACGCGGTCGCCGATCTTCAGGCCGAACGGATTGTTCTTTTCGTCGACCGTGCCGCCGACGATCTCGCCCGCCACTTCGAGGCCCGGCAGGTCGGAAATACCCGGCGGCGGCGCGTACGAACCCTTGCGCTGGAACACGTCGGGACGGTTCACACCCGAGGCGCCCACCTTGATCAGCACCTCGCCCGCCTTCGGCTCGGGGGTCGGCCGCTCGGCCAGCTTGAGCACGTCCGGCGCACCGAATTCGGTAATCTCGACTGCCTTCATGTCACCTCTCCTCAGAGCTCCGCGCCCCTGTCTGGATGGCGCTGCGCACGCGACATGATCGACGCGTGCGCAAGGCCATTCACCCTCATTGTCATAAAAAACGGCCGGCGCGTTCTGCACGCTGCCGGCCGTTGGAGCTTACCGCTTTACTCCTGCGGTTCGCCCTGCGGTGCGCCGCTGGCTTGCTCGTTGAGCAGCGCCTTGGCGGACAGGCGCACGCGGCCCTTCTCGTCCGTCTGGATGACCTTGACCTTCACGACCTGGCCTTCCTTCAGATAGTCGTTGATGTCCTTGATGCGCTCGTTGGCGATCTCGGAGATGTGCAGCAGACCATCCTTGCCCGGCAGCAGGTTCACGATCGCGCCGAAGTCCAGCAGCTTGAGGACGGCGCCTTCGTACACCTGGCCCACTTCGATTTCGGCCGTGATGTTCTCGATGCGCTTCTTCGCTTCGGCCATGCCTTCGCTCGACGTCGAAGCGATCGTCACGACGCCGTCGTCGGAGATGTCGATCGTCGTGCCGGTTTCTTCCGTCAGCGCGCGGATCACCGAACCGCCCTTGCCGATCACGTCGCGGATCTTTTCCGGGTTGATCTTGATGGTGATCATGCGCGGAGCGTAAGCCGACAGCTCCGTGTTCACGCCCGACACCGCCGAGGTCATCTTGCCGAGGATGTGCATACGGCCTTCCTTCGCTTGCGCGAGGGCGACCTGCATGATTTCCTTGGTGATGCCCTGGATCTTGATGTCCATCTGGAGCGCGGTCACGCCGGCTTCCGTACCGGCAACCTTGAAGTCCATGTCGCCGAGGTGATCTTCGTCGCCGAGGATGTCGGTCAGCACGGCGAACTTGTTGCCTTCGAGGATCAGGCCCATCGCGATGCCGGCGACGTGCGCCTTCATCGGCACGCCTGCGTCCATCAGCGCGAGGCAGCCGCCGCACACCGAAGCCATCGACGACGAACCGTTCGATTCGGTGATTTCCGACACCACGCGGATCGAGTAACCGAACTCTTCGGCGCTCGGCAGGCACGCGACGAGCGCGCGCTTCGCGAGACGGCCGTGGCCGATTTCACGGCGCTTGGGCGAGCCAACACGGCCCGTTTCGCCGGTCGCGAACGGGGGCATGTTGTAGTGGAGCATGAAGCGGTCGCGGTATTCGCCTTCAAGCGCGTCGATGATCTGCTCGTCGCCCTTGGTGCCGAGCGTCGCCACAACCAGCGCCTGCGTTTCGCCGCGCGTGAAGAGCGCCGAACCGTGGGTACGCGGCAGCACGCCCGTGCGGATTTCGATCGGGCGAACCGTGCGCGTGTCGCGGCCGTCGATGCGCGGCTCGCCGTTCAGGATCTGCGAGCGGACGATCTTCGCTTCGAGGTCGAACATGACGTTGCCGACCGTGGCCTTGTCGGCCGCCGTCGTGCCGGCCGCAGCCGCTTCTTCTTCGAGCTTGGCCGACGTGGCTGCGTAGACTTCCTTCAGCTTGGTCGAACGCTGTTGCTTGTCGCGCAACTGGTACGCGGCGAGCAGGTTGTCGTTGGCGATGGCCGTGACGCGCGCGATGAGCGCTTCGTCCTTCGGCGCCGGCGTCCAGTCCCACTCGGGCTTGCCGCCGTCACGAACCAGTTCGTGGATGGCGTCGATAGCCGTTTGCATCTGCTCGTGGCCGAACACGACCGCGCCGAGCATCACGTCTTCCGGCAGCTGGTCGGCTTCCGATTCCACCATCAGCACAGCGCGCTCGGTACCGGCCACGACGAGGTCGAGGCGCGATTCCTTGATCTGCGCGCGCGTGGGGTTCAGCACGTATTCGTTGTTGATGTAGGCCACGCGTGCGGCGCCAACCGGGCCGTTGAACGGCAGACCCGAGATCGCCAGCGCAGCCGACGCGCCGATCAGCGCGGGGATGTCAGCCGGGACTTCCGGGTTGATCGACAGGACGTGGATCACGACCTGGACTTCGTTGTAATAGCCTTCCGGGAAGAGCGGACGCAGCGGGCGGTCGATCAGGCGCGAGATCAGCGTTTCGCCTTCCGACGGACGGCCTTCGCGGCGGAAGAAGCCACCGGGGATCTTGCCGGCCGAATAGGTCTTTTCGATGTAGTCGACGGTGAGCGGGAAGAAGTCCTGGCCCGGCTTGGCGGTCTTCGCGCCGACGACGGTCGCGAGCACGACGGTGTCTTCGACGTCGACGATGACGGCACCGCTCGCCTGACGGGCGATCTCACCGGTTTCGAGGCGCACATTGTGCTGGCCCCATTTGAATTCCTTCACGACTTTATTGAACATGGTCATGGTCACTCACTCCTTACTCATTTGTTATGCGGCGCCCGCACACGCGGGCGCTGCGGCAAGACAGGCTCCGGCACCGCACAGGTAGAGGAGTGTTATGCCATTCCAGCGGGTCGCGACCTTGCGACACAGGCGCGCACGATCCGCTGGAATGACACAAAGCTCTGCCTCGAGGCCCGGCCCTGCTGCTTGTACTGCTGATGCTGCGTGGTGATGCTGTGTGTTTTGACCCGGCGCGCAGCGCGTGAAACTTGTACGAAGACGTGTACGAAGCGCGCCGTTCAAAAACAAAATGCCTGCATCAGCGGAACTGACACAGGCATCTTTGTGAAAGACCTTCCGGTTACTTGCGCAGACCCAGCTTTTCGATCAGCGCGCGGTAACGATCAGCGTCCTTGCCCTTCAGGTAGTCGAGCAGCTTGCGGCGGCGGCTCACCATGCGCAGCAGACCGCGGCGGCTGTGGTGATCCTTGGCGTGCGACTTGAAGTGCGCGGTCAGTTCGTTGATACGCGACGTCAGGAGCGCAACCTGAACTTCGGGCGAACCCGTGTCATTGGTGCCGCGCGCGAATTGCGCGACGACTTCGGACTTCTTGATATCTGCTACGGACATTTTGCTTTTCCTTTAAAACAAACGAGCGGTCACGGAAGAAAGGCCGTGCCGTGGCTTGGTTCTTTACTGCCTTGCCGCGGATTTGCGACAAGGGGCGTATTGTAGCACAGCCCCGATTTGCCGCGAACCCGCACACAAGAAGCCGTCAAGGGCGCTTCATCTTGCACGATGTGGCCGGCACGGTGCGCTGCGCGGGCAGCGCCAGCATCGTGCGAAAGCCGTAGCCGGAACCCTCGTTGTCGTAACGCACACCAGCCGTGCCCTGCTTGTCCATCTGCATGACGTAAAGGGGCTGGATCGCCTGATGGTCGTCGGCGCGCATCCACATCGGGTGGAAGCCGCTTTCGTCCCCCTGGAAGTGCAGATCCTCCAGCGCCTTCGCGACCGCCACGGGGTCGGCCGTTCCGGCCTTCGTCATGGCCTGGGCGAGCATTTCCACCATCATCGACATGCGCAGCACGGGGTAGTCGTCCTGGGCAGCCGGATAACGCGCGCGAAATGCCTTGTACCAGGCGTCGGAGGCCGCGCCGCCCGCGTTCGGATGCCAGTCGGCCACGGCGATCACGCGCTTCACGCCCGCGTCGCCGAGCGCGGCCGGCGCACCGAGGCTGTTGCCATAGAAGGTGTAGAACTTCGTGTCGAGCCCCTGCTCGCGCGCGGCCTTCACGAGCAGCGTGAGGTCGTTGCCCCAGTTGCCCGTAATAACGGCGTCCGCGCCGGCTGCGCGGATCTTGGCGATATACGGCGCGAAGTCCTTCACGCGCCCGATCGGGTGAAACTCGTCGCCAACGACGGCGATGTCCGGCCGGTCCTTCGCCAGCGCCGCGCGAGCGAGCGTACTCACGTCGTGGCCAAAGCTGTAGTCCTGGTTCAGCAGATAGACCTTCTTCACCGACTTGTCGGCCTCGATCACGTCCGCGAGCGCGTCCATGCGCATGCCGGCGTGCGCGTCGAAGCGGAAGTGCCAGAAGCTACAGTTCGCATTGGTGAGCGCGGGATCGTCGGCGGAATAGTTGAGGAAAAGCTCGCGATTGTCGGGTTCGCGCGCGTTCTGGCGGTCGATCGCCGTGACGAGCGCCGCCGCCACCGCCGAGCTGTTGCCCTGCATGACATAGCCGATGTGGCGATCCTGGGCCGCGCGCAACTGCACGAGCGCCGCTTCGGTGCTGCCCTTGCTGTCCAGCACGACGAGTTCGAGCGGATGGCGCCCGTCGCCGAGCGTCACGCCGCCGCGCGCGTTCACGCGCTCCACGCCGAAGCGCAGGTTGCGCTCCACGGCCGCGCCCGCGTCGGCGAACGGCCCGGACATCCCCTCGATCAGCGCCAACTGGATGGGCTTGCCCGTGGGCGCCTCGTCCGCCTGCGCGCTGTGCGAGGCTGCCAACCCCGTTGCCAGCGCCGCCGCCATGGCGAGCATCGCCGCCGCGGCGCGCGTCATTCGTGCCTTCATGCGCTCTTCCCTCGTTTCTGATGCCGACTTGATGCCGGGATGGCGCCAAGCGGATTTCCATTCGAAGCGCGGATCATAGGCCGCGAGCGCGCGCGACGGCAAGACCGGCCTGCGCCACGCAACGAGACAGAACGAGACAGCCGGGCCCCGCGCTCTCGGCGCGCCGTGTCAAAATAAGAGATCCACATTCACGGCGGCCACTGGATCACGGGAACCAGGCCAAACGGGGGACATCATGCACACGCGCCTTTCAACCTCGCTTGCCACGCGTCTGCGCCTCGTCTCGCGCCACGCGCGCCTCGCCCTCGTAACAGGCGTGGGCGCCCTCGCGCTAGCCGGCTGCGCGCAGCCGTGGCAGCAATTCCACGCCGGCGACGACGCGCAATCCGTCATCGCGCGCTTCGGGCCGCCGGCCGAGGTCTACGACCTGCCCGACGGCGGCAAGCGCCTCATGTGGCCGACCCAGCCAATGGGCGAAACCACCACCGCCGCCGACATCGACGCGAGCGGCAAGGTCATGAACGTGCGCCAGGTGCTGCAACCCAACGAGTTCTATCGCGCCGAAATCGGCAAATGGACGCGCACCGACGTGCTCGTGAACTTCGGCCGCCCGGTGGAAACCGCCTACTTCCCGCTGATGAAGAAAGAAGCCTGGACCTACCGCTACCAGGAAGACAACGTCTGGTACATGCTCTACAGCTTCTACTTCGACGATCAGGGCATTTTGCGGCTCACGCAGAAGACGCCCGACCCGCTGCACGACCCGGACCGTCGCAGCACGTTCTGATTTCGCGACACAGAAACAAAAACCCCCGCGCGCTTGCAGCGCCCGGGGGTTTTTCATTTTGCGTGACGAGGCGAGGCGGATTGCCTCGCCTTCGCTGATAGCGCTTGTTACGCTTCGGAGCGCTGCGGATTCACCTTGTCGCCCGAGTACAGCTTGTTGAGCGCCGAGATATACGCCTTCGCCGAAGCGGCGACGATATCCGGATCGGTGCCCACGCCATTGACGATGCGGCCGGCCTTCGAGAGACGCACCGTCACTTCGCCCTGCGCCTGGGTGCCCGTCGTGATCGCGTTCACCGAGTACAGCAGGAGTTCCGAGCCGCTGCCCACTTCGGTTTCGATCGCGTTGAGCGTGGCGTCCACCGGGCCGTTGCCCGCGGCTTCCCCGGTCACTTCCTTGCCGTCGGCCGAGAACACCACGCGTGCGTGCGGACGCTCACCCGTTTCCGAGTGCTGCGCGAGCGAGATGAACTTGAAGTGCTCCTGGTCCTGCGCCTGCGCCGACTCTTCCGTGACGATCGCGATGATGTCTTCGTCGAAGATTTCGGACTTGCGATCGGCCAGTTCCTTGAAGCGCGCGAATGCGTTGTTCAGTTCGCCTTCGCTGTCGAGCTGGATACCCAGTTCCTGCAAACGCTGCTTGAATGCGTTGCGGCCCGAGAGCTTGCCGAGCACGATCTTGTTCGCGCTCCAGCCCACGTCTTCCGCGCGCATGATCTCGTAGGTGTCGCGCGCCTTGAGCACGCCGTCCTGGTGGATGCCCGAAGCGTGTGCGAACGCGTTCGCGCCCACCACCGCCTTGTTCGGCTGCACGACGAAACCGGTGATCTGCGAAACGAGCTTCGACGCCGGCACGATCTGCGTGGTGTCGATGCCGAGGTCGAGGCCGAAGTAGTCCTTGCGGGTCTTCACGGCCATCACGATTTCTTCGAGCGACGTGTTGCCCGCGCGCTCGCCGAGACCGTTGATCGTGCACTCCACCTGGCGCGCGCCGCCGATCTGCACACCGGCCAGCGAGTTCGCCACGGCCATGCCGAGGTCGTTGTGGCAGTGCACCGAGAACACGGCCTTGTCCGAGTTCGGAATGCGCTCGCGCAGCGTCTTCACGAGCTTGCCGTAGAGCTCCGGAATGCCGTAGCCGACCGTATCGGCGATATTGATCGTGGTCGCGCCTTCGTTGATCACGGCTTCGAGCACGCGGCACAGGAAGTCCATGTCCGAGCGGCTGCCGTCTTCGGGCGAGAATTCCACGTCGTTCGTGAACTTGCGTGCGAAGCGCACCGCGAGCTTGGCCTGCTCGAGCACCTGTTCCGGCGACATGCGCAGCTTCTTCTCCATGTGCAGCGCCGAGGTGGCGATGAACGTGTGAATGCGGAAGTGGTCGGCGGGCTTGAGCGCGTCGGCGGCGCGCTGGATGTCCTTGTCGTTCGCGCGGGCGAGCGAGCAGATCGTGCTGTCCTTCACCAGGCCTGCGATCGTGTGGATCGCGTCGAAGTCGCCGTTCGAGCTGGCCGCGAAGCCGGCTTCGATGATGTCGACCTTCATGCGCTCGAGCTGCTTCGCGATGCGGATTTTCTCTTCCTTCGTCATCGACGCGCCGGGCGACTGTTCACCGTCACGCAACGTCGTATCGAAGATGATGAGCTTGTCTGCTGCCATTTCGGGTCTCCAGGGGGACTTGTTCAGTGTCTAAAACGGATTTTGGGTGTTCGCGCCACCGATGGCGACGCTGACAATGAACGAGGCTTACGGAGGGCGAGCGAGATCAGCGCGGCAGGCGCGCTAGCGCTAGCGTGCTTAGTAGCGCGCCGGCTTGAAGGGAAAAGAGGGGGAACTGGATGGTGTCCATGCCGCCGACTATAGCCGGAATCCGCCGATAGCGCAATTGGAAGCGACCAGCGCGGCCGACCGGAAAAAGAAAAAGGGCCGCGCTCACGCGCAGCCCTCTTTTTCATCGATCCGGCGCGTGCGCCCTACCGCTCACGCGGCGACGAGCGGGCCGGATTGTTGCGTCCACGCATGGCCTGATACGCCCAGAACACATAGCCCGAAAGGCCGTAGAGCACGAACAGGCCAAACAGCATCAGCGGCGGGTCCGACGACACCAGCACGAACGCCACCACCACGAGCAGCGTGGCCGCGAACGGCACGCGGTGGCGCACGTCGAGCGCCTTGCCGCTGTAGAACGGCGCGTTCGACACCATGGTCACGCCCGCGTAAATGGTCAGCACGAAGGCCACCCACGGCAGCCACGAGAGCTTCACGGGCACGCGGTTGTCGGTGGCGAGCCAGACGAAGCCGGCAATGAGCGCCGCTGCGGCCGGGCTCGGCAGGCCCTGGAAGAAGCGCTTGTCGACCGAGCCAATGTTCGTGTTGAAGCGCGCGAGACGCAATGCCGCGCCCGAACAGTAGACGAAAGCCGCCAGCCAGCCCCAGCGCCCGAGATCCTTGAGCACCCACTCGTACATCACGAGCGCGGGCGCCACGCCGAACGACACCATGTCCGAGAGGCTGTCGAACTGCTCGCCGAACGCGCTTTGCGAGTGCGTCATGCGCGCGACGCGCCCGTCCATGCCGTCAAGCACCATCGCCACGAAAATGGCGATCGCCGCCACCTCGAAGCGCACGTTCATGGCCTGCACGACCGCGAAAAAGCCGCAGAAGAGCGCCGCCGTGGTGAACGCGTTGGGCAACAGGTAAATGCCGCGCTTTTTCAGGAATTCCTGGCGCGCCGCGCGCCGGCTCGCGGCGACGCCCATGGGCTCCTGCACGGCCTTGTTGCGCCGAAACGGCCGCGGCAACGGCGCGCCGGCCGGGTTACGGGGTCGACGCTGTTTGAATCCGGCCATCGCTGCCCTCCTTTATGCCGATTGGGTCGGCAGTTCGGCGAGGATCGTCGACGAGGCGGACACCTTCTCGCCAATCGACACGCGCGGGCGGCTGCCCACCGGCAGGTAGACGTCCACACGCGAGCCGAAGCGGATAAAGCCATAGCGCTGGCCGCGCGAAAGCGGCTCGCCGGCGCGCACGTAGCAGAGAATGCGCCGCGCGATCAGACCCGCGATCTGTACCGAGGTCACGGTCGTGCCGTCGGCCATCGTCAGGACCACTGCGTTGCGCTCGTTTTCGGTCGAAGCCTTGTCGATGGCGGCGTTCAGGTACGCGCCCGGGAAGTACTCGACCTTGGCGACGGCGCCGTCCACGGGCGAGCGCTGCGAGTGCACATTGAAGACGTTCATGAACACGCTGATCTTCAGCGCTTCACGGTTTGCATACGGGTCATGCGCGGTTTCCACGGCGACGATGCGGCCGTCGGCCGGGCACAGCACGGCGTTGGGCTGGCTCGGGATCGGGCGCGGCGGATCGCGGAAAAACTGCACGACGAAGATCAGGATCAGCCAGAAGGGCCATGCGAGTCCGAAGCCTGCGACCGCATGGATCAAGAGCGCCACGACGGCCGCAATGGCGATGAACGGCCAGCCTTCGCGCGCGATGATCGGATGAGGGTAATTCATGGTGGCTTCGCTGTTATTTTAAAAACCGTAGGATAGCAAAAGCCGCCCAGGGTTCATCCCACCTGGGCGGCTTTTTCGGGTCTGACTCAGATCAAGCTGCTGCGCGACTACATAAAACCGCACGCGCAATCAGCCCGAAACCGTCAGATTAGTTCTTCGACTGGTCGACGAGCTTGTTTGCAGCGATCCACGGCATCATCGCGCGCAGCTTCGCACCGACCGTTTCGATCTGGTGCTCGGCGCCCAGGCGGCGACGCGATTGCAGCGTCGGTGCGCCGGCCTTGTTCTCCAGGATGAAGCTCTTGGCGTATTCGCCGGTCTGGATGTCCTTGAGAACGTCCTTCATGACCTTCTTCGTCTCTGCCGTGACGACGCGCGGGCCCGTCACGTACTCGCCGTACTCGGCGTTGTTCGAGATCGAGTAGTTCATGTTGGCGATGCCGCCTTCATAGATCAGGTCGACGATCAGCTTCAGTTCGTGCAGGCACTCGAAGTACGCCATTTCCGGCGCGTAGCCGGCTTCCACCAGCGTTTCGAAGCCAGCCTTGATCAGCTCGACCGTACCGCCGCACAGAACAGCCTGTTCGCCGAACAGGTCGGTTTCCGTTTCTTCGCGGAAGTTCGTTTCGATGATGCCGGCACGGCCGCCGCCGTTCGCTGCTGCGTACGACAGGGCGATGTCACGTGCTGCGCCCGACTTGTCCTGGTGGACAGCGATCAGGTGGGGCACGCCGCCGCCTTGCGAGTAGGTGCCGCGAACCGTGTGGCCCGGCGCCTTCGGCGCGATCATGATGACGTCCAGATCCGCACGCGGGATCACCGCGCCGTAGTGAACGTTGAAGCCGTGCGCGAATGCGAGGGCTGCGCCGTTCTTGATGTTCGCGTGAACTTCCTTCGCGTAGACATCGGCGATCTGCTCGTCGGGCAGGAGCATCATGACAACGTCGGCGCTCTTCACCGCGTCGGCCACTTCCTTGACTTGCAGGCCGGCGTTCTCAGCCTTGCTCCACGATGCGCCGTTCTTGCGCAGACCGACCGTGACGTTCACGCCGCTGTCTTTCAGGTTCAGCGCGTGGGCGTGGCCTTGCGAGCCGTAACCGATGATCGTGACCTGCTTGCCCTTGATGAGGGAGAGATCGGCGTCCTTGTCGTAGAAAACTTTCATGTTGGTTCCTTGGCGAGAGTCTGGTGAATTTCGGTACTGCTGTTAGCTTTTGCTGCACCGGATGCGATTAAAGACGCATCCGGTCAAGTTCCGGTGCAAGATCGACTGTGGTCGGGTCACACCTTCAGAATGCGCTCTCCGCGCCCGATGCCCGAGCCGCCCGTACGGACGGTTTCGAGAATCGCGGTTGCGTCGATCGCTTCGATGAACGCGTCGAGCTTGTCGCTCGCGCCCGTCAGTTCGATCGTGTAGGTCTTTTCGGTGACGTCGATGATGCGTCCGCGGAAAATATCCGCCATCCGCTTCATCTCCTCACGTTCCTTGCCGACCGCCCTTACCTTGATCAGCATCAGCTCGCGCTCGATGTGGGCGCCCTCGGTAAGGTCGACCACTTTCACCACCTCGATCAGGCGGTTCAGATGCTTCGTGATCTGTTCGATCACGTCGTCCGAGCCAATGGAAACGATGGTCATGCGCGAGAGCGAACGGTCTTCGGTCGGCGCCACCGTCAAGGTTTCAATGTTGTAGCCGCGTGCGGAGAAGAGGCCAACCACGCGCGAGAGCGCGCCAGGCTCGTTTTCCAGCAGAACGGAAATGATGTGTCTCATGATGTGATCCGCGATTTATCCAGTTAGCCTGGGTGCCGCCCTCCCCCGCGAACTCGCGCGCCCGTTGTGTGGACGCGCGCCGCGCGAGGTCGAAACGGCGCCGTGCAAATACCGTTACAGGTCTTCCGAGCCGAGCAGCATCTCGGTGATGCCCTTGCCGGCCTGTACCATCGGCCAGACGTTTTCGGAAGGGTCGGTCTGGAAATCGAGGAACACCGTGCGGTCCTTCAGGCGCAGCGCTTCCTTGAGCGCCGGCTCGACGTCCGCAGTCTTTTCGATCCGCATGCCGACGTGGCCAAACGCTTCGGCGAGCTTCACGAAGTCAGGCAGCGCATCCATATAGGAATGCGAATAGCGCTTGCTGTATTCGATCTGCTGCCACTGGCGGACCATGCCGAGGTAGCGGTTATTCAGCGAAATGATCTTCACGGGCGTGTCGTACTGCTTGCAGGTCGACAGCTCCTGAATGCACATCTGGATCGAGCCTTCGCCCGTGATGCACAGCACGTCGTCGTCCGGGTGCGCCATCTTCACGCCCATCGCCGCCGGCAGGCCGAAGCCCATCGTGCCGAGGCCACCGGAGTTGATCCAGCGGCGCGGCTGGTTGAAGCGGTAGAACTGCGCAGCCCACATCTGGTGCTGGCCGACGTCCGAACACACGAACGCGTTGCCGCCCGTGAGTTCCCACGCCTTTTCCACCACGTACTGCGGCTTGATGATTTCGCTCGAACGGTCGAACTTCAGGCAGTTCTTCTCGCGCCAGCCTTCGATGTCCTTCCACCAGTCGGCCAGGGCGGCCGTATCCGGGCCGTGTTCGGCGTGCTGAAGTTGCTCGATGAGCTCCTTGAGCACTTCCTTGACGTCGCCGACGATGGGGATGTCGACCTTCACGCGCTTCGAAATCGACGACGGGTCGATGTCGATGTGAATGATCTTGCGCGGACGCGAGGCGAAGTGCGCCGGGTCGCCGATCACGCGGTCGTCGAAGCGCGCACCGATCGCGATCAGCACGTCGCAGTGCTGCATCGCCATGTTGGCTTCGTACGTGCCGTGCATGCCGAGCATGCCGAGGAACTTGCGGTCGCTTGCGCGATAGCCGCCCAGACCCATCAGCGTGTTCGTGACCGGATAGCCGAGCAGATCGGCGAACTGGTTCAGTTCGCGCGACGCATCCGCGAGGATAATGCCGCCGCCGGTGTAGATATACGGACGCTTGGCCGAGAGGAGCAGCGACACCGCCTTGCGGATCTGCCCCGAGTGGCCCTTGGTGACCGGGTTGTACGAGCGCAGCGAGACGCTCTTGATCGGTTCATACGCGCACGGCGTTTTCGACACGTCCTTCGGAATGTCGATCAGCACGGGGCCGGGACGGCCGGTGCGCGCAATGTAGAAAGCTTTCTTGACGGTAGCGGCGAGGTCTCGCACGTCCTTCACGAGGAAGTTGTGCTTCACGCAGGGACGCGTGATGCCGACCGTATCGCACTCCTGGAAGGCGTCTTGACCAATCGCGGCGGTAGGCACCTGGCCGCTGATGATCACCATCGGGATCGAGTCCATATAGGCCGTCGCGATGCCCGTCACCGCATTGGTGACGCCAGGTCCCGAGGTCACGAGACACACGCCGACATTACCGGTCGAACGCGCGTAGGCGTCGGCCGCGTGCACGGCTGCCTGTTCGTGGCGCACGAGAACGTGCTGGATTTTGTCCTGCTTGTACAGCTCGTCGTAAATGTAGAGTACCGAGCCGCCGGGATAACCCCAGATGAATTCGACCTGCTCGTCGGCGAGCGCCTTCATCAGCACGGTTCCGCCGATGGAGGTATGAGCTTGGGGGTCAGATTCTTGCGAAGGGGGGACCGACGTGGAGAATTCCGCGCTGGGCATATTCATCATTGACCTTTCGAATTTTCGGCAAAAAATTGATCGGGTGCTCTCTGCCGGGCTTGTGGCTCGGGTTCAAGCGGCGCGTCCAGTTGACAGATGAGCCTCATGGGCCACACCTGAATTGAGACAAGTCACTTATGTTGCGAACCGTCGAAGATAGCGGCTCGCCGCCTTTCGGTCAAGCAATTATTGAGAAGCCGGGCATGAACGTTGCGCGAGCGCGCACACCTCGCGGCGGCGGCGAAGGCCGGTAAAGCAGCCCACAAAGAGGCTGGCGGGTGGCTGCCAAGGCACGCACATCCATGATGCGAAGCATTCTCACGGCCTTCCCGCTACCCTGTAGGCGCGAAAATTTGCTAGGATCCGCGAGTTTTACGACATTTTTCGAACGATTACGCGTACGCTGGTGGCGGCGCCCTGCAACGGATGGCATCAGACAAGGAACTCGCCGACTTTCTGGCAGGCGTCGAAAGACGCGCGTTCAAGCAGACGGTCTACGCCGTAAGGGACGACGACGCCTCGCTCGACATCGTGCAGGACGCGATGATCAAGCTCGCGGAAAAATACGGAGACCGTCCGGCCGCCGAACTCCCCCTGCTCTTCCAGCGTATTTTGCAAAATACGATGCACGACTATTTTCGTCGGCAGAAAGTACGCAATACGTGGGTGAGCCTGTTTTCGTCGCTCGGCAACGCCGACGACGAGGACTTCGACCCCCTCGAGACCTTCGAGGCCCAGCAGGGCACAGTCGGCGCCGAAAGCAGCGAGCAGCAGATCGAGCGCGCCCAGGTGCTCCAGATGATCGACGACGAAATCCAGAAATTACCGGCACGTCAACGGGAGGCGTTTCTGATGCGTTACTGGGAGGATATGGATGTCGCCGAGACTGCCGCCGCCATGGGGTGCTCCGAAGGCAGTGTGAAAACGCACTGCTCCCGGGCCACCCACACGCTGGCTCATGCGCTCAAGGCCAAAGGAATCACGCTATGAGCTCCGCCCTCGAAAACAAAGAATTAGCGTTCGTGCAGGAGATGCGTCGCGCGCTCGACGAGAGTGCCGCCAGCCTGCCCGCTCCCACCACTGCCCGACTCGCCGCCGCCCGCAAGGCCGCGCTCGCCCGCAAAAAGGCCGAGTTCGTGCTCGTGCGCGCGCCGGCGCTTGCCGCGCCGGGCGTGGGCAGCATGAGCGGCGCGGATATGAGCCTGCCCAAGCGCCGCCGCTCGGCGTTCGCGCGCTTCGCGCTCGCCTGGCCGCTCGCGGCGCTGGTGGCGGGACTCTTTGCCATCGCGTACTTCGAAGATCAGCAACGCACTGCCGAACTCGCCGATATCGACGCGGCCATGTTGAGCGACGACCTGCCGCTCACCGCCTACCTCGATCACGGGTTCAACGCGTATCTGACGCGCGCGCACTAAGGAAAAACGCTTAAGCGGGAGACTGACGGGGTGAGTTACAAGCGCGGCCTGGCCGTTGTCATTGGATCTGTGGTCGCGGCGGTAGTGTCGTATGTGGCGACCTACCCGCGCTTTCATCCCGAGCCGGCTGGCGAGCCCGCGGCCGGTGTCGCCACGCAGGCGAAAGCCCCCACGCCCGACAGTTCGCTCGCGACCACGTTCGCGCCGCTGCCCGGCCAGGACAGCCCGCTCGCATGGGCGCGCCTGAGCGAAGCCCAGCACGCCGCACTCGCCCCCTTCGCCGCCGACTGGGACCAGTTCAGTGACGAGCGCAAGCGAAAATGGCTAAAGATCGCGTCACGTTACCCGAAGATGTCACCCGAAGCGCAAAAGCGACTGCATGAGCGCATGACCGAATGGGTGCGCATGACGCCCGAGCAGCGCCGCGTCGCACGCGAGAACTACCAGGTGTCCAAGGAGCTGCCGGCGCAGGCGCGTCAGCGCGCCTGGAAGGCGTATCAGCAGCTTTCCGAAGAGCAGAAGGCGCGCCTCGCCGCCAGCGAGCACAAGCGCCGCCCGACCGTCGTCAGCGCGCCGCCCAGCGGCAACAAGAGCGAGATTCGCGATATCGAGCGGCTCGTCAACGAGCGCGACCGGCGCGGCTTGCCCCATGCGCCGCCCGGCGTCACGGGCGCGTCGGGTGCCGCAGGCGCAAGCAGCACGGGCTCGGGGCTCGCACCCGCCACGCCGGGCGCGCCCGGTGAGCCACCGGCGGCATCGTCGTTCGCGGCGGGCATTCCCGCTGCCGGCAGCTTCGTGCCCGCCACGCCGATTCCGGTTTCGCCCGCCGAGGCCCCCGCGGCGTTCAAGGGCTCCTGAAGCCCCCCGGCGCGTCACCCCGCCGACATTCCCGCGGGGCATCGCCTCGCCATCGTTAACCCCGTAGCGGCCTTGCCGCCGTATCGCCGCGCGCGCTTTCGCGGTTATGCTTGGGGCGTCCTCGTCCACAACTCGTCTCCCAACCGACGCCATCGTGTCCGAAAGCGCCCAAGCCGCCGCCCTCCCGCCCGCCGCCGCGACCACTCCCACCGAAGCGCCTCCGGTCTCGATTCGACGCCGCCTCGCCGCGTTCGTCTACGAGAGCGTGCTGCTCTTTGGCGTGGTCTTCGCCGCAGGGCTCGCGTTCAGCCTCGTCATGCAGCAGCGCAACGGCTACACGTACCACAACCTGATGGCGGCCTGGATCATCCTCGTGGCCGGCGTGTACTTCGTCGGCTTCTGGCACAAGGGCGGCCAGACGCTGCCGATGAAAACCTGGCGCCTGCGCGTGGTGGGTCCGCGCGGCGCGCCGCCCACCCTCGCGCGCGCGGCGCTGCGCTACGGGGCCGCGTGGCTCTGGTTCCTGCCGCCGCTCGTGCTGCATCCGCTCCTGCATCTCACCGTTGCGCACACGCTTGCGCTCTGCGCTGCGTGGTTCGCGCTCTGGGCCGCGAGCGCCCGCTTCGCCCGCGACCGGCAGTTCCTGCACGACCGCATCGCGGGCACGCGCATCGTCGCCGTCACGCCACAACGCGCGACGGCATAAGCCTCTCCTGCCGGCCGGAAGGCACAACGCAGGACTGCGTAACAAGACCTTCTCGTGACTGTCATGTTGCCGTCACGCCCGCATGGCGCAATGCGCGTATTACAAACCCGCCGCGTGCGCCATGGCCCAAAAGACGTCAGCGACCACCCTGTTCCGGCAAACCACCGGACGAGGCACCGACTCCGCCACGTTCCACCCGGCCCCCGGGGGCGGCGCCAGTTTCCCGGCCCCGCCCCTGCCGCTCGACAACGACCCCGACACCGGCAGCCACGACGACGATCATCCCGATCCGACGCGCTATCGCACGATCTGGCTCTCCGACATCCATCTCGGGACCGGCGGCTGCCAGGCGTCGTATCTGCTCGATTTTCTGCGCCACAACGAGTCGGAATACCTGTACCTCGTGGGCGACATCATCGACGGCTGGCAGCTCAAGAAGGGCTGGTACTGGCCGCAGGCGCACAACGACGTCGTGCAGAAAGTGCTGCGCAAGGCGCGCAAGGGCACCCAGGTCATCTACATCCCCGGCAACCACGACGAGTCCGCGCGCCAGTTCTGCAATCTCGCGTTCGGTGACATCCATGTGCGCGAAGAGGCCTTCCACACCACGCTCTCGGGCAAGCGCCTGTGGGTCGTGCACGGCGACCTCTTCGACGGCGTGATCCAGCATGCCAAGTGGCTCGCCTATCTCGGCGACTCGGCCTACACGCTGATCCTGCTGCTCAACCGCTGGTTCAACCGCATTCGCGCGAAGCTCGGCTTCCAGTACTGGTCGCTCTCGCAGTACCTCAAGCACCAGGTGAAGAACGCGGTGAACTTCATCTCGTCGTTCGAGCGCGTGATGACCGACGAAGCGCGCCGGCGCGGCTGCGACGGCGTCGTGTGCGGGCACATCCACAAGGCCGAGATCCGCGACATCGACGGCATCCTCTACTGCAACGACGGCGACTGGGTGGAAAGCCTCACCGCGCTCGTCGAGACCTTCGAGGGCGAATTGCGCATCGTCTACTGGACCGTGATGCGCGCGCCCGAGGCGCAGGCCTCCGCCCGCAAGGCTCGCGTGAGCGCCGCCTGATCCGTGGCGGTCGCGCGTAACCGATTGACCGACCGATCGACCGATCGACCGATTGCCCGATTTACCGATCGATTGACTGAGTACCGCAGCACCCATCTGCGCCACGCAGCCATAACCGCACCACCGAACGACAAGAGGGCCGACGACCGATGAAAGTAATGATCGTGACCGATGCATGGGAGCCGCAGGTCAACGGCGTGGTTCGAACGCTGAAGAACACGACGCGCGAACTCATCGCGCTTGGGCACCAGGTCGATATGCTCACGCCGCTCGAGTTCCGCACGATGCCGTGCCCCACCTACCCGGAAATCAAGCTGTCGCTCTTTCCGAAGCGGCATCTGCGCGAGCGCGTCAGCGCGTTCGGCCCCGACGCCATCCATATCGCGACCGAAGGCCCGCTCGGGCTCGCCGCGCGCCGCTATGCGATCGACCATGACCTGCCGTTCACGACCGCCTATCACACGCGCTTTCCCGAGTACGTGCAGGCGCGCTTCGGCATTCCGCTCGCGGCGACCTACCGCTTCCTGCGCTGGTTTCACAAGCCCTCGCTCGCGGTGATGGCGCCCACGCCGGTCGTCAAGACCGACCTCGAGAAGTTCGGCTTTACGAACGTCGTGCTGTGGACGCGCGGCGTGGACCTCAACATCTTCCGGCCGATGGAGTCGAAGGTGCTCAACACGGCGCGCCCGATCTTCCTCTATGTGGGGCGCGTAGCCGTGGAGAAGAACGTCGAAGCCTTCCTCAAGCTCGACCTGCCCGGCTCGAAATGGGTCTGCGGCGAAGGTCCGGCGCTCGCCGAGCTGAAGTCGCGCTATCCCCAGGCGAATTACCTGGGTGTCCTGAACCAGCCCGAACTCGCGAAGGTCTATGCCGCCGCCGATGTGTTCGTGTTCCCGAGCCGCACCGACACTTTCGGCCTCGTGCTGCTCGAAGCGCTCGCCTGCGGCACGCCGGTGGCCGCCTACCCGGTCACGGGCCCGATCGACGTGCTCGGCACGGGCGGCGCGGGCGCCATGAACGAGGACCTGCGCGAAGCCTGCCTCGAAGCGCTCAAGATCGACCGCGGCGAAGCGCGCGCGTGGGCCGAGCGCTTCTCATGGCGCGCGGCTTCGGAGCAGTTCGCTTCGCACCTCAAGCCGCGCTCGCGCGCGAGCATGGAGCCTTCGAGCGCCGCGGCCTGAGCGCAACGCCCTCCATGGTCCGCACCACGACTGTCCGCAAGCGCGCCGGGGAGACTGACGCCCCCGGCGCAACCGCCCCCCATGCGTGCGATACTGGGGTGCTCTCACGCACCACCATGACGTCACGTCCACCGTCACCGCCGCAAAGTGCCCACGGCGCCCACAGTGCGAGCCCGCCGGGCCGCACCGGCGCCGGCGCCGCCGCGCGTGCGGCGCGGGCCGCCGAAGCGCTGGATCCGCGCGCGCCTGCCCCTGTGCCCGCGCCCGGCAATGCGCCACAGGCCGCTTCCGCGCCGGTTCAAGCGGGGCAAGCGGCTCAACCGGTTCCGGCCGCACCGGCCGTCGCCCCGGAACCGCCCGAGCCCCCGCATCTGCATGAACCGCTCGGCCCCGACGATCCGCTCGCGCCGCTGCCCTTCAATCCGTACAAGGGCAACCGCGGCATCACGCGCGCGTGGAAAGCGCTCAAATACTCGATCAAGGGCTTTCGCGCCGCGATCCGCGAGGAAAGCGCGTTTCGCCAGGAGCTCACGCTCGCGGCCATCCTCGTGCCGATCGGCGTGTTCATTCCGGTCGAGCCGGTCGAGCGCGTGCTGCTGCTCGGCTCGATCATGCTCGTGCTGATCGTCGAGTTGCTCAATTCGAGCATCGAAAACGCCGTGGACCGCATCGGCCTTGAACGCAACGAGCTTTCGGGCCGCGCCAAGGACCTCGGCAGCGCGGCCGTGACGGTCGCCTTGCTGCTCTGCGTGATGACCTGGGGGCTCATTCTCGTGCCCCGTTTCGGGCCGCCGCTGCTGCGCTGGCTCGGCGCGCTCTAGCGCAAGACGGCGGCCACCGGGCAGCGGCCGCGCCTGCCCCGCCCATTGCCTGCCGGAGCAAGCGACTTCAAGGTGCCTGTACGCGCGGGCCGTCGGTTTATAATCGAACGACAGTCTTATAACGACCAACCGCGTCCGGGCCGCGCGCACCGCAACATCGAAGCGGGCGCCTGGGCCCGGCACAGCATTTTCAGGGCCGGACGACATGGAAGCCAAACCTCCCCGCCGTACACGCGAACGGATTCTTGAACTGTCGTTGAAGCTGTTCAACGAGATCGGCGAGCCGAACGTCACGACGACGACCATTGCCGAGGAAATGGAGATCAGTCCAGGCAACCTGTACTACCACTTCCGCAACAAAGACGACATCATCAACAGCATCTTCAGCCAGTTCGAGCAGGAGATCGAAAAGCGTCTGCGCTTTCCCGAAGACCATCGCGCCACCATCGACGAGATGTGGGCCTACCTCCAGTACATGGTCGACTTCACGTGGCGCTACCGCTTTCTCTATCGCGACCTGAACGATCTGCTCGCGCGCAACCGCACGCTGGAGATGCACTTCAAGCAGATCATCAGCCACAAGGTGCACTTCGCGAAGCAGTTCTGCGAGCAACTCGTGGAAGACGGCGAGATGGTGGCCACGCCCGCCGAGATTCACGTGATCTCCACGAATATCGGCGTGATCGCCACCTACTGGCTCTCGTACCAGTTCGTGATGAATCCGCGCAAGTACAACGACCAGGAAGCGATTCGCGACGAGCTGCACCAGGTGAGCGTGCAGATCGTCTCGCTGATGGCGCCGTACCTGCGCGGCCGCGCGCGCGAGCTGTTCGACGACCTCGTTTCGGGCAAGCTGCCCAAGCGCGAGTTCTACGACTATCTGCCGCCGCGCGACGGTGCGGCGAAAGACAACCGGGACTGAACACCCAAGGTCAGAAACGAATGAAAGCAGTCTGCGTATATTGCGGCTCCTCGCTCGGAGCCAGCCCCATTTACACCGAAGCGGCCCAGGCATTCGGCCGCGCGCTGCTCGCCTCGAACCTTGCGCTCGTCTACGGCGGCGGCAAGGTGGGCCTGATGGGCGTAATTGCCGACACCGTGATGGCCGGCGGCGGCCGCGCCATTGGCGTGATCCCCGAGCTGCTCGTCGACAAGGAAGTGGGCCACGCGGGCCTCACCGAGCTGCACGTGGTGCCCGACATGCATCATCGCAAGAAGATGATGGCCGATCTCTCCGACGCATTCGTCGCGCTGCCGGGCGGCGCGGGCACGCTCGAAGAACTGTTCGAGGTCTACACGTGGGCCCAGCTCGGCTATCACCGCAAGCCCGTGGGCGTGCTCAACATCGGCGGTTTTTACGACCCGCTCATGGCGCTGCTCGACCACACGGTGCGCGAAGGCTTCATGCGCGAGACCTACCTCGACATGCTGCAAACCGACAGCGATCCGGTCGCGCTGATCGCGAAGCTCCAGCGCTATCACGCGCCCGCGAAGGACAAGTGGGCGGATCTGCGCGAGAACGTCTGATCCGAACGCGCGCCGTTGCGCCCGCTGTTGGCCCCCCGTTGCCCCAAGACACACTGGAGTCACTACGATGAGTGCATCGCAATGAGCAAGGTTGTCCTGATCACCGGCGCGAGCCGCGGCATTGGGCGCGCGACGGCGCGTCTGCTCGGCGCCCACGGCTGGACCGTGGGCGTGAATTATCTGCACAACGAACCGGCCGCCGACGAAACCGCCGCCGAGGTGGGCCGCGCGGGCGGCCACGCGCGCGTGCTGCGCGGCGACGTGGCGAACGAGGCGGACGTGGTCGCGATGTTCGACGCGCTCGAATCGGCCTACGGCCGTATCGACGCGCTCGTGAACAATGCGGGCATCGTCGCGCCCGGCAGCCAGGTCGCCGACATGAGCGCCGAGCGCCTGAAGCGCATGTTCGACGTGAACGTCTACGGCGCGTTCCTGTGCGCGCGCGAAGCCGCGCGGCGCATGTCAAAGGATCGCGGCGGCGACGGCGGCGCGATCGTCAACGTGTCGTCCGCGGCGGCGCGCCTCGGCTCCCCCAACGAGTACGTGGATTACGCGTCGTCCAAGGGCGCGGTCGACACGATGACGATCGGCCTCGCCAAGGAGCTTGGCCCGCAGGGCGTGCGCGTGAACGCGGTGCGCCCGGGCCTCATCGACACCGAGATCCACGCCAGCGGCGGCCGGCCCGACCGCGCCGCCGTGCTCGGCGCGCAAACGCCGCTCGGGCGGCCCGGCAGCGCGGAAGAAGTCGCGCAAACGATCGTGTGGCTGCTGAGCGACGCCGCTTCGTACGTCACGGGCGCCCTGCTCGACGTGAGCGGCGGACGCTAGAACGACGAACCGGGTTCGCGCAGGAACGCGGCTTCGTCGTCGGTGGAGGGGCGCGCGAGTTGGGCGTTGCGGTGCGGAAAGCGCCCGAAGCGTTCGATGACCTTGGCGTGGCGCAGCGCGTAATCGTAGTAGCCCTGACCTTCCGGCTCTTTCGCCAGTTCGCCGAAAAGCCGCAGCGACTCGCGCTGCGCTTCGGCGCTTTCGGCGTGCTCGAACGGCAGATACGCGAACGAGCGATGCT
Source organism: Paraburkholderia unamae (assembly GCF_003268775.1). Classification (GTDB taxonomy): domain Bacteria; phylum Pseudomonadota; class Gammaproteobacteria; order Burkholderiales; family Burkholderiaceae; genus Paraburkholderia; species Paraburkholderia unamae. Next base: position 60,338 of record NZ_QLSU01000017.1, read on the forward strand.
GCAAGGTCGGCAAACGCAAGTCGGCGCCGCTCGCCACCATCTCGCGCGCGACCGCGAGCGCCTGCTCGTCGGTGGCAAACGCGTGCGGCGTGCCGCGATGGCAGTTGCGCGAAAACTGGTCGAGCACGATTACGAGCGCGAGCGCCCCTTCGGGCGTCGCGCGCCACGCGTCGAGCTCGCCCGCGGCGGCGGCTTCGAGCAGCGCACCGAAGCGTTCGCGCAACTGGGCGTCGAACGCCGCGCGCTTGCGGAACCACATCTTGCGCTCACGCCCGAACTCCTCCGAATCCGGCGCGCCGAACCAGAAGTCGAGCACGTCGCGCGCGCGAGGATCGAGACTCATCCGGCCAGTTCCAGCACGAGACGCCGCGTGCGCGCACTCTTCTTTTCGAGCTTCGCCACGCGCAGCGCGCCGATTTCCTGCGTGTTGCGCACATGCGTGCCGCCGCAAGGCTGTAGATCGACGTTCTCGATACGCAACAGGCGCACGCGGCCAAGACCCATGGGCGGCTTCACGCTCATCGTGCGCACGAGTTCGGGACGCTGCGCCATTTCCTCGTCAGTGATCCATTCGGTCGCGACGGGATGCGCGCCGGCCACGAGTGCGGCGAGCCGCGCCTCCACGGTCTCACGCTCGATCGGCTCGACCGTTGCGAAGTCGAGGCGCGCGTAGTCGGTCGTGATGCTGCAACCGTCCACCGCGTACGGCAGCACCGCGCACATCAAATGACTCGCCGTGTGCAGGCGCATGTGGCGATGGCGGCGCGCCCAGTCGATCTCCGCGCGCACGCGCTCGCCCGCGGCGAGGCGCGCGATGAGCGCTTCCTGGCCGGGCGCGGGAACGTGCAGCGCGTCGTCGGGCGTCGCGCCTTCGAACTTTGCCTTGCGCGTGTCGGCGATCTCGATGCGCGTGCCGTCGGCGAGCACCAGCGCGCCGGCATCGCCGGCCTGGCCGCCGCCGAGCGGATAGAACACGGTCTGGTCGAGGCGCACGCCGTCTTCGCCCACGGCGAGCACGGTCGCTTCGCAGTGCGTGAGATAGGCGTCTTCGCGAAAGAGCGCGCGGGTGGTCGTCATCGTGGGTGTCTCCTTGTTTTGCGTGCGGCGGACGGCGCGGCTGCGCTTCGGCCAAAAGACCATTATGGGCGCACGGCCAAAGACCCTGTCACACGACCGGAACGCGCGGTCACCGGACTGTACCGGCGCACGGACCGGCACAATCCAGCGCGATCCGGCGCGCGGACTCAACCCGGACGGTTGCGCATCCAGTCGGCGGTGTCGAAGAACGAGTGCAGCAGACGCTCGCGCAGCGGCTCGGGCAGGCCGACGTCTTCCATCGCCCAGGCCATGCAGCGCAGCCACTGGTCGCGCTCGGAGGAGGCGATCGCGAACGGCAGATGGCGCGCGCGCAGGCGCGGATGGCCGAAGCGCTCGATGTAGTGGTCCGGGCCGCCGAGCCAGCCGCACAGGAACCAGAACAGCTTGTCGCGCGAGCCGTCGAGCGTTTGCGGGTGCATCGCGCGGATGCCCGCGAACTCGGCTTCGAGGTCCATCAGGTCATAGAAACGGTCGACGAGTTCGCGCACGCGCGCCTCGCCGCCGACGAGTTCGAAGGCCGTGGGTTTCTGCGGCGCTTCGTCGGCTGGATCGGTCATACGGTCAAAAGAGTACGAAATGAGGGACGGCCATGCGAATGAAGGCGCAGCCGTAAACCAACGATTTTCGCATAGCGGCGTGGAACCGGCGCTGGCGCCCTGAGTACCCTGCGCGCCCTACGCGTCGCGCAGCGACTGCAACGCCGGCCGCGCGAGCACGTGACGCAAGCTGATCCAGCCCCCCACGCCCGCGCACAGCACGCCCGCGGCAATGCCGGCCGGCACGAGCCACGGATCGAAAGCGAGATAGAACTGAAACACGCGCGTGGCGAGCACCGAGCCCACGACTTGCGCGCCGATCGCCGCCATGAGGCCCGCGAGCGCCCCGACCGAGACGAACTCGGCCACCTGCACCGCGCGCACCTGCTGGTGCGACGCTCCCAGCGCGCGCAGCAGCGCCGACTCGCGCATGCGCTCGTCGCGCGTGCCCGCGAGCGCCGCATAGAGCACGAGCACGCCCGCGGCGAGCGTGAAGATGAAGAGGAACTGCACGGCGCCGATCACCTGCTCCAGCACGCGCTCGATCTGCGCGAGGATCGGCGCGATGTCGATGGCGGTGACGTTCGGATAACGCGCCACGAGGCCGTCCACGACCCCGCGCTGCGCAGGCGGCAGATGAAAACTCGTGATGTAGGTTGCCGGGAAATCGCGCAGCAGCGGGGGCGGCATCAGCACGAAGAAGTTCACCTTGAACGAGCCCCAGTCGAGCTTGCGCACGCTCGTGACGGGCGCGCTCACTTCGAGGCCGGTCACGTCGAACTTGAGCACGTCGCCGGGCTTCACGTTGATGAGCTTCGCGAGCCCCTGCTCGATGGAAAGCTGCGGCGCGCTCGAATCGCCATACCACTCGCCCGCTTCGATGCGGTTGTCGTCGGGCAGCTTCGTCGTGTACGAGAGATTGAATTCGCGATCGACGAGACGCCGCGCGTCCTCGCTCTTGTACGAATCGGGATTCACGGGCTTGCCGTTGATCGAGATGAGGCGTCCGCGCACCATCGGCTGGAGATCGCTGTCGGCGTCCCCCGCAATGCCATGCGTGCGCAGCCAGGCGGCCACGGCGTCGCGCTGGTCGGGCTGGATGTCGATGAGGAATTCGTTGGGCGCGTCGGGCGGCGTGGATTTGCGCCAGCCTTCGACGAGATCGTTGCGCGTCATCGCAATGAGCAGCAGGCACATGAGGCCGATGGCGAGCGCCGTGATCTGCAACGCACTCGCGCCCGGCCGCCGTTCGAGCGACGCGAGCGCATAGCGCCAGCCCACGCCCGCGCGCACCTGGCCGCCGAAGCGCCCGCTGCGCGCGATACGCGCCGCGCACCAAAGCGCCACGCGCGCCACGCCCGCGAATACGAGCAGCCCGATCGCAAAGCCGCCGGCAACGATGCCGCCCAGCTTGAGCTCGCCCGCCGCGATCACGAGCAGTCCCGCGAACAGCGCGATGCCGACGCCGTACGCGGCCCATGCGGCGCGCCCTTCGTCGCCCCACTCGCGGCGCAGCACGCGCACGGGCGGCACGCGCGTGAGCGGCAACAGCGGCGGCAGCGCGAAGCCGAGCAGCAGCACGAGGCCGGCGGCGATGCCTTCGATCACCGGCATCGGCCCCGGTTGCGGCAGCACGACGTCGATGAGATTGCCGAGCCACGCCAGCAGCGCGAGATGCCCCGCGTAGCCGAGCGCAACGCCGATCGCGCCGCCCAGCAGCCCGAGACCCGCGAACTCCAGCACGAAGAGTGTGCGCAACGTGCGCTGGCTTGCGCCAAGGCAGCGCATCGTGGCGCAGGCGTCGAGATGGCGGCGCGTGTAGCGATGCGCGGCCATCGCGATCGCCACGGCCGCGAGCAGCGCCGTAAGCAGCGAAACGAGCGTGAGGAAGTGGCGTGCGCGATCGAGCGTCTGGCGCACCTGCGGCTGGCCGTCCTGAAGCGATTCGAGCGCGACGCCACGCATCTTGCCGCCATCCACGCGCTCGCGCGCCCAGGCGGCGAACTGCGCGACTGCCGGGTCGGCGCCCGCCACGAGCAGGCGGTAGGTCACGCGGCTGCCATAGCCGATCAAGCCGGTGGACGCGAGCTCATCGGCGCGCAGCATGAGGCGCGGCGAGAAGTTCACGAACGAAAAGCCGCGATCGAGCTCCTTCGTGATGAGCGCGTTCACGGTGAAGGTGCGCGTGCCGACCTTCACGGTGTCGCCCACATGCAGCTTGAGCGCGTCGAGCAGCTCGTCGTCCACCCAGACAGTGCCGGGTGGCGGAATACCCTGCGCCGCGTGATCGGGCGCGCCGGGCGCGGCGGCAAGGCGCAGCGCCCCGCGCAACGGGTAGTCCGCCGACACGGCCTTGATGGCGGCAAGGCGCGTGGCCGTGGAAACGACAGCGCCCGATGGACCCGATGCGGCCGCAACCGCTGCGGACGGGGCCATGCCCGAACTCACCATGCTCGGAAAAATCGCCGTCGTCGCCGTGCGCAGCGCGAGCGATTTCGCCTCGCGCGCAAACATCGGATCGACGGGATGGTCGGCGCGCACGATAAAGTCCGCGGCGATCATGCGCCGCGCATCGCGTTCGAGCCCGCGCTGGAGGCGATCGGCGAGAAAGCCCACGCTAGCGAGCGCAGCCACGGCGAGCACGAGCGCGAACAGCAGCATCGTGAGTTCGCCGGCGCGCCAGTCGCGCGCGGTCATGCGCGCGGCAAGCTGCATGAGATCGGACCAGCCAGGCGTCGCGCGCGCGGCTGCGGGCCGCGACGGTCCACCCGGTCCACCTGCGCCGCCCGTGGCCCCCGGCGGCTCAGCTTGCGCGAACCCCGGTCCGCCCTCGCTGCGCGGGGGCTTCGGGTTGGAAGAAGAGGAAGGCGCGCCGCCGCTCAATCGTGGCGACCTCGCAGCGAAAGACGCGAGACCATATGCGTCGCCATGCCGCGAAAGCCGCCCTGCACACCGCGCCACAGGCGCGGCAGCGCCCAGGCGGCCAGCACGAGGAACGCCACGAGCATGACAAGAAAGAGCAGCGGTACAAAGAGCGCGAGTAGCACGCCCACGAAGGTCATGCCGTCCTCGGCGCTCGACGTGACGACGTTCGAGACCGGCTCGGGCGACAGATTAATGAGCGCGCGCGTGCCCGCCTTGGCCAGATGCGCGGTGCCCGCGAGCGTGCCGCCCGCGAGCGCGGCGACCGTCAGCACGGCCGGATCGGCATGGCCGAGCGCGCCGGCCGCCAGCACGGCGCCGGCCGGAATGCGGATGAAGGTGTGCACGGCGTCCCAGAGCGAATCGAACGCGGGCACCTTGTCGGCGAGGAATTCAAGCACCGTGAGCGCGGCGGCGATGCCGATCACCCAAGGCGAAGCGAGCACGGATAGCGTGTCGGGCAGATGAATGAGGCCGAGGCGCTGCAACACGCCGGCCATCAGCACCGTGAGATAGAGGCGCAGGCCGCTGCCCCAGGACAGGCCCGCTGCTAGCGAAAGTGGTTCCAGCATGGCTGCCTCCTCACGCGGCGCGGCCGGGCGCCGGTGCTCCGCGCTTGAAGGCGGGAGCGCTGGCGCTGCGCGCACACGCTCGCCGCACAAGCGGCGCGGAGTGTTATCGGGTTATGACCGTTCCATTATAGCCATGCTCGCTGCGCCGCCGCAGTGGTGTTGCGCAGGCGCGGCAGACGCATGGACTGGATCAGGCGGCCGAAGAGAGCTTCAGGCCGATGAGCCCGAGCACGATCAGCGCGGCGCTCGCCACGCGCGCCGCGCTCACGGCCTCGCCCATCATCACGATGCCGAACACGAACGCGCCCACCGCGCCAATGCCGGTCCAGACCGCGTAGGCGGTGCCGAGCGGCAACTGGCGCATGGCCATGGCGAGCAAGACGAAGCTGCCGAGCGCCGTGACCACGGTGAACACCGAGGGCCAAAGCCGCGTGAAACCGTCGGAAGACTTGAGACCGGCGGCCCAGGCGACTTCGAGCACGCCGGCGATCAGAAGAAGAAACCAGGACATGGGGAACGCTCCATTGAAAAATGGGGCCGTCCCCGATGAAAACGAAGAGTCGCAAGGCCGTCCTTACGATTCTGTAATTATAGCACCATCACGGTGCATCGCGCCGTCAGGCGTCACTGCACGCCCACGAGCCGATAGCCCACGCCCGTCTCGGTGATGATGTGCTCGGGCTGCGCGGGATCGCGCTCCAGCTTCTGGCGCAGATGCGCCATGTAGATGCGCAGGTAGTGGCTGCTCTCCACGTGCGACGGCCCCCAGACCTCGCGCAGCAGTTGTCGGTGCGTGAGCACGCGCCCCGCGTCGCGCACCAGCGTGGCGAGCAGCCGGTATTCGATAGGCGTGAGATGGACCGGCGCGCCCTCGCGCGTGACCTGGCGCAGCGCCAGATCGACGTTCACGGCGCCGAAGCTCACCTGCGGCGCTTCGTTGGCCCCGCCACGGTTGCGACGGCGCAACTGCGCCCGAATGCGCGCGAGCAGCTCGGAAACGCCGAACGGCTTCGTGAGGTAGTCGTCGGCGCCCGCGTCGAGCGCGGCCACTTTCTCGCTTTCCTGGGTGCGCGCCGAAAGCACGATCACGGGCAGGTCGCTCCAGCCGCGCAGCTCGCGGATCACGTCGAGGCCGTCGGTGTCGGGCAGGCCCAGGTCGACGATCACGAGGTCGGGCTTGCGCGTGGCCGCCTCGACGAGACCCTGCTTGCCGGTTTCGGCGTCGTGCACGACGAAGCCCTCGCCCTCCAGCGTGGCGCGCACGAAACGTCGAATCTGCTTTTCGTCTTCGATCAGGACAACGGCGATGCTCGGGTCACTCATGGGTGGGTTTGGGATCGAAGGGTTGCTCGGGGGCGGGTGCGCGCTGCGCCTCGCCGGACGGCGTGAGCGCTGCGGGCGTTTCAGGCGTTTCAGGCGCTGCGGGTAATGCGGGTAATGCGGGGACTTCGGGCGCGTCGGCGGCATCCGTGTCGTCGGTGTCGTCCGCGCTGTCCGTCACGTCGGCGGGCAGCGGCGGCGGCGACTCCACGGGCAGCGCGAACCAGAACGTCGCGCCTTCCACATGGCCGTCCGCGGCAACGCGATTGGCCGCGCCGATTGTACCGCCATGCGCCTCGACGATCGCCCGGCAGATCGCGAGGCCGAGCCCGATGCCGGGCTTGGCCGACTCTTTCTCGCCGCGCGTGAACTTCTCGAACACACGCTCGCCCATGGCGGGCGGCAGGCCCGGCCCGTTGTCCTCGATCGACACGCGCACGAACGGCTGACCGCCCTCCTCCACGCGCCGCGCGGCGATGGTGAGCGGCGTATGCGCCGGGGTGTACTTGGCGGCGTTTTCCAGCAGGTTCGAAAAGAGCCGCTCCATGAGCACCGCGTCGAGCTGGAGCAGGGGCAAACCTGCTTCGAGCTTCACCTGCACCGGGTGACGCGCGAGCACCCGGCGGCACGCGGCGAGCGCCGCGCCCACGGTTTCCTCCAGCAGCGTCCACTGGCGGTTGAGTTTCAGGCTGCCCGCCTGCAACCGCGCCATGTCGAGCAGGTTCGTGACGATGCCGGTCATGCGCAGCGCCTCGTCGTGGATCGCCTCGATCAGCTCGCCCGAGCGCGCGTCGGGCGCCTCGTGCGGCTCATGCGTTTGTGCGAGCATCGACGAAAAGCCGACGATCGCCGTGAGCGGCGTGCGCAGGTCGTGCGAAATGGCCGAGAGCAACGAATTGCGCAAGCGCTCCGACTCCATGTTGACGAGCGCGTCGCGGGCGATGTCCACGTAGTGCACGCGCTCGAGCGCAAGCGCGATCTGCGCCGCGAATGCGTCGAGCATGCGTTGCTGCTCGGGCACCTGTAGCTCGCGGGCGTCGCGCGTCACGACGGCGAGCACGCCGCGCGTGCGCATCGGCGCCTTGAGCGGCAGATAGCGCGCGACGGCGGCGGGCAGCGTGTCGGTGCCGTTGCCCGCGGGCTTTTGCTGGTCGTACACCCACTGGCCGACGTCGATATCGAGGCTTTCGGCGTCGAGCATGATCTGCGGATCGGGGTCCTCGATCTTCTGCTGCACCTTGTCCGCGCTGTCCGGCAACAGGAGCGCCACGCGCGCGCCGAACACCTCGCTCACGTGACGGCTGCCGATCGCCACGATCTGCTCGGTGGTGAGCGCGGCGGCCAGTTCGCGCGCCATGGCGTACATCGCGCCCGTGCGCTGCTCGCGCCGCTGCGCGACGCTCGCCTCGCGGCGCAGGCTGGACGTGAGATGGCTGATGACGAGCGAGGTGAGCAGCATGCCGACGAAGGTCAGCAGGTATTGCGTATCGGTGACCGAGAACGACATCCTCGGCGGCACGAAGAAAAAGTCGTACGCCGCGACGCTCGCGAACGAGAGCATGACGCCGGGGCCCCGGCCGAGCTTCGTCGCCGCGAAGATCACGCCGAGCAGATACAGCATCACGAGATTCGCGAGGTCGATACGGTCGATCAACTGGCTCGCGATGAGCGTCACGCACGCGCAGATCACGAGCGCGGCCGCATAGGCGCGCGGTGGCGAGCGCTCGGCGCCGCCCGCCGCGAGCGCCTCGCGCCATGCATTGGCGGCGCGCGTAGCGGCGCTCGCAGCGCCGGGCTCGCCGCCCGCGTGCACCGCCTCGCCCGCGCTCGCGCGCACGAGCGTGAGATCCACGTCGCCGGCCTTTTCGGCCAGACGCTCGCCGAACGGGCGCTTGAGCCAGCGCGAAAAGCCCGTGCGCAGCGAGCCGCCCGCCACGAGCTTCGAGACGTTGCGCAGCCGCGCATAGCCGACGAGCGTGGTGGCGGCGTCCTCGCCTGCCAGCGTCGCCGTTTCGGCGCCCAGTTCGGAGGCGAGCTTGAGCGCGCCTAGGGTGCGCTCGCGAACCGCGTCGGGCAGGCGCTGAAGCTTCGGCGTCTCCACATACACGGCAATCCAGTCCGCCTTGAGGCTCGCCGCGAGGCGCGCGGCGGCGCGCACGAGGGCATTCGCCTCGGGCCCCGGCCCCACGCACACGAGCAAACGCTCGCGCGCCTGCCATACATGCTGGATCGAGCGGTCGGCGCGATACTCGCGCATCTGCGCGTCCACGCGATCGGCCGTGCGGCGCAGCGCCAGTTCACGCAGCGCGATCAGGTTGCCCTTGCGAAAGAAGTTGCGCACCGCGCGCTCGGCCTGCGCGGGCATGTAGACCTTGCCGTCGCGCATGCGGTCGAGCAGTTCCTCGGCGGGCAAGTCGACGAGCGTGACTTCGTCGGCGCGGTCGAACACGCGGTCGGGCACGGTCTCCCACACGCGGATGCCCGTGATCTGCCCCACCACGTCGTTGAGGCTTTCGAGGTGCTGGACGTTGACGGTCGTGTAGACGTCGATACCCGCGTCGAGCAGTTCGTAGACGTCCTGCCAGCGTTTCATGTGCCGTGCGCCGGCCACGTTCGAATGCGCGAGTTCGTCGACGAGCACGAGTTGCGGCTTGCGCGCGAGTGCGGCGTCGAGATCGAACTCCTCCAGCAGACGCCCACGGTAGGCAATGCGCTGGCGCGGCATCACGTCGAGACCATCGGTCAGCGCGGCGGTTTCGCTGCGCCCGTGCGTCTCGACAATGCCGACGACGACATCGACGCCTTCCTCCGCGCGGCGGCGCGCGGCTTGCAGCATCGCATAGGTCTTGCCGACGCCCGCGGAGGCGCCGAAAAAGATCTTGAGCTTGCCGCGGCGGCGTTTCTCTTCGTCGCGTTGCAGGCGGTCGAGCAGTTCGTCGGGATCGGGGCGGTTCATGCGGAAAATGGATGGGGTTGCGCGCAGGTGTCACGCACCACGAAAGATCGTCTCACCGTGGCGCCGATATGGCAAATGCGGCATAAACGGCAAACGCAATGAACCGCACGCACGCCGCTCGAAGCGCCGTGCGTGCGGTGCGGTTCAACAGCGCCCAGGTCTTCGGGCTCAGCTCGCCTCTTTACCGTCGAGCGCGAGATTGAGTTCAAGCACATTCACGCGCGACTCGCCGAACACGCCGAACTGACGGCCCTTCGTGTAGCGGTCCACGAGCGCCTGCACGTCGTTTGCGCTCAGGTGTCGCGCCTGCGCGACGCGGGCCACCTGGTACGCGGCGGCGGCGGGCGAGATCTCGGGATCGAGTCCGCTGCCCGAGGACGTCACGAGATCGGCCGGAATGGGCTGCGACACGTCGGTGCCCGCGGCCTTCAGCGCATCGATACGGCCTTTGACCTCGTCGGCGAGCGCCGGGTTGGTCGGACCGAGGTTCGAGGCGCCCGAGCCCTGCGCGTTATACGGCATGGGCGACGTGGCCGAGAGACGGCCCCAGAAGTACTGGGGCGCATCGAACTGTTGGCCGATGAGCGCGCTGCCCACCACCTTGCCATTCACTTCGATGAGGCTGCCGTTGGTCTGGCGGTGGAACGCGGCCTGGCCGAACGCGGTCATCACGGCCGGATACACGAGGCCGGTCACGACCGCCAGCACGGCGAAGATCACGATCAGAGGGCGAAACTGCGATTTCATTTTGGCTTCCTATGTATCTATCCGTGTGTGTCTCTGTCCAGGCGGCTCAAACCCAGCCGAACGCGGCAAGCACCATGTCGATCAGCTTGATGCACGGGAACGGCAGGAGGATGCCGCCGAGGCCATAGACCAGCAGATTGCGGCGCAGCAGCGTCGCGGCGCCGAGCGGCCGGTACTTCACGCCCTTGAGCGCGAGCGGAATCAGCATCACGATGATGAGCGCGTTGAAGATCACCGCCGAGAGGATGGCCGACGACGGCGAGGTCAAATGCATCACGTCGAGCACGCGCAGTTGCGGATACGTCGAAGCGAACGCGGCCGGAATGATCGCGAAGTACTTCGCGACGTCGTTGGCGATCGAGAACGTCGTGAGCGAGCCGCGCGTCATGAGCATCTGCTTGCCGATCTCGACGATCTCGATGAGCTTGGTCGGGTTCGAGTCGAGGTCGACCATGTTGCCCGCTTCCTTCGCGGCCTGGGTGCCCGTGTTCATCGCCACGGCCACGTCGGCCTGCGCGAGCGCCGGGGCGTCGTTGGTGCCGTCGCCCGTCATCGCCACGAGCTTGCCCTGCGCCTGATGTTCGCGGATGGTCGCGAGCTTGGTTTCGGGCGTCGCTTGCGCGAGGAAGTCGTCCACACCGGCTTCGGCGGCGATCGCGGCAGCGGTCAGGCGGTTGTCGCCCGTCACCATCACGGTCTTGATGCCCATCTTGCGCAGCTCGGCGAAACGCTCCTTGATGCCGCCCTTCACCACGTCCTTCAGTTCGATCACACCGAGCACGCGTGCCGCGCCATCATGCATTTCAGCCACCACGAGCGGCGTGCTGCCGCGGCGGGCCACGTCGTCCACGGCGTTATCGACTTCGCCGGGGAAACGACCGCCATGCGCTTCGACGTAATGCTTCACGGCGTCGGCGGCACCCTTGCGGATTTCGCGGCCGGGCATGTCCACGCCGCTCATGCGCGTTTGGGCACTGAAGGCGAGGAACACGGCGTGCAGCGAGTGCATGTCGCGCTGGCGAATATTGAAGCGCTGCTTCGCGAGCACGACGATGCTGCGGCCTTCCGGCGTTTCGTCAGCGAGCGACGAGAGTTGCGCGGCGTCTGCCAGCACTTCTTCGGTCACTCCGGGCGCCGGCACGAACATCGACGCCTGACGATTGCCGAGCGTGATCGTGCCGGTCTTGTCGAGCAGCAGCACGTCCACGTCGCCGGCGGCTTCCACGGCGCGGCCCGAAGTCGCGATCACATTGGCCTGCATCATGCGGCTCATGCCGGCCACGCCAATCGCCGAAAGCAGACCGCCGATGGTCGTCGGAATCAGGCAGACGAGCAGCGCGACGAGCGCCGTGATCGTGACTACGTGCCCCATCTTCGCGGCTTCGACCGAGAACATCGAGAACGGCAGCAGCGTGGCAGTGGCCATCAGCAGCACGATGCTCAGCGCGACGAGCAAGATAGTGAGCGCGATTTCGTTCGGCGTCTTCTGGCGCTTCGCGCCTTCGACCATCGCGATCATGCGGTCGAGGAACGCTTCACCAGGATTCGCCGTCACACGCACGACAATCCAGTCGGAGAGCACGCGCGTGCCGCCCGTCACCGAAGAAAAGTCGCCGCCCGACTCACGGATCACCGGCGCCGATTCACCCGTGATGGCCGACTCGTCCACCGACGCCACGCCTTCGATCACTTCGCCGTCCGCCGGAATCGTGTCGCCGGTCTCGACCAGCACCACGTCGCCGCGGCGCAGGTCGGACGCCGTCATGATGCGGATCGGCGCTTTCGGATGCGGCTCGTTGAGCTTCTTGGCCATGACGTCTTTCTTGGCCTGGCGCAGCGACGCGGCCTGCGCCTTCGAGCGCCCTTCCGCGAGCGCTTCCGCGAAGTTCGCGAACAGCACCGTGAACCACAGCCAGAGCGCGACCGCGAGGATGAAACCCGCGGGCGCTTCGGCCTGGCCCATGAGCGCCGCGATCCAGAGGATCGTCGTGAGCACGCTGCCCACGTAGACGCAGAACATCACGGGGTTGCGCAACTGGGTGCGCGGTTTGAGTTTTCTAAACGAGTCCACGATAGCCGGACGCACCAGCGCCGGATCGAACATGGACCGCGTTGCACTATGCTGATTCATTTTCGTTTCGCTCATGTTGCGAAGGCCCCCGTTCAATGCACGCCCATCATGATCAGATGCTCCACGCCGGGACCGAGCGCGAGCGCGGGCACATACGTGAGCGCACCAACCAGCAGCACCGTGCCGAGCAGCAGCACGACGAAGAGCGGGCCATGCGTGGGCAACGTGCCGCCCGTCACCGCAATGCGCTTCTTGCTCGCGAGCGAACCCGCGATGGCCAGCACCGGAATGATCGTGCCGAAGCGGCCGAACCACATGGCAATGGCGAGCAGCCAGTTATAGAACGGCGTATTCACGGACAGACCGGCGAACGCGCTGCCGTTGTTGTTGGCGGCGGAACTGAACGCGTACAGGATCTCGGAGAAGCCGTGTGCGCCCGGATTGGAAATGCCGGCCTTGCCCGCGTCGGATAGCACCGCGATCGAGGTGCCCAGCAGCACGAGCAACGGCGTAAGCAGCACGACGATCGAGACCATCTTCATCTCGAACGACTCGATCTTCTTGCCGACGTATTCGGGCGTGCGGCCGATCATGAGCCCAGCCACGAACACTGCGAGCAACGCGAACACGAGCATGCCGTAGAGACCCGAGCCGACACCGCCGAAGATCACCTCGCCGAGCTGGATGAAGAGCATCGGGACGAGGCCGCCGAGCGGCGTGAGCGAGTCGTGCGCCGCGTTCACGGCGCCGCACGAAGCCGCCGTGGTGGCGACGACGAAGATGCCCGTTTGCGCGATGCCGAAGCGCGTTTCCTTGCCTTCCATGTTGCCGCCCGCCTGTAACGCGCTGGCGTGCTGGTCGACGTTGAGCGACGTGAATACCGGATTGCCCGCCTGTTCGGCCGACAGCGCGCAGCCCACGGCCACGGCGAACGCGATTGTCATCACCGCGAGCACGGCGACGCCTTGCCTGCGGTCGCCCACCACGTTGCCGAACACGAGACACAACGCCGCGGGAATGATCAGGATCGCCAACATTTCCACGACGTTCGAGACCGGCGTGGGATTTTCGAACGGATGCGCAGAATTCGCGTTGAAGAAACCGCCGCCGTTGGTGCCGAGCATCTTGATCGCGACCTGCGAGGCGACCGGGCCCATGGCGAGCGTTTGCGACGTGACCTTCGTATCCACCGTTTCGGGATTGCCCTTCGCGTCCTTCACGGGGTTGCCCTGGGCGTCGAGCTTCGGCGCGGCGTAGGTCGTGGTTTGCAGCACTGGCACGTCCTGATACGCCTTGAAGTTCTGGATCATGCCCTGGCTCATGAGGAGCGCGGCGACGATCGCCGACATCGGCACGAGGATGTAGAGCGTCGTGCGCGTGAGGTCGACCCAGAAGTTGCCGATGGTCTGCGCCGTATGACGCGCGAAACCGCGAATCAACGCCATGACCACGACGATGCCCGTCGCCGCCGAAAGGAAGTTCTGCACGGTGAGGCCGAGCATCTGCGTGAGATAGCTCACGGTCTGCTCGGGCGTGTAGTCCTGCCAGTTGGTGTTGGTGACGAAGCTCACGGCCGTGTTGAACGCGCCGTCCACGGTCATCGGGCCGAACTGCTGCGGATTGCCGGGCAGCCAGCCTTGAATGCGCAGCAGCACGTACAGAAAGCCCACGCCGAGCACGTTGAACGAGATGGTGGCGAGCGCATAGCGCTTCCAGCTCATCTCGGACTGCGGATCGACGCCGGCCACGCGATAGAGCAGGTTTTCGAGCGGCGCAAACAGCCTCACGACGCGCGAGCGCCCGTCGAGCACACGCGTGATATAGCCCGCAACGGGCACCGCGAGCGCAAGCAGGATGACGATGAAAAGCCCCGCCTGGAGCAGAGTGTTGGCGTTCATTCGATATCCTCCGCGCGCAGGAGCGCATGGACCAGATAAACGAACAGCAACAGCGTAGCCGCGCCCGATAGCCAGAAAATCCAGGTCATGAGCGCGCTCCCTTGCCGCCTTGATCGGCGCGGCGATACTGCGTGAGCTTCTCGCAGCCGGCGATCAACGCGTATGTGAGCGCGGCGAAAACCGCCAGCCCCCCGATATACAGCACATCCATTTTCGTGTTCTCCATTCACGGATTACGGATGGCTGGAAGGTACCTCCTATCGCATTAAATCCGGGTCAAAGGTTTTGGCGCGCGTATAAAAATCGCGTAAACGCGGCGGGGCGTCACGCCGGCTCATCACCGGAACGGAAAAGAAAAAGGCGCGCAACACGGGCGTTGCGCGCCTTGGGTTTTGCCTGGGCGTCAGCAGGTAAAGATCGAAAAGGTCGAGTCAATACCCGGGCGCCGTTGGCACGATGCGTGCGGCGCGGCGGTGCATCAATTCATCTCACGGCAGCAGCACCGTCGACCCCGTGGTCTTGCGCCCTTCGAGATCGGCGTGCGCCTGACCGACGTCCTTGAGCGCATAGCGCTGATTGATCGACGTCTTCACCTTGCCCGAGGCCACCACCTCGAACAACTCGGCGGCCATCGCCTCATAGTCGGCGCGCTTCGCGATGTAGCTGAACAGCGTCGGGCGCGTGAAAAAGAGCGAGCCGCGTCCCGCGAACTCCGAGGAATCGATCGGCGGCAGCGGCCCCGACGCATTGCCGAAGCTCACGAACATGCCGAGCGGCGCAAGGCAGTCCAGCGATTTCGTGTAGGTATCCTTGCCGATCGAGTCATACACCACGGGCACGCCCGCGCCATTCGTGATCTCGCGCACGCGGGCGGTGAAGTCCTCGCGCGTGTAGACGATCGGATGGTCGCAGCCGTGCGCCTTCGCAATCGCCGCTTTCTCGTCCGAACCCACGGTGCCGATCACCGTCGCGCCCAGCGCCTTCGCCCACTGGCATACGAGCAGGCCCACGCCGCCGGCGGCCGCCTGGATCAGGATCGTGTCGCCGGCCTTCACGCGGTACGTGCGGCGCAGCAGGTACTGGGCGGTGAGGCCTTGCAGCATGATCGAGGCCGCCGCTTCGTCGCTGATCGCGTCGGGCAGCTTGATCAACTGTTCGGCGCGCAGCACGCGCTCCTGCGCGTATGCGCCCGGCGGACGCCCGACATAGGCCACGCGGTCGCCCACCTTCAGCGTGCTCACGCCGCTGCCCACGGCGGTCACCTCGCCGGCCGCCTCCATGCCGAGCCCGGCGGGCAGCGGCTGCGGGTAGAGGCCGGTGCGGAAATACACATCGATGTAATTGAGGCCGCACGCGCTCTGGCGCAGCCGCACCTCGCCCTCGCCCGGCTCGCCCACCTCGACGTCCACCCACTTCATCACTTCGGGGCCGCCGGTCTTGTCGTAACGGATTGCCTTGCTCATCACGTCTCCTTGCTGTTGGCTACATGGCGCACGCCGTGTGCGCTCGCTTCAGATAGCTTCCTTCTGGCGCAGCGTCAGCACGTCGAGCAGCATGCGCGCCGTCGAGATGTTGGTGGCGCACGGCACGTCGTGCACATCGCACGCGCGCACCAGCGCGTTGATGTCGGGTTCGTGCGGCTGCGGGGTCATCGGGTCGCGCAGGAAAATCACGATGTCGACGTTGCCTTCGGCCAGACGCGCGCCGATTTGCAGGTCGCCGCCATGCGGGCCGGAAAGCATGCGCTCGACGTTCAGGCCGGTCGCGGCCTCGATGCGCGTACCGGTCGTGCCGGTGGCGATGATCTCGCAGTGACGCAGCGTGTCGACGTATTCGCTTGCCAGCTTGACGATGTCTTCCTTCTTGTGGTCGTGCGCGATCAGTGCGACGCGGGTTGGCATGGCGTGAGGCTCCTTGAGGTGAGAGTGGCTTGCGTGTTGCAGTGCGTCGCGAAGGCCTGCGTGAGCCGGGCGTCGGTTCGGGCGAACGACGACCGGCTCACGCACAGCCTGGAAATACCGGCCCGGCAAATGTTCGCCGGGCTTGAGTTTTAGTAAGTGCCCGGATAGGCCCCGCCGTCGATCAGCCAGTTCTGCCCGGTGATATAGCCCGCGTGGACGCTGCACAGGAACGCGCAGGCGCGACCGAACTCCTCGGGGGTGCCGAAGCGCCCGGCCGGAATCGCCTTGACGCGGCGCGCACGCGCTTCCTCTTCCGAAATGCTGCCCGCCTTCGCCTGTGCGACGATGGTCGCCTGGATGCGGTCGGTGTCGAATGCGCCCGGCAGCAGGCTGTTGATCGTGACGCCCGTGGCCGCGACCTGGCGCGCCACGCCCGCGACGAAGCCCGTGAGACCCGAGCGCGCGCCGTTCGAGAGGCCGAGCACGTCGATCGGCGCCTTCACCGAGGAACTCGTGATATTGACGATGCGCCCGAAGCCGCGCGCGATCATGGCGTCGATGGTGGACTGGATCAGCGCGATCGGCGTGAGCATGTTCGCTTCGAGCGCGGCGATCCACGCTTCGTGCGTGTACTTGCGGAAGTCGCCCGGCGGCGGCCCGCCCGCGTTGTTCACGAGGATGTCCGGCGACGGACACGCGGCGAGCGCGGCGGCGCGGCCCGCCTCGGTGGTGATGTCGCAGGCCACCGCCTGCACGTCCACGCCCGTGCTCGCGCGGATCCGCGCGGCGGTTTCCTCCAGCGTCTGCGCGGTGCGCGCGACGATCGTCACGTTGACGCCTTCGGCGGCGAGCGCCTCGGCGCAGCCGCGCCCGAGTCCCTTGCTGGCCGCGCACACCAGCGCGGTGCGTCCTGCGATGCCCATGTCCATCGTGTTTGTGTCCTTTTTGCGTGGATGACCGTCCTGTGACAGCGCGGGCGCGGCCAGGCCTTGCGCCGCGCCGCCCTGCCACCTTTTTGGGATTCTAGAAGAATCGGCCGCGGCGCGTGGAAGGCCCACGGCGGCCAGGCGCCGCCAAACGCACGCCCGCTTCCCGCCTCTGCTGCCCACGCTCACTTCCCTCTTGGTTCGCGCGCAGTTCCCGTATACTTGCGCCTGTAGCGCGGCCCGGCGCCTTCGCAAGCCCTGCCGGCTTGCCGCGCGCGGCGGGCCGTGCTCGCCGCCACCGCGCAACCCGGGCGTCTGCTTCGGGCTCGCGCGGCCGCGGCACGACCGTTTTCCCCGATTCCCTTGCAGCCTTGTGCGCCCCGCCATGAAACAGGACAGCCGTTTTCCGAATCTCTTCATCCTCGATCACCCGCTGATCCAGCACAAGCTCACGCATATGCGCGACAAGGACACGTCCACGCGCACGTTCCGCGAGTTGCTGCGCGAGATCACGCTGCTGATGGGCTATGAAATCACGCGTCAGCTTCCCGTCACGACGCGCCGCGTGCAAACGCCGCTCGTCGAGATCGACGCGCCCGTGATCGCGGGCAAGAAGCTCGCCATCGTGCCCGTGCTGCGCGCGGGCGTGGGCATGTCCGACGGGCTGCTGGAGCTGATCCCGTCGGCGCGCGTGGGTCATATCGGCGTGTACCGCGCCGACGACCATCGCCCGGTCGAATATCTCGTGCGTCTGCCCGACCTCGAGGACCGCACGTTCATTCTTTGCGATCCGATGGTCGCGACGGGCTACTCGGCCGCGCACGCCATCGACGTGCTCAAGCGCCGCGGCGTGCCCGGCGAGCGCATCCTGTTCCTCGCGCTGGTGGCCGCGCCCGAAGGCGTGGAGGTGTTCCAGAAGGCGCATCCGGACGTCAAGCTCTACGTGGCTTCGCTCGACTCGCACCTCGACGATCACGCCTACATCATTCCGGGACTCGGCGACGCCGGCGACCGGCTGTTCGGCACGAAGAACTGACGACCGCGCGCGGGCGGCGGCGCATGCCGCCCGCGTCACCCTCGCCTTCCCGGACGGCCTCGCCCCCCGGCGGCTGCGATCGGCCAACGCCCTGCGCGTCGTCACGTAGGCGGGCGAAGCCAGGCGGTCCCGGCGTGATAAAATTCAGATCCACCTGAAGGGGCGCGTCCCGGCACAGGCCGGGCGCAAGCCGGGCACGGGCGTCGCGCGAGCGGCCGGAGCCGCCGCGCCGGCAGTCCGGGCCGCGCGCACCGGCGCTTTCGCACTGATGCGCCGCCGGCCCGCCACGCGGGCAAGCGCGAACGGCAGCGAATGGCGGCAAGCGGCAGCAAGCGGCAACGCGCGGGCGAGCGGCACGCTCAAGGAGCGCCGGTTCGCGCGCCGGTCGTCACGCAACACGGCGCGACATGACGGCGCGCACACGCATGCGCCCCCGGGAAAACGCAACGACAACAGCACATTGCACACTGCGCGCGCATGGCGCGTGCGACGGAGAAAGGTATGGCGGGTCATTCGAAATGGGCCAACATCAAGCACAAGAAGGCTGCTGCTGACGCGAAGCGCGGCAAGGTCTGGACGCGGCTCATCAAGGAAATCCAGGTCGCGGCGCGCATGGGCGGGGGCGACGCCGATACGAACCCGCGCCTGCGTCTGGCGGTGGACAAGGCGTACGACGCCAACATGCCCAAGGACAACATCAACCGCGCCATCCAGCGCGGCGTGGGCGGCGTCGATGGCGCGAACTACGAGGAAATCCGCTACGAGGGCTACGGCATCGGCGGCGCGGCCGTCATCGTCGACACGATGACCGACAACCGCACCCGCACGGTCGCGGAAGTGCGCCACGCATTCTCGAAGTTCGGCGGCAACATGGGCACGGACGGCTCGGTGGCGTTCATGTTCGATCACGTCGGCCAGTTCGTGTTCGCACCGGGCACGCCCGAGGACGAACTCATGAACGCCGCGCTCGAAGCCGGCGCCGACGACGTCGTGACGAACGAAGACGGCTCGATCGAAGTGGTCTGCCCGCCGTTCGACTTCACGAAGGTGAAGACCGCGCTCGAAGCCGCGGGCTTCAAGGCGGAAATGGCCGAAGTCACCATGAAGCCGCAGAACGAGGTCGAATTCACGGGCGACGACGCCGTGAAGATGCAAAAGCTGCTCGACGCGCTCGAGAACCTGGACGACGTCCAGGACGTGTACACCAACGCGTCGATCGCCGAGGAATAAGGCGTTCGGCCCGGGAGGCCCCGCTTTGGCCCCGCCTCCCGCATGCGATTTTCACGGCCGGCGCACTGTGCGCCGGCCGCAACTGTTTCTGGTCTTGGTCTTTCGGGGATTCTCATGAAGTTACTCGTCGTCGGTTCTGGCGGCCGCGAACATGCGCTGGCGTGGAAGCTCGCGCAGGCGCCGCGCGTGCAGCTCGTCTACGTCGCACCCGGTAACGGCGGCACCGCGCAGGACGAGCGGCTCGCCAACGTCGACATCACGGACATCCACGAGCTCGCCGACTTCGCCGAGCGCGAAGGCGTCGCCCTCACCGTGGTCGGCCCGGAAGCGCCGCTCGCGGCGGGCATCGTCAACGTGTTCCGCCAGCGCGGCCTGAAGGTGTTCGGCCCGTCGAAGGAAGCCGCGCAGCTCGAAAGCTCGAAGGACTTCGCCAAGGCGTTCATGAAGCGCCACAACATCCCGACCGCGGCCTACGAGACCTTCTCGGACGCCGCGGCCGCGCACGCCTACGTCGACAAGAACGGCGCGCCGATCGTGATCAAGGCCGACGGCCTCGCTGCCGGCAAGGGCGTGGTCGTGGCGATGACGCTGGAAGAAGCGCACCAGGCCATCGACATGATGCTCGCCGACAACAAGCTCGGCGACGCCGGCGCGCGCGTGGTGATCGAGGAATTCCTCGCGGGCGAGGAAGCGAGCTTCATCGTCATGGTGGACGGCAAGCACGTGCTCGCGCTCGCATCGAGCCAGGACCACAAGCGTCTGCAAGACGGCGATCAGGGCCCGAACACGGGCGGCATGGGCGCCTACTCGCCCGCGCCCATCGTCACGCCGCAGCTGCACGCGCGCGTGATGCGCGAAATCATCCTGCCGACCGTGGCGGGCATGGAAAAGGAAGGCATCCGCTACACGGGCTTCCTCTACGCCGGCCTGATGATCGACGCGCAAGGCACCCCGAAGACGCTCGAATTCAACTGCCGCATGGGCGACCCGGAAACGCAGCCGATCATGGCGCGCCTGAAGGGCGACTTCTCGAAGGTCGTGGAGCACGCCATTGCCGGCACGCTCAACCAGGTCGAGCTGGAATGGGACCGCCGCACGGCGCTCGGCGTCGTGCTCGCCGCGCACAACTATCCGGACACGCCGCGCAAGGGCGACCGCATCAGCGACATCCCCGCCGAAACCGCCGATTCGGTCACGTTCCATGCGGGCACGCAGATCGTCGACGGCAAGCTCGTGACCTCGGGCGGCCGCGTGCTGTGCGTGGTCGGTCTCGCCGATTCGGTGCGCAGCGCGCAAAACGTGGCGTACGAAACCGTGAACCGCATCTCGTTCGACGGCATGCAGTATCGCAACGACATCGGCTATCGCGCCGCGGGCCGCAAGCAGTAATCGCCAAGTAACCGGCGGGGCGCGCCAGCGCTGTCCCGCCGCGCACTGTGGCCGCCGCGCAACGGCGCACACCGGGCGCGGCGTGCTATGGCGCTTAAGCGCCTCGCCGTCAAAGCGGACCACACCGCCACGAGCACATCGGACGCGTGTTCCGCGTGCCGCCTTTGCGCCTGCGGCCCAGCCGCCGTCTGCGCCGGGCGCCGCGCCAATCGGCGCTACACTGCCGCTGTCGGGCCGCCCCCGTCAGCCTTTTTGAATAACCCGATTCCGGCGCCGGCGCGCCGCCGTCCCCATTTCATCGATGACCGATACCCCTAGCAGCGCCTCCCCGGACAGCGCCACCGTGCGCGCCTGGCTGGCCAACTTGCAGACGCAGATCGCCGACGCGCTCGGCGCCTTCGACGGCACGCCGCTCGCCACCGACAACTGGCAACGCGCGCCGGGCGAAAAGCTGCGCGGCGGCGGCTGCACGCGCATCATCGAAGGGGGACAGTTCTTCGAGCGCGGCGGTATCGGCTTTTCCGACGTTGCCGGCGACGCCCTGCCGCCCTCGGCCACGGCCGCGCGCCCCGAACTGAACGGCCGCGGTTTCGAGGCGATGGGCGTTTCGCTCGTGCTGCATCCGCGCAATCCGTACTGCCCGACCGTGCACATGAACGTGCGCATGCTGCTCGCCACGAGGCCGGGCGAAGCGCCCGTGTTCTGGTTCGGCGGCGGCATGGACCTCACGCCGTACTACGGCTTCGAGGAAGACGCGCAGCATTTCCACCGGGTGTGCCGCGACGCGCTCGCGCCCTATGGCGCGGACCTCTACCCGCGCTTCAAGCGCTGGTGCGACGAGTACTTCTTCCTGAAGCACCGCAACGAGGCGCGCGGCGTGGGCGGCATCTTCTTCGACGATTACGCCGAAGGCGGCTTCGACCAGGCGTTCGCCATGCTCAAGAGCGTGGGCGACGGCTTCCTGAAGGCGTATCTGCCGATCATCGAACAGCGCCGCGCAACGCCCTACGGCGAAGCCGAGCGCGAATTCCAGGCGTACCGGCGCGGCCGCTATGTCGAATTCAACCTGGTCTGGGACCGCGGCACGCATTTCGGGCTGCAAAGCGGCGGGCGCACGGAATCGATCCTCATGTCGATGCCGCCGGGCGCGACCTGGCGCTACGACTGGCAGCCGCAGCCGGGCACGCCGGAAGCGCGCCTTTATACCGACTTCCTGCCGGTACGCGACTGGGTTTGACCGTGACACAAGCCTTCACCGCTCCCCCTGACGCACTCGCACGGCGCGTCGGGCTGCTCGGCGGCACATTCGATCCGATCCACGAGGGCCACCTCGCGCTCGCGCGCCATTTCGCGCGCGCGCTGGACCTGAACGAGCTGATCCTGCTGCCCGCCGGCCAGCCGTGGCAAAAGCCCGGCGTCACGGCGGCGCCACATCGGCTCGCCATGACGCGCGCCGCCGCCGCCTCGCTTGCGCTGCCGGGCGTGACGGTGAGCGTCGACGCCGACGAAATCGAGCACGACGGCCCGACTTACACGGTCGACACCCTGCGCCGCTGGCGCGCAAAGAGCGAAAGCAACGCGCAAGCGGCGCTGACGTTGCTAATGGGCGCCGATCAACTGCTGCACCTCGATTCGTGGCACGCATGGCGCGAGCTTTTCGCGCTCGCGCATCTGGGCGTGGCGAGCCGGCCGGGCTTCGACTTCGGGACGCTGCCGCCAGCGGTCGCTCAGGAAGTCGCTGCGCGCCGCGCGAGCCCCGCCGCCCTTGCGGCAACGCCGCACGGCCGCCTGATCGTCGACGAAACGCTCGCACTCGACGTTTCGGCGACCGAAATCCGGCGCGACCTGCCGGCCTGCGTGGCGAGCGGGCAACGTCGCGGCACCGCCGCCGACAAGCTTCCCGCAGCCGTGTGGGACTATATCCTTCAACATCATCTCTATTCGCAACACGGGTAACTATGGACATCCGCAAACTTCAACGCGCCATCGTCGACGGTCTGGAAGACGTCAAGGCACAGGACATTCGCGTCTTCAACACGAGCCATCTGACCGAGCTGTTCGACCGCGTGGTCGTCGCGAGCGGCACCTCGAACCGCCAGACCAAGGCGCTCGCCAACAGCGTGCGCGAGAAGGTCAAGGAAGCCGGCGGCGACATCGTCAGCACGGAAGGCGAGGACATCGGCGAATGGGTGCTCGTGGATTGCGGCGACGCAGTCGTCCACATCCTTCAGCCCGCGCTGCGCCAGTACTACAACCTCGAAGAAATCTGGGGCGACAAGCCGGTGCGCCTGAAGCTTGCCAACAACACGGGCTTCGCGGGCGCGCGCCCGAGCGAGCCGATGGACGACGAGGACGAAGACGGGGAAGTCGCGCCGGCCGTGAAAAAGCCCGCACGCAAGACCGCTGCGCGTAAAACCGCGAAGTAAGCGCGGCACGCTCGCCAACCGCATTCGTTTAGCACGATGAAACTGCATATCGTCGCCGTCGGCCACAAGATGCCGGACTGGATCGCCGAGGGCTTCGAGGAATATACGAAGCGCATGCCGCCGGAGCTGCGCATCGAGCTGCGCGAGGTGAAGCCCGAGCAGCGCTCGTCGGGCCGCTCCGCCGAGAGCGTGATGGCCGCCGAGCGCACGCGCATCGAGGCCGCGCTGCCGAAGAACGCGCGCATCGTCGCGCTCGACGAACGCGGCAAGGACTGGACCACGATGCAGCTCGCCAAGGCACTGCCGCTCTGGCAGCAGGACGGGCGCGACGTGGCGTTCCTGATCGGCGGCGCCGACGGGCTCGACCCCGAGCTCAAGGCGCGCGCCGATACGCTCCTGCGCCTGTCCTCCCTCACGCTGCCGCATGCGATGGTGCGCGTGCTGCTCGCCGAGCAGCTTTACCGCGCGTGGACCATCACGCAGAATCACCCCTATCATCGCGTGTGAGGCGTGCATAAAGCGCGCCAGAGCTTCGCCCGAGCCCGCCCGTGCCCGCTCAAGCCAGCCGCAGCCCGCTTGAGCCGGTTTCGGCGCGCTCTCGCCTCGCGCGAGGCGCGCACGTCAACCCGAAGTCCGTAACGTCCAAGACGCTCCGATGCCCACCAACGCGCCCTATCCGTTCGTCTATCTCGCCTCGCAAAGCCCGCGGCGCCAGGAGCTGCTCCAGCAGCTCGGCGTGCGCTTCGAACTGCTGCTGCCGCGTCCCGACGAAGACGCCGAAGCGCTCGAAGCCGTGCTGCCCGGCGAGCAAGCCGCCGTCTACGTCGAGCGCGTGTGCGCCGCCAAGGCCGACGCCGCCCGCGCGCGCCTCGTCGCCGGCGCGCACCCGCATGCGCCGATTCTCACGGCCGACACCACGGTTTCCATCGACGGCCATATCCTCGGCAAGCCGCACGACGCGGCCGATGCCTATGCGATGCTCGAACGGCTCATGGGCCGCGAGCACGAAGTGCTGACCGCTGTCGCCGTGGTGAACGCCGAAGGCGTGTGCCTGCCCGTTGCGGTCTCGCGCTCGCACGTGCGCTTCGCACCCGCGCTGCCCGCCGCGATCGCGCGGTACGTGGCGAGCGGCGAGCCGTTCGGCAAGGCCGGCGCGTACGGCATCCAGGGCCGCGCTGCGGAATTCGTCGAGCGAATCGACGGGTCCTATTCGGGTATCATGGGTTTGCCACTATTCGAAACGGCCGCCCTCCTGCGCGCCGCGGGCATCGACTTCTAGAACAAATCATGAACGAAGAAATCCTGATCAACGTCACGCCCCAGGAGACGCGCGTCGCATTGGTCCAGCAAGGCGCAGTACAGGAGCTTCACGTCGAGCGCACGCTGTCACGCGGGCGCGTCGGCAACGTCTATCTCGGCAAGGTCGTGCGCGTGTTGCCGGGCATGCAGTCCGCGTTCATCGACATCGGACTGGAACGCGCCGCGTTCCTCCATGTGGCCGATATCTGGCACCCGCGCATTGCCGGCGAAGCGCACACGAGCGCGCATCATCAACCGATCGAAAAGACCGTGTTCGAAGGGCAAACGCTCATGGTGCAGGTCGTGAAAGACCCGATCGGCACGAAGGGCGCGCGGCTTTCCACGCAGGTGAGCATCGCGGGGCGCACGCTGGTCTATTTGCCGCAGGAACCGCACATCGGCATTTCGCAGAAGATCGAGAGCGAGGCCGAGCGCGAAGCGGTGCGCGCGCGCCTCACGGCCGTGCTGCCCGCCGATGAAAAAGGCGGCTATATCGTGCGCACGATCGCCGAGGAC
Source organism: Paraburkholderia unamae (assembly GCF_003268775.1). Taxonomy (GTDB): domain Bacteria; phylum Pseudomonadota; class Gammaproteobacteria; order Burkholderiales; family Burkholderiaceae; genus Paraburkholderia; species Paraburkholderia unamae. The sequence goes on from NZ_QLSU01000017.1 coordinate 85,181, forward strand.
GCCACGAGCGAAGAACTCGCCGCCGACGTCGCGTATCTGCGCAAGACGTGGGCGACCATCATTGCGCAGGCGCAGCGGCTGCCCGCCACGAGCCTGCTTTATCAGGATCTGAATCTCGCGCAGCGCGTGCTGCGCGACTTCGTGAACGACGAGACCTCGCGCATTCAGGTCGATTCGCGCGAAACGTTCCAGAAGCTCACCGAGTTCGCCGGCGAATTCACACCCGCCGTGTTGCCGAAGCTGCATCACTACACGGGCGAGCGGCCCCTCTTCGACCTCTACAACATCGAGGCCGAGATCCAGCGCGCGCTCTCGCGGCGCGTGGACCTCAAGTCGGGCGGCTACCTCGTGATCGACCAGACCGAGGCGATGACGACCATCGACGTGAACACGGGCGGCTATGTGGGCGCACGCAACTTCGACGACACGATCTTCAAGACGAATCTCGAAGCGGCGCACACGATCGCGCGGCAATTGCGTCTGCGTAATCTGGGCGGCGTGATCATCATCGACTTCATCGACATGGAGAACGTCGAGCATCGCGACCAGGTGCTGGGTGAGCTGAAGAAGGCGCTTTCGCGCGATCGCACGCGCGTGACCGTGAACGGCTTCTCGCAGCTGGGGCTCGTGGAGATGACGCGCAAGCGCACGCGTGAATCGCTCGCGCATGTGCTGTGCGAGCCGTGCCCGATTTGCCTCGGCAAGGGGCAGGTGAAGACCGCGCGCACGGTTTGCTACGACGTGCTGCGCGAGATCCTGCGCGAGTCGCGCCAGTTCAATCCGCGCGAGTTTCGCGTGGTGGCTTCGCAGCAGGTCATCGATCTCTTTCTCGAAGAAGAGTCGCAGCATCTCGCCATGCTGATCGACTTCATCGGCAAGCCGGTGTCGTTGCAGGTGGAGTCGAATCTGAGTCAGGAGCAGTACGACATCGTTTTGATGTAAGGACCGTGCCGGATCACCCCAGATCATTGACCAATCCGAAAGCCCCGCAAGCCGGGGCTTTTCGAAAAACCGGAGGACCCTTGCTCCCGGAATCAAGTGCCCCCGGAGGAGAGGGTTCGGCACGTCAGAAACACCGGGGCAGACCATGCTGATTCTCACGCTTCCGAGTATCGAATGCCATAGCGGCGGTTGTTCGGATCGTGGCCAGCGCGCGCCTTTCGCGCGTATTTCCAGGCGATACAGCCAAGCTCGCCATTTTGACGCTCCCGCTCAGGGCTCATACCTTCAGTGAAAGCGACTCGCAGAGTACGGCCATTTCTGCGCCGCACGATGGCTCCAAAACGAACAGCACGCTATGGCCTGCTGCCAGATCACGGACGCAGTCCTCACCGTTCTGCTCACTGATTGCCGCTCCTTTTGAATCGTCCCGACTATTCATCCACTGGAGCCAGGTGCGAACTTCGGCCGGTGAAAACGCATAGCGTGGCGAAATCAGGAGCCTCGAAGCGACATTCTGGCCAGCGAAATCAATCAGGCGTAGACGGATTACGCCAGAAAATCGGAGTACCTCGACTTCGCCACCAACCCGTCGAAAACGAAGCTCAAGAGAGCGCACCTCGGGATCGTGTTCGATTCCGGTCAGCTCTGCGTCGTGAAAGCTGGGAAACTCTGAAAGATTTCGAAGATCGGTGCATGTGCCGGTGGCCATATAAGCTCCAGTAAAATTCATAACGGAGAAAAGGAAACGCCTGGTCCGCGCACTCCGTCGTCCCAATTGTGGGCGTGAGGGATCCCCTGCCCGTGGTCATGGTCGAAGTCGAAATCTACGACCGGCAGACCATCGTAGCCGTACATCCGCATCTGACCGCTTCCGGGGTTCGTGTACCACGTACCAGGATCGCCTTCGTTCGGAGTCTTGGCAATATCAAAGGCAACGCCATCCGGTACATCAGGCCGATAGTCGAATGCCTGCGCATCACCGAGCAGCATGGAATCGTCGTCCGCGTCGCTCACTAATTCGTCGTCGAGTGCGCCACCGTCATCCGCCGCGGCATTGCCACCGAGCACAGCGCTTGCAGCAGCCTCCTCCGTCCCCAGCCACTCAAACCCGCCGTCAGTGCCGGAGCTGGAGGCGTTACTCGCCGCTGCGACAGTCCTTGCTTTAATCGGCACGTATGGCGTGCGATCGATGGTGCGCCCGTAGTCGTCAAGTGGTACGAACTCGCCATTCAGCACCCCGTAGACGATCGGCTTCGGATCCGGCGCGCGCTTCGGCCAGCTTTGCGGTGCGTAGGACCGGCCCACGCGCCGACTGCCCCGCCATGCCCGGTCAATCGCCGGCATAAGCCGCCCAGCGCGTACCGCGTCGCGAAGAACGCGCGTCACGCCTTCGCCATCGACTGGCGCTGACAGCCCCGAGATCCCCAGGTGCTCACTGATGAACGCGATATAGGCGCTGAAATCACCGCAGGCGCGCGCGGCACGCCGGCTGATGCTAACCCGGAAGCGCCGATCGAAGTCACGCTGGTCCTGTTCGATCTGTGCCTCGCGCACTTTGCACGCTTTCAGGCGCTCCTCATAAGAGAGCTTCCAGCCGCGATCAACGTCCTCCATCTCACGAGCCGGCACGAGCGAGCATTGCCAATCACTCGTCAGTGGCACAAACAGCGCGTTGTACGAGTGCCCCCATTCAGGAAGTGACATGTCCCCTCCGCATCGATCTGAGTTCGGTATACCTAGCACGCCGCAAAGCGGCGGACTTTGCGGCAAGTAAGACTCCTGTGACTTGATGCGGAACGAATGCAGCCGGTGGGCCTTTCGGGGTATGACTTCCCAGTGCCACGCAAACACACCTGCGAGGAAAGCATTTGACGATCCACGAGCCGCCGCGCCCAATTCGGTGACGGAACAAACCATCGACGCGATCCGCGTTCCGTCCACCGCAAAACTGCGAGCCGCGCCTCTCACAAAGGCGGCCACGCGGCCTCTTTGCTTTCCGTCAAAATATGGCGTTTCGTGCCATAGCACACGAGATGGCACGATGCGGCACATGAAGTAGAAAGCGCCCCTTCTGTTCTAAGATCGGGTGGCGTACTCCGATGGGGCATCCTTGAAATGCCCATCTGACGCTTGCCGGAGTGCAGCGCCGAACGCCGCCACGGCCTGAAATACGGCCTGTTCCAGGGCCGCAACGGCAGGCGGATCCTGGTTACGACAACGAACGCGGCAAGGGCGCCGCCCTGACGCCCCGGCGCATCGAACTGCTGTGCTATCTGCACCGCGAGGCAGACAGCGTGATAGCGATCGCGCGGGCACTCGGACGCGACTTCAAGCGCGTGCATGAGGACGTAGCGACGCTAGTGGCGGCCGGGCTCATCGTGCGCGAAGACGGGCAGCTGCGCGCACCGTGGGACACGCTCGCGGCCGAACTCACGCTCCAATCCCTTGGGCAGGCCACGGGTGAACGTGACGCGCCCGGTCGAGCGCTGCAAACTACGCGTGAGCGATATCCGTGTGGCAGTGTGTATCATCCGGTATCGCCTCATCGCGCCTCAAATGGCTGACCAGTTGGCTAGCCGAACGAAGATATTTCGATAATTCCCACTCGATCGGTTTGACTGAAAATCAAATCTTCAGGCAGACACGAACAGTGCGACATCGCCAGGCGCATCACCGGAGCATCGCAGTTGAATCACCAGCGCGTCACCATTGAACAGATCGGCGAATTCGACGAGATCATCGACGTGAGAACGCCGCTCGAATTCGCCGAGGATCACGTCCCCGGCGCGATCAATGCGCCCGTCCTCAGCAACGAGGAGCGCGTGATCGTGGGGACGATGTACAAGGAATCGCCCTTCGACGCCACGCGCGTCGGCGCGGCGCTTGCCGCGCGCAACATCGCGAAGCATCTGGACACGATCTTCGCCGACCGCCCGCGCAACTGGCGCCCGCTCATCTACTGCTGGCGCGGCGGCAAGCGCTCGGGCTCGATGACGGCGATGTTCAACATGATTGGCTGGCGCGCGCGCCAGCTCGAAGGCGGCTACAAGGCTTATCGCCATACGGTGGTCGAGGCGCTCGGCAGCCTCCCCGCCGCGTTCCGCTATCTCGTGCTCGCCGGCCCCACGGGCAGCGGCAAAACGCGGCTTTTGAAGGCGCTGGGCGCGGCCGGCGCGCAGATTCTCGATCTCGAAGGGCTCGCCGCCCATCGCGGCTCGCTGCTCGGCGCGCTGCCCACGCGCGCACAGCCCGCGCAGAAGTCGTTCGACACGGCGCTCGTGCAAACGCTGCGCGCCTTCGACCCCGCGCAGCCCGTATTCGTCGAAGCGGAAAGCCGGCGCATCGGCGCGATCACGCTGCCGGTCGCGCTCGTCGAGCAGATTCACGACGCGCCTTGCATCGTGGTCGAAGTGGCGCGCGAGGAGCGCGTGGCGCTCTTGCTGGAGGAGTACGGGCATCTGCTCGCCGATCACGAGTACTTCCGCGAGCAGCTGGTGAAGCTCACGCCGCTGCACGGGCGCGAGCGCATCCAGAACTGGTGCCGGCTGCTCGACGAGGGCGGCCGCGCCGAGTTGTCCGAAGCGCTCATCGCCGAGCACTACGACCCCGCCTATACGCGCAGCACGCGACGCCACTATCCGAAGCTCGCGAAATCGCTGCACTTCGCATTCCAGCCGATGACAGGCGACACGACCGCTCAGGCGCAAACGCTGCTCGGCCAGTTGCGGGACATGCCCGACACCGGCGAGGCGCAGGACAGCGAAGCCGAAGCGCCCCGCCCCCTCTGACACGTCCCCCGCGTGCGCGCAACAGCTTGCGCGAGCCCCACAAAAAACAACCGGGCCGCAGAATCTCTGCGGCCCGGTCTTTTGCATCACTGGCGAAGGCTTAGCGCGAGTACATCGCGTTCCAGTCTTGCGCCGACACTGCGGGGCGGTCACCCGATTGCGATGCGTTCGCGACGCCGCCGTAGGCGCTGTTCGCGCCGTTCAGCGCGGCGACCTTGGCCTGCGCGGCCTGGATCGCTTCGGGATAGTGTGCGTTGTCGCCATCGCCGACGCGGTAACCCACCTGCTGGAGTTGCACGAGTTCGGCGCGCACCTGGGCGCGGGTGATGGTCGACTGCGACTGCGCGAACGAAGCAGCGGGAGCAACGAGAGCGGCAAGAGCGGCGGCAGCGGCAACGGCTTGGATCAGGGACTTCATGGTACGACCTCCATCGGATTTTTTGCGGTCTGTGTGCGGCGGTATGCGCATGTGACCGATGAACGCAGTCTAGGCTTCGGGAAGTTCAGGGTTAACCCCTAATGATCTAAAGGATTGTTCCAGCGTGTCGCAGAATCGCCGCAAGCCTTGGCGCACGGGCGTGCGCGGGCGTCGGCGAGGGCATGGGCCTGCTCGCCGGTGGGCAAATGATCCGGAGCGAAATAGATCGGGAGGAGATGGCGCCCCGCCGCCGAGCGACGCACGGTGCGCACGGTGCGCACGGTGCGCGCGGGGCTGAAGCGGTCAGCGCGCGGCCGGAACCTTGGACGCGGCGGCGCCTGCCGCGGGCAACACGGTGGAGATCGCCTCGCAAACCTCGGCGATTTCGGCGGGCCGGCCGGCGTCGCCGAGCGAGATCGAGCGGCCCGGCACGCCAATGCCGAAGTGACGCACCGAAGTCGCCGTGAAGATCATCACCGTCGGGCGCCCCACGGCGCTCGCGAGGTGCACGAAGCCCGTGTCGGTGCCGACCACGAGCGCGGCGGCGTCGATGTATTGCGCCACCTCGGTCACGCTGAGCTTCGGCAGCACGACTGCGCCCGGAATGCCCGCCGCGATCGCCTCGCCTTCACGGCGCTCGGCCTCGGAGCCCCACGGCAGCAGCGCGGTCAGGCCCCGTTCGCGCAGGTGCGCGCCAACGCGATGCCAGTGCGTGACAGGCCACTTCTTCTCGTCGCTGGAGGTCGCGTGAAACAGCATCGCATAGGGTGCATGCGCGGCGCCGGCCAGCGGCGTGGCGGGCTTGGGCACCACGAGGCCGAAGTCGGGCGCGCTGTCGATCGAGTAGCCGAAGGTGTCGCCCACCGTCTTGCGAAGGCCCTCCCAGGCGAGCAGATCCTCGCGCGGGGGATAACGCCGGTTGTAGGCGAACGCCGCACCGGTCTCGCCGAGACTTTCGCGACGGTAGCCGTAGCGCAGGCGGCCGCGAGCGAGGAACGCGATGATCGCGCTCTTGTACACACCATGCAGGTCGAGAATCGCGTCGTACTTCACGGCGCGCAGCTCGCCGATCGAAGCGGCGATGGCCTTCAGGTCGGCCAGGCTGCGCGCGCGCTTGAAGCGACGCAGCGGCGCGCAGAGCACGCGGTCGATACCGGGATTCCAGCTGAGGATATCGGCAAACGCGCCGTCGGCCGCCCAGTCCACCTTCACGCCCGGAAAGGCTCGGTGCAGGTCCGCGACGACAGGTTGACCATGGACGATGTCGCCCATCGAGGTGACTTTGACTATGAGAATGCGGTCCATGACACGGAAGACTGACGGGGCCACGCGCAACTGGAGGCAGCCTGCGCATGGCCGGGAGCGAGCAACGGGCTCGCCGGACCCGCGATTATACGTCAGCGCCCCGCGCGCAAGAGCGATTGGCGGGGCCAGGCGGCCTTCTCGCGCGCGCCCTCGCCAATCGGCTTGCGCGAGGGCCCATGCGTTAAAATCAGTGGCCGTAGATCGCCCGGATCGACATCGCGCCAATCTGGCCCCACTATAGCCTTCCAAGGCAAAATTCCGGGCAGGAGCCCCCTGTTTGAAAATCCTGCTGACCAATTTTCACTACGGCCGCGGCGGCGGCCATGACACCTATATCGGCGTCATTGCGCGGGGCCTCGCGAGCCGCCATCAGGTTTTCGTCGCCGCGCCCGCGACGAGTCGCCTTTACGCCCACGCGATGGCGATCCCGAACGTGAGCGCCCTCGCGCTCGAATTTCCCGCCAAGCTCAAGGACGTGCGCCGCATGGTGCCGGCCTGGCGGGCGCTGCGCGATCTGCTCGAGCGCGAGCGCTTCGACATCGTGCACGTGAACGGCTCGCCCGATCACCGGCTCCTGATGTTCAGCATGATGGGGATGAAGGGTCCGCGTCCGCGCGTGGTGTGGACCAAGCACAATTCGATCGCGATCAAGCACGACTTCCTCACGCGGGTGCGGGCCACGCGCGCGACCGACGTCGTCATCGCCGTGTCGGATTCGACGGCGGATTTCGTCAATGACTCCGTCTACGGGGCCAAACCCGTCGCCGTGGTCAAGAACGGCGTGGACATCGACGCCTTCCAGCCCGCCAGCGCCGCCGACGTCGCCCAGGCGCGCGCCGCGCTGCTCGGCGAGTCGCAGGCCGGCAAGCTGGTGGTCGGCACGGTCACGGGCTTCGACTGGTACAAGGGCACCATGGACATGGTCGCCGCCGTCGCCGCCCTGCCCGCCGCCCAGCGCGAGCAGTTCGTGGTCCTCGTGGTCGGCGTCGAGCCGAACGAGGACCAGTGGCGCGAGATCGACGCGCTCGGCATGCGCGAGCAGGTGCGCGTGGCGGGCTTCGTCGAGGACGTGAAGTCGTATATCCGGGCCTTCGATATCGGCTTCGTGGTGTCGTACGCGATCGAGACGGTCTCGTTCGCCTGCCGCGAGATGATGGCCATGGGCAAGCCCGTGATCGTCACGCGCTACGCGGGCCTGCCCGAGAACATCGACGAGGGCACGGACGGCTGGATCGTGCCGCCGCACGATCCGTCCGCGCTCGCAACAGCGCTCGCGCAGATCCTCGCTCAGCGCGACGCGCTCGGCGCGATGGGCCGGCGCGCCCGCGCGAAGGCCGAACGCGAATTCTCGCTGAGGGACTTCATCGATCAGACGGAACAGGTGTATCTGCAACAACTGCCGAAGTCGCCACCCGCGGCGTCATAAACGCACGCACCCGGCCCCGCGCGCGCTGCGTTTCGAGGGCCCAACTACTATTATTTTGAACATGGCGAATCGGGTCATTCTTCTTCTCAACGGTTTTCCGAAGCCGCATGGCGGCCACGCGCCGTTCCACCCTGGCCACGAGTTGGCGCTAGCGACGGCATAAAGGAACCGACACCCATGCAATCGACGCTCTCCGGACAAAGCAGCCAGCCCATGCGGGCGCAATCCTGGCCCCTGCTGCTTGCACGGTTTTCGGCGGTGCTCGCGCTCGCGGCCGTGCCTCTTTCCACCGCGGGCGTGAATCTCGCGAGCGGGCTCGTGCTGCTCTTCGCCGCCTGCTCGCCCGAAGCCTGGCGCGGCCTGCGCAAGATCCGCGCGACGCCCACGAGCGTGGCCGCCATCGTGCTCTTCGTCGCGCTCTCGCTGAGCCTGCTCTATACGACCGCGACGATGAACGAAGCGGTCAACTTCCTGCTCAAGTACCGCAAGCTGCTGCTGCTCCCGGTTCTGTTCGTCGTGCTGCGCGGCGAAGGCGGCGCGAAGTGGGGAGGCGCCGCGATCTGGGCGCTGTTCGCCGCGCTCACGTTCGCCATGGTCCTCACCTACACCAACGCGTTCGGCTGGACCGCCGTGGGCCCGATGCACGGCACGCAAGGGCCGGTGAGCAAGCCGTGGGTGTTCAAGGATCACATTTCCGGCGGCCTGATGATGGCGTTCCTCGTCTGGCTCTCCATGGCGCTCGCCAAGCCCGTGACGAAGCCCGTGTGGCGCTGGCTGCTCCACCTCAACGCGCTCCTCGCGCTCGTGAACGTGCTGTTCGTGCTGCAAGGCCGCACAGGCCAGGTCGTCGCGCTGATCTATATCGCCGTGTTCGTCGTGTGGCAGCTCGTGCACCTGCGTTCCGCGCGCGCCGGGCGCATTCGTCTCGTTGCGACGCTTGCCTGCATCGTCGCGTGCATGGGGCTCGTGTATTACGCGTTCACGGCCAAGGACTCGCGTCTTGCCGACACGGGCCAGGAAATCACGAGCTACGAGAACAAGAACCAGGTCACCTCGGCGGGCGTGCGCCTCGAGTTCTATCGGCGCAGCGTCGAGCTGTTCGCCCATCGTCCGATTGCGGGCTATGGCGTGGGGAGTGTGCTGCCCGAGTTCGAGCGTCTCGCGAAAAACCAGACCGGCGGGCGCGCCGTGATGATCGGCAACCCGCACAACGAGTTCCTGCTGATGGCCGTGCAGCTCGGCGTGATCGGCATCGCGCTCTTCGTCTGGCTGCTCGTCGCGCTGTACCGCGAATGCCGCCGGGTGGACCCGCTTACGCGCAGCGTGATCTACGGCTACCTGCTCGCCTTCGTGGTCGGCTGCGCCGCGAACTCGCTGCTGCTCAACTTCACCGAAGGCAATCTGTTCATCCTGCTGAGCGGCATCCTGCTGTACAGCCGGCGCGTGGATGACAACCCGCTCGCGCGCTGAAGCGACGGCGCAGCGGACATGAAAAAGGCGGGCACGCGGCCCGCCTTTTTTTACGCCATGCGGCTTCAGCTCACGCTCAAGCCTCGCCTTGCTGATACTGGATGCGATGCAGGTGCGCATAAAGCCCCTGCTGCGCGAGCAGTTCGCGATGGGTGCCGCGCTCGACAATGCGCCCCGCTTCCATCACGAGAATGCGGTCGGCCCGCTCGATGGTCGAGAGCCGGTGCGCGATCACGAGCGTCGTGCGGCCCTTCATCAACGTCTCCAGCGCGGCCTGCACGTGGCGCTCCGACTCGGAGTCGAGCGCGGAAGTGGCTTCGTCGAGAATCAGGATCGGCGCGTCCTTGTAGATCGCGCGCGCGATGGCCAGACGCTGACGCTGGCCGCCCGAGAGCTTCATGCCGTTGTCGCCCACCAGCGTATCCATGCCCTCCGGCAGCGCCGAGATGGTGTCCCACAGGTTCGCCGCGCGCAGCGCGTTCTCCACGCGGGTGTGGTCGGCCGTCTCGCCGTATGCGACGTTGTTCGCGACGGTGTCGTTAAAGAGCACGACGTCCTGGCTCACCATCGCGATCTGGCTGCGCAGCGCGTGAATGCCGTAGTCCGCGAGCGGCACGCCGTCCACCAGCACCTGGCCGTTCGTGGGATCGAAAAAGCGCGGCAACAGGTTCACGAGCGTCGTCTTGCCGCTGCCCGAGGGGCCCGCGAGCGCGACCATCTCGCCCGGCGCCACGCGCAATGTCACGCTGTCCAGAATCTTGCGCGCGCTTTCGCCATAACCGAACGACACGCCACGGAACTCGATCTCGCCGCGCGCGCGCTCCAGCGGCACGCCGCCGCCAGCGGGTTCGGAGGGCTCGTCGATCAGGCCGAAGATCAGCTCTGCCGCCGTCACGCCGCGTTGCAGCGGCTGGTTCACGTCGATCAGATGCTTGAGCGGCGAGATGATGAGCAGCATGGAAGTGACGAAGGCGACGAAGCCGCCCACCGTCGTCTGGTCGTGCGAAGCCTGCACGACGGCGATCGTCACGACAATGGCGAGCGCGATCGACGCGAGAAACTGCGTGAGCGGCTGGGCGAGACCGCCCGAGATCGTCATGCGCATCTGATAGCCGCGCAGACGCTTGCTGAGCGCCGTGAAGCGGTCCATCTCGTACTGCTCGCCGTTGTGCACCTTGACGACCTTGTAGCCGCCCACGGCCTCCTCGACGATGTACGACAGGTCGTTGGTGAGGATCTGGTGCTCGCGGTTCAGGCGCCGCAGCCGCCGGTTGATCTTGCTGACGAGCCAGCCGATGCCCGGCAGCAGCACGGCGACGATCAGCGTGAGGCGCCAGTTCAGGATGAACAGGTAGCCGAGCAGGAAGACCACCGTGAGCGAATCGCGCACGGCGGTGACGAGCACGCCGAGCAGCACGTTCAGGATCTGGTTGACCTCGAACACGATCGCGTTGATGACCGTGCTCGCCGTCTCGCGCTGGAAGAAGCCGACGCTCGCGTGGATCATGCGCTCGAACATCTTGAGACGCAGTTCCAGCAGGATGCGGTTCGACACGTACTGCAACAGGTAGCCGGACGCGTACTGCGCAAGGCCGCGCACGAGCGAGAGGCCGATCACGGCGGCCGGCACGATCCATTTGGCGGACGGACTGCCCTGGGTGCCGAAGCCGTGATCGAGCAGCGGCTTGAGGAGCGCCGGAATGCCGGCCTCGGTCGCGGCCACGAGCGCCAGCGTGAGGATGGCTCCGATCGACACCCCCAGGAGCGGCTTCAGATACGGCCAGAGACGCCGCAGGACCGACGTCGCACTCGACGTCGTCTCGGAGCCGATCGGCTTGCTAAGAGTGGACTGGAGGGGCTTCTCGCTCAAGGCATCCTCTGGAATAACGCGTTGTTGCTGCAACAATCGGGAAATGCGGACTCGATCAGGCGGCGCGCCGCCTGCCGGTGGGGTACCGCATTGTATATGGTCGGCGCCGCCGCTCGCCGGGTTCCGGGGCATGCGGCGCTGTGCGCTGTGTATACTTCTTGCCGGGCGCGGCGCAACGCGCCCCTCTTTCCCTATCAAAGGCGCATGAAAAACACCACGCTCGGCGTCGCCATCATCACGAAAAACGCCGCGTTGCGGCTCGCCCAATGCCTCGACGCCGTGGCCTTCGCCGACGACATCGTCGTGATCGACGGCGGCAGCACGGACGGCACCGCCGACATCGCCCGCGCACACGGCGCGCGCGTCATCGAAGAAACCGCATGGCCCGGCTTCGGGCCGCAGAAGAACCGCGCGCTCGACGCGCTCGCCACCGACTGGGTGCTCTCGATCGACGCCGACGAAGTCGTCTCGCCCGAACTGGCCGCATCGATCCGCGCCGCGATCGCCGCGCCGCAAGCCGACGTCTACGCCGTGGACCGTCTGTCGAGCTTCTGCGGCACATGGATTCGTCACAGCGGCTGGTACCCCGACTGGATTCCGCGTCTCTTCAAGCGCGGCCGCGCGCGCTTTTCCGACGACCTCGTCCACGAGCGCCTCGTGTTCGACGCCAGCGCGCAGCGCCTCACCGGCAAGCTGCTGCACTACTCCTATGAGGACTTCGACGCGGTGCTGCGCAAGCTCGATGCCTATTCGGGCGCGGGCGCCCGGCAACGCGCGGCAAACGGCAAGAGCGGCAGCTTCGGCAAGGCAGTGGTGCGCGGCGCGTGGGCGTTCGTGCGCACCTATGTGCTGCGCGCCGGCTTTCTCGACGGCCGCGCGGGCTTCCAGATTGCGGTGTTCAACGCGGAGACGGTGTACTACCGCTTCCTGAAACTCGCGCTGCTCAACGGAAAAGACGAAGGCAGCGCGAGACGCCCGGTGGGCGATCAGTAGACGATTTCGATCTCGCTGCCGGCGAACTCGCCGCGCAGCGCGGCGAGCAGATCGTCGGTGGGCTTGACGCGCCAGGCGTCGCCCAGACGCACTTCGCCTTCCGCGCGATCGTTGCGATAGGCGATCTGAACCGCGAGACCGTTGGGAATCACGGCTTGCGTGCGCTCGCCACGCTCGCGCCCGAAACCGCCGCGACCGCGCGTTTCCGTGGCCGGTGCCGGCAGCGAGTCGTCGGGCTTCGCGCGGTACGCTTCGAGCACCGTACGCAGCGCGCTCGCGTTGGCGTTGCCGTTCATCTGCACCTTCACGGCCTGCGCGTAGCGGCTGCGCGCACGCTCCAGATCCATCACGGTATCGACGGTAAAGCGGATGCCGCCCGTGAACGCGTCATTGCGCGCCCCGCCCTGCACGACGAGCAGCTCGTCTTCCTTGAAGAGCGCCTTGTGCGCCTCGTACTGCTCGTTGAACACCGTGACTTCGCACTGGCCGGTGCCGTCGTCGAGCAGCGCGATCAGCATCTTGCCGCGCTGGGTCATTTGCGTGCGCAACGAAGCAATCACACCCGCGACCAGCTTGTCGCGCCCTTCCTTCAGCTCGCCGATCTTCTGGCGCACGAAGCGGCGCACTTCGTCCTTGTACGCGTCGAACAGATGGCCCGAGAGATAGAAGCCGAGCGCGCCTTTCTCCTCCTGGAGCTTGCGCTTCTCGCCCCACGCGGGTTCGTCCACCATTTCGTGCGCGGCGAGCGGTGCGTCGCCCATGTCGAAGAGACCGGCTTGCATGGCGTTGGCGCTCGCCTGGTCGGCGGCTTCCATCGCCATGGGCACCGAAGCGAGCAACTGCGCGCGGTTCGCGTGAATCGTGTCGAACGCACCGGCGCGGATCATCGCTTCGATCGTGCGGCGGTTCACGAGACGACGATCGATGCGCTCGCAGAAGTCGAACAGGTCCTTGAACAGGCCGCCCTCTTCACGCGCGCGCAAGATTTCTTCGATGGCGTTCTGGCCGCTGCCCTTGATCGCGCCCAGACCATAACGGATCGTGCGCGAGCGCTTGCCTTCGGCCACATGGGCGTCGGCGACCGGCTCGAAGCGGTACGCCGAAGCGTTCACGTCCGGCGGCAGCACGACCATCTTGTTGGTCAGGCAGTCCTCGAAGAGGATCTTCACCTTGTCGGTGTCGTCCATGGCGAGCGACATATTCGCCGCCATGAATTCGGCCGGATGGTGCGCCTTGAGCCACGCCGTGTGATACGCGAGCAAGGCATACGCGGCCGCGTGCGACTTGTTGAAGCCGTAGCCCGCGAACTTTTCCATCAAGTCGAAGGTTTCGTCGGCCTTCTCGCGCGTGAGGCCGTTCTTCGCCGCACCTTCCGCGAAAATCTCGCGGTGCTTGGCCATTTCCTCGGGCTTCTTCTTGCCCATCGCGCGGCGCAGCAAGTCGGCGCCGCCGAGCGAATAGCCGCCGATGATCTGCGCCATCTGCATCACCTGCTCCTGATAGACCATGATGCCGTAGGTCTCTTTCAGAACAGGTTCGACGCGCGGATCGGGGTACTCCACCACTTCGCGGCCGTGCTTACGCGCGCAGAAGCTCGGAATCAGGTCCATCGGGCCCGGACGATACAACGCCACGAGCGCGATGATGTCCTCGAAGCGGTCGGGCTGCGCGTCCTTGAGCATGCCTTGCATGCCGCGGCTTTCCAGCTGGAACACGGCGACCGTATTCGCTTTCTTGAGGATCTGGAACGACGGCGCGTCGTCGAGCGGCACCTCGGCAAGCGACCAGTCCTTCTTCGACGGATCGAGCATGCGGATATAGCGCTCGGCCCAGTCGAGAATCGTGAGCGTGGTCAGGCCCAGAAAGTCGAACTTAACGAGGCCGACGGCTTCCACGTCGTCCTTGTCGTACTGGCTCACGACGCCGCTTTCGTCGCCCTGCGTGTAGAGAGGACAGAAGTCGGTGAGCTTGCCCGGCGCGATCAGCACCCCGCCCGCGTGCATGCCCACGTTTCGCGTGAGACCTTCCACGAGCTGCGCGAGGTCGAGCAACTGGTGCACTTCGTCTTCGTTGTCGTAACGCTCTTGCAGGAGCGGCTCTTCCTTCATCGCGTCGGCGATGGTGACGTGCTTGCCCGGCTTGAACGGAATGAGCTTCGCCACGCCGTCGGTAAAGTTGTAGCCGAGATCGAGCACGCGGCCGATGTCGCGCACGGCCGCCTTCGCGGCCATCGTGCCGAAGGTGGCGATCTGCGAAACCGCGTCGGCGCCGTACTTCTCCTTCACGTACTGAATGACGCGGTCGCGCCCGTGCTGGCAGAAGTCGATGTCGAAGTCGGGCATCGAGACGCGTTCCGGATTCAGGAAGCGCTCGAACAGCAGGTTGTAGCGCAGCGGATCGAGGTCGGTAATGCCGAGCGCGTACGCGACCAGCGACCCCGCGCCCGAACCCCGGCCCGGTCCCACCGGCACACCATTGTTTTTCGCCCAGTTGATGAAGTCCGCAACGATCAGGAAGTAGCCGGGGAAGCCCATCTTGATGATGGTCCCGCACTCGAAATCCAGACGCTCGTTGTAGCGCGCGCGCTCCTGCTCGCGTTCGGCTTCTTCCGGATACAACTGCACGAGGCGCTTTTCGAGGCCTTCCTTCGAAAGCTGCACGAGGTAGTCGTCGAGCGACATGCCGTCGGGCGTCGGAAAGAGCGGCAGCTTGGGCTTGCCGAGTTCGAGCGTGAGGTTGCAACGCTTGGCGATTTCGATGGTGTTCGTGATCGCCGAGGGAATGTCCGCGAAAAGCGCGGCCATTTCCGCCTGGGTGCGAAAACGCTGATCGGTCGTGAAGCGCTTCTGGCGACGCGGATTCGCGAGGATATCGCCCTCCGAGATACACACGCGCGCTTCGTGCGCGGTGTATTCCTCGTCGGTCATGAACTGCATGGGGTGCGTGGCGACCACGGGCAGCTTCAGCTCCGACGCGAGCGCCACCGCCTGCTCGACATACGGTTCGCCGCCGGGCTGGCCGCAGCGTTGCAGCTCGATGTAGTAAGCGTTCGGGAATAGCTTCGTCCAGCGCTGCGCATGACGCTTCGCGCTTTCGGCATTGCCCGCCGCGAGCGCGAGGCCCACGTCGCCTTGCTGCGCGCCCGAGATCGCGAGCAGGCCCTCGGCGAGCCCGGCTTCGAGCCATGCGACGTCCACTTCCGCGCGACCGCGATACTGGTTCGTGAGCCACGCCTTGGACAGCAGCTCGCACAGATTCAGGTAGCCACGCTTGTCTTTCACGAGCAGCAAAAGACGCGAAGGCTTGTCGCGGTCGTCGGGATTCATGATCCAGACGTCGCAACCGGCAATGGGTTTGACCCCTTTGCCACGGGCTTCCGTGTAGAAACGAACGAGGCCGAACGCGTTGCCGAGGTCGGTGAGTGCGAGCGCGCCCTGGCCGTCTTTGGCGGCCGCCTTGACGAGGTCGTCGAGGCGCACGATGCCGTCGGCAATCGAGAATTCGGAGTGGACGCGGAGATGGACGAAGCGGGGATCTGACATGGGCGTCATTGTACCTCCAGGACCACGCGATTTTCGGCGCACGCCGGCAGCGAGGCGCGACGTTGGCCGGGGCGGCCTGACCGATCTGGGCAACGATTGTGCACGCGCAGGGGCGCCACGAGGTGCGGCAACTTCGCCGCAGGGGGCGCTGGCGCGATTGAGGGATAATAGCGGATTGCGCCCGTCGCGCGCCCTGCCCCCATTCCCGCTTTCGGGGAACCGGCAGCCGGCACGCCCGGCTCCGGTTTTCACGCGCGTTCAGCGCGTTTTATCAGTTGCACCATGCGTATCCTCAATCTCTCCACCTACCAGTTCGCCACGCTCGACAAGACCGCCGAGTGGCGCCCGCACGTGCTCGAGCGCTGCCAGGCGCTCGACTTGCGGGGCACGATCCTGCTCGCGCCGGAAGGCATCAATCTGTTCGTCGCCGGCGACGAACCGAACGTGCGCGAGTTCATGGAATACATGCGCACCGATCCGCTCTTCGAGGGCAAGTTCGCGACGCTGCCGTTCAAGGAAAGCTTTTCCGAAACGCGGCCCTTCAACCGTATGCTCGTGCGCCTGAAGCGCGAGATCATCACGATGAAGAAGCCCGCGATCCGCCCCGAGGAAGGCCGCGCGCCGTCGGTCGCGCCGGTCGTGCTCAAGGAATGGCTCGACCGCGGCTTCGACGACGCGGGCCGCCCCGTTGTGATGCTCGACACGCGCAACACGTTCGAAGTGGACGTCGGCACGTTCGACAAGGCGCTCGATTACCGCATCACCAAGTTCAGCGAATTCCCCGGCGTGATCGAAGCGAACCGCGCCGATCTCGAAGGCAAGACGGTCGTGTCGTTCTGCACGGGCGGCATTCGCTGCGAAAAGGCCGCGATCCACATGAAGGAAGTGGGCATCGAGCACGTCTACCAGCTCGAAGGCGGCATTCTCAAGTATTTCGAGGAAGTGGGCGGCGCGCACTACAACGGCGACTGCTTCGTGTTCGACCAGCGCACCGCGTTGAACCCGCAACTCGAACCGACCGACACCGTGCAGTGCTTCGCATGCCGCGCCGTGGTCACGCCCGCCGAGCAGGCTTCGCCGCTCTACGTCGTGGGCAAGAGCTGCCCGGCGTGTCATCCCGAGCGCGCGGGCACGACGGCGGCTGCCGCTCCGGCGCAGGCGGCGTAAAGCACGCGTGAGGCACGCTTGAGCGCAACGTCTGCCGCGTATCGCGGGCGCTTTGCGCCCTCGCCTACCGGACCGCTGCATTTCGGCTCGCTCGTCTCGGCGCTCGCGAGCTGGCTCGACGCGCGCGCGCACGACGGCGCGTGGCTCGTACGTATGGAAGACATCGACGGGCCGCGCACCGTGCCGGGCGCAGCCGAGGATATTTTCGCGACGCTTGCGGCCTTCGGCTTTCACGCCGACGAGCCGCCCGCATGGCAGAGCCGTCGCATCGACGTGTATCGTGCGGCGCTCGACCGCCTGATCGCCTCGGGCCACGTCTACCCTTGCGGCTGCACGCGCAAGGAAATTGCCGACTCGCAACTCCATGCGCACCGGCGCAACACCACGCTGATCTATCCGGGCACCTGCCGCGACGGTTTGCACGGCAAGCCCGCGCGCGCCTGGCGCCTGCGCGTGCCCGACGATGCTCCCGCGAGCGCGGAAAATCCCGCGCTGATCCGCTTCAACGACCGCTGGCAAGGCCCGCAGCAACAAGACCTCGCGACCGATGTCGGCGACTTCGTGCTGCTGCGCGCGGACGGCCAGTGGGCATACCAGCTCGCGGTGGTCGTGGACGACGCCGCGCAAGGCATCACGCACGTGGTGCGCGGTGCGGACCTGCTCGATTCGACGGCGCGACAGATCTGGCTCCAGCAGTGCCTCGGCGCGCCGACGCCTGCGTACATGCACGTGCCGGTCGTGACCAACGAGGACGGGGAAAAGCTGTCGAAGCAGACGGGCGCGCAGGCGCTCGATGCCTCACGCCCGCTCGAAGCGCTGACGGCCGGCGCGCGCCATCTGGGCCTCGACCTGCACGATCCGGCGCCCGCGACGCTCGCAGCATTCCAGGCCGACGCGATCGATGCGTGGAAGCGGCGGCTCGCGCAGTTGCACGCACCGGCTTGAGCGCAACGCCTGTCTGACGCGGACGTTGCGCAGGGTACGAAATCCGGGAATAACGGCGAGAAGTCGCCGCAGAAATGACAAAGGGCGCCGAAGCGCCCATTGTCATTTCGCAGCGCGGCTGGCTTGTCATCGCCGTGTTGCCGCACTGGCTTCTTCGACGCCGCAGCGGAAGAAGTCTCGGAGGTACCTCTTGCGAGGCACGAGCCAGCTATATCAAGACTTCTAATGCCTCACGTTTGCGCCAGGCCAGCAATTCCTCTCTCTGAGGGACGGGCAAGTCTTCAAGGCCCAGCGCGTATCTCACTCCTCGTCGAATCGCGAGGGATTGAACATCTCGGCGTTGGCTCAACGCCATGCCGTGTCGCGCCGAAAAGCGCAGCATCACGCTGCGCTTTGGCCTAACCTCAATT
Source organism: Paraburkholderia unamae (assembly GCF_003268775.1). Taxonomy (GTDB): domain Bacteria; phylum Pseudomonadota; class Gammaproteobacteria; order Burkholderiales; family Burkholderiaceae; genus Paraburkholderia; species Paraburkholderia unamae. The sequence continues at coordinate 103,457 of NZ_QLSU01000017.1, forward strand.
CGACGAAGACGAAGTCGGCTTGTTGCGCCACCCCGCCCCGAGACCGCCCAGCAACGCGGCGAGCGGCTGCTTCGACTGCTGCTTTTGAGGCGCGGCCGGCGCGGGCTTGTCTTCGGCCTTGCTGCGCGCGGCCGGCGAAGGCTCGTAGGGCTTCAGGAAGAAATCGTCGACGGGCTGCGCGCGATGATGATGCGCGCGCTCGAACGACGGCGCACGGCGGTGTGCGCCGCGCTCGCTGCGGCCGTCACGTCCCTCGCGGCTTTCGCGGCTTTCGTAGCCGTCACGCTCGCGGCGGCGGCCGCCGCCCTCGTGATGCGCCACCGGCACGTCGACCACGAGGCGCTCCACCGTCAGGGGACGCTTGATCAGCTTCTCGATATCGGCGAGCTGCTTCTTCTCGTTGGGGCTGCACAGCGACAGCGCGTCGCCCGAAGCGCCCGCGCGGCCCGTGCGGCCGATGCGGTGCACGTAGTCTTCGGCGTTGAACGGCAGGTCGAAGTTGATGACGGCAGGCAGTTCGGCGATGTCGAGGCCGCGCGCGGCCACGTCGGTGGCCACCAGCGCTTCGATTTCGCCGCGCTTGAAGGCGTCGAGCGCTTGCATGCGCTCGCTTTGCGTGCGGTCGCCATGGATCGCGGCCGCCACGATGCCCTGCTTCTCGATCTGGCGCGCCAGGCGGCTCGCGCCGATCTTGCTGTTGCAGAACACGATCACCTGCTTCAGGCCCCGGTCGCGGATCAGTTGCACGACCGCACCGGTCTTGTCGCCCTCGGCGACTTCGTACACCACCTGGGTGACGTTGGTGGCCGTGGAGTTGCTGCGCGCGACCTCGATGGTCTGCGGCGTGCGCAGATAGGTCGCGGCAAGCTTCTTGATTTCGCCCGAGAACGTGGCCGAGAACAGCAGCGTCTGACGCTCCTTCGGCAGCAGGTTCAGGATGCGTTGCAGGTCGGGCAGGAAGCCCATGTCGAGCATGCGGTCGGCTTCGTCGAGCACGAGCATCTGCACCTGACCGAGGTTCGCATTCTTCTGCTGAACGTGGTCGAGCAGGCGGCCCGGCGTCGCGATCAGGATTTCCACGCCGCGGCGCAGCTCGTCCGACTGCGGATTCATGTCCACGCCGCCGAACACCACCGCGCTGCGCAGCGGCGTGTGCACCGCGTAGGAGCGCACGTTGTTGGCGACCTGGTCGGCCAACTCGCGCGTGGGCGTGAGGATCAGCGCGCGCACCGGATGGCGCGCGGGCGACGCGCTCGTGTTCGCCATCGGCAACAGGCGCTGGAGGATCGGCAGCGAAAAGCTCGCCGTCTTGCCGGTGCCGGTCTGCGCCGCGCCCATCACGTCGCGGCCCGTGAGCACGACGGGGATCGCCTCCGCCTGGATCGGCGTGGGCGTCGTGTAGCCCTGGTCCTGGATGGCCCGGAGAATTTCGGGTGCAAGGCCAAACTGGTCGAAGGTCGCAGTGCTGGGCTTGACGGCTGTGTCGGACATGGTGTCTTCGCTATAAAGGCGCTTTTCGCGCAAGGCGCGGGAGCGCCTCAAATGTTCACTGCAAGTCGATGCAGGGTTACTGCCGGACAATGCCCGGGCATGCCGCGCATTGCACATCGATGCCGGGCCGCGCCACGCATGGGGCGCTGCACCCCGCGGCGACGGGCGAAACGCTCGCTCGCGCGGGCCGCCCGCCATGCGCCTGGCCCGAGGAGACGGTCTGCCGGTGACGGGGCGCTGGCTCCATTGCCGCGCACGCTCGGGCTCAACCCGGCCAGTCTCGCTCGATCCCGGATGGTTCCGGCGGGCCCGCTGGCCCGTTGGTCAAAATGGCTCGATCGGCCTCGCGCCGGCGGATCACGCCAGCGGCTGCCGAAGTTTCACCCGCCGCTCACGGCAAACACACTAACGCCGGGCAAACGCGAAGCAAACACAAGCAGGCACAATCGGCTGAAAGGCCGGTATTGTAGCACCTTGGCATAAATCCCTATGGCAGCGGGTCATGCGTTCTGCAACACGGCGCACGGAGGATTCCCGCGCGCCGCGCCGGGCGATAGCACCCTTTTTTCAGCCACGCCGCTCACCACGTCTCGCGCATCACCATCAGGCGCAGTTCGGTCATGTCCTCGAGCGCGTAGCGCACGCCCTCGCGCCCGAGTCCCGAATCCTTCACGCCGCCATACGGCATGTTATCCACGCGAAATGACGGAATATCGTTGATCACCACGCCGCCCACGTCGAGCCCGTCCCAGGCGCGGTGCGCATTGGCGAGCGAATCCGTGAACACGCCCGCCTGCAAGCCGAAGTCGCTGTCGTTGACGATTTCCAGCGCCTGGCCGAAGTCGTCGAAACGCTCCAGGATCGCCACCGGTCCGAACGCCTCCTTGCGGTAGAGGTCGGTGTCGCGGCCCACGTTTTCGAGCAGCGTCGCTTCGAACATCGCGCCGTCCACCTTGCCGCCCGCGATGATCTTCGCGCCCGCCAGCACCGCGCTCTCCATCCAGCCCGCCAGGCGCTTCGACTCGGATCCGGAGATCATCGGCCCGACAAAGGTTGTCTCGTCCTTCGGGTCGCCCATCTTCAGCGTCTTGACCTTGGCGATGAGCTTCTCGCGCAGCGTGTCGTAGAGCGACGCGTGCACCAGTATGCGCTGCACGCCGATACAGCTCTGCCCCGACTGGTAATACGCGCCAAACGCGAGCCGGTCCACGACGTAATCGAGCTTGCCGCCCTGGTCGCCGTCCACCACGGCCGCCGCGTTGCCGCCCAGCTCCAGCACCACTTTCTTCTTGCCCGCCTTCTTCTTGAGGTCCCAGCCCACCGCGGGCGAGCCCGTGAACGAGAGCAGCTTGAAGCGCTCGTCGGTGGTGAAGAGATCGGCGCCGTCGCGGTGCGCGGGCAGGATCGAGAACGCGCCCTTGGGCAAGTCGGTTTCCGCCAGCACCTCGCCGATGATGAGCGCGCCCACCGGCGTGCGGCTCGCGGGCTTGAGCACGAACGGCACGCCCGCCGCCAGCGCCGGCGCGACCTTGTGCGCGGCCAGGTTGAGCGGGAAATTGAACGGCGAAATGAACGAGCACGGCCCGATCGGCACGCGCTTCACATAGCCGTGATAGCCCTTCGCGCGCGCCGAAATTTCCAGATTCACGATATCGCCGTTGATCCGCACGCTTTCTTCGGCGGCCACGCGGAACGTATCGATCAGGCGCGTGACCTCGCCGCGCGAATCGTTGATCGGCTTGCCCGCTTCGATGCACAGCGCCATCGCTAGTTCGTCGAAGCGCTCGCGAAAGCGCGCGACACAATGGTCGATCACGGCCTGGCGCTTGAACGGCGGGAATGCACGCATGGCGGGCATGGCGGCTTCCGCGGCGGCGATAGCCTGATCGATCGCTTTCGCATCGGCAAGCGCGACGCGCGTGGCGACTTCGCCGCTGTATTTATCGGTGACTTCGAGGTCGGTGTTGGCGGCGACGGCCTCATTGGCCAAGTAGTACGGATAAGTCGGTTTGAGCATGACGGGTTCTCCGTGGGTGCGGCATCAAAGCTGCGCGCTCAGGCGCTTGATCTCGCGATTGAGCACGCGCTCGTTGTCCGAGTAGTCGATAGGCACGTCGATCAGATGCACGCCCGGCTGCGCGAAGCACTGCTCGATGAGCGGCTTGAGTTCGTCCGCCGCGCCCACGCGATGTCCATGCGCGCCGTAGCTCTGCGCATAATCGACGAAATCGGGGTTTTGCAGCGTCATGCCGTAGTCGGGGAAATTCATGTTCTCCTGCTTCCAGCGGATCATGCCGAACGCGTCGTCGCGCAAGAGCAGCACGACGAGATCGAGCTTCAGGCGCACGGCCGTCTCGATCTCCTGCGAATTCATCATGAAGCCGCCGTCGCCGCATACGGCCACGACCTGGCGCTCCGGATGCACGATCTTCGTGGCGATGGCCGAGGGCAGCCCCGCGCCCATCGAGGCGAGCGCGTTGTCGAGCAGGATCGAATTGGGCTCGCGGGCGCGGTAGTAGCGCGCGAACCAGATCTTGTACATGCCGTTGTCGAGGCAGAGCATGCCGTCCTCGGGCATGGCGGCGTACACGTCGTGCACGAGCCGCACCGGGTACATCGGAAAGCGCGCGTCGTGCTGGCCTTTGGCGAGATGCGCCTCGAAATGGCGCTTGATCTCCTCGAAGCGCGCGAAGTCCCACACGTGCTCGCGCGACTTGAGACTCTGCTTGAGTTGCCACACGGCGTTGGCGATATCGCCCACCACCTCGATCTGCGGGAAATACACCGGGTCGACTTCCGCGCCGAGAAAATTCACGTGGATGACGGTCTTTTCCTCGGCGCTGCGCATGAAGAAAGGCGGCTTTTCGATCACGTCGTGGCCGACGTTGATGATGCAGTCGGCGTGCTCGATCGCGCGGTGCACGAAGTCGCCGTCCGAAAGCGTGGCGTTGCCGAGCCACAGCGGGTGCGATTCGTCGATCACGCCCTTGCCCATCTGCGTGGTGAAGAACGGGATGCCGGTTTCGTCGACGAACTCGCGCAGCACGTTGCGCGTGGTCTTGCGATTGCCCCCCGCGCCGATCATGAGCAGCGGATGCTTCGCCTTGCAGATCGCAGCGACCGCATGCGCGACCGCCTTTTCCTCGGCCACGGGGCGGCGGCTGAAACTCTTGGGAATAGGCTTGCCGTCGCCCTCTTCGTCGGCCACGTCCTCGGGCAGTTCGAGATGCACGGCGCCTGGGCGCTCCTGCTCGGCCTGGCGAAACGCCTCGCGCACGAGCGCCGGAATATTGCCGATGGAGACGATCTGGCGCGCGTACTTGGTGAGCGGCTCCATCATGCGCACCACGTCGACAATCTGGAAGTGGCCCTGCTTGCTCGACTTGATGGGCTTCTGGCCCGTGACCATCAGCATGGGCATGCCGCCCAGCTGCGCGTAGGCGGCGGCGGTCACAAAATTGGTGGCGCCTGGGCCGAGCGTGGAAAGGCACACGCCGGTGCGCCCCGTCAGCCGTCCGTAAGTGGCGGCCATGAAGCCCGCGGCCTGCTCGTGGCGCGTGACGATCAGACGAATCTTCGAGCGACGCAGCGATTCGAGCAGATCGAGGTTCTCTTCCCCGGGAATACCGAACACATACTCGACGCCTTCGGCTTCGAGCGCCTTCACGAACAGATCCGATGCTTTCATCGACCACCTCGTTGGCATGAGCGTGACCAGCGGCGCGGGCGGCAGCCGGCCTTCGCGTAGGCCGACAGGTTACTCCCGCAAGGCGGATTGCGTCGGGAAGCGGGCGCGGCGCGTCAGCGCATGATCGTCGCGCAGCCGGAAAGCACCGGCTTCGGGCTTTCGCCGGACATGGTGTCGTAGAGGTCGGCGCCCGGTCCCTTGGTCCACCACGTGTAGCGATCGGCGACGTACTTGACGCCTGAGGCAGCGATCACGCCGACGAAAAGGAGCTTGCGGCCCTCAACCGGCACGAGTGCGAAGCTCTGGCCGTTGGCCGCATTGAGATAGGTGACCTTGAAGGTCTTGCCGCTCGCGCAGGTGTAGCCGAACGTGTGACGCGCCTGCACCTGGATGTCACGCACTTCCAGGCCGCCGGTGCCGGCCGCGCTCGCAGGAAGCGCGACGGCAAGGCCGCATGTGAGCGCGAGCGCGGCACAGGCGCGCAGTGCGCCGGTTGAGAACCGCCCGCCGGTTGAACCAAGCTCGTCAGCACCGCTTCGACCATCGATCATCTACGTCCTCCGTGAGTTGCCAGGGCACCGCTTGCCGCACTCCACTCGCGCGCAACGCTCAGGGATCGATGGCGGCCGCGCAGGCGTCGGTGGGCGTGGCGGCCGCATGGCCGACCAGCGGCACGATCTTGAGCCCCGCCGACACCACGCGGCACGGCGCGGCCGCAAGCCCGCAGCCCCCGAGCCCCGACACGCCCAACACCCCCAATACGACAGTGACCGAACGCACCCGTTGCAACACTTTCAGCTTTTTCATTCCCATCTTTTCACTGTTGGCTGACACGATAACCCGGGACGCGCGACGGCGCCCTCATACACGTCTTACCCGGCCGGCTTGGCCCCCGCCGCTCTCTACAACGCAACGCGCCGGCCAGATTCTCACTGCGAAGCGTCGCCCGCCACCGGACGCACGGCCGCGGCCGCCGCGCGGGCGCGCGTGCGGGCCTCGTCGGTGTCGGCGCCCGTCGCGAGCGCGACGCCCATGCGGCGCTTCACGAAACTCTCGGGCTTGCCGAACAGACGCAGGTCCGCGCCCGGTACGGCAAGCGCCTGCGCCACGCCCTCGAAGGCGATGCCGCGCGCGTCCATGCCGCCATAGATCACGGCCGATGCGCCCGGGGCGCGCGCCGTCGTATCGACGGGCAGGCCGAGGATCGCGCGCGCATGCAACTCGAACTCGGAGAAGCGCTGCGAGGCGAGCGTGACGAGGCCCGTGTCGTGCGGACGCGGGCTCACTTCCGAGAACCACACTTCGTCGCCGCGCACGAACAGCTCGACGCCGAAAAGACCGCGGCCGCCCAGCGCCTCGGTCACCTTGTGCGAAATCTCGCGCGAGCGCTCGAGCGCCTTGGCGCTCATCGGCTGCGGCTGCCACGATTCGACGTAGTCGCCGTCCACCTGGAGATGGCCGATCGGATCGCAGAAGTACGTTTGCACCTGGCCGCTTGCCGGATCGATCGCGCGCACGGTGAGCTGCGTGATCTCATAGTCGAAGTTGATGAAGCCCTCGACGATCACGCGCCCGCGATTCACGCGGCCGCCCGCGAGCGCGTACTCCCACGCGCGTTCGACGTCGGCCTCGCTGCGCACGACCGACTGCCCCTTGCCCGACGACGACATCACCGGCTTCACCACGCACGGGTAGCCCACCTTGGCGATGCCGGCCTTGAGCTCGTCGAGCGAATCGGCGAACGCATAAGGCGAAGTGGCGAGGCCGAGTTCCTCGGCGGCGAGGCGGCGGATGCCCTCGCGATTCATCGTGAGCTGCGCGGCGCGCGCGGTGGGGATCACCTCGGCGACACCCTCGGCTTCGACGGCGGCGAGCGCGTCGGTCGCGATCGCCTCGATCTCGGGCACGACGAGATGCGGGCGCTCGGCATCGATCAGCGCGCGCAGCGCCTGGGGATCGGTCATGTCGATCACATGCGCGCGATGCGCGACCTGGTGGCCGGGCGCGTTCTCATAGCGGTCGACGGCGATCACCTCGACGCCGAGACGCTGCAACGCGATGATCACTTCCTTGCCAAGCTCCCCCGCGCCGAGCAGCATGACACGGGTGGCGGAGGCGGAAAGCGGCGTGCCGATGCGGGGGCGGGTTTGCATGATGTCTCCAGAATGACGGTGCGGCGGGAATGCGCGAGAGCGCCGATGTTAACACGCGGCCCCGCCGCCGCGAGGCGCTGCGCGGCGCGAGTGCGGGCGCGAGGGATTGGCCGGGCACACGTTTGCTCTCGCGTGCCGCAGCGTGGTGCGTTACGCTTACGCCTTCGCTGATTACGAGGAACGATGCGATGCCTATCTGCATGAACTTGCGCATGAACTTGCGCGAGAGATTGCGCCCCGCGCGGCGCATCTCCGCGCGACTGCTCGCCTCGCGCGCCGCGCCGCTCGCCGCCGCCCTGCTGGTTTGCGCATGCAAGCTGCCCGTCCACACGGACGCGTCGGCGCCGCTGCCCGACCCGTTCAATCCCGCCACCGTGCAACTCCTCGACAACACGCACTGGCAGCTCGTGGAATGGAAGCGCACCGACGGCACGCTGCGCGCCGTGCCGAGCCCGGATCTCAATGCCGGCAATGCCGAGGGCCCCGACGCCCGCCCCATCACGCTCGACCTCTCGACCGAAAGCGGCCAGCGCCGCGTCAGCGGCTTCTCGGGCTGCAACCGCTACTTCGGCGCCTACACGCTCAAGAACGGCCTGCTTGCGTTCAGCCAGCTCGGCGGCACGCGCATGGCCTGCATGGGCGCGGGCGGCGAGATCGAGGGCGACTATCTCCAGGCGCTCTCGCACATCGCGCGCTCCGGCGTGCAGATGCGTCAACCGCAGGCACTGTTCCTCGTGCTGGAAAACGGCGACCGCCTGAGCTTCGCCGAAGCGGCAGCCGCGCCGGGCTCGACGCCGGGCGCCGCCTCCGACGCCAAACCGGCGCAGTGAGCGCCGCACACACGAACAGCCGCGCCCTCGCCCGGCGCGGCTCTTTTTTTGTTGCGCGCGAACGAAACCGGCTCGCGCAGGGTCTTTCACGTGTCGGGCACGCCGCGCACCACGGCGCTTGCGCAACACCGCATCAAGACGGATCGCGGCGAGCGCCGGTCGAGCGGTTACACTCCACACGTCGCACACCTTCTATACGTTCATCTTTGGCATGCACACGGTAGTTCCTGGCTGGTTCGGCATATCGGCCGTCTGGTTCATCCCTCTGATCTGGCGTCTCGTTAAATCCGTGCTGCCGGGCGGCGCGGGCCTGCGCGGCCCAGGCACCATCCGGCTCTGGCTCGGCTTCCTTGGCGTGCTCGTGGCGAGTTGCGCGCTCGAAGCGACGCTCATCGACATCGCCGGCTTCAACGCGCTCGGCCATGCGCTTTCGGGCGGATTCGGCAAGCTCATCGGCCACGTGGCCGCGCCGCTCGCGATGACGGCGCTTCTCATCGTGAGCTTGCCGTGGCTGCTCGACTTCCATTGGCGCGAATTCCTCGCCTGGGCCGACATCTCGCTCGGGCTCGGCCTGAACATCCGCGCCTCGCGCGCGAACGACGACAGCCCGCGCCGCGAGCGCCGCAGCCGACGCGCCGCGACCGACGACGGTCTGCCGGCGCACAGCGCGCCCACCGTGAACCCGTCGATGCCGGCAGACGGCGCGCGGCGCAAACGGCCGACCATCTGGAAGCCGCCTGCGCGCGAGAGTCGCGAAGGCAGAGACAGTCGCGAAGGTCGCGACAGCCGCGACGGTCGTGATGGCACGCGCGCGGCAGGCGCGATGGCGGCCGGGTTCGGCACGGCTACGACCGCCGCAGCGAGCCAGAGCGCGGCCCCGGGTGCGACGCCGTGGCGTGTCGAGCCGGGCTTCCGTGCTCCCGCCGACCCCTCGGCCGCCTTGGCGCGTACCGAGCCGAGCGCACCCACCGACTGGCTGCGCGCCACGCGTGCGCCGCTGCAAACGCCGCCGGCCGGCATGACGCGTACGCCCGTGGAACCGCCGCGCGCTCCGCTCCAACAAGGCGCGCCGCTGGGCGACGTTCGTCGTGCGGCACCCGTCGCTACGGCGGCACAAGGCGCATCCGGCGTCGCCGCGCAGCCCAATGCGCCATGGCGCGCGGAGCCGGGCCCCGCGCGGCCGGCCATGTCCGCCGCGATGGCGGGCGCACGCGCAGCGTCTGTCGCAGTGCATGGTGCGCCGCTTGCTGGTGCCGTGGCTGCGGCCGCGCGCGGATTGTCGGGTGCAGGCACGCTCGCACCGCCGGACCTGGGCGGCTTGCAACCCGCTTTGCAACCCGCTGCACAATCTACTGCGCAACCTGCGTCACAACCCACCTCGCAGTTCACCTCGCCGTTTGCTCAACCCGCCACGCCGCGCCGCAATGTGCCGCCGCCGGCGGCGGGCAGCACGGCCGCGCGCGCCGCAGCCGCCGCGCCGCCCCGCGTGGCGAAGCCGCCGCGCCCCTTCGTGTGGCAGGGTCAGCCCGCGCGCGTGGACGCCCGCGCGCCGACGACCGCACCGCTCATGGACGCGCCGCCCGCAACGCCCGCCTACTCGCGCCCGGCGCCCGCCAGCACGGCGCGGCCGGATGCCCCGCTCTCGATGAGCGTGCTCGAAACGCTGCGCTCCATCGAGGAAAACGCCGCGCGCTGGACGACGCTCGCGGGCGCTAGCCTCGCGCGCCGCAATCTCGACGAAGCCACCGCGTTCGCGCCAGCGGAAGCATCGCCCGTGGAGCCGCTCGCGCAGTTCCCGACCGTAGCGCCGCAAATCTCGACGGCCATCGCAACACCAGCCGCCCAGCCGCCGACGGGCGCGCCGATCGAGCACACACAATTCGTGCCGCAGCCGGACGAGACGACGCCACACAACGAAGCGATCGCGGCCCCTGCTGTCGCGCCTCAACCGTTCGCGCCACCCGAGGCGCTTGCGAACGCACCAACGCCGTGGCAACCGGCACGCCCGCGCATGGACGCACCCGCCTTGCCCGCTGACGATGCGAACAACGCGCCGATCGAGGCAACGCACGTTTCGCAGCCGGTGTCGTTGCCGCCATCGCTGGGGAGCGCGCCCGAGCAAACCGCGGAACCCGCGCCTTGGCCGACGCTGGATCACGGCATGCCGTGGATCCTGCTCGACGACGAACCGTCGGACGAGACCCCGGCACAGGCGCAAGCCGAAGAACCCTTCTTCACGTTCATGCCGGAGCCTGAGCCGGAGCCGGTCGCACCGTTCGTGTCCGCTACGACTCCTGCCACGAGTCTCAGTGCCGCACCTGCCGCGACGCCCATTGCCCCGCGCGAACCCATAGTGCCGCCCACGCCGGTTGCCGCGAGCGAACCGGTCACGCAGCCTGCGACGACCGCGCCGCACGCGGCGCCTGACACGCCCGAGCTGTCGAATATCGTGCGCTTCCCGCGTTTCGTGCGCGAAGCGCACCTCGACGCGGAGACGGCCGAAGCGCCCGCGAGCCAGGCAGCGTCCGTCAGCGAACCGATGCTCGAGGCGACAGCCCGCATCGACACCGCCGATACCGATACGCAATCGAAGACGGATCTCGACGAGGCTGCGCCCATGGAGTCGGCGTATGGCACCTACGGCAACGCGTTCGAGTCGTCTTCCCGCGCGACACCCGCGTACGTCGCGACCACGCACACGCATCCGGTTCCGGCAGCGCCGTTCGAGCCAGCGCCTGCGGATGAGCCTGAGCAACCAGCCCACGAACCGTTCGCTCACGTGGCGCGCAGCGAAGCGAGCAGCATCAGCACGACCACCGCTACGGTCGATCAAGCGCCCGCTGTTGTGCACGCCGTGGCGGAAATCGCGCCAGCTATTGCGCCACCGCTAACCCACGCGCCCGAAGCGCGCATCGAGCCGCCGCACCACGCGCCACTCACCGCGCCCGTTGCTCCGGACGACGCTCCCGCGCCTACCGCCACGCCGCCGTGGATGGCCGAGCCGCAACCGGAAAGCCACGCGCCGGCAGAACCCACGTTCACGCCCGAGCCCATGCCAGCCGTTGGCGCGTTCACGGCGCCCATAGCACCGGTAGTCCCGGTCGCGCCCTTTACGCCCGTGGCACCCCACCCCGCCGCCGTCACTGCCGCGACCGGCGACGCGACGAACATCGCGCCAGATGCACCCGTAGCACCCGTAGTCCCGGTAGCACCCTTGGCGCACTTGGCACCCATGGCACCCTACCCCGCCGTCATTGCCGCGACCGGCGACGCAACGAACATCGCGCCCGAACCAGCCGAAGCACCCGAGCCGCCCGCCCAACGCGCGCCCGTGCGCGGCCACGCGCCCACGACGTTCGTGTTCCAGCCGCTCAGCGCATCGGCGGTGGAACTGCCGGGCATCGACCTGCTCGATCGCGCCTCCAGCGAAATCGAGCCCGTTTCCGAACAAAGGCTCGCCGAAACGAGCCAGCTCATCGAGCAGCGCCTCCAGGAATTCAAGGTGCCCGTGACGGTGGTCGGCGCCTCGGCAGGCCCGGTCATCACCCGCTTCGAAGTGGAGCCCGCGCTCGGCGTGCGCGGCAGCCAGATCGTAGGCCTCATGAAGGATCTCTCGCGCGGCCTTGGCCTCACGTCGATCCGCGTGGTCGAGACGATTCCCGGCAAGACCTGCATGGGCCTCGAATTGCCCAACGCGCGCCGCCAGATGATCCGCCTCTCCGAGATCCTCGAATCGGCGCCGTATCACCGCTCGCAGTCCAAGCTCACGATCGCGATGGGCAAGGACATCGTCGGCCATCCGATCGTGACCGACCTAGCTAAAGCGCCGCACATGCTCGTGGCCGGCACGACCGGTTCGGGCAAGTCGGTGGCGATCAACGCGATGATCCTCTCGCTCCTCTACAAGGCGACGCCCGAGGACGTGCGCCTCATCATGATCGACCCGAAGATGCTGGAGCTTTCGGTGTACGAGGGCATTCCGCATCTGCTCGCGCCGGTCGTGACCGACATGAAGCTCGCCGCCAACGCGCTCAACTGGTGCGTGGGCGAAATGGAAAAGCGCTACCGGCTGATGTCGGCCGTGGGCGTGCGCAATCTCGCGGGCTTCAACCAGAAGATCCGCGACGCCGAAGCGCACGAGAAGAAGATCGGCAACCCGTTCTCGCTCACGCCGGAAGCGCCCGAGCCGCTTTCGCCGCTGCCGATGATCGTGGTCGTGATCGACGAGCTCGCGGACCTCATGATGGTCGCGGGCAAGAAGATCGAAGAATTGATCGCGCGTCTCGCGCAGAAGGCGCGCGCCGCCGGCATCCACCTGATCCTTGCGACGCAGCGTCCTTCGGTGGACGTCATCACGGGCCTCATCAAGGCGAACATTCCGACGCGCGTGGCGTTCCAGGTGTCGTCGAAGATCGACTCGCGCACGATTCTCGACCAGATGGGCGCGGAGTCGCTGCTCGGCCAGGGCGACATGCTGTTCCTGCCGCCGGGCACGGGCTACCCGCAGCGCGTGCACGGCGCGTTCGTCGCCGACGAGGAAGTTCACGCCGTCGTGGAGTACCTGAAGCAGTTCGGCGAGCCCGAGTATGTCGAAGGGATTCTCGACGGCCCCGCCGGCGAAGGCGCGCCGCAAGACCTGTTCGGCGAGTCGCCCGAGGCCGAAGCCGACCCGCTCTACGACGAAGCGGTCGCGTTCGTCGTGCGCACGCGGCGCGCGTCGATCTCGTCGGTGCAGCGGCAGTTGCGCATCGGCTACAACCGCGCCGCGCGCCTCGTCGAACAGATGGAAGCGGCGGGTCTCGTCTCGCCGATGGGCATCAACGGCAGCCGCGAAGTGCTCGTGCCCGGCGGCGGCCAGGGCGAATAAAGAAGGCGCGCCTTGCGCCTTCTTTACTCAACTCAAGACGTCACTGCGGACGTCACGACGGACGTCACTGCGCGACAAACTTGAAATCGACCGGCGAGCCGATATCGATGCGCTTCGGGTTCGGCTCGAGCAAGCCGGTCTGCTGATCGCGGCGGAACACGTAGGCGGTATCGCTGTTCTGGTTGCCGACGATGAGCCACTGACCGCTCGGATCGATCGCGAACTCGCGCGGCGACTTGCCGAGGCTCGACTGGCGCCCTACGCGCTTGAGCTTCCCGCTGCCGCCATCGACGGCGAAGATCGAGATGTCGTTGGCGTCGCCGCGATTCGAGACATAGAGGAACTTGCCGTCCGGCGAAAGGTGCAGCGCCGCCGCGCCCTGCGTGCCCTTGAAGCCCGGCTCCGCCAGCTTCTCCACCTGCTCCAGCTTCATATGCCCGTCGTGATAGGCGAACACCGTCACGGTGGCGGCCAGCTCGCTCGTGAGATACGCGTGACGACCGTCATTGCCGAAGATCAGGTGACGCGGACCGCTGCCTGACCTCACATCCGTATAGCGCCATTCAGTCGGGCTCACCAGACCGCGGCTGCCGTCCGGCGTGTAGAGATAGGTCCACAGCTTGTCGGTGCCGAGATCCTGCGTGAACAGGTAGTGGCCATCCGGCGAGAACACCGTCGAATGCACGTGCGCGTTGTCCTGACGCCCCTTCACGGGACCGCCGCCCTCGTGATGCACGGTGAGCACGGATTCACCGAGCTTGCCGTCCTGCTGCACGGGCAACACCGCGAAGCTGCCGCCGGGGTCGGCCGCGACCGAATAGTTGGCGACGAAGAGATAGCGTCCATCCGGCGAGAGGCTCAGGTAGCACGGATCGTTGCCCTGCGCCGACACCTTGTTGAGAAACGTGAGCTGGCCGCTCGCGGCGTCGAAGCCGAACGCGCTCACGTCGCCGCGCAGGCTCGCGGGACCGTTGTCGCCGGGCAACTCGTTCACCGCATAAACGTAGCGATTGTCCTTGCTCACCACGAGATAGGACGGGTTCACCGTTTTCGCGACGCTCACCGGTTGCGCGTCGCCGGTTTTCGTGTCGAAGCGGTAGACGTAGAGCCCCTCGCTCTTGCCGCCCGTATAGGTGCCGACGATGAGGTTGTAGACCCCGCCCGCGCTCGCGGAAGCGGATTGCGACGTCGATTGTGAGGTCGATTGCGCGAACGCAGGCGCCGCGGCGACGGAAGCCATGATGACGAAACCTTTGATGAACTGGGTGAGGCGCTGCGCGGGCCCGCGCGCGCTGCGGCGCGCACGCGTACTTGCGCGAGCCGATGAGCGAACCGATGAGCGGGAGGGCGCGGGCACGGCGATTGCGGTGGCACGGCGAAGCAACATCTCGACCTCCTTTTTCTTGTCGATGCGATGGAGCGGATCGGCATCGCGCGACGGCGGCGAGCGCCGGGCCCTCGGCGCGAAGCCGCCCCATGTCGTGTGACGCCGGGCAAGACCGGCCCAGTATAAGAGAGCTTGCGCGCCGCCGCCCCGCACGCGCGCAGCACCCCGCGGAACACGCATACGGAACACCAACACGCAGCAACACCACGGAGCCGTCATGAACATTCACGTCGCCATCGGGCCGCTCGTCGCGCTCATCGCAGGCATTCTGATTCTCGCCGTGCCGCGCCTGCTCAACTACATCGTCGCGCTGTACCTCATCATCATCGGGATCATCGGCCTGTTCGGCGTCGGCGGCCATCTCTGATGTTTGTTGACGTCTGCGCAGCAAGTATTTGCGCGTGTTGCCGCGCAAAACGCGTTGCGCGGCCCCCCTCGCTGCCACTACTCTTGTGCGTGCATGCCGCGAAACTGCGGCAAGCGGCTTACGCTACCGAGCAACGCTGTCATTCTGCTTACCATGCCCGCACCCATTGAAGACTATGCATTGATCGGCGACGGCCACACGGCCGCGCTCGTGTCCCGCGCCGGCTCCATCGACTGGCTCTGCTGGCCGCGCTTCGACTCCGGCGCGTGCTTCGCCGCCCTCCTCGGCACCGAAGAGAACGGCCGCTGGCTCATCGCCCCCGCACAGCCCGAGGACGGCACGCCCGTCGAGATCAAGACCACGCGCCGTTATCGCGGCGAAACGCTGATCCTCGAAACCGATTTCGAAACGCCGGACGGCGCGGTCACGCTCATCGACTTCATGCCGCCAGGCAATGGCTGGTCGGAGCTCGTGCGCCTCGTCGTCGGGCGGCGCGGCACCTTGCGCATGGAGAGCCGGCTCGTGCTGCGCTTCGACTACGGCTTCTCGGTGCCCTGGGTGAGCCGCCTCACCTACGAAAGCGGCATCAAGGCCACGGTTGGCCCCGACACGGTCGTGCTGCGCACGCCCGTCGATCTCCAGGGCGAGAACATGCACACGGTCGCGCAGTTCGACGTCAAGGAAGGCGAACGCGTGCCGTTTTCGCTCTCCTACGCGGCCTCGCATCTGCGCCTGCCGCCGCCGCGCGACCCGTTTACGGCGCTCGCGCGCACCGAGAATTTCTGGACCGAGTGGTCCTCGCGCAGCACGGTGGAAGGCCGCTGGGCCGAGCCGATCCGCCGCTCGCTCATCACGCTCAAGGCGCTCGCCTACGAGCCCACGGGCGGCATCGTCGCCGCGCCCACCACGTCGCTGCCCGAGCAACTGGGCGGCACGCGCAACTGGGACTACCGCTACTGCTGGCTGCGCGACGCCACCATCACGCTGCTCGCGATGATGCGCGGCGGCTACTACGACGAAGCGCGCGCCTGGCGCGCGTGGCTCGGCCGTGTGATGGCGGGCTCGCCCTCGCAGTTGCAGATCATGTACGGCATCGCGGGCGAGCGCCGCCTGCCCGAGTTCGAACTCGACTGGCTGCCCGGCTACGAAGGCGCGAAGCCCGTGCGCGTGGGCAACAACGCGGTCGGCCAGCTCCAGCTCGACGTGTATGGCGAAGTGATGAACGCCCTGCACCTGGCGCGCGTGGGCGGCCTGCAAGCCGACGACACCGCATG
Source organism: Paraburkholderia unamae (assembly GCF_003268775.1). Classification (GTDB taxonomy): domain Bacteria; phylum Pseudomonadota; class Gammaproteobacteria; order Burkholderiales; family Burkholderiaceae; genus Paraburkholderia; species Paraburkholderia unamae. The sequence continues at coordinate 119,514 of NZ_QLSU01000017.1, forward strand.
GTCGATCCAGTGCGCGATGCTCGAGCACCTTGAGACGATCTGGACCAAGCCCGACGAGGGCATCTGGGAAACGCGCGGCGGCCGCCAGAACTTCACGTTCTCGAAGGTCATGGCGTGGGTCGCGTTCGACCGCGCGGTGAAATCGGCGGAAAAGTTCGAACTGCCGGGGCCGATCGACCACTGGCGCGAATTGCGCGACACGATCCACGCCACCATCTGCGAGCGCAGCTTCAACAAGGAGATGAACTCCTTCACGCAGATCTACGGCGGCACCGACCTCGACGCGAGCCTGCTGCTCATGCCGCTGGTGGGCTTCCTGCCCGCGGCGGACCCGCGCATCGCGGGCACGGTGGCGGCGATCGAGCGCGACCTCATGTGTGAAGGTTTTGTGATGCGCTACCGCACCACCGATTTCAACGACGGTCTGCCCCCCGGCGAAGGTACCTTCCTTGCGTGCAGTTTCTGGATGGTCGACAACCTCGCGCTACAGGGCCGCATGGACGACGCGCGACGCATGTACGAGCGCCTGCTCTCGCTCGCCAACGACGTGGGGCTGCTCGCCGAGGAATATGACCCCATCGCGGGCCGGCTGGTGGGCAATTTCCCGCAGGCGTTCTCGCACGTGGCGCTCGTGCACACGGGTCTGAATCTGATGCGGCACGAACAGGAAATGGCGAAGGCAACGGGGCACCCGGTAGCCAACGGCGCGTCGGCCGAGCCGGCTGTTGCATCCGCATCGTAATTGTTCGAAACCGCCTGGACGTTTTCGCGAGCTGCGGTACACTAGGCATGTTGCGTTGCACAACGACCGGGTGGAAAGGACCGCCCGCGCCGCCTAGCGGCGCTTTCATGCGCGTGCCGCCTTGCAGCGCGCCGGCAGCCACGAGCCGCCGGACGCCTGCTCAGCAGCTCGCGCTAAAGCCCCCGTGGCGGCGGCCGATAAACAAGCTGATTGACTGACCGACCAACCTTGCCGGCCCGCATCTGCTCCGCGCCTCATCCGCGCGCGACCCGGGTGCGAACCGCCCCATGAAGATGCCGGAGCGCCCATGCTCTACCAAATCCGTGAATTCCAGCGCGCGTTGCTGAGCCCGCTGACCGCCTGGGCCCAGGCCGCCTCGAAATCGTTCTCGAATCCGTCGAGCCCGTTTTCGCTCGTGCCGGGCGCCACGCGCCTCGCCGCAGGTTATGAACTGCTGTATCGCCTCGGCAAGGACTACGAAAAGCCCGAGTTCAACATCCGCCAGATCGTGAAGGACGGCTTCAACATTCCGATCGTCGAGCAGACCATCGTCGAAAAGCCGTTCTGCCGCCTGCTGCGCTTCAAGCGCTACGCCGACGACACCGGCGCCGTGGCCGCGCTCAAGGACGAGCCCGCCGTGCTGGTGTGCGCGCCGCTTTCCGGCCACCACTCCACGCTCCTGCGCGACACCGTGCGCACGCTGCTGCAAGACCACAAGGTGTACATCACCGACTGGATCGACGCGCGCATGGTGCCGCTCGAAGCCGGTGCGTTCCACCTCGACGACTACGTTGCGTACATCCAGGAATTCATCCGCCATATCGGCGCGAAGAACCTGCACGTGCTCTCCGTTTGCCAGCCCACGGTGCCCGTGCTCGCGGCCATCTCGCTCCTCGCGAGCCGCGGCGAGGACACCCCGCTCACGATGACGATGATGGGCGGCCCGATCGACGCGCGCCGCAGCCCCACCGCCGTCAACTCGCTCGCCACCGAGCACTCGCTCGACTGGTTTGCGAACAACGTGATCCACACGGTGCCGGCCAACTATCCGGGCGAAGGACGCGAGGTGTATCCGGGCTTCCTCCAGCACGCGGGTTTCGTCGCGATGAATCCGGGCCGCCACACCACGGCGCACTGGGACTTCTACAAGAGCCTGCTGCGCGGCGACGAAGAGGACGCCGAAGCACATCGCCAGTTCTACGATGAATACAACGCGGTGCTCGACATGGCCGCCGAGTACTACCTGGAAACCATTCGCACCGTATTCCAGGACTTCAGCCTCGCGGAAGGCACGTGGGACGTGGCCGGCGAGCGCGTGCGCCCGCAGGACATTCGCGACACGGCGCTGTTCACGATCGAAGGCGAGCTCGACGACATTTCCGGCTCCGGTCAGACGCGCGCCGCGCACGATCTGTGCACGGGCATTCCCGAGGCCGACAAGCATCACCTGACCGCGGAAAAGTGCGGCCACTACGGCATTTTCTCGGGCCGCCGCTGGCGCACGATCATCTACCCGCAACTGCGCGACTTCATCCGCCAGCATGAGCAGGCCGCCGGCCACGCGGGCAAGCAGCCTTCCGCACGCGGGCGCTCGGCCGAGGGCGCGGTCGCCTGACGCCGCACGCAAGATACGCAGCAACACCGCACAACGCGCCGTCCCAGGACGGCGCGTTGCATTTGTGCGCTTGAAATACGCTCGCGCGTCAGTCGGGCATCACTTGCGCATCAGATACGCAAGCAGCATTTCCGTATTGAGCTGGATGATTTCCGCGCGCTCGGCCGTCGTACTGAAGTCGCGCCCGAGCGTGGCGTTGAGCGTGTAGCGGTTCGACACGATGTAGTAGCCCATGCCCGAGAGCGTCACATAAAGCCGCAACGGATCGATGCTCGGGCGGAACAGTCCGGCGGACTCGCCGCGCGTGAGAATCGAGCCGAGTGTTGCCACGATCGGCGAGATCATCTCGCGAATTCGTGTGGACTTCTGCATATATCGCGCCTCGTGCAGATTCTCGTTATTCACGAGCCTCAGCAACTCGGGGTTGTCGCGGTAATAGTCCCAGACGAAATGCGCGAGCCGCGTGATCGCCTCGACCGGTGCGAGCCCGGCGAGATCGAGCGCGCGCTCCGCTTCGTTGAGCGCGCCGAAGGCGTGCTCGAGCACGGCAGTGAACAGTTGCTCCTTGCTGCCGAAGTAGTAATAGAGCATGCGCTCATTGGTTTCCGCGCGCCGCGCGATCTGGTCGACGCGTGCGCCGAACAGGCCGCCATTGGCGAATTCCTCCGCCGCGGCAAGCAGGATGCGACGACGTGTGCCTTCAGGATCTCTTTTGATTTTTGGCTGATTCATGGTGGCAGGATCTCGGTAAGCCGCGTTGTCCGGTTCACGCTGCCGGGCGATACCGCACCGGGCCTCTCCTCGCCCTGGTATCGACAGCGTTGTGCGGGGCGCGCCAGGTTAATGGACAGACACCCTCCGACCTACGGTCTTGCGATCATTCTTGTTTGATGTCATTCGATGACGACATCGTTCTTCCCCTGTTGCTTATCGCGAGGCGCTTCGCCTGCCGTGCGTGACGTGTACTGCGTTACGTCTATGGATTCCCCCTGGATTGCCAGGCGCTTTCGCATTAAGCGCTTTGATTATGGCACATGGCCCGCCGATGGCAATGCGGGAAATCGGCGATAATGCAGGCTTTGGCGCTGTGCGTGCGCGCCCTGCCAGACCATGTGCGCGCATGGTCGCGCCGCCGCCCGGCCCGCCCAGAAGTTGCGACCGTGAACGATTCCAGAACACTCGCAGATCGCATCGAAGATCTGCTGCCCCAGACACAATGCACGAAGTGCGGCTACGACGCCTGCCGGCCCTATGCCGAAGCCGTCGCCTCCGGCGCCGCCAACTACAACCAGTGCCCGCCCGGCGGTGCTGAGGGGGTTGCGCGCCTCGCGCAACTGCTCGGCAAACCCGTCATCGCGATCAATCCCGACAACGGTATCGAGCGAGCGCGCCCGGTCGCCTTCATCGACGAACAGTTGTGCATCGGCTGCACGCTGTGCATGCAGGCCTGCCCGGTCGACGCGATCGTCGGTGCACCGAAGCAGATGCACACCATCGTCAAGGATCAATGCACGGGCTGCGATCTGTGTGTCGCGCCTTGCCCCGTCGATTGCATAGCAATGATTCCCGTTACGGGTGAAGCCACGGGTTGGGACGCATGGACCCAGCAGCAGGCTGACGAAGCACGCGTGCGCCATGACCGCCGGCTCGCGCGCCAAACCGCCGAGCGCAATGCAGCGGAAGCACGCGCGGCCGCGCGCCGCGCCGCTGCGAGCGCGCAGGCGGAGGCGCCTACCGACACGGCCATGGCAGCACCTGCCGCGCAACCGGCAAGCCCCGCCGCGGACGACGCCGAAGCGAAGAAGAAAGCGATCATCCAGGCGGCGCTCGAACGCGCGCGCCGCAAGAAGGCCGAACTCGCCGAGCGCGGCGAAGGCCCGCGCAATACGGATCACGTGAGCGCCGACGTGCAGGCGCAGATCGACGCGGCCGAGGCGCGACGCAAGCGCATCGGTATCGACACGAACACTTCGGACGACGACGAATCCGCGCCCTAACGCACAACGAGCATGAACGCCACCAAGCGCCGCGCCATCTACGAAACGCTGCAAAGCCTCAATCCGCATCCCACCACCGAGCTGGAGTTCAGCACGCCGTTCGAACTCCTGATTGCCGTGATGCTCTCCGCGCAGGCCACCGACGTTTCGGTGAACAAGGCCATGCGCAAGATGTTTCCCGTCGCCAACACGCCGGAAACGGTGCTTGCGCTCGGCGAGGAAGGCGTGGCCGATTACATCAAGACGATCGGCCTCTATCGCACGAAAGCGAAGAACGTCATCGCGACCTGCCGCATTCTCATCGAGCAATACGCGGGGGAAGTGCCGCAAACGCGCGAGGCGCTGGAAGGACTGCCAGGGGTTGGGCGCAAGACCGCGAACGTCGTGCTCAACACGGCGTTCGGCCAGCCGACCATCGCCGTCGACACGCATATCTTTCGGGTTGCGAATCGAACCGGCCTCGCACCCGGCAAGGACGTGCGCGCCGTGGAAGCCGCGCTCGAAAAATTCACGCCGCCCGAGTTTCGCCAGGACGCGCATCACTGGCTCATTCTGCACGGCCGCTATGTGTGCAAGGCGCGCCGCCCCGAATGCTGGCATTGCGTGATCGAGCCGCTGTGCGAATTCAAACCGAAAACGCCGCCGCCGGAGCTCTGAGCGAGCGTGCGCCCGCGGGCGTAAAATGACCGCTTCAGGCGTCGCATCAGCGATGCCGCGCGAATTCCGCCTCACCGATACACACGACCCACGATGTTCAATCCCAGCCGCGACGAAGTCCGCCGCTTTTTTACCGAGACCTGGCGCAAGCAGCGCGCGGGCGAAATCCTCACGCCGCTGGAGGCGATCGCCGCCGACTGGATCGTCGAGCACCCGGAGTATCACGCCGAGCTCGCCGACGCCGAAGCGGCCGCCGCGCAGGACTACTCCCCCGAGCGCGGCCAGAGCAATCCCTTCCTGCATCTGTCGATGCATCTCGCGATCAGCGAGCAGCTCTCGATCGACCAGCCGCCCGGCATTCGCGCCGCGCATGACAGGCTCGCCGCGCGCATGGGCTCCACGCACGACGCACAGCACGCGATCATGGAGTGCCTGGGCGAAACGATCTGGGAAGCGCAGCGCACCAACACGCCGCCGGACACCGACGCCTATCTCGCCCGCATCGAGCGCCGCGCCACGCGCGACTGAAGCCCGGCTTCGGGCTTCGGGCTTCGGGCCTTGATACGCAGGTCAAAAAAACACCCCGCGCAACCTCGTCGAAAACGAGGCCCGCGCGGGGTGTTTCGCATGATGCGGCGCGCATGACGCGCACCGCCCTCACGCTCACTTCTTGTCGATCAGATCGCCCTTGAGCGATTCGATGTACGCGGCGAGATCCTTCATGTCGCTTTGCGAAAGGCTCTGCACTTGCGCCTGCATGATCGGGTTGTTGCGGCCGAGATGCGGGTTGCCGTTGCCCATCTGGTACTGGCGCAGCGCCCAGTAGATGTAATCGGCGTGCTGGCCGGCGAGCTTCGGATATTCGGGGCTCACGGGCTTGTTCAGGCCCGGGCCGTGGCAGGCCGCGCAGTTATGGCTGTCGGCAAGCGCCTTGCCGTTGGAGGCGTCGGCCGCGTGCGCCGGATGCGCCGCGAGCGCCGCGGTCAGGGCCAGCGCCAGCACCGCGCCTGCGAGCTTGAAGGTGGAACCGGCGGACACAGACGAGGGCACAGCCGTGTAGGGCTTGTTCATGGGGTCTCCGCCGGTTATTTGTCGGGATTGTTCTTCGACGCGGCCGTTTGCGACGAGTAGTAGGCCGCGATGTCGGCGATATCCTGGTCGCTGAGCGAGGACGCGATCGCGTGCATCGTCGCGAAATGCCGGTCGCCCTTCTTGTACCCGTGCAGCGCGCTCATGATGTACTGCGCGTTCTGGCCGCCCAGGATGGGCACGTGATAGACCTCGGGATAAGCGGTGCGGTAGTCGGGAATACCATGACAGCCGATACACATCGCCACCTTGTCCTGACCCGCCTTCGCGTTGCCCACGATGTCCGCGTGGGCCGTGACCGCGAAGCACGCCAGCATGGTTATCGCACCGCTGATGACGTGCTTGCCGACAATTTTTTTCATAGCATCCAACCTGGCTTGAGGGGATTCGAACGCCCGAACCGCAGGCCACGGCCTGCGCCGCATTACTGCTGTTTTACTTTTGGGGTCGCCGTGCAGGCCGAAAAAAATCGGTCCGAGTATACCGCGACGCCGCGCCGGCCGTCCACCGGCCGCCCCGCGCCCAGGCGGCCTTCGGCGGCCCTGGGAGGCCCTTGCGGCGGGCCTGGCGTGGGCCCGGAGCGCACGTCTGGCGCGCCCCGCCGCCCGGTTGCGCGCGCTTTTGCGCCGCAATGTCCGGATCAACCCTGGCGCGCCGCGCGGACCTGCCGCCAGCTCACACGCGGCTGCGGCGCGGCTCCGTTGCCCCGGCAACCGTGCCCCAAAGAGCGGAGCCAACGATACGCGAGGCGCCTCCGACGCAACACCCCATCTGACTTATACTGGGATTTTTTTCCAGCGAGCGGATTCACCATGCGCGCCACGCGTTTCGAAGGCTCATCGCAGTACGTCGCCACCGACGACCTCAAGCTCGCGGTCAACGCCGCGATCACGCTGAAGCGCCCTCTGCTCATCAAGGGCGAACCCGGCACGGGCAAGACCATGCTGGCCGAGGAAGTCGCGGCGGCGCTGAACATGCCGCTCATGCAATGGCACATCAAGTCCACCACGAAGGCGCAGCAGGGGCTTTACGAGTACGACGCGGTCTCGCGCCTGCGCGACTCGCAGCTCGGCGACGAGCGCGTGAAGGACATCGCCAACTACATCGTGAAAGGCGTGCTGTGGCAGGCGTTCGAGTCCGAGGAACAGAGCGTGCTGCTGATCGACGAGATCGACAAGGCCGACATCGAGTTCCCGAACGACTTGCTGCGCGAACTCGACCGCATGGAGTTCTACGTGTACGAGACGCGTCAGCTCGTCAAGGCGAAGCAGCGTCCGCTCGTCATCATCACGTCGAACAACGAGAAGGAGCTGCCCGACGCCTTCCTGCGCCGTTGCTTCTTCCACTACATCAGCTTTCCCGACCCGGCCACGATGCAGCAGATCGTCGAGGTCCACTATCCGGGCATCCGCAAGGAATTGCTCAACGCGGCCATGGAAAGCTTCTTCGAGCTGCGCAACGTGGCGGGCCTGAAGAAGAAGCCGTCCACCTCGGAGCTGCTCGACTGGCTCAAGCTGCTGCTCGCCGAAGAAATTCCGCCTGCGGCGCTGCGTGCGGCCGACGGCTCGAAGTCGATGCCGCCGCTCGCGGGCGCGCTGCTCAAGAACGAGCAGGACATGACGCTGTTCGAGCGCCTCATCTACATGAACCGCCACAACCGTTGATACGCACCACGCGCGCGAGAGCCGGAGACACCGCATGCTGATCGACTTCTTCTACACGCTGCGCGACGCGAAGCTGCCGGTTTCCGTGAAGGAGTACCTCACGCTCGTCGAAGCGCTCAAGGAGCGCGTGATCGCGCCCTCGCTCGACGACTTCTACTACCTCGCGCGCATGACGCTCGTGAAGGACGAGCAATACTTCGACCGCTTCGACCAGGCGTTCGGCGCGTACTTTCGCGGCATCGAAAAGAAGTCCGAACTTGCCTTCGAGATTCCCGAAGACTGGCTCAAGAAGCGTCTGGAGCGCGACTTCACGCCCGAGCAGCGCGCGCAGATCGAAGCGATGGGCGGGCTCGACAAGCTCATGGAGCGGCTGAAGGAACTGTTCGAAGAACAGAAGGAGCGCCACGAAGGCGGCAGCAAGTGGATCGGCACGGGCGGCACCTCGCCCTTCGGCCACGGCGGCTATAACCCCGAGGGCATCCGCATCGGCGGCGAAGGCGGCAAGCGCAGCGCCGTGAAGGTGTGGGACGCGCGCGCGTACCGCGACTACGACGACCAGGTCGAAATCGGCACGCGCAATATCAAGGTGGCCTTGCGCCGCCTGCGCCGCTTCGCGCGCGAAGGCGCGGCCGAAGAACTCGATCTCGGCGACACGATCCGCAGCACCGCCGCGAACGCGGGCTGGCTCGACATCAAGATGGTGCCGGAGCGCCACAACAACGTGAAAGTGCTGATGCTGCTCGACGTGGGCGGCTCGATGGACGATCACATCAAGCGCACCGAAGAACTGTTCTCGGCGGCCAAGGCCGAGTTCAAGCATCTGGAGTTCTACTACTTCCACAACTGCGTCTACGACTACCTGTGGAAGAACAACCGTCGCCGCCACGCCGAGCGCACGCCCACGTGGGACCTGCTGCACAAGTTCACGCCCGACTACAAGCTCATTTTCGTCGGCGACGCCACGATGAGCCCGTATGAGGTGCTGCAACCGGGCGGCTCGGTCGAGTACAACAACCCGGAGGCGGGCGCCGTGTGGCTGCGCCGTCTCGCCGACCAGTTCCCGCATTTCGCGTGGCTCAACCCCGAGCCCGAGCGACTATGGGAATACCGCCAGTCGGTGTCGGTGATCCGCGAGATTCTCGGCCACCGCATGTATCCGCTCACCGTCGCCGGGCTCGAAACGGCCATGCGCGTGCTGAGCAAATAGGCGCGAGCCCCCGCCCTGACCGCTTTTTCGAGGCGGCGCGTGCCTAGGTGTCACACCAGGCCGCGCCGCCCGAACTCGTTATATCGACGCATAATCCGGAGACACCCCGCATGACCTCCCCCTCTTCCCCCGACCTGCCTGCGACGTTCAGGCCGGGACCGCTGCGGCCCTTTGCCGACACCTCGGTCGCGACGATCGTGGCCGGCTTCGTCGCGATGATGACGGGCTACACCAGCTCGCTCGTGCTGATGTTCCAGGCCGGCCAGGCCGCGCATCTTTCCGACGCGCAGATTTCCTCGTGGATCTGGGCGCTTTCCATCGGCATGGCCGTGACCACCATCGGGCTGTCGCTGTGGTTCCGCGCGCCCATCGTGGTCGCGTGGTCCACGCCCGGCGCGGCGCTGCTCATCAGCTCGCTGCCGCACGTGCCCTATGCCGAGGCGATCGGCGCGTATATCGTCTGCGCCGTGCTGCTCACGGCCGTCGGCCTCACCGGCTGGTTCGACACGCTCATGAAGCGTATTCCCGGCGGCATCGCCGCGGCGCTGCTCGCGGGCATCCTGTTCGAGATCGGCATCGAGATCTTTCACGCGGCGCAGGTGCAAACCCCGCTCGTGCTCACGATGTTCTTCGGCTATCTGATCGTGAAGCGCTTCGTGCCGCGCTACGCCATCGTGGCGACGCTCGTGATCGGCATCGCGGCCGCCGCCGCGCTCGGGCTGCTCGACTTCAGCCAGTTCCGCGTGGCCGTAGCCAAGCCCGTGTTCACGATGCCGGCGTTCTCGCTCACGGCGGCGGTGAGCATCGGCATTCCGCTTTTCGTCGTGGCGATGGCCTCGCAGAACGTGCCCGGCATCGCCGTGCTGCGCGCCGACGGCTACGACCACACGGCCGCGCCCTCCTCGCCCCTCATCGCCACCACGGGCCTTGCCTCGCTCGTGCTCGCGCCGTTCGGCTCGCACGGCGTGAACCTCGCGGCCATCACCGCCGCCATCTGCACCGGCCCGCACGCCCACGAAGACCGCACGAAGCGCTATATGGCGGCCGTGTGGTGCGGCATTTTCTACCTGATCGCGGGCATTTTCGGCGCGACCATCGCAGCGCTGTTCGCGGCGTTCCCGAAGGCGCTCGTGGTCTCGATCGCCGCGCTCGCGCTGTTCGGCTCGATCATGAGCGGCCTCACCAACGCCATGCAGAACCCGAAGGAGCGCGAAGCGGCGCTCGTCACGTTCATGGTGACCGCCTCGGGGCTCACGCTGCTGTCCATCGGCGCGGCGTTCTGGGGGCTCGTGGCGGGGGTCATCACACAGTTCGTGCTGACCGCGCGCCGCGCGTGAGAGGCGAACCGAGGGTCGACCGAAGGCACGACGCGTGCGGCGACCTTCGTGGCCCCGTTCGTGCCCCCTTCGTGCCCCTCCTGCCCGCGCGAAACGCAACGCGGTGCGTTTCCGCCATAAAATGATGATGTGAGCCGCGCCCACCCGCGCGGCGAAGCGCACCGCCCGGCTTCGCGCCATCCCTGCGAGCCGGCCGGCAGCCACGCAGCGCTCTTTCGCCATTTTCGCGTTCCGCCCGGCGCGAGCGAGCCTCCCGGCCCGCGCGCACCGGCCGTTCAACTCTCACCGACGCTGGCGCAAACGCGCCCACAAGGCCTGACATGACTACCGCACTCGATCAGCTCAAGCAGTACACCACCGTCGTCGCCGATACGGGCGACTTCCAGCAATTCGTGCAGTACAAGCCGCAGGATGCGACCACCAACCCGTCGCTGATCCTCAAGGCGGTCCAGAAGGCCGAGTACCGGCCGCTGCTCGAAAAAACCGTGCGCGATCACGCGAGCGAGTCGCTCGAGTCGATCATCGACCATCTGCTGATCGCGTTCGGCACCGAAATCCTCAAGATCATTCCGGGCCGCGTCTCGACCGAAGTCGATGCCCGCCTCTCGTTCGACACGAAGAAGTCGATCGACAAGGCGCACCACATCATCGACCTGTACAAGCAGGCCGGCATCGGCCGCGAGCGCGTGCTCATCAAGCTCGCCTCCACCTGGGAAGGCATTCGCGCCGCCGAAGCGCTGAAAAAGGACGGCATCCACTGCAACATGACGCTGCTGTTCTCGCTCGCGCAGGCCGCCGCATGCGCCGAAGCGGGCGCACAGCTCATCTCGCCGTTCGTCGGCCGCATCTACGACTGGTACAAGAAGGCCAAGGGCGCCGACTGGGACGACGCCAAGGATGGCGGCGCCAACGACCCGGGCGTGCAGTCGGTGCGCAAGATCTACGCGTACTACAAGAAGTTCGGCTACAAGACCGAAGTGATGGGCGCGAGCTTCCGCAACACGAGCCAGATCGTCGAACTGGCCGGCTGCGACCTGCTCACCATCAGCCCGGACCTGCTGCAAAAGCTCCACGACAGCAACGAGAAGGTCGAGCGCAAGCTCTCGCCGGAAGCGTTCAAGGACGCACACATCGAGCGCGTGGCCGTGGACGAGTCGTCGTTCCGCTTCCAGCTCAACGACGACGCCATGGCGACGGAAAAGCTCGCGGAAGGCATCCGCGCGTTCGCCGCCGACGCGATCAAGCTCGAAAAGATGATCGAGGAACTGCGCGCGAAGTGATGCGCCAGCGCACGCGCCGGGGGTTCGTCCGGCGCGCTTCAATGCATCGATGACCAGGAAGGGCCGCGCATGCCGCATGTGCGGCCCTTTTTGCTGGCAAAGACTCTGCAACGTCCATTCCCGTCTGCGCTCTCGCAAACCCTGGCGTCGGAGCGCTCCGTGCGGCCCACGCGCGCGCCTAGAATCAGGGCAGCGGCGCAACCCGCCGCGCGATCCGGCCCCCGCGCATACCCTCGCGCCCAGGGCCGGCCAACGTCCCGTCCGCAAGGAAACCGACGATGCAAATCCAGCCCTATCTCTCCTACCCCGGCAATTGCGCCGAAGCGATCGCGTTCTATCACGAAGCGCTCGGTGCGCAGGAGCTGTTCAAGATGCACTTCAAGGACGCGCCGCCCGATCCGGAACGCCCCCTGCCGCCGGACCTCGCCGACAAGATCATGCACGCGACGCTCCAGGTCGGCGACGCGCAGCTCATGATGTCCGACGGCGGCTGCATGACCCAGAACGACAAGTTCCTCGGCTTCAGCATCTCGCTGACCGCGCCCGACGCCGCCACGGCCGAGCGCTATTTCACGGCGCTCTCCAAAGGCGGCAACGTGACGATGCCGTTCCAGAAAACCTTCTGGTCGCCGGGCTTCGGCATGCTCAACGATAAATTCGGCGTGCCGTGGATGGTCACGGCGCCCCCGCTCCAGGCGCCGGCCTGAAGCCAGCCGCAAAGCCACGCTGAACGCGCGGCGCGCCCGGCGTCACACCATGCGATGCGTCGCGCCGCGCTCGATGTTCCAGCGCGGCTCGGTTTCGAGGAGCAGCGCGCGCAGGCACTCCACCTGCTCCTCCACGCGCAGGCTGAGCCAGTACGGTCCCTGCATCTGCGGCGCGAGCGCGGCGCTCGCGTCTCGCTCGCCCGCTTCGTCTGCTTCGCCTGCCGTTTCACCCGCCATGCTCGCGCAAGGCGTGCGCAGCCCCTGCGCCGCCGCCTCGGGGTGCCGCCCGCCGCCAAAGCGCAGCGCACGCGCCGTGGCGAGCAGCGCGCGCCGCACCCGCTCGCCGCGCTGCGCGAACGCCACGCGCACGAGCGCCTGCTCGTAGCTGCCGGTTCCCGTCGAAAGCATTTCCAGCGCGCTCAGGATCGCTCGATGCAGGCGCTGCACCTGTTCGAGGCGCGCTAGCGGCACGTCGATCTCCTTGGCCACCGAAGGCATGAGCCCGCGCAACTGCACGAGCCGCGCGTTCAAGCGCATGAAGGTCTGCACCTGCTGGTCGGTGTCGACGTGCTCGCCGTTGGCCACTTGCGCGTAGACGCGCGCGCACTCGCGCAGATTGTCGGCCAGGCGGTAGCGCCACGAATACGTGGCGTGCAGCGGCAACGCGAACGAAAACGCGAGCGCGATGACAATGCCGATCATCACGTTGAGCGTGCGCCACAGACCGGTATCGATGAGATTGTCGCCGTGGCCCGCAACGATGCACATGGTGATGGCAGCCAGCAGCGCAACGTAGCCGGGCTTGCCGATCGCGTAATAGCCGCACACGGCGGCGACGATCGACATCAGCACATAGGTGAGCGGCGCCGAGCCCGTCACGGCCTGCACGACGATGAGCACGAGGCCGCTCACGGCGCCGAGCAGCGTGCCGAGCGCGCGCTCGGCGGCCTTCTTGCGGATATTGCCCTGATGCTGAAGACCGCCGATCACGACGAGCAGCGTGACCGAGGCCCAGATACCGTGCGGAATGTCGATGCCCGAGGTCGCGAGAATCGACGCGAGCATCGCGAGGCCCACGCGCACGCTGTGGATCAGCCTGGCGTTGCGGTAGCGGTAGTAAGGCGAGGCTAGCGCCCGCCACATGCGCCCGAGGCGCGAGCGGCGGCGCGGCGGCCGCACATGCGGCGCACTGGAACGCGGGGACGATTCGGTTTCGGACGAGGCCATGGCATGCGCGGGTCGGGAGCCGGTTCAGCAGCCATCGTGCACCAGAAAAACAAATGCCCGCAACTTTTCGTTGCGGGCATTCGAGGCGGGAGCCGACCCGGCGCCGTGCGCCGGGCCGCGCTGGCCCTTGGCCGATCAGCTCTCGACGACGTCGAGATAGTCTTCCGGACGCGTACGGTCCTCGCCCTTCTGCATGCCGAACAGGTGCACGAGCAGCGACACGGCGACCGACACCACGAGGTTCACGATCAGCGACCACACAGCGGCGTAGCCCGGAATCGCCATGCCGAACAGGTGGATCGTGAAGATCGAGCCTGCGAGCTTGAGCGAAATGGCCATCCACGTGCCGGTGCCGATGCCGACCGCCCAGCCGACCAGCAGGCCGCGATAGTCGAGCACGCGCGTGTAGAGACCGAGCACGATGGCGGGCAGCGTCTGGATGATCCAGATGCCGCCGAGCAGTTGCAGCTGGATCGCGTACGTGAGCGGCAGCCCCAGGATGAACGCCACCGCGCCGACCTTCACGATCAGCGAGACCAGCTTGGCGACGTTGGTCTCCTGCTCGTGATTCATGTTGCGGTTGATGAACTCCTTGTGGATGTTGCGCGTGTAGAGGTTGGCCGCCGCGATCGACATGATCGCAGCAGGCACCAGCGCGCCGATGCCGATGGCCGCGAACGCCACGCCCACGAACCACGAGGGGAAGAAGTGCAGGAACAGCGCCGGCACCGCGAAGTTCGGACCGAAGGCCTTGAAGTACGGCGCGAATTCCGGCATGTCCTTCACGCCCGAGGCGAGCGCCATGTAGCCGAGCAGCGCGAGCAGACCGAGCACGAGCGAGTACGCGGGCAGCATCGCCATGTTGCGGCGAATGGTGTTGCCCGACGACGACGACAGGATCGCCGTGACCGAGTGCGGGTACAGGAACAGTGCGAGCGCCGAACCCACCGCGAGCGTCGCGTAGGCGCTGTAGCCGTTCAAACTCGTGGCGTCAGGCGACTTGAGCAGCAGCTTGGCCGGCGGCACCGCGCTGAAGATGTGGCCGAAGCCGCCCATCTGCGCGGGAATCACGATGATCGCGACGATGATCGTGATGTAGATGAGAATGTCCTTCACCACCGCGATCATGGCCGGCGCGCGCAGACCCGACGTGTACGTGTACGCGGCGAGAATCGCGAAGGCGATGATGAGCGGCAGGTCGCCGACGAAGCCCGTCGTGTCGAAGCCGAGCGCGCCGATCACCACTTCGATCCCCACCAGTTGCAGCGCGATGTACGGCATGGTCGCGACGATGCCCGTCACGGCAATGGCGAGCGCGAGCATGCGGCTGCCATAGCGCGCGCTCACGAAGTCGGCCGAAGTGACGTAGTGGTGGCGCTTCGCGATGGCCCAGAGCTTGGGGAACACGACGAACGCGAACGGATAGATCAGGATCGTGTACGGCAGCGCAAAGAAACCCGTTGCGCCCGCACCGAACACGAGCGCCGGCACGGCGACGAAGGTGTACGCGGTGTACAGGTCGCCGCCGAGCAGGAACCAGGTGACGATCGTGCCGAAGCGACGGCCGCCGAGACCCCATTCGTCGAGATGCGCGAGATCGCCCTTGCGCCAGTTCGCGGCGAGAAAGCCGATGATCGTGACGCCGATGAAGAGCAGGACGAAGACGAAAGTTGCAGTGACGTTCATTGCGCGCCTCCTGCACTAGCCTTGTTGCGGGTCTTCGTCTTGAAGTAGACGAGCGCGGTAATGACAGCGCTGATCAGCACCCAGAGAAGCTGATACCAGTAGAAAAACGGGAAGTCCCACAGTGTGGGCTCGATCTTGTTGTATGACGGCACCCAGATCATGGCGATCCAGGGCAGCAGCAAAAGCCATAGCCAATGCTTGCTTGATTTTCCGGCGTCGGCGTCGTGAGCCATGACGTCTCCTCGTTGCTTATGTAGTTATACGGCCTTGCTTTGTTTGCGGTCCGCCGCCCGGCGTGAGGCGACCGTTGGCCTTGCCGGCGGATAGCCCACAAGGTCCCCGAAAGCGCTGAAAAGAGTATAGAGGCGGCGCGGCACGGTCAAGCAGGGCGGACCCCAATTCCGAGGACGTTGTCAAGAGCCAACGTCTTGTGCCATGTCGGGTAAATCGTCCGAACTCGTTGGGTATGTGCCGTGTATGTCCCAGATATGCGCCACGTATGGACGAAAAAAAGCCGGCCATCAGACCGGCTCCTTGCTACAGGCGGGCGCCGCAGCGGCGCAACGGCCGCCTGGGCGGATCAGATCGAGAACGTCGCGCCGTTCTGGCCGCTCGATTCGCGCAGCGCCTTCACCCACTGATGCGCCGGCAGGCCGAGCTTGCTTTCGAGCAAACGCGCGCGCTTTTCGAGCGCCGCCCACGTCACCTCGAGCGCCGGACCCGAGAACGCCAGCGCCACGCGGTTGCCCTCGTGCACTTCGGGCAGCGCGATCACGCGGCCGTCGAAGGCTTCGTTCAGGCGCTTCATGTTGCGCACGAAGCTCGGGTGGTCGCCGAACAGGTTGATCGTCGCGACGCCCGCATCGGTCAGGCACGCGCGCACCGCGCGGTAGAACGCCACGCTGTCGAGCACCGGGCCGCGCGCGGTCGCGTCATACACGTCGATCTGGAGCGCGCCGATCGTGCCGTGATTGGCGCGGTCCTGCACGAAGTCCCATGCGTCGAGTTCGCGCACGGTGAGGCGTGCGTCGTCGTACGGCAGTTCGAACATCGTGCGCGCGGCCACCACGACCGCCGGATTCAGTTCGATCGCCTCGACCTTCGCGGGACGCAGATAGCGGTGCGCGAACTTGGTGAGCGCGGCGGCGCCCAGACCCAGTTGCACGATGCGCTCGGGCGTGGCGAGGAACAGCAGCCAGGCCATCATCTGCTGTGCGTATTCGAGTTCGATGTGTTGCGGCTTCGACAGACGCATCGCGCCCTGCACCCATTCGGTGCCGAAGTGTAGATAGCGCACGCCGCTCTCTTCCGAGAACGTGACCGGTGCGAAACGCGGCTTGCGCGGCGCTTCGATGACCGGGGCGTTGTCGAGATCGTCGGCGGCCGCGCGGCGCGGACGCTTCGTGACCTTTGCGGTCTTGCTCGTGGTCTCGTCGCCCTGGGCTGCGGCGCCGGTTTTCTTGAATGCGCGGGCCTCGGCGGAGGCGCGCTTGATGAGAGTCGTCATGTGAAAAATCGCTTGCTGTGGGGTCGCAAATGCAGGTGCATCTGCTCGGGCGACCGAGAGCATAGCATTCGTCGCGCATCAAGCAGGGTTTATACGGCAATACGTCGTGATGCGAGGGCCTGGCGCCTCGGCTAACGCGTCGCGCGTTTGCCGAGGCGCGCACCGTTGCGATCATCGGGTTCGCCTGCGAATTCGTCCAATGCGCGCCATTGCACGAGCTTCGCGGCGAAGTTCATCGACGCATAGGCAGGACTGCTGGAGGGCAGCCGCAGGATCGTCATGTGCCGTGCGTGCGCGCCGAGAATGCGCTCGCCGATGCGCGCCGCCGTGCCGCCGTTGAACGCGATCGCTTCGAGCGCGGGCAGACGCTCGATGAGCGCCACGAGATCGTTGCCCTCGTGATCGCGGATGTCACCGTCGAGGCTGCCTTCGCGGCGCGCCTGCGCGACGACGTCCCACAGGCCAACGCGATGCTCGCGCAGCGTGTGCAGCCGTGTTTCGTACTCCATCGCAACGAGGTCCTCGCCGATCACCTCGCCCACCAGATGCCAGAACTTGTTCTGCTTGTGCGCGTAATACTGCTGATGCGCGAGCGACGCCTCGCCCGGCAGGCTGCCGAGAATGAGCACGCGCGTGCGCGCATCGGCGACGGGATCGAAGCAGCGCTTGAACGTCATGGCAACGTGATCAACATGAGCAGAGCGTTCAGCGCGGCGCGTGATGCGCGCGCGAGGCGGTGTGATCGAGCGGGCCGCGTTCGCGCCCGAGATGCACCACCGTTTCAAGCATGGCGTGCGCGAAGGGGCCGCTCTCAAGCCGCGACCACAGCGCGGGCAGCATGCACTCGGTCACGAGCAGCGGCGCACCCGCACGCTCGAACACCGAGCGGCGCGCGACGAACGCATGCGGCGCGTGCGGTGCGTGCGCCGCGTGCGGCGCGTGCGTTCTCCCGGCCACGATCTCGCGCACGGCGAGCGCATAAAGCGGATGCCGCGCGCTCACGCGACGGCTCACGAGCGCCGAGCGCGCCACGCCGCTGTCGCTGTAGAGCAGTTCCGCGAGCGGACGCGTGCGCAAGCGCCGCATGGCCTGCCATACACCGTCACTCGCCGCGAGCGGCGTCACGCTATGCGCGGCCACGAACGGCACGCCGTCGACCACAAGCGCGATCTCGCGCACCCAGGCGCGCTCGCGGGGCGCGAGGCCGAGCGCCGCACATTCGTCGGACCAGGGCATCGCCACGGCTTCACGCGTCACGCGCACTTCGACGCTTCCGAGCGTGCGCAGGTGCGCCGTGAGCGAACCACCGCGCGTGAGCCAGTCTTTCTGGTCGGCGCTCAGGGCGGGCAAGGGCGTGACGCGCCAGTGCGCGTCAGCGGCATCGAATCGGAGAGGCATGGCGCGCATTATAGGCCGCGAGGATTTCAGTTCGCCGCGAGCCCGCCCAAAGAAAAAGCCCCTTACGGCAGACAACCGCAAGGGGCTTCGATCACACAAGGCTGCGTGAGGCTTGACCTTAGCCGGCGCGCCCGATCAACAACGCATTCGTGCGCTTCACGAAGCTCGCCGGATCCTCCAGCGCGCCGCCTTCGGCCAGCAACGCCTGATCGAACAGCAGATGGCACCAGTCGCCAAAGTCCGCGCTATCCGCATGCAGCGCCTTGACGAGCGGGTGCTCCGGGTTCACTTCGAGAATCGGCTGCATCTGCGGCGCCTGCTGGCCCGCCGCCTTCAGCATGCGTTGCAGGTAGCCGCTCATGTCGCCTTCGTCGGCCACGAGGCACGAGGGCGAGTCCGTGAGACGGAACGTGAGGCGCACGTCCTTGGCCTTGTCCTTGAGCGCTTCCTTCATGTGCTCGACGAGCGGCTTGAGTTCTTCGCTCACCTTCTCCTGCTGCTGCTTTTCCTCGTCGTTGAGCGCGCCGAGGTCGAGGTCGCCGCGCGCCACGCTCGCGAGCGGCTTGCCATCGAACTCGTTCAGGAACGACAGCATCCATTCGTCCACACGATCCGTGAGCAGCAGCACTTCCACGCCCTTCTTGCGGAACACTTCGAGGTGCGGGCTGTTTTTCGCGGCTTGCCACGTATCGGCGGTGACGTAGTAGATCTTCGTCTGCTCGGGCTTCATGCGCGAGACATAGTCGGCGAGCGAAACGCTCTGCTCGTTCGCCTCGTTGTGCGTCGACGCGAAGCGCGCGAGCTTCGCCACGCGTTCGCGATTGGCGTGATCCTCGCCAATGCCTTCCTTGAGCACCTGGCCGAACTCGGTCCAGAACGTGGCGTACTTCGCCTTGTCTTCTTCCTTCGCTTCGGTATCCGTAACGGCGTTCGCCATCTCTTCGAGCATCGAGAGCACGCGCTTGGTCACGCCGTCGCGAATTGCCTTCACGTCGCGGCTTTCCTGGAGGATTTCGCGCGAGACGTTGAGCGGCAGATCGCTCGAATCGACCACGCCCTTCACGAAGCGCAAGTAGTTCGGCAGCAGTTGCTCGGCGTCGTCCATGATGAACACGCGCTTCACGTACAGCTTCAGGCCGCTCTTGTGGTCGCGGTTCCACATGTCGAACGGCGCGTGCGACGGCACGTACAGCAGTTGCGTGTATTCGCTGCGGCCTTCCACGCGGTTATGCGTCCACGCGAGCGGGTTCTGGTGATCGTGCGCGAGGTGCTGATAGAACTGCTGATACTGCTCGTCGCTGATCTCGCTCTTCGAACGCGTCCACAGCGCGCTCGCCTGGTTGATGGTCTCGTAGTCGTCCTTCGTGACCATCTCGTTCTTTTCGGCGTCCCATTCTTCCTTCTTCATCTCGATGGGCAGGCCGACGTGGTCCGAGTACTTCTGGATGATCGACTTGAGCTTCCACGCGGAAAGCAGTTCTTCTTCGCCTTCGCGCAGATGCAGCGTGATGGTCGTGCCGCGCTGCGCGCGCTCGATCGTCTCGACGGCGAACTCGCCTTCGCCCGCGCTCGTCCAGCGCACGCCTTCGGCTGCGGGCAGGCCCGCGCGGCGGCTTTCCACCGTGATCTTGTCCGCGACGATGAAGCCCGAATAGAAGCCCACGCCGAACTGGCCGATCAGCGCCGCATCCTTTTGCTGGTCGCCCGAGAGCTTGCCGAAGAATTCCTTGGTGCCCGAGCGCGCGATCGTGCCGAGATTCGCCACGGCTTCGTCATGGCTCATGCCGATGCCGTTGTCGTCGATCGTGATGGTGCGCGCGTCCTTGTCGAAGCCCACGCGAATGCGCAGGTTCGGATCGCTCTCATACAGCGCGCTGTTTTCGATCGCCTCGAAGCGCAGCTTGTCCGCCGCGTCCGACGCGTTCGAGATCAGCTCGCGCAGGAAGATTTCCTTGTTGCTGTACAGCGAATGGATCATCAGGTGCAGAAGCTGTTTCACTTCTGCCTGGAAGCTCATGGTTTCTTGGGCCATGGTCGAGAGTCCTCTTTCGTTGCAGTTCTGGTCTGACAAATGTGTGGCCGCGAGTTCTCGGCGAAACAAGACAAAGCGAAATCTCGCATCGCGGCGCGCCGCCCGCCCACTTGGGGACAGACGCCGCCGTTTTCAAGAGTCGCCGCCCGCGAATTCACGCTGGCGTGCCGCCGCCGCGCCGGGCCACGCCTTCGAGATAGTCGGCCAGGAACGCGGGCAGCGCCGGGTCGCCGCAATTGGCGATGTTGAAGCGCATCCACGTGGTGGGCGACTGGTGCGGCGAAAAGAGGCTCCCCGGCGTGAGCAGGAAACCCGCTTCGTGGCCCGCCGCCGTGAGCGCGTCCGCGTCGACGCCCGTGTCGGTCCACAGGAACATGCCCGCCCCCGGCGCCGTGAAAAGGCGGCAGCCGGCGCGCTCCAGCATGCGCGCGGCCTTGTCGCGCACGCCATCCAGACGCGCGCGCAGGCGCTCCACGTGGCGGCGGTAATGGCCTTCGGTCAGCACGCGATAGAGCACGCGCTCGTTCAGTTCGGGACTCGTCATGCCGACCAGCATTTTCTGGTCGGCCACCGCCTGCGCCACGTCGAGCGCGCTCGCGATATAGCCCACGCGCAGGTTCGGCGCGAGCGTCTTCGAAAAACTGCCGAGGTAGATCACGCGGCGCAACTGGTCGAGGCTCGCGAGACGCGTGGCCGGGTAGCCCGCCGGGCACAGGTCGCCGTAGATATCGTCCTCGACGACGATGAAGTCGTACTGCTCGGCGAGGCGCAGGATGCGAAACGCCTGCGCGGCCGTGAGCGACGTGCCCGTGGGATTTTGCAGCACCGAGTTGATGACGAGCATTTTCGGGCGCCAGGTCTCGACCAGCGCTTCGAGCGCATCGAGATCGGGCCCCTCGGGCGTGTAAGGCATGGCCACGAGCCGCGCGCCCTGCGAGGCGAAGCGGCCGAACATCTGGAACCAGGCGGGGTCGCCCACCACGACCGTGTCGCCGGGCTGCACGTAGATGCGCGCAAGCAGGTCGATCGCCTGGGTGATCCCGGAGACGAGCACGATCTGCTCGGGCGTCACGCCGATCTCCAGTTCGGCCATGCGCGTCTGGAGTTGCTGGCGCAGCGGCAGGAAGCCTTGCGGCGAGCCGAAACCGAGCAGTTGCGAGCCGCTCTGGCGTCCGAGCGAGCGCATCGCGCCCGCCAGCAGTTCGCCGTCCAGCCAGCGCGCGGGCAGGTAGCCCAGACCCGGCCCTTTTTCGGGCCGCGTGGACGTGTGAAGCATGTTGCGCAGCAGCCAGACCACGTCGAGGGTGGGCGGCGCGGGCGCGATAACCTTGGCGGCGGCGTCGGTGCGCGCGGGCGAACCCGCGCCCGCCGGCGCGCGCTCGCCGCCCGCCACGAGCGCTAGGCGCTCGCGCACGTAGAAACCGGAACCGCGGCGCGAGTCCAGGTAGCCCTGCGCCACCAGCCGTTCGTAGGCTTCGACCACGGTGAAACGCGACACGCCCTTGTCGAGCGCGAGCTTGCGGATGGACGGCATGCGCATGCCGGGGCGAAACACGCGCTCCTCGATGCGGCGGCGGCCCCACTGCACGAGCTGGTCGACGAGCGTGAGCGTGGCCGCGTCGTGGGGCGCGGGAATCTGGTCGAGCGGAACGGACGACATGACTTCTCCCTGATCTCGAACTGTACAGAGCACTATCGGGCCGATTGTACCGTTACTGTCCGCAGCCATACCGGTACATTTCATTGCATGCGTACCGGTAAGGATTCGGTCGAGGCGTCGACGCACTGTCAGACGGGCCTCGTCCACCGCCTTCCGGCCCCAAGACTATTCCTCGCCGCGTCCCCACATGAACGCTTCGCCGCTTAGCCTCGATCACCTCGTCGTAGCCGCGCGCACGCTGGAAGAAGGCGTGCAGTACGTGAGCGATGCGCTCGGCGTCGCCCCCGCGGGCGGCGGCGCGCACCCGCTCATGCGCACGCACAACCGCCTGCTCGGGTTGTGGGGCGGCGTGTATCTGGAAGTGATCGCCGTCGATCCTGCGGCAAAAAGCGGCACAGCCAACGCGCGCGCGCGCCTGTTCGCGCTCGACGATGCCGCCGTGCAGGCGCGCATGGAACAAGGCCCGTACCTGTCGCACTGGGTCGCACGCGTCGATCCGCCGAAAAATCTCGCGCGCTGGCGCGAGCAGTACCCGCAGCGCATTCCCGCACTCGTGCCGATGACGCGCGGCGACTTCTCGTGGCAACTCACGGTGCCCGAGGACGGCGCTTTCCCGTCGTGGCAAGGCGCGGGCGACGGCATTCTGCCCTCGCTGATCCAGTGGGACACGGCGCACCACCCGTCGCAGGTGCTGGCAGACACCGGCATCGCGCTCACGTCGCTCACCGGCTTCCATCCGCAGGCTGAGACCGTGCGCGAGCAGCTTCAATGGCTCGGCGCGTCGGCGCTCATCGCCGTGGAGGAAGCCCTCTCGCCCGCGCTCGTCGCGCAGTTCGAAACCCCGTCCGGACCGCGCACGCTCGGCGCGCCGGCACGCTGATCCGTCGAGCGCAAGCCCCGCATGAAAGCACGCGAAACCCAAGGCATGCTGCTCGGCCTCGTCGGCGTCATGATCTTCAGCCTGACCCTGCCGATGACGCGCATCGTCGTCGCCGAATTCCATCCGCTCCTGAACGGCCTCGGCCGCGCGCTCGTGGCCGCCGTGCCCGCCGCGCTGCTGCTCGCCATCCGCCGCGAAAAGCGGCCCACCTGGCCGCAGGTCAAGAGCCTCGCCGTGGTGTCGCTCGGCGTGATCGTCGCGTTCCCGGTGTTTTCCGCCTTCGCGATGAAAACCGTGCCGGCCTCGCACGGCGCCATCGTCAACGGTCTGCAACCGCTGGCCGTGGCGATCTACGCGGCGTGGCTCTCGCATGAGCGGCCCTCGAAGGCGTTCTGGGCCAGCGCGCTGATCGGCAGCGCGCTCGTGGTCGCGTTCGCGCTCCAGGCGGGCGGCGGCGCGCTGCACGCGGGCGACGCGTGGATGCTCATCGCCGTGGGCATCGGCGCGCTCGGCTACGCCGAAGGCGCGCGCCTCGCCCGCCAGCTCGGCGGCTGGCAGGTGATCTGCTGGGCGCTCGTGCTCTCCGCGCCGTTCCTCCTGCTGCCGGTGGGCTGGCTCGCGTGGGCGCATCACGTGGCGCATCCCGGCCCCGTCGCGCTCAAGACCTGGCTTGCCTTTGGCTACGTCACGCTGTTTTCGCAGTTCATCGGCTTTTTCGCGTGGTACGCGGGACTCGCCATGGGCGGCACGGCGCGCGTGGGCCAGGTCCAGCTGCTCCAGATTTTCTTCACGATGGCCTTCTCGGCGCTGCTGTTCGGCGAGCAGGTCGCGACCTCCGCATGGCTCTACGCGGCCGCCGTGATCGCCACGGTGGTGCTGGGCCGGCGCGCCACGATTCGCACGGCCCCGGCTCCGGCGCGCGCGTGAGCGGGTTTCGCGTCATAATCGAAGGTTTTCGGCGGCGTTCGGCGGCGCGTGATCGCGCCCCATGCCGCCCCTGAATGTGTATCCACTCGCCCGACCCCAACAAGGAGACCCCATGGACCAGAGCGATCTCAAAGCCGCGCCCGCGTGGCAACTGTCCGAGCGCGCAATCAAGCTGACCAGCTCGGCAATTCGCGAAATCCTGAAGGTCACCGAGCGTCCCGAAGTCATTTCGTTCGCGGGCGGCCTGCCCGCGCCGGCCAGCTTCCCGGCCGAGGAAATGCGCGCCGCCGCCGACCGCATCCTGCGCGACGATCCCGCGGGCGCGCTCCAGTACAGCGCGACCGAAGGCTACATGCCGCTGCGCGAATGGCTGGCCGCGCGCCACTCGGTGGGCGGCGTGAAGGTGCGCGCCTCGCAGGTGCTCATCACCACCGGCTCGCAGCAGGCGCTCGACCTGCTCGGCAAGGTGCTGATCTCGCCCGACAGCCCTGTGCTCGTGGAAACGCCCACCTACCTCGGCGCGCTGCAATCGTTCTCGATGTACGAGCCGAAATACGTGCAGGTCCCGACCGACGAGAAGGGCCTGATGCCCGAGGGCTTGACGCCGGAGCTCACGGCCGGCGCACGCCTGCTCTACGCGATCCCTAACTTCCAGAACCCCACGGGCCGCCGCCTGCCGCTCGCGCGCCGCCAGGCGCTCGCGGAATTCGCGAAGCACTCGCCCTTCCCGGTGATCGAAGACGACCCCTACGGCGCGCTGCTCTACGCCGGCGAGCCGCTGCCCACGGTGCACTCGCTCGCTCCCGAGCATGTCGTGCATCTCGGCTCGTTCTCGAAGATCCTCGCGCCGGGCCTGCGCCTCGGCTACATCATTGCCCCCGAAGACCTGCACTTCAAGCTCGTGCAGGCCAAGCAGGCCACCGACCTGCACACGCCGACCTTCACGCAGCGCATCGTCTACGAAGTGGTGAAGGACGGCTTCCTCGACACGCACATCCCTAAGGTGCGCGCGCTCTATCGCGACCAGTGCGAGGCGATGCTCGACTCGCTCAAGCGCAACATGCCCGAAGGCGTGAGCTGGAACCGCCCCGAAGGCGGCATGTTCATCTGGGTGACGCTGCCCGCGAACATCGACACCATGAAGCTGCTGGCCGAAGCTGTCGCGCAGAACGTGGCCTTCGTGCCCGGCGCGCCGTTCTTCGCCGACGAGCCGCAACACAACAAGCTGCGCCTGTCGTTCGTCACGGTGCCGCCCGCGAAGATCGAAGAGGGCGTCGCGAAGCTCGCGGCCCTGATCCGCGCGCACGCCTGAGCGCAACCCGGGCTCTTTTCGATTCATCACACCCGAACGAGGAATCCTGACTATGGCTGACATCAACATCTACGACCGTCTCGAACAGCTCGGCATCGAACTGCCGCAGGCCGGCGCACCCGCCGCGGCCTACGTGATGAGCGCCCAGAGCGGCAACACGGTGTACCTGTCCGGTCACATCGCGAAGAAGGACGGCAAGGTGTGGGCCGGCAAGCTGGGCGACACGCTCACGACCGAAGAAGGCAAGGCCGCCGCGCGCTCGATCGCGATCGACCTGCTCGCCACGCTGCACGCCCACACGGGCGACCTCAACAAGGTCAAGCGCGTGGTCAAGCTCATGAGCCTCGTGAACTCGACGCTTACGTTCACCGAGCAGCACATCGTCACGAACGGCGCGTCGGAGCTGATCGCCGACGTGTTCGGCGAGAAGGGCAAGCATGCGCGCTCGGCCTTCGGCGTCGCGCAGATTCCGCTTGGCGCGTGCGTCGAAATCGAACTGATCGCCGAAGTCGAGTAAGCGGCCACAGGCCACACTCAGCGATTGACGCGGGCCCTGATCAGGGCCCGCGTGCTTTCCGGTTGCGCGTTCGTGCAACCCGGCGCACCCTCCCGCGTCCCCTCCCCCTTCTTCTGTCACTCCGCCATGAGCCAGCACAGCGTCCGCTTCAAACAGGTCGACGTCTTCACGTCGCATCCCTTCAAGGGCAACCCGCTCGCCGTGGTGTTCGACGCCGAAGACCTGAGCAGTGACGAAATGCAGGCCATCGCGCGCTGGACGAACCTCTCGGAAACCAGCTTCCTGCTCGCCCCCACCGACGCGCGCGCCGATTACCGCGTGCGCATCTTCACGACCAAGGGCGAATTGCCCTTCGCGGGCCACCCGACGCTTGGCACGGCGCATGCATTCCGCGAAAGCGGCGGCACGCCGAAGACGCCCGGCCGCCTCGTGCAGGAATGCGGCGCGGGACTGATCGATCTGGCCGCGGTGGAAGGCGGCGCGTGGGCGTTCGCCGCGCCGCCCGCGCCGGTCACGCCGCTCGCCGCCGCGCAGTTCGACGCCTTGCGCGCCGCGCTGCGCTCGGACGCCATCGACTTCACGGCCGCGCCCTGCGGCGTGAACAACGGCGCGCCGTGGCTCGTCGTGCGGCTCGCTTCGGCGCAGGCGGTGCTCGCGCTCGACGTCGATTACGCGGCGATCGATGACATCGCCGCGAGCGTGGGCGCGCATGGCGTGGCCGCCTACGGCCCGCACGAAGCCGACGGCCCCGCAACCTTCGAAGTGCGCTGCCTGATGACCGGCCTCGGCAAGGGTGAAGACCCCGTGACCGGCAGCGCGAACGCGGCCATCGCCATGCTGCTCGAACAGCAAAATCGTCGCCCGGGCGCACGCTATACGGTGCGCCAGGGCACGGCGCTCGGCCGTGACGGGCGCGTGCATGTGGAATACGACGATGCCGCCGGCAAAATCTGGGTGGGCGGCCACGCGGTGACGGTCGTCGACGGCACCTTCCGGCTGCGCTAGGCGCACGAGGCATGTGGGCGCGCGGACGTCCGGGCGCGCCGCCCTTGCCTTCGTGATGCATGCGGCATCGCCGGCGCCCCGCCGCGCCGCGATGCGCCACAATGCGCCGCAAATCGGCGGGTATGCGCCATCACGCGTCTATGCGCCGCACATCGGTGCGATCACGCCGCGAGTGCGAGACTGGCGTATACCCGAGGGAGCATGGCTTCCTTAATCATTCCCCAACCATTAATATCGAAACATCGGACGCAATGCGCGTCCGGCGTTCATCGTTTGCGCGCAATGCGCGTATTCCCCGGTCTTCCCGACATTCATGCCGCCGATCCATCCGAGCGCTCCGTTGCCGTCCTGGCTACCGCATCCGCGGCGTGGCGTTACGCGCGTACGGCGGCCGCGATGAGCACGACCCGGGGACCGTTCCCGCGCGAGTCCAGCCTGCGCGGCGGGCCGGGTCCCGCCTATACGCGCCCGCGCACGCTGCTCGCCATTCCGCTGCTGGGCGTGCTCGTGCTGGTGCTGCTGTGGGCGGTCATCTTCACGCGACTCTCGGTCGAAAAAGAAGCGACTCTGCGCGAGGCCACGGCCTCGGCGGCCATCCTTTCGGCGGCGCTCGAACAGCACACCGTCAAGGCGATCCATCAGGTCGACCAGATCACGCGCTTCGTGAAGTACGAGTTCGAGAAGTCGCCGGAGCACTTCAACCTCGCGAGCACCGTGGAAAAGGGCGTGGTGCAGAGCGACTCGCTCGTGCAGGTGTCGCTCATCGACGAGCACGGCAAGCTCATCGCCAATACCGCCGACCCCAATCCCAAGCCCATCGACCTCTCGGACCGCGAGCACTTCAAGGTGCACGAGCACGAGAACGACGACCAGCTCTACATCAGCAAGCCGGTGCTCGGGCGCGTGTCCGGCCACTGGACCTTGCAGATGACGCGCCGCCTCAATCACCCCGACGGCTCGTTCGCGGGCGTGGTGGTCGTGTCGGAAGACCCGAGCTACTTCACCAGCGACTTCTACAACAACGCCGCGATCGGCCGTGACGGCGTGATCGCCGTGATTTCCGACACGGGCGCCGTGCTCGCGCGCCGCACGGGCAGCGCCGAACGCGCGAGCGGCACGTTCTCGGCAAGCGGCGTGTACCCGATCTCGGAGCATGTGTCGGGCACCTATGTCGACCCGATCGATCACGTCACGCGCATCGTCTCGTACCGCCATATCGACGGCTATCCGCTCGCCGTGCTGGTCGGCCTCTCGCAGACCGAGGAGTTCGCCGACTACAACCACACGCGCGATGTGTACCTGATGATGGCGACGTTCATCTCGCTCGCCATGCTCTCGTTCTTCGCCGTGGCCACGGGGTTGATCGGCAAGCTGCTCGGGCGCGAACGCGAGATGTCGCAACTCGTGCAGTACGACCTGCTCACGGGCCTGCCCAACCGCTACGCCACGCTGCAACGCCTGCGCCACGAAGTCTCGCAGCCGGGCAACCTCGGGCACCTCGCGATCCTTTTCATCGACCTCGACAACTTCAAGACCGTCAACGACACGCTCGGCCACAACGCGGGCGACATCGTGCTCCAGATGAGCGCCGCGCGCCTCGCCGACGCCGTGGGCGGCGCGGGCACGCTCGCGCGCATCGGCGGCGACGAGTTCGTGGTGATCGTGAAAGGCGACGACATCGAAAAGCGCGCCATCGCGCTGGCCGAGGCCACCAACGCCGCGTTCACGCATCCGTTCGACGTGCGCGGCAGCGCCTTCGTGCTGCACGCGAGCACGGGCATTGCGCTCTTCGCCGTGGCGCACGAAAGCGAGATCGACCTGCTCAAGAAGGCCGACCTCGCCATGTACGCCGCGAAGGAGGCCGGGCGCAACTGCTTTCGCTTCTACTCGCCGCAGCTCGCCCACCGCGCCGACCATCTGATGAAGTGGGAGCAGCAACTGCGCGTCGCGCTCGCCGAAGACCAGCTCTTTCTGGCGTACCAGCCGAAGATCGATTTGCGCCGCCGCTGCATCACGGGATTCGAAGCGCTGGTGCGCTGGAACCATCCCCAGTACGGTCTCATTCCGGCGGGCGAATTCATTCCGGTGGCCGAGTCCACGGGCCTCATCGTGCCCGTGGGCGACTTCGTGATCCGCACGGCTTGCGCGCAGCTCGCGGTCTGGCAGCAGCAGGGCTACGAATCGCTCACGCTCGCCATCAATATCTCGGCGGTGCAGTTCTGGCGCGGCGACCTCTACGAGACCGTGGCGCACGCCATCGAGGAAACGGGCATTGCCGCGCACCGGCTCGAACTCGAGATCACCGAAACCGCGATGATGGAGTACCCGGAACTGGTTTCGGAGAAGATCTTCGCGTTGAAGCGGCTGGGCGTGCGCGTCGCGCTCGACGACTTCGGCACCGGCTATTCTTCGCTGTCCTACCTGAACCGCTTCGCCGTGGACACGCTCAAGGTGGACCGCTCGTTCGTGCAGGCCATTCCCGCCGACCGCAGCGTGTGCGTGATGGTCTCGGCGATCGTCAACCTCGCGCGCTCGCTCGGGCTCACGGTGGTCGTGGAAGGCACCGAAACGGAAGAGCAGATCGCGTGGCTCTCCGCGCTCGGGCCGATCGAGGCGCAGGGCTTCCTGTTCTCGCGCCCCGTGCCCGTGGAAGGCGTGGCCGCGCTGATCGAGCGTTTCGGCGTGTGCAGCGCGGCGCAACCGGGCACGAATGCCACGCGCGACGACCGCCACAACGAGCGCCTGAGCGACGCGCCGCAATCGCGCTGACGCGCCGGCCGCCTCGCGTGACGCTCCGAACGAGTGCAGCGCGACGCGCCCTCCCCCGATTCCCCTCCGAGCACGCGCCTTCTGCCGCATGAGCCTGCCATGCCAACCCGCCCCGACGACGCGCGCGCCGCGCCCGCCCGCGACGACGAACCGCTTCTGACGCTCTTTCGCGTCGTGCTGGGCGTCTCCGCGCTCTCGTGGGGCGGCCTCGCACTCATGGCGCAACTCGAACAGCACTACGTCGTGCGCGAGAAGCGGCTCACGCAAACCGCGTTCTCCGATCTCGTCGCGCTCGCCTGGATGGTGCCGGGCCCGGTGGGCTGCAACGTGGCCGTGCAGCTCGGCCACGCGCTGCGCGGACGCGCGGGTGCGTGGATCGCGGGCGTGGCGAGCGTGCTGCCCTTCTTCGCGCTGATGACGCTGTTCGCCATCTTCTACCGCACGCCGCTCGTGCACGCGGTCGCCTCGCGCACGCTGCTCGATCACTTCAGCGTGGTGCTGGCGATGCTGATCGGCGTGACGTGGTACCGGCAGACCCGCGCGCTCGTGCGCGGTCCGCTCGAATGGGGTGTGGCGATCGCGGCTTGCGTGGCGCTCGCGCTTGCCGCTAGCGGGGGCGCTTACGTGGCGATTCTCGTCGCCGCGTTCGCCGCGGGCTGGCTCGCGAGCCCCGTGCCTTCAAAGCGTCCCGACTTGCGCGTGACGCGGCGCGACTTGCAGTTGCTCGCCGCGCTTGCCGCGCTGATCGTCGTGTTCGCGCTGCCGCTGCCGCATCGGCTCGACGCCGCGTTGTTATGGCCACGGCTCGCCGGCGCGGGCATGACACTGTTCGGCGGCGGATTTTCGGCGCTGCCGGTGCTCAAGACCTTGTTCGTCACGCCCACGGTGGGCATCACCAACGACGACTTCACGCTGGCGTTCACGCTCTCCCCGCTCTCGCCTGGGCCGCTCCTGAACGTGGTGCCCTTCTTCGGCTATCTCGTGGATGGCTGGATGGGCGCGCTCGTCGCCACGCTTGCGCTGTTCGTGCCTTCGGGTTGCCTCGTCGTGCTCGCGCAGCGCCACTTGCACGGCATGAAGGCGAACCCGCGCTTCGAGCACGCCATGCGCGTGCTGCGGGCCGCCACGACCGCATTTCTCGCGATTGCCGTGTGGCACATCGCGCGGCGCGTGCCGCTGCATCCGCCCTATCTGCTGACGGCTGTTTTCGCGGCGATGTGCTTCGGCAAGCTCAAGCTGCCCGCGTACGCGGTCTACGCGACCGTAGGACTCGCGTGCGGGGCGTGGCTGCTATGGGCCTGAGCGGCCCAACGCCTGGGTGACTAGCGCGAGCGCGCGAAGCCGCCGAAGAACGCGCGCGCGTTGTCTTCGAGGCTTTCGAGGTGATAGCCGCCCTCCTGCACGATCACCGAAGGCAGCCCGAGCGCGCCGATCGCCGAGCCGAGCCGGCCAAAGCCTTCGGTCGTCACGGCGACTTTCGACTGCGGATCGTCCTTGTAGATGTCGAAGCCGAGCGCAAGCACGAGCGCATCTGGCTGGAAGCGCCTGAGCACGCGCAGCGCCGCTTCCACGCGCTCGAAGAACACCGCTTCGGAGGCGCCATGCGGCATCGGCAGATTGACGTTGTAGCCCTCGCCCGCGCCATTGCCGCGCTCATCCTCGTAACCCGCGACCACGGGATAGAAGTTGGTCGGGTCGCCGTGGATCGAGATATAGAGCACGTCGTCGCGGCCGTAGAAGATTTCCTGCACGCCCTGGCCGTGGTGCATGTCGGTGTCGAGAATCGCCACGCGCTTGAAGCGGCTGCGCAGCGACTGCGCCGCGATGGCCGCGTTGTTGAGATAACAGAAGCCGCCCGCCGCGTCGGCGCGCGCGTGGTGGCCGGGCGGGCGCGAGAGCGCGTACGACTCGCGCGCGCCGTCGTTCACGCATGCGGCTGCCGCCAGCGCGCTCTGCGCCGACCAGTACGCCGCGCGCCAGGTGTTGGCGCCCACGGGGCAACTGCCGTCCGCGAGATAGCGCGCCGCCTGGGCGAGCACGCCGCGCAGCGGATTCGGCTCGCGCACGTAGATGTTCGACATCACCTCTTCGCCCCAGTCCTCGGGCACGCGCTTCCATTCGGCGTGCGCCTCTTCGAGAAAACGCAGATAGTTCATGTCGTGCACGGCGGCGATGGGCGCGGTGCCGAAGTCGGCGGGCGCCTGCACGTCGAAGCCGAGCGAATGCGCCGCGGCGACGAGATGCTCGGCGCGTTGCGGCACTTCCTGTGGCTCGCGCAACTGGCCGCGAGAGAAATAGGCGCGCGGATGGTGCAGCAGTTGGTCGGGGTGAAACCAGGTTTTCATGTTCAGTTCTCCTTCTATTTTTCTCACGCGTCCGCGTCCACGGCAGTGGCTACGCGCACGCCCGCGCGCGCGGCCACGGCGTTGAGCAGCACGTTCGCACCGGCGGCGACGTCCGACGGCAGGGCGTCCTCGGCTTCGTTGTGCGAAAGCCCGTCCACGCAGGGGATGAACACCATCGCGGTCGGGCAGTAACGCGCGAGGTGGATCGCGTCGTGGCCCGCGCCGCTCACGATACGCTCGTGCGGATAACCGAAGCGCTGCGTCGCCTGCGCGACCAGCGCGACGCACTGCGCGTCGAACGGCGTGGCCGGGCTCGTCCAGCAATGCGCGATCTGCACGCCCAGGCCACGCTGCGCGCCCACCGCCGCGCAGACCTCGCGCAAGTCGCGCTCCATCGCGTCGATCCGGGCGTCGTCGGGATGCCGCAGATCGACCGTGAACGTGAGATTGGCCGCGATCGTGTTGCGCGACGAATTCGCGATCTGCGCCTGGCCGATCGTGACGAGACCGAGCGGCGCGTAGCGCGCCATCACGCGCTCGATGTCGAGCGACATCTGCGCGGCGCCGAACCACGCGTCCTTGCGATAGCGCATGGGCGTCGTGCCCGCATGCGCGGCCACGCCCGTCACGTTCACGTCGAACCAGCGAATCGCCTGGCCGCCCGTCACGACGCCGATGGTCGTGCCGTTCGCCTCCAGAATCGGGCCTTGCTCGATATGAGCTTCGAAATAGGCATCGACGGCCACGCCTTGCACCGCCCGCGTACCGCGCGCGCCGCAAGCGTCGAGCGCGGCGCCCAGCGTCACGCCGTCGGCGTCCGTGCGCGACAGCGCATCGTCCAGTGTCATCGCGCCCGCGAACACCGCCGAGCCCAGCATCGCCGGCGTGAAGCGCGCGCCCTCCTCGTTGGTCCACGAGCAGATCTCGATGGGTTTCACCGTACGCGCGCCGGCGTCGTTGAGCGCACGCACGACTTCGAGCGCGGCCAGCACGCCGTACACGCCGTCAAAGCGCCCGCCTTCGGGCTGCGTGTCGAGGTGGCTGCCCATCAGCACGGGCGCGGCCTGCGCGTCGTCGCCCTCGCGGCGCGCGAACAGGTTGCCGACTGCGTCGGTCCACACCGTCATGCCCGCCTCGCGGCACCAGCGCGCGAACAGTTCGCGCCCGCGCCGGTCCTCTTCGGTGAGCGCGAGACGGCGCACGCCGCCGCCCGCCGTCGCGCCCACGCGCGCCATTTCCATGAGGCTCGCCCACAGGCGCGGGCCGTCTATCTGCAAAAGGTCTTTCATCGCGACTTCCATTTCGGTCGAACAATTCATTGCACGCACGCCATCAACGCGCGCCCAGCGCCTCGGCGGCGGCGTCGTCATGCGCATGCTCGTGGCGGCGCGCGTCGAGCGCGACGATGCTCAGGAGCGAAACGCCTGCAAGGCACGTATAGAACACGGCAAGCGGCCACCACTGCCCCACATAGCGATGCGCGAGCCAGGTGCCCACGAGCGGCGTGAGACCGCCCGCGATCGCGCCGCACACCTGGTAGGAGAGCGAAATGGCGGAGTAGCGCACGCGCGTGGGGAACACGCCGGAAACGAAGCCCGCGATCACCGAGTAGAAGCTCGCCATGCAGACCACGGCCAGCGCGATGCCGATCACCATTGGCACGACCTTGCCGCTTTGCACGAGCACGAACATCGGGTACGGCGAGAGCATGGCGGCGAGCGCCGCGCACTTGAGGAAGCGCGCGCCGCCCATGCGTTCGGCGAGCCACGCGGCGACGGGCTGTACGAGGAACTGGATGATCGCGACCGCGAACAGGCAGTCGAGAATGAGCGAGCGCGTGACGCCGACGTACTGCGTGGTGTACGCGATCATGAACGTGTTGGTGAAGTACACGCCCGCAATGCCGATGGTGTTCGCGCCGATGCACAGCAGCACGAGACCCCACGCCGATCGGAACACCTCGGCCACGGGCAGCTTGAGCGTGCGGCGCTCGTCCTTGAGCTTCTCGAACTCGGGCGACTCGTTCACGCCCAGGCGAATCATGATGCCGACCACGAGCAGCACGGCCGAAACGAGGAACGGCAAACGCCAGCCCCACGCAAGAAAGTCGGCCTTCTCCAGCGACGTGACCGCGCGGAACGCGATCAGCGAAAGAATCAGCCCGGCCGGCGAACCCAGTTGCGCGAACGAGGCGAAGAACGTGCGGCGGCCTTCGGGCGCGTGCTCGCCCGCCATCAGCACCGCGCCGCCCCACTCGCCACCCACGGCGATGCCCTGCACCACGCGCAGCAGCACGAGCAGCACCGGCGCGAGCATGCCCACGCTCGCATATGACGGCAGCAGGCCGACGCAGACGGTCGCGACGCCCATCATCATCAGCGTGGTCATGAGCGCCTTCTTGCGGCCGATACGGTCGCCCAGGTGGCCGAAGATCAGGCCGCCGAGCGGGCGCGCGAAGAAGCCCACGGCGAAGGTCGCGAACGACGCCATCGTGCTCACGAAGCGATCTTCGGAGGGGAAATACAGTTCGCCGAACACCAGCGCGGCGGCCGTGGCGTAGATGTAAAAGTCGTACCACTCGATCATGGTGCCGATGAACGCCGCGGCGGCGGCGCGCACCGGCTGTCGTGCAGCAGGGGCGGTGGGTTGCGGGGTGGCCATGCGTCGGGTCTCCTTCAGGCGCGTTCGTGTCGTGCGCCGGGTGGCGCAAGTTGCATGCAGGCTTTATCGCTGGCCACAAAACATTAGTCAAATTTCGCGTTATTATTCTTCGCATAAATTTCACTAATACCCTAGGCGCACCCACACGCCGGGACACCGATCATGCGTGCCGACACCACCCGCTTTCTCAACGACCGTCTCGACTGGAACCTGCTGCGCACCTATCTCGCGATCATGCAGGAGCGCAGCCTGAGCCGCGCCGCCGCGCGCCTGTACGTCACGCAGCCGGCCGTGAGCCAGGCGCTCAAGCGCCTGGAGGATGCGCTCGGGCGCAAGCTCATCGAGCGGCGTGGCGCGCAGTTCGTGCCGACCGAAGCGGGCGAAGAGGTCTACCGGATCGCAAGCGACATCTACGGCACGATCTCGCAGCTCGAAACCGGGCTCGACGAGCGCACCGCCGACATCACGGGCTCGATCCGGCTGCTCACGGTGAGCCGCATCGAGTCGCGCGTGTATGACGAATTTCTCGCGGAGTTCCACACGGCCTACCCGCGCATCGACTTGCAGATCGAAGTGATGCGCTCGTCGGACATCATCTCGTCACTCCTGCAAAAGACCGCGACGGCAGGCTTGAGTCTGTGCCGCACGCCCGTCGACAAGCTCGACATGCGCTGCTTCCTGCGCCAACGCTACGCGATGTTCTGCGGCCGGCATCACCGGCTTTTCGGGCTTTCGCAACTGACGATGGACGACCTGCTCGCGGAGAATTTCGTCTCGTTCACGAGCGACCAGATCGGCGACAGCCTCTCGCCGCTCACGGTGTTTCGCGATCAACGCGGCTTTACGGGGCGCATCGTGGCGTCGTCGCCGAGTCTGGACGAGGTGCGCAGGCTGATCTACGCGGGCTACGGCATTGGCTGCCTGCCCGAGCATACGGTGCGGGACGATCTGGCGCGGCAGCGCCTGTGGCGGCTGCCGCCGGAGGAAGGGCTCGTGGACGTCGACATCCACTTGCTGTGGCATCGCGAACGCAAGCGCAATGCGGCCGAAGAAGCGTTCTTCGACGCGATGGAGCGCTGCATGCAGCGCTATGCGCTCGCGGAGCGCCTGTAGAACGTCAGGCGCGGGCCGCGAACGGCGCGAAAGGTCTGGAAGAAAAAATCAGAACCCGCGCGCGAGCACCGCGACGCCGATCGTCACGATGCCGAGCACGAGATTGATGACGACGAGCCGGCGCACCGTGCCCACGGCGCGCGCGCCGTCGGGCCACTTCTGCGCCTGCACGGCGCGGCGGATGCGCGGAAACACGGCAAAGCGGATGTGGCCGAAGATCAGCATCATCAACACGCCCAGGCCCGCCATTGCGTGGAGTTGCCAGGTGGCGTGGCCGCCGCCGAACTGCATGAGCAGGAAACCGCCGCTGAGCAGGATCACGATGATCGCGACGCCCACCCAGTTGAAAAAGCGGCCGAACACCGACTCGATGAGCGGCAAACGCAGTTGCGGCGAGAGGTCCTCGAGCGCGGGGCGCAGGCAGAAATGCGCGAAGATCATGCCGCCCACCCAGACGGCGACGCCCAGCAAATGCAGAAAGAGCGCGATTTCGATCGCGTGGCCCATGCTTGAATTCCCTTGTAACGTGTGTGATCCGGCGCGTGTCGCTCTGCAAACCGGCTTTGCGCGGCATTATTCCATGCCGCGCCGCGATTCGCGCCGGATCTGCACCCTTTTATTGCGGCCCTCTTTACTGCGGCAGCACCGGGCGCATGCCCGTGATGACCTTGAGCTTCGAGTCCGGCGCGCGGCCCTTGCGCGCGCGCTTGCCGATTTGCGGCGCCAGCACCGCGCCCGCCATCAGGTCCTCGCCCGCCTTGCCGCCACGGCCCGTGCCTTCGAGCACGACACCCGACGCGCCGATCGCCAGCGCCTGCACGAGCGTTTCGCGCGTCTTGCCGTCATCATCGAGTTGCATGAGCGTCACGCCGCGGCCGCCGCCCGAAAGCGTCTTCATCTCGTCGAGGCCGAACACCAGCAGACGTCCGCCCGACGAAAGACACGCCACGTGGAGCGCGCCCGGCAGCATCGGCATCGGCGCGAGCGGCACGCAGCCCTCGTCGATCGTCATGAACGCCTTGCCCGCCTTCACGCGGCTCACCATGTCGCCGATCTTCGCGATGAAGCCAAAGCCGTTGCTCGACGCCAGCAGCAAGGGCTGTTCCGCGTTCGCCGCGAAGTAATGCAGCAGATGCGTGCCCGCTTCGAGTTCGATGAGCGAGGTGACCGGCACGCCGTCACCGCGGCCGCCCGGCAGGTTCGCGATCGACACCGAATACACGCGGCCGTTGCTGCCCCACGCGATGAGCGTGTCGGGCGTGCGGCACTGGAACGCCGCATAGAGACCGTCTCCGGCCTTGAACGTGAAGCCTTGCGTGTCGAGCCCGTGGCCCTTGAGCGCACGCACCCAGCCCTTCTGCGAGACGACCACCGTGACCGGCTCGTCCACCACGCGCGCTTCGAAGCTTGCGCGCTTTTCCTGCTGGATCAGCGTGCGGCGATCGTCGCCGTACTGCTTCGCGTCGGCTTCGATTTCCTTCACGATGAGCCGCTTCATCGACGACTCGTTGGCGAGCAGTTCTTCGAGCTTGGCCTTTTCCTCGCGCAGTTCCGCGAGTTCCTTCTCGATCTTGATCTTCTCCAGCCGCGCCAACTGACGCAGCCGGATTTCAAGAATGTCCTCGGCCTGGCGCTCGGAGAGGCCGAACGCGCTCATCAGCGCGCTCTTGGGCTCGTCCGACTCGCGGATGATGCGGATGACCTCGTCGATATTGAGGAAGACGATCATCCGTCCTTCGAGGATATGGATGCGGTCGTCGACCTTGGTCAGGCGATGCTGCGTGCGGCGCGTGACCGTCGCGAAGCGGAAGCCGATCCACTCGCCCAGAATCTCGCTGATGCCCTTCTGGCGCGGACGGCCGTCGGCGCCGATCATCACGAGGTTCAGCGACGCGTTCGATTCGAGGCTCGTGTTGGCGAGCAGCGAGTTGACGAACTCGGCCTGATCGATCTTGCTCGTTTTCGGCTCGAACACGAGGCGCACGGGTGCGTCCTTGCCCGACTCGTCGCGCACGGCGTCGAGGAGCGCGAGCATGGTCTGCTTGCTCTGCAACTGCTCGGGCGTGAGCGTCTTCTTGCCGAGCTTGAGCTTCGGATTCGTGAGCTCCTCGATTTCTTCGAGCACCTTCTGGCCCGAGGTGTTCGGCGGCAGTTCGGTCACGACCAGTTGCCACTGGCCGCGCGCGAGCTCCTCGATCTTCCAGCGCGCGCGCACCTTGAGGCTGCCGCGGCCCGACTCGTAGGCCGCCGCGATTTCCGCGTCGCTCGAAATGATCTGGCCGCCGCCGGGGAAATCGGGCCCCGGCACCTTTTCCATGATCTCCGCGTGCGAAAGCTTAGGGTTCCGAATCATCGCCACCGCTGCCGACGCGACTTCGCGCAGGTTATGCGAAGGGATTTCGGTCGCGAGACCCACCGCGATACCCGACGCGCCATTGAGCAGCAGCATGGGCAGGCGCGCGGGCAGCGTCTTCGGCTCCTGGAACGAGCCGTCGTAGTTCGGCATGAAATCGACGGTACCCATGTCGATTTCGTCGAGCAGCAGCTTGGCGATAGGCGTCAAGCGCGCTTCGGTGTAGCGCATGGCCGCTGCGCCGTCGCCGTCGCGCGAGCCGAAATTGCCCTGGCCGTCGATGAGCGGATAGCGCATCGAGAAGTCCTGGGCAAGACGCACGAGCGCGTCGTATGCCGACTGGTCGCCGTGCGGGTGGTATTTACCGAGCACGTCGCCCACCACGCGCGCCGACTTCACGGGCTTGGCGTTGTCGCCGAGACCCATTTCGTTCATCGCGAAGAGAATGCGGCGCTGCACCGGCTTCTGGCCGTCGCAGACATCGGGCAGCGCGCGGCCCTTCACCACGCTCACGGCGTAGTCGAGGTACGCGCGTTCCGCGTAGTGGCCGAGCGTGAGCGTGTCGCCGTTCGGGGCGTCCGTCACTTCAGCAAAAAGATCGTCCATGTTTCAATCAATCCGTAATCGTGTGCGCGTTCAGACGTCTGCTTAGATGTCCGCTTCGACTTCGTTGCCCTTCTCTTCGAGCCACGAACGGCGCGAAGCCGCTTCGCCCTTGCCCATGAGCATCGTCATGCGCGCAACCGTCGCCTCGTAGTCGAGGTCGCCGAGCGCGATGGGCGAAAGGCGCCGCGTGTCGGGGTTCATCGTCGTGTCCCAGAGCTGCTCGGCGCTCATTTCGCCAAGGCCCTTGAAGCGGCTGATGGTCCACTGCGTTTCGCGCACGCCGTCCTTGCGCAGCTTGTCGAGAATCGCTTCGAGTTCGCCTTCGTCGAGCGCGTAGAGCTTCTGCGCGGGCTTCTTGCCGCGCGCGGGCGCGTCCACACGGAACAGCGGCGGGCGCGCCACGCATACGTGGCCGCGCTCGATCAGTTGCGGGAAATGCTTGAAGAACAGCGTGAGCAACAGCACCTGGATGTGCGAGCCGTCCACGTCCGCGTCCGAGAGAATGCAGATCTTGCCGTAACGCAGGTTCGAGAGATCGACGGTTTCGTCGGGGCTGTGCGGATCGACGCCGATCGCCACCGAAATGTCGTGCACTTCATTGTTCGCGAACAAGCGGTCGCGCTCGGTCTCCCACGTGTTGAGCACCTTGCCGCGCAGTGGCAGGATGGCCTGGTACTCCTTGTCGCGGCCCATTTTCGCGGAGCCGCCGGCCGAATCGCCCTCAACGAGGAAGAGTTCGTTGCGCGCGATGTCGGTCGATTCGCAGTCGGTGAGCTTGCCGGGCAGCACGGCCACGCCCGAGCTCTTGCGCTTCTCGACCTTCTGGCCCGCGCGCGTGCGCGCCTGGGCCTGCTTGATGACGAGATCCGCGAGCTTCTTGCCGTGCTCGACGTGCTGGTTGAGCCACAACTCCAAAGCCGGACGCGAGAACGACGAAACGAGCTTCACGGCGTCGCGGCTGTTCAGGCGCTCCTTGATCTGCCCCTGAAACTGCGGATCGAGCACCTTGGCCGAGAGCACGAACGAGACGCGCGCAAACACGTCTTCGGGCAGCAGCTTCACGCCTTTCGGCTGAAGATTGTGCAGCTCGACAAAGCTTTTCACAGCCTGGAACAGACCGTCGCGCAGGCCGCTTTCGTGCGTGCCGCCCGCGGGCGTCGGGATCAGGTTCACGTACGACTCGCGCGTGAGCGAGCCTTCCTCGCTCCACGCCACGACCCACGTGGCGCCCTCGCCTTCGGCGAAGGTGTCGTCGGTGGTGCGGGCGTCGGCGTAGCGCTCGCCTTCGAAGAGCGGGATCAGCAGGTCGGCGCCGCCCATGCCTTCGAGCAGGTAGCCGCGCAGGCCGTCTTCGTACTTCCAGCTTTGGCGCTCACCAGTTTTCTCGATCACGAGCGTAACTTCGACGCCCGGCAGCAGCACGGCCTTCGAGCGCAGCAGACGCTGAAGCTCGCCGAGCGGCAGATTGGGCGAGTCGAAATACTTCGGATCGGCCCACGCGGTCACGCGCGTGCCGGTTTTCTTTTCGTCGCGCGTGGCATTGCGCGTGGCGAGCGGCCTCGTGACGTTGCCGTCCGAGAAACCGATTTCGGCGACCTTGCCGTCGCGCCACACGGTGACATCGAGGCGTGTTGACAGCGCATTGGTGACCGAGACGCCCACGCCGTGCAGGCCGCCCGAGAACGTATAGGCGCCGCCGGCGGCCTTGTCGAACTTGCCGCCCGCGTGCAGGCGCGTGAAAACGATCTCGACGACCGGCACTTTTTCTTCAGGATGCAGACCGAACGGAATGCCGCGGCCGTCGTCCTCGACGGAGACGGAATGGTCGGCGTGCAGCGTCACGGTGATGCGGCGACCGTAGCCGCCGAGCGCTTCGTCCGAGGCGTTGTCGATGACTTCCTGGATGATGTGCAGCGGATTCTCGGTGCGCGTATACATGCCCGGCCGCTGCCGGACGGGCTCGAGGCCCTTGAGCACCTTGATCGACGCTTCGCTATAGCCAGTGTTCGCAGCGTTGGACTTCTTCGTTGACATGGTGATCCACAGGGGGTTGTCCGCGCGCTTGTCCACAGGTCCTGTGGACATCTGCGGGGAAAACGCGTTGAGCGTTCAAAAAAACCGATACGAAACAATGCGGTGAACCGACTGCACGCCGCGGTGGCAGATGCGCTCGCGGCGGTGCGGTCGGTCACGCAGTTGTTCGAATTCGCGAGGTATTGTACTGATTTGGGCTCGTACGGCAATTTGCGCGAGGATTGGCCGTTCGGCCGAGGGGTGGAGCGTGGGGTGAGTCGCGTAGAATGGGCGCGTGTGGCAGGGTGCTTGCCTCCACCATTTCAACCGGACTGTTGCACCGTTTGGGAGCGTTGCCCCGTCATGAGACCATCGGAAGCCTTGCGCGCGCACCGCGCCGAAATCCGCGCGATTGTCGCGAGCCATCACGCAACCAATGCGCGCGTGTTCGGGTCGTCCGCGCGCAACGAGGACGACGAGGATAGCGACCTCGATCTGCTCGTCGATCCGACACCGGAAACTTCCCTGTTCGACCTCGCGCGTATTCAAAGGCAGCTCGAAACCCTGCTCGGTGTGCCTGTCGATGTGCGCACCCCAACGGATCTGCCGGAACGCATGCGCGCACAGGTGATCATCGAGGCGGTTCCGGTGTGAGGAAAAAGGAGCTACGGATCCCCGATTACGTCGAGCACATGCTTGTGGCGATCGGGCGCATTCGCGAATACACCGCTCCACTGACATCGGAAACGTTTGAATCCACACAAGTGGTCATTGACGCCGTTGTACTGAACCTGCAAATCCTCGGCGAAGCAGCACACAACGTAATGCTCGCCAACCACGCTTTCGCCGCCGACCATCCCGAGATTCCGTGGCAGGACGCTTACGATATGCGCAACCGCATCTCGCACGGCTATTTTGCAATCAACGCGCAGACGGTCTGGAAAACCGTACAGCACGATCTCCCGGAACTGGAACACGCCTTGCGGCGCCTGAACCTTGCATAGAAGGCGGCCCCCTGGACCGCCATCCTTCACTTTCGCGAACGCTCTACGTCATCACTTGCGCTTGCTCTCCAACTCCTCCCACCGCTCCAGCGCAAGGAGCAACTCCTCGTCGATCGCCGCGTAGCGCTCGGTCAGGCGCGCGCCTTCCTGCGCATCCTTCGCGAAGACCGAACCGTCCTCGATCTTCGCGCCGATGGTCTTCTGCTCCGTCTCCAGCGCCTCGATGCGCTTGGGCAGCTCCTCCAGCTCGCGCTGCTCCTTGAACGAGAGCTTCACCGTGCGCTGGGCGTTGCGCCCCGCTGCGCTGTCCTTGGGCGCTGCCGCCACGGGCGCCGCTTCCTTCGGCGCACGCGCCTCGGCAATCTCCTGCGCGCGGGTGCTCTGCGTCTGCCAGTCGGTAAAGCCGCCCACGTACTCGCGCCAGCGCCCTTCACCCTCTGAGGCAATCACCGAAGTCACCACGTTGTCGAGAAACGCGCGGTCGTGGCTCACGAGCAACACGGTGCCGTCGTAGTCGGTGAGCAATTCTTCGAGCAGTTCGAGCGTCGGAATGTCGAGGTCGTTGGTCGGTTCGTCGAGCACCAGCACGTTCGCGGGCCGCGCGAACAAGCGCGCGAGCAGCAGACGATTGCGCTCGCCGCCCGAAAGCGACTTCACGGGCGAACGCGCGCGCTCGGGCGCGAACAGGAAGTCGCCGAGATAGCTCATCACGTGCTTCTTCGCGCCGTTGATCTCGACCCAGTCGCTGCCGGGGCTGATCGTATCGGCGAGACTCTTTTCCATGTCGAGCTGCGCGCGCATCTGGTCGAAGTACGCCACTTGCAGATTCGTGCCCACGCGCACCGTACCGGCGTCGGGCTTCAGCTCGCCGAGAATCAGTTTGAGCAGCGTGGTCTTGCCCGCGCCGTTCGGACCGACGAAGCCGATCTTGTCGCCACGCATGACCGTCGTCGAGAAGTTGTCGACGATCGTGCGGCCGCCGTAGCGCTTCACGACATCCGTGAGTTCGGCGACGATCTTGCCCGACTTCTCACCCTGCGCCACGTCGAGCTTCACGTTGCCCTGCACGTTGCGGCGTTCCTCGCGGTCATGGCGCATCTGCACGAGCCGCGCGATGCGTCCGACGCTGCGCGTGCGGCGCGCTTCCACGCCCTTGCGGATCCACACTTCTTCCTGCGCGAGCAGCTTGTCGAACTTATCGTTCTCCACGCGCTCGACTTCGAGTTGCTGCGCCTTGCGCTCCTGATATTGCGAGAAGTTGCCCGGATACGAGAGCAGCTTGCCGCGATCGAGTTCGACGATGCGCGTGGCCACGCGGTCGAGAAACGCGCGGTCGTGGGTGATGAAGAGCAGGCTCGAGCGCTGGGTCACGAGCAGTTCTTCGAGCCAGCGGATGCCGTCGAAGTCGAGGTGGTTGGTCGGCTCGTCGAGCAGCAGGATATCGGGCTGCACGACGAGCGCACGCGCAAGCGCCACGCGTTTTTGCATGCCGCCCGAGAGCGCGCCCACGCGCGCGTCGCCTTCCAGGCCGATTTGCGCGAGCGTCGTGGCCACGCGCGTGCGCCAGTTCCAGGCGTCGGCGTGATCGAGCGACGATTGCAGCGTGTTCATGCGCGCGAGCAGCGCGTCGTGCTCCGCGCCTTCGGGCGTGTCCGCGAGCTTGTGCGCGACAGCGTCGTATTCGTCGAGCAATGCGCGCACTTCGCCGAGGCCCGAGGCGACGGTGTCGAACACCGAGGCGTCGGCGTCAAAGTCGGGCTCCTGCGGCACGTAGACGGTCGAAAGTTCCTGCTGGCGCGTGACGAGGCCGTCGTCGGGCTTCGCGAGATCGGCAACGATGGTGAGCAGCGACGACTTGCCCGCGCCGTTGCGGCCGATCAGCCCGACGCGCTCGCCGGCTTCGAGCGAAAAGTCCGCGTGATCGAGCAGCGCGACGTGGCCAAACGCCAGTTGCGCGCCTGTGATGGTGTAAAGCGACATGGATGGAAAGCGATGCGTGCGGTGGACCTGAAGGGGGCATTGTACCGGGCCGCGGAGGTCGGGCCGCGGAGGTCCGTGCCGCGCAGGTCCGTGCCGCACGCGGCCCCGGCTTGCCCGCTACTTCACGTGAACCGTGATCGTCTTGCTCCACTCGGGCCCATACGAGCGGTGCGCGCCGTCCGCGAACTGCGCGGTGAGCGTGTGATCGCCCGGCGGCAGTGTCACATCGGTTTCAGTCTGGCCTTTGCCGTAGTGCAGCGACTTGTCGCTCACGGGCACCACTTCGCCTTGCGGCAG
The DNA here is from genome assembly GCF_003268775.1 of Paraburkholderia unamae. Taxonomy (GTDB): domain Bacteria; phylum Pseudomonadota; class Gammaproteobacteria; order Burkholderiales; family Burkholderiaceae; genus Paraburkholderia; species Paraburkholderia unamae. Next base: position 163,101 of record NZ_QLSU01000017.1, read on the forward strand.
CGGCTGGCCATCGATCAGCAGATGGTGGTGGCCGGTCTTCGGCGCGGTCGAGCCCGCGGGCGCAACCGTCATGCCGTCCACGCCGAATTTCACGTGCACCGGGTTGCTCACGGTCGCGCCGTCCTTCGGCTCGACGAAATACACGCCATCGGCGCGCGCCGCGCCGCTTACCGCAACGAGTGCCACGAATACCGCCGCCGCCAGGCCGCTTCTCTTTCCGTTCATCGTCCGCTCCTCGAAAGTTGCCGATTCGATCCGCACCGTGTGCGCTCGCGGCCAGCATACACCGGGCGCGTGAACGCTCGCGGTGTGCTTGACGCAACCGCGTGTGGCCCGGCACGAGCCCGGCGTCACCCGTGGGCGCGGCGGCGCTCCCCTCGTTTTCCGGTAACATCGCGGGTCGCCCGCCTCCAACCTGAACAATACAAAGGGACAGATAACGGGCATGCATCGAATCGACTTGACGAAGGACGCGCTGTGAGCGAAGTAATCGAATACAAGAGCTGGGTCTGCCTCATTTGCGGCTGGATCTACAACGAGGAAGAAGGTCTGCCCGGCGATGGCATCGCCGCAGGCACGCGCTTCGCCGACATTCCCGACGACTGGCGTTGCCCGCTGTGCGACGTGGGCAAGGCCGATTTCACCGTCGTCGAGTTCTGATCCGGCTATTGCGGCGTCATAGTTCCGCGTCACGCTTTTGCGTCACGCTTCTGCGTCACGCTTCTGCGTCATTTTCGCGCCCGAACGCCTTTGCTATACTCTTGGCCCTACGTCGCGATATGCGTCGCGACGGCTCCGCGCCATGACGGGTGACTTGGGAAACATGGCGGTCAGGCGGAGCCAGCACGTCGTGCGTAAATCGTGTTTGCCAGCGCGCTCCCTGTAGTTCAATGGATAGAACAAGTGCCTCCTAAGCGCTAGATGCAGGTTCGATTCCTGCCAGGGGGACCAGCCGCGAGAACACGACAGACCGTCAGCCGGTGTGACTGGCATGACCGGTTCGTGCGCCGCCGGTCCTGTCTCTCCCGTTCCCCTCCGTGCATGCGCGCACCTTGCCCCCTCTTCCCCGAGCAGGTTTTCCATGGACATCAACAAGCAAGTCGCCGCCCTCACCGCTTCCGAGCTGCAAACCGCCGGCGCGAGCCAGGCCACCGCCATCGCCGTGAGCGTGCTGCTGCGTCACCTCAATTCGCCCGAACTCGCCCGCCAGTTGAGCGCCGCGTTCGAGAACCATCAGGCCGTGATGCTGCAAACCCCCTGGCCCGAGCAGATGCTCAACGCGTTCGAAGCGACGCGGCGTTTCTTCGAAAGCGCGGCCCAGGCGCCGGGCGCCCCGGCGCCGGACGCGGAGTAAGTCACGCATTCGCTGATTTAGGGTAAGTACCGAGCCAAAATGCGCTAAAGGCGGGGAAAAAAGTGCCGTAATGGCTCTTATGGACACCACGCGTCCCCTCCCCGCCGGTTACATGATGTCGAATCTCATCGACCAGGATATCGCGCACATTCGGCGCGTGATGCCCCTGTCGCTGGCCGGCGACTTTGGCGGCCCGATCCTCGCGGCGAGCTACTGGCGCCAGCGCCTGCACCGCCTGCTCGACACCGGTCTCGTGAACAAAGGCCAGTTGAGCGAAATCGACAGCCTCCTGCTCATCCTCGACCTGCACGACCTGAACGTCGCCAGCGCGGCCGCCGCAGCGGGCAAGCAGGCCAACGCCACGCCGCAACGCTCCTGATTCGCCGTCTCCACCTATCGATTCGACGTCGCACGCCCTCGTGGGCAGCGCTTTTCCGCACGCGCGCGTCGGGAATTCCTGGTGCCGCGGGTCGAGCATCGGTCATAATGTCCGCAAAAATACCCTAACGAGGACTCCGTGCTCACGGCCGAACCGAGAGACCTGCTCCAGCAGGCACGCAAGCGTTTCACGCAGCAGCAAATCGCCACGCACGTCGGCAGGGACGTGAAGACCGTGCGGCGCTGGGAAAAAGGCGAGACCCCCTGCCCCGCGATGCTCGAAGCCGCGCTGCGCGAGCTGCTGCACGGCGGCGAGCGGGCGAGCGGCCAGCACGCGCGCTTTCGCTTCATCGACCTGTTCGCGGGCATCGGCGGTATCCGCAAAGGCTTCGAGGCGCACGGCGGCGAGTGCGTGTTCACGAGCGAGTGGAATCCGTTCTCGCGCAAGACCTACCTGGAAAACTACGGCGAGGATCATCCGTTCATCGGCGACATCACGGCCGTGGACGCCCCCGAGGTGCCCGACCACGACGTGCTGCTCGCGGGCTTTCCGTGCCAGCCGTTCTCCATCGCGGGCGTGAGCAAGAAGAACGCGCTCGGCCGTCCGCACGGCTTCGCGTGCACGACGCAGGGCACGCTGTTCTTCGACGTCGCGCGCATCATCGCCGAGAAGCGGCCTGCCGCCTTCCTGCTCGAGAACGTCAAGAACCTGGTCTCGCACGACCGCGGCCGCACCTTCGACGTGATCCTCCAGGTGCTGCGCGACGAGCTGGGCTACGACGTGCACTACCGCGTGATCGACGGGCGTCATTTCACGCCGCAGCATCGCGAGCGCATCATCATCGTCGGCTTTCGCGAGCCGAGCGCGTTTTCCTGGGACGCGCTCGCGCTGCCCGAGGAGGGACCGCGCCTCGCCTCGATCCTGCACCGCACCGACGGCCGCGAGCCGATCCTGCCGTGGGACGGCGAACGTTTCTTCGATCACAGTGCGCGCCGCGTGCAACCGAAGTACACGCTCACGCCGGGCCTTTGGGCCTACTTGCAGCAATACGCCGAGAAGCACCGCGCGGCCGGCAACGGCTTCGGCTACGGTCTCGCTTTTCCGGAGAGCGTCACGCGCACGCTCTCGGCGCGCTATCACAAGGACGGCAGCGAGATCCTCGTGCACCAGGGCGAAGGACTGCGCCCGCGCCGCCTCACGCCGCGCGAGTGCGCGCGGCTGATGGGCCTGCCCGACACCTTCCGCATTCCCGTGAGCGATACCCAGGCGTACCGTCAGTTCGGCAACAGCGTCGTGATGCCGGTGATGCGCGAGGTCGCGCGCACGATGATGCCGCATCTCGACGCGCTGCTGGCCGCGCAGCGAGAGGCCGCGCCGGCCGCCGCCCGCGCGAGCGCTGTGCGCGCAACCCGGGCCGCAACCCAGGCCACCACGGCGCCGATGGCCACCGCCGCAGGCCGCTAAACGCCGCGCCGCGCGCCAGGGCAAACCAAAGCGAGGCGACAGACGATGGTCGACGTCGTCGATACCGCAACCCGCAGCCGGATGATGTCCGGCATCCGCGGGCGCAACACGAAGCCCGAGAAGCTGGTCCGCAGCCTGCTGCACCGGCGCGGCTTTCGCTTTCGCCTGAACGTGCGCGAGCTGCCGGGGCGGCCCGACATCGTGCTGCCGCGCTGGCGCGCCGTGGTGTTCGTGCACGGCTGCTTCTGGCACGGCCATCAATGCGCGCTCTTCAAGTGGCCGCAAACGCGCCCCGAGTTCTGGCGCGAGAAGATCGCGCGCAACCGCCTGAACGACGCGAAGGCGCTCGCCGCGCTCGCGGCCCAGGGCTGGCGCGTGGCGGTGATCTGGGAATGCGCGTTGCGTGGCGCGCAGCACGATCCGCAGGCGGTGGTCGAGCGCCTCGCCGCGTGGCTCGAGGACGAAACCTCGGGGTGGTTCGAGGCGCGCGCCTGACGAGCCAACCTCGCGCCAACCTCGCGCCGTGCGCAACGCATGCGGCACCCGCATGCAACACTGTCAAGCGCCCCCTGCCTGCCCGGCTCCCGGTGATAAACTCGATCGACTGGCTACGCTTGCGCCACGGCCCGCGAAGATTCGGCCATGCGCGTGAGCGCGCCCGTCCAATGATCCCAAATACGGATTCCAAGCGAAGGAGGCAACCGATGGCTGATTTCCGTCTATGGTCCGATGACTTTCCCAGCAACGGTTTCATGCCGAAGGCGCAGGAGTTCGACGAGCGGGCCTTCGGGGTGGACGGCGACAACGTCTCGCCCGCGCTGCAATGGGACGAGCCGCCCGCCGACACGCAGAGCTTCGCGCTCACCGTCTACGACCCGGACGCGCCCACGGGCAGCGGCTTCTGGCATTGGGTCGTGGTGAACATCCCCCCCGACGTACGCTCGCTCGCGCGCAACGCCGGCAAGGCCGACGGGAGCCTCTTGCCGCAAGGCGCGGTGCAGATGCGCAACGACTACGGCACGGTGGGCTTCGGCGGCGCTGCGCCGCCGCGCGGCGACAAGCCCCACCGCTACATCTTCCGCGTGCATGCGCTCAAGGCCGCGCAACTGCCCGTGACGCCTGAGACGACCAACGCGGTGGCGCGCTTCATGACGCATCTGAACGAAGTGGACTCGACGACCTACGTCGGGCTCTACGAACTGAAATAGGCCCACAGCCAGGCCCACAGCCCATAACATGCTGCCGGCGGCGCGCTCCGTGACGATCACATCGGGCGCGCGCCGCCTCTCCCGTCGATGCCCACGCCCACGCTTTCCGAACTCTCCGCCAACTCTTCCGCCGAAGCCGAAACCGGCTTGCCCTTTCCACAGCGTTACTACGCGATCCTCGTGGTCGCGCTCGGCATCACGCTCGCCGTGCTCGACGGCGCGATCGCCAACGTCGCCCTGCCGACCATCGCGCGGCACCTCCATGCGAGCGCGGCAAGCTCGATCTGGATCGTCAACGCCTACCAGCTTTCGGTGACCATCTCTCTCCTGCCGCTCGCCTCGCTCGGCGACCGCATCGGCTACCGGCGCGTGTACCTGTGCGGCATGATGCTGTTCACCGTCGCCTCGCTCGGCTGCGCGCTCGCCACCACGCTCCCCCAGCTCGCGCTCGCGCGCATGGTCCAGGGCTTAGGCGGCGCGGGCATCATGAGCGTGAACACGGCGCTCGTGCGCATGATCTACCCGCGCACGCAACTCGGCCGCGGCGTCGCCATCAACGCGATGGTGGTCGCCATCGCCTCGGCGGTCGGGCCCACGCTCGCCTCGGGCGTGCTGGCCATCGCGTCGTGGCCCTGGCTGTTCGCGATCAACGTGCCGATCGGCATCGCCGCGTTCGTGCTGGGCATGCGCGTGCTGCCCGTGAACGAGCGGCACCCGGCGCCCTACGATTACCTGAGCGCCCTGCTCAACGCCGTCGTGTTCGGGCTGCTGATTTTCGCGGTCGACGGTCTCGGCCACGGCGAGAGCAACCGGCTCGTCGCGCTCGAATTCGTGCTGGCGATCGTGATCGGCTGGTTCTTCGTGCGAAGGCAGCTCACGCAGCCCGCGCCGCTGTTGCCCGTCGACCTGCTCGCCAACCCCGTGTTCGCGCTGTCGATCAGCACGTCCGTCTGCTCCTTCTGCGCGCAGATGCTCGCGTTCGTCGCGCTGCCCTTCATGCTCCAGGAGACCTTCGGCTTCTCGCAGGTGGACACGGGCCTGCTCATGACGCCCTGGCCGCTCATCATCATCGGCGCGGCGCCGCTCTCGGGCGCCCTGTCCGACCGCTATCCGGCGGGCATGCTCGGCGGCATCGGCCTCGCGCTTTTCGCGCTCGGCCTGCTCTCGCTCGCCACGCTCGGCGCCCACCCGACGGTGTTCGATATCTGCTGGCGTATGGCCTTGTGCGGCGCGGGATTCGGTGTTTTCCAGTCGCCCAACAACCGGCAGATCCTCTCCTCCGCGCCGCGCGAACGCAGCGGCGGCGCGAGCGGCATGCTCGGCACCGCGCGCCTCACCGGGCAAACGCTCGGCGCGGCGCTCGTCGCGCTCATCTTCGGCATTGCGCCGCAACACGGGCCGACCGTCGCGCTTTATGTAGCGACGGGTTTCGCCGCCGTGGCGGCCGTGGTGAGCGTGTTGCGGCTGATACCGGGCAACGCGGCGCAAACGCCGGGCTGAATGCAGGGCTTCGCGCCACGCGCATGCGCGGCCTAACCCTGCGCACGCGCAAGCACTAACATGGGTTTAAGGCGCGCCGCTTTTTGCGGCGACGCCCGGTGTTTCCGTTCCCGGCGAGTCAACCTGCCGAAGCCGGCAAGGGGGGATTCCCATGTCACTGATCGTCGCTGGTCGGTTCACGACCTTCCCCATCGCCGAAGCCGCCGCGGAAAAGCTGTACGCGGAAGGCTTCGTCGAAGAAGACGTCAACCTGTTCTTCGTCAATCCGCGCGGCCAGCATGCGCGCCACGGCGTCCATAGCGTTGGCGCGCCGCCCGCCGCTTCGCCGCATCACACACGCAATATCACCGCGGGTGCCGTGGCAGGCGCGGTGGTGGGCGTGGTGATTTTCAGCGCTTTCTCGGCGGCGCTGCCCTCGGTCGTGATCGCCGCGGGCGTGGGCGCGTGGATCGGGGCGCGCATCGGCGCGAGCGTCGGTGCGAAGTCCGCCGCGCAGCCAACGCTCGCGCACCGCGAGATCGTCCATCACGAAACGCGCAACTCCGGCGTGCTGCTCTCGGTGCATGTCTGCTACGAGAACCAGGACTGCGCCGCACAGTTGCTGCGCGACGCGGGCGCCACCGATATCGAGCGCGCCTCGGGCCAGTGGCACGACGGTCACTGGGCCGATTTCGATCCGACTCGCGCGCCGATGCCGTTCGCCGAACCGAGTCGCCAGCAGGCCTGAGCGAGAAGCACGGCGGCGAGCGTAAAAAAACGCGGCGGCCCTTAGGCCGCCGCGTGGGTGGATGCGCGTCGAACGTGCGCCGCGCGTTCGAGTTCGCGTTCGATCAACCGTGCGGCGGCATCATCGCCGCCGCCAACCTCATTGCGCGCGCGTTGCCGCGCGCGGCACAGTCGTCGCCGTAGACGCGGGTGGAGATGCCGGTGCCGGTGCAGCCGGTGCGGACGCCTTGTCCACAGGCGCGGCCTGGCGCGCTCGCGCCGTGACCGACGCCGCCGTCGCGACGCTGCGCAGGTCCGTGAGGAACGTGTCGCGCCACACCGAGAGGTTGTTCTCGCGCAGCGACGCCATCATGTCCTGATAGCGCGAAACGCGCTCCGCGTGCGGCATCGAAAGCGCGCGCTCCAGCGCCTCGGCGGTCTGGTTCAGGTCGTACGGATTCACGACCAGCGCGCCCGGCAATTGCTCCGCCGCGCCGGCGAACTGCGACAGCACCAGCACGCCGGGATCGTCGGGATCCTGCGAAGCCACGTATTCCTTCGCCACGAGGTTCATGCCGTCGCGCAGCGGCGCGACATAGCCCACCTGCGCTTCGCGGAACAGCGCCATCAGCAGGTTGCGCTCGTACTTGCGGTTCAGGTACTGGATCGGCGTCCAGTCGAGCTGCGCGAAACGGCCGTTGATGCGGCCCGCCTCGCCTTCCAGGTTGCGACGGATCGTCTGGTACGTCTGCACGTCCGAGCGCGTAGGCGGCGCGATTTGCAGGAGCGACACGCGGCCATGCCAGCCCGGCCCGTTTTGCAGCAGGCGCTCGAACGCCTGGAAGCGCTCGGCGAGTCCCTTCGAGTAGTCGAGCCGGTCGACGCTCATGATGAGCTTGCGCCCGCGCATGGCGTCGCGCAGGCTGCGCACGGGCTTGCGGTCGGCAAACTGCCCGGCCGACTTCGCGATCGCGTCCGGATAGATGCCGATGGGGTAAGCGCCCACCTTCAGGATGCGGTCCCACGCGTGGACCATGCCGTCCTCGCTCGCCGTGCCGTGGCCGCCACGCTCGATGTAATCGAGGAAGGCCTGGCGGTCGGCGCCGGTCTGGAAGCCCACGACGTCGTAGTGGCACATGAACTTCATGAGCTCTTCGTGCGGCGGCACCGAGCGCATGACTTCGGGCACCGGCAGCGGGATATGCAGAAAGAAGCCGATCGGGTTCTTCACCCCGAGGTCGCGCAGGCAGCGCGCGAACGGAATCAGGTGATAGTCGTGCACCCAGATGATGTCGTCGGGCTCGATGAGCGGCTGTAGCTGGCGCGCGAGCGAAACGTTCACGCGCAGGTAGCCGCCGTATTCCTGGCGCTCGTAGCGCGCGAGGTCGTTGCGGTAGTGGAACGTCGGCCAGAGCGTCGTATTGGAGAAGCCCTTGTAATACTGGTCATAGTCACGCCGGGTGAGACCTACCGTCGCGTAGGTGACGCTGCCCTGCTGCTCGATGACCGGTGCGGACGGTTCCGCGACGGTTTCGCCGCTCCACCCGAACCATACACCGCCGGTTTCCTTGAGCGCGTCGAGTACGCCGACTGCCAGCCCGCCAGCTGCGGGCCGTCCCTCCTGGGTCGGCGCAACGCGATTCGATACCACGATCAGTCTGCCCATTGCGGCTATACCTCCTGTTTCGTTGGGTCCGAAGACGATGCATAAACGACGAACGCAAGATGCGTGCCGGATCAGCAAGGTCCGGAGCAAGAAAATTTTCCGGCAACCGTCAGGACGAGCAAATTCCGCGCGGCAAGCACGCATGAACGGAAATGCCCGGTGATCAGACAGGCGATGCAAGCCGCCTGCGCGCAGCGTGCGGCAATGGCGGGATCAGGCGCGCTCAGGCGTCCTGTTCCGACCCGAGATCGCGCTGGTACTCGATGCCCTCAGCCCGCGTCCCGCCTTGGTTGTGCTCGCCGTCGGGCGGCACACCGGGCGCCGGACGGTTCTGGCCCGCGGGGTCGGGCGTGACCGAAGGCGGCGGGCCGTTTTTCTCTTGCGAGTCGCGCGGGCCGCGTTTGCCCGAGTAACGTGCGGAGCGGCGCAAAGCAGGATGTCTCATGTCGATGCCTCCAGCGGCAGGCGGCCACGCGGCGGTGGCGTTTTTTTATAGTCTAGGGTTCGCCGCGTGAATTTGCCGGTAAAAAAGGCGAAGCGTTTGTAACTAGTACATAAAAACCGTCAGCTTGGCCTGACGGCGCCCGAACGGCCTCGTTGCGCGACAGTGTGCGGCACTTCTCCCGGCTCCGGCGGCGGATCGCCGATGGGGGGCACGTCGGGCTCGCCGGGTTGATCGGGTGGGGGATCGTCGGGCTGCGGGGTGTGCGCAAGCCAGGGCTTCACGCGGACGGCGTCAAGGGATTTGCAGCTCGGCATCTTTCGCTCCTCATGATGGACGCGAAACTCACACTGCAAGCGTCGTACCGCCAGTGCGCCCGCGCAAGGGCGAGCGTACGCTCTGGCTGCCGTCCGGCTGTCTGCCTGTTCCGGCTCAGGCGCCGCCGGCCACGCGCGCGGGCGCGTCGCCCTTGCCACCGCCTTCGTTGCCGTACTCGACCAGACGGTTATAGAGCGTCTTCAGGCTGATGCCGAGAATCTCGGCCGCGCGCGTCTTCACGCCGCCGCACTGATCTAACGTCGCCAGAATGAGCTGGCGATCGGCGTCGGCGAGCGAGGTGCCGAACGGGATCGTCACGGCGGTGCCGGCAACCGGCTTCGAGAGCGAAATCTGCAACGGCACCGTGGCCGTGAAATCGCCGTCGTTGCCCGACATGATATGCGCGCGCTGCACGTAGTTCTTGAGCTCGCGCACGTTGCCGGGCCACGGGTAGGCCGCCAGCATCTCGCGCACGGCGGCCGGAAACTGCTTTTTCGTGCCGTGACGCTCATTCAGTTCGTCGAGAAACGCCTGGGCCAGCAGCTCGACGTCCTTGCCGCGCTCGCGCAGCGGCGGCAGGCTGATCGGGAATACGTTCAGGCGGTGGTAAAGGTCCAGACGCAGCTTGCCGTCGGCCACGGCCTGTTCGGGGTCGCGATTGGTCGCCGCGATCAGGCGCACGTCGGT
>NZ_QLSU01000018.1 GCF_003268775.1 Paraburkholderia unamae
GATTGTGCAATGCTGGCAGCGAGCCTGGGAGCACGTCACGCCGTTCTTCGTGTTTCCACCCGAGATTCGACGGGTTGTGTACACGACCAACGCCATTGAGAGTCTGAACATGCAGCTACGCAAGATCATCAAGACCCGGGGCCACTTCCCCACCGACGAGGCTGCCATCAAACTACTCTGGCTGGCGCTGCGCAATGTGCTGGCCAAGTCGGTACGGGCAACCTTCGACTGGAAATCCGCGATGAACCAGTTTGCCATCCTGTTTGGCGAGCGCTTTACGCTCGCCCGAGGTTAGGATCTGTTAAACCGCCTTGCACACAAAAATGCGGATAGGTTCCTTTCTTTTGCCTACTTTTCTTTGCCGCTGCAAAGAAAAGTAGGTGCCGCCCCGCACAGGGGCAACCCTGGCAGACCGACACGAAAACAAGAAAACGCGAAAAAAAAGAAAGCACGAAAAACAAAAAAATCAAGCCACAGGCGCATTAAGCAACCGATCCCGCATCAACTCCACATGATCCTTATTAAACAGCTCAACCACATAATTAGCTTCCCTAACATAATCGACAAACCGCCGATCCACCACCCCCGAAGCGGCAAGCACCTCCAGCCCCTCATCCCCATCCAGCGGACAAGACTTCACCACAATCAGCCGCTCGGCATTGAGCATGGTAGAAAGCCAGGCGGCGAGGCTATCCGACGTGGTATCCCAGTTGCTCATCGCATCGGGCGTCTCGCGCATGAGCGCGGTCGGCACCCACACTGCCACATGCCCATCGCGCAACGCACGCCGGATCTTCGCCTCACTCGTGGCGAGCACCAGCTCGGGCAAGAGCCCTTGCATAAGCAGCGCATACTGCGCCATGGCAAGCAGACACATGTTGTGCGCAGCCAGATCGTCGAAGCGCCACTCGCTCTGATATTGCCGCACCCTGTCCGCGAAATCGCCCCCGCCGGGCACAATGACGATACGCCCGCCCCCCACTTCGCACAGTTCGGTGAGCCACTGGCGTAGCATCGGCTCGTGACTCAGGCTGCCCCCGATCTTGACCACCCACATGATCGTTGTCCTCATTTCCGGTTAACCGCGGTTGGCCCGCGTTTGCCTGCCTGCTTGTCCGTATCCTCATGCGGCCCGCGACGGCGCAGCGCCGCCCGCGTGTCGATCTTGCACCGCAAGCAGCGCAACAGCCACGCTCGGCGCGCACGTCGCGGCCCACTGCGCTTCGTCCGCGCGCTCGCCCGCTCCCACGGCAAGCGCGCCGAAATCCACATAGCCGCGCGCCGCCTCGCGCGCCAGCGCCGCCGCGAGAAAGCGTCCGCAACCCGCACCGACCAGCGGCGCGCGCGCAAGCGCCGGATGCGCCGCCGTGACGCGCGCGAGATTTGCGCCGATCTCGCGCATCTGCTGCTCGCGCCAGCGCTGCGCGAATGCACGCCATTGAATGTCGCTCGCCTCGTCGGCGTCGCGCCCGATCATGCGCGCGATGCGCGTGCGGCTCGCGGCTTGCGTCTTCGCTCCGTTGTCGGCGGCCGGGTACTGGTCGTAGTGCGCGGCCAGTTCGCCCGTGAGCCGGTAGACGTCGGCCGTGGTCGCGAACCATTCGTTCATCACGTTCACCTGCGCGCCCGCGAATTCGATGCGCTGCGCGAGCGCGCACAACGGCGTGCGCACCACGCCCTGGTAGACGAGTTCGCCGCTGGCGAGCCGCCCGGCGTCGGTCGCGGCGCGCGCGGCCACGCGGCCGTCCACGATCGGAATGAGGTCGGTCGTCGTGCTGCCGATGTCGACCAGCAGCGCGTCGGGCACGCGCGTCGCGACCCAGCACGCGGTGGCGAGCCAGTTCGCCGAGGCAACACTGCGCCAGCCGGCCGCGCAGGCGCTCGCGCCGAGCCAGCCCGCCTCGCCCGCGTAGAACGAGAGGTTTGGGCCGAGCCGCTGCGCGAGCGCCGCAACGATTTCGCGCACGCCCTGCGCGCGGTTCTCGAACAGATCGACCATCTCGCCCGTCATCGTCACCACGTGCCGCGCGCCGCGCGAGCGTGCGGCGGGCCAGCGCGCAAGCACGAGGTCGATGGTGTGCGCGAGATGATCGAGTCCCTGCCACAGCGGACACGCCCATTGCGCGACGTCGAGCACGCCGCCGCCGGCGTTGGTCATCGCCACTTTCACATGCGCGCCGCCCACGTCCCAGCCGAACGTCGCCGCGGCGGTCCCGGTCTCCATGCTCGCCTCGCCCGTCTCGACCGACGCGCTCATGGCCGCGCTCCACACATCGGCTGCGCGACGGCGCAGGCGTGCGCGTCGTCGCGGCCACCGAGGCGCACCCCGTGCGTCGCCAGCAGGACGGGCGCGAGATTCGTGCCGAGCGCCGCCGAAAGCCCCGCATAGGCCACCGTCAAGCGCGGATTCACCTCGATCACCACCGGCCCGCGCGCCGGATGCCACACCACGTCGATCCCGGCGAAGCCGCGCAGGCCCGGCAACGCCTGCGCCACGCGTTGCGCGAGCGCGGCAAGCGCGCGTCCCTTGTCGCTCGACAGCGCGATCTCGTTCAGGCTCACGCCGTCGAACTCCACCACCGAAGCGGCGCGCGAGCCCGGTTCACCCGATCCACCCGCTTCGCCTGCGTCGCACATCGGGCTCACGCCGATCTGCTGCCGGTTGATGCTCACGACTTCCGCGCGCCCGTTCTCGCAGATCAGCGAGAGACTGAGCGGCTCGCCATCCACCCAGGCCTGAAGCACGGGGTTGCGCGCGGCCGCGGCGCGCGCTTCGTATTCGGCGCAGGCGTCGGCGAAGTCGTCGAAAACAAAGGTGTCGAGGCCGCCCGCGCCGTCGTCGGGCTTCACCACCCAGCGCCCGCCCTGGTTCGCCGCGTGCTCGACGGGTTCGCCTGGCTCACCTGGCTCGACGGCGGGCGTCGTCGCAATGCCGTGCGCCGCGAGGCACGCGGCCGTGGCGCTCTTGCTCGACGCCACGCGAATCGCCTCCTTCGCGCAACCAAGCCAGCGCGCCGCGCCCACGGCGTCGTGCAGGCGCAGCAGCAAGCCGTCGCATTCGGGGGCGATGACCCAGGCATAATCGTGCTCGCGCGCAGCACGGGCGACGAAGGCGGTCATCGACTCGCCCGGCGCCGCCTTGCAGTGCGCAAGCGCGGGGTCGAGCGTTTCGAAGCGCGAGCTCGCCACGCTCACCGTCACGCCGTCGAGCGCGCGCAGGTCGTTCGCGAGCGCGTCGCGCATCACCCGCCCCTCGACGATCAGCGCGCTCAGGTCGGCGAGGCTGCCTGCGCCCGCGTGCGCCGGGTCGATGCCGCCGCCGGTGAGATACTCGAACACAAAGATCTTGGTCAAAGGATGCGTCCTCATGCAGGTGATACCGGTTCTCGATCTGCTCGACGGCCACGTCGTGCGCGCGGTGCGCGGCGAGCGCACGCGCTACCTGCCCGTGCGCTCGGCGCTCGCGGCCACCAGCGCGCCGCTTCCCGTCGCCCGCGCGCTCCTTGCCGCAAGCGGCGCGCGCACGCTCTATGTCGCCGACCTCGGCGCAATCCTCCTGCGCGGCGCGCACGTCGAAGCGCTCGCCGCACTGCGCGCCGCCCTGCCCGGCGGCGAAATCTGGCTCGACGCGGGCTATGCCGATTACGCGTCGATGCAGGCGCTGTTCGAGCGCATCGAGCAGCACGTCCAGCTCATCCGGCGCGATCGCGACGACTCGCGCGACCGATCGCACAACGACCCGCGAACCACCGATCCCGCCACGCTCGTCCCGGTGTTCGGCACCGAGTCGCTGCGCGACGCGCAAGCGCTGCGCAGCGCCGAAGCCGCCGGTCTCGCGCCCATCCTCTCGCTCGACCATCGCGCGGGCCGGCGCCTCGACGCCGGCGGCGTCGAACTCGCGCCCGCCGCGTGGCCGGGCCGGGTCATCGCCATGACGCTCGACCAGGTCGGCAGCTACGACGGTCCCGACTTCGCCACCTTCGAACGCATTCGCGCCGCCGCGCCCGCGCATACCGGCGTGATCGGCGCGGGCGGCGTGCGCCATCGCGACGACGTGGCCGCGGCGGCCCAGGCGGGCGCATCGGCCTGGCTCGTGGCTTCCGCGCTGCACGACGGCCGCCTCGGCGCGCCGCTCGCCGGTTTCGCCTAGCCGATCCATACAAATTCCATGCCACTCTTGCAGCACCTTGCTTGTGTAAGCCTGTAGCAAGCCGCTGTGACACTCTGTTGCAGAACGGCACACACGCGTTGTGGCATGCAACACCTCGCGCGAGGTCGCACCGCGCAAAAGTGCTCGCTCGTACGGATTCGATGAGGGACGCGGCGCGCTAACGGAACGGCCACCTGCGCGCCGGGTGCGAAGCGCAATTCGTGCAACTCGCCCGCGCGTCTTGTGTCATCGCCCGCGAGCGAGGCACAACGTCCCGCCCGGCGCGCCTCGCGTGCGGGCCGCCTCACTCGCGGTAGCGAGCGCTGCATCGGCATGGAGCTTGCTTGAAGGGCCCCATGCATCTCTCGCCCACCGCCCCTTCGTCCACGCGCCTATCGGATGCCGCCAGACCCGCCGCGTCGATCACGCGCGACTGGACCTGCCCGTTCTGCGCGCTGCTGTGCGACGACCTCGCGATCGAGTCGCACGAGGGCGGCAGGCTCGCCGCGCCCGCCGCGAACTGCCCGCGTCTCGCGCAGGCGCTCGCGTGCTACGGCGAGGCGGACGCGCGCGGCCGCTGTAGCGTGGGCGCGAACGACACCGATCTCGACACTGCGCTCACGCACGCCGCCCAACTGCTTGCCAAGGCGCAGCGGCCCCTGTTCGGCTCGCTCGCGACCGACGTGGCGGGTGCGCGCGCGCTCTACACGCTGGCCGCCGGATGCGGCGCCATCCTGGACCATCTGCACGGCGACGCGCTGAGCGCGGCCACCCTCGCGTTGCAGGATCGCGGCGCGTTCTTCACGACGCTCTCCGAAGTGCGCACGCGCGCGGACCTGGTCGTGTTCTTCGGTTGCCAGCCTTCGCGGCGCTATCCGCGGTTCTTCGAGCGCACGCTGGCGGCAAGCCCGATGGCGCGCGATCTCGTGTTCGTCGGCTGCGAGCCGGACGTGGCGGCGCCCGGCCTTGCGCAGGCGCGCGTCGAAGCGATCCTGCCCGACGCCGATCCCTTCGATACGCTCGCCCTCTGGTCCGCACTCAGCGAAGGGCGCGCGCCGGGTGCGCTGCGCGGCGGCGCCGCGCATCCGGCCGACGCCGCCGGCACGCTCGCCGCGTTGCAGGCGCGCATCGCGGCGGCGCGTTACACCGTGCTCGTGTACGAGCCCGCCGCGCTGCCCGGCCCGCATGCGGCGCTGTTGATCGAGGCCTTGCACCGTATCGTCAAGGCGGCCAATCGCACGGTGCGCGCGGGCTGTCTCGCGCTCGGCGGCGACGAAGGCGCACTGAGCGTGAACCAGACCGTGACCTGGCTCTCGGGCCTGCCGCTGCGCACGCACGTAGCGGCGCCGCTGGATCACAATCCTCACCGCTATCGCACCGCGCGGCTGCTCGCCAACGGCGAGATCGACGCGCTGCTGTGGGTGGCGAGCTTCGCACCGCCCGCCGCGCTACCCGAGATATCCGGCGACCTTCCCGCGATCGTGCTCGGCCATCCCGCGCTGGCGCAAGCGGCGAAGGCGCGCGGCGGGGCCACCGTCTTCATTCCGGTCGCCACGCCCGGCATCGACTGCGGCGGCCATCTGTTTCGCACCGACGGCCCGGTCGTCACGCCGCTCGCCGCCGCGCGCCGCGCCCCGCTCCCCTCGGTGGCCACGGTCGTCGCGCAACTCACGGCGAGGCTGAACGCAGAGCGCACCGCGCAGGAGCAGCCATGAGTCTCGTGCGACTCAAGGGCGGCACGCTCTACGACCCCGCCAACGGCGTGAACGGCGAACGCCGCGACCTCGCGTTTCGCGACGGCCGCATCGTCGATGTCCCCGCCGCCATGCCCGCCGCGCGCGAATTCGACGCCACCGGCATGATCGTGATGGCAGGCGGCATCGACATGCATTCGCACATCGGCGGCGGCAAGACCAATCTCTCGCGGCTGCTGCTGCCCGAGGATCATCGCGACAGTGCCCCGCGCGAAGCGGGCGACACAAGCGGCCGCTATCTCAAGCTGCCCTCGTGCGGCACCTGCGCGCCCGGCACGCTCGCGACCGGCTACCGCTATGCGGAAATGGGCTACACGGCCGCGTTCGAGCCCGCGATGATGCCCTCCAACGCGCGCCACACGCACCTCGAAATGGGCGACACGCCGATCATCGATCACGGCGCTTACGTGATGCTCGGCAACGACGAACTGTTCCTGCAACTGCTCGCCGCGCGTGACAGCTTCGAGCGCCTGCGCGACTACGTGGGCTGGACGATGCACGCGAGCAAGGCGCTCGGCGTGAAGGTGGTCAATCCGGGCGGCATCTCGGCGTTCAAGTTCAACCAGCGCTCGCTGAACGTGGACGAGCCGCACGTGCACTACGGCGTCACGCCGCGCGACGTGCTGTTCACGCTCTCCCGCGCGCTCACCGAACTGCGCGTGCCGCATCCGCTGCACGTGCACGCGAGCAACCTGGGCGTGCCCGGCAATATCGATTCGACCATCGCGACCATGGACGCCGCCGACGGTCTGCCGATCCACCTCACGCACATCCAGTTTCACAGCTACGGCACGGAAGGTCCGCGACAGTTTTCGTCGGGCGCGCAGCGCATTGCCGAAGCCGTGAATGCGCGGCCTAACGTGTCGATCGACGTGGGGCAGATCATCTTCGGGCAAACCGTCACGGCCTCGGGTGACACCATGATGCAGTTCCGCAACACGCCGCTCGCCCGGCCGCACAAGTGGGTGGTGGGCGATATCGAGTGCGACGCGGGCTGCGGCGTGGTGCCGTTCCAGTATCGCGAGC
The DNA here is from genome assembly GCF_003268775.1 of Paraburkholderia unamae. Taxonomy (GTDB): domain Bacteria; phylum Pseudomonadota; class Gammaproteobacteria; order Burkholderiales; family Burkholderiaceae; genus Paraburkholderia; species Paraburkholderia unamae. The sequence continues at coordinate 6,931 of NZ_QLSU01000018.1, forward strand.
AGAGCTACGTCAATGCGCTGCAATGGATCATCGGCCTCGAAATCTTCCTGCTGGTGGACGACCCGTGGCGCGTGGCGATGACCACCGATCATCCGAACGGCGGCCCGTTCACGAGCTACCCGCACCTCATTCGTCTGTTGATGGACAAGACGTTTCGCGACGAGCAGCTCGCGCGCCTGCACGCCGACGCGCAGGTCGCGAGCGCGCTGCCGCAACTGCAACGCGAGTTCTCGCTCTACGAGATCGCCATCATCACGCGCGCGGGCCCCGCGCGCCTGCTCGGCCTGCGCGATCGCGGCCATCTCGGCGCGGGCGCGGCGGCGGACATCGCCGTCTATCGCGACGAAGCGGACCGCGAACGCATGTTCACGTCGCCCGCCTATGTGTTCAAGGACGGCGAACTGGTCGCGCGCGACGGCGAACTCGTCGCCGCGCCCACCGGCGGCCTCCACTACGTGAAGCCCGAGTTCGACAGCGGCATCGAAAAGACGCTGCGCGCGTATGGCGAGGCCAATCTCACGAGCAATTTCGCGCATGCCGCCATCAGCGACGACGAAGTCTGCGACTGCTGCCGTGGCGGACGGCTGCTCCCCGTCGCCTGTTTTTCGCGCTGACACGAGACCGGAACCCGACACGATGAGCGACCCGGCCACCTTGCAGATCAACGGCACCCTGATCGACGCCACCTTCGCGGAAGCCTTTCCGATGAAGGCCACGCGCCTCGTCATCACGGCGCGCACGGCGGCGTGGGCCATGCACGCGGCCCACTCTCTCACGGGCTTCGCGACCTCGGTGATCGGCTGCGGCTGCGAGGCGGGCGTGGAGCGCGCGCTGGCGGCCGAGGAAACGCCGGACGGGCGGCCAGGCGTCGCCGTGCTGCTGTTCGCGGTGTCGTCGAAGGAATTGGCCAAACAAATCGAGCGGCGCGTCGGGCAATGCGTGCTCACCTGCCCGACCAGCGCCGTGTATGGCGGCATTGATCCGCACACGAGCCAGGCGCCGCTTTCCGATCGCGCGCCGCTTGGCAGCGGACTGCGCTTTTTCGGCGACGGCTGGCAGATCTCCAAGATGCTCGGCACGACACGCTACTGGCGCGTGCCGGTGATGGACGGCGAGTTCGTCTGCGAGGAAGCGACGCAGACCGTGAAGGCCGTGGGCGGCGGCAACCTGATCCTGCTCGCGCGCGACGCCGACGCCGCGCTCGACGCCGCCGAAGCCGCCGTTGCCTCCATGCGCAAGCTGCCCAATGTGATCATGCCGTTCCCCGGCGGCGTGGTGCGCTCCGGATCGAAGGTCGGCTCGAAATACAAAGGCGCCGGCGCCTCCACCAACGACGCGTTCTGCCCCACGCTCATCGGCCTTTCGGCGCGCAGCGAATTGAGCGAGGACGTGGGCTGCGTGCTCGAAATCGTGATCGACGGGCTCACGGACGCGGACGTGGGCGCGGCCATGAGCGCGGGCATCGCGGCGGCGGCCGGGCTCGGCAAGGCGGCGGGCCTGCTGCGCATTTCAGCGGGCAATTACGGCGGCAAGCTCGGGCCGTACCACTTTCATCTGCATGCGCTCGCGAACGGAATCGGGCTCGGGCTCGACGGAGGCCGCGCATGAGCCTCATCACCACCTTGCGCGTGAAGGCGGCCCCTGGTCCGCGCGTGGACGCTGGCGCTTTGTTGCCCGCGCAACTTTGCGCACTGCCGGTGGCCGCGATCGAGCGCATGACGCTGCCCGCCGGCAACGAGCGGTGCATGGTGGGTGACCTGTTCGAGGTCTCGCAATCGTCGCGCGCTCCGGACGTCACTGGAGGCACGGACGCCTCGAACGACGAAGCCACGCTGGTGATCGACGGCGACGCCCCGTGGCTCGACCACGTCGGCGCGCGCATGACGCACGGGAACCTGCTTGTGCGCGGCTCGGCGGGCGACGCGAGCGGCTTCCAGATGACCGGGGGCGCGTTGCGCATAGAAGGCAATGCGGGGCACTTCACCGCATGCGAAATGCGCGGCGGCCGGTTGACGGTGCGCGGCCACAGCGGCGACTTCGCCGCCGGTGCGCGCGCGGGCGAAATGGAAGGCATGACGGGCGGCGCGCTGACGATTCACGGCAACGCGGGCGCGCGCCTGGCCGACCGCATGCGGCGCGGCCTCGTGCTGGTGGGCGGCGACGCGGGCGAGTTCGCCGCGTCCCGGCTCGTGGCGGGCACCGTGGGCGTGGCCGGGCGGCTGGGCGCGCACTACGCGTACGGCATGCGGCGCGGCACGCTGTTGCTCGCGCAACGGCCCGATCGCCTGCCACCCACCTTCACCGAAGGCGGGCGTGGTTTCGAGGTGTTCTGGGCGCTGCTCGTGCGCAGCCTCGCCAACGAAATCGCGCCGTTTTCGCAGTGGCGCGCGGCCCGCCCGCCCACGCGATACACCGGCGACCTCGCGGTCGACGGGCGAGGAGAAATACTGCTCGCCGGTTAGCAAACCGGAGTTGCACAGAAGTACGAAACAAACACCAATAGAAAGGAGACAAGCATGACGATGGCGCATTCCCGCACGGCGGCGCGCTACACCGGCTCGATGATCGCGCTGCACTGGCTGATTGCGCTCGGCATTGTCGGCCTGCTCGCGCTCGGCCTGTATATGGTCTCGCTGCCCAAAGGGCTGCCGCTCAAGTCAACGCTCATCAATCTGCACAAGTCGCTGGGACTGACGATTTTCCTGCTCGTGCTTCTACGCATCATGGCGCGGGCGGCGCACACATCGCCGCCCCTGCCGCCGATGCGTGCGTGGCAACGCGCCGCCGCGCGCACTACGCAGGGCCTTTTATATCTGGCCATGGTCGCGATGCCGCTGAGCGGCTACTTCGGCTCGTCGTTCAACCGCTTCGGCACGCGCTTCTGGGGCATCGCGCTGCCGAAGTGGGGCTGGGACGACGCGGGCTTGCGCGAGCGCTTCTTCGGTCTGCACGAAGTGCTCGCCTGGGTGCTGATCGCGTTGATCGTTCTACACGTGGCCGGTGCGCTCAAACATCAATGGATCGACCGCGACAATCTGCTTGCAAGGATGCTGCCATGACGGGCCAACACACGCGACGCAACATGAAGATCAAGGTGCTCGGCTCCGCCGCGGGCGGCGGCTTTCCGCAATGGAACTGCAATTGCCGCAACTGCGACGGCGTGCGCCGCGGCACGGTGAAGGCGACGCGGCGCACGCAGTCGTCGATCGCGGTGAGCGCGAACGGCGAGGACTGGCTGCTCGTCAACGCTTCGCCCGACCTGCTCGCGCAGATCGCGGCCAACCCGGAGTTGCAGCCCGCGCGGCGCGTGCGTGACAGCGGCATTGCCGCCGCGCTCGTGATCGACGCGCAGATCGACCACGTGACCGGCCTGCTGATGCTGCGCGAGCGCGACACGCCCCTGCCGCTCTACGCCACCGACGCGGTCTGGCAAGACCTGTCGAGCGGCTTTCCGGTGACGAAGATGCTGTCGCACTATTGCGGCGTGGCGCATCGCCGCATCGCACTCGACGGCGCGCCGCTCGCCGTTGCGGGGCTGGAAGGCATACGCATCGACGCGTTGCCGCTGTCGAGCAAGGCGCCGCCCTACTCGCCGCATCGCCACGCGCCGGAGCGCGGCGACAACATCGGCCTGCTTTTCACGAACCTGCACACGGGCAAGCGCGTGTTCTACGCGCCGGGACTCGGCGAGGTCGAGGACCATGTGCTCGCGGCCATGCGCGAGGCGGATTTGCTGCTCGTGGACGGCACGATGTGGACCGGCGACGAAATGATCCGGCTCGGCCTGTCGAGCAAGACCGCGGCCGAAATGGGGCATCTCGCGCAAAGCGGCCCCAACGGCATGATCGAGGTGCTCGATTCGATCGGCGGACGTGATGGACGTGATGGACGTGACGTGCGCAAGGTGCTCATTCATATCAACAACACCAATCCGATACTCGTCGAGGACAGCCCGGAGCGCCGCGTGCTGATCGAGCACGGTATCGAGGTAGCCCATGACGGCATGACATTCGAGCTTTGAGGCGCGAAAGATGAAGTGATGTAGTTCGGTATACGAAGTTTATTCATGAAAAGAATCGGAGACGGCATGAACGCAAAAGACATCCTGCACGCGGCAACACCGGGCGAAGCGCAGGCGACGGAACACGACAGCGGGTCCGCATGGACGCGCGAAGCGTTCGAAGACCGCCTGCGCGCAAAGGGCGTGGCGTACCACATTCACCATCCGTTCAACGTGAAGATGAATAGCGGCGGCTGCTCGCCCGAGCAGATCCGCGGCTGGGTGGCCAACCGCTTCTACTACCAGATCAACATTCCGCTCAAGGACGCCGCGGTCCTCTCCAACTGCCCCGATCGCGAAACGCGCCGCCGCTGGGTGCAGCGCATTCTCGACCACGACGGCTACGGCGACGAGGAAGGCGGCATCGAAACCTGGGCGCGTCTCGGCGACGCGGTCGGCCTCTCGCGCGACGATCTCTGGTCGCTCAAGCTCGTGACGCCCGGCGTGCGCTTCGCCGTGGACGCCTACGTGAATTTCGCGCGCCGCGCGCCGTGGCAGGAGGCCGTGTGTTCGTCACTCACGGAGATGTTCGCGCCGCAGGTGCACCGCGACCGGCTGGCGAGCTGGCCCGGGCACTACCCGTGGATCGAACCCGCCGGACTCGCGTATTTCCGCTCGCGCATCACCCTCGCGCAGCGCGACGTGGAGCACGGGCTCGAAGTCACGCTCGCGCATTTCGTGCGCCGCGAGCAGCAGGAGCGCGCGCTGGAGATCCTCCAGTTCAAGCTCGACATCCTGTGGACCATGCTGGACTCGATCGAGAAGGCCTTTCCGCAATGAACCTCACGCTCAGCAAGCGCTTTCGCCTGCAATGGGAACCGGCGCAGAACGCCCACGTCCTGCTCTACCCCGAAGGCATGGTGCAACTCAACCCGAGCGCCGCGCAAATCCTCCTGCGCTGCGACGGCTCGCGCGAGATCGACGCGCTGATCGACGACCTGGAACGCGCCTTCGAGACGACCGGCATCGGCCCCGAAGTGCGCGCGTTCGTGAGCCACGCCCAGCAGCGCGGCTGGCTGGAGTAACACCATGACCGACCTCTCGCATCCCATGACTGTGGCCGGGACCGCACCCGCAACCGCGCCCGCCGTGGCACCCCCGCTCTGGCTGCTCGCGGAGCTGACTTACCGCTGCCCGCTGCACTGCGCGTTCTGCTACAACCCGCTCGACTACACCTCGCACAACCGCGAACTGAGCACGGAGCAATGGGTCGGCGTGTTGCGCGAAGCGCGCGCGCTGGGCGCGGCGCAACTGGGTTTCTCGGGCGGCGAGCCGCTCATGCGCGACGACCTGGAAGTGCTGGTGGCAGAAGCGCACACGCTCGGCTTCTACACGAATCTCATCACCTCGGGCGTCGGCCTGACCGACCAGCGGCTCGGCGCGCTCAAGGCCGCGGGCCTCGACCATATCCAGCTGTCGTTCCAGGACTCCACCCAGGCGCTCAACGACTTTCTCAGCAGCACGCGTACCTTCGACCTGAAGCAGCGCGTGGCCACGGCGATCAAGCAGCACGGCTTTCCCATGGTGCTCAACTGCGTGCTGCATCGCTACAACCTCCCGCATGTCGACAAGATCATCGACATGGCGCTCGCCATGGGCGCGGAATATCTGGAGCTGGCGAACACGCAGTACTACGGCTGGGCGCGCCAGAACCAGGCGCAGCTCATGCCCACGCGCGAACAGCTCGAAGAGGCCGAGGCCGTGGTGGAGCGCTACCGCCGCACGCACGGCGATCGCTGCCAGATTTTCTTTGTCGTGCCCGACTACTTCGAGCGCCGCCCCAAGCGCTGCATGAACGGCTGGGGCGCGGTGTTTCTCGGCGTCGCGCCCGACGGCGCGGCGCTGCCCTGCCACGCGGCGCGCGGCCTGCCCGGCCTCGTGCTGCCGAATGTGCGCGACATGTCGCTGCGCGAGATCTGGCAGGAGAGCGACGCGTTCTCGCGTTTTCGCGGCCTCGACTGGATGAAGGAGCCCTGCCGCAGTTGCAGCGAGAAGGAGCACGACCTCGGCGGCTGCCGCTGCCAGGCGTTTCTGCTCACGGGCGACGCGGCCAACGCCGACCCGGTCTGCGACAAGTCGCCCGCCCATGAAGCCGTGGTGAAGGTGGTGAACGCGGCCCGCCGCGCGGCCTCCGGGGAGCAAGCGCGCGAGCAACCCATCCTGTTTCGCAACGACGCCAACTCACGCCAGCTGGCCGCCGCCCACGCGGGCGGCGAGCCGTGCGGGCGCAGCCACACGGAAGGTTGACCATGACACCGGGAGACATCGCCGTTCTGCTCGTCGACGATCATGCGGTGGTGCGTGAAGGCTACCGCCGCCTGCTCGAACTGGGCACGGACGTCCGCGTATGCGGAGAAGCGGCCGACGCGGCCCAGGCCTATCAGCGCTTTTGCGCGCTGCGCCCCGACGTGGTGGTGATGGACGTTTCATTGCCGGGGGCAAGCGGCATCGAAGCGATGCGGCGCATGCTCGCCAGAGAGCCCGACGCGCGCGTGCTGATTTTCAGCGCGCACGAAGAAGCGATCTTCGTGCGGCGCGCGCTCGACGCGGGCGCGCTCGGCTACGTGACCAAGGCTAGCGCCCCCGACGTGCTGATGGAGGCGGTGCGCACGGTTGCGCGGCGCGCGAGCTATCTGAGCCCGGATATCTCGCAGGCGCTCGCGCTGCGCAACGCCTATAGCGAAGGGCCGCCGGGGCGGCAATTGTCGGCGCGCGAGTTCGAGGTGATGCGTCTGCTCGTGCAGGGCTACACGCTCGTGAGCATTGCCGAGAAGCTCGGGCTGAGCCAGAAGACGGTGGCCAACCACCAGTCGGTGATCCGCCAGAAGTTCGGCGCGGACAATGGCGTGCAGCTCGCGCAAATGGCGAGCCGCCTGGGCCTTCAGTTCACGGGCTCGGCCAGCCCCGCCTGAGAGGGCACCCGCGCGCAGATCAGGAAACCGCCCTCGGGCTTGCTCGCCACGTGAAACTCGCCGCCGAGCGCTTCCACCCGCTCGCGCATGCCGATCAGGCCCAGCCCGCGCCGCGGCTTCTCCAGATCGACGCCGGGACCGTCGTCGGCCAGCGTGACGACGATCTCGTCGATCTGCGCCGCGAGCGGCGGTTGCCCTTCCTGGACCTCGCGCGGCGCACGCACCATGAACACCTCCACGCGCGCGGCGGGCGCGAACTTCGAGACGTTCGTGAGCCCTTCCTGCACCAGCCGGTAGAGCGTGATGGTGAGCGCGTCGCTCAGGCCCGTGAAATCCCCTTCGATCGTGAGCTGGAACGAGGCCTGCGGCAGCCGCTCGCGCCAGCCGTCCACGCAATGCTCCAGCGCGCTCGGCAAGCCGAATTCGTCGAGCCCGATGGGCCGCAGCCGCCGGATCATGCCGCCGATCTGCCGGTAGACGTGGCTCGCGCTCTGCATGAGCGCCACGGCGATACGCTGGATTTCCGGCTCGCGCGTCTCGGCCAGATCGCGAATGCGCGCCGCGTCGAGCGAGATCGCGTTCAGGTACTGCCCCAGTTCGTCGTGCAGTTCGCGCGCGAGATGGCGGCGTTCGTGCTCCTGCACCTGCAACGCCTGGTTGGCGAGCCGCCGGTTGTCGGCAAGGAGACGCTCGGCCTGCTCCTCGAGCGCCCGGCGATAACGCAGTTCGCGGCGCGCCTCGCGATAGCGGCGCCATGCGAACCACGCGAGCCCCACCGAAAGCACGCATAGCGTGCCCGGCAATTCGTCGACCTGGAAGCGTTCGAGACCGCGCGTCCAGCGATAGGCGCGCTCGCTGAAATCGAAGGTCGAGCCGAGCACGGCGGCGAGCACCGCGAACGCCAGCACCCACGCAAGATCGCGCCACACCGTGGAGTGCGGCGGCTCGGCTCGCGCGTTTGCTCGCGAAGAAGAAGGGGTTGGGAAGTCGCTTGCCATCGCTTTGCATTCTACTCAGGCCACACGCGTACCGAAGATGCCGCGACGCCCTCAGGAAGCTTTCCCTTTCATTTCGGGAAAAGGTCCCGGGTCATGCGCCGCGCCGTATGCGAAGCTTTACACACACTGAAAGAAAGCGCCACGTACACCCGACGCACACCGTCACACCGTCACGCAGCCGCGCTCACGCACCGATAAAACCGATAAAGCAGGAGACACGACCATGAGCATGCCATCGCGCGCGCGCCGCGTAAAACGCTTCCCCCACTTGCGCAAACGGGCGGGCATCACGCTCGGCTTCGGCAGCGCCCTCGCAAGCCTTTCCGTCACCGCGTGGGCGCAGGCCGAGCCCGCCGTGGCGGCTTCGGCCGCCGAAGCCGCGCCCGCGCCCGCCGCCGCGACGACTCCCCCCGTCACCACGCTCGCGCCGATCGTCGTGGTCGGCACCACGCCGCTCCTTGGCATCGGCACGCCGCTTTCGCTTGTGCCCGCCAACGTGCAGACCGTGCACGCGAAAGACCTCGAACAGCAGCACCGCAGCACGCTCACCGAATACTTCGAGCGCAACCTGCCGAGCGTCGATATCAACGACGCGCAGGGCAACCCGTATCAGGTCAACGTGAATTACCGGGGCTTCACGGCTTCGCCGGTGCTCGGCACGCCGCAAGGCCTTTCGGTGTTTCTCGACGGCGTGCGCGTGAACGAGCCCTTCGGCGACGTGGTGAACTGGGATCTGCTGCCGCAGCAGGCGATCGACACCATCCAGTTGATTCCCGGCTCGAACCCGACCTACGGGCTCAACACGCTGGGCGGCGCGCTCGTCATCACGACCAAGAACGGCAAGACGAGCCCCGGCGGCGAAGCCGAAGTGGCGCTGGGCTCGTGGGGCCGCAAGACCGCGCAGATCGAACAGGGCGGCACGATCGGCCAGAACCTCGACTACTACGTGACAGGCACCGCCACCAACGACAACGGCTGGGCGGAGCAGAACGCAAGCCGCGTGCGCCAGGGCTTCGGCAAGCTGCGCTACACCGACGCCGACACCACGCTCTCGCTTTCGGCGGGCGGCGCGGACAACGACCTGTACGGCACGCAGACGATCCCGAAGTCCTTCCTCGACAATCGCAAGCAACCCTACACGTATCCGGACCTCAACCAGAACAGCGCGGCCTTTGTGACGCTCTCGGGCGACCGCTATATCACCGACAACGTGCAATTGAGCGGCAATGCGTACTATCGCCATTTCCGCAACCGCAACGTGAGCAGCAACACCAACCCGAATTACGGCGAGGTGGAAGACGACGGCGACATCGACACCACGCAGGCTACCAACGAGCAGTCGGTGGTCTCGACCGACAGCTACGGCGCGAGCCTCCAGCTCACGCTGCTCGGCAAGCTGGGCGGCATGGACAACCAGTTCGTCGGCGGCATTTCGGCCGATATCGCCAACTCCAGCTACACGCAGTCGTCGCAGGACGCGTACTTCACCCCGACGCGCGCGACCATCGGCATTGGCGACTTCGAGCAGGAGACGGCCGCCAACACGCACAACTCGACCTACGGTATCTATCTTCAGGATACCTTGTCGATCACCAAGCAACTGTCGATCATGCTCGCCGGGCGCTACAACTGGGCAAGCGCCACCATTGGCGACGCGAGCGGCACGCAGCCGCAGCTCGACGGGCACCATACGTTCTCACGTTTCAATCCGGCCGTCGGCATCAACTGGAATCCGAACAACGCCTTCACGGCCTACGCGACCTATAACGAAGGCATGCGTTCGCCCACGGCGATCGAACTGGCCTGCGCCGACCCCGCCGCGCCCTGCTCGCTGCCCAACGACTTCGTCTCGGACCCGGACCTTCAGCCGGTGATCTCCAAGACCTTCGAAGTCGGCGCACGCGGACGCGTCGGCGCCTCCACGACCTGGAGCGCCGCCGCGTACAGCACGACGCTCGACAACGATATCCAGTTCATCGCCAGCAACGGCGCCACGAGCAATCAGGGCTACTTCCAGAACGTGGGCCGCACGCTGCGCCAGGGCTTCGAGCTTTCGGGGCATACGCAAGTCGGTCCCGTGGCCGTCACGGCGAGCTACAGCTATGTGAACGCGACTTACCGTTCGACCTGGACCGAAAACAGCCCGAGCAACTCCAGCGCCGACGCCGACGGCAATATCACCGTGAAATCCGGCGACCATATTCCCGGCATTCCGGCGAACACGGTCAAGCTGCGGCTCGACTACGCGCCCTTCCCGAAGTGGAATATCGGCACCAATCTCGTGTGGCGCGGCAGCATCTACGCGCAGGGCGACGAGAACAATCAAGACGTGAACGGCAAGATTTCCGGCTATCTGCTGGTCGACCTCGACACCACCTACCAGGTCACGAAGCAGTTGCAGGTGTGGGCCAATATCACGAACCTGCTGGACAAGCGCTATGCCACGTTCGGCGCGCTCGGCGAGAACTTCTTCAATGGTCCGAACCATTCGTTCGACGGCTCCAACCCGACCAACGAGCAGTTCATCGGTCCGGGGGCGCCGCGCGGGTTCTGGGTCGGGCTGCGTTACGCCTGGAAGTGAGCGAAGCGGCGTGAGCGGAAATGAACGCGGCGCGCGGGCGATGAGCCCGCGCGCCGCGCTGCATGGTGAACGGCTTAGCGCGATTCGATCGAGCCGTCGCTGTGCGGCCAGGTCACGATGCCCCAGGCAAGCGGCAGATCGCCGATCTGCTTGATCGGCTGGTAGCTGCGCGCGTCGAGCACGTAGACGGCGTCGGAGCGCCCGCAGGCCACGAGCAGCTTCGCGCCGTCGGGCGTGAAGCTGAAGTGCCAGCAACGCTGGCCGACCGGCACGTCGGCGACATGCTCGTAGCTGTGGCCGTCGAACACCTGCACCGTCTTGTCCCGTGCGGCGGCGACGAAAAGCCGCCGCCCCTCGGGGCCGAACGCCACGCCATAGGGGCCAAGCCGCGTATCGACGGTCTTTAGCACTTCGAAGGTGTGCGCGTCGAGCACGACGAACTTGCTGAGCGATTCCAGCGTCACCACGTAGACCTTGCCGTCAGGCGACAGCCGAATGCCGCGCGGACGGCCGCCCGCCGCGAGCTTCACTGTGCGCACGGGCGCGCCGGTCTGGGCGTGATAGACGGAGACCGTGTCGTCGCCCTCGTTGGTGACGAGCATCGTCTTGCCATCGCGCGAGAACTCGATGCCTTCGGTTTCGTGGCCGCTCGTCACCGAGCGCACCACGTGCCATGTCTTCATGTCGACGATGGCGATTTCCGCGGGCGGCTGGCTGGCGTCGTCGTCATCGGCGCCGGGCTTGCCGCCGGGTTTGCTGTCGGCCTGCTTTTCCCCGTGCTTTTCAGCCTGCTGTGCGCCTCCCGCACCCGGCGGCGGGCCGCCTGTTTCGCCGGGCTCGTAGGTCACGTACGCAAAGCCGTTGCGCACGCGCACATATTCCGGGTTCTTGCCGATCTTCACGCGCTGCACCACGTCTCCCGAGGCCGTGTCGATCACCGATAGGTCGCCGGTGTTCTTGTTGGCCACGAGCAGCCGCGAGCCGTCCGCGTTCAGACTCAGGCCGCGTGGGCCCGCCGCGCCCACGGGGAACGTTTTCGTGAGCGTCATCTGCGTGAGGTCGATCACACCCACGCCCGCTTTCTCGCTCGTCACGTAGGCCGTGGGCGTCGACGCCGCGGCCGTGCCGGCGGCGAACGCCAGCGCGGCCGCGCCGGCGCACGCGCTGAGCGCGTGGACGAGAAAGCGCCGTGGCCGCCTGGGCAAGCCGGGCGGGACGTGACGAAACCGTGTCTCCTGCATGGTTATGCTCCGTAGTGAATGCACTGCGCGGCGCACGCGCGCGCCATGCAAGCAAAGTAGTCCATTGAGGGATCGTTTGACAACGAAAGGCGGCCGGGAGATTTTCCCGAATTGATGCGCCAGCGCCGCGCGGCGGTTCTCAAGCGCCACCCCAAGGGAGACAATGCCTGCGGAGGTGGCCAATACGTGCTGTACGTGCAGTATGTGCAGGACGTATCGAAACGTGGCCAGAAGCATGATGCGGCAGCTTGCATTGACGACGACCGGTGAATGGCACGCAGGCGCGACGTGCGACAGGACGCGCGCGCGCCGGTTCGCCGCGACGCTCGGCGCCGTGATCGCCTTGCATGCGGGCCTGCTCGCATGGGTGTTGATGCCGCGCGAGCGCGAAGTCGAAGCGCCCGCGATCGTGGCGGCGTTGCTGAGCGAAACGCCGGATGCGCCTGCGACTGTGCCTCATGCGCAGACGCGGGCGAGCGCCGCCCCCTCCGCGCTTCCCGTGCCCGCGCCCGCCCCGCCGCACAATCAGGCGGCGCCGCACCCCAAACCATCGCGCAACAACGCTCCGGCTCACGTGCCGCCCGCGCCTGCGCCATCGGCCACGCCCGCCGCCGCGTTGCAACCGTCTGCGGCTGTGCAAACCGCCCCGGCCGCACCCGCCACGCCGCCCGCGAACACGACCGCAAGCACAGCCGCCCCCGCCGAAGCGCGCCAGGCGCCCGCGTCGAGCGAGCCCAAGACCGTCTCGCATGTCGACTGCGCGATTCCCGCCCCCGACTATCCCGACGTCTCGAAGCGCCGCGGCGAAAGCGGCACCGCGCTGGTTCGCTTCGTGGTGGGCCTGAGCGGGCGCATCGAATCCGTTCAACTGCAAAAGAGCAGCGGCTATGCGCGGCTCGACGAAGCCGCGCTCGCCGCCATTCACGCCGGCACGTGCCAAACGTACCGCGAAAACGGCGAACCAGTGCGCGCCGCATACTCGCAATCTTTCGTGTTCGGCTTGAGCGACTAGCCTTGCGCCGATTCCGTCACCGGATCAAAGGAAACGATCATGCAACACTACGGTCTCGCGAATGTCTGGCAAACCGGCGACTTCGTCACGCGCGGCATACTGGGCGTGTTGATGCTCATGTCGGTGCTCTCGTGGACCGTCATGATCTTCAAGCTGTTCGCGTTCATGCGCATCAGGCGCGCGAGCGGGCGCACCGACGCGCAATTCTGGCGCGCGCCCAGTTTCGCGCAGGCGCTCGGCAATCTGCGGGAACTGGCGGAGCGCGCACCGGAAACGGCCGCGCGCGACAATCCGCTGCTCGCGCTCGCGCTGGCCGGTGCGGAAGTGGTGCAGCAAAGGCCGACGCAAACTCAAACACAAGCGCAGGACCGCGCCGAGTTGTCCGAGTGGATCACGCGCCGCCTCCAGCACAGCATGGACGACACCATGGCGCGCCTGCAAAGCGGACTCGCGGTGCTGGCATCGATCGGCAGCACCGCGCCGTTCGTCGGGCTGTTCGGCACGGTCTGGGGCATTTATCACGCGCTGATCGTGATCGGCGAAACCGGGCAAACGTCGATCGACCATGTGGCGGGACCGGTTGGCGAGTCGCTCATCATGACGGCCTTCGGTCTTTTCGTGGCGATCCCCGCAGTGCTCGGCTACAACGGCCTGACGCGCGCGAACCGGACGATCGCCACGCGCCTCAAGCGCTTCGCGCATGGCCTGCACGCGGCGTTCGTGACGGGCGCGCCGTGGCCCGCGAGCGCCGTGCGCGATGCCGCCACGCGGCACCCGGCGCGCGACACGGGCAGCCACGTCAAGTCGAACGTCGACGAGAACGTGAGCGCAAACGAGAGCGAAGGCATGAGCGAAAGCGCGAACACCGGAGCACTCGGATGGCAATGACACCTTTCTCCGACGACGAAGACGCGCCGATGAGCGAAATCAACATGACGCCGCTCGTCGACGTCATGCTCGTACTCCTGATCATTTTCCTCGTCACGATTCCGGCGATGCAGCACGCCGTGAAAATCGACCTGCCGCACGCGAGCAGCCAGCCCGATGTCGTGAAGCCCGCGCATCTGGACATTTCCGTGCGCGCGGACGGCTCGATGCTTTGGGACGACCATCCCGTGACCGACGCCGCCCTGCGCGAGAAGATCGCCGCGGCGGCGCGCATGCAGCCGCAGCCCGAACTGCATTTGCGCGCCGACCGCCTGGTGCCGTACGAGCGCGTGGCGAACGTGATGTCGGCCGCGCAGGCCGGTGGCCTGACGAAAATCGCCTTCGTGACCGAGCCGCGCACGAAGCCATGAACCCGCGGCAACCGCGCCACGACTAAGGCATCCCTTAGCGCAACCCAAAGAATCTCTGAGTTCAGCTTCGCGTGCGCTTTCGCTATCGTGGCCACATGAGCCACAGCGAGGAGCGCACCATGGAGGCCCTGATATTCGACGTCGACGGCACGCTCGCCGACACCGAAACCGCGCATCTGCATGCATTCAACGCCGCATTTGCCGAAGTCGGACTCGACTGGTACTGGGACGAAGCGCTCTATACGCGCCTGCTGAACGTGGCGGGCGGCAAGGAGCGCCTGCTGCATTACTGGCACGTTGCCGACCTGGAGTGCGCGGACGGTTCGTGCATCCACGACGTGATCGAGGCGGTCCATGCGGTGAAGACGCGCCACTACGCGGCCCGCGTGAGCGGCGGCGGCTTGCCGCTGCGTCCGGGCATTGCGCGCCTGATGGCCGAGGCGCATGCCGCCGGTCTGCCCGTTGCAATCGCCACGACCACCACGCCCGCCAATCTCGACGCGCTGCTGCGTGCGCCGTTCGGCCCCGCGTGGCGCGAGCGCTTTGCCGCCATCGCGGACGCGGGCACGACCCAGGTGAAAAAGCCCGCACCCGATGTCTATCTCGACGTGCTGCGCCAGCTCGGCCTGCGCGGCGCGAACTGCATGGCCTTCGAAGACTCCGCGAACGGCCTGCGCGCCGCGCGCGCGGCCGGCGTGCCCACGGTGGTGACGCCCACCGCGTACACCGCGCACGATGCATTCGAAGGCGCGCTGGCCGTGCTCCCGCACCTGGGCGATCCGCACGCGCCCATCGCTTCGCCACTCGAAGGCGAGGCGCCCGGCTGGGTGGATCTCATGACTTTGCGGCGCTGGCATCGGCACGCGCTGAGCGCGACGGCCTGAGCATGCGTACGCCTCAATCAACCGGGAGCGAGCCGGTGCGGGCCGTGTTGCTCGACCTCGACGGCACGATGGTCGATACCGCGCCCGATCTCGCCGAAGCGCTTGCCCGCACGCTCGCCGCATTCGATGCGCCGCCCTTGCCGCTCGCGACGGTGCGCGGGTTGATCGGCCATGGCGTTGCCCAACTCGTCAGGCAGGCGCTGGAGGTCGCCGGGCTCGCCGCTGAAATCGACGGCACACGTGCGCTTGCGGACTTTCAGCGTCACTACGCCGAAACCAATGGCCGCTACGGCCGTGTTTTCCCAAACGTCGTCGCGGGTCTCGATGCATTGAAGCAGCGGGGCTACCGCCTTGCCTGCGTCACGAACAAGCCGCGTGCGCTAGCCGGGCCGTTGCTGAGGGAAACGGGCATCGCCGCGTATCTCGACGCGCTGGTAGCGGGCGACACCATCGCCAGCATGAAACCCGCACCCGAGCCCCTGTGGCACGCCTGCCGCTTGCTCGACGCACCGCCGCAGCGCGCGGTGATGGTGGGCGACTCGGCCGTCGATGCCGAGGCGGCGCGCGCGGCGGGCGTGCCGGTGTTCATCGTGGACTATGGCTATGCCGGGCCACAAGGCGCGAGCGCGCTGTCATGCGACGCGCTGATCGATTCGCTCGCGGTGTTGCCTGCGATGTTGCCTGCCTTGCTGGCCTCGCGCGCCACGGCGTGACCACGCGGCCGCACACGCAACCGCGCGCCTTATAGAACAGCCTCCAGCCGGTCGATGACGCCGGGCCAGCCACCGCTCATGCCGTGGAACGCGGCCTTGCCGAGCGGCGAGTCGAGGTCGAAGCCACGATGTTCGAGCGAAAGGCGCGTGCCCTCGCCTTCGGCGGCCAGCCGCCAGGTGATCGTCGTGTTCAGCGTGCCGGGCGCGAACGAGTACGACAACAGCCGCTCGGGCTCGACGGCGACGACCTCGCAAGGCTGCAAACCCCATTGGCCCATATCGAGCGTAAAGCGATGCCCGAGCACCGCCCGCACATCGCCTGCGGCCCACCAGCGCGCGTGAATGGCCGGGTCGGTCAGCGCCGCCCACACTCTGGCCGGTGCATGCGGAATAAAACGGGTGAGCTGTATCAGGCCGGGTTCGGTCATCACTTGTCCTTGTCCAGTGCTTCAGTGAGTGCATCGAGGCGTTGCCCCCAGTACCGCTCGAAGGGATGCAGCCATTGCGCGAGCGCGCCCAACGCCTGCGCGTTGAGGTGATAGACACGCTGCCTGCCACGCGCCTCTTCGCTGACGAGGCCCGCGAGACGGAGCACCTGCAAGTGCTCGGAAATCGCCGGGCGGTTCACGGCGAACGAGGCGGCGATCTCCCCGGCCGCGCGCGGGCCGTCGCGCAGCATCTCCAGGATCTGCCGCCGCGTCGGGTTGACAATCGCGCCAAAGATGTCGGTCGTGGCCATGCGCGCAGTATATGTCGGAACTCTCCGACGCGTCCATTTTTCCCGCCGTCGCCGCAGACCAACCCGGCGGATTCGCGTACGCTTGGCGCGCTGCGCAACCCGCACCGATCCTGCGCGGGCGGGGGCTTCGCCGCCCGCTGCGATCCGGCCCGATTCAACCCTATCGAGCACGCTCACGCAACGCGTAAACCCTTATTTTTGCTGCGTCTATTATCAACCTATACTGTGTCTACAGTTTGTAGACAGATGAGCCATGCCAAAACCCAAGCTTCAGCTGGCCGCCGCGGACACCGAGTCCGGCGCGTCGGCAGACCGAAAGAACGTGATGGCGGAAACGCTTCGGCGCCGCATCGTGAGCATGGAGCTCGCGCCGGGCGCCGCCGTTGACGAGCTGGCGTTGAGCGAGGAGTTCGGGCTCTCGCGGCCGCCCGTACGCGAGTTGCTGCGCCAGATGGCCGCCGAAGGCTATCTGGAGCTCGAGCCCAACCGCCCCGCCCGCGTCTCGCCGATGAGCTATCAGTCGCTGCGCAGCTTTTTCCTTGCCGCGCCGCTCATCTACGTCGCGACGACGCAACTGGCCGCAAGCCACGCCACGCCCGAGGAAGTGGAACGCCTGAAAGCCATCCAGGCGCAGTTCCGCACCTCGATCGAGGAGAACGATCTGGTGGCGCGCGTGCTGCACAACGACGAGTTTCACCACGAGATTGGCCGGATCGCGCGCAACACATACTTGATGCCGAGCCTGCGCCGCGTGCTGATCGACCACGCGCGCCTTGGCAAGATCTTCTACCGCGCGCCCGCCACGAGCGACATGCAGCGCGATCTGGAAAAGGCGGTGGAGCAGCACGACCAGATCATCGAGGCCATCGCGCGGCGCGACCCCGAAGCCGCGGGTGAACTGGTGCGCAGCCATATGGAGCTGTCGCGCCGGCGCATGGCGGAGTACGTGATTCCGGAAGGTCTGAACGTAGCCATCCAGTTTTAAGGGCCGCGCAGGGCGGCGCACGTAGTCTGTCGTGCGCCGTCGGTCGCATCACGCGGCGGTCGGTTCACAGGCGACATGGGATTTAGGAATGCAAAACGTTACATCGCTTCCCGCGGACGACAGGATGTGCGGCTGGTATCACACGAGCCCGCAGCGCCACCCAAGGCCGAGCCACGCGGGGCAAACGAAGGCGCGCTGGGCCGTGGTGGGCGCAGGATTCACGGGACTGGCCGCCGCGCGTCAGCTCGCCCTGAATTTTCCCGACGACGAGATCGTGCTCGTCGAAGCGCAGGAGGTGGGCTTCGGCACCTCGGGGCGCAACGCGGGCTTTGCAATCGACCTGCCGCACGATATCGGCGCCGACGACTATATCGGCGACATCGCCACGGCGAAGACCACGTTGAAGCTCAACGTGCTCGGCCAGACGATCCTGCGCGACATCGTCGCGACGCATGGCATCGACTGTCATTTGAGCGCTTCCGGCAAGTATCAGGCGGCGGTGGCCGAGCGCGGCGTGGCGGTGCTCGACGCCTACCGGCGCGGCCTCGACAAGCTCGGCCAGCCGTACGAGGTGATCGAAGGCAAGGACCTGCCCTCGCACATAGGCACGTCGTTCTATCGCAAGGCCTTGTTCACGCCCGGCACCGTACTCGTGCAGCCTTCGGCGCTCGTCAAGGGTCTTGCCGATGCGTTGCCGTCCAATGTCACGCTGCACGAGCACACACCCATTACCGATGTCGAGTATGGCGAGAAGATCGTGCTCGCACATCGCGGCGGCCGCATCACGGCAGACAAGCTCGTGCTCGCGAACAACGCGTTCGGCATGCGCTTCGGCTTTCTTCAGCGCACGATGCTGCCCGTGTTCCTCTATGCGAGCCTCACCCGGCCGCTAACCGAAGCCGAACAGGCGCAGCTCGGCGGCAAGCCGTTCTGGGGCGTGATACCGGCGGACCCGTTCGGCAGCACGCTGCGCCGCACGCACGACAACCGCATCCTGGTGCGCAACAGTTTCAGCTTCAACCCCGACGGCCGCCCGAAGGAACAGTACCTCTCGCGCTTCGCCGAGCGCCATCGCCGCTCGTTCGAACGGCGCTTCCCGATGCTGCCGGATGTCGGGTTCGATTACACGTGGAGCGGTTCGCTGGCGCTCTCGCACAATCACAAGGGGTTCTTCGGGCAGCTCGCGCCCAATGTCTATGGCGCGCTGTGCTGCAACGGTCTGGGCATCACGCGCGGCACCGTCACGGGCACCCTGCTCGCCGACTGGCTCGCGGGCAAGCGCGGCGATCTGATCGATTTTCTGCTGGCGACATCGGGCCCGAACAAGACCCCGCCGGAACCTTTCCTCTCGATGGGCGTGAACGCCACCCTGTGGTGGGGGCAACGCAAGGCGGGACTGGAAAGCTGAACGTATTCCGGCCACGCGAGGCCGGGCAAAGCGGCGACAAGCCCGCTATTCGACTGAACATATTGCATTCGATACATTCAGGATCGCGAACCAATATACAAGGTTCGCGCCGGGATGTAGCGCATCCCATTTCATGGAAGGAGACAGGCAATGTCGAAGAATCACGTGACCATCGAGGACGTTCCGCTCAATGGATTCCACCAGTTGCTCACCATTCGTTCCAGCGGCGGCTGGCTCATGGACGGCTATGTGCTGAGTATCATCGGCGTGGCCATGGTGCAGTTTTCCGCGGCGCTCGGGCTCACCAGTTTCTGGGAAGGCATGGTCGCCGCCTCGGCGCTCATCGGCATTTTCTTCGGCGGGTTCCTCGGCGGCTGGCTCTCCGATCGCCTCGGGCGCCAGAAGCCCTACTTCTTCGGCCCCGTGATCTTCCTGGTGTGTTCGGTCGCCCAGTTCTGGGTCCAGTCGGGCGAAGCGCTGTTCTTCCTGCGCTTTCTCATCGGCATCGGCGTGGGTATCGAATATCCCGTAGCAGGTTCGCTGCTCGTGGAATTCATGCCCCGCAAGTATCGCGGGCCGCGCCTTGCCATGCTCACCATCATCTGGTTCCTGGGCGCGGCGCTCGCCTATATCGTCGGCAACCTCATTCTGAGCAGCGGCAGCCCCGACGCGTGGCGCTGGGTGCTGGCCAGTCCCGCGGTGATCGGCCTCGTGCTGTTCGTGGTGCGCATCGGCACGCCCGAGTCGCCGCGCTGGCTGCTCAGCAAGGGCCGCGCCGCGGAGGCTGAGGCCGTCATCAAGCAAGTCTACGGTCCTTCGTTCTCCTTGAAGAACCTGCCCGAAGAGCAAACCGAAAAGAAGATCTCGCTGTGGGCGCTGCTGCATTCCGGCTACGGCAAGCGCATGCTTTTCGTCTCG
Organism: Paraburkholderia unamae; assembly: GCF_003268775.1. Lineage (GTDB taxonomy): Bacteria > Pseudomonadota > Gammaproteobacteria > Burkholderiales > Burkholderiaceae > Paraburkholderia > Paraburkholderia unamae. The sequence goes on from NZ_QLSU01000018.1 coordinate 26,680, forward strand.
CTGTTCTGGAGCTGCTCCGTGATTCCCGTGTTCGCGGTCTACTCCTTCGCCCCGCGCGTGCTCGAAGCGCTGCACCTCACGGGCCAGTGGGAATCGCTCGGCTCAGTGGCGATCACGCTGCTGTTCGTGGTGGGCTGCATCATCGCCACGCGCATCATCAACGAACTCGGCCGCCGCGCCATGGTGATCCACAGCTTCCTGTGGTCGGGCCTCGCGCTGCTCGCGCTCGGCGCCTGTTCGAACAGCTCGGCCATCCTGATCCTCGTGCTGTTCGGCGCGTATGCGGTCCTGATCGGCGGCGCGCAGGTGCTGCAACTCGTGTACCCGAACGAAATCTTCCCCACCGACATTCGCGCCTTCGCCGTGGGCATGGGCGCCTCGCTCTCGCGCATCGGCGCGGCCGTCGGCACCTGGCTCGTTCCCATCGGACTGCAAACCATCGGCATCGGCAACACCATGTATGCGGCGGCGGCGGTTTCGTTCATCGGTCTCGCGGCTTCGCTCGCCCTCGCGCCGGAAACCCGCTCGCTGAGCCTGCAAGAGGCCGCTTCGCTCAACCACTGACACCCGGCGGCGCGCCACCGTCGAACCGGAAAACGGCGCGCTTTTCGTCAATCCATTGGTTTTCCACCCATTCGTTTCCCTCTTTCGCGGAAGAACATCATGAAGTTTGAAGGCATCTACACCCCCGCTATCACGCCGTTGAACGCCGAAGGGCAAATCGACAAGACGGCGTTCGCCGATGTGCTCGAATCGCTGATCGCGGCGCGCGTGCACGGCATCATCATCGGCGGCTCGACCGGCGAGTATTACGCGCACACCGCGCAGGAGCGCTTCGACCTGGCCGCGTGGGCGAAGGAAGTGATCGGCGCGCGCGTTCCCCTCATCATCGGCACGGGCGCGGTGCGCACCGAGGACTCCGTCGAATACGCCAAGGCGGCGAAGGCCATCAAGGCCGACGCGATCCTGGTCGGCTCCCCGCCCTACGCGCTGCCCACGGAGCAGGAAAACGCCGCGCACGCGCTGGCGATCGACCGCGCCGCCGGCCTGCCCGTCATGCTCTACAACTATCCCGGCCGCATGAGCGTGGCGATGGGCCGCACGTTCTTCGAAACCGTGTTGCAGGCTTCGAAGAACTTCGTGGCCATCAAGGAGAGTTCCGGCCAGACGGGCCAACTGCACATGCTCGCGCGCGAGTTCCCGCAGCTCGACCTGTCGTGCGGGTGGGACGACCAGGCGCTGGAGTTCTTCGCATGGGGCGCGCGTAGCTGGGTGTGCGCCGGCTCCAACTTCCTGCCGGGCGAGCATGTCGCGCTGTACGAGGCGTGCGTGATCGAGAAGAACTTCGACAAGGGCCGCCGCATCATGTCCGCCATGCTGCCGCTCATGGACTTCCTGGAGGAAGGCAAGTTCGTGCAGTCCATCAAGTACGGCTGCGAGCTTGCGGGCCTGCGCGCCGGCGGCGTGCGTGCGCCGCTGCAAGGGCTCGGCGAGCAGGAAAAGCAGAAGCTCGCGGGCGTGGTCGCCGCGCTCAAGCGCGAGGTGGCGTTGGTTGCGGGAGGGCAAGCCTGATGGCTGAACTGCTCAGCGCGCCCGAGTATGCGGCGCTGGCCGCCAACCTGCGGCTGCCTTCGCAGGCGTTCATCGACGGCGCATTCCAGCCCTCGCGCTCCGGCGCAACGTTCGCCACGGTCAATCCCGCGACGGACGCGGTCCTCACGGAAATCGCCGCCTGCGACGCCGCCGATGTCGACTTCGCCGTAGCCAAGGCGAGAGCCGCGTTCGAGGACGGCCGCTGGCGCGCGCTCGCGCCCTCGCGGCGCAAGGCGATCCTGCTGAAGTTCGCCGATCTGCTCGAAGCCCACGCGCACGAACTCGCGACCATGGAGAGCCTCGACAGCGGCAAGCCGATTCGCGAGTGCCAGAACACGGATGTGCCGGAAACGATCCACACGATCCGCTGGCACGCCGAGCTGATCGACAAGATCTACGACAACACCGCGCCCGTGGGCGCGAATGCGCTCGCCCTCGTGCTGCGCGAGCCGATTGGCGTGGTTGGCCTGGTCCTGCCCTGGAATTTCCCGTTGCTGATGCTCGCATGGAAAATCGGCCCGTCTCTCGCGGCCGGTTGCTCCATCGTCGTGAAGCCCGCGAAGGAAACCACGCTGACCGCGCTGCGCGTGGCGCAACTCGCACACGAAGCGGGCGTGCCAGCAGGCGTTTTCAACGTGCTGCCGGGCGGCGGCAAGGAAGTGGGCGAGCCGCTCGGGCTGCACATGGACGTGGATATGGTGAGCTTCACGGGCTCGACGGAAACGGGCCGCCGCTTCCTGCGCTATGCCGCCGACTCCAACCTCAAGCGCATCGTGCTGGAATGCGGAGGCAAAAATCCCGCAGTCGTGTTGCGCGACGCCAAGGATCTCGATACAGTCGCACAGCACGTCGTCAACGGCGCCTTCTGGAACATGGGCGAGAACTGCTCGGCGTCGTCGCGGCTGATCGTCCACGCCGAGATCAAGGACGCCCTCCTGCAACGTATCGGCGTGCAAATGCGCGAATGGCGCATGGGCGATCCGCTCGATCCGGAGCACCGCGTGGGCGCGCTGGTGAGCAAGGCGCACTTCGAGAAAGTGCGCGGCTACCTCATGCATGCCGACGCGGAAGGCTTGCGCGTGGCGTACGGCGGAGACACCCGGGGCGGCGTTTTCGTCGAGCCGACGGTGGTGGACGGCGTGGGCCCGGCGAGCCGCCTGTTCCAGGAAGAAATCTTCGGCCCGGTGCTTTCGGTGACAACGTTCACCCACATCGACGAGGCCATCGCGCTGGCCAACGACTCCGTCTACGGCCTCGCCGCCTCGGTCTACACGAGCGACCTGAACCACGCCATGCGCCTGTCGCGCGAGATCCGCGCGGGCGTGGTGACGGTCAACTGCTTCGGCGAAGGCGACGTCACGACGCCGTTCGGCGGCTACAAGCAGTCCGGGTTTGGCGGCCGCGACAAGTCCGTGTGGGCGCACGACCAGTACACCGAGATCAAGACCATCTGGATCGACGTGCCCGCGAGCGCCGGTTAAGGGCATCGCGCCGCTGTGCCGTTCGGGGCCGTCCGTTGTGGTGTCCCCGAACGCGGTATCGCGTGTGTCACGACGGCGCGCGTGACGGGGTTGAATCAATTTGAGCGAGTGGGAAGGATGAATAGCAAGAAGAAGGCAACGCTGATCGGGCTCATCGCCGTCGTATTGTGGGCATCGATCGTCGCCCTCATTCGCGGCGTGAGCGAAAGCTTCGGCGCGACCGGCGGCGCGGCGATGGTCTATACGGTGGCGTCCGTGTTCCTCGTGTTCAGCGTGGGCTTTCCGAAGCTGCGCGAGTTTCCGCGCAGCTATCTGCTGTGGGGAAGCCTGCTGTTCGTCGCCTACGAGCTTTGCCTGTCGCTCTCCATCGGCTATGCCAGCAGCGGGCGGCAGGCCATCGAAGTCGGCATGGTGAACTACCTGTGGCCGACCTTCACGCTCGCCTCGGCCATTCTCTTCAACCGGCAACGGGCAAACCTGCTGGTCGTGCCGGGCTTCCTGCTTTCCATGTTCGGGATTTGCTGGGTGCTGGGCGGCGACCAGGGCCTGGACCTGCCGGGCATGCTGAAGAACGTCAACGCCAACCCGCTCAGCTACGGCCTCGCGTTTGTCGGCGCGCTGATCTGGGCCGCCTATTGCACGGTCACGGCGCGCATTGCCAACGGCAAGAACGGCGTGACGCTGTTTTTCATGCTGGTTTCGCTCGTTCTCTGGATCAAGCTCGGCATAGAAGGGCCTGGCGTCATGACCTTCAGCGTCCATGCGATCGTCTATCTCGTGCTGGCCGCCTGCGCCATGGGCTTCGGCTACGCCGCGTGGAACGTGGGCATTCTGCACGGCAACGTCACCGTTCTCGCCGGGGCGTCGTATTTCATCCCCGTGCTCTCCGCCGCCCTCGCGGCGGCTCTCCTGCACGCGCCGCTTTCCGTGCAGTTCTGGCAAGGCGCGGTGATGGTGTGCGGCGGCTCGATCCTCTGCTGGATCGCCACGCGCACCCGCCAGGCCAAAACGGCGACGCCCGTTCGCACGAGCGAAAGCGCCTGACGAGAAATGCCCCGGCACGCGAGTGCCGGGGCGAAATGCTTGCCACGCTACAGGCAAAAGAAGAGCCGCAAGCTCTGCGGGTTTAGGCGATGAACCGGGCACTCGCGCAGTAATCCCGACGCATCCCGGGAGAACAGACCCGGACTTCGATGCGCGCTGAACGCAATGATCCGCGCTGGCGCTCGCGCCGTACAGAAGCAGTCGCGGACAAAAACAGCGCAGCAGATTGCTGCCCAGGCGGCTTCCCAAGCGCGGCGAGACAGACGAAAATCGACCCCATCGCCGCCGCCCTCCGCCCACGCCCCCTTCGAATACCGCAAGCGCATGACCCGCTACGAACGCCTCGCGCAGAGCATGGCCACCGAGATTCGCTCCGGCAATCTGACGCCAGGCTCGCGCATGCCGTCGCTGCGGCAGATCATCGCACAGCATGGCGTGAGCCAGTCCACGGCGGCGCGCGCCTACTATCTGCTTGAACAGTGGGGCCTCGTGCGCGCCGAGGAGCGCTCGGGCTACTACGTCGCGCCGCCGCCCGCGAAGGTGGCCGGTGCGGCCGGTGCGGCCTCGCGCGCGGCGGCCGGCGAGTCAGCCACGGTCGATATCAGCGAGCTGGTTTTCTCGGTGCTCGACGCCGCGAAACGGCCCGGCATCGTGCCGCTCGGCTCCGCGTTCCCCTCGCCGCTGCTCTTTCCGCTCTCGCGCCTCGCGAAGTCTCTCGGGCAGGCCGCGCGCAACGTGAGCCCGTGGAGCACGGTTGTCGACCTGCCGCCGGGCAACGAAAACCTGCGGCGGCAGATCGCGCTGCGCTACATGCGCGTGGGCATCTCGCAGCCGGCCGAGGACATCATCGTGACCAACGGCGCGCTCGAAGCGCTGAACCTGTGCCTCATGGCGGTCACGCAGCCGGGCGACATCGTCGCGGTGGAGTCGCCGGGCTTCTATGCCGCGCTTCAGGCGATCGAGCGCCTTGGCCTGCGCGCGGTCGAAATTCCCGTCGACACGGCCACGGGCCTCGACCTCGACGCGCTGGCCGAAGCGCTCGACAAGCACCCCATCCGCGCCTGCTGGTTCATGACGAACTTCCAGAACCCCACCGGCGTCACGTTGCCGGCGCAGAAAAAGCAGGCGCTCGTCGAGCTGCTCGCGAAGCACGACGTACCGCTTATCGAAGACGACGTGTACGGCGAGCTGCACTACGCGCCGAACTACCCGCCGCCCGCCATGGCCTTCGACAAGCGCGGGCTCGTCATGCATTGCGGCTCGTTTTCGAAGAACCTCGCGCCCGGCTACCGCGTGGGCTGGGCGAGCGCCGGACGCTTCGCCGAGCGCGTGCAGCGCCTGAAGCTCATGACGACGATCTCGGCAAGCATTCCCGTGCAGGCCGGCATTGCCGACTACCTGGAGCACGGCGGCTACGAGCGCCACCTGAAGAAAATCCGCCTCGCGATGCAAAGCCAGCGCGACGCGATGATCGACGCGATCCGCCGCTGGCTGCCCGAAGGCACGCAGCACACCTGCCCCGAAGGCGGTTACTTTCTCTGGCTCACCTTTCGCGAGGCTGTCGACGCCATGGCGCTGCACCGGCTCGCCATCGAACGCGGCATCAGCGTGGCGCCGGGCCCCCTCTTTTCCGCCTCGCACGCGTTCGAGAATTGCATCCGGCTCAACTACGGCCACCCGTGGTCGCCGCGCATCGACGAGGCGATCCGCACGCTCGGCGAACTGCTCGTGCATCCCGAGGTGCGTGCGCAAGCCTGAGCGACGCGGGCGCAAGCCGCCGTATCGCGCCCGGGCCATGCGCGATGAGTCGCGCCCGCGCATTCGCCTTCGTTCGCCGGCATACCCTGGTGCTTTCCCGCCGCTTGATTGTCACCGGCCACGGTGTACGATCCAGCCATCGATAACCAGAAAGACGGTGGACCCCATGGACACGACCGTGCGGCACGCGGCGGCCATCACAGTGATCGCACTGGGCTGCGGATTCTCGGTGACGTCTCACGCCTATAGCAAGGAAGATGACGCCCAGGCGCAGGACCGCGAAGTGCAGGCCGCGTACGACCGCGGCTACAAGGCGGCCAGGGAGGAGATGGCGCAATCGTCCGCAACCCATGCACCGGCCGCTGCTGCGGGTAGCACTTCGGGTAATACCGCGGCCAACGCATCAACCAACGCATCGGCCGCCGCGCCGAAAAAAGCCGCGGGCGCGCCCAAGCCCATTCTCGACTTCAAGCATACGTACAGCGACGCAGGTGACACCAGCGACGTCACGACGGTCATGACCGTGCCGGTCGTGGTCAAGCCGCTCGCCGAAGGCGGCGACGCCCAGGCCGCGCCCGTTGCCGCCGCACAGGCGCCTGCTCCTGCCCAACCTGCTGCGACCCGCGCCTACGCGCAAACGCCCGCCAACCATCGCCCGGTCGCGGCGGCGCCGCCCGCGCAGCAGAACATCGCCCCGCCCGGGTCGCTGGCCAGCGACGAAACCGAGGAAGAGGCGCAGCCGCCGCGCGCCGCGCAGGTGTACTCGAGCGGCAATGGGCAGTACGCGCAAGCACCGGCACAGTACGCGTCGTCGCAGCCGCGTGGCTATGGCCAGCCGCGGCCTCAGCCGCAACCGCAACCGCAGCAACCGGTCTACGAGCAGCAACAGCCGGCTTTCGAGCAACAACAGGGCGGCCAGCAGTACGGCCAGCGATACGAGCAACAGGACGACCGGGAATACGGTCAAGCGTACGGGCAGGGGTACGGACAACAATACGGGCAACAAGACGCTCAACAAGACGGACAACGCTACGGACAGCAGTACGCACAACCACCCGCACAGCAGCCCTACGCCCGACAGTACGCGCAGCAACCTTACCCGCAGCAATACGCGCAGCAGTATGCCCAACTGCCCGCCCGACAACCCGCTTACGCGCCGCCCCGCCCCGGGTACTACCCGCCGCCCGCGCCGTGGAACGCCCAGTACGCACCGCAGCCCCAGGCGCGCTGGGTGTACTGGTCGCCGCAGTACGGCCGCTGGATGTACTACTGATACCGGACGCGGCCGCGCCGGTAACGCCACGCAACCTCAAGCCACCATCGCCACGCTGGGCCGCCCGGGCAGCGGCTCGGGCAAGCCGACGCAGTAGCCCTGCACGTAATCGATGCCGATCCCGCTCAGGCGGCCGATGATCGCCTCGCTTTCCACGAACTCGGCGATGGTCGCCTTGCCCGCCGCATGCGCCACCTGATGGATCGACTGCACGATCGTGCGATCCAGCTCGCTGCTGGTGATGCCGCGCACGAAGCTGCCGTCGATCTTCAGGTAATCCACGGGCAGCGTCTTCAGGTAGTTGAACGAAGACATGCCGACGCCGAAATCGTCCAGCGCAAAGCGGCAGCCCAGGGCGCGCAGGCTTTCCATGAGCGCGATCGCCTTCGACAGATTGGTGATGACGGCCGTCTCCGTAATTTCGAAGCAGACCTGCTCGAAGCGGATTCCACACCGCCTTTGCTGCTGCACGATATAGGCAAGGAGGCTCTCGTCGCCAAGCGAAGCGCCCGAGAGGTTGATCGACCAGACGCTCGCCGCGAGCTGGCCCTGGGCGATGGCGTCGAACGCGTGGGCGATCACCCAGCGGTCGACGAGCGGCATCAGGTTGAAGCGCTCCGCCGCGCCGATGAAGCGGGCGGGCGCGATCAGCGCGCCGGATTCATCCACCATGCGCAGCAGCAGCTCGACGTGCGACTCCTCGCCGGAGGCATCGGGCTTGAGCGATTTGATCTGTTGCGCATACAGGCAGAAGCGGTCGTGATCGAGCGCGGCCTTCACGCGCGCGACCCACTCCATCTGCGTATGCGTGGCGGACTGCAACTGGTCCTCCACCGAGTAGCGGTGCACCCGGTTGCGGCCCTTTTCCTTCGCCATGTAGCAGGCCACGTCCGCCGCCTTCATGATGTCCCAGGCCGAAGGGAGCGTCGCGTCCACGCCGACCACGCCGATGCTCACGCCCGTGGTGAGCGCGCGCTGGTCCCACGGCAGCCGCAGCTGCGTCACCGCGAGCCGCAGGTCCTCGGCAACCTTCAGGGCGTGGTCGATGCCGCTTTGCGGCAGCACCACGCCGAACTCGTCGCCGCCAAGACGCGCGAGGATATCGTCGCGCGTGAGGCGCTGCTGGAGCACCGCGCTCACGTGGCGGATCATCTCGTCGCCCGCGGCGTGTCCGCACGTATCGTTGACGACCTTGAACTGGTCGAGGTCGAGGAACATCACCGCCTGCTCGCGCGAGGCCCCCTGTGCGAGCAGGCCGGCGAGCCGCCGCTCGAACTCACGCCGGTTCAGCAGGCCCGTGAGGTGGTCGTGCGTGGCCTGATACTCCAGCTCGGCCGCGTGCTTGCGCGCCATGCTGGCGTCGCGCAGCACCATCACCGTGCCCATCGACTCGCCTTCCGTGTCGCGCATCGTGGACACGGAGCAGGCGACCGGCAGCAGCGACCCGTCGGGCCGCGCCACGGACAAGTGCCGCTCCACATCGTCGGCGTCCGCCGCGCGGTTCTTCAGGCACTGGCTGGTGACGACGTCGCCGCTGCGGTCGTCGTAAATCTCGCATACGTCGAAAAGCGATCGCAGATGCACCTGGCCGGCCGTGCGTCCGAGCATGCGCTCGGCGGCGCCATTGCAGTAGGTGACGTTTGCCTGCGTGTCGAGCCGGATCACGCCGTCGTCGATCGAGGCGAGCGTCGCGTCCGAAAGGCTTCGCTCCGTGGCCACGCGCGCTTCGGCGCGCTTGAGGTCGGAGATGTCGAAAATGCACCCGACGATGCGCGTGGCCCGGCCGCTCTCGTCGCGGATGGCTGTGCCGCGCCCGCGGCACCAGAGGTACGCGCCGTCCACCATGCGCAGGCGGTACTCGATGTCGTAGACGCTGCGATGTTTCAGGTGGCCGATGATGGACTCGCGCACGCGCGCGAGATCGGCGGGATGCACGAGCGCGTTGAACTCGGCGGTGTCCATGGCCAGATCGCCGTCGCGATAGCCGAGTTGGCGGTAGAGGTAGCTTGAGTAGTAGGCGCGGTCGGTGACGAGATCCCAGTCCCAGAGCCCCGCGTTGATCCCCTCGAAGCCGAGACTCAGCCGTTCTTCGCTCACGCGCAAGCGGGCAACGAGACTGTCGCGCTCGCCGAGCGCCTGCACGTTGACGAGCGCCGAGACGCAAAGCACGAGAATCGCGGCCGAAGCGAGCGCCGCGAGCAATCCCATGGACGCGCCGCTCGCGGGCAGCATGAGCGAAGCCACGAGCATGGCCAGCAGCCCCACAGGCGCGAATGCGAGCGCGATGCGACGGCCGCGTGAGCTACCGGAAAATCCCCTGAATGCGCGTTTTATCAGTCTCATGGCTGATTTGTGTTGTTGTTTGCCTTGGGTCTTGCGCTGGGCGTGCGACGCCCGCGATGACGATCATCGCAGAGCCCGTGCACTGTACCGGTTTGCAGCGGCACAGAGGCATCGGGATTACCCTTAGTTGCAAAGTCAACCAGATTTTCGCGGCAGGAGCGCGCGGCAAAAGCAAAGGTTTGCGCGTGCGTTGGCGTCACATGGGAGGGGCGTGAACAGGCGTAGCGGGGTTTGGACATTCACCGGCCGTCCAACCGGCCGGCCGGTGAAACTCACGGCCGGGGATCGCGCCGCGCGTCATGGTTGCGCAATACCAGGGCGAATGCGGCCGGCTCCAGGTTCTCGTCGAGCGCGTGCAGCATGAGCGCCTGCTGGCTCGGCGGCGCGAGGCCGCCCACGGGCGGATCGCGGTCGAGATTGGTGGGAAACGGATAGCCCTCGGCGCACGCCGCAATCGCTGCGAGCGTCGCGGCTCGATCCATTCGGCCGCTCGCCCGCCGCTCGCGCAGCACGGGGTAAATCGCTTCGCACATGCTCGTGCGGTCGAGCGCTTCCATCGCGCGCCCCATGGCCGACGACACCTGCAACAGATTGGCCATGCGCTGCACGCCTGCGGTCCGGTTGGCGCCCGCCGCGTGAAAGAGCGCGGGGCTGAAGAACACGGCGTCGCCCTTGGCGAGCGGCAACTGCACGCAGTGCGCCTCGAAATATTCGCGAAAGTCGGCGCGCCGCCATGCGAGATAGCCCTCGGCATAACGCTGCGAATACGGCAGGAGCTTCGTCGGCCCGCTTTCGACCGGCATGTCGCCATGCGCCACGGCCCCCTGGAGCGTGAGGAACGCGGACAGCCGGTGCACATGCGCGGGGTAACGCTCGGCCGCCTCGATCGTCTGGAATCCCAGGTGATAGTCGCGATGCGCTTGTTGCGCCTCGCCGCCCGGCCGCACCACGTTGACCTGCGCGGTCATCTGATAGCACGGACCGAGCCACGCCTCGCAAACGGCCATGAGCGCCGCATTCGAAAAGTAATCGACGAAGACGTCCGGCGCCTTCAGGCACAGCTTCTGTTGCGCGTTCCAGATGCGATCGTTCGCGCCCGCCTTCGCGAAGTGGTCCGCTCCGCTTACGCCCTCCTCGCGTTCCGCGCGGATGATGGCCTCGAACACGGCGGTGGCCGCGTCGATCGGCCGTGTGTCGGCGTACGCGCGTTCGAGCACCAGCACGCCCGCGCCGTCGCGAAGCACGTGCGCCCACTCGGCCTGCAACTGCGCGCGCCGCTCGGCATCGTGCAGCATGCCTTCGAGCGGCACACAGTCGTACACGGGAATGCCCCGTCGCACGTCCGTCGCGTAGCGCAGCGCGTCGCCGTCGTCGCGCAGGCAGTCCTTGAACGCTTCGAGCGAGCCATCCCGCTCGCGATACCATTGCCGCCCCATTTGGGCCGTACGCGCCTCGCTCTGTTCCATGTCTGTGTCTCCGGTTTGCATCAAGCATAGCGTTCGCGCCCGGCGGCGAGATACCATAAATCCATCAAAAACACCTCAAGACGGCGGCGGCATGGCTCATCGCTTTCTGATCAAGGAGATCGCCCTGCAAGCGGGGCTTGGCGTCGCGACGGTCGACCGCGTGCTCAACGGCCGGGCGCACGTGCGCGAGCACACGCGCCGGCGCGTGGAGCAGGCGATCAAGGAACTGGAGCAGCAGGCGTTTCAGCTCGCGAGCGCCGGGCGCAAGCTCATGATCGACGTGGTGGTGGAAGCGCCCGCGCGCTTCGCCGACGAAATCCGCCACGCGCTCGAAGCGGAATTGCCGGGCCTGCACCCCGCCGTGTTCCGGCCGCGCTTCGTGATGCGCGAAACGATGACGACGGCCGAGGTGGTCGACACGCTCCATGCAATCGCTCGCCGGGGCAGCCACGGCGTGCTGCTGAAGGCGCGCGACGTGCCCGAGATCGCGGGCGCCATCGGCGAATTGAAGCAGCGCGACATTCCGGTGATCGCGATCTTCACCGACATTCCGCTTTCCGGGCGCATGGCCTATGCCGGGCTCGACAATCGCGTGGCGGGCGCGACCGCCGCCTACCTCATCGGCCAGTGGGTGGGCGCGCGCGCGGGGCAGGTGCTGGTCACGATGAGCGACGAACGCTTCCGGGGCGAGGAAGAACGCGAGATAAGCTTTCGCCGTGCGCTCAGAGCCCGCTGGCCGCAACTCGTGCCAGTCGACGCGAGCGGCGGCCACGGCCTCGACACGCAAACCGAAGCGCGCGTGCGCAAGGTGCTTGCCGCGCATGGCGAAGTCGTCGCGGTGTACTCGATGGGCGGCGGCAATCCTGCCATTCTTCGCGCGCTCGAAGCGCAGGGGCAAACGCCGCATTGCTTCATCGGACACGACCTGGACCGCGACAACATCGCGTTGCTGCGCGCGGGCAAGGTGCAGGCGATTCTGCATCACGACCTGCGGCAGGACATGCGCTCGGCGTGCCAGCATCTCATGCACTTCCACAAGCTGCTGCCGGCTTCGGCTGTCGCGCCCTCCTCCCCGGTCGTCGTGGTCACGCCTGAAAATATTCCGGAGTCCATGGCAAGCCGGTTCCGGTGAGCGCACGAGCGCGCATTGCCGCCTCACTCCAGCGGAAAGCCGTCCTTGAAAGCTTGCCGCAAGAATTCCGCAAAGTGCCTGACCGCGCGCGGCACCTGCGCGCCATACGGGCGCACGACGTGCAGTTGTGAAGCGAACGCCTCCACCGGCCGCCAGTTGGGCAGCAGCACCACGAGCTTGCCCGCCTGTAGCGCGGCCTGCGCGGTGAAGTCGGGCAGCAGCGCGATGCCCAGGTGTTCCAGCGCGGCGTCGCGCAGCGCCTCGCTATTGTTGGCCGAAACCGGGCCGTTCACCGTCACGCTCTCGCGCGGGCTCTCCGCGCGCCGCCCCGCCTTCTCGAACGACCACACGGCCGCGCCCAGCGTACGCGGATAGAACAGGCAGTCGTGGCGCGCGAGATCGGCGGGCGTTTGCGGCGTGCCGCGCTGCTTCAGGTACGCGCGCGTGGCGACGATCACCGAGCGCGTGTCGCAAAGCTTCCAGGCCACGTGCGTTTCGGGCACCTGGGCGCTGTGGCGGATCGCCAGATCGAACCCCTCGGTGGCAATGGAGGTGAGGCGGTCGGACAGCTCCAGTTGCACGCGCACCTCGGGGTGCGCGCGAGAGAACTGGGCGAGGCGCGGCACGAGTTGCTGGCGCGCGAACGCGACGGGCGCCGTGACGCGCACGGTGCCGCGCGCGACGTCGGCCATTTCGCGCACACTCGCGAAACTCGCGGCGATGTTCTCGAACTGGGCGCGCGTGTCCTCCACGAGCCGCCGGCCGGCCTCGGTAAAGCGCACGCTGCGCGTGGTGCGCTGCACCAGCGGCACCCCCGCCACGCGCTCCAGTTCCGCAATGCGCTGGCTCATGGCCGCCTTGCTCACGCCCAGCCGCGCCGCCGCGGCGGTATAGCTGCCCTGCGCGGCGAGCACGTTCAACCAGTGCAAATGTGTCCAGAGCGCTTCGACTCGCTGCGTATCCATCAATGAAAAGTCCGCTTCAGTCCGGTCATACCCGCTTCGATACTAGCAATCTTTCAGGCTCAGCACTACCTATTGTTCACCATGGAAAACAATCAATTCAGCGCCGGAGCCTTTGCACGCCCCCGCGCGCTTCGTACACTGGGCACCACTAACCCCATACCCGAGGAGATGACATGCAGGCCTATACCGACTCCGCAGACGTAATCCACTTCATTGGCGGCAAGACCGAGCGCGGCGCGGGCGACCGCACGCAAGCCGTGTTCAACCCCGCGACGGGCGCCGTGGCGCGCCGCCTGGTGCTGGGCGAAGCCGCCGATGTGGACGCCGCCGTGGCGAGCGCGAAAGCCGCGTTCCCGGCCTGGCGCGACACGCCGCCCATTCGCCGCGCGCGCGTCATGCTGCGCTTTCTCGAACTGATGAACCGCCACAAGGACGAACTGGCGGCCATCATCACGGCCGAGCACGGCAAGGTGTTCGCCGACGCGCAGGGCGAAGTGGCGCGCGGCATCGACGTGATCGAATTCGCCTGCGGCATTCCGCAACTGCTCAAGGGCGACTACACCGAGCAGGTTTCCACGGGCATGGACAACTGGACCGTGCGCCAGCCGCTGGGCGTGGTGGCCGGCATCACGCCGTTCAACTTCCCCTGCATGGTGCCGTGCTGGATGTTCCCGGTGGCGCTCGCGGCGGGCTGCACGTTCATCCTCAAGCCCAGCGAGCGCGACCCGTCGGCGGCGCTCTTCATGGCGCGCCTGCTCAAGGAAGCCGGCTTGCCGGACGGCGTGTTCAACGTCGTCCAGGGCGACAAGGTCGTGGTGGACGCCCTCCTCGCGCATCGCGACGTGAAGGCCGTGAGCTTCGTGGGCTCCACGCCGATCGCGAACTACATCTACGAAACGGGTGCGAAGCACGGCAAGCGCGTGCAGGCGCTGGGCGGCGCGAAAAACCACATGGTCGTGATGCCCGACGCCGACATCGACCAGGCCGTGGACGCGCTGATCGGCGCGGGCTACGGCTCGGCGGGCGAGCGCTGCATGGCGATCTCCGTGGCGGTGCTGGTGGGCGACGTGGCCGACAAGATCGTGCCGCGTCTCGCCGAGCGCGCACGCACGCTCAAGGTGAAGAACGGCATGGAAGCCGATGCCGAAATGGGCCCGATCGTCACGAAGCAGGCGCTGGAGCGCATCGAAGGCTATATCGCGACCGGCGTGGAAGAAGGCGCGACGCTCGTGGTGGACGGACGCGGCCACAAGGTGGCGGGCCACGAAAACGGCTTCTTCACCGGCGGCACGCTGTTCGACAACGTCACGCCGGAAATGCGCATCTACAAGGAAGAGATCTTCGGGCCGGTGCTCGCCTGCGTGCGCGCGAAGGACTTCTCCGAAGCCGTGCAACTGATCAACGACCATGAGTTCGGCAACGGCGTGGCCTGCTTCACGCGCGACGGCAACGTGGCGCGCGAGTTCGGCCGCCAGATCGAAGTGGGCATGGTGGGCATCAACGTGCCGATTCCGGTGCCGATGGCATGGCACGGTTTTGGCGGCTGGAAGCGGAGTTTGTTCGGCGACATGCACGCCTACGGCGAAGAGGGCGTGCGCTTCTATACGAAGCAGAAGTCGATCATGCAACGCTGGCCGGAGAGCACGGAAAAGGGTGCGGAATTTACGATGCCGGTGGCGAAGTAAAACCGGTTGACGCGGCGGCTTCGCATTGCCGCCGCGTCGATCGTCAGATCTCAGCGCCGCGTCTTCGCGCGCGGACGCTGGTCATGCAGACTCCTCGACGCGCTGCGCCCGACGAGGATAAACAGCGAAAGGATCGCGATTCCGGTCAGCACATTCTGGGCTATTTCTCGCAGTCCCATAACCGGCTATCACCTTTTCGAACTCGTCTTGCAACATGGACGGGAGGTTGTTCCTCGCGCTCCAGTCCGCCAACGCGAACAGCGAGAGAACCACCATGGCTGCCAGCAGGTATCCGGCAAACTGGAGATATTCCACGATGCTTTGCCTCCGGAGAGTGCACTCGCAAAAAAGAAAGGCGCACCGCAAAGATGCGCCTTGAACTTGCCTTTCGTAGCCGGGAGTATTCGGCCGATATTTCAGGGGAAGGACTTCAACGGCCGACCGATGATACGACAGGAAAAACGCGCACTGGGCATATTCGGTTTAATCGGCGTCAAGCTATCGCAATGAAATGTGACGATTAGGATATTTCCTAAGGAGAGCGGATCGATGGGTGTTCTGAAGCTGCCTCATCGACGTAGCCAATTGTGAGTTTTCCGCAGTGGTGATGGCGAACCCTTCCGTCCATACCAACGCGATCAATCTTCAAGCCGCTTCAAGCGCCACGCGTAAATAGCCCATGCTCGCGCCAAGCCGCTGCTCGATATCGTCGGCCTGGGCGATGTCATCGGCGAACGGTTCGAACGACGCATGCCCGCGGTAGCCGCCCGCGCGCAGCACCGCAAGCTGGCGCACATTGCCGAGGCGATCGTCGCGGCCCACGAGCACGCGATGGCAGTCGCGCATGTCACTGGCTTCGAGCGCGGCGTCCTCGACACCCGAGATGTGCACGAGCCCCGTACGCTCAGGAAAGAAGCGATCCTCCCCGGCCAGGTGATGATGAAACGTGTCGTGCACGAGCTTGAAATGGCCCTCGCCGTCAGCGTCGTCAATGCCCTGCACGGCGTCGGACTTGCGGCGCAGCGCGCACGCCTCGAAGCCCAGCGTTTCAATGAACCCGAGCAAGCCGTGGTCGTCCAGGATCGGTTTGAGCTGCTTGAGCGCGGCCACCAGATCGGCGTGGCGCCCGGCCGGCGTGCGCGTGTCGAGCGGCGTGTTGGTGGGGCACAGCACCAGCGCCCGCGCGCCGCATGCGGCGGCATGGCGCGCGAGCGTCACCGCTTCGCTCAGGCGCGTCGCGTCGAACTGCTCGAAGCGCTGCAACGCGTTGATCGAGAGTATCGCGAGCCCGGCCGCCTCGCACGCCTGCCTGATTTCCACGGCCGGCGTGCCGTCGGCGATCTCGATACCGGGTAGATCGTTGCGCAGTTCGATCGCACGGATGTCCAGACGCTGGCACAGCGCGACAAACCCGGCGAGGCCAAGCCTCGGCGCGCTCATGCGGTTGAGGGAAAACTGCGGCGCTTCTCTCATCGTCGTCTCCTGGCCTTTTCCGTTCGGTTCGTCGCCTGTGCGATGTCGAAAAGGTAAGCGCCCCATTGACTCGGCTCAACGAAAAGGTTGATGATTTTTCGTCAGCGCCGCGCGCGGCTTTCGCGCGCCGGCCAGGAATCGAAGACAACGGAGACAGCCCATGACGAACCCCGCTTCGCCGCGCCGCAAGCGCACGGCGCGTTTCGTCGAAATTGCCGAGGCGGCGGGCGTGAGCCCGGCCACGGTCGATCGCGTGCTCAACGAGCGCGGCAGCGTTTCCGCCGCCATGCGCGCGCGCGTCGTGGCCGCCGCACGCCAGTTGGGCGTGCCGCGCGTGCTGCCCGAAACGCATCACGGGCTCGTGCATATCGACATCCTGCTGCCGCACAACCCCACGCCGTTTTTCCAGCGCCTGACGCTCGGTCTCGAACGCTCGATGCAAATGCTCGACCGGCGCATCGTGCTGCACCGGCAGTTCCTGCCCGAAGCCGACGACGACGTGATCACGCGCGCCATCCTGCGCCCCGGCTACAAGCGCGCGGCGCTGATCGTCACGACCCATGACACGGCCGAGGTCCGCGACGCGCTGCGCACGGTGATCGCACAAGGCGAGCCCGTGGTCACGATGGTGACCGACATCGACGCGGTGGAGCGCGTGCACTACGCCGGCATCGACAACAGGCTGGCAGGCCGCACGGCGGGCTATTTCGTCGGCAGGCTCGCCACGCGGCCGGGCCGCGTGCTGCTGATCTGCTCGCGCAACGACTATCACGCGCATATCGAGCGCATCAGCGGTTGCCGCGAACAACTGGCCGAATCGTTCCCGCACCTCGTGTGCGACGAAGAAGCGATCGAATCGCTGGACAACGACGACCTATGCCACCGCGCCGTCCTCAAATCGCTCAAGCGCGGCGACGTGGTCGGCATCTACAACAGCGGCTATGCGTCGGCGGGAATCGAGGCGGCGTTACGCAAGGTGGGCGCGACGGGAAAGATCGTCTGGGCGGGCCACGAAATGCTCGACCTGCACCGCCAGTACATCGAGGCGGGCACGATGGATATCGCCATCGACCAGGACCCGGACGGACAGGTCATCTCGGCGTTGCAGCATGCGCTCAACGCATGCGGCGTGCTGGAAACGCCCGCGCCGCCGGGGCCGGTCGAGTTCCGGATTTTCTGCTCGGCGAATGTGCGGCGCAACCCGTATCTCGTCGTCGGGCATTGAGCGCCCTGCTCCACAAGCAAACAATTAGGTATCCGATTGGATTGCCGACTCCCATACCTCGCGAATCCAGTCGCGCATCAGCAGCGATTCGGCCCAGCGGTCGGTCGTGTCGTTGCCGTCGGGCCCGATGATCGCGTACGGTTGCGGCCCAAGCTCGCAGGTAAACGCGAGCGTGTCGTCCGCGCCCGCGCGGCGTCGCCACGAACGAAACCCGTAGCCCCACCAGTCGAGAAAGAGATCCACCCACTTTCGGTGCGGCGCGAATGAAAGCTCGATCTGCACCTGCTCGCGGCTCGCCACACGGCCATGAAACGCCCACGACGAATCGAGAATACGCTGCATATACGCATGATTTTCCTGCGACACGGGCCAGGCGAACTCGCGCCCCACGAGGTAATGCGAGATGTCTCCAAGCAGCTTGAGATCGGGCCGCGCGTCGAGCAGATCGAGCGTGAAATACAGGTCCGTCGTCATGCGGTCGCGATGCGTTTCGATATAGACGGGCATCTCCACCTGCTCCGCGAGACGCTGCCAGCCGTCCAGCAACGCGAGCGCTTCGGCCAGCGTGCGCGGGCGCACGTCGGGCTGAAGGTCCACGTGGTGCAGGCCGAATTCCGTCGCGAGTTCGAGCACGGGTTGCAGATCGTCCACGGTCGTGGGAAAGCACTGCCCTTCCGCCGCGAGTCCGTAGTCCTTACGCAACCGGGCGAGCCGCCGCACGTCTTCGCGGTTCGTGCAATGCGCGCTCACGCCGTCGAAACCCGCTTCGGCAATCATCCGTACGTTCTCTTCGAGCGAGCGCTCGAAGCCGTCGGTATGTCGACGCTCCATCGCCCAGAGCGACTGGAACACCAGCAGTCGTTGCGCCATCATGTCTCCGTTGTGTGGGTCGCTGCGCGGGCGGCGTAATCGCACATCAAAGCAGGCTCTTTAGCTTGACTTCGGGATTCGCCAGCGACTGCGGATCAATCGCCGCCCCTCGCTCCACCAGCATGCGCGCAAGCTTCATCTCCCTCGCAAACGCGCCGGTCGGGCCAAAGCCGCTCGCGCCGACCAGCCGCCCCTGCTCGTCCAGATCGAAGTGAATCTCCGCGTCGCCGCCGGGGATGCGTACGATCGAACGTGCGCCCAGCGCCGGCTCGCCCGCCACCTGCAACTGATGGTCGTACTGATCGGACCAGAACCAGGGCAACTCGCGATACGCGTCGCGCCCGCCCAGCATGTTGTGCGCCGCCACGCGCGCCTGCGTTTCGGCGTTGTGCCAGGTCTCCTGGCGAATGCGATGCGCGCCGAACCGGCTCGGAAACACGGCCACGTCGCCCGCCGCAAAGACGCCGCGCGCCGAAGTGGCCAGCGCTTCGTCCACGAGAATGCCGCGCGCCACCTCGATGCCGGCCGCACGCGCAAGCTCGTCCGCGGGCTCGATGCCTATGCCGACGATCACCGTGTCGGCGTGCAGCGTCTCGCCGCTTTCCAGCATCACGTCGAACGTCGAGTCGGCGCGCTTTTCGAAGGCCTGTGGCGCACGGTTCAGCAGGACGCGCACGCCATTGCGCTCATGCAAGGCGTGCGCCCGCGCCGCGATGGCCGCGGGCACGGCGCGGCCCAGCAGGCGCGCGCCGCCTTCGATCAGCGTCACGTCGCAGCCGCGCGCGCGGGCCGACGCCGCGACCTCCAGGCCGATAAATCCGCCGCCCACCACGACGATATGCGCGCCCGCCGCGAGGCGTGGGCCGATCATCGCGGCGTCGTCGAGCGTGCGCAGGCAGAGCACGCCCGCGTGCGATGCGCCCGGAATCGCCAGCCGCCTCGCGTGGCCGCCCGTCGCGAGCAGCAGCGCTTCGTAGTGGAGCGTCGCGCCGTCGCCCAGTTCGAGCGTGCGCCGCGCAGGGTCCAGCGCGCGCACCGTCGCGACGATATGCTCGACGTCGTCGTCGCGCCATGCCTCGGGGGATCGTAATCCGCATTGCTGCGCGCTTCGCTCACCCGTGAGGAGTGCTTTGGATAGCGGCGGCCTTTCGTACGGCAAATGCGGTTCCGCACCAATCAGCGCGATACGGCCGCGCCAACCGGCCTCGCGCAAGGTCTGCGCGGCGCGGCCGCCCACGTGCCCCGCCCCGACGATCGCCATCACCCGCTCCGTGGCCGCCATCTCGCGTCTCCTGTGTTTGACGCGTGGCTTTGCCGCCGCGCCGCGCGTCAGTTCGCTCCTGGGATCAAACATAAGCGGCGCAGGGCAATCGCTCAACGGAAACGTTGATGAAATTTCGTCAATTGCGCGGCAGACGCTCTTCCAGAAACGAGAGGAAGGCGCGCACACGCGGCGCCAGCACGCGCCCTTGCGGATACAGCGCGTAGAAGACGTCTGCTGACGGCTCCTGAAACGCTTCGAGCAGGGGCACGAGCGCACCGCGCCGGATGTCTTCGGCAATATGAAATCGCGCGAGGCGCACCACACCCAGCCCGTTGATGGCGAAGGTCCGGAGCAGTTCGCCCTGGTCGGCGCTCAAATGCCCCGTGGTCGCGATCGTGGTCAGCGCGCCTGCCTCGCGAAACGTCCACGAATTCCACTGCGTGCGGATCGTGAAGTTCAGGCAGCGATGTTGCGCGAGTTCGTCGGGTGTTGCGGGCACGCCGAACTTCTGCAAATACGCGGGCGCGGCTGCGACGACCCAGGGCCTGGGCATGAGCGGCTTCGCCACGAGAGAGAGTTCGGTGGGCTGCTCGCTGTGAATGGCGACATCAATACTCTGTCTTGCGAAGTCCGCGCGCTCGGTTCCGAGCATGAACTTGAGCTTGATCCTGGGGTAGCGCTCCAGAAACTCTTCCAGTAAGGGAGCCAGCAAGTATTTGGCGGTGGTGAGCGCCGTGTGGATAGTCAGTTGGCCTGATATTTCCGCATCCGACGAAATCACACTGTTCTCGGCGTCATTCATGGCGTCCACCACGCGCTGGCTGGCCTGCCTGAAGGCGAGCCCTTCCTGCGTGAGGTGAATGGACCCGGCAACGCGCTCGAACAAGCGCACGTTCAGGCGCTGCTCCACCCGCGCGATCAGCTTGCTCACGGCCGAGGGCGACAACTGCAAGCGCCGGCCCGCCGCCGAAAAGCTGCCTTCCTTTGCGACGCACAGGAACACGGTCATCTCGCCGAATTTGTCCATGCAGTTTGCTCGCTTTCTTTATGAATCGAATTCACAGGCGGTGTTCCGCCAGAGTCATTGGTAAGCGCCTGTGAATTGTACAAAATGGACCGACAATCACCACGGGAATGGATAGATGAGCCATAGCATTCGCATCGGGTCGGGTAGCGGTTGGTGGGGAGACCGCATCGAACCCGCCGCCCTTAGCGCCGAACACGGCGCACTCGATTACCTGTGTTTTGAAACCATGGCGGAGGCGACCGTGTCGGCGGCGCAGGTTCGCGCGCGCCGCGATCCGGCGTTTCCTGGCTACGACACGTATCTCGACGAACGCATGCGCGCCGTGCTGCCCGCGTGCATGCGCGGCAATACCCGCATCATTTCGAATCAAGGCTGGATCGATCCGACGCGCGCCGCCCGGCGCGTTGTCGAGTTGCTGAGCGAAATGGGCATACACGGCGTAAAGGTCGCCGCCGTCAACGGCAGCCTGATCGGCAAACGCGTGCTCGACATGGCCGACTCCATCATGGAAACGGGCGCACCGTTGCGCGAACTGGAACCCACGCTGATCTCGGCGGAAGCCTATATGGGCGCCGAACCGATCGTCGATGCGCTGCGTGACGGCGCGCGCATCGTCATCACGGGGCGCGTGGCCGACCCCTCGCTTTTTCTCGCGCCACTCATGCACGAGTTCGGCTGGGAGGCGAACGATTACGCGCGCATCGGCGCGGGCAGCGCGATAGGCCACCTGCTCGAATGCGGCGCGCAGATCACGGGTGGCTACTTCTGCGATCCCGGCTTCAAGGACGTGCCCATGCCGTGGAATCTGGCCTTCCCGATTGCCGAAGTCGAACCGAACGGCGACGTCGTGATTTCCCGAGTGGCGGGCACAGGCGGCGCCATCACGCTGCAAACCGTAAAAGAGCAAATGCTTTATGAAGTCCACGATCCAGCCAACTACATCACGCCCGACGCCGTTGTCGACTTCACCCAGGCGAAGCTCGAACAGATCGACGAGCAACGCGTGCGCGTGACCGGGCTCACCGGCAAACCGCGCACCGACACGTTGAAGGTATCGATTGGCTGCCTCGAAGGCTTCATCGGCGAGGACATGTTCTTCTACGCGGGACCGGGCGCATTGCGGCGCGCGAAGCTCGCAAAGCAAGTGCTGGAGGAACGCTTCAAGCTCGTCAAGCTCGACGCCCAGGACCTTCGCATCGACTTCCTCGGTCTCAACGCGATTCATGGCGCGGCGACACCGGAAGATGCGCCCGAACCGTACGAGATCGCCGTGCGTGTCGCCGCGCGCACGCGCACGCGCGCGGAAGCGGCCAAGGTCGGCCGCGAGGTGGACGGCATGGCCGTCTCGGGCATCGCTCACACGGGCAAGCGTGTGCCGCATCAGGACCGCACGCGCGAAGTCATCGGCGTGTGGTCGGCGCTCGTCGCGCGCGAGCAGGTGCAGGCTTCAATTGAATACTTCGAGAGCTAATTTCCATGAAAGTCCTTCTTCAGCATCTGGCCCACACGCGCTCGGGCGACAAGGGCAATACGTCGAATATCGCCGTGTTCGCCTATGAACCGGCGTTCTATGCGCTTTTGAAAGATCAGCTCACCGCGCCGCGCTTCAAGGCGTTTTACCGAGGCGCGATTACCGGCAGCGTGACGCGTTACGAAATGGACAACATCCACGCATTGAATTTCGTGGCGAATGGCGCACTGGGCGGCGGCGTTTCGCGAAGCCTGTGCCTCGATAACTACGGCAAGGCGCTCGCGAGCGCCGTGCTCGGTTTCCAAATCGAGGTGCCCGAGGCGCTCGCGTCGCGCCTGGCAGGCAAGGCGGTGCTGGCCGCGGCCTGATCGATCCACCCACGAGGAGACAAACAATAATGTCATACGAACAGATCGATCTCGCTGCGCCATTGGACGCCACCACGGCGTCCTCTGCCGATGTCTACGCAAGGGTCACGCGACGGCTGCTGCCCTTGCTGATGATGTGCTACATCGTCGCCTACATCGACCGCCTCAATGTCGGCTTCGCCAAGTTGCAGATGCAGGCGGACCTGGGGCTGAGCGACGCGATGTACGGCTTCGGCGCGGGCATCTTCTTCATTGGCTACGTGATGACCGAGGTGCCTGCCAACCTGCTGCTCCAGAAGTTCGGCGCGCGCAAGACGCTCACGCGCATCATGGTGCTGTGGGGCCTCATGTCGATGGGCACCGCGTTCGCCCGGACGCCTGGTCAGTTCTACGTGATGCGCTTTTTTCTCGGCGTATTCGAAGCGGGCTTCTTTCCCGGCATCGTCGTGTATTGCACGCGCTGGTTTCCGGACGCCTGGCGCGGCCGCTTTCTCGGCAAGTTCCTCACCGCCATTCCGATTGCGGGCATCGTGAACGGCCCGCTTTCGGGCTGGATCATGAGCCGCTTTCATGGCCAGTGGGGATTCAACGGCTGGCAGTGGCTGTTCGTGCTCGAAGGCTTGCCGAGCGTGATGCTCGGGCTGTTCATTTACTTCAGGCTCGACGAAAGCCCCGAGGAGGCGCGCTGGCTCAGCGCCGCGCAAAAGGCGCGCATCCGCCAGGATCTGCTGCTGGAAGCCGGTACGCAAGGCGGCAAGCGCGAGCGCCACGCCACGTCGTTCATGGCGGCGATTCGCGACATCAAGGTCTACGCGCTCGCCCTCGCCCTGTTCTGCTTCTCGTGCGGCAGCAATCTGATCGGTTTCTGGATGCCGACGATCATTCGCGGCATCGGCGTGACGGACGTTTTCCATGTCGGGTTGCTCACTGCCGTATCGTATGGCGTCACGTGCGCCGCGATCATCGCCAACGGTCATCACTCGGACCGCAAGCTGGAGCGCCGCTGGCACTGCGCGATTCCCGCCTTCATCGGCGCTGTTTCGCTCGTCGCCATGGTGTATCTGCAAGGGCACATGCTGCTCTCGTTCTGTCTGTTGTCTGTCGCGGCGGCGGGCTCGATCGGGCTCTTTCCCGCTTATTGGTCGATTCCGCCCGCGTACCTGCGCGGCGCGGCTGCCGCCGGGGGCGTGGCGCTCATCAACAGTCTCGGTCAGCTTGCCGGGTTCGTCAGTCCGTTCGTGCTCGGCTTGATCCGCACGAGAACGGGTAGCCTCACGCTCGCGAACTGGCTGGTGGCGGCGGTGATGATCCTGGGCGGATTGACGATTCTGCTCTTCGTGAAACCGGCGGCGCTTCGCCAGGGCGAGGCCGCGCGGTGAGATAACGTGGGAGGCGTTCGCCGGATTTGTCAAACCGGCTAAGCGCCTCTCAACCTTCCAGCGCAACAAAGCGCAGCAGCGTGCGCTCGCCATGCGCGAAATAGGTGGCGGCAACGCGATCGCCGATACGAAGCCCCTTCGCACCATGCCCCATGACCCGCGCGCCCTCATCCAACTCCACGATAACGAGCACATAAGGCGCGAGCGCCGCGAACGCCTCGGAAGGCGCGCGCGTGACCGTTGTGATCGCAACGACATTGCCCTGTGCGTTCGAGTCCTCCCAGACCAACGTCGATTTTCCGCAGCCCGAGCAGGCGTAGCGCGCCAGCGTTTGCGCACGGGCACAGGAGGTGCATCGCTGGAATCGAAGCACGCCGTGGCGCAGCCCTTCCACATGCGCGAGCGCACCGTCCGAACGGGAAACAAGTTCTTCTTGCATGACTACCCCTCGCGAGACAGGATCAGGCTCACGTGCGACGACAACACGCCGCCGTCCGCGTGAATGAATGCGTGCCGTGGCGCACGGATTTGGCGCGCCTGTGCGCGC
Source organism: Paraburkholderia unamae (assembly GCF_003268775.1). Classification (GTDB taxonomy): domain Bacteria; phylum Pseudomonadota; class Gammaproteobacteria; order Burkholderiales; family Burkholderiaceae; genus Paraburkholderia; species Paraburkholderia unamae. The sequence continues at coordinate 51,044 of NZ_QLSU01000018.1, forward strand.
TCCGCCATTTGCAGCCAGGCCTCGACGGCGTGCGCCATGCCCCCTGCCACGCCGCAATGACCGAACGAAAGCAGACCGCCGTGCGTGTTCAGGGGCAGACTGCCGCCGGGGTCGAATTCGCCCGCGCGCGCCAGGCGAGCGGCTTCACCGCGTGGCGCGAAACCGATTTCTTCGAGCAGCGAAACCAGCGTGATCGTGAAGGAGTCGTAGATGCCGAGATAGTCGATGTCACTGCGTTCGAGGCCCGCCGACGCGAACGCGCGTGCCGACGCCTCCTGCGCGCCGCAAGCGAACACGTCGTCGATCGCCGTGAGATGCTGATGGCGGTGCGCCTGCCCGCTTCCCGTCACGGCGATGCGCGCGTTCGCACCCGGCTTCGCGCTCACGACCAGCGCCATCGCGCCATCCGAGATCGGGCAGCAATCGAGCAGCTTGAGCGGCGCGGCAATCGCCTTCGAAGCGAGCACGTCCTCCACGGAAATCGGCTCGCGCAGTTGCGCGCCTTCATGGCGGCTTGCCCGCGCACGCATGAGCACGGCGAATTCCGCGAGATCGCGCTCCGTCACGCCCGCCCGATGCATGTATTGCGACGCGAATAGCGCGTAGTAAGCGGGAACCGACCCGCCATATACCACTTCGTAGTCCGGATCGCCAACCTGCGCCAGCGTCTGGATCGACGCGTCGCGTGATTGCCCGCTCAAGCGGTTTTCGCCCGCCACCACGAGCACGTTGCGGCAGCGTCCTGAGCTCACGAGTTCGGCGGCGAGCATGAGCATGGCCGCGCCCGATGCGCCGCCCAACTGAAGGCTGTGCGCATAGGACGGGCGCAGGCCGAAGCGCTCCGCAAACAGTGTGGAAAGCATGAGATGCGGCAACGTTGTGGCATAGCCGCAAATGAGTCCGTCGATGTCGCCGCGTTCGAGCGCGGCCGCTTCGAGCGCGCCGGTGCCCGCCTGCGCCATCAGGTCGAGCGCGTTGCGGCCGGGAAATTTACCGAACGCGGTGCCGGCCGCGCCCGTGATCCACGCCTGGCTTCCTTCGCTCATCGCTGCCTCCCTACGCCAGTGCTCGTTCCACAAAATTGCCTGATGATGCTTACCATATCAACTTCGCTCCCGTCTTCGCCTGCATCTCCTCATGCGTCACGCCTTCGGCCAGTTCGACCACGCGCAGGCCGTCCGTACTCACGTCGATCACGCCCAGGTCGGTGATGATCCGGTCGATCACGCGCACGCCCGTGAGCGGCAAGGTGCATTCGGGCAGGATCTTCCATTCCCAACCGCCGTCCTTCTTGGGCACCACGTGCTCCATCAGCACGACGACACGGCGTACGCCAGCCACCAGATCCATCGCGCCGCCCATGCCCTTCACCTTCTTGCCGGGTATCATCCAGTTCGCCAGATCGCCGCGCTCGCTCACCTGTAGCGCGCCGAGAATCGAAAGGTCGAGCTTGCCGCCTCGCACCATCGCGAAGCTCTCGTGCGAGCCCACGATGCTCGTGCCCGGTATCGTCGTCACCGTTTCCTTGCCCGCATTGATGATGTCGGGGTCCACTTCCGCCTCGCCGGGGTAGGGTCCGATGCCCAGCATGCCGTTTTCGCTGTGAAACCAGACTTCCTTGCCCGCGCTCACGTGGTTGGCCACCAGAGTGGGAAGGCCGATGCCCAGGTTCACGTAGTAGCCGTCCTCCAGTTCCTGCGCGGCGCGCTTCGCCATCTGTTCGTGCTGCCATGCCATGCTCAGTCTCCTGCGTGGGCGGAAGTCATGCGCCGTTCAATGCGCTTTTCGGGGGTGGGATTCACGACGATGCGATGCACGTAGATGCCGGGCAAATGAATCTCGTCCGGATCGAGCACGCCGCACTCCACCACTTCCTCCACCTCGGCCACCGTCGTCTTGCCCGCCATCGCCACGGCCGGGTTGAAGTTGCGCGCCGTGCGGCGAAACACCAGATTGCCCGCGCGATCGGCCTTCCAGGCCTTCACGAGCGCAACTTCCGGCACGAGCGCGCGCTCCATCACGTAGGCTTCGCCGTCGAATTCGCGCACCTCCTTGCCTTGCGCGACCATCGTGCCCACGCCAGTCTTCGTGAAGAACGCGGGAATGCCCGCGCCGCCCGCGCGCAGTCGCTCGGCCAGCGTGCCTTGCGGCGTGAATTCGAGTTCCAGTTCGCCCTCCAGGTACTGGCGCTCGAACTCCTTGTTCTCGCCCACGTAGCTCGCGATCATCTTGCGGATTTGCCGCGTTTGCAGCAGCTTTCCAAGGCCGAATTCGTCGACGCCCGCGTTATTGGAGATCACCGTGAGCCCGCGCACGCCGGTCTGCACGAGCGCGTCAATCAACATTTCGGGAATGCCACACAAACCGAATCCGCCGACCGCCAGTAGCTGCCCGTCGCGCAGCAGTCCATCGAACGCGCTTGCCGCGTTCTCGTATAGCTTGCCCATCCGCTTAGTCTCCTGCTCCAGGTCTCGTTGATGCGCTCGCGCTGCGCGCGGCGTCGTAGCGCTGTGCGCACTGCCATCCCAGCGCGGCCAGCGGCGCGGCCTTCGCGCCGGTTTCGCGGGCGTCGGCCGAGGCCGCGTTGCCCTGCCGCGCGCGCTCGCCTATGCCGTGCAAAATGGCGGCCATGCGAAAGAGGTTGTAGGCGAGGTAGAACTCCCAATGCTCGCTCAAGCGTCGCCCGGTAGCGGCCTCGTATTGCCGCATATAGGCCGACTCCTCAGGAATGCCAAGTTCATTGAGATTCAGGCCTGCAATGCCGCGCCACACGTCGGGCGCGATCCTCCAGCTCATGCAGTGGTAAGCGAAATCGGCAAGCGGGTGGCCTAGCGTCGCCAGTTCCCAATCGAGCACCGCGACCACGCGATCCTCCACCGGATGAAACACGAGATTGTCGAGCCTGAAGTCGCCGTGCACGAGCGTCGTCTCGTCGTCGGCGGGCACGCGCTCGGGCAGCCATTCCATCAGCCGCTGCATGTCGGCGCTAACGGGCTGCGCCGCGTCGCGGCACTGCCGCGTCCAGCGCGCGATCTGCCGCTCGAAATAATTGCCTGACTTGCCGAAACCGGCGAGCCCCACGGCCTCGATATCGATGCCGTGCAGCGGCGCGATCACATGGTTCATCTGCGCGTAGATTTCGCCGCGCCGCGCGGGCGTCATGCCGGGCAGCGACTGATCCGCGAGCACGCGGCCTTCGACGAACTCCATCAAATAGAACGGCGTCCCGACGATGGATTCGTCATCGCACCACACGAGCATTTCCGGCACCGGCACCGCCGTGCCGCGCAGCGCTTTCATCACGCGGTACTCGCGGTCGATCGCGTGCGCGGAGGCGAGCAGCACGCCTGGCGGCTTCTTGCGCAGCACGTAGCGGCCCCCCGCGCAATCGATGCGGAAGGTAGGATTCGACTGGCCGCCCGTGAGCGGCGCGATGGCAATCGCGCCAGGCCCGGCATACCCTTGCTCGCGCAACCAGGCTTCGAGGCGCGCCTGAAACGGAACATGCGTCATAGCGAACTCACGAGATGAGCGCGATCCACGGCGACGGCCGAGCCCGACATGGCGCGCCCCGCGTCGGACACGAGCAGCAGCAGCGGACCGTCGAGGTCGGACATCGTGCTGAAGCGCCGGCTGGGAATACGCATGCGCAGCTTCTGGCCGGGCTCGCTGTTCAGGAAGTCGCGATTCAGGTTGGTCTCGACATAGCCCGGCAGCAGCGCGTTGACGCGGATGTCGTAGCGTGCGAGTTCGAGCGCCATCGAGCGGGTAAGCTGAATGACGGCCGCTTTCGAGGCCGCATAAGGCGCCACGCCGTTCGCCACCCGCTCGCCGAGAATCGACGCGATATTGACGATCGCGCCGCGCGTTTGCGCCGCAACCATCCGGCGGCCCGCTTCGGTCGCGACGTTCCAGCATCCCTTGAAGTTGGTGTCGATGACGTGCTCGAAGTCCTCGCCGGTTTGCTCCAGCAGCGGCTTCGTGACCGTCACGCCTGCGTTGTTGACGACGATGTCAGGCGCACCCCACGCGCCCAGTTCGTCGAAGCAGGCGCGCACGCTCTGCGCGTCGGTCACGTCGAGCCGCATGGCGCGCGCCTCCCCGCCCGCCGCCTCGATCTCCCCCACGAGTTCGCCGAGGCTGCCCACATTGCGCGCCGAGACGGCAACCCGTGCCCCCGCCGCAGCAAGTAGTTGTCCAAAATGACGGCCAAGGCCGCTCGACGCCCCGGTCACCAGCGCCGTGCGCCCTTCCAGCGAAAAGCGCTTTGCGATATCCGTCATCACGCTTTTCCCTCGCTGGCTTCGACAATCTTTCGCGCCATGCTCCAGCGGTGCACCTCGCTCGGGCCGTCGTAAATCCGGAACGCGCGCATGTCCATGAAGATGCGCATCACGGCCGTCTCCGCCGTCACGCCCTGCCCGCCGAGCATCTGCACGCAGCGGTCCACGGTGCGCCACAGCGCTTCGGAGCACACCACCTTCGCGCGGCTCGACTCGAAGTTGCCGCGCTGGCCCTGATCGAGCAGCCATGCCGTGTGCCAGATATGCAGGCGCGACGTTTGCAGGTCCATGTCATTGTCGGCCAGCATGAAGCCCACGCCCTCGTGCGCGCCTAGCGGCTTGCCGAACGCCTGGCGCTCGCGCGCATAGGCCGTGGCAATGTCGTGAGCGCGCCGCGCCTGGCCCAGCCAGCGCATGCAATGCGTGAGGCGCGCGGGCGCAAGACGCACCTGTGCGTAACGAAAGCCCTTGCCGACTTCGCCGAGCACGTCGCTCGCCGGAATGCGCACGCGCTCGAACGCGAGCACGCCGTGGCCGCCCGTGAAGCAGCGGTCCATCGCCTCCATGCTGCGCTCCAGCCGAATGCCTTCGCGGCTCATGTCGGTGAGGAACATCGTGGCCGTGCCGTCTTCCATGCGCGCCATGACGATGGCATAGTCGGCGCCGCTCGCACCCGTGATGAACCACTTGCGTCCAGTGATGAGGTAGTCGTCGCCGTCACGCACGGCCGTCGTGGCGAGCATCGACGGATCGGCGCCAGCGCCCGGCGAGGGTTCGGTCATCGCGAAGCACGAACGCGCGCGCCCCTCCACCTGCGGGCGCAGCCAGCGCGCCTTTTGCGCTTCGGAGGCAACGGCTTCCATCAGATGGATGTTGCCTTCGTCGGGGGCGTGAATATTGAGCGCGGTCGGGCCGAGCCACGAATAGCCCGCCTCTTCGAATACCACGGCCTTCGCGACATGGCTCAGCCCGAGGCCGCCCATGGATGTCGAGGCATGCGGCGTGAGCAGACCCGCAGCGCGCGCGCGTTCGATCAGCTCGCGGCGCAGCGCCTCGCTCGGCCCGTGCGAGTCGTGGCGCACGTCGGACTCCAGCGGAATGACCTGCTCGGCGATAAAACGCCGCGTGCGGTCTCTCAGTTCCAGCAGTTCAGGTGAAAGATCAAAGTTCATGATGTCGATACCGTAGAAAACGCGATTACCCAGGGCGCATGCGCCTCGTCAAAACAGTCGGCTCAGCGCCGGCACGCTCAGTACGGCTACGTAATAGCCCATGAACTGAACGCCTGCGTTGAACGCGAACACGCGCGAAAGCAGCCCTCCGAACAAACCGACGGTGAGGATCACACCAAGGCCGAGCCACTGCCCTTCCCAAACGCTGATCAGCACGATGAGCCCGGCAAACGTCGCGATGATCGCCTCGTGGCTCAGCTTTCTCGAAACGAACAGCGCGGCGCGCCGTGCATGATTCATGGCGAGCGGATACGAAACGAGCGCGGCGAGCAGCACGCCGAGCAAGCCGAACACGAGAAACTCCCAACCCGAGAGCATCGTATGCAGATTGTGCACCTCGCCCGTTGCGCTGTTGACGAAGAACCGGGGCGGCGCGTTGAATAGCGGCGCGGCGGGACCGGCCGCCACGGGGCTAAGCGGCAGGCCGAGCGCGATGAGGGGAATCAGCGTCTCCGCGATATAAGTGGCCTCGGTCACGCCGTTGCGCACGGCAATGACGGTGGTGAGGCGCTCATACGCATGCTTGATCCGGGCGCCGACCAGCTCGCCCATCACCACGGTCATCGCAACGGGGCTGAACACGAAGGTCGCGCTGGAGATGGCGGCGGTGGCGGCCGTCCAGCCCAGTTGGCGCCGGTCCAGCACCTTGAGCGGATTGGGGAAGTAGCCGCTCCATTGCTTGACGTCGGGCGCGAGCACGAAAGTCGATGCGCGCGGGCGACGCATGCGGCGGCGCTCGGCGGGCGCGAGCAGCGAGAACACGTCGGCGATCAGCGGGCCAATGGCGATGCCGAGGAAATAGCTCACGCCCAGCTTGACGCCATAGTGGCCGGTCAACGCCTGCAAGCCCACGATCAGCATGACGAACGGCACGAGCAGCACGACGGCGGCCCAGCGCGCCGGCGAAAGATAAGCAATGCCGATGGCCACGACGAGAAAGACCCACGGCGCGGCCTTCGTGATGACACCGGCCACGGGCGCGAGCAGCACCGCGAACAGCACGGCGAGCGGCAGCGCGATGAAGGCCGCGACGATGGCCCCGGAAATCATCTTGCGCAGCGCGATATGCGGCACGCCGAGCGCGCGCAGCATGGTGGCCTGCTGGAGCAGCGGGGCCGCCATCGCATCGCCCGGAATGCCGAGCAGCGCGGTGGGAATCGCGTGGGTCATGTGCTTGGCGACGGCCCCCGCGATAAAGAACGTGAAGACGCCTTCGGGCGGCACGCCCAGCAACGCAACGAGCAGCGTGAGCGGCGCGATGGTGGCCGTTTCGTCGGTGCCGGAAATCACGCCGAGCGCCGCGAACACGACCGCGCCGAGCAAGCCCATCGAGAGCGCGACGAGAAACGAATGGAGCAGCGCATCCATTAGCAGGCCTCCGTTCGCGTTGCGTGGGTGCCTTGCGCGCCGCTTGCCGCGCTTGTTCCGTGCGTTCCCTGCATCTCCGGGCTTTGCGACTGCGCGTGCGCGAACATGTCGAGAATACCGAGTTCCTCAAGCTCGGCGCGCCCGGCTGGCGAAAGATCGGCGATCGTGCCGATGCCGCCGGCCTGTGCGCCCAGCATGCGCAGCACCTCCGCGCGGCCCGCCGCGTCGATGGCCTGCTCGGCCACCACGCGCTTGGGCTTGAACAGGCGCGCGCAAATCACGCCGGCCAGCAGGCAGCCTGCGAGCCCCGCGAGCATCGACCCGGCGTGCGCCAGCTCGTGATCGTGCACCCATGAAGCGAGCAGCGATTTGCCCAGCGTGAAAGCGCCCATGCTCATCGCGACGCCGATGGCGATCGAGGCGCCGAGATGGCGAATATCCACCGTGTCGCCCCACACCTGCGCGAGAAACGGCACGTCTGCGTCGTCTCCCGCAACGATGGTCGATCCGCTCGCACCGGGCGATGGCGCGCCGACACTGTCCTGTCGCATTGTTGTCTCCTCCTGATCTGAAGTTCCGGCCTGACCTTCTGGTTATCGAATGGCTTTGCTCTCGCCTGCCGCGCCGCGCCTCACGGCGCCACGGCCACCTCCATGAGCGCGTCGACCACCACGGCGCCACTTGCGCTCACCATCACGGGATTGAGGTCGATCGAGCGGATCTGCCCGCCGGCCTCGTGCATGATCCTGCCCACCTGCACGGCGATCTTCGCGAGCGCGTGCGTGTCTACGGCCGACTCGCCACGCACGCCCGCAAGCAGCGGCGCGATGCGCAGACGCGCGAGCGCGCGCAGCACGGCATCTTCGCTGCATGGCGCGAGCAGCACGGCCGTGTCGCGCAGGATTTCCACGTACTTGCCGCCATCGCCCACCACCACGACCGCGCCGAATTCGGCGTCCCAGTGCGCGCCCACCATGCACTCGCGCGGCGCGCGCTCCATGCGTGCGATCACGATGCCTTCGCTTGCCGCGCCCAGCCGCTCAAGCGTCGCGTTCTGGTCGAGCCACGCGCGCGCCACGCTTTCCTCGTCGTTGCAATTGAGCGCGACGAGACCATGCTCGCTCTTGTGGGGCACGTCGGGCGAGCTTGCCTTCACGGCCACCGGGCCGCCCAAGGCGCGCCATGCCGCGACGGCCTCCTCCGCGCTGTGACACGCCTTGTGCGCCACCACCGGTATGCCGCTCGCGGCGAGGCGAGCCAGGCTCGCGGCCTCGCTCAGCGTGCGCGCGGGCGCGTTCGCGTGAGCGGTTGCAAGACGCAGTGGAGGCGCACCGTTCGCGCTGTCCGCAATACGCGCCGCTTCGGCGGCGACTTCGCGCAGCAAGGCGCGATGCGCGGTCAATTGGGCCAGCGATGCGATCGCATGCGCGGCGCTCTCATAGGTAGGCACGTTCACGGCGCGAAACGCCGCCGCGACCGGCGGCTGCCAGGCGGCCACGACGATGGGCTTGCCCGCCGTATCGGCAAACGCGGCCGCGTCGCGCGCGAAGCGCTCCACGTCGTAGCCCAGGCCCGCAACGGGGATGTCGAGCAGCACGAGGTCGCTGGCCGGGTCGGTGGCGACCACGGGCAGCACGTCGCCGAACAGACCGCTGTTGGTGAGCAGCGCCGCCGTGACGTCCACGGGATTGCCGGTCGCGGCAAAACCGGGCAGACGCTTTTCCAGCTCGGCCTGGGTGTGCGGCGCAAGCGGCACGAGCGCGAGGCCGTGACGCTCGGCGGCGTCGGCGGCCATCACGCAGCTCGCGCCCGAGTTGCTGACCACGACGAGTTGCGCGCCCTGCGGCTGCCAGTCGCGCAGGTAAAGCGGCGCGCAACGCGCGAGCGCATGGGCGTCGTCCACGCGATAGATGCCGTGCCGCTCGAAGAAGGCCGACACGGCCCGGTCCTCGTTCGCAATCGCCCCCGTGTGCGAAGCCGCCGCGCGTTGCCCGGCGCTCGATCGCCCCGCCTTCACGGCGACGATCGGCACGCCGCGGCGGCGCGCCACGGCCGCCGCCTGCGCCAGCACCTCGGGCGCGGTGAGGCTTTCGAGGTACAGCAGGATCAGCTTCACGTCGGGGTCGTGCGCGATCGCCAAAGCGAGGTCGCTCACGGTGACGTCGGCTTCGTTGCCGGTCGCGTGCATGTGCCGAACGCCGATGCCCTGGCCGCGCAGCAGGCCGTACACCATGGCGCTCACGCCGCCGCTCTGGCTGATGACCGCGACCGGGCCGTCCGCGGGCGGCACTTCGATGAACATCGTCGAGAAGCTGGCGATGGTGCCGTTGCCGAAGTTCGCGAGCCCCTGGCTGTTCGGCCCCACGAGGCGCATGCCTGCCTGCGCCGCGATCGCGACCATCTCGTCCTGCATGCGCTTGCCGGCCTCGTCCGCCTCGCCGAAACCCGAGGCGATCACGATCGCGGCCCCCACCCCGAGGCGCGCGCAGTCGCGCACGGTCTGCACGGCCGCCTCGCCGCTCACGACGACAATGGCCAGCTCCGGGATTTCAGGCAGCGCGTCGAGAGAGGGAAAAGCCGGCAGCCCCTGAATCTCGGCGCGCTGCGGATTGACGGGATAAAGCTTGCCCGCATAGCCCTGCTGGCGCATGTAGTGCAACGGACGTCCGCCGATCTTGTGAATATTTTCCGAGGCGCCGATCACGGCAATCGAGCGCGGCGACAGCAAGACCTGAAGTGTCTGATTCATGTTTCCGGATTTCATTTAACTATGGAGTCCTTTGTAATATTCATCGATCCTGTCCGCTCGACCGAGCGCGCCTCAGCCGATGCAGGGTCGCCCTGTGCTCAAACGTTGGAGAGTTCCCTGGCAGCGGGCGCTTTCGATGTGCGTTTCGTGCCAGGTTTGAGCCAGGCTTCGCTCACTGCGGCGGCTTCGCGGCGTAACGCAAGCGCGAGCGTCTCCTCGCGCTCGCTAATGCGGTCGCTGAGCGCGGCAATGCTGATCGCGCCAATCGGGTAGCCGTCGGGGTCATGCAGCGCCACGGCAATGCCGCCCATGCGCTCGACCACCACGTCGAGCAGCAACGCATAGCCTCGCGCGCGCGTTGCCGCCACTTCGCGGCGCAGCATGGCGGCGCTGAAATGCGGGTAGCGCCTGAGCGTGGGGACGATGGCCGCAAGCGTCGCCTCCATCTCGGCGTCGGGCAGCGCGGCCAGCAGCGCGAGACTGCCCGCGCCCACACCGAGCGGGCGGCGGCTGCCCACGTTCAGATAGTTCGCGCGAATAGGAAAGGTGCCCGGACGCATCTCGATGCAGACCGACTCCTGGCCGCTCGGCACGGACAGGATCACGCTGTCCTCGCAGCTTTGCGCGAGGCGGATCAGCGCCGGGCGCACCACGGCGCGCAGGTCGATGCGATGCACGCTGGTGGCGCGCAGCACCAGCCACTCGGGCCCCACGGAATAGGCCTTCGAACTCTCGTCGCGCACGACGAAACCTTCGGCCACGAGCGTGTCGAGCAGGCGCAGCGCCGAGGCCTTGTCGATGCCGGCCGCGCCCGCGAGATCGGTCAAACGGGTATTGCGCTGGTCGGACAGCACACGCATCAGCCTGCAAGCTTTCTGAACCGACGTCGACAGCGCCATTGCAGCGTCTCCGGAATCTGGAATTTTATGGAACGAAACTAGCAAAACGTCGCTTTCTGGCTTTATAGCGGCTGACCGCCCGCCCTGTCATTGCGCATTGCACAAAAGTTTTGCGGAGTGAAACTCTCGCCGCGCGCGGCGTCATGCTCACCAGCGCTTCGGGAAGCTTCAGTCGAGCGACGCCGCGAGCATGCGCGAAACGTCCGCGACGAGCGCATCGACCGCCACCCGCACCTTCGAAGGCATGTGCCGCGACGTCAGCCGCACGACATGCACCTCGTCGCCCAGCACGGTGTTGCTGTCCATCACGAGTTCGAGGCGGCCGTCGTTCAGGTACGGGCTCATGAGCCAGCACGGCAGCCACGCAAGACCGGCCCCGGCGGCGGCCGCGTCGGCAATCGCCAGCAGGTCGTCGAAGCACAGGCGCGAGGCGAGGCGGCATTCGCGCACCTCGCCGCCCGGATCGCGCACGCGCCACGACGCGGTTTGACCCGCGCGGCCATAGGCAATGCCCGCGTGCGTGGCGAGCGCCGCCCAGTCGGCGGGCTTGCCATGCCGCGCGAGATACTCGGGCGAGGCGCAAATGCCCATGTGCTGCACGCCCAGCCGCCGCGCGACGAGCGTGCCGTGATCGGGCAGCGCGCCAATGCGCACGGCGAGGTCGAAGCCGTCGTCGGCGAGATCGGCCACGCGGTCGCTGAACGAAAGCTCGACATTGAGCCGCGGATACTGCTCCACGAGCCGCCGCACCACGGGCGCGACGCACTGGCGCCCGAACAGCACGGGCGCGGTGATGCGCAGCCGCCCCGAGGGCTCGCGCCGCCCGTGGTCGAGCGCGGCCTCCACGGCGCTCAGGTCGCTCAGCACGCGACGGCATTGCTCGTAGTAGGCGTGACCTTCGTCGGTGAGGCTCAGGCTGCGTGTGGTTCGCTGCAAGAGCCGCACGCCCAGGCGCTGCTCCAGCCGCGCGACGATCTTGGCGACCGCCGAGCGCGTCACGCCAAGGCGCGCGCCCGCTGCCGCGAAGCTGCCCGCATCCACCACGTCCACGAATTCCGCCACGCCGCTCAGCCGTTCGCTCATGCTCACACTCCTTTTTTGTATCCTTGATGGCGACAGTGGGTCGCCTGAATCTCACCAATGTCGCCCTGTGAGCAACATTATCATGGCTGCTCCAACTCGTACCGGAGCAGTCATGAAGGCATGGAAACTCAAGGCCGGCGCTGGCGTGGGCGCACTCGCGCGCGCCGACTTCACGCCGCGCGCGGCCGGCCCGCACGATGTGGTGGTGAAAGTTCACGCGGCCTCGCTCAACTATCGCGACCTGATGTTCGCGCGCGGCGACTATCTGGGCCTGGGCGACGCCTCGCTCGTGCCGCTCGCCGACGGCGCGGGCGAAGTCGTCGAGGTCGGCGCGGCCGTGACGCGCTTCCAACCCGGCGAGCGCGTCATCAACACCTACTTCCCGCACTGGATCGACGGCGACGCCACTCCGTCGAAGGTGAGCGGCACGCCGGGCGCGCAGTTCGACGGCGTGCTGGCCGAGCACTTCGTCGCCACGGAAAGCTCGCTCGTCGCGATCCCGTCGCATCTGAGCTACGAGGAAGCCGCGACGATCTCGTGCGCCGGCATTACCGCATGGAACGCGATCTTCGCCGACGGCCGCGCGCAGCCCGGCGCGACCGTGGCGCTGCTCGGCACCGGCGGCGTGTCGATCTGGGCGTTGCAGCTCGCCCACGCGGCGGGGTTGCGCACCATCGCCACCTCGTCGAGCGATGCGAAACTCGAACGCGCCCGCGCGCTCGGCGCGAACGCAACCATCAACTACCGCACGCAGCCCGAGTGGCAGAACGAAGTGCTGCGCGTAACGGGCGGCGAAGGCGCGGACATCGTGGTCGAGGTGGGTGGCCGCGATACGCTGCCGCGCTCGGTGGCGGCGGCGAAAATGGGCGGGCTCGTTTCGATCATCGGCGGCGTGACGAGCTTTGCGGGGCCGGAGCTGGGCTTGCTACCTGTGATCGGCGGCATGAAGCGGCTGCACGGCGTGATGGTCGGCAGCCGGGCGATGCTCGAAAGCGTCACGCGCTTCGTTGAGGCGCAGCAGATCCGGCCCGTGGTGGACCGCGTGTTCGGCTTCGACGAAGCGCCCGAGGCTTACGCGTGGCTGGAAGCCGGCAAGCACTTCGGCAAGGTCGTGATCCGCGTGGCCTGAGCGACGTGAGGGACGTGAGGGACGTGAGCGACCCGAGCGCCGTGGTGCATCTGCGGCACAAAAGCAAAGCGGGCCTCAATGGGCCCGCTTTGCGCACCTTACGGCATAGGCATCAGAAAACCGGATGCCCGTTGATCAGGCTCGGCAGCCAGGTCGAAAAAAGCGGCACGTAGGTGACGAGATTGATCGCGCTGAAAATCGCCAGATAGTACGGCCACGCCACCTTGGTCGTATCGCCGATCGACACGTCGCCGATCGCGCAGCCGATAAACTGCACCGAGCCGATGGGTGGATGGACGAGCCCCAGCGCGCAGTTCAGCAGGATCATGATGCCGAACTGCACCGGGCCCACGCCGCTATGCATGGCGAGCGGCAGGAACAGCGGCGTCGTGATGAGAATGTGCGCCGCCATGTCGATGAACGTGCCCAGAAACACCTGGATGATGTTGATGTACAGAAGCATCAGCCAGGGCACCGTGGTGGCATGTTCGAGCACGCGCGAGATCGCCTCCGGAATCTCCAGGTAAGCCATCTGGTAGCGCAGCATGTTCGACACCGCGATCAGCAGCAGCACCACACCCGTGGTCTTGGCCGCACGCGAGAGCGCGTAGAACAGCTTCTCCTTCGTCATCGTGCGATACACGAGCACGGTCAGCGCGAGCGAGTAGATCACCGCAATGGCCGCCGCTTCCGTGGCGGTCGCAATGCCGCGCGCCACGCAAAAGAGAATAATCGCGATCACCAGCAGCCCCGGCAGCGCGCCGAGAAAGGCCCGCAATACGGCGAACCAGCCGGGGAACGCCTGCACTCTGGTGGTGCCGTCGGCGCTGCGCGGGTAGCCGAAGCGGCGTGCCTGCCAGTACGCGGCGATCAGCACGAAGCCCATGACCCACAGCACCGGCAACAGACCCGAGAAAAGCAGGTCTCCTATCGAAACGCCGCTCATCTGCTGGCCGTTGAGCGTGCCCGTGATCCCCTGCGCGGCGAACGCGTAGATGATCATGTTCGTCGACGTGGGCATCAGTGCGCCCGCGAGCGACGAGTGGGTCGTCACGTTCACCGCATAGGCCGCGCTGTAGCCCTCGCGCTTCATGAGCGGAATGACCACGCCGCCCATGGCCGAGGTGTCGGCCGAAGGCGAACCCGAAACGCCGCCGAACAGCGTGCAGGCCACCACGTTGGCCATGCCGAGGCCGCCGCGAAAATGCCCCACCGCCGCCTGGGCAAAGCGCAGGATGCGGTCGGCAATCCCGCCGTGCAGCATCAGCTCGCCCGAGAAGATGAAGAACGGCACCGCGAGAAACGAAAACGCGTTCATGCCCGAGATCATCGACTGCATGGCGGTCGCCGCCGGGAGTCCTTCGTAAAGATACGTGAGGACGCAGGCGAGGCCCAGGGAGAACGACACCGGCACCCCGACGGCCAGGAGCACCAGAAAACTGAGGGAAAGAATTGCAAGTTCCATGTTTGCCCTACTTTGCCTTGCGTACGAACAGCGCGAGCAGATGCTCGAGCGAAAAGAGCATGATGCACAGGCTCGCCACCAACGGAATGGCATAGCGCAGCGCTTCCGGCACGCCGAGAATCGCGATGCGGTCGTCCATCGTCGTTTCCGCCATTTGCATGCAGCCGAAGAAAATCGCGGCGCCGAGCGCGATCAGGCAGAGGTGCTGAAACGCCTCAGCGATCCGCTTGCCCCTGGGAGAAAGATTCTTCACGAGCGAATCGAGGCCGATATGGCCGCGCTCGCGCACCTTGAGCGCCGCACCGAACATGGCGATCACGATCACCAGCAGCAACGCGATCGGCTCGACGAAATCGGGCGCGCTCGCGAACACGTAGCGCATGATCACGCCGTAGAACACGAGGATCGTGAGCGAGGCCAGCGCGATCGAGGCGACGATCGTCAGCAGGCGAAAGAGAAGATCGTTGGGGAGTTTCAGGAAGGTCATGTTCCATCCTTGCGTGGGACACATTTCGCGGCCGCGCGCGCATGCCATGTGTTGCGCGGCTCCACGCCCGCTGCGGGCGCGGAGCCGCGAAGTCGCGAAGCGTTAATGGATCGCCTGGATTTCGTCGACGATCTGCTTCATCTGCGGCGTGCGCTCATACTTCGTCCAGACCGGCTGCATGGCCTTCACGAAGGCCGCGCGATCGACCTGGGCCGCCGGAATGATCGTTGCCCCGCCCTTTTGCACCGTCTTGCCCGCCGTGTCCTCGCGCGCCGTCCAGAGCTTCACGTAGTACGGCACCGAGTCGGCCGCCGCCTTCTTGATGACTTCCTGTTCCTGCGGCGAGAGCGTGTCCCACACCTTCTTCGAGAACACCAGCACTTCGGGCGTCATGGCGTGATCCGTTTCGGAGAACACCTGCGCCACTTCGTAGTGCTTGGTTTCCTCGTACGACGGCAGGTTGTTTTCAGCCGCGTCGACGAGACCCGTCTTCAGGCCCGTATAGACTTCGGCGAACGGCATGGGCGTGGGTGTGCCGCCCATCGCCTTGATCTCGTCGACCATCAGGTCAGAAGGTTGCACGCGCACCTTCAGGCCCTTCATGTCGGCCGGCGACTTGATCGGATGCTTCGCGTAGATCGAGCGCGCGCCGCTCTCGTAGAACGTGAGCGCGATCATGCCCTTGGCCTTGAACGCGTCGAGAATCTTCTGGCCTTCCGGGCCGTACATCACCTTGCGGAAATGGTCGATGTCGCGAAACAGGAACGGCAGCGAGGGAATCATCGATTCCGGCACGATTTCGTTGAACGCCGCGCCATTGGCGCGCACCATGTCGAGCGCGCCAATGCGCACCTGGTCGATCGTGTCGTTTTCCGAACCGAGCGCGCTATTGCCGAACACCTTCACGGAGTCCTTGCCGTCCGTCGCCTTCGAGATTTCCTCGCCCATGTGCTTGAGCGCCATGTTGGTCGGGAAGGTGTCGCTGTGCACGTCGGCCACGCGGAACACACGCGCGTGCGCGGCTCCCGCGGTGAGCGCCAGCGCTGCGGCCAGCGCCGTCATTGCGGTTTTTGCCATGCCTGAATGGCGAATGGTCCTTTTCATCGCTTGTCCCCAATATTGAAGTGTCGTGTTTGAGCGTGGGCCACACTGCGTCAGAAGCGGTGGATGATGCCGGCACCCACTGCCACCATGCTGCGCGACGAAGACGGCGTGGACTGGAAGCCGTCGCCGATCGTCGCGGTCGCGTTGATGATCTGCGTACCGTTGCCCGCCGGTGCGAGCGTCTGGCCGTTTGCGCGCTGGAATGCCTGCAACGCGTAAAGGCCCGTGCGCTTGGAGAGCGAGTAGTACTCCGAGAGGTTGACCTGCTGGTACTGCGCGCTGCTCGTGATGCCGTTGGCCTTGGTGGCGCGCGTGTAGCTGTAGCCGGTCGCGAAATCCCACGACGTGGTCGGCTTCCAGTGCAGCACGAGGCCGCCCGTGTTGAAGATCGCGGTGTCGCGGAAACCCGAGCCCACGCCTGCGATGTACTGCACGTTCGTGTACGTCGCGGTAATGTCGAACTGGTTGTTGAACGTGTAGCCCGCGCCCACGGCGAAGCGCTGCTGCGCGCGCGCCGACTGGTAGCCGTTGGTCACCGCCGAGATGCCCGCCTGCGCGCCCGCGTTGGACGTGGTGGTGTCGGTGCCGAACACGCCGCCGTTCACGTTCGAGTTGTTGATGCGCGAGAAGCCGACGGCGAGACCCACCGGGCCCATGGCGTACTGTCCGGCGAGGGCCCAGGTGGAGCCCTGGGTCACACTGCCGGGTACCCCGGCCAGCGAATACGAGCCGCTGAAAGTGAAGCCGTAGATCTTCGGCGACATGTACAGCAGCGTGCTGTTGGCGCGGTAGATCGTGTCGAGCCCGTCGAGGTCGCCCGGATGCGCGCCGTAGAAGCCGGTGAGCCACGTGGTCGGGCTATACGGCGAAAGCAGTTGGTAGTACGAAGCGTACTGGCGGCCCGCCGTCAACGTGCCGTAGGTGGCGTTCGACACGCCCACGTAGGCCTGGCGGCTGAACATGAGCCCGCTCGTGGACTGCGCGCCCGTCGCACTGTTGAAGCCCTGTTCGAGCTGGAAGATGGCCTTGGTGCCGCCGCCCAGGTCTTCGGCGCCTTTCAGGCCGAAGCGGCTGCCCGCCCACACGCCGTTGATCATCTTGACCGCCGAACGGCCGCCGGAGGTCGAACCGAGCGTCGTCTGGCTCGACTGCCAGCCGATCCCGCTATCGACGATCCCGTACAGCGTGACGCTGCTCTGCGCGAAAGCGGCGGGCGCGGCGCCCGTGATCGCCACCCCGACAACGACGGACTGCAAACGGTGCTTGCTTCTCGACATGCTTCGATCTCCTTTTGTTCTTCGCATACCGCTTCTGTAATCGAGCTGCTGCTGGACTGGCGCATGCCGGCGCGACCGCTACCCGCTTTGCCAGGTTTTCCAGAGGGCGGCGCAGGCATCGCTGCCAACACCATCCTTGGAAAACGTTTTCTCAAATTTAATCGGATCCTTTCGAAATGGCTAGTAGGTAGTTACGCGAATCGGCGGCGCGCGGCGAACGCAGGAAACGAAGCGAGCGGGCGCGCAAAGGCCGCCTGCCGTCCTTGCGCAGGCGGCAGGCGAGAGAAAACGAGGATCAGGAATTCAGCGGCAGGCGACGGTCGAATCGCGCACGACGAGGCGTGGCTCCAGCACCACCTGCTCGACGTCGGGGCGCCCGGCGAGCACGTCGATGAGCTTTTGCATGGCCAGTTCGCCCATTCTTTCGCCCTGCCCGTCGATGGTGGTCAGGCGCGGCTCCACGTATTCGCCATAAGGCACGTTGTCGATGCCCGCCACCGACACGTCCTGCGGCAGGCGAAAGCCCAGCGACTTGGCCTCCTTCATGAAGCCGAGCGCGATCAGGTCGTTGTAGCAGATCACGGCCTGCGGGCGGTTCGGGCCCAGCAGCACGCGCGAGCAGGCTTCCTCGCCCGCCTGCGCGGTGGGCGCATGCGTTTCATGCACGTCGAGCGTGAGGCCCGCTTCGGCCAGCGCCTCGCGCGCGCCCGCAATGCGCTCGTCGTTGATGGTGGCGGCGTCGAAGCCGAGGTAGGCGATCTTGTGGTGGCCGAGGTTCAGCAGATGGCGCACCAGCATATAGGTGGCGAGGCGATTGTCGAAGCCGACGGTGGGAATGTCGAGCCCGCGCACGGTCCTGAGCATGACGACCGGTTTGTCGAGCTTGAGCGTCCATTTCGCGATTTCCTCGGACGCCCGCGAACTGACGATGAGCCCGTCCACGCGCGGCGCGAGCGCCTCGATGAGCGAGCGCTCGCGCGAGAGATTCTCTTCGGCGTCCACCAGCAGCAGCGTGTAGTCGTGCTGGAGCGCCACGCGGTTGGCGCCCTTCACCACCTTCGTGAAGTGCGGGTTGGTGATGTCGAGAATGGCGATGCCGATGGTGCGCGTGCGCCCGGTGATCATCGAACGCGCGAGCGGATTGGAGCGGTAGCCGAGCGATTCGATGGCGTCCTTGAGTTTCGCCTCGACCGGGGGCGAAAAACGCTGCGTGCCATTCACGTACTTCGAAACCGTGGCGACCGAGACGCCGGCCATGGCGGCGACATCGCGAATCGTCGGAGGACTGCTTTTCATAGGGGCAACGTTTGGCGGGGGCGACGGCGAGCATTTTCGCAGAAACGGACACCAGGTGAACCACTGCCCTCGCCGCACGTATTCCTCCATTGACGCTGTGACGGCCGATGGCTATATTCGGAAAACGTTTTCCAAAACTTTTCACAATAATTACCAGGAAGCCCGGATGTCCCAACACTCACTTTCAGGCAAGCCATTCGGTCGTCTGCTGCTCACCGGCGCGGGCGGCAATCTGGGCCGTCAGCTACGCGGGGCGCTGGCCGACTGGGCGGATACCGTGCGCATCAGCGACATCACCGAGCTGGGCGAGACCGCGCCGCACGAGGAAGCGCGCCGCGTCGACCTGGCGGATCGCGAGGCGGTCATGGAGATGGTGGAAGGCGTCGACGCGATCGTGCACCTGGGCGGCATCTCGATCGACGCGCCGTTCGACGACCTGCTCGAAGCGAATATTCGCGGAACGTACAACCTCTACGAAGCCGCGCGCAAGCATGGCGTGAAGCGCATCGTGTATGCGAGCTCCAACCACGTCACGGGCTTTCATCCCGTCACGAACGTGCTCGACACCGACGCCCCGCACCGCCCGGACAGCCTGTACGGCGTGACGAAATGCTTCGGCGAGTCGCTTTCGCGCTATTACTTCGACCGCTTCGGCATTGAAACGGTGTGCCTGCGCATCGGCTCGTCGTTCGAGGAGCCGAAGAACGCGCGCATGCTCGTCACGTTCCTGAGCTATGGGGACTTCATCGAACTCGTGCGCTGCTCGCTGTTCACGAACCGCGCCGGGCACGCGGTCGTCTACGGTGTGTCGGACAACCCGGCGTGCTGGTGGGACAACGCCAAGGCCCGTTTTCTCGGCTACCGGCCGCGCGACAGCTCGCAGGCCTACGCGGACCGTTTCGCGGCTAGCGCGCCGAACGCCGGATTCGCCGACCCGGCGCAGCAGTTCCAGGGCGGACCGTTCGTGCTCGGCGAGCCGATGCCGCGCGCCGAACGCTGATCGCACTCCTGATAAAGCGCTGGCAGTGCGACTTCGCCAATGGAAGTCGCGTTGCCAGCGTCAGGCAGGTTGCGCCGCCCTGAACGGTTCGAGCCAGCCAAAACTCTCCACGCTCGCGCCGGAAGGCAGATATTCGCAGCCAATCAAGCCGCTATAGCCGCTGCGCGCGAGCTCGGCGAACACGCTCTCGAAGCGGATTTCGCCCGTGCCCGGCTCGTGGCGGCCCGGATTGTCGGCGATCTGCACGTGCGCCGCATGCGGCAGCGACGCGCGCATGCGCTCGATCAGATTGCCTTCGCCGCGTTGCACATGGTAGAGGTCGAGCATGATCTTCAGGTTCGGCCGGTTCAGCGCGCCCAGCAGTTCGAGCGCCTGCGCCTGCGTATTGAGAAGATAGCGCGGGCGGTCGATTGCATTGAGCGGCTCCACCATCACCGTGAGACCACGCGCGGCCGCACGGTCCGCCGCCGCGCCCATGCACTCCACATAGTGTTCCCATGCGCTCTGGCGCGGCGCACCGGCGTCGATCTGCCCGGCCATCACGTGCACGCTCGGGCAGCCGATTGCCTGCGCATAGTCGAAGGCCTGCTCCACGCTTGCGTCGAATTCGGCGCGCCGCGCCGGGTCGGCGGCCAGGCCCCAGTCGCCGCGCGACACGTCGCCCGCCGCGGAATTGATGCCCACGCAGCGCAGCCCATGCGCCGCGAGCCGTTCGCGCATTTGCGCGGCGGGAATTTCATAGGGGAACCACAGTTCGACGGCATCGAAGCCGGCGCGCGCGGCCGCTTCGAAACGCTCGGCGAGCGGCAATTCCTGGAACAGCGTCGAGAGATTGGCGGAAAAACGCAACATGTAAGGTTTCCTGAATATAAGTCGGCGCGCGGGTCGCGCGTTCACCACTTCGCGTTGAACGTCGTGCGCAGCTCGTCGATCTGCGCCTCGGTGAGCGGCGCGGGCCGGGGCGTGGTCATGAGCCACAGGCGCGCGGTTTCCTCAAGCTCCTCAAGCGCCCAGGCCGCCTGCGAGACGCTTGCGCCCCACACCACGGGCCCGAGGCGTTCAAGCAGCACGCCGCGCACGTCGTTCGCCAGCGCTCGGATGCGTGCGGCCACTTCCGGGTCGCCGGGGCGGCGATACGGCACGAGCGGCACGTGGCCCACCTTCATCACGTAATACGGCGTGATGGGCGGCAACACGTCGTCGGGCTGCCACACGCCCGCGAGCGTAAGCGCGACGAGATGCGTGGAATGCGTGTGCACCACGCCGTTCATCGAAGGATTCACTTCGTAGACGTTGCGATGCAGCGCCAGGGTTTTCGACGGCTTGTCGCCGCTCACCCACTGCCCGCTTGCGTCCACCTTGGCGATGGCGGCGGGATCGAGATGACCGAGACACGCGTCGGTGGGCGTGATGAGCCAGCCGTCAGCCAGCCGCGCACTGATGTTGCCCGCCGAGCCGACCGTGTAGCGGCGCGCGTAAAGATCGGCGCCGATGCGCGCGATCTCTTCGCGCGCGCGATTCTCGGCGGCATGATCCGCCGGAAGGATCGCGCTCATTGCGCCGGCTCCATGATGCGCTCGCACTGCGCCAGCGCCTTCTCGAAGAAGTCGACCGAGCCGAAGTTGCCCGACTTGAGCGCGAGCGCATGGCGCGCGCCGTCCGAAACCGTCCAGGGCACGCCGGGATCGATCTGCGGGCCGATCGCGAGCGAACTCACGCCGAGCGCGTTCACGACCGAGCCCGAGGTTTCCCCGCCCGCCACGACGAAGCGCCGCACGCCCATGTGTTCGAGCCCGCGCGCCACGTTCGCCAGCGCCTCCTCGACCAGCGCGCCGGAGGCGGCCGTGCCGAGCGTTTGCTGCGCCTGCGCCACTTCGTCGGGCGCGCTCGTGGCGTAGATCAGCACCGGCTCGCTCGCCACGCGCTCGCGCGCGAAGGCGAGCGCGGCATCGACCACGGCCTGGGCGTTGGCGGCGAGCGCGAGCGGCTCGATGCGAAACGCGGGGCGGCCATGCTCGCGCCAGTGCGCGACCTGACCTTGCGTCGCGCGCGAGCAACTGCCTGCCAGCACGGCGGCCAGGCCCTGCACGGTCGGAAGCTGCTGCGCCGCGCCGGTCGTGTCGAGCAGGCCCGCGCGGGCGAAGTTGGCGGGCAAGCCCTGGGCGAGACCCGAGCCGCCCGTGACGAGCAGATCGTCGGCGCACGATTCGCCCAGCGTGTGCAGGTCGGCGTCCGAAATCGCGTCGGCAATGGCCAGGCGCACGCCCTGCGCGGCCAGTTGCGCGCGCGCTTCGGCGAGCGCAGGCACGCCGCGCTGGATCGCGTCGTAGCGCAACAGGCCGACCTTCGACGGCGTTTGCCGCTGGAGCGTGCGCACGAGATTCGCGTCGGTCATGGGCGTGAGCGGGTGGTTCTGCATGCCCGACTCGTTGAGCGGCACGTCGCCCACGAACAGATGCCCGCGATACACCGTGCGGCCGCTCTCCGGAAACGCCGGGCACGCCACCGCGAACGACGTGCCGAGTGCCTGCATGAGCGCGTCCGCGACCGGGCCGATGTTGCCTTCGTCGGTGGAGTCGAAGGTCGAGCAGTACTTGAAGTAGAACTGGCGGCAGCCGAGCGAGCGCAGCCATTCGAGCGCGGCGAGCGATTCGGCTACGGCTTCGTCGCGCGGCGCGGTGCGCGACTTCAGCGCGACGACCACGGCTTGCGCGGGCGTGTCGAGCGGCGCGGCGGGCACGCCGATGGTTTGCACGGTGCGCATGCCGCCGCGCACCAGCATGTTCGCGAGATCGGTCGCGCCCGTGAAATCGTCGGCAATGCAGCCGAGCAGGACGGAAGAGGAAGA
Organism: Paraburkholderia unamae; assembly: GCF_003268775.1. GTDB lineage: Bacteria > Pseudomonadota > Gammaproteobacteria > Burkholderiales > Burkholderiaceae > Paraburkholderia > Paraburkholderia unamae. The sequence goes on from NZ_QLSU01000018.1 coordinate 73,264, forward strand.
CATGGCGAGGGAGTCCGGTTGCGCGAGCGCGGCGCGCGCCAGCGGGCTAGTGCTGGCCGCGCGCCGCCGCGTCGTGACGTGGGTCGTGGCGTATCAGCGTACGAGAGCGTCGCGCTCGATGAATGCGCGCACGACGTCGTCGAAGTTCGCGTCGAACACGAAGCCGAGCGAGCGCGCATAAGGCGCGGAGAAGTTGCCGGGCCACGAATTGACGATCTTTTCGATGGCCGGGTCGCGCTCGAAGCGCACCCGGTCGGCCACGGTGTCGCCCGCAATGCGGCGCAGCGAGGCGAGCATCTCGCTCACCGTCACCGAAAGCCCCGGCATGTTGATGACGCGCCCTTGCTCGAGACGTTCGGCAGGCAGTTCATGGCCGTGCACGAGGTTTTCCACGGCGCGGTCCGGCGACATGAGCCACAGCAGCGTTTCGGGCGCGACGGGGCACACCGCTTCCACGCCGTTGACCGGCTCGCGGATGATGCCGCTCGCGAAGCTCGACGCCGCGCGATTCGGCTTGCCGGGACGCACCACGACGGTGGGCATGCGCAGGCTGCGCCCGTCGAGATAGCCGCGGCGGCTGTAGTCGGCGAGCAGCAGGTCGGACAGCGCCTTTTGCGTGCCATACGAGCTTTTCGGCGACCAGACGTGCGTGTCTTCGACGGTGGCCGGCAGATCGCCGCCGAACACGGCGACTGAGCTCGTCATCACGAAGCGCGCGCGTGTTTCCAGTGCGCGAATGCGCTCGAACAGCGTGCGCGTGGCGTCGAAGTTGATGGTCATGCCAAGGTCGAACTCCTGCTCGGCCTGGCCCGAAACGATCGCCGCGAGGTGGAACACGCTGGCGGTGCGCGGACCGATCAGCGCTTCGATCTGCTGTGCGTCGCTGATGTCGCCTGTGAGCACCTCGACGCGCGCGTCGTCGATGCCTTGAAGCGCGACCACGTCGAACGCGCGAATTTTCTCGATGCGCTGCGCGCGCCCATCGGCGCCCGTCAATTCGCCGCGTGCGAGCAGCGTGCGAATCAGGCGTTGGCCCAGAAAGCCGGCGGCGCCGGTCACCACGATTTCCATCGTCGTCTCCTTCGTTCTACGGGATGGCGGCGGATGCTTCCGCTAAAAAGTTGTATGATGATCTTACCTTTTAGCGAATCGCGCAAGTCCGCCGTGCAGCCCTTGCCGCCGCGCCGCGCCGGAAACGTCAGCGGGGGGTGCGTTTGCGCGCCGCGCGCTTGCCTTCCTCCAGCAACGGCTGGGCGGCTGTGGTGCCCTCGCCCGCCCAGAACGCCGGGCCGGCCACCTGGATGCGCGCGCCCGCGTTGTCGATGTGGGTGATGACGGCCTGGCGCGCCGCAACCGGATCCTGCGCGGCGATCGCGTCGTAGATCGCCTTGTGCTCGGCGCGCACCTGCTCGGAAAAGTCGCCGCGCCGCGCTTCGTTGGTGCGCGTGAGGAGGATCGCCGCGCGCACGAACTGGCCGAGATATTCGAGCATGGGCGGATACAGGGAATTACCGGTGGCGTGCGAGATGGCCATGTGGAACGCCTGGTCCTCCTCCACGCCGTCGCGCTGCTGCTTTGCGGCCGTGTCGATCGCGGCGAGCGCGCGCTTGATTTCGGCGAGTTGCGTGCGCGTGCGCCGCTCGGCGGCGAGCGCCGCCGCTTCGGCCTCGATGCCGCGGCGCAACTCCGTCACGCGCAGGACCGCCTCCACGGAATCGTTGACCTCGACGGGCAGCCGGAACGTGGCCGCCCGGCTGGCCTCGCGCACGACCATGCCGCTGCCCTGCCGCACCTCCACGAGCCCTTCGGACTTCAGGCGCGAGATCGCTTCGCGAACCACGGTGCGGCTCACGCCGAAGCGCTCGCAGATGACCTGTTCGGTCGGCAGCCGCGCGCCCGGCGGGAAGTCGCCGCTCTTGATCTTTTCGAGCAGCACCGCGGTGACCCGGTCGGCGAGCGTGCCCGCGCTCGTGATGTTGGGGGCCTCGAACGCGACCGTGCGCGACGGCGTGGATGTGGGGTTGTTCATGTGTTTGAGCTTCAGGAAAGACCCGAAAACGGCGTTGATCGGTGACGCGTTGACACCTTACCGCCTTTTAACCTAACATCCAACCGGCAAAAGATATTACATATGCTCATCATACAAATTTTGCGCTGAATGCCGGATGCGCTGCCCGCGGCACACCGGCCTTTCGCGCAAGCGAACTTAAGGAGACAGCCGTGCTGCAAGAGTCGGTCGGGATTATCGAAACAGGCGAGAAGCGCGAATTCGAAGCGCGCACCTACGCCAAAGTCACGCGGCGCATCGTGCCGTTCCTGATGCTGTGCTACCTCGTCGCGTATCTGGATCGCGTGAACGTGGGCTTCGCAAAGCTGCAAATGTCGTCCGACCTGCACTTCTCGGACACGGTCTACGGCCTGGGCGCCGGCATCTTCTTCATCGCCTACTTCCTCGTCGAAATTCCCAGCAACATCATCCTGCACCGCGTGGGCGCGAGGCTGTGGATGGCGCGCATCATGATCACCTGGGGCATCATTTCCTCGGGCATGGCCTTCGTGACCACGCCCACTCAGTTCTACGTGATGCGCTTCCTGCTGGGTCTGGCCGAAGCGGGCTTCTACCCCGGCGTGATTCTCTACCTCTCGTACTGGTATCCCTCGCACCGGCGCGGCAAGATGTTCGCCGCGTTCGCGATGGCCGTGCCCGTTTCGGGCCTCATCGGCGGGCCGCTTTCGGGCTACCTGCTGCATGCGTTGAGCGGCGCGATGGGTTACGCGGGCTGGCAGTGGCTCTTCTTCGTGGAAGGACTGCCCTCGATCGTCGTTGGCATCGCCGCGTTCGTGGTGTTGACGGACGGCATCAAGAAGGCGAAGTGGCTCACCGGGGAAGAACGCGCGCTGCTTGAAGCGCAGATCGCCGCCGACTCCGCGCACAAGGCGGACCATTCGATGCGCGAAGTGTTCACGAACCGCCGCGTGTGGCTGCTTACGGCGATCTACTTCTGCCTGATCTGCGGGTTCTATACGGTGGGCTTCTGGCTGCCCACGCTGATCTCCTCCACGGGCGTGAAAGACCCGCTCATGATCGGCCTGCTGACCACGATTCCCTACGCGGCGGCCGTCGTGACGATGGGCCTCGCCTCGCGCAGCGCCGACCGGCGGCGCGAGCGCCGCTGGCACCTGGCGTTCGTTTCGGTGCTCGGCGGCGTGGGCCTGATCGCCTCGGCCATGTTCGGCGACCAGCCGGTGCTCGCGATGGTGGGCCTCACGCTCGCGGCGGCGGGCGCCCTCTCGACGCTGCCGATGTTCTGGAGTCTGCCGACCGCGTTCCTCGGCGGCTCGGCCGCGGCGGCCGGCATTGCGCTCATCAACTCCGTGGGCAATCTCGCGGGCTTCGCGGGGCCGTATTTCATCGGCTTCATGAAGGATCTCACGCATAGCACCAATACCGGCCTCTATACGATGGCAGGGGCGCTCATGCTCGGCGCGCTGCTCACGTTCCTCGTGCCGGCGCGCATCGTGAATCGCTGATACTGCCGCACCGTTTGTCGTTCGCACGCGGGGAATGAGGCCGAAAGGCTTCATTCCCCGCGTGCGTTTTTGCCCTTCGGCTCGCGGGTTCGCGGTGTTGCCGGCCTGCCCGGCAAGGCGCTCTGGCCGCGAAGCGGCTGTGGGGTGCGCATGCCGCGACAGGCTGTTAGTTGCGTATGTGGACCCCACCCTGTCATCCCGTCCAGCATCCTCATACAAACCAAAGCCTGTATTCTCCGATTACAGCCTGTGGTTTGTATTTTCACTTTACAACGTATAGACTGTATTCACTTGCGCCATGCGGGCCGCCGCCCGGAAATCCCGTGGACTACCCTGTCAAGACACTGAGCCAGTTGCGCCCGATCCTCGTCGGCTTCCGGAAGAAAGCGGGCCTCACCCAGGAGGCCTTGGCCCGGCGGCTCGGCATCTCGCAGCAAAGCTACGCCGCATTCGAGGCCAACCCCGAGTCCGCCAGCGTCGAGCGGCTGTTTCGCGTTCTGCGGCTCGTCGATGTCGAAATGAAATTCGCCGCGCCGCAAGCGCAGGCAGCGCCCGTCGTCGCCGCCAAAATATCCAGCGCGGCGGCGCCAGCGGCCGCAAAACCGCGTCGCCGCGCTACACCTGCCGCTTCATCGTCCGCTACACAAACCGCCAGGCCGCCGCGCAAAACCACCGCCCGCAGCAAGTCGAGGGAAGACTGGTGAGCACACGCCCCCGCCTTCCGAACCGCCTCGACCTGTGGATGAACGGCCTGCCCGTGGGCTACTGGGAAAGCGCGCGCGGCAGCGAGCGGCTCGTGTACCTCGATAGCTGGATCGACGACGAACAAGGCCGCCCGCTCTCCCTCTCGCTGCCCTTCACGCCCGGCAACCAGCCGTATCGCGGCCGCGTCGTGGCCGACTATTTCGACAATCTGCTGCCGGACAGCGACCGCATCCGCAGGCGCATCGCCGCGCGCTACCAGACAGGCGGCACCTCGCCGTTCGAACTGCTCGCCGCGCTCGGCCGCGACTGCGTCGGGGCGTTGCAAATTCTTCCGGCGGAGGAAACGCCCGCCAGCCTGAGGACCATCAAGGGCCGCGCGCTGGGCGAGCCCGACATCGCCCAGTTGCTGCGCGACACCACCGCCACCCCGCACGCGGGCGAGCACGAGTCCGTGGACAGCCTGCGCCTGTCGATTGCCGGGGCGCAGGAAAAAACCGCGCTGCTGCGCCATCGCGGCCAGTGGCTGCTTCCCGAGGGCAGCACGCCCACCACGCATATCCTCAAGCTGCCGCTCGGTCTGGTCGGCAACATGCGCGCCGACATGCGCACTTCGGTGGAAAACGAGTGGCTCTGCACGCAGATCATCGCGGCGTACGGCCTGCCCGTGGCGCCATGCGAGATCGCGCACTTCGAGGACATGAAGGCGCTCGTGGTCGAGCGCTTCGACCGGCGCCCGGCGCGCGACGGCAAATGGATCGTGCGCCTGCCGCAGGAGGACCTGTGCCAGGCGACCGGCACGTCCGGCCTCGCCAAGTACGAAGCCGACGGCGGCCCCGGCATCGACGCGATCATGGAAGTGCTCGACGGTTCCGCGCAGGCCGCGATCGACCGCCGCAACTTCTTCGTCACGCAAATCCTCTTCTGGCTGCTCGCGGCCACGGACGGCCACGCGAAAAACTACAGCATCGCGCTCCTGCCGGGCAGCGAATACGCCGCCACGCCGCTCTACGACGTGCTCTCCGCGCACCCCATCATCGGGCGGGGCCGCAACCATATCGCGCCGCAGCGCGCGAGTCTCGCGATGGCCGTGCGCGGGCGCAACCGGCACTATCGCATCGAGGAAATCTACCCCCGGCACTGGATCGAGCAAGGCCGCCGCGTGGGATTCGCCGCCGCGCAGGTCGAAGCGATGCTCGCGCAGGTGGCGCAGCACACGCCTCGCGTGATCGAAACGGTCTCGAAGCAGATCCCCGCCGGCTTTCCCGAAGATATCGCCGACGCCGTGTTCGCCGGCATGCGCAGGCTCGCCGCGCGGCTCATGACTACCACCGCCCCCCTCGCCTGAACGTCATCCCGAGCACCATCACCCGGCCACGAGCGATTCGTCGTCGATCGCGCGCGTGAGCAGGTCCAGAAACGCCTGCACGGCTTGCGGCAGCGTGCGGCCCGCCATGGTCTGGACCTGCAACGTGCGCTGATGCAGTTCCGGATTCGCCAGCGGCACGGCGGCGAGGCCCTCCGCCTCGAGACGGCCGCGCACGGTGAGGTAGCCCGTGAGCGTGACGGCATCGGTCAGTCGTACGAAGCTTTGCAGCGCCACATGATAGTTGCTCACGAGCACCGGTTCGAAGACCACCCCTTCCAGGCTGCACGAAATATCGAACAGTTGCCGGATCGTCACGCCCTGGTTGTGCATCGCGACCGGCCACGCGAGCAGATCGCGCAGCGACACCGATTCGCGCGCCGCCAGCGGATGATCGCCGCGCATGAGCGCGAAAATCGGCGCGCGCTGCGAATAATGCACGGTAATCTCCTTCTCCGGCGCGAGGCTGAAGCACAGCGCGATATCGGCCGTGCCCTCCCTCACGCGCTGCGTGGCGACGGCGGGCGCCGACACATCGAGCTGAAAATGCGTTCGCGGATACATCCTGAGAAAGTGCGCGAACACCTGTGGCAGAAAATGCGGCGCGAGACCTTCGGAACTCGCCACGCGTATGGTCGCGCGCCCGCCTTCGTTGAGCCCGCGAATCTCGCCGATCACGCGCTCGCTTTCAAGCAGGCTGCGCCGCGCGTGCTCCGCGAGCAGGCGCCCTGCCTCGCTCAGCACCATGCCGCGCGGGCGCCGCTCGAATAGCGGCGTGCCCAGTTCCTCTTCGAGCCGGGCAATCTGGCGGCTGAGCGCCGAGACGGCCACGAAAAGCCGCTCGGACGCCTTGCTCAGCGAGCCGCTGCGGGCCACTTCCAGAAAATAACGGAGTGCGGTGTTGTCCATGTCGATGGGCGCGGGATGCGCGCGCTTTGCCGTTTCGGCAACGATAGGTCGCAAATATTGTAATTGTGCAGAAATATCGGCGACCGCAGGATCGTTGCAGGGTTTCGGACCGGGTATCAGCCCAGGGTATCAGTCATCGGAGACGCGCATTGACCCGCGACATCGCCATTCAAACCGCCGCCGGCCACTACGATTCGGGCCGCTTCCTCGACGACCTGCGCCGCCGCGTGGCGTACCGCACCGAGAGCCAGGAGCCGGACAGCGCCGCCCGCCTGCGCGCCTATCTGGACGACGAACTCACGCCGCTGCTCACCCAGTGGGGCTTCGTCTGCCGCGTGGCGGACAATCCCGCGCAGGGCGCGGGCCCGTTCCTCATCGCGCACCGCCATGAAGGCGACGCGCTGCCCACGGTGCTGAGCTATGGCCACGGCGACGTGGTGCGCGGCTACGACGCCCAGTGGCGCGCGGGCCTCACGCCGTGGGACGTGACGATCGACGGCGAGCGCTGGTACGGCCGCGGCACCGCCGACAACAAGGGCCAGCACAGCATCAATCTCGCCGCGCTCAAGGCCGTGCTCGACGCGCGCGACGGCAAGCTCGGCTTCAATCTCAAGCTGCTGTTCGAAACGGGCGAGGAAGTCGGCTCGCCGGGCCTGCACGAACTGTGCACGCAACTGCGCGACGAGCTCGCCGCCGACGTGCTGATCGCCTCCGACGGCCCGCGCCTGAGCGCGCACCGCCCAACGATCTTTCTCGGCTCGCGCGGCCTCGTCAATTTCAAGCTCGAACTCACGCTGCGCGAAGGCGGCCATCACTCCGGCAACTGGGGCGGGCTGCTGCGCAATCCGGGCGTGGTGCTCGCCAATGCGATCGCCACGATGGTCGATGCGAACGGCAAGATTCTCGTGGAAGGCCTGCGCCCGCCGTCCATTCCCGAGTCGGTGCGCCGCGCGCTCGCCGATATCGCCGTGGGCGGCAATGCGGGCGAACCCGAAGTCGACCGCGACTACGGCGAGCCGGGCCTCACGCCCACTGAGCGCGTGTTCGGCTGGAACAATCTCGAAGTGCTCGCGTTCCGCACGGGCAACCCGGAAAAGCCCGTGAACGCGATTCCGCCGCACGCCATCGCGTACATGCAGATCCGCTTCGTGGTGGGCACGGACTGGCGCAACCTGGAGCGCATCGTGCGCGATCACCTCGATGCGCACGGCTTCGGCATGGTCGAGCTGGACGTGGAGCGCGGCGCGCCCGCCACGCGCGTCGATCCCGACAACGCCTGGGTGCAGTGGGCGCTGCGCTCGCTGCGCGAAACCACGGGAGAAGAACCCGTGCTGCTGCCGAACCTGGGCGGCACGCTGCCCAACGACGTGTTCGCCGACGTGCTCGGCATGCCCACGCTCTGGGTGCCGCATTCATACCCCGGCTGCTCGCAGCACGCGCCGAACGAGCACCTGCTCGGCCCGGTCGTGCGCGACGGGCTGCGCATCATGGCCGGTCTCTTCTGGGACCTCGGCGCAACCGGCGCCTCCAACCCCGCACCGCAGGTTTCTACAACGCTTGCATGAGGACGTGGCAATGAGCATCGATTCCGTAGCCGAACATGCAGAACACGCAAAACACGCCGCACACGCCACGCACGCCGCATCGGGCAAGAGCGTCTCGCGGCTGATCATCGCCACTTCCATCGGCAACGCGCTCGAGTTCTACGACCTGATCGCGTACGGCTATTTCGCGTCCACGCTTTCGAAGCTCTTTTTCCCCGTCCACAACGCCACGATGTCGCTGCTGCTCACGCTCGGCACGTTCGCGCTCTCGTACCTCGCGCGGCCGGTCGGCGCGCTCGTGCTCGGCTCGTACAGCGACCGCAAGGGCCGCAAGGCCTCGCTCACGCTCTCCATCACGATGATGACGATCGGCACCGCCATGGTCGCGCTGATGCCCACCTATGCGACGATCGGCATCCTCGCGCCTATCGGCATTTTCGCGTCGCGTCTGCTGCAAGGCTTTTCGGCGGGCGGCGAGTTCGGCAGTTCCACGGCCTTCCTGATCGAGCACGCGCCGCAACGCAGCGGCTTCATGTCGAGCTGGCAGTTCTCGAGCCAGGGCGCGAGCACGCTGCTCGCCTCCCTGTTCGGCGCGGTGCTCATGGGCGCGCTCACGACGCCGCAACTGGAAAGCTGGGGCTGGCGCGTGCCGTTCCTGTTCGGCATGCTGATCGGCCCGGTGGGCCTTTATATCCGCCGGCGCATCGACGAAACGCCCGAATTCGAGCGCAGCGAAAAGGCCGAGTCGCCCGTGCGCGAGCTGCTCGCCACGCAAAAAGCGCGCGTGCTGGCTTCCATCGGCGCGCTGGTGCTGACCACCTCCGCACAATACGTGCTCCTCTATATGCCGACCTATGCGGCGCGCCAGCTCGGCCTCGCGCCTTCGTCGGGCTTTATCGCCACGCTCATGGCGGGCCTGATCGCCTTCGTGCTCACGCCGATCGTCGGCCACTGGTCGGACAAGGTGGGGCGCACGCGCATCATGTTCGTGGCGGGCGTGCTGTTCTTCCTGACCGTCTACCCCGCGTTCATGTTCGTGAACGCGCATCCGTCGCTGCTCACGCTGCTCGTCGCCGTGATGTGGGTCGCGGTGCTCAAGGTCACCTATTTCGCGCCGATTCCGGCGTTGATGGCAGGATTCTTCCCAACCCGCACGCGCACCACGGGCATGGCGCTCGCCTATAACATCGGCACCACGCTGTTCGGCGGCTTCACGCCGCTTGCCGTCGCCTCGCTCATCGCCGCCACGGGCAACAATCTCGCGCCGGGCCTCTGGCTGATGTTCGCGGCGGTGCTGAGCCTTGTCACGCTGGTCTGGGCCCGCGCACGGCTCGGCGCGCGCTGAAGCCCTCGATATCGAAGCACACGCAAGGAAACCCGTACCCATGCAACACGATTTGCCGCAGGAAGTGCAGGACGCCATCCAGTTTTCCGTCGATCACGAATCGGCCTGGGACCGCAACGCCAGCGGCAAGTTCGGCGTGCACGTGAACGACCCGCCGCCGTGGAACCGGCTGCTCGGACCCATCCACGATCGCGGGCCCGTGTCGGGCGCGATTGCCGTGGACGGCCGCATGCTCGCGCGCTGGGGCGAGCCCGATCGCCCCGATCTGACCTTCAGCATCGCGAAGACGTATCTCGCGCTGCTCGCGGGCGTCGCGCACGACCGCGGCCTCCTGCCCGACCCCGACGAGCCCGTGCGTGCGCGCGTGCCCGGCATCGGCTTCGAGAGCGAGCACAACGCGCCCATCACGTGGACGCAACTGCTGCAACAGACGAGCGAATGGCAAGGCGCGTGCTTCGGCCTCTCCGACCAGGCGGACCACTACCGCGCCGTCACGTTCGGCGAACCGCCCGAGGGCAAGAAAGGCGACTTGCGCCCGTTGCGCACGCCCGGCACGTACTGGGAATACAACGACGTGCGCATCAACCAGCTTTCGCTCGCGCTCCTGCATCTGTTCGGCCGCTCGTTGCCCGAAGTGTTTCGCGAAGCGATCATGCGGCCCGTTGGCGCAAGCGAAAACTGGCAATGGGTCGGTTACGACGCGTCGTGGATCGACATGGGCGGCCGCCGTGTGCAGTCGGTGCCCGGCGGCTCGCACTGGGGCGGCGGCATGTCGGTGAGCGCGAACGATCAGTTGAAGGTCGCGCAAATGCTGCTTGACGACGGCGTAGCCCAGGGCCGCCGCGTGCTCTCCAGCGAATGGATCGCGCGCATGCGCACGCCCTGCCCGATCGCGCCGTTCTATGGCGCGCTGGTCTGGCTCAACACGCAGCGGCGCGTGTTTCCGAGCGTGCCGGAGTCGAGCTATTTCGGCGTGGGCGCGGGCAGCTCGTTCATGTGGATCGAGCCCGAGCGCAGGATCGCGATGATCGTGCGCTGGCTCGATTCGCAGTTCGCCGATGCGTTCTTCGGCAAGATGCTGCACGCCGTGGACGCCGTGTGCGCGCGATAGCCCGGCGGCGTCACGCGAGCGCCATCTCCAGCACGCGCGCCACGTGGAGCGCCGTGGCGTTCGCGCCGTCGTGAATCTGGTGGCGGCAGCTCGTGCCGTCCGCCACGATGAGATCCGCGCGATCCGCTTTGCGCACCGCCGGCAACAGCGACAGTTCTGCCATCGCCTGCGAGGCTTCGTAGTGCTCGGCCTCGTAGCCGAAGCTGCCCGCCATGCCGCAGCACGACGATTCGATCGGCTGCACGTCGAGCCCCGGAATCCAGCCGAGCACCGTGAGCACCGGCCGGAAGGCATCGAACGCCTTCTGGTGGCAATGGCCGTGCACCCACGCGCGCGGCGCGCTGAGCTTGTGCAGCGGCAGATCGAGCCGGCCCGCGCGCTGCTCGCGCACGAGGAACTCTTCGAACAGGAATGCCGCGTTCGAGAGTTCGCGCGCCTCGTCGCCGTAGCCGTATTGCAGAAACTCGTCGCGCATCGAAAGCAGGCACGAAGGCTCTAACCCGACGATCGACACGCCGCGCGCCACGAACGGCGTGAGCGTATCGAGCAGCCGCCGCGCCTCGCGCTTCGCCTGATCGACCAGGCCCGCGGCGAGGAACGTGCGGCCGCAGCACAGCGGGCGCTCGTCGCCGCGCACGTTCAGGTGCACGAGATAGCCGGCGGCTTCGAGCACGTGCTGCGCAGCGCGGGCGTTTTCGGGTTCGAAGTTGTCGTTGAAGGTGTCGACGAACAACACCACTTCTTTCTGCATCGCGGCGGCGCCCGGCTTCGCGCCCGGCTCCTTCGCCACGCTGGACAGGAACGAGCGGCGGAACTGCGGCAGCGCACGTTGCGGCGCGAAGCCGATAGCGCGCTTCGCCCACGCCGAAGCGAGCGGAATGCGTTCGAGCGCCGCCGCGAGTCCGCCAGCCTGCGCGGCGCGATGCGCATAGTGCGGCAGGAACGCGATCATCCTGTCGCGCAGCGTCACGCCGTGCGTCGCGCTCCACGCCGCGCGCGCCTCGATCTTGAACTTGGCCATGTCCACGCCGGTCGGGCAGTCGCGTTTGCAGCCCTTGCACGAGACGCACAGATCCAGCGTTTCCTTCACCTCCGCGCTCGCGAGGCCCTCCTCGCCCAGTTGCCCGCTGATCGCCAGCCGCAAGGTGTTGGCGCGCCCGCGCGTCACGTGCTGTTCGTCCTTCGTCACGCGGTAGCTCGGGCACATCGTGCCCGCGTCGAACTTGCGGCAGTGGCCGTTGTTGTTGCACATCTCGACCGCTTTCGCGAGGCCGCCGGTCAGATCGTCGCCGCTGCCGGGCGGCGTTTGCACCCCGGTCAGCGGGTCGCGCCCCACGTCCCACGCCGACCAGTCGAGCACGGGCCGCATCTGGCGCTCGCGATAGCCCGGCGCGAAACGGAACAGCTTCGCGTCGTCCATCTTCGGCGGACGCACGATCTTGTCGGGATTGAAGCGGTTTTCGGGGTCGAACAGCTGCTTGATCTCGGCGAACGCCTGGTTGATCTTCGGTCCGTACTGCCAGGCAATCCATTCTCCACGGCACAGGCCGTCGCCGTGCTCGCCCGAGAACGCGCCTTTATACTCGCGCACGAGCTCCGCGGCCTGCTCGCCTATCGCGCGCATTTTCGCCGCGCCGTCGCGGCGCATGTCGAGAATCGGGCGCACGTGCAGCGTGCCGACGCTCGCATGCGCGTACCACGTGCCTTCGGTGCCGTGCCGGTGGAAGATTTCGGTCAGACGGCTCGTGTACTCCGCGAGATGTTCGAGCGGCACGGCGCAATCTTCGATGAACGACACGGGCTTGCCGTCGCCCTTCATGCTCATCATGATGTTCAGGCCCGCCTTGCGCACTTCCCACAGGGCCTTTTGCTCGTTCGCGTCGGTCATCTTCACGACCGAGTCCGGCAGGCCGAGGTCGCCCATCAGTTCGACGAGCCCATTAAGACGGCGCACCGGATCGTCGCGGTTATCGCCCGCGAACTCCACCAGCAGGATCGCGTCGGGCCTGCCCACGAGCGCCTTTTCGATCACCGGCTTGAAGCCGGGATTGCCGAGCGCGAGTTCGATCATCGTGCGATCCACCAGCTCGACGGCCGTGGGCTTTAGCTTGACGATGTGCTGCGCCGAGTCCATCGCCTGCCGGAACGTCGGAAAGCTCACCACGCCCAGCGTTTTATGCGCGGGCAGCGGCGCGAGCTTCAGCGTGATCTGCCGGCTGAACGCGAGCGTGCCCTCCGAGCCCACCAGCAGATGCGCGAGATTCGCCACGCCGTCGCCGGTATAGGCAAGCGGGTTCTGGCAGTCGAACAGGTCGATGTTGTAGCCGGCCACGCGGCGCAGCACCTTCGGCATGCGCTCGGCAATCTCGCCGCGCTCGCGCGTGGCGATGCGCTGCACGCCTTCGAGCAGCGCCGCCAGCCGTGCACCCTCGTGCGGCTTGTTCAGCGACTGGAAGCGCGCCTCGCCGCCGTCCGCGAGTATCGCGTCGATGCCGAGCACGTTGTGCACCATGTTGCCGTATTCGATCGAGCGCGAGCCGCAGGAATTGTTGCCCGCCATGCCGCCGATCGTGCATTGCGCGGCCGTCGACACATCCACGGGAAACCACAGCCCGTGCGGCTTGAGCCACGCGTTCAGATGATCGAGCACGACGCCGGGCTCGACCGTCACGGTACGCGCGCCTGCGTCGAAATCAACGATGTTGTTGAGCCACTTCGACGTGTCGATCACCAGCGCTTCGCCCACCGTCTGGCCGCACTGGCTCGTGCCCGCGCCACGCGCGAGCACCGGCGCGCGCTCGACGCGGGCAATCTCCAGCGCCGCGCGTAGGTCGTCCTGATCGCGCGGCACCACCACCCCGATGGGCATGATCTGGTAGATCGAGGCGTCCGTCGCGTAGCGGCCGCGACTGGCCGCATCGAAATATACGTCGCCGCGCAATGCCTCACGCAAGCGCCGCGCGAGCGGCGAGCCATGGCCCGCGCTAGATGGAACCAGATGAACCGGCTTGACCAGCATGCCCGAAGTCCGTGCGCCTTCCATGATCGTTCACGCTCCCTGACGGGAACCCGTGGGTTCTTCGGCCTGCTGGCCCAGATCGAAGCGGCTTTCGGGCTGCATGCGGAACGCGAGAATCACGCCGCACCCCATCAGCACCATGCTGCCCACGAACGGCAGGTCCCAGTTGCCGAAGCGGTCGATCAGAAAGCCGCCCACCACCGGCGAGATGATCGCCGCGAGCGCCGAGCCCGTGTTCATCATGCCGCTCGCCGTGCCCGAGAACTCGGGCGCGATATCCATGGGAATCGCCCACATCGGGCCGATCGTCATTTCGGCGAAGAAGAAGCCCGCCGCGAGGCACGCCATCGAAATGACGGGATCGTGCACGAACATGAGCGGCAAGAGCACGATCAGCGTGATGAGCATGCACACGGAAACCATCCAGCTACGCGCACGCCTGAGGTTGCCCGTGCGCTTGAGGAGCCAGTCGGTCACGAGGCCGCCGAGCGTGTCGCCCACCACGCCCGCGAGAAACACCACCGAGGCGAAGATCGCGGACTTGCTCAATTGCAGGTGGTAGTTGTGCAGGAAGTATTGCGGAATCCAGCTCAGAAAGAGCCACAGCGTCCAGCCGTAGCAGAAGTAGACGATCGTCACCGGAATCATGCGCCTGAAAAGCGCCATCCACGGCAGGCCGGTTGCGCGCGGCTTGGGCGGCGGCAAGATGGCGAGTTCGGCCTCGGTAATGCGCGGATGATCCTTGGGATGCTCGGTGAACGTGAATGCCCACGCCACGACCCACAGCAGGCTGAGCGCCCCGCACACATAGAACGACTGCCGCCAGCCATAACGCGCCATCACCAGCACCACCACGGCGGGCGCCACCGCATTGCCGATGCGCGAGGCCGAGTGCGTCACGCCCTGCGCGAAGCCGCGCCGCTCTTTGGCGACCCAGCGCGACATGGCCGAAGTCGAAGCGGGAAACGTTGCGCCCTCACCGAAACCGAGCAGCAGGCGCGCGGCGAGCAGCGTGGCGAGCCCCCCCGCCATGCCGGTGAGCACCGTGGCCACGCCCCACAGCGCGCCGCAGAAAAGCAGCGTGCGGCGCGCGCCGAAACGGTCGCTCACCCAGCCGCCGATGATCTGAAACACGAGATACGGGTACGCAAAAGCCGAGAACACCAGCCCCACCTCGGTATGCGAAAGATGGAACTCCTTGCCGAAGCCCGCCGCCGCCGTACTCACGTTCACACGGTCGAGGTAGGTGATGAAGTACATGATGCAGAGCATGATCAGCACGATGCTGCTCGCGCTCGTCAATCGATACCGTTTCATCGTCTGTCTCCGTTGCTGGTTTTATCGGCCGCGTCGCCCTTCTCGAAGTGGCGTCCGGCATGGGTACACCCTGAAACAACCTGGAAACCCGGGCCGCGAACGGCCCCTCATGCCGCGCCCCGCGCGCGGCATGTACAAAAAAGCCCCTGTTTCAGGCAGCTTTGAGCGACACCACGTTGGGCTGCGCCGCGAGATATTCCATGGCGGCGGGCAAGCCGCTGTCCTTCAAGGGCACGCCCGCAATGCGCAGGCCCATCTCGCAACCGGCCAATGCCGCCAGCAGCGTGAGGTCGTTGCAGTCGCCCAGATGCCCGATGCGGAACATGCGCCCCTTCACCTTGCCGAGGCCCGTGCCGAGCGAAAGGTCGAAGCGCTCGTAGATGATCTTGCGCACCGCGTCCGCATCCACGCCCTCGGGCATCATCACGCCCGTGAGCACCGGGCTATAGACAGCGGGATCGGCGCACTGGATCTCGAGACCCCACGCACGCACCGCGCGGCGGCACGCCTCGGCGAGGCGCTGATGCCGTGCGAATACGTTGTCGAGCCCTTCGTCCTGCAACATGTCGAGCGCTTCGGAAAGGCCGTAAAGCAGGTTCGTGTTGGGCGTGTACGGCCAGTACCCGCTCTTGTTCATCTCGACGATCTCGGCCCAGCCCCAGAAGCTGCGCGGCAGCTTGGCATGCTCGCTCGCGGCGAGCGCCTTCGCCGAAACCGCGTTGAAGCTGATGCCCGGCGGCAGCATGAGGCCCTTCTGCGAACCGGAGACGGTCACGTCCACGCCCCACTCGTCGTGCCGGTAGTCCGCGCTCGCGAGACCGGAGATGGTGTCCACCAGCAGCAGCGCCGGATGCCCGGCGGCGTCGATCGCGCGGCGCACCGCTGCGATGTCCGAGGTCACGCCGGTGGAGGTTTCGTTGTGGACGACGCAAACGGCCTTGATCGCGTGCTGGCTATCTTCACGCAGGCGCTTTTCGATCATGTCGGCCTGCACGCCGCGCCGCCAGCCTTCAATGCCGGGCAAGCCGAGAAATTCGGGCTTCAGGCCAAGGCGTTCGGCCATCTGCTTCCATAACGTCGCAAAATGACCCGTTTCAAACATCAGCACCGTGTCGCCCGGACTCAGCGTGTTGGTGAGCGCGGCTTCCCAAGCGCCGGTGCCCGATGCGGGGTAGATCACCACGGGTTGCTGCGTCTTGAAGACCTTCTTGATGCCCTCCAGCACCTTGAGCCCGAGCACGCCGAACTCGGGGCCGCGATGGTCGATGGTGGGATAGCTCATCGCCCGCAGGATGCGATCGGGCACCGGGCTCGGCCCGGGGATCTGCAAGAAGTGGCGACCGGCGGGATGGAAATCGAGCTTCAGCATGCAAACGCTCCTGTTTTGAATTTTGCATGCAAAAAACTATAATCCAACCAGCCTTGACGCTAAAGGTGAATTCCGGCGTGGTTTACCCCAATCGTTTCAGGCCTCTTTGGGGCCGTGTCCTTAAGCTAGAATTCGCTGGAAATCGATGGAATGCCTTTTGCATGCAAAACCCGAACCTGAACCCCTCCGTCGTCAGCCCGGCAAGCAGCCAGGAGCTGCCGCCCATTGCGCGCCAGCAACTCCACGACACCGTCGTCGACCATCTGCGGCGGTTCATCGTGGAAGGCGTGCTCGAACCGGGCCGCAAGCTCAATGAACGCGAGCTGTGCGAAACCCTGGGCATTTCGCGCACGCCCTTGCGCGAGGCGCTGAAGGTGCTCGCGTCCGAAGGGTTGATCGATATTTCGCCCAATCGCGGCGCCTCGGTTTCGAAGATGTCCGAGGCGGAGCTGCGCGAGACCTTCGAGCTCATGAGCGGGCTCGAGGCGTTTTCCGGCGAGCTGGCCTGCGAGCGCATCACCGCGGCCGAGATCGCCGAGATCAAGGCGCTGCACTACGCCATGCTCGCCTGCCGGGCGCAAAACGATCTGGCCGGCTACTACAGCCGCAACCAGGCCATTCACGACAAGATCAACGAAGCGGCGCGCAATTCGGCGCTGCGGCAAACCTATATCGCCGTGAACCGGCGCTTGCAGGCGCTGCGCTTTCGCTCGAACTTCGAAACGCCCAAATGGGACCGCGCGATCGACGACCACGCGCACATGCTGGAAGCGCTCGACGCGCGCGACGGCAAGCGGCTCGCGGCGATCTTGCGTCAGCACCTGCTCGCCAAACGCGACGCGGTGCTCAGGATCGGCGACACGCCAGCGACGCTCGAATAACAGCGAAAACACGCGGCAAGCACCGAGTTCGCTGCGCGCGCAACGATAGACGGCCGCGGCCTGGCTACTGCGTGGTCGCTTCCAGAAAACTCTGCGCGAGCTGCTTCCTCAGGTGATCGGCGGCGGGCGAAAGCCTGCGGCCCACGCGCGTGACCATCTGGCTTGAAAAGCCCGCCGCGATCGGATGATCGATCGGCACGGCCACCAGTTCGCCCAGGTCGATGCCGCGCCGCGCCGTGATCGACGACATGAAGGCCACCCCTAGCCCGGCGGCCGCGAGCGTTTGCGCCGTATTGAAGAGATCCACGCGATAGGCGGGAATCACGTTCAAGCGCGCGTCGTCGAACAGCGACTGCACGAAGTGCTGCACGCCGAACGCTTCGGTCATGAAGATCAGACGCTCGCTCACGAGTTCGGCGGGCGGCACCTTTTGCAGTTTCGCGAAGCGGTGCGACGGCGCGACGAGCGCGCAAAGCGGCCGCGCCGCGAAGGGGTGAATGCGCATGGCGGGGTCGTTGGCGGTGCGCGTGCACAGGCCGATGTCGACCACGTCGTCGCGCACGAGCGAGAGCACGGCGGGCGTGGGCCCCGAGCGGATCTCCACGAGAATGTCGGGGTATGTCATCGAGAAACGCTGAAGCGCCCGCGCGATCAGGTTGCCGATGAAACCTTCCCCCACGCCGAGCGCCACCCGCCCGCGCCGCAGGTGCCGGTACTCCTCCAGGCGCGCGGCCAGGTCGCGCTGGCGCCGCTGGCCGTCGCGGTAGTGGTCCACGAGCACCTGGCCGATCTCGGTCACGACCACGTTGCGCCCGCGCCGCTCGATCAAGGGAAAGCGCAGCCGCCGCTCCAGCGCCGCCACCTGGCGGCTGATGACCGAGGCGTTGATGCCCAGCGCTTCGCCCGCCATGCGCACGCCGCCCGCCGCGGCGATCTCGGCCAGATAGCGCAGCGGCCGCTCGCCGATATCGTCGATCGCGCCTGCCGCCCCGCCTTCACGCTCGCCCTTTTCCCGCACTGCACGACTCCTTTCGTGGCCTTGCCTCGCCTTACCTCGCCTTCCCTGGCCTTGCATCCACAGATCCAGACCGGCGAAAGGCTGCTATCAAAGCCTGGAATTTGACCACAGCTCAAGATGTTTGAAAAAAAGCGCTGCCGCGCCGGCTCGCGCATGAGGGTTTTCCATAGCGTCGCGCACGGCAACAATGCCAATGGTTGGCGGCCTGCGGACATGCTAGGCTTTCTTTCAAACCACTTCGGAGACTGTTATGCCGTTCATCTGCGAAAACGTTGAATGCCGCGCCGTCCTGGCTCGCGGGCAGGTCAGATCCAGTCACGAAGACAACGGGTGGTGCTTCTACTGCCCGGACTGCAATACCCGGAACGAATTGAAGAATATCGGTGCGCCCGACGGTCCTGTCGAACTGGTTCAGCCCGAAAGATCGCAGCCTCCGCACAGGGTCATTGCAACGGCCCGCGCACTGGATGACGGCAGATATGCAGCGCAATTACGCGTTCAGCGAGCGCTGGCCGTAAAAGGAACGTATGCAGTCGAAGAGCACTGGGACGAACTCGGCGTATTCCCCGACGCTCAAGCGGCCGTAGCGCACGCGAAGTCGTTCGCGACGGACTTGCTGGAGCGCCGGGCCTGAGTCGAGCCCGACCTCGCGCCATGCATGTCAAATCCGCGGACAGGCGCACCTGCTGCCGCCTGTCCGCGCGACACCCGCTGCGATTCGCCTGAATCCCGGCTACCTTCGCTCACGACGCGCCGCTGGCCGCGAGCTTCACAAACAGCCGGGCCGCGTCGTTGCCATGCGACAGGGCGCGCAACGCAAGTGAGAGCGCCAGTTGCGCGTCGTGGGAAACCGCGCTCCGATCCTGATCGAATATCTTGACGGCATGGCGCATATGCTGCGCTGCCTGCATGTGAAGCTCCACGGCCGCTGCATGGTATTTGGCCACTTCCGCGCCGCTTACGCCCGAGCCTGTCGATGACGCTACCGGTGGCGCAGCGGGTTGCGTATTACTGCCGTGCGCACCCGCCTCGTGCGCCTGATCGATCGCATGCAAGGTGTGGCCGTGGGCCATCAACGCCTGATGCGCGGCGTGGCCAAAGTCTCGACCCTCCTCGAAATGCCGCGATGCCTCACGGTGATGCTGCGCGGCGTGCTCGTGGTGCGACGCGGCTGCTTCGATATGCATCTTCTTGCTGTGCTTCGTGTTCATGCTGGCTCCTGTGCTCCGTCAGGGCTACCCTCAAGGCGCCCCGTTCCACGACACATTGGCGGGTCGCAACAAAAAACTAATCTACACGCTGGCGCGCCTTCTGTGGCTGTGAATCTCCGGGCAGGCGAAGGCGTGAGATAAGAAAACTATGGCGCCCAATCCTAAATGCCGATTGCCGGTTTGCCGTATTGTGCGATTGAAAGGCACAGACCTGCGCCGACGATATTTCGTGTGAATAATCACGCCGCGAACCTCCGGGCGCGACGGCATTCCCCGCCCCGCTCCACACGAGGCGGATCGCGCGCCACGCACTCACGGCACCATCAAATTCCCTCGTTATTATTTTGGATGACTTATGAATTTACTCGCAGGATACGATTTTGAAGATTTGACGCCGGGCATGAGTGCGAGCTTTGCAAAAACCATTACCGATGCCGATATCGTATTGTTCGCCGGCGCGTCAGGAGACAACAACGCGGTCCATATCGATGAGGAATTTTCCCGCACCACGCCCTTCAAGGGACGCATTGCGCACGGCATGCTCAGCGCCAGCATCATCTCGGCGGCCATCGCCGGCCGCCTGCCCGGTCCCGGCACGATCTATCTCGGCCAGAATCTGCGTTTCAAGGCGCCGGTCAGACCCGGCGATACGGTGCAAGCAACCGTCACGGTGCGCGAACTGATTCCCGCGAAGCGCCGGGTCGTGCTGGACACCGTTTGCACGGTGCGCGGCAAAGTGGTGATCGACGGCGACGCGCTCGTCATGCCGACTTCGCGCGCGGATCGCACTGCCGAAGCCCCTCAGGCGCGCGACCTCGCGACCGCCGAACGGGAGTGACCATGCGCAACCACTTCAATATTCCAGACGAGGTCGCCCATGGCGTTTCCCGCTCGGCGCAAGACTTTCTCAACGCGTTGGCGGGCATTCCCAAAGCCACCGCCGTGGCACCGGCCATATTGCATGAGGCCGGCAGCCGCTACTGGCAGCGCCAGTGGGCAATGTGGACCCGCTTACCCGGTGCTTCGACCGATGAAAACGCCCAGCCCGCGAGCCGGGACCCGCGCTTTCTCGCGCAGGAATGGTCCAGCAACGGTTGGTACAGCATGCTCAGGCAAAGCTACCTGGCCAACGCCGGCTTGCTCGAAGACATGGTCGGGGCGACGGGATACAGCGAAAGCGACAAGCACAGACTGCGCTTTTTCATGCGCCAGTTCATCGATGCGGCCAGCCCGACAAACTACCTCACGACCAATCCCGAGGTCATTCAGGCGGCGATCGAATCAAACGGCGAAAGTCTTCGCACGGGCATGACCAATCTGTTCGGAGACCTGAGTCGCGGTACCATCACGATCACCGACGAGTCCGCCTTCGAAGTGGGCCGCAACGTCGCCGCCTCGCCGGGCGCGGTCGTCTTCGAGAACGACCTCTTTCAGTTGATCCAGTACGCGCCCTTGACCACGCATGTCGCAAAACGCCCTTTGCTGATCGTGCCGCCCTGCATCAACAAGTTCTACATTCTCGACCTTCAGCCGGAAAACTCGTTTGTGCGGTTCGCGGTCGAGCAGGGCCAAACCGTGTTCATGATTTCATGGCGCAACCCCGACGCGGAAATGGCGCAGACGACGTGGGACCAGTATCTGGAATCCGGCGTCATGAAGGCCATCGACATCGCGCTTGCCATCAGCGGCGCGGACAAGGTCAACACGGTGGGATGGTGCGTCGGCGGCACGATCCTGTCGTCGGCGCTCGCGGTCATCCGCGCGCGCGAAGAAGACAAGGTCGCGAGCCTTACGTTGCTCACGACCATGCTCGACTTCACCGATCCTGGCGATCTCGGCGTATTCATCGACGAGCAAACCGTGTTGCAGCGTGACCTGGCGATCGGGCACAGCGGCATTTATCCGGGGCGCGAACTCGGCTTCGTGTTCCAGATGTTGCGCGCCAACGATCTGATCTGGCCGTATGTCATCAACAACTATTTGAAGGGCAAAAATCCCGCCGCGTTCGACCTGCTCTACTGGAACGCGGACAGCACCAACCTGCCGGGACCGATGTACACCTGGTACCTGCGCAACATGTACCTGGAGAACAACCTGCGCGTGCCCGGCAAGCTCACCATGTGCGGCACGCCGGTGGACCTCGGCCGCGTCGACATGCCGGCCTACGTGCTCGCGACCCAGGAGGATCACATCGTGCCGTGGAAGTCCGCGTGGTGCAGCACGCGCCTGCTTGGCGGGGACGTGCGTTTCGTGCTCGGCGCAAGCGGGCACATTGCCGGCGTCATCAATCCGGCCACCAAGAACCGGCGTTGCTACTGGGTCGACGACAACGGCGGCAACGGCAGCGCCGATGGCACCGGCAGCAACGACGCCGAAGCCTGGCTCGCTAACGCGCACAAGGCCTCGGGCACGTGGTGGAACGACTGGAATGCGTGGCTGCAACCGCACTCCGGCGGCAGGGTGAAGGCGCGCGCGAACCCCGGCAACCGCACCTTCCGGCCGATCGAACCGGCGCCGGGCCGCTACGTCAAGGTCAGGGCGGACTGATTCCTGCGCCACCCCTGCTGCGCCGCGACAATCGAACGTTGACTTCAGGTCAACACTTTCGATGCTTTTCCGTCATGGGTCGCGTTTTTCGTCGGTGCAATACTCGCCACTTGTCTCTCACTCCCTATTCCAACAAAAGGAGCCCCCCGTGAGCGAGCGTTGCTACTGCGAAGTCGCCGACCTGGCCGAAGCCCGATCCGAACTCGACGAGATCCGCCACCACCTTCACAAGCACCCCGAGCTGTCCTACGAGGAGGCCGACACCTCGCGCTTCGTCGCGGACAAGCTCGAAGCCTGGGGCTACGCCGTCACGCGCAACGTGGGTGGCCACGGCGTCGTGGCGTCCCTGAAGGTGGGCACGGGCGCACGCACCGTGGGCGTGCGCGCGGACATGGACGCCCTGCCGATCCAGGAACTGACCGGCCTCGACTACGCGAGCGTTCACGAGGGCAAGATGCACGCGTGCGGCCACGACGGCCATACCACCGTGCTGCTCGGCGCCGCGCGCCAGCTCGCGAAAACGCGCCACTTCGACGGCACCGTGCACCTGATCTTTCAGCCCGCCGAAGAAGCCGGCTCGGACAGCGGCGCCGTGCGCATGATCGCCGACGGCCTGTTCGAGCGCTTTCCCTGCGAGGCCATCTTCGGCCTGCACAATCATCCGGGCGTGCCCACCGGCACCTTCGGCTTTCGCGCCGGGCCGCTCATGGCCGCGTGCGACACCGTCAAGCTGCGCATTCACGGCAAGGGCGGCCACGCGGCGCGCCCGCACCTGGCCGTCGACCCGGTGCTGGTGGGCAGCAGCATCGTGATGGCGTTGCAGTCGGTGGTGTCGCGCAACGTCGACCCGAACGAAGCCGCGGTCGTGACCGTGGGCGCATTCCGCTCGGGCCACGCGCCGAACGTGATTCCCGAAGACGCCGTGCTCGAAATGAGCGTGCGCTCGTTCTCGCCCGACGTGCGCGCAACGCTCGAAGCGCGCATTCGCGCGCTGGCCGAGTCCCAGGCGCAAAGCTACGGCGCGACGGTGGAGATCGACTACATTCGCGGCTATCCCGTGCTCATCAACAGCGAAGCCGAAACCGCGTTCGCGCGCCAGGTCGCCGAGGAGCTGGTCGGGCCGGAGCATGTGATCGCGCCGTTCCCGCCCATTGCGGGCAGCGAGGACTTCGCGTACTACCTGCAAAAGATTCCGGGATGTTTCGTACGCCTTGGCAATGGCGAAGGCAAGCCCATGCTGCACAACGCGCGCTACGACTTCAACGACGAGAATCTGACCATTGGCGCCGCGTTCTGGACGCGCCTCGTCGAACGCTTTCTCGCCCGGGACCGTACATGAATCTCGCGACCGAAACCCGTCTGGACACGGTTGAAGAGACACAAGCCGCGCCCGTCCAGGAGCGCAAGATCATCGTCGCGGCGGTGATCGGCAACCTGCTGGAGTTCTTCGACTTCACCGTCTACAGCTACTTCGCGCTCACGATCGGCCATCAGTTCTTTCCCGCCGACAGCCCCGTCACCTCGCTGCTGCTCGCCTTCGCGGTGTTCGCCGTGGGCTTCGTGATGCGCCCGCTCGGCGGCATCGTGCTCGGCCGCTATGCGGACCGCGCGGGCCGCAAGCCCGCGCTCACGCTCACGCTCACCATCCTGCTGATGGCGCTCGGCTCCGCCTCCATCGGACTTGCGCCGACCTACGCGCAAATCGGCATGGCCGCGCCGGTTCTGATCGTCGTGGCGCGCCTCGTGCAGGGCTTCGCGCAGGGCGGCGAGTTCGGCGCGGCCACGGCCACGCTGCTCGAAATGGGCGGCCAGGCAAGCCGCGGCTTTCGCGCGAGCTGGCAGCTTGCGAGCCAGGGCGCGGCGGCGCTGCTGGGCTCGGGCCTCGCCGCAAGCCTCGGCTTTCTGCTCTCCACCGAGACCATGCATAGCTGGGGCTGGCGCATTCCCTTCCTGCTCGGCACGCTGATCGCGCCGGTCGGCATCTACCTGCGCAGGCACATTCGCGAGGAGCCGCCCGCGCAGCGCGCCGTGGCCGATCGCGACGACCCGAAGCGCGGCCTCTACGCGCGCAACTGGTTTCTCACGATATTCGCGATCATGGGCATGTCGGTGTCGACGTACGTGATGATGTACTACATGCCGACCTACTGTATTCAATACCTGGGACTGCCACCCAAGATGTCGATGCTCGCGGGCGTGGCGTCGAGCACCATCTCGCTCGTGATGTGCCCGATCTACGGCGCGTGGTCCGACCGCATGGGCCGCCGCAAGCCGCTCACGGTGATCGGCCGCATCGCGCTCGTCGTGCTGCTGTATCCGGCGTTCTGGATCATGACGCACTTTCCTTCGCTGCCGGTCGTGCTCGCCGCGCTGATCGTGCTGATGCTCTGCTACACGATGGGCTCCGCACCGGCTTATGCGCTGATGCCGGAGAATTTTCCGAAGCATCTGCGTGCGGGCTACATGTCGAGCGCGTATGCGATCGCGGTTTCCGTGTTCGGCGGCACGGCGCAACTCGTGGCCGGGTGGCTCATTCAGGTAACGGGCAACAAGATGGCGCCCGCGTGGTACATGATTGGCTGCGTGCTGATTTCGCTCATCGCCGTTTCGATGTTCGAGGAAACCGGCAACAAGGCGATCGACTGAACAGCGCGCGGCGGCAAAAGCGCACTTCAATACGGGCGGGCGAACGCAGGTGGCGTTGCCCGCCCTTTTTTCGCTTTCTTTGTCTCGGGGCGGTTTGTCCCTGGTGGCTGTCTCGCAGGACGCTCGTCGCGGCCGTCGCCGGGGCCTTGCACAATGGCGCCGCGCCGCCTATATTGGTTGCGACACGCAACCAAACTGCACCACACCGCATGGAGACGGCCATGGATTTCGTGGAAATGCCGGCGCAACCGCGCGAAACGACCATCCTCGAGCTGCGCGAATTCTCGCGGCGGCTCGTGCGCGAACTCGGCTTCATGCGCACGACGCTCGCCGACAGCGATCTCGCGCCCTCCGCCGTGC
Organism: Paraburkholderia unamae; assembly: GCF_003268775.1. Classification (GTDB taxonomy): domain Bacteria; phylum Pseudomonadota; class Gammaproteobacteria; order Burkholderiales; family Burkholderiaceae; genus Paraburkholderia; species Paraburkholderia unamae. Next base: position 98,140 of record NZ_QLSU01000018.1, read on the forward strand.
ACGCCATCATCGAGATCGGCGCGCGCCCCGGCATCAACGCCAAGGCGCTCGGCGAGATCCTGCGGCTCGACAAGTCGAACACGAGCCGCCAGGTCGCGCGACTCGAAGCGGCCGGCCTCGTCAAGCGCAAGGCCGCCGACGATGCGCGCTCCACCGAGCTTCACCTGAGCGCGGCGGGCCAGAAGCTGCGCACGAAAATCGACCGCTTCGCGACCGACCAGGTTTCCGGCGCGCTGCGCCGGCTCGTTCCCGCCGATCAGCAGACCCTCGTGCGCGCGCTCGCGCTTTACGCCGACGCCCTGGCGCACGACAACCCGAATGTGGCCAGCACCGCCGCGCAAAGTGCGGGCGTGCAGATCGTGGAAGGCTACCGCCCCGGCTGCATCGGCGACGTCGCGAGCCTGCACGCGCGCTTCTACGCCGCGAACTGGGGCTTCGGCGCGTACTTCGAGAAGAAGGTCGCGACCGAACTCGCCGCGTTCGCCAACGATCTGCCGGCCGAAGGCCGGGCACTGTGGCTCGCCGTGGAACGCGAGCGCACGCTGGCGTCGCTCGCCATCGACGGGCACGGCGGCGACGCCACGGCCAGCGCGCACCTGCGCTGGTTCATCGTCGACGACGCGTTACGCGGCAGCGGCATCGGCCGGCAGTTGATGGAAAGCGCGATGCGCTTCGTCGACGCGCACTACGCGCAGACCTACCTCTGGACGTTCAAGGGCCTCGACGCCGCGCGCCACCTGTATGAATCGTTCGGCTTCCGGCTCGCCGAGGAGTGCGAAGGCGACCAGTGGGGCACGCCAGTGGTCGAGCAACGTTTCGTGCGCCTCGCGGGCGGCGCGGCGTCATAGCGCGACCTTGCAGCGTGCCTGAACCTGCCCGGCCACCGGCGAGCGGAACGTGAACAGACCGCCCGCCTGCGGCTGCTGTTGCCGCTCGACGGCATCGAGCCCCTTCCACGCCGTCGTCACATACACCGTGCGCAGATCGTCGCCGCCGAACGCGAGCTTCGTGATGTTCGCGCACGGAAAGCGCACCTCGGCCACGTGCTCGCCCTCGGGCGAGTAGCGCTCGATGCGCCAGCCGCCGAACAGCGCGATCCACACGAAGCCGTCGGCGTCCACGGCCAGGCCGTCCGGGTGGCCCTCGCCCGCAATCGCGGCGAACACGCGCTTGCGCGAGAGCGTGCCATCCTCGGCCACATCGAATGCGTACACCACGCGGCGCACCGTGTCGTTGTGATAGAGCGTGCGGCCGTCCGGGCTCATGGCCGGTCCGTTGGTGATCACGTAGTCGCTGTCCTGCGTGCTCAGCGCGCCGTTTTCATCCACGCGATACAGCGTGCCGCTCGACGCCTGCTCCGCGTCGTCCATCGAGCCGAACCACAGGCGGCCGCGCGCATCGACGAAACCGTCGTTGAGCCGGTTGCCGGGCAGATGCGCTTCGATGTCCATCAGCTTGCCAAATTGACCGCTCGCGGCATCGAAGCGATACAGGCCGTCGGGCAGGCCGCACACGAAAGCCTGCCCGCCAAGCGGCGCAAGGAAGCCGGGTTGGTCAGGCGCCTGCCATGACCGGTGCTCGCCGGTCTGCGCCGCGAGGCGATGAATGCGGCGCCCCTTGATATCGACGAAATAGAGCGCGTTTTCCGCGGCCTGCCAGAGCGGCCCCTCGCCAAGCTCGGCGCCCACTGGCCAGATGCATGAGGGTGTCGGCATGCTCATTCCCCGTACGTGCCCGCGTCGACGTAATAGTCGCGGCCCGAGCAGCGCGAGGCATCGTCGGATGCGAGAAAGAGCGCCATGCGCGCGACGTGCCCGGGCTCGATGCGCTGTTGCAGACATTGACTCGCCACGACCCGAGCTTCGCTTTCGGGCGTTTGCCACATGTTCATCTGCCGCGCCGTTTTCACGGCGCCCGGAATGATGCAGTTCACGCGGATACCTTCGCCGCCCAGATCGCGCGCCAGGCCGCGCGTGAGCCCCTCGATACCGGCTTTCGCCGTCAAATAGAGCGCGAGATTCGGCAGCGCGACGTGCCACGACACTGAGCCGAAGTTCAGGATCACGCCGCGCCCCGCCTCGCGCATGCCGCGCGCCACCGCCTGCGCGCAGAAGAACTGATGCCGCAGGTTCACGGCGATGCGGGCGTCCCAATAGCTCGCGCCAAGCGCGCCGACTTCGTGGCGGTCGTCGTTGCCGGCGTTGTTCACGAGCACGTCGACCGGCCCCACGGCATCGACGATCGCGGCGAACGTGCTTTCGATCTCATCGACATTGCACAGATCGCAGCGCCGGAAGACCGGCGGATATTTCGCATGACGTAGCGATTCCTGCAACGCGAGCGAGTCGTGCTCGGCCACGTCGAGAAAGAACACGCGCGCGCCCTGCTGCGCGAACGCCTCGACGATCGCAGCGCCGATACCGCTGCCGCCGCCGGTCACGACGATCGTTTTGTCCGAGAGACTCGGATAGATTGCATACGACATCTGATCTTCCACCTATTACGATTCAATCCCCACACAGGCGCCGCCCATCGTGCCTCGCTCACGGCGCCCGCCCTTCCCCCTGCCGCCGCTCACGCCTCAACGCGCACCTCGCTCACCATGCGCCAGTCGCGCGGAAGCGTTCGCAGCGCATTGCCCTCGACCGACACCGTGCCGGTCAGATGAATGTCGCGGCTCGAACTGCCTACCATCAGATCGAAGTCGCCCGGTTCGACAATGCGTTCGCCGCGTCCATCGGTGAAATTGAGCATGTCGACGGGCAGTGTCACGCGCACTCGCGCCGACGCGCCCGCCGCGAGCGGCACGCGGGCAAACGCCTTCAGTTCGCGCACGGGCCGCGCCGACGACGCAAGCTGATCGCGCACATAAACCTGCACGACCTCGGTGCCTTCGCGCGGGCCAATGTTTTCGAGCGTGAAGCTCAGTTCAATCGTGCCGTTTTCTATCGGCACTGCGCGCCGCGCGAGCGCCAGTTCGCTGTAGCGAAACCGCGTGTAGCCGAGGCCAAAGCCGAACGGATAACGGCAACCGAAGTGATAGGCAACGGGCGTGCCGGCGCTCTTGAGCCGATGGTTGTAGACATACGGCACGGCCCCGGCGCTCTTCGGCACGGAAAGCGGCAAACGGCCGCTGAAATTGGCGCGGCCCGTGAGCAGATCGGCCAGTGCCTCGGCGCCGCGCTCGCCGGGCGCGAACGCCATGATCTGCGCGGCGATGCGTTCTTCGAGACCGCCCAGGTTGTACGGGCGGCCGCCCGTCATCACGACCACCGTGGGCGTGCCGCTTTCCACCACGGCCGCAAGCAGCGCCTGCTGCACGCCCGGCAGATCGAGGCTGTCGGTGTCCGAGCCCTCGCCCACCGTGCCGGACTGAAACAGGCCCGCGAGATCGCCCACGAACACGATCGCCACGCCCGCCTGCCGCGCCGCCTCGACCGCGCCTGCAATTCCTTCGGTATCCTTGCTGATCAGTTCGTCGCGACACGTGTTGCCGCTCGTCTCCAGCGATACATCGCCGGGGAACACCGGCGCGCCCGCGCGCCGCTCCTTGATGATGTCGCAACCTTTGGCATGCAGCACACGCTCGTGACCGAGCCGCGCGTGCAGCGCACGCAAGGGCGTGAGCATTGTCGCGGTGGACGGCTCGCCGCTGTTGATCAAATGCACGGGGAAGCTGTAGCCCGCGAGCAGCGCAAGCGGATCATCGGCGGTCGGGCCGATCACGGCGATTTTCTCCGCGCCGTTCTCGTTCAAAGGCAGCACGCCGCCTTCGTTGCGCAGCAGCACCGCCGATTCGAGCGCGACCCGGTACGCGGTATCGCTCGCCGCCACGCCCTTCACGTCCACACGCTCGGGATCGACATACGGATTGTCGAACAGGCCGAGGCGGAATTTCATGCCAAGCACGCGCGCCACGGCCGCGTCGATCGTCGATTCGGCAATCTCTGCGCGCGCCAGCGCCTCTTTCAGGTGCACCGCGCATTCGTGCCCCGGCAATTCGACGTCGAGCCCCGAATTGAACGCGAGCGCCGCTGCCGATGCGCTGTCGCGCGCCACCGCGTGATGGCTGAACAACAGATCCACACCCGCATAGTCGGCGACGACGAGTCCGTCGAAACCCCACTTCTCGCGCAGCGTGTCATGGAGCAGCGCGCGGTTGCCGTGGCAGGGCACGCCGTCGATGTCGTGATACGCGGGCATGACCGACCCCGCGTTCGCCAGCTTCACCGCCATCTCGAACGGCAGCATGAACACGTCGTTGAGTTCGCGCGGGCCGACGTGCACGGGCGCATGATTGCGGCCGCCTTCGCTCGCAGAGTGGCCGACGAAATGCTTGAGCGTCGCGAGCACGTCGCGCCGCTCGCCTTGCAGACCCCGCACGTAATGACACGCGAGCACGCCAACCAGATACGGGTCCTCGCCGAGCGTTTCCTCGGTGCGGCCCCAGCGCGGGTCGCGCGACACATCGAGCACCGGCGCGAGCCCTTGATGGCAACCGATCGAGCGCGCCTGCTCGCCGATGATGCGCCCGACCTCGCCCACCAGATCCGCATTCCAGGTGGCCCCATAGTTGAGCGGCGACGGGAACAGCGTGGCGTCCTTGATCATGAGGCCCACGAGGCATTCCTCGTGCGACATCACCGGAATGCCCAGGCGCGTGTCTTCGACCATCTTGCGCTGCAACGCGTTGAGCGCGCGCACGCCTTCTTTCGGGTCCACCGTGTGCGTGCCGAGCGGGCGCGTGATCTGCCCGAGGCCGTGGCGCAGGATCTCGTCGACGGTGATTTCATTGGCGCTGCGCGCGAAGTCGATGCTGCGCGCCTTGTGTTCGCCATCGGCCGAGAGTTTGAGCCACGCGGCGTGAAGCTGCGCGATTTTTTCGTCCAGCGTCATGCGCGCCATCAGATCGGCAACGCGCGCCTGCACGGACGCCGCGGGATTGCGGTAAAGCGGACCTTCACTTTGGCGAAGCAACATCGGTAACTCCTGTATGGGCCCTGTTATACGAATTTCATACTGCTTATAAAATTTCGTCATCCTTCTTATTGACCGAACGCCGACGCAACGCGCGCGAAGCGATACCGGCTAATGCAGACGCGGCACTGCGAAGTCGCCTTCGTCGAACACGTGGCAAGCTTCGGGCGCGAGCGTCAGTTCGATGCGGTCGTCGCGCGCCACGCCGCCGTCGCCGGGCAACTTTGCGACGATCGCGCCGCCCTCGCGGCTGCCGCCTTCGAGATGCACATAGCTGTGCTCGCCCATACGCTCGACAAGGCGCACCGCGCAGCGGATCGTCTGCGCACCGGGCCGGTTCATGGGCAGGCCGAGATGCTCCGGCCGGATGCCAAGCGTCACCTGCGAGCCCACGCGCAGCCCGGCCCCGTTCACCTGCGCGCGCACGCGCTCGCCCGTGGTCAATTCGACCTCCACGCCATGCGCGTCGATCGCAAAGACAATGGCAGGCAGAAAGTTCATCTTCGGCGAGCCGATGAAGCCGGCCACGAAGCGGCTTTTCGGGCGGTGATACAAGTCGAGCGGCGCGCCGATCTGCGCGATGCTGCCGTGCTTTTCCATCTCAGCGCCTGCGTGCAGCAGCACGATCTTGTCCGCGAGCGCCATCGCCTCGATCTGGTCGTGCGTGACGTAAATCGCGCTCGCGCGGCGAAACTCGCGATGCAGCCGCGCGATCTCGATGCGGGTTTGCACACGCAGCGAGGCGTCGAGATTGGAAAGCGGCTCGTCGAACAGGAACACGCCGGGCTCGCGCACGATCGCGCGGCCAATCGCCACGCGCTGCCGCTGCCCGCCCGACAACGCGGCGGGCCGCCGCTCGAGCAAGCCGTCGAGTTGTAGCGCGGCCGCCGTGCGGCGCACCTTGCTGTCGATCGTCGCCCGGTCGATCTTCGCCTGGCGCAGGCCGAACGCCATGTTCTCGTACACGCTCATATGCGGATACAGCGCATAGTTCTGAAACACCATCGCCACGCGGCGCTGCGCGGGCGGCACGTCGTTCATCAACTGGCCGTCGATACGCAACTCGCCCGCCGTGATGCTTTCGAGTCCCGCGACCATGCGCAGCAAGGTGGACTTGCCGCATCCCGAAGGCCCGAGAAATACGCAGAACTCGCTGTCACCCACTTCGAGGTGCGCGTCGCGAATCACCGGCGCGTTGCTGCTGTACGCCTTCTGTACTTTGCTCAGAGTAATGCTTGCCATAGCTCGTATCGTGTCCGCGGTTAAACTGGGTCAGCCCTTCAGCGAGCCGGCCATCATGCCCTTGATCAGGCGTTCCTGGCCGAATGCATAGGCGACGATGAGCGGCAGCGACGTCATCGTCACGACCGCCAGCATCGCCGGAATGTTCGACGAGTACTGCCCCTGGAAGTCCCACACGGCAAGCGGCAGCGTGCGATGCGCGGGCGTGGAGGTGAGCATGTACGCGAAGATGAACTCGTTCCACAGCGCAATGCCGTTGTAGATCGCGACCGTTGCGAGCCCCGGCGTGGAGAGCGGAAAGAAAATGCGCCAGAAAATCCTGAACGGCCCGCACCCGTCCAGTTGCGCCGCCTCCTCCAGCTCGCGCGGAATCTGGCGCATGAACCCGGTCAGGATGAAGATCGAGATCGGCAGGCTCAGCGCCACATACGGCCCGAGCAACGCGAACTGCGTGTCGTAAAGCCCGAGGTTGCGCGTGAGCAGATAGATCGGCACGAGCGTGGCGTGCAGCGGCACGATCATGCCCGCAATCACGAGACCGAACAGCAGCCGGTTCAATCGAAAGCGCATGCGCGCGAAGACGTACGCGGCCATGGCGCTCAGCACGACGATCAGCAGGACCGAGATGCCGACGATAAACACGCTGTTGCCGAAATACGTGAAGAACGGGCCGCGCAGCACGTCGAGGTAGTTGCCGAAATACACATGTACCGGCAACGCCCATACCGGCGCGGAGAAGGTTTCCTCCTGCGTTTTCAGGCTCGTCACCACGACGAACAGGAACGGCAGCGTGGTCACGGCCAGCCAGATCAGCGCGAGCAGCGGCACGCCGATACGCATGCGTGGAACGCGCAGAAGGCGCGGCAAGCGGGGGCGAAAGGTGGCGCTCGACATGCTCAGACTTCCGTTTCGTAACGACGCGTGAAGCGCAACGCGATAGCGGCGACCAGCGAGACGATGAGGAACATCGCGGAGCCGATCGTGCTGCCATAACCCAACTGGAACGAACTGAACACGGTACGGTACATATACGTCGCCATCAGTTCCGACGAGCCCTCGGGGCCGCCTCCCGTCATCACGTAGATCAGGTCGAAATAGCGCAGCGAGCCGAGCACCGAAAGCAGCACCGCCGTGCGGATCGCGTCTTGCAGATGCGGGAGCTTGATGCGCCAGAAGATCGTCCATTCGGACGCGCCGTCGAGCAGCGCCGCCTCGCGGATTTCCGCCGACATCGACGAAAGGCCCGCGAGAAACAGGATCATGTAGAACGGCACGTTCTGCCAGCAGATCACCGCGATCGTCGAAGCCAGCGAGAAGCGCGTGTCGCCCAGCCAGTCCTGCGCGAGCGAGTCGAGCCCGACGGCATGCAATGCCACGTTCAGGGGTCCGAAGTTCGGATCGTAGACGTTCTTGAACAGCACGCCGATCGCCACGCTCGACATCAGCAGAGGCAGGAAATACAGGATCTTCAACAGGCGCGAGCCGCGCCCGGCCTTCTCCAGCAACACGGCAAGCGCGAGCGCGATCGGCAGCTCGAACACGATCGAGGCGAGCGCGAGCAGCACGTTGTTCCAGAGCGAATGCCAGAACACCGTGTCGCGCGCAAGCTGCGCCCAGTTGGCGAGGCCCACGAAGCGCGAGTGCGTGCCAAGCCCAGTCCAGTCGACTAGCGAGAGCTTCAGGCTGGAAAGCAGCGGATACAGCAGAAAGATCGCCAGCAGCACGACAGCCGGCGCGAGAAAGACCGTAATGACCAGCCATTGCGACGAGATACGCGTTCGCTCGGCAGGCGCGGCGGAAATGGCGATGTTCACGGATCGTATGGTCCGGCGCGCGTCGCTCGACGCGCGCCAAACTCCTCTTCGGACGATGAGTTAGCTGCCCGCCGACTGCGCGGCGGCTTCCATTTGCTGCGCGGCGGCCTCAGGCGTGAGCGAGAGGCCGAACAACGCCTGCGACGTGTCCTTGTGCAGCTCGCCGAGCTTCGGCGGCAGTTCCTGGTCGTACCAGAGCTGCACGTTCGGCGCGGAGGCGATCAGCTCCTGCAAGCGCTTGAGGAACGGGTCGGTGATCATGACGTTCTTCACCGGCGGAATCTTCTTGTCGAGCACGCGGCCGCGCATCGAGGCGTCGTCGGTCATCGTCTGGATCAGCTTGAACGCCGCGGCCGGGTCCTTGCACTCGGTCGAGATGCTCATGAAGCCGTCGCCCACGGTGCCGATCACGTCGCGCGGGTCGCCCTTGCCGCCCGGCACGCTCGGGAACGGGAAGAAGTCGAGCTTGCTCGCGAAAGCGGGGTTCTCGTTCTGGATCGTCGACGCTTCCCAGCCGCCCATCAGTTCCATCGCGGCCTTGCCCGAGTACAGCAGGCGGCGCGACGCGCCAACGTCGTAGTCGAGCCCGTTATAGCCCTGCGCGAACGCGCCCGCCTTCACGAGGTCCTGGATGTACTTGCCCGCTTCGACGAACGCGGGGTCGGCGAAGCTGCCGCCGGGCGCGCGCTCGACGGCCTTGCGGAACACCTCGGGGCCGCCGATGCGATCGACGAGATACATGTAGTACATCGAACCGGTCCACTTGTTCTTGTTGCTGAGCGCGAACGGCGCGACGCCGTGCGCGTTCAGCACCTGCACCACGTGCATGAGCTGGTCCCATGTTTGCGGCGGGCTCAGGTTGTACTGCCTGAAGATGTCCTTGTTGTAGAAGATCACGGCCGCCGAGGCGTTTTCCGCCGCCACGCCGTAAATCTTGTTGTCGAACGTGACCGCGTGCCACGAGGTGGGCAGGAAGCGATCCTTATACGAAGGGTCTTTCTGCAAAAAAGGCGTCAGGTCGACGATCTGGCCGGCCTTCACGTATTCGTGCAGCGGGCCGCCGCCCCAGGACTCGAACACGCAGGGCGGGTCGCCCGCGCCGAAGGCCACCTTCAGCTTGGTCTTGTACGCCTCGTTCAGGACATGCGAGTCCTCGACCTTGTAGCCCGGGTTCTGCTGCTCGAAGCGGTCGGCCGCGTCGCGCAACACCTTGCTCGACGTCTTGTTGGTCTGCTGGTCCCATTCCGTGATCGTTTTGCCGGACTCCGCCGCCAAGGCGGTCGACACCGCCGCGGACAATGAAAACAGCAGCGCGGTGGCGCCGACGATGGACCGCGCTTTGGTGAAAGCCGGGTACGCCATGTGTGTGTCCCCTCTCCTGGGTTTTCGAGAACCGCTCAATCACTAACGTTAGCCTTAACGTTAATGCATGTTAGACCTGCGTAATAACTCCGGCTATGCGGGCTTTTACCTGGGACGGCGCGATGGTCCTTGCGCGCCGCGCAAGGTTGGCAGAACGGGACGCGCATGAAATACAGGGCTTCTGATAGAATAGCCAACATATAAACGGTATCGCTAACGTCCATAGCGACTCGACCCTGACATGACCTCTCGTACACCTTCTACGCGCATGGCAAGGCAAACCCCCACGCTCGAGCACGTCGCCAAGCTTGCCGGGGTGTCGCAAATGACCGCGTCGCGCGCGCTCAACGGCCGCCCCGGCGTGTCGCGCGAAACACGCGACGAAGTGCTGAGAATCGCTTCGGACATCGGCTATGTCGTGAACCGCACCGCGCAAAAGCTCTCGGGCGGACGCAACGGCATCATCGGCATCATCACGCCCACGCTCGACACCCAGTTCTCCAGCGAGCTGATTCTCGGCGCGGGCCGCGCGGCGCGCGGCGCGGGCATGGAAATGCTGGTGTACACGGTGTTCGACGAAGACCGCCATACGCATCACGACCTGCTCGGTTTGATCCAGCAGTTCTCCGACGGCATTCTTGCGATCCTGCCGCGCGAATCGCTCTGTCTCGAAGCGCTCACCACGGCCAAGGTGCCGGTCGTCGTGGTCGATCAGCGCGGCACGCTCACGGGCTTTCCCTCGGTTTCGGTGGACAATTACGGCGGCGCCTGTCTCGCGGTCGAGCATCTCGCGCATCTGGGCCACAAGCGCATTGCCTTCCTCGCCGGCGACGAAACGATCGAAGGCGTGCGCGACCGCCAGCGCGGCTATCACGACACGCTGGCTCGCCTCGGCCTGCCGCGCGAAGACGCGCTCGTCGCCGCGGGCGACCTCTCGCAAATGATGGCGTTCGACGTCACGTTCGATCTGCTCAATCTCGCCGAGCCGCCCACGGCGATTTTCACGGCCAACGACCAGAGCGCGTTCGGCGTGATCGCCGCGGTTCGCGAAGCGGGCCTGCGCGTGCCCGACGACATTTCGGTGATCGGCTTCGACGACATTCCGATGTCCGAGCAATTTCATCCGGCGCTCACGACGATCCGCCAGCCGTTCCAGCAAATGGCGCGCTCGGCGGTCAACACGCTGCTCGCGCAGATCGCGGGCATCGACGCGGCGTCACAGCGCATCACGCTGCCCGCCGAACTCGTGGTGCGCGACTCGACCGGACCGGTGCGCACGAAGCAACGCCGCACGCGTCACCAGATCGTTTCGACGTAAGTCGAGGCGCGCACTTTCGCGTCCGAGGTCACGAGCGCGCCGCCGTGCGTGCGCGCGGTGGCGACAATGAGCCGTTGATGCGAGGTGAGCGCGGGCGGCAGCGTCGCCGCACGCAGCGCGATCTCGGTGTCGACCGGCACCATGCGCACGCCCTCCAGCTTCAGGAAGGTGGACAGCCAGCTTCGCGCGTCCATCGAAAGACCGAGACTGCCGTGCTTGACGAAGTCCGCGATTTCAAGCGCGCTGATTGCCGAGATCAGGATGTCGCCGCCGTCCAGTTCCCGGTCGATCGCATCGTGCGCGGCCTGGCTCAGCGCCTTTTGCCGCCCTAGCCAGCACACGAGCGCGAGCGTATCGAGCGTGATCATCACTCTTCCCGCTCGGCGGCGAGCGGTTCGAGCGCGTGCTTCAGATTGAAGTGAATGATCGACGCGCGCAGCAGTTCGAGCGGGTTCTCTTTCTTGCTGCGATAGGGCCGGATTTCAATGGTGGGCTGGCCCCGGTCCGTGACGATGACGGTTTCGCCCAGCGTTTCGACCTGGCGGAACAATTCGCAGGCGCGGGACTTGAAAATGGCTTTGGATACTCGCTTTTCCATGACGCTCTCCACCCATCACAATTTCAGACGATCATTTTTGGCATCGGGCCTGCGGCCCGGCGGCGCTTTATGAAGTTCGGGCTCTTGCCGTCGCAGGCGCTCTTACCGGTAACATCCGTGAGCCGCAGCCGATCAATTAAGAAGAAACCTGCTAAACGTTACCCTTAACGTTAGTTCATGTTAGTGGCGCGTATCTGGGGCCGCCATGCGTGGTTTACCCAGGCTCCACGGTGTGCCCAACGAAGTCGCGTCATCGTCGCCCATCCCCGCCCAGCAGGGCTTTCACGGCATGCAAGCTCCCTCCGCTCCAACGGCGACATCTCGCATGCAGGTGACGATACGGCTAACGTTAGCCCCGCGATGAAAGCGCTTTCGCCCGCGGCACTTCTATCACGCCGTGATCCTTTGGCGTCAGTCTGCCGGCCGCCAGTCCGCGCTCGCATCAGGAGGCAGGTTCCGGTCCGAATCCGGCTCCAGTCGCCACGGTCCCGACGACCCTTGCGCATCGAAATGCACGATCATCTTGTGCAAAGCTTCGCGCTCAGTCGCCGGGCCCGAGCGAGGCGACGCCGGTTCGGCGGCGGGCGTGTCCCCGGCAGCGCCCTGAGCCGCGCGGTTGAAATCGTCCTTCGATCCTTGCTTCATCGTTGCGCTCTCCACCGTCACACGAGGCCGTCAAGCGACTGCGTGAGCGCTCTGCCCCACTTCGGGACGCTCGAACGCCACGGTCTCGCCGTTCGCGTCGAACACCGTGACCGACGATGACGCCACCTTCACGCCCACGCGTGCACCCACCGCGTGCTGCGCGTCCTTCTTGTCGAGCTTCAGGGCAATGGCGTGGGCCATGCCGTCCAGGCGCGCGTGCAGGATCGAAACGTCGCCGAGATGCTCGACCAGTTCGACGCGCGCGGCGAGCCCTTCGTCAGCCGGCCCGATGCTCAGGTGCTCGGCACGCACGCCGATCGTGAGTTCGCCGCTCAGCGCGCTGGGCGGGCGGCCGGCCAGCGCGATACGATGGTCCGCGCCGCCCAGTGCGAGCACCGTTTGCGTCGCGCCCTGCGCCACCACCGTCGCGCCGAGCATGTTCATCTGCGGCGAGCCGATAAAGCCGCCGACGAAACGGTTGGCGGGCCGGTCATACAGATCGAGCGGCGCGCCGCTTTGCTCGATCCTCCCCTTGTTGAACACGACGATCTGCTGGCCGAGCGTCATCGCCTCGACCTGATCGTGGGTCACGTAGATCATCGTCGTGCCCAGTTCGCGGTGCAGCTTCGCGAGTTCGATACGCATCTGCACGCGCAACGCGGCATCGAGATTCGACAACGGCTCGTCGAACAGAAACACGCGCGGCTTGCGCACGATCGCCCGCCCGATCGCCACGCGCTGGCGCTGGCCGCCGGAAAGCGCCTTGGGCTTGCGCTCCAGCAGGTGCGTGATTTGCAGGATCTCGGCGGCGCGGCCCACGACCTCCCGCACTTCGCGCTTCGATTTGCCCGCGAGCTTGAGCGCAAAGCCCATGTTGTCCGCAACCGTCATATGCGGATAGAGCGCGTAGCTCTGGAACACCATCGAAATGCCGCGGTCCGCCGGTTGCAGGTCGTTCACCCTCACGCCGTCGATCACGATGTCGCCGCCGCTCACCGTTTCGAGCCCGGCGATCATGCGCAGCATGGTGGACTTGCCGCAGCCCGACGGTCCCACGAACACCGTGAACTGGCCGTCCGGAATGTGCAGATCGATGCCCTGAATGACCTGCGGTCCTTCGCCGTACGTCTTCGAGACGTTGCGCAATACGAGTTCGCCCATTGTTACGTTCTCCTGAATCCTCTTGCTTGCATGCCCGCGTGACCCTGCCCTGCTGCTGTCGCGCCACGCGGGATACGGCGCGCCTGACTACGTGTGCGCGTCAGCGCGATGCCATCGCGCCGGCGTGTTCCGCGATCACGTCGCGATACCAGTGCGCGCTATCCTTGAGCGTGCGCTGCTGGGTTGCGTAATCGACGTGCACCATGCCGAAGCGCTTGTCGTAGCCGGACGCCCATTCGAAGTTGTCCAGCAGGCTCCATGCGAAATAGCCGGCGACATCGACACCTCGCTGCGCCGCTTGCGCCAGCGCGGCCAGATGCAGGTCGTAGAAGCGAATACGCTGCGCGTCGTGCACCCGGCCGTGCTCGAGTGCGTCTTTCGTCGCGCAGCCGTTCTCGGTAATGTAGATGGGCGGCAGCGTGTAGTCGGCGTTCAAGCGCGTCAGCAATTCGGTGAGGCCTTCGGGATAGATTTCCCAATCCATGTCCGTGAAGCCGTGCTCGCCCGGCGGACGCTTTTCGCCCGATGCGCTCGCGAAAATTCGCGTGTAATAGTTGATGCCGAGAAAGTCCAGCGGCGCGCCGATGATCTCGAAGTCGCCTTCGCGCACGACATCCTGCGGTCCGCTCTCGCCATACCAATGCAGCGCCTCGGCCGGGTATTTGCCCTTGAAGATCGGGTCCATGTACCAGCGCACGAACTTCGCGTATTCGAGCGACGCGGCGGCCAGGTCCTCGGGCGCATTCGTCGCGCCGTGCGCAGGCGACTGGTTCAGCACGATGCCAAGCGGCGCCTTCACGCCGTCGGCACGCAGCGCCTGCACGGCGAGACCATGCGAAAGCAGCAGATGGTGCGCCACGTGGGCGGCTTTCTTCAGGTCGGCGTTGCCGGGCGCGAAATAGCCCGTGGCGTTGCCGAGCCACGCGGTGCACCACGGCTCGTTGTGCGTGGCGATCGAAGCCACCCGGTCGCCCAGCGCGCCGCCGATCTTGCGCGCATAGTCCGCGAACCGGTAGGCCGTATCGCGGTTCTCCCAGCCGTTTTGCGCCTCCTGGAGCGCGAGCGGCAGGTCCCAGTGATACAGCGTCGCGAATGGCTGGATGCCGCGCGCGAGCAAACCGTCCACCAGACGGTCGTAGAACGCCAGGCCCTTTTCGTTGAACGCGCCGCGGCCATCCGGCTGCACGCGCGGCCAGGCAATCGAGAAGCGATAGGCGTTGACACCCAGATCCGCCATGAGGTCGAGATCCTGCTCGAAACGATGATAGTGGTCGCAGGCCACGTCGCCGCTTTCGCCGTTCACGACCTTGCCGGGCACCCGGCAAAACGCGTCCCAGATAGACGCGCCGCGGCCGTCCTCATGCGCTGCGCCTTCGATCTGATAGGAACTGGTGGCTACGCCCCAGACGAAGTCTTCCTTGAATCGAAACGTCGACATAAACGAAGTATTCCTCAATAGTCATGCCCGCGTGGGCGTGGAGAAGATGAAGCGCACTTCATGACTTGACCGCGCCGGCCGTCAGGCCGTCGATCAAGCGTCGCGAAGTGAAGGCGAACAGCACCAGCAGCGGCAGCACCGCGACCGCGGACCCCGCCATGACCGCGCCCCAGTCCGAATTGGTCGGGCTTTGCAGAATGCGCAGCGCGAGGGGCAGCGTGTACATCGAAGGCGAACGCAGCACGACGAGCGCCGAGAGAAAGTTGTTCCAGCTTTGGATGAAGCTGATGAGCCCGAGCGTGCCCAGCGCCGGCCCGAGCAAAGGCATCACGATGCTCCAGTAAATGCGGAACTCGCCGCAACCGTCGATACGCGCCGCCTCGATCAGGTCGTGAGGAATGGCCGAAGCCACGTACTGGCGCATGAGGAACACGCCAAGCGCGGCAGCGGCGCCGGGCACGTACAGCGCGCGGGGCTCGTTGATCCAGCCAAGCAGGTTCATCGTCATGAAGGTCGGGATCATGCTGAGGAACGGCGGCACCAGCATGGCCGTGAGCGCCACCGCGAACAACGCCTTCTTGAAGCGGAACTCGTACATCGCGAACGCATAGCCCGCCATCGAGGTAACGAGCAGCGTCAGCACCGTCTGGAGCGTGGAGGTATAGAAGCTCCAGCCCAGATTGCGCCAGAACGGTATATGGCGCATGAGCGACGCCATATTGTCGAGAAACGCGTTGCCGAACCAGAGCGGCGGCGGCATCGAGAAAATCTCGGAGCTCGTGTGCGTGGCGAAGACGAACATGAACCAGAACGGCGAGAACATCAGCACCGCGCCCGCGAGCACGATGGCGTAGCCGGTGTAACGGGCCTTGTTGTTCGACGGTTTCATCGCGATGCCTCCTCGTTCATGCCGCTGCGGTGAAAAATTCGCGTGTTGAGCCACATCAGCGCGGAAATCGTGATGAACAGCAGCCATGCAATCGAACTGGCCGTGCCGAAGTCGCCGTCATGAAACGCCGTGCGATACATGTAGACGGCGGTGGTCAAGCCGGACTGGCTCGTCCCCATGCCTTCGTTCGGCAGCAGAATGAATGGCTCCTCGAACAGTTGCAGACCGCCGATGATGGACAGCGTCACCGCGAAGAAGATCATGGGCTTCAGCAGCGGAATCGTGATGCGCGTGAACTGCTGCCAGCCATTCGCGCCGTCAATGCGCGCCGCTTCGTAGATATCCTTTGGAATGGTCTGTAGTGCAGAGAGATACAGCACGGTGTTCCAGCCCACATAACGCCAGAACACCACGAGAGACACCGCCGGCTTCACATTCGCCGGGTTATACAGCCACTCAACCGGCTTCGAAGGCACGATCCAGTGCAGCCCCGGAATCTTGCCGATTTCGGCGATGGCGAGGTTGATCATCCCGAAGTCGGTCGAATACAGCGACGAGAAAATCAGCGCAATTGCCACGCTCGACGTGATGAAGGGGAGGAAATACAACCCCACGACGACATTGCGCCAGCGTCGAAACGCGGTTTGCAGAAAGAACGCGAGCGGCAGCGCGACGAGATGTTGCGGGACGCCGGACAAGATCGCCATGGAAGCCGTGTTGTAGAGCGATTTCCAGTACCAGGGATCGGTCAGCGTGAACGTAAAGTTCGAGATGCCCACCCATTTCATGCTTGCGAGTCCCGCCGTCGCGTCCCAGCTCTGGAACGAGAGATACAGCGAAAAGAGCAGCGGAAACGCGAGAAACACGGCGAATAGCAGGAAAAACGGAGCAAGAAACAGGTACGGCGCGATCTTCACCGTGCGCAGCCGCGATCGGGCGCGAGGCGTGGCGAACGGCGCCAGGCCGTCGCTCATGCGCCCCTCGGGGGCGGCGGGTTCGGTGGTGGGCAGTGGATAGTTCATCAGTAGTTCCGTCCATTCTGGCGTGGCCGCGCTTCATGAGCGGCCACGCTGTGACAGCCAGCTTCGGCGGCGGCGCGAAGCCTGCCGCGCCGTTTCCCGAAGGCCGCTTACCGGCGGACCCGATGCGCGATCTGATCCTGGGCTTCCTGCAACGCCGTGTGGATGTCCTCGTTGCTGTCCACCACCTTGTCGAGCGCGGAATGCACCGCCTCCTCGGCGACCTGGTCATACTTGCTGCGCTGGATCGCCGGAATGTGCGTGGCCGCGTCGCGCCAGATCAGGCGGGCCTTCTCGTTGCCGAGGAACGCGACCGGCTGCGCGAAGAACGCATCGTTCTGCGCGGAGAGCAGCGCGGGGAACGCGTCGATCGAGCGGAACGAAGCAAGCTGCGTGTCCTGGCGCGTCGTCAGGAATTTGATGAATTCCCAGGACATCGGCTTCTGCGTCGCTTTGACGGGAATCGACCAGAACGTGCCGCCGAACGACGCGTAGGCGCCATTGGGAAGATTGGTCGCGCGCCACAGGCCCTTGGTGTCGGGCGCGATCCACGACGAGAGGTGGCCGCCAAGCCATGCGCCCATCATCTGCGTCGCGACGGTGCCGCGTTTAAAGCTCTCGGCCCATTCGTTCGACCACGGGGTGATCTTCGCGTCGAGGCCGAGATCGCGTGCCTTCTTCGCAAGCTCGAAGGCCTTCACGAAGCGCGGCGACGTCACGACGGGGTTGCCGGCCTTATCGAAGTACACGCCGTCGCCCGGCTTCAAGTCGGCGCGAATATAGATGTCCTCGATATCGCGCGACGACGCCATCAGGTACGCCCCCGTCGCCTTCTTGATCTTCTGGCCGGCCGCGAGATACGAGTCCCACGACTTCGTGAGGTCGGCTTCGCTCACGCCCGCCTTGTCGAGAATGTCCTTGCGGTAGAACAGCGTACCGGGACCGATGTCGCCCGGCATGCCGACAATCGCGCCGTCCTGCGTGGTGGCCTGCGCGAACGTGTAATTGATGAACTCGCTCTTGTACTGACCGGCGTTATACGGCGGCTTCGAGAGGTCTTCGAGACCGCCGCCCGCCGCGAAGCGCCCAATGAAACCCACTTCGACCGCCATCACATCGGGCAGGTCCGAGCTCGTGGCGAGCGCGGTGGTCATGGCGTTATGGTGATCGGCGATCGCGAGCGACGACACCTTGATATCGACATCGGGATGGAGCTTCTTCCACGCGGGAATCGCATCCTTGATTTCCTGGTCGAGCTTCGGGAAAACCGCAACCGTCAACGTGGTGTTGGCTTGCGCGCCCACTGTTGCGAGGCTGAGCAGCACTGCGGCGGCCGCGCCGGAAAAACGGAACTTCATGTTTTGTCTCCTGATGATACGTTCGTGAATAACGTTCGACTGCTCATCGATTACTTCGTACTGCTTCCCGCCAGGTGAAAGCGCTTTCACATCCGTGCTGAAAGATCCGCCCCCCGGCGGTCCCTGCGTTACCCCGGCTGTGCTCCCGAACTCGCGGGCGGTGCGATGCGCCGCGTGGTTTCGCGCGTCACGAGCGTGAGCGGAACCGGGCTGAGCGAGATGGATTGCTTGCGGATCATCTGCACGATGCCCTGCGCCGCGAGGCGGCCGATTTCAAACGTCGGCTGCCGTACCGTCGTGAGCGGCGGCGTCATGTACGACGACGTGGGCAGATCGTCGAAGCCGACCAGCGAAATGTCTTCGGGCACGCGCACGCCACGGCGGAACATCGCGAGGCGCGCGCCATACGCGGTCTGGTCGTTTGCGCAGAACACCGCGCTGAATGTCGGGCGGCGCGCCATCAGACGCTCCATCGCGGCCAGCCCGCCCGTCTCCAGGTAGTCGCCCTGTTCCACGAGACCGGCGTCAAAGCCAATGCCCGCTTCCTCCAGCGCGATGCGGTAGCCGTCCAGCCGCTCGATCGCGTCCTCGTGACTGCTCGGCCCGGCAATGAAGGCGATCTCGCGATGCCCCTCTTCGATCAGATGCCGCGTCGCGTCGCGCGCGCCCTTGAGATTGTCGATCGGCAAACCGGCCAGCGCGGGGCCGTTGTGCAACGAGCGCCCCAGCACGAGCATCGGCGCGTGCCGCGCGTATTCCGCAAGCGAGGGCTCATCGAGCTGCGCATGCAGCAGGATGACGCCTTCCACGCGGCGCGCGATCAGTTCTTCGAGGCGCGCCTTTTCGTCGTCGAGATTCCAGCGGCTGCTCACGAAGATCGGTGTAAAGCCGGGCTCGTACAGCGACTCCTCAATGCCGCGCAGCCACTCCGCGTAAAAGGGACTCGACACGGCCTGCGTGAGCACGCCGATCGTTGCGGTCCGGCCGCTCGCCAGGCTGCGCGCCAGCACGTTCGGCCGATAGTTGAAACGGGCAATCGCCTCTTCCACGGCGCGCTGCTTTTCGGGCAGAACGCGCGCCGAACCATTGAGGATGCGCGACACCGTGCTCGGAGAAACCCCGGCTGCGCGCGCGATCTCCTCGAGCTTGACATTGGGCGAGCTGATGTCCTCTTTGGGTGCGTCGCGATTTTCGTTAGGGCCGTCGGTCATGAGTTCCGCCTGAATGATTGCCTGAAAGCGCTTTCAATTAAAGAAAGGTGTGATCCGTGGTGCGCGCCCGAAACCCCGCACTCGAAAAAAGCAGCCGATGCGACCCGGGTGGAGGAGTTGTCGCATCGGCCTCTCCATACAAGAGAATCAAGCAGTACCTAACACTCAGAGATCACTACAACGACAGGTCAGACAGGAACAACTCAGAACATATGCATGACGCCCGCGAACACGCCGGTCTGGCTATGACCGTAGCTCGGGTTGTCGTTCGACGACGTGCCCGTTGCCGCGTCGAAATTGTTGTTGCCGTACGGGCCGTTGCCCAGGTTGATGTTCGACGTCGAACTGTTGTGCACGTAACCGGCTTCCGCGTAAAGGAAGGTGCGCTTCGACAGGTTGTACGTCGTGCCGAGCGTGTACAGCGTGGCGTTGCCGTTGCCATTGTTCGCGTTGGCGTGGAACACGGCTGCGGTGATCGCCGAGGCGTCGTTCACCTGCCATGCGGCGCCGATCCATTCGTGGTTCACGCTGGTCGGCGCGCTCACGCCGGCCGGCTGCGAGGCGTCGCTCACGCCCATGCTCGCGTTGGTGGCATCAGGCGCGCTCAGGTGCTGGTAGCCCGCGTAGAGTTTCACCGGCCCGAACACGTAGGTGCCGCCCGCGAGAATCGAGCGCGAAGCCGAGTAGACGTTGTTGAACGAGCCGTTGGCGCCGCGCACTTCGTCGTAGATCACGCGGAAATCGCCGCTGCCCCAGGTGTAAATGCCTTCCACGGCGTTCGTGCGGCCCTGACCGGTCGGCACGCCCTGCGCATTGACGGGCGCCGAGTTCCAGCTCGTGTTGTTCGTCAGCGAATACTGGCCTTTGAGCACGAGGCCGCCGAACAGCACGGGCGAGTCGTACTCCGCGCCGTTGCTCGTGCTCGTCCAGTTGCGGCCGCGCACGAGTGTCGAAATCGCGTAACGCTGCATCAGTTGCGGGTCCGTGCCCCAGCTATCCTGCGCCAGTTCGCCGGCGCCGAGATTACCCATCTTGAAGAGACCGAAGCGCTCGTTGGTGAAACCCACCGTGGCGTGACGGCCGAACAGGTTGCCAGCCGAAGCGCCGGTCATGGTATTGAGCTGACCTTCGAGCTGGAAGACCGCTTTCGTGCCGCCGCCGAGATCCTCGGAGCCGAGGAGCCCGAACCAGGAGCAACCCCAGTCGCCGCTCTGCGCCGAGAACTTGTTGCCGCCCGGAAGACCGGTCTCGTACTGCACGCCGTTGTCGATACGGCCGTACAGCGTGACGCTGCTCTGGGCGTGGGCCACCGTAGCCGCCGCTGCCATGACAGACAAAGCAATGACTTTCGTTTTCATTAGGTTTCCTATATATCCTCTGGCGTCTCCAAACCATCCAGGCCGTGTGTGCGCTGCACCTTTGCTGCCTGGCTGAAATGCTCGAATCACATTTCGGAGCGATTATAGGGAGGCCCCTGCGCCGCCCATCGAACTTCCTGACCAGGGAAAACGACGTTACCGATAACAGTTGCGCGCAATGTGGCCACGCTGTACCACCCCGTCTTATGACCATGAGGTCATGGTCACCTGCCTGGCAAACCGGTTTGGGTTCGTGAGCGAAAAAACGGTGCACGCGGAAAACCGCGCAAAAAATTCCGTTAGCATGAAAGCGATTTCAAGCTTGACAGCGTCTTTGGAGCGTGTTCAATGTTGTGAAGATGCAACGACTCGCCGGCTCCCGCTGTTCTTTCGCCACGTCGCACCCGCGGCGTCCCGTCCGATCCCGATGCACCTGCAAACCTTTCGCCGGGTAACGGCACGACCGTTTCATGCTCGGCGCGGCAAGATTCTCGAAGCGCCCTTGCGGTGCGTGGCCATGGGAGCCCATGGCGAGGAATTTTGTCCGATGACTTCGCGGCCCCGCATGGTGTTGGACCGGAAGACGTGCTGCCGGAGTTTGCCGGCGCACTTGCCAATGTAAGGAGGTGTTGTGAAAACAACCATGACTTCCACGCTCGCGTTATTGATCGCCAGCACCCTGGCGCCAGCCGTTCTCGCCGACACCGGTTCGAGCGCAAGCGACGGGCAGATCGAACACAATGTGCGCGTCAATGCGGCGCGCCACGGTGTTGGGCTGTCTCACGTGTTTGTGTTTTCCCGCGGGGGTGCGGTCACGCTGGTCGGGTGGGTTCCCCAGCATGAGGATGTCGCGATGGCCGGACAAAGCGCGGCGGCCGTGGACGGTGTGACCTCGGTGAACAACCAGCTTGCACGTGGACGTTGAGTGAGGATCGGAGCGGTCGTGTGTCTCTGTACAGGCCGCGTGAGTTCTTCAATTATTCCGTACCACTGATTATTGTTCCGATCAATGGCTGCGGATAGGTTCCGGTCGCCGGCGCGCGCAACAGACTTCACGCGCCGGCGACCCGCCCCGCGTTTACTCCTTGGCCGCGTATTCGCGATCGAGGCGATCGAACAGCGGCTTGTTCACGAGGCGCTGGCGTTCCGCGAACGGCGCGACGATATTCGCGTCTTCGTCGAGGCGGCCGTTCGCGCTCAGCATGCCGAGCGCGCGCTGCATGCCCACCAGCGCGCCTTGCAGCGCCGCGTTCGCGTACAGCACCAGCGCGTAGCCCAGACCCGCCAATGCCTCGCGCGACTGCACCGGCGTCTTGCCGCCGATCACGATGTTGATGAGTTGCGGCGCGTCGATGAGCTTCGGCAGGCGCTCGATGTCTTCGAGCTTTTCAGTCGCTTCGATAAAGAGGATATCCGCGCCCGCCTCGATGAACGCGTGGCCGCGCGCGATCGCGTCCTCGATACCGTGCACCGCCGCCGCGTCGGTGCGCGCCATGATGAGCAGGTTGCCGTCTTCGCGCGCATCCACGGCCGCGCGGATCTTGCCCACCATCTCGCTCGTGCCGATCACTTCCTTGTTGGCGAAGTGGCCGCACTTCTTCGGCATGATCTGGTCTTCGAACTGGATCGCGTCCGCGCCGCTGCGCTCCAGCGTGCGCACGGTCTGACGCACGTTCAGCGCGTTGCCGAAGCCCGTGTCGGCGTCGACGATGAGCGGCAGGTTCACCGCGTCGCGCACGCGCGCCGTGTGCTCCGCCACGTCGGACAGGCCGATGAAGCCGAGGTCGGGCAAGCCGAACGACATGTTCGTCACGCCCGCGCCCGTGAGGTAAAGCGCTTCGAAACCGGCGTCCTCGATCACGCGCGCACTCATCGCGTTGAAAGCGCCCGGCACGAGCAGGCCGCGGCGTTCGTTGACCTTGGCGCGGAACGCAGCGCGGCGCGCAGCAGTGGAATTCGTCATTGCAGTCACTCCATGAGTTGGGGATTGGGATGGATAGCCTTTCTGCACGAAGCATGCCAGTTAAGGTGGAAGGTGCTCCAAGCCCGATAAAACAACGACTTAGGGGTTTCGCTGGGATTGCGAGTGTTTCGTGGCACAATGCCTGAAACGTTTCATGGAACGCATTTCGAAACAACCCATGGAACAGACCCTCCCTTGTTTCCCGAGGTCAGTGCCGTGCCCCTGCCCAGCCAGCCCCAAACCGCCAGCCGCCCGGGCATCGCGCTCGTGAGCATCAGCCGCCTGCGCAGTCTCTGCGAAGCCGTTGCGCCACGCTACGCCGAAGAGGCGCGCTTCTTCAACATACGCGAGGGCTACGGCGACGCCGTGACGGCGCTGCAACCCCATATCGAAGCGGGCGCGGTGGACGTCGTGCTCGCCGCCGGGTCCAACGGCGCCTACCTGCGCGACAACCTGAGCGTGCCCGTCGTCATGGTGAAGGTGAACGGCTTCGACGTGCTGTCCGGCATCACGCATGCGAACGCCACCTGGCCCGGCGCGCCCATCGGCCTGATCCTGCACGAAAGCGTCTCGCACGAACTCGCCGATATCGGCGCGTGGCTCAACCTGAGTCTCACGCAGCGCGCCTATCGCAGCGTCGACGAAGTGCGCGCCGCCGTCACGGCGCTCGCCGCCGTGGGCTGCCACGTGATCATCGGCCCCGGCATGGCCTGCGACCTGGCCCAGGCGGCCGGGCTCGAAAGCGTGTTCCTCTACTCGCTCGGCGCGGTGCACGAGGCGTTCGAGCGTTCCGTGGAGCTCGCGCGCGTGAGCCGCCAGAAAGAGTCGAAGCGCGTGCGCCTGAACACGATCGTCGCGCACCTGCGCGACGGCGTGGCGGCCTTCGACGAAGCGGGCCGGCTCGAAGCGGTCAATCCGGCCATGCTCGATCTGCTCGGCCTCGACCGCGCGCGCGACGTGAGCACGCAGCTTGCGCACTCGGTGGGTCCGCTGCTGCGCGAAGTGGCGGGCGGCGACGCGCCCGTTGACGAGCGCGTCGAGCAGATCGGCGGGCGTTCGCTCATCGTGAGCTGCGTGCCCATCGTCGAGCAGGGCGCGCGCTCGGGCGCGGTGGTGACGGCGCAGGACGCGCTGGTCGCGCAACGCATCGACCGCTCGTTGCGCACGACCCAGCGCCCGCGCCATCTGGTGGCGCGCTACGAACTGGACGACCTGGTGGGCGCGGCGCCCGCAATGGCTCGCCTGCGGCGCCTCGCCGCCATGAGCGCGGCGCACGACGCGACCGTGCTGCTCACGGGCGAAAGCGGCACCGGCAAGGAGCTCGTCGCACAGGGCATTCACAACGCGAGCCGGCGGCGTGGCAATCCGTTCGTCGCCTTCAACTGCGCGGCGCTGCCCGAAGGCTTGATCGAGAGTGAATTGTTCGGCCACGAGGAAGGCGCGTTCACGGGCGCGCGGCGCGGCGGCAAGCCGGGTCTCGTCGAAGTCGCGCACACCGGAACGATCTTTCTCGACGAAATCGGCGAAATGCCGCCCGCGCTGCAAAGCCGCCTGTTGCGCGTGCTCCAGGAGCGCGAGGTGACCAAGCTCGGCGCAAGCCGCGCCACGCCCGTGGACGTGCGCGTGATCGCGGCCACGCATCGCGACCTGCGCGCGATGGTGCAGGAAGGCGCGTTTCGCGCCGACCTGTATTTCCGCCTCAATCTGCTGCCGATCGCTTTGCCGCCGCTGCGCGAGCGCCGCGAGGACATCGCCGCGCTGGCGCGCCACCTGCTCGAACGCATGGCCGAGCGTTACGGTCTGCGCGCCGCCGCGATCGAGCGCGTGCTCACGCTGTTCGCACCGTATTTCGCGCGCTATGCGTGGCCGGGCAATGTGCGCGAACTGGAGAACCTGCTCGCGCGCGGGGCGATTTTCCTCGGTGACGATTCCCCCAACGCGCCGGGCAATGATTCGTTCTACGATATTTTTCCGGAGTTCGCGCGTACAGAGGACGTGATCGAGGTCGCGCCGCAAGCAAGCGCCGCCGTGAGCGCAATGCAAACGCAACGCGAAAGCACGCCCGTCACGCGCGCGCAAGTCGAGCGCGCGCTCGCGGCGCACGGCGGCAATCGCGCGGCCGCCAGCCGCGCGCTCGGCATCGGGCGCACCACGCTCTGGCGTCTGCTCAAGGCCGGCTGATCCCCATGAGCAGGCTCGGGTAAGATGGAGACCACGCCTCCACCCTGCCGCGGAACCTGCCATCGTGAACTATTTCAATGTCCTGCTCGCGCTTTCCGGCGTTCTGTTCCTGAGCGTCGCCAGCCCCGGACCGAACTTCGTCATCGTCACGTCCACGGCAGTCGCTTCGCGCCGCGCGGGGCTCGCAACGGGCCTCGGGCTCGCCGCCGCTTCGGGCACCTGGGCGTGGATCGCCATCGCGGGCCTGAGCCTGATCGTCGCGCACGTCGCCTGGATCGGCACCGTGCTGCGCATCGCGGGCGCGGGCTATCTGATCTGGCTCGGCGCGAAAACGCTGCTCACGGCGCGCCAGCCTTTGAAGGTGTCGGCGCATGGCGCAACCTCGGGCTGGAGTGCCGCGAAAAAGGGCTATGTCGTGAGCATGACCAATCCAAAGGCGATCGCGTTCTACGGCAGTATCTTCGCGCTGATGGTGCCCGCCGGTTCGCCGCGCTGGCTCGAAATCGCGGTCGTGGTGATCGCGATCCTCATTTCGTGCGCGTGGTATTGCACGATGGCGCTGCTCGCCTCGCATCCCGCCGTGCGCCAGTTCCTCATCCGGCGCAAGGCCGCGCTCGACTCCGTGGTGGGCGTCGTGCTGATCGCGCTTGGCGGCCGGATGCTCGCGGGGCGCTGAGTTCGCCCGCCGCGAGCGCGCGCAGGCGGCTAGCGCCGCTTCTCCAGATGCACGCCGGCCAGCATGCAGCGCACCGACCCGCCGGCCATCTCGATGGTCGGCACCTTCAGCGGCAGCAATTGCGCCGAGCGTTCGATCACACTTCGCTGCCGCGCAGTCAGGCAATCGAACGCACGCTGCGACAACGCGAGCACGCGCCCATCACGCGCCGAAAGCTCGATGGCGTTGCCCGCGAAATCGCCGATCTGCTCCGGCTCCAGTCCGATGACAGTGCGCCCGCTGCGTTCCAGACGCTGATGAATCCAGGCGCGACGCGCAACGTCGTTGATCATGTCGAGGCCGACCAGCGCGAACTCGGTCGCAACGCTCATCATGACGTTGGTGTGATAGATCGGCCGGCCATCCGCGCCAGTCGTGTCGAAACACTCGGGCTCGAACTCGAAGCGCCGGCAAAAGCGCGCGAGCGCCACGGGGTCGGCGCGGCGCGAGCGCGCCGTGTACGCCACGCGGGTCACATGGTCGAGCACCATCGCGCCCGTGCCCTCCAGAAATACTTCGTCATGCTCAAGACCTGAGAAGTCGGTCACATCCTCCACGCGATACTCCGACTTGAGCATCTCGATCACATCCGTGCGCCGTTCGCGCCGCCGGTTGCCGCTATACATCGGATAGAGCGCGACATGCCCGCCCGCGTGCGTGGAAAACCAGTTGTTGGGGAACACCGAGTCGGGCGTGCCGTGCTCGCCGAAGTCGTCGAAGAGATGCACGCGCACGCCCGCGTCTTCGAGCGTTTGCGCGGCGCGGCTCACCTCCTCGCGCGCCGCCTCGGCGATAGCCCCGGCGCGCTCGCCGCTCGCGCCGGCCGTGCACTGGAACGCGTTGTCCGCGGCCGTTTCGGGGTTGGGATGAAAACGGTGCGGCCGGATCATCACGACGGCGCGAGGCGCCTGGATCGAATGGAAATTCATGGGGCGTAGCGAATGAGAAACCAAACCGGACGATACGATCAGGCCACCGAATCCACCGGTTCCACCTGAGCGAGGGAACTCGCGCGGGCCGCCGGTTCACTGATCAACGCAAAGAGATTCTTGGGGTCTTCGGCGGGCGGAATCAGCGCAATCTCGCTGCCCTCGCCGTGCTCCAGTTCGAGCGCATACAGATAGCGCAGCGCGGAATAATCCTCCAGCGCGAAGCCCACCGAATCGAATACCGTGACCTGCGCCGCATGCTCGCGGCCCGCCGCCTCGCCTTGCAGCACGCGCCAGAACTCGGTCACCGGAAAGTCGGCGGGCATTTGCTGGATCTCGCCTTCAATGCGGCTCTGCGGCTCGTATTCGACAATCACGCGCGCCATGCGCAGCACGTCCGCGTGCAGTTCGGTCTTGCCGGGGCAATCGCCGCCCACCGCGTTCAGGTGCATGCCCGGCTCGATCATCTCCGGCGTGATGATCGTGGCGTACGCCTTGTCGGCCGTGACCGTCGTGACGATGTCGGCGCCGCGCACCGCCTGCGCGGTCGAGTCCGCGCGCACGACATTCAGGCGCGGGAATGCTGCCAGGTTGCGCACGAGTTTGTCGGTCGCCTTCGCGTCAATGTCGAACACGCGAATCTCCTCGATGCCCAGCAGCGCATGGAACGCCACGGCCTGGAATTCGCTTTGCGCACCGTTGCCGATCAGCGCCATCGTGCGCGCATTCGCGCGCGCCAGATGCTTCGCGGCCAGCACCGAAGTCGCCGCCGTGCGCAGCGCCGTGGTGAGCGTAAGTTCCGCGAGCAGCAACGGGTAGCCCGTGGCGACGTCGCCGAGCGCGCCGAACGCCATGACCGTGTGCAACCCGCGCAGCGCGTTGACCGGGTGGCCGTTCACGTACTTGAAGGCGAATCGCTGCGCGTCCGCCACGGGCATGAGTTCGATCACGCCCTCGCGCGAATGGCACGCGACGCGCGGCGATTTGTCGAAATCGGCCCAGCGCCGGTAGTCGGATTCCAGCACGTCGACGAGTTCGCTCAGGAAGCGGCGCACGCCAATTCGCGCGATCAGACGGCGGGTGGCGGGAACGTCGAGAAAGCGGGTCATGAAATGTCTCCTGATGGATGCGCGGCGTTACGCCACGTGATAAGGAGATTATTTCGGTGAAGCGCGCCAGCCAGAAGAGAGCAAAGCTGGCAAAACGCACAGCAAATGTGGCACTTTGCCCGCTTGCGCTGGCACGTTGACAACCCGGCGCGACGCTCGCTCAGGCCTTGTGCGTGGAGAGAAGGATGCTGGTCTCGCTGTTGCCGATGCCGTCGATCAGGCGGATCGCACCGAGCACGCGATCGAAATGTTCGAGCGAATCGGCCTGGAGTTCCGCGATCAGGTCCCAGCGCCCGTTCGTGCTGTAGATGGTCGAAACGTTCGGGTAGCCGCGCAGCGCCTTCACCACTTCGGCGGCGCGATTACCCTCTACCGCGATCGACATCAGCGCGCGGATGCGATGCTTCTCCGCCGCGGGCTTCACCTTGATCGTGTAGCCGACGATCACGCCGTTTTCCTCCAGCCGCGCAATGCGGTTCTGCACCGTTGCGCGCGCGACCCGCAGTTGCTTCGCGAGCGCGACGACCGAGGTGCGCGCGTTGTCGCGCAGGAGCGCGATGAGTTGGCGATCGACGTCGTCGAGGGTAATCATGTCGAATGTCCTGCGTGTTTTGCCAAAACGCTGGCTGAAACGCTTGCCGTAATGCTTGTCGAAACCCGCGACTATGCAGGCAATGCCCGGCGCGCGCCATTCGTGTTAGTCAGAATGTGCAACCCGATGGGCATTTTGCCTGGATTATCGGCATTCCGCCGGCTTTCCGGTCGATGCCCGGCATCGAGCCTGTAGGGCTAGCTCCCGTTGCCCCGTTTGCGCGCGTCCTTGCGCGCCTCGCTCACGAGCCAGTCGCGAAACGCGGCGAGTCGCGGCAGGCTCGCGCACTCGGGCCGGTACACCACGTAGTACGCGAGCGCCGAAGTGAACGTCACGTCCGGAAAGAGGCGCACGAGGCGGCCGGCCGCGAGATCGTCGCGCGCCAGCACGCTGCGCGCGAGCGCCACGCCGTGCCCGTCTATCGCGGCCTGAAGCACGGCGGCCGAGTTGTTGATTTTCATGCCGCGGCTGGCCGCCGCGCCGCGCGCGCCCACGCTCCCGAACCAGGCGTCCCACGACGCGAAGCCCGCGTGGCTATCAACCGAAAGATCGTGAATGAGCGTCGCGCGGGCCAGCTCGCGCGGCGTGCGCCATTTCCCCGCGCGGCGCATGGCGGGCGAGCATACCGGGTAGACCTCCTCGTCCATGAGCTTGAGCGCCGTGAGGCCCGGCCACGCGCCCGCGCCATAACGCACGCCGATATCGACCCCCTGCGCGACGAAGTCCACCAGCTTCAGGCTCGTGTCGAGCCGCACATCGGTGTCGGGCCACGCGGCCTGAAAGCCGTCGATGCGCGGCAGCAGCCATTTGGCGGCGAACGCGGGGCTGACCGTGACCGTGAGCACGCCGTTTGCCGCGCCTTCCTTGAGCCGTTCGAGCCCGAGGCTCAGACGGTCGAAGCCCGCGCGAATATCGGGCAGCGCGCGCTCGGCCACTTCGGTGGCGACGAGCCGCGCCCGGCCGCCGGTGCCGCGCACGAACAGCGGCGTGCCGAGCCAGTCCTCCAGGCTGCGCACGAGCTGCCCGACGGCCGCGGGCGTAACGTTCAGTTCGGCCGCCGCCGCGGAAAAGCTTTGATGGCGGGCACTCGCCTCGAAGGCGCGCATGGCGTTCAGATAGACCGGGGTCGTCATGATCTAAAGATTTTCTATCAACCGCAGACAGAATATCTGATTTGTGGACGCGGCGGCATGCGCACAGAATGGGCATCAATCAATGACGCAAATCCAACGCATTTTCCGCGGTCTTTGTCCCCTTTCAGCCTCTCCGAGGAGTCGTCATGAGCCAAAGTTTTTCTTTTGATTTTTCGTCCAGGGTCGCCATCATCACGGGCGGCGGTTCCGGCATCGGCAAGGAAGTCGCCGCGCGGCTCGTGAAGGCGGGCGCGCGCGTGGTGATCGGCGGGCGCGATGCGGCGAAGCTGCGCGAGGCGGCCGCCGAGATCGACGCCACGGCCGCGAACGTGCGCTTTCACGCGGGCGACATCGCCCTGCCCGCCACCGCGACCGCGCTGGTCGCTCTGGCAACCGAGGCGTTCGGCGGCGTGGACATTCTCATCAACAACGCCGGCATTTTCCGGCCCAAGGCCTTCCTCGACGTGACCGAGGCCGAGTACGACGGCTTTCTCGACACGATCCTCAAGGGCAAGTTCTTCATGGCGCAAGCGGCCGCGAAGGCCATGCAACAGCGCGGCGGCGGCGCGATCGTGCAGACGGGCTCGCTCTGGGCGCTCCAGGCCATCGGTGCGACGCCTTCCGCGGCCTACTCCGCAGCCAATGCCGGCGTGCACGCGCTCACACGCAATCTCGCCATCGAACTCGCTTCGTCGAACATCCGTATCAATACGGTTGCGCCGGGCGTGGTGGAAACGCCGGTCTATCGCACCTTCATGACGGAGGACGAAGTCAAGGCGACGCTGCCGTCGTTCAACGCGTTCCACCCGCTGGGGCGCAACGGCCAGCCCGCCGATGTCGCCGACGCCATGCTGTTCCTCGCCTCGCCCCACGCCTCGTGGATCACCGGCACTGTGCTGCCCGTGGACGGCGGCGTGATGGCCGGGCGCCACGCCTGAAACCTGCCTCACTTTTCGACCCCGCCACATACCGGAACCCGATCATGGTCTATCTGCAAATCACCCTGAAAATCGCCGCCGCCAACCGTGCCGCCGCCGCAGGCGTTTATCGCCAATACAAAGCGCCGTTCCTCGCAACGATCGCAGGCGCGAAGTCGAAGGAACTGCTCGTGCGTGACGAGGACGTGCAGGTGCTGCACGGCTTCGAAAGCGCCGCGCATGCGCAGTCCTATCTCGCCAGCGCGTTGTTCACGGCCGATGTCGTCGGCGCGCTCAAACCGCTGCTGGAAGATGCGCCGAATGTGCGCATCTACGAAGCCGCCTGAAGCCGCTGCACGCCTAACCCAACCGGACACACGACGATGATGCAAGACTGGAACCTCTACCGCGACGCGCTGCTCGCGCGCGTGGGCGAATACGCGCAGATCACCCCGGACGTCATGCGCGGCCTGATGACGATCGACGGCGCAGCCGCGAAAACGGGCAAGCTCGAACCGAAGATGCATGAACTGATCGCCCTGGCGGTGGCCGTGACCACGCGCTGCGACGGCTGCATCGCCGTGCATGTGAAGAAGGCGGTCGAGCATGGCGCGACGGTGGAGGAAATCTCCGAAGCATTGGGCGTGGCGATCGCGCTCAATGCGGGCGCGGCGCTCACGTATTCGGCGCGCGTGCTCGACGCGCACGCCGCATTGCCGAAAGCCTGATCGCGCGACCTTTCCCCCACGAGCACGCCATCGATATCGTCAGGACTCCTGCATCATGAAAACCACGTATCGCGCCATGCAGGTCACGCGCCCCGGCGTGCTCGAACTGGTGGAACGTCCCGTGCCCGCGCCCGGCCCCGGCGAAGTGCTGATCGAGGTCGAAGCATGCGGCGTATGCGGCGCGGACGCCGCCGATATCGAACAGGCGGACCCCGCACTGGCCTCGCCGCGCGTGCCGGGTCACGAAGTTGTGGGACGCATCGCGGCAATGGGTGCAGATACGCCGCCCCTGTGGCGCGTGGGGCAGCGCGTGGGCGTAGGACGCCTGGGCGGCCACTGCAACGCTTGCGACGCGTGCCGTCGCGGCCAGTTTCAACTCTGCCGCCAGCAGCCATTCGTGGGCGCGACCTGCGACGGCGGCTACGCGGAAATGATGCTGGCGCGCAGCACCGGGCTCGTGGCGATCCCCGCCGAACTGAACGCCGAAGAGGCCGCGCCGATCCTGTGCGCCGGCATCGCCACATTCAACGCGCTCAGGAAATGCGGCGCCGACGCGGGCGATGTCGTCGCCGTGTTCGGGATCGGCGGACTGGGGCATATGGCGCTCCAGTACGCGCGCCGCATGGGCTTCGAAGTCGTCGCCATTGGCCGGGGCGACGATATCGCCGCCGACGCGCTCGCGCTCGGGGCACATCACTATCTCGACACGGCCCGCGACGACGCAGCGGCGCGCCTCACGCAGATGGGTGGCGCACAGGCCATCGTCGCCACCGCGGGCGACGCGGCGAGCGTCGGCGCGCTCATGCGCGGACTCGCGCCGCAAGGACGCATGATGCTGCTGGGCGCGGGAAAAGATCCGTTGGCGGTGGCCGCCGGGCCGCTCGTCGTGGGCGAGCAAAGCGTAGTGGGCTCGCTCACCGGCTCGCCCTGGGAGAACGAAAAGACGCTGCGCTTTAGCGTGCTGAGCGGCGCGCGCCCGATGATCGAAACGCTGCCGTTCGAGCGCGCCAACGAAGCCTGGCTGAAGATGAAATCCGGCGAGGCGAGGTTCCGCATGGTGCTCACGATGACGCATCCGGCCACCGACGCGTGATCGAAGCGGGCTAAGGCTTTCTTTTTACCGGCTCACTGCCGCGTCCCGCTGGCCGGTCCCGGCTGCGCGGTTTGCGGCGACGCCGACGCCACGCCGTTCGATATCTGCCCGCTCGTGCTGCTCTGGGTCTGCGGGTGCTCGCCTTCGTTCACGCGCTTGCACGCCGCAGCGCCCTGCGTGAGCACGAGCGCGCCGAGCACCCACAGCGCGTAGCGCCGTGCGGCTCGCTGTGCACCTCGCGGTGCATCTCGTTTCGCAGTGCTCTTCATCTGATCCCTCCCTCGTGTGCGCCGATTGCAATTGCGCACGCGCTGCTTGTAATTATTTAACCCCACCTCCAATGAGGCTTAATGGCACGATGGTCGCTGCCTCTATTCGTCCTACTCGTGGTAAGCGGCCATCACGATCCACATGTCGCGTTCGCCATTGCTCACTTCGGCGGCCAGCGCATAGGCGTCCTGCGGGCTGCATGCGTTTTGCAGCGCCTTGCGTGCCTGTTCGGTGTTGTCGTAGTTGCGCCGCTTAAGCGGGCGCACCTCCTCGCGGCCCTCGAACATCTTCTGGTCCTTTCGGTAGATCAGGACCTCCTTTTTCCATTCGCGGAAGCATTCACAGACGTGCTGGAAATCGCCCCCGCACACGTTCACCTCGAAGCGTGGAGTTGATGTCATGATCGATTTCCTCCTTGCCGGTTGCGCGCTCGCACGGGGCACCTTCTTCAAACCTTGTACGTGCACGCCTGAGTAGACGCATCAGGCGTGCCGGGTCCATCAGGCCACCGGACAGCGCAGCAGCGGCACCGCGTTTGCGCAGCGAAGGGAAATCGTCAGGAGTGAAGCGCATGAGCACGAGAGGGCACCCTTCCACACGGCGCAAAGGCGGCCGCCCGGCGCGGCAACGTCACGCGTATGCGAGCGCCGCCAAAGCTCACACGAAAGCTCGGCACGCAAAACGTGGCGCGACGACCCGCTGGTCGCAACGCGTGACGCAAACGAGCGACGCCATGGACATCGAAGCGGGCGTGTTCAGGAGCTACAGCGCCGAGGCGATTGCGCAGTCGCTCAAAGCGTCGGCACTGCGCAGCCGCCGCCGCAAGGGCACGCCGTTTCAGTCGGCCATGTCGATGCTGAACTTCTATATCAATCGCGCAGGCAAAAACCTGCCGAGGTCGCGCCGCGACACGCTCGTGAAGGCAAAAGGGAAACTGCGCGAAGCGTTCGGGCGCAAGCCCTGAACGCGCGCGTCAAGCTTTCTTGACGTAAGCGTTGCACCAGCCCTTGGCGTCGACCAGCTTGCCGCCATAGGTCGCGCACGGACCGTTGGGCGCACCGGGCTTGCCCTGAAAAAGCTGGCAGTTGGCACAGGTTTGACCCGCCTGGAAGCGCGGGAATTTCGCCTTGTCGACTTTGCTGGCGTCGGTCTTGTAGCCGAGCGCCACGGCGGTGGGATCGCTTTCCGAGAGAACCGGCGCATCGGCGCGCGCTTCGGAGGAAAGCGCGGCTGACGAGGCAACGGAAGCGGCGAGGATCATGAAACGACGACGGGAAAGCGGCATGATGGGGGCTCCTGAGCAGGGGATGTACCCGGCTCTTGTCGTTATCGGTTTTGCCGTACGCGCTTCATTTATATCATCTCGTGAGGCGTTGTAAATGCGTGGATGCGCGAAGCCTCGCCTATCATTTCGAAATGCTTATTAATTACAAAACGAGAAAAGCGGCGCTCCACGAGCGCCGCCAGGCTCACCACGCCACGCAAACCTTGCCGAAGTGCGCACCGGCTTGCTGATGGCGGAAGGCATCTGCAAGCTCGTCGAACGCGAACGTGCGGTCGAGCACGGGACGAATGCCCGCATGATCGAGCGCGGCGACATAGTCCTGCTGCTGACGCCGGCTGCCGACGATCAGGCCTTGCAGGCGCGCCTGTTTCGCCATGAGCACCGAAGTCGGCACGGTGCCCTCGCGCCCGGTGAGCACGCCGATCAGCGCGATGTGGCCGCCCACGCGCACCGCGTCGATCGACTGCGCGAGCGTGCCCGGCCCGCCCACTTCGATCACGTGATCCACGCCCTTGCCGCCCGTGATGTCGCGCACGAGCGCGCCCCACTGCTCGTGCTGCCGGTAGTTGACGACATGATCGGCGCCCAGCGCCTTCGCCCGCGCGAGCTTCTCATCGGATGACGACGTGACGATGACCGACGCGCCCATCATCCGCGCGATCTGCACGGCCGCGATCGACACGCCGCCCGTGCCGAGCGTGAGCACCGTGTCGCCGGCCTTGAGGCCGCCGTCCGCCACCAGCGCGCGCCACGCGGTCAGGCCCGCGGTGGTGATGGTGGCCGCTTCGGCATGCGTCCAGCCGCGCGGCGCAAGCGTGAAGGCGCTCGCGGGCCGCACCGCGTGCAAGGTCGCGTAACCGTCCGCGCCATCACCGGGCGTTTGCGCGAAGTTGCCCACGGCCTGCCACGGCAGGCCGTCCGGCCATTGCGGAAAGAAGCAGGACACCACGTGATCGCCGCGCTTGAACCCGGTCACGCCCGCGCCGACCGCCGACACCACGCCCGCGCCGTCGGACATCAGCACGCGAGCGTCGGCCGTGGGGATCGCGCCGTTGGCGACCAGCAGATCGTGAAAATTGAGCGACGTGGCATGCAGCTCGACGCGGATTTCGCCCGCGCCGGGCGCGCCGGGCTCGGCGATGTCGAGAATCTCGATGCGGTCGAGCCCGCCCGGCGCACGCACCACGGCGGCCTTCATTGCCGTGCTCCCTGGGCCTGGCGCGCGGCGTCGACGAGCCCGTCTAGCCAGTCCTGGTGCCCGTTGATCATCGGGTTGGGGCGCGTTTTCGCGAGTTGCCGGGCGGGCTTGCCCTTCTGCGATTCCTGCGTGAGCACGCGCACGCGGCCGCCGGAAAGGTCTTCGATGAGCCACGCATGAATCACGTCGAGGCGCGTTTCGGCGTCGCCTTCGGCCCAGCCGTGCCACGCCACACGCGCGGGCTGTCCGGCAGCGGGCGGCACATACTCGGTCACCTCCGATTCGACGGGAAAGCCGAAGGTCTTGAACTGAAAGCGCGCGCCGGCGCTGAGTTCGGGCCCTTTGCCGTCGTGAAAGCGCACATCGGACGCGTTGTCGTAGTAGCTCGGCCACACCGTCGCCTTGTTCAGGAGCGGCCAGATATCGGCGGTGCTCAGGCCCGCGACGATGACTTCGTTGGAGCAGAAGTTGTCGGTCGTGCCGGGCAGATAGTCTTCGGGCCAGAAAATCTCGTTCATGTTCGTTACCTTTCGATGCGGTCGGATTGGGTGGACACGAGAAATCATGCGCGCCAGGCTGAAATAACGCCAATCGAGGTTTATTATTTCAGCCATAAACCTTGGTGATATCAGGATGCTCGATCTAAACCTCTTGAGGGCGCTGGACGCCCTGCTCGACGAGCGCAACGTCACGCGCGCGGCGCAGCGCCTCTCGCTCACGCAGCCCGCCGTGAGCGCGATGCTCACGCGCCTGCGTGAGAGTTTCGACGATCCGCTGTTCGTGCGCTCGCAACGTGGCATCGTGCCGACCGAGCGCGCGCTGCAACTGGCCGCGCCGCTCAAGCAGGTGTTGAGCGACATCGAGCAGATGCTGCAAGCGCCGGCCTTCGAGCCGCGCGAGGCCGAGCTGACGCTCACCATCGCCTCGACCGACTACGCGCTGCGCGCCGTGGTCGTGCCCTTTCTCGCGCGGCTGCGCCAGGAGGCGCCCGGCATCCGCGCGGTGATCGTGCCGGTGCAGCACGAGCGCCTGCAAGCGCAACTCGAAAGCGGCGACGTGGATATGGCCCTGATCACTCCGGAGACGACGCCCGCCGACCTGCACGCGCGGCGCCTGTTCGACGAGCGCTATGTTTGCGTGATGCGCGCGGACCACCCCGCCGCCGCCCGGCGGCTCACGCTGGAGCGCTTTTGCGCGCTCGATCATGCGCTGGTGTCGTATGCGGGCGGCAGCCTGAGCGGCGTGACGGACGAAGCGCTGGCGCGCATCGGGCGAGCGCGACGCGTGACGGTTTCGGTGAACAGCTTTCTCGTGCTGCCCGACATCCTGCTCACGAGCGACCTGATCGCCGTGGTGCCGTCGCGGCTCGCGCAGGGCGTGCAGGGGCTCGCAGTCGTCGAACCGCCGCTGGAGGTGCCGGGGTTCACCAAGACGCTCGCCTGGCACGAGCGCACGCATCGCACGCCGGGGCAGCGCTGGGTGCGCGCGTTGTTGTTCGGGACGTGCGAGGGGTTGGCCGCAGAGGCGCAAGTGTGACGATGGACGGCCGTGGCGCGCTGCCCCACACCTACTCGAAAGGATTCAGAAGCCGCACGCCCGTACCGGAGAAGTCGTCCACAT
This sequence comes from Paraburkholderia unamae, assembly GCF_003268775.1. Classification (GTDB taxonomy): domain Bacteria; phylum Pseudomonadota; class Gammaproteobacteria; order Burkholderiales; family Burkholderiaceae; genus Paraburkholderia; species Paraburkholderia unamae. The sequence goes on from NZ_QLSU01000018.1 coordinate 134,263, forward strand.
TGCGCGTGACGACGGTCAGATCGTGGATCAAGGCCGTGGCCGCAATGAGCTTGTCCAATGCATGCTCAGGATGTGGCACGCGAAGACGGCCCCACACCTGGCTGACCTCCTCCTCGACGGGCAGCACGCAATGTCCGTACTCGCGCAGAATCGCGCCCAGCCAGGTTTCGAGGATCGCGGCCTGCTCCGTGTCCCCCCTGTGCCGGATCAACTCGACGCCGCGCCGGAGCTCCGCAATCGTGACAACGGAAAGATAGAGTTCGCTGTCGTTGCGCGCGATTTCGCGGAAAAACGACCGCACGCCTTTGTTGGCGCGCTCGCGTTTGCGGACCTCGCTGATGACGTTCGTATCAACCAAATACACGCGGAGCGTCTCCGTCGTCGATCCGGTCGAAATCCGAGTCCTCGCCAACCTCGGGCATGCTCTGTAGCACCTCCACGAAGCTCTTGCGCTTCGGCGTACGCAACGCCTTTGCCAGAATGTCCCGATGCTCCGCCTCCGCGCTGCGGCCATGCGCGGCAGCACGTTCACGAAGACTTTGCACGAGACTTTCGTCGACGTTGCGGACCAGTAAATTTGCCATCGCCAGGCTCCTCAAATACCTGCTATCAATGATAGCATCGAGGACCGGAAGTGCAAGCATTGCTATCACGAGTTGCGTGTGCAGTGCCGCTGGGATTGCGCCTCATCAACTTCCCCCAACGCCACCGGCGACTGCGCCACGGCGACGCGCGAAAAAGCGATCAGCAGGACGGACTGCCGTTGGCCGTGCAGAATGCCGCGGGCGCGCCCGCGATGAGCGGAATGGGCGAGACAGGTATGGGCGGCGGCGGGGGAATCGTCACCGCACCGCACCAGGACGTGGGGCTGCGCCCCGCGCTCGGCAGGCAGGGCGCGATGCGCTCGTGGAGTTCCTCGGCGGCGCGCTCGTTGCGCTCGCGGGTGTCGAGCGCCGGGCGGAGTTGTCCGTCGAGCCACAAGGCGAAAGCCATCACGCAGCCTGTCGCGACCGCCAGCAAAATGAGTTCCGTCTTATGCCTTCTCAACCGGCGCAGCTTCGCAAGCCCGCTCGCGGCATGCGCGCCCGCCGCGTCCGCCTGCACGGGCACACGCCCTGCGAGAGCCGCTTCTACCCCTGTGGCGGCCCGGACTGCCGCCCCTTCGATGATTCTCGTTGCCACGTTCCCTTCGTCTTGCTCGTGTGATTGCGCTTGCGCCCGCTTCGAGGCATACGGGTTAACGGCAAGGCCGGGCAATACGAAAGGGGTGGGAACCAAATTTTTTCGCCACGGCAGTCGGCCGTAGCCGTGGTCTCGGCACCCCGGCTCAGCCGCGCGCGCCGCTTCGCTGGGCGAAGGCGAACACCGTCTGCCGGAAGCGTTCCACCGCCGGGCTCTGCGCGGCGGGCTTCGTCACGAGGTGCAGCGGCGCGCGAAACGCGTCGTCGCCGGCCACGCGGCAGTAGCGCACGCTCTCCTGCTGGTAGCGCCGCATGGAAGCGGGCACGAGCGTCACGCCGCCGCCCGCCGCCACGAGATTGATCGCCGTGACCATGCGCGGCACCTCGTCGACCACGCGCAGCTGAACGCCCTGCGCCTCGCACGCGCGCACGAAATCGGCGTACATGCCGGGCGCCCCCGGCCGCCGCACGAAAATGAACGGTTCGCCCGCGAGACGCTTGAGCGACACTGCACGCGCGCCCGCCAGCCGGTGGCCGACCGGCAACACGAGCAGCATGTGCTCCTGCGCGATCAGTTCGAAGCGCAGCTCCGTGGGCGTGTCGATCGGCTTGCGCAGGATCGCGACATCGACACTCCCGTTCAGCATCATCTCGATGATCTCGGCCGCGTTGATCTCGCTGAGTTCGATCGCGATGTCGGGATGCCCGTCACGAAACGCGCGGATCACGGCGGGCGCGAGCGGATGAAACGCGGCCGAACTCGTGAGCGCCACATGGAGCGTGCCCACCTGCCCGAGCGCCACGCGCCGCGCGTGCGTCACACCCTGCTCCAGCGTGCGCAGAAGGTTGCGCGCGCAAGCAGCGAAGGCCTCGCCGGGCGCGGTGAGTTCCACGCCGCGCGGCTGGCGCGTGAAAAGCGCGAAGCCGAGTTCCTGTTCGAGTTCCTGGATCTGCTGCGAAAGCGGCGGCTGCTGCATATGCAAGCGCGCGGCAGCGCGGGTGAACTGGCGCTCCTCGCACACCGCGAGAAAGTAGCGCAGGTGACGCAGCTCCATACGAAAGCTCCGGTATAGGTTATGGATATGGCAACCCCATCCGATATGTATTTTACATTTGCCGCGCGACTCCTTAGTCTTCGAGAACAACACCAACGACGACTCCCGGAGACATATGCAATCGATCCTTGAAGCAGGCCCGGCGGCGCTCGACGCCCCGCGCCTCACCACCTCCCAGGTGCGCCGCGCGGTGCTCGCCTCGGTCATCGGCAACGGGCTGGAGTGGTTCGACTTCCTCATCTACGGCTACTTCGCGAAGACCATCGCGCACGTGTTCTTTCCCGTGCACAGCAGCTTCCTGTCGATCACGCTCACGCTCGCTACCTTCGCCATCGGCTTCGTCGTGCGCCCGCTCGGCGGCGTCGTGATCGGCGCGTTCGCCGACCGCTACGGGCGGCGCAGAACCTTGTCGGCGCTCATCGTGCTGATGGCCGCGAGCACCTTGCTCATGGGCCTCACGCCCGGCTACGCGACGATCGGCATCGCCGCGCCGCTCATCGTGCTGTGCGCGCGCATCCTGCAAGGGCTTTCGGTAGGCGGCGAGTTCGCCACCGCCGCTTCCATGCTCACCGAGTACGCGCCGCCCGGCCGCAAGATGTTCTACGGCAGCTTCCAGATGACCTCGCAGGCCGTCGCACTGCTGCTGTCTTCCGCGTGCAGTTTCCTGCTCACCACGCAGCTCTCGCCCGCTTCGCTCGTGGCCTGGGGCTGGCGCGTGCCCTTCCTGCTCGGCGCGCTGGTCGGGCCGGTCGGCTTCTATATCCGCCACAAGGTCGCCGAGTCGCCGGAGTTCATGCAGCTGCGCAAGCGGCTCGGCCACGCGCCGCGCCAGTCGCTGCGCACCTTCCTGCGCGAGCGCGGCGACGCCGCGCTGTGCGCCGTGGGCGTGATCGCCGTGGGTGCGGCGACCAACTATCTCTGGCACTCGTATATGCCGCTCTATGTCGAGCGCCAGCTCCATTTGCCGCTCAAGAGCGCGCTGCTCGGCACGGCGGTCTCGGGGCTGATCGGCATCGTGGGCTATCCGCTCGCGGGCAAGCTTGCCGACCGCTTCGGCGCCTACCGCCTGTTCTTTCCGGTGACGATCGTCTGGATCTGCGCGGCCTGGCCGCTGTTCGCGTGGGTGCTCGCTGCGCCCACGCCCGAGCGCGTGTTCGCCGCGCAAATGATCGCCACCGTCGTGCTGAGCCTGATGTCGGGCGCGCATCCGGGCATGCTCACCCAGCTCTTTCCCACCTCCACGCGCTCGACCGGCGTCGCGCTCTCGTACAACGTCGCCGTCACGCTGTTCGGCGGCATGGCGCCGCTCACGGTCTCGACGCTGATCGGCGTGACCGGCTCGCGCATCGTGCCGGCCTGGTATCTGATCGTCAGCGGTCTGATTTCGCTCGCGCTGGTCGCGGCAAGCGCTTCGGGACGCCGTCTCGTGCGCGAGCCCGATGCGCGGCCCACCGAATCGGAGTCCGCATGAGCGAGCCGTTCATCGCGAGTCAGACGCACAAAGCAGGCGAAACCGGCGAAACCGACGAAACGCGCGCACGCAACGAATACCCGGTGCGGGCGATCGGCGACGTCTGGCTGCCGGTCGCCACGCCGCAAGGCAGCGGGAGCGTGCCGATGTTCGTCGGCGGCTGCGCCGAGCCCGCGCGCGCAACGCGCGCCCTCATCGTGCTGCATGGCCGCCTGCGTGACGCCGACGCCTACCTGCACTCCACGCTGCGCGCGCGCGCCGCCTCCTCGGCACACGACGACGGCACGCTCGTCGTGGTGCCGCAGTTCCTCGCGAGCGCCGATGTCGAGCACCATCACACACAAGCCACACGAGCGGACTGCCTGCACTGGGAATGGACCGCGTGGATGGGCGGCTTCGACGCGCGCGGCCCGGCTCCGCTCAGCTCGTTCGACGTGCTCGACGCCCTTGCCGAGCAGCTTGCCGATCGTGCACGCTACCCGGCGCTGCGCGAAATCGTGATCGCGGGGCATTCGGGCGGAGCCCAGGTCGCGCATCGTCACGCGATCCTGAGCGGTGCGCCCGAGCGCTGCGCGCAACGCGGCGTGGCCGTGCGGTTCGTGATCGCGAATCCCTCGTCGTATGTGTATTTCGATTCGTTGCGCCCGCAACCGGATGGCGTATTTCGCCCGGCCGATTTCGCGGCCTGCCCCGGCGTCGACGACTGGAAATACGGCATGCGCAAGCTGCCGCGCTATGCGGCCGCCTCGCCGGACGCCACGGCATTCGAGCGCCGCTATGTGGAGCGCGAAGTCGTCTATCTGGCCGGCTCGCGCGACTGCGACGCGGCGCATCCGGCGCTCGACCGCTCGTGCGCGGCGAACGCGCAAGGGCCGCATCGCCTCGCGCGCGCCCGCGCCTATTACGCGTATTTGCGCGCACGCCATCCCCACTTGCGCCACCAGTGGCACGAGGTGCCGGATGCCGGTCATGACGCGCAGGCGATGTTCCTCTCGGCGGCGGGATTGCGCGCGCTGTTCGGTGCGCAGGCAACGATCGACGCGGCGCGCGCGGCACAAATGCATCCGGCCGAGGGCGGCGCGAGCGATTGACCTCGCTGGCGCACGGCAGGCGCAACGCCGGGCTCGTCGTATCATAGCGACTCGATCGCGCCCTCAAGTCCCCTCGAGCGGCGCGCGCGCCCGTCCGCTCCCTCGACCGCCATGAGACGCCTGCCTCCGCTCAACGCCCTGCCCATCTTCGAAACCGTCGCCCGCTACGGCAGCTTCACGCGCGCCGCCGAGCACCTGTGTCTCACGCAGGGCGCCGTGAGCCGCCAGATCCTCGCGCTCGAACAGTATTACGGCCTGCCGCTCTTTCGCCGCTCGCCGAAGGGACTCACGCTCACCGCCGAGGGCGAGCAACTGCTGCCCGCCGTGCGCGACGGCTTCGGGCGCATCGAGGAAGCCTCGCAGCGCCTCACGCGCCAGCGCACCGAACTGTCGCTCAAGGTGCCGACCTGCGTGATGCGCTGGATGCTCCCGCGCATCATGCGCTTCCAGAACGAGCACCCCGACCTGCAAGTCCAGATCACGACCACGTGGGGGCACGAAGTGGACTTCCAGGCGGAGCCGTTCGATGCCGCGATCATCTACGGTTCGTCGCCGGGCGCGGATGTGCACGCGGTGCCGCTCTTCGACGAATATCTCACGCCCGTGTGCACTCCCGAGGTGCTCGCGCGCCGCGCGCTCAGGAAGCCCGACGACCTCGCGCACCAAACCCTGCTGCACCCCACGCGCGACCACGCCGACTGGCGCCTGTGGCTCGCGCGCGCGGGCGCGAAGAAGGTCGACGCCAACCTCGGCCCCACGTTCGCGTCACTGGACCTTGCAGGCACGGCGGCCATGCAGGGCTTCGGCGTCGCCATCGGCGACCGCACGCTCGTGCGCGAGGACGTCGAAGCGCGCCGCCTCGTCATGCCGTTCGAACTCGCCGTGCCCACGGGCTCGCGCTACTATTTCGTCTATCCCGAGTGCGTGGCGCAGCAACAGAAGGTGCAACTCTTCAGCGCGTGGATCGAGCAGGACCGCGGCGTGGATGCACCCTGAAGCGCCCTGGAGCCCCATCAAAACGCGCCATGACGGTGGCGCATGGCGGCCATGAGAATTAATCGATTGCATGCGCGGCGCTCTTTCGGCGTAATGGGCCGCCTGGCCCGAGGCCCGAAAGCCCGTCTTTCGGCAGTCTCGCGTCCTTAAGTCCTGCGGCCCACGCGCCGCCCTCAGGGAGACCGACCATGCAGAGCGCCGCCCCCGCCCGCTCCAAGCTGCCCGATGTGGGCACGACGATTTTCACCGTGATCGGCCAGCTTGCCGCCGAACATCAGGCGTTGAACCTTTCACAGGGCGCGCCGAACTTCGACCCGAGCGCCGCGCTCATCGACGGCGTGGCCGCCGCCATGCGCGCCGGCCACAACCAGTACGCGCCCATGGCCGGCCTCGGCGCGCTGCGCGAGGCGCTCGCCGCGAAGTTCGAAACCCTGCACGGCGCGCGCTACGACCCGGCCAGCGAAGTGACCGTGCTTGCGAGCGCGAGCGAAGGCCTGTATTCGACGATCAGCGCGCTCGTGCATCCCGGCGACGAAGTGATCTACTTCGAGCCCTCGTTCGACAGCTACGCGCCCATCGTGCGCCTGCAAGGCGCCAAACCCGTGGCGATCAAGCTCGCGCAACCGCACTTCCGCGTGGACTGGGACGCCGTGAGCGCGGCCATCACGCCGCGCACGCGCATGATCATCGTGAACACGCCGCACAACCCCACGGCCACGATCTTCGGCGAGAGCGACATTGCGCGCCTCACGGCGCTCACGCGCGACACCGGCATCGTGATCCTCTCCGACGAGGTCTACGAGCACGTGGTGTTCGACGGCGCGCCGCACCGGAGCATGGCGCGCTACCGGGAGCTGGCCGAGCGCAGCGTGATCGTTTCGTCGTTCGGCAAGTCGTATCACGTCACGGGCTGGCGCGTGGGCTACTGCCTCGCACCGGCCGCGCTGATGGACGAGATCCGCAAGGTCCATCAATTCATGGTGTTTTCCGCCGACACGCCCATGCAGTACGCGTTTGCGCAAGCACTGGCCGAGCCGCAAAGCTATCTGGGTCTTTCAGCGTTCTATCAGGCCAAGCGCGACCTGCTCGTGCGCGCGCTGGAAGGCTCGCGCTTCGAGTTGCTGCCGAGCGAAGGCAGCTTCTTCCTGCTCGCGCGCTTTCGCGCGTTCTCCGACGAGCGCGACAGCGACTTCGTCCTGCGCCTGATTCGCGACGCGCGCGTGGCGACCATTCCGCTTTCGGCGTTCTACACCGACGGCACCGACGAAGGCCTGATCCGCCTGAGCTTTGCGAAGGATGACGAAACATTGCTTGAAGGCGCACGCCGGCTTTGCACGATCTGAGCCCACCGCATTCACGGCATCACAGAACCACACGGCACGGAGATTTCCCATGAAGCGACTCAACGCGCTCCTCGCGCTGGCATGCGTAGCCGGCGTGCTCGGCCCGGCCTCGGCCTATGCCGATACGAACCTGCTGCGCTTCGGCGTGGAGGCGCAGTACCCGCCGTTCGAAACCAAGGCCGCCGACGGCACGCTGCAAGGCTTCGACATCGACATCGGCAACGCCGTGTGCGCCACGGCTCACATGACCTGCAAATGGGTCGAAACCTCGTTCGACGGGTTGATCCCCGCGCTCCAGGGCCGCAAGTTCGACGCCATCAATTCGGCCATGAACGCCACGGCCAAGCGCCGCGAGGCCATCGACTTCACGACCGTGATCTACCGCGTGCCGAGCCGCCTCATCGCGCGCAGCGACAGCGGGCTCGTGGCCACGCCCGAGTCGCTCAAGGGCAAGCGCGTGGGCGTGCTCCAGTCGTCGATTCAGGAAACGTACGCGAAGGTGCACTGGGAGCCCGCGGGCGTGACCGTCGTGCCCTACCAGGACCAGAACCAGATCTACGCGGATCTCGGCGCGGGGCGCCTGGACGGCACGCTCGTGCTCGCGCCCGCCGGTCAGAAGGGCTTTCTTTCGCAGCCCGAAGGAAAGGGCTTTGCCTTCGTGGGCGAGGCCGCGCGCGACGACAAGATTCTTGGCAGCGGCGTGGCGTTTGGCCTGCGCAAGGGCGACACCGCGTTGCGCGAGCGCCTGAACGCGGCTATCGCGAAGCTGGAGTCCGATGGCACGGTCACGTCGCTCGCGCGTAAATACTTCGGCGATATCGACGTTTCGCCGAAGTAAGCCGCGCGGGGTCAGGCACCCGCGGGCCCGGCGCTCAAATCTCCGCGCTGCGCGTGAGCGACTGCATCAGATGGCGTCGCATGAGCGCCATCGCCCAGTCGATGTCGCCTTCTTCGAGCGCCGCGATGATGTCGAGGTGCTCGTTGCAGGACGGCACGTGCCACGGCCCGTTGAAGTGCGAGAGATGCTCCGAGAGCCGGCGCATCTGGTTCTGCTGCTGGATGGCTTGCAGCACGAAGCGGTTGTTGGAAAAGCTCGCGATGGTTTCGTGAAAGTCGGTGCCCACGGCGAAGAGTTCCGCCGCGTGCGGCTGCGCGTCGGTCTGGGCGAGCAGCCTTTCGTGCGTCTCGCGCAGGCGCGCAAGCTGCGCCGGGTCGGGCCGGAAGCCCGGCTCGCGCATCGCCCCGCATTCGAGAATGATGCGAAAGCGGTAGCTCTCCTCCGTCGTGCCCGGCTCGCTCACCGGTTGCAGGAAACGCCAGCCGTGCCCCTTGCGCTTCTCGATCAGGCCGTCGGAAGCGAGGCTCACAAGCGCCTTGTTCAGCACGCTGCGCGGCGCGTCGTAGCGCTCCAGCAGTTCCGACTCGTTCCACGCGCTCGGCAGCCGGCCGTGTGCGTAGTCGTCGAGCAGCCGGTGGCACAGCTCGTCGCTCGTCATGCTGCCGCCAATATCGGGGGCCACGCGCGGCGGCGCGGCGGCCACGAACGTGCCCTCCTGCGCGCGAAATTCCGCGAGCCCGTGTTCGACGAGCAACTGCAACGCCCTGCGCACCGGCGTGCGCGAGACCTGGAACTCCGCCGCGAGACTGTTTTCGGAGAGATGGCGGCCCGGCGCGAGATCGCCGCTCACGATCTGCTGCGTGAGGCGGCGAGCGAGATCGATCTGGAGCGGGCTGAAGTGCTCGGCGGCATCGGGCGTGGCGGCGGAACGGCTCATGCGGGCAATCCGGTCGAAAGAAGATACTCGCGGATTCTACCGGACCCCGGCGCGCCGCTCATGCCGCGCCCCACGCAAGACTCACCGACTTCGTGACCCGATACGGCTCCAGCCCCTCCACGCCGCCCTCGCGCCCATAACCGCTTTCGCCCACGCCGCCGAACGGCAGCTCGGGCAGGGAAACGCGCGTCGTGTTCACGCCCACCATGCCCGCGCGCAAGGTGTTGCCCGCGCGGTGCGCCGTGTCGAGCGAGCGCGTGAAGCAATAGGCGGCGAGCCCGAACGGCACGCCGTTGGCGATGCGCATCGCCTCGTCGAAGCGGCCGAAGCGCACGCATGGCGCGAGCGGGCCGAACGGCTCGTCGTGCAGGATGCGCGCGTCGGGCGCGAGATCGTGCAGGACGGTCGCGGGCCAGAAAAAGCCCGGGCCGTCATGCGTGCGCCCCGTCGTGACCACGGCGCCGCCCGCGCGCGCGTCCTCCACGAGCGCCGCCATATGGGCGACGCGCCGCGCGTTCGCAAGCGGCCCCATCTGCGTGCCCGCGTGTGCGCCCGCGCCGGTCTGCAAGGCCTGCGCGTAAGCGCCGAGCTTCGCGACGAACGCATCGTGCACGGCCTCGTGGACGATAAAGCGCGTCGGCGCCACGCAAATCTGCCCCGCATTGCGGAACTTGCCCGCACCGGCCTGGCGCACCACGAGGTCGAGATCGGCGTCGTCGAACACCACCACCGGCGCGTGGCCGCCCAGCTCCAGCGTGAGCGGCTTCGCATGCGCGCCCGCGCGCGCGGCGAGCGCCTTGCCCACCGGCGTCGACCCGGTAAACGAAATCTTGCGGATGACGGGGCTCTCGATCAGCGCCGCCGCGATGGCGGGCGCGTCGCCATACACGACGTTGAGCACGCCGTCCGGCAATCCCGCTTCGCGCAGCGCCTGCGCGATGGCGAGCGTGCTGAGCGGCGTTTCCTCGGCGGGCTTGATGATGCAGGTGCAGCCCGCCGCGAGCGCCGCGCCGATCTTGCGCATGGGCGTGAGCGCAGGAAAGTTCCACGGCGCGAAGGCCGCGACCGGGCCGATCGGCTCGTGCTGCACGCCCTGCTGCACGCCGTCCTGGCGGGCGGGCACCAGGCGGCCATACGCGCGCACCGCTTCGTCCGCGTACCAGATCAGCGTATCGACGGCGGCCTGCCATTCGCCCACCGCTTCGGCGAGCGGCTTGCCCTGCTCGCGCGTGAGCTGCGCCGCGAGCGGCGTCATGCGCTCCACGAGCCGCGCCGCGGCGTCGCGCAGCAGCGCGCGCCGCTCGCGCGCGGGCGTGGCCGCCCAGCGCGGGAACGCAGCGTCCGCGCGGTCGAGGGCCTGCGCAACCTGTGCGGGCGACGCGCCGCGATACTCGGCGAACGGCTGCGCCGTGGCCGGGTCGCGCAGCACGAGCGGCTGCCCCTCGCCCGCCGTCCATGCGCCGCCGATGAACATGAGCGGCTGTTGTGCGTCCAGGGTCATGCGCTCGCTCCGTCGGCATTCGCGTCGAGCGCGTCGGCGAGCGTTGCGAACAGCGTGTCGATCTGCTCCGGCGTGATGATGAGCGGCGGCGAAAGCAGCATCGTGTCGCCCGCCGCGCGTATCAGCACGCCCGCTTCGAGGCAGCGCCGGTGCGCGTCGTAGCCGCGCTTGCCCGGCGCGCCGGGCCACGGCGCGAGATCGATAGCCGCAAGCAGTCCGAAATTACGGATGTCGAGCACGCCCCGGCGCGAAGCCAGTTCATGCGCGGCCTTCTCCCAGTGCGCTTCGAGCCCGCGTGCGCGCTCGAACAGATTTTCGCGCCGATAGATCTGAAGCGCCGCGAGACCCGCCGCACAGGCGAGCGGGTGGCCCGAATAGGTATAGCCGTGCGAGAACTCGATGCTGTCGATCGAGCCTTGCATCAGCGCTTCGTACACCGGCGTGCGCACGAAGGTCGCGCCCATCGGCACGGCGCCGTTGGTGAGGCCCTTCGCGCTCGTGATGAGGTCAGGCGTGACGTTCAGGCGCGTGGCCGCGAACGTGTCGCCCACGCGCCCGAAACCGCTGATGACCTCGTCGAAGATCAGCAGGATGCCGTGCGCGTCGCAGATTTCGCGCAGGCGCTCCAGATAGCCCACGGGCGGCACGAGCACGCCCGTCGAACCCGCGATCGGCTCGACGATCACCGCCGCGATGGTCGAAGGATCGTGCAGCGCGATGCGGCGCACCAGGTCTTCGGCGAGATGCGCGCCCCATGCGGGCTGGCCGCGCGAAAACGCCATCTGCGAGCGGTCGTACGTGCTCGGCAGGTGATCGACGAACGGCAGCAGGTTGCCGAACGCCTTGCGCTGCCCGCCGATGCCCGCGACCGACAGGCCGCCGAAGCCCACGCCGTGATAGCTGCGCTCGCGGCCGATGAGTCTCACGCGCTGGCCCTCGCCGCGCGCGCGGTGATAGGCGAGCGCGATCTTGAGCGCGGTGTCCACGGCCTCCGAGCCGGAGTTGGAAAAGAACACCTGGCCGAAGCCGGCGGGCGCGGTGTCGAGCAGCGCCTCGGCGTATTCGAAGGCGAGCGGATGGCCCATCTGGAACGACGAGGCGTAGTCGAGGCGGTACGCCGCGTGCGCGATGGCGTCGACGATTTCCGTGCGCCGGTGGCCCGCGTTCACGCACCACAGCCCGGCGATGCCGTCCAGCACGCGTTTGCCGTCGTCGCGCACGTAATACATGCCGTCCGCTTCGACGAACAGTGGCTGCGACGCGGACTTGAAGCGACGGTTGGCGGTGAACGGCATCCAGAAGGCGTCGCGGCCCGTGGCGGGTGCAGCGGAGAGTTGAGACGGGGAATGCATAGAGGGTCCTCGGGTTTTGCCTGAGCGCATTCTGATCTAAACAACGAAAAAATACAACTTCGCGATACAGGCAAAACAGGGCTTAAGATTGTCTTCACGACATGCCGAGATCACACAAAACCCAATAAACACGGCAATTTATGCCGACACCCCTGCTTCACAGAAGGGATACAAAACCTTCTAGCCCCTCGTTTCTTACATTTTCATCTCCGGATTTATTGTTTTTTTTATTTTTTTAGTCCACACTTCGCCGCATCCCACTTACCCGACGGCACACAACGCGGGCAAGCAAAGAAGACCACGATGGGCGCGAGACCCGTTCGTTCAATGGAGCAGGCAATGAATCAAGACACCGTGAAGGGCGCGCTGGAGCGACGGCGTCCTTCCGAAGCGGGCGTGAATGCGGCGCGCGTCGAGCGGTTCCTCGACGCGGCGGCGGCAGCCGGGCTGGAACTGCACCACTTCATGATGGTGCGCCGCGACGCCGTGATCGCCGAAGGCGCGTGGCGACCCTATACGCGCGGCACCCGCCATATGCAGCACTCCGCCACGAAAAGCTGGACCGCCGCCGCCATGGGCGTGGCCGTGGGCGATGGTCTCGTCGCCCTCGACGACCGCGTGATCGACTACTTCCCCGAGCATCTGCCGGCCACCGTGAGCGCGAACCTCGCGGCCATGACCGTGCGCGATCTGCTGACCATGCGCACGGGCCATCGCGTGGGCATCTCGGGCGGCGAATGGCGCGGGCGCAACGAAAGCTGGGTGCGCCTCTTTCTTGAAGTGCCCGTGGAAGACGCGCCCGGCGGCAACTTCATGTATTGCAGCGGCACCAGCTACATGCTCTCGGCCATCGTGAGCAAGGCGAGCGGCAAGACCGCGCACGAACTGCTCGACGCGCGCGTATTCGCGCCGCTCGGCATGCATTCGGTCACGTGGGACGTGTCGCCCGAGGGCTACAACACGGGCGGCAACGGCCTGTCGTGCTCGCCCGAGGACATGGCAAAGTTCGGCCTGCTGCATCTGCGCGGCGGCCTCTGGCAAGGCCAGCGCGTGCTGCCCGAAGCCTGGGTGCGCGACGCCACGCGCAACCAGGTGGACGTGGCGTGGATCGGCTCGCTCGCGGGCATGCGCTTTAGCCGCGACGGCCGCGCCGAACCCGATGCGAGCCAGCGCCGCCCCGGCTACGGCTACCAGTGGTGGATGACCGAAGACGGCGGCTTTCTCGCTTCCGGCTTTTTTGGCCAGCGCTGCTATGTGTTTCCTGCGCTCGACCTCGTGCTCGTGTTCAACGCCGCGCTTTCCATCGACGACAAGGCGCTCAAGCCGCTCATCTGGGAGCACCTGCTGCCCGCCGTGGACGACATCGTCCATGATGGCCGGGCCGACGACGCCCTCTGCACGCGCCTGACCGCCCTCTCGCTGCCCGGCCTGCCCGCGGGCCTGCCCACATCGGCCCTCGCCCAGGCGGTGAACGGCCGCCTCTGGCTCGCCGAGCCGAACGACGACGGCATCGTTTCGATCGCACTCGCGTTCGAACACGATCGTTGCACTTTCAACTATGTCGATGCGCGCGGCGAACACACGATCGTCGCGGGTATCGGCCAGCAGATTCGCGGCACCACAACGATGACGGGCAACAAGCTGCACCACGAATATCAGCCGGACACGCTAAGCGTCGTGGCGCAAGGCGTATGGACAACAGCGGAGCGCTTCGAAATGCGCTGGTGCTTCGACGAGACGACGTTCTGCGACCGCGTGGCCTGCACGTTCGAAAACGGCGCGCTGCGCTTCGAGCGCGGCGTCAATACCAACAGCGGCGCGCGCGTGCGTCCGGGCGTGCAGTGCGTGGCGGCGTCATGATGCGTTTTGTCCTTCGCCCCCTCGCGCTCTCGCTGCTGCTCCTGAACACCGCGCAAAGCGCCCCTGCCGCCGCTGCGGCTCCGGCTCCGGCTCCGGCAAGCACGGGCGCCATGCCCGAAATCCGCTACGCCGAGCCGATCGACACGCCCACCTCGATGCCCGGCAACGTCGCGCGCAACACGAGCACCGACGACATACTCGGTCACGTGGTGGAATCGCTCGTCGCGCTGCGCAGCGACATGTCGGTCGCACCCATGCTGGCCGATAGCTGGACGATCTCGCCCGACGGCACCGTGTACACGTTCCGCCTGCGCGAGGGTGTGAAGTTCCACAACGGCGCACCCGTCACGTCGGCCGAAGTGAAATGGAGCTTCGACTACCTCATGGACCCGCGCTCGAACTTCGTCTGCCGCGGCGTGTTCGAGGGCAGCCGTGGCGCGCACGTGCTCGCCGTGCGCACGCCGGACCCGCATACGGTCGTGTTCGAACTCAAGCAGCCGTATGCGCTGTTCCTCAAGGAATTGGCCAACACGCGCTGCCCGCTCGCGGTGCTGCACCCCGCCAGCGTCGATGCGCAAGGCCACTGGGCGCGCCCCATCGGCACCGGCCCTTATGTGTTCTCCGAATGGCGCAAAGGCCAGTACGTGCTGCTCGAACCGTTCAAGGACTACAAGCCGCGCCCCGAGAAGCCCGATGGCATGGCGGGCGCGAAAGTCGCGTGGGCACCCGTGCGCTTCGTCGTCATTCCCGACAAGGCCGCGCAGAAGTCGGCGCTCCAGTCGGGCCAGGTCGACGCGATTGCCGCCGACGACGGCAACCTGCCCCCGCCCGATCCGGGCTGGCGCATCGTGGACGGCCCCGGCATGCAGGTCACGGGCGTCCTCATGCAAACGCGCGACCCGCTGCTGTCGAATCCGTTGATGCGCCGCGCGATTGCACACGCCGTGGACCTGCGCGGCGTGGTCGCCGCCACGAGCAACGGCCGGGCGAAATACAACCCCTCGCTCATGCCCGACTCGGACAGCGAGTACGACGATCAGGAAGCAAGCGGCTATCGCTACGACCCGGCCGAGACGAAGCGCCTGCTCGCGGCGGCTGGCTACCGCGGCGAAACGATCACGATCGAAGCGAGCCAGCAGTTTCCGGCGCTGTTTCGACTCGCGATCTACATGCAGTCGCTGCTCAAAAAAGCGGGCATCCACGCCGAGCTCAACGTGGTGGAGTGGGCGCGCCAGCTCGACGACTTCCGCTCCGGCCATTACCAGATGATGACGATGATCTATTCCTCGCGGCTCGATCCCGCGCAGATGTATGCCGACGTGCTCGGCGACAAGTCGAAGCGGCCCATGCTCCAGTGGGAGAACCGCGACGCGAGCCGCCTGCTCAAATCGCTCGCGGGCGTGAGCGACCCGGCCGCGCGCAAGGACGCACTCGGCAAGCTGCATGACATGATGCTCGCCGACACGCCCATGCTGCCCATGTACGACCTGCCCGACCTGCACCTCGTGAGCGTGCGGCTCGAAGGCTTCGAGTCGTTCCCGCTCAACCGCGTGCGCTTCTTCAACGTGAAGAAACTCCCGGCCACGGCGGCACAAACGAACGAGGCCGCGCGATGATCCAATACGTTTTCAGGCGCTGCGCTCTCGCGGTGCCGACCGTGCTGATCGTCGCGCTGCTCGTGTTCGGCATGATCCGCGCGATTCCGGGCGACCCCGCCACGCTCATGCTGGGCGACGTGGACGACCCCGCGCTGCTCGCACGCATGCGCCATCAGCTCGGGCTCGATCGTTCGGTGTTCGAACAGTTTGCGATCTGGGTGTCGCATCTGCTGCACGGCGACCTGGGCACCTCCATCGTGCGCCACCAGCCGGTGCTCGACCTGATCCGCAACGCGTTTCCCGTCACGGCGCAAATCGTGCTCGCGGCCACCGCGCTCGCCTGCCTCATCGCCATTCCAGCGGGCCTCGTGGCGGCCTGGGCGCAGAACCGCAAAACCGACTTCGCGATCGTCTTCACCATGATCCTGCTCGTCTCCATGCCGAGCTTCTGGGTGGGCATCGTGCTGATCTGGCTGTTCGGTGTGCAACTGCACTGGCTGCCGACCTTCGGTTACGAAAGCATGGCGCAAGCCGGCTGGGGATCGCTGCGCTACCTCGTGCTGCCCGTCATCGCGATCGTGCTGACCGAAGTCGCCGCCGTCACGCGGATGATGCGCGCCAGCAGCATCGAAGTGCTGCGCCTCGAATACGTGGCCCATGCGCGCGCCAAGGGCTTGAGCGAAACGCGCGTGCTGCTGCGCCATGTCCTGCCCAACGCGTTCGGTCCCGCGCTCACGGTAATCGGCCTGATTCTCGGCCACCTGCTCTCGGGCGCGGCCGTGATCGAAACCGTGTTCACGTTGCCGGGCCTTGGCCGGCTGCTCGTGGAGAGCATCTATGCGCGCGATTATCCGGTCGTGCAAGGCTGTCTGCTGCTCACCGCGCTCATCTATGTGTTCGTGAATCTGCTCGTGGACCTGATTCAGCCCCTCTTCGATCCGCGCATCAAGTACTGACCCTCGCTGCCTCTCGCCCTCACTTATGAACGCATTCAAACGCACCAATCTGATCGTCGGCGCGGTGCTCATCGTGCCGCTGGTCCTCACCGCGGTGGCGGGCGCCGTGCACACGCCCTACGACCCGACCGCCGTCGACCTGCTCGCGCGCTACAGCGCGCCCGGCTCCGCCCACTGGTTCGGCACCGATGAATTCGGCCGCGACGTGCTCTCGCGCATCATGGCGGGCGCCACGCAAAGCCTCACGATCAGCGCGCTTTCCGTGCTGCTCGCGCTCCTTTGCGGAACCACGCTCGGCGTGATCTCCGGCTACGCGGGCAGTTGGACCGACCGCCTGCTCATGATGATCGTCGAAGCGCTGATGGCGTTTCCGGGCCTGCTGCTCGCGCTCGGCATCATGACCGTGCTCGGGCCATCGCGCGGCGGCGTGATCCTCGCGCTCGGCCTCGCCTATACGCCTGCCGTGATGCGCATTGCGCGCGGCAGCACGCTCGCGCTGCGCCAGCGCGAGTTCGTGGTCGCTTCGCGGGCCATGGGCAATGGCGGCGCGTGGACCGTGCTGCGCCATATCGCGCCCAACTGCGTGCCGCCGCTGCTCGTGTTCTCGACCACGCTGTTCGGCTCGGCCATTCTCGCCGAAAGCGCGCTGAGCTTTCTCGGCCTCGGCGTGCAACCGCCCGCGCCCACGTGGGGCGGCATGCTCGCGGACAGCCGCACGGCGATGGACCACGCCATCTGGCTCGCGATCTTCCCGGGTCTCGCCATCTCGCTTGCGCTGCTCGGCATCAACTTGTTCGGCGACGGACTGCGCGACGTGCTCGATCCGCGCATGAAAGGAGTGAAGGCATGAGCGAAATCCAGCAAACGGCGCGCGGTATCGAATACGGCGCGAACGGCAAACATGATGCGCCGCTGCTCTCGGTGCGCAATCTTTCGATCGGCTTTCCGGACCGAAGCGGCAACGTACAGTCCGTCGTGCGCGATATCGGCTTCGAACTGCGCGCGGGCGAATCGCTCGCCGTGGTGGGCGAGTCAGGCAGCGGCAAGACGCTGATCGGCAAGGCGCTGCTCGGCCTGCTGCCCGACGCGGCGCGCGTCATGCAAGGCAACATCGCTTTCAGCGGGCGCGAACTGCTGGCCCAGACGCCCGCGCAATGGCGCGAGGTGCGCGGCACGGGCATCGGCATGGTGTTCCAGGAACCGATGGTGTCGCTCAATCCGGCGTTTCGCGTGGGCGAGCAGCTTACCGAAGCGTTGATCCGCCGCCGTGGCGTCGCGCCCGCCAAGGCCTGGGCGCAGGCCGTCGCAATGCTGGAACGCGTGCGGGTGCGCGACCCGGAGGGATGCATGCAGCGCTTCCCGCACGAATTTTCGGGCGGCATGCGCCAGCGTCTCATTCTCGCGGCCGTGATGTTGTTGCGCCCGCAACTGCTGATCGCAGACGAGCCGACCACCGCGCTCGACTGCGTCGTGCAAAAGGAAGTGCTCGACGTGATGACCGAGCTCACGCGCGAAGAAGGCACGTCGCTCATCTTCATCAGCCATAACCTCGCGCTGGTGGCCGCCTACACGCAAAACGTGCTCGTCATGCGGCGCGGCGACGCCGTGGAAACGGGGCCCGTGGCACGCGTGCTCTCGCGCCCCGACCACGACTACACGCTGAACCTGCTCGACGCGCTGCCGCGCCGCGAAAACGGACGCAAGGACGGCGAGGCCGTGCACGGCAAGGGTGCCGCGCCCGTGCTCGAAGTCCGCGAAGTCGCCGTCGACTACAGCCGCAAGCGCGGCTGGTTCGGCAACGAGCGCGTGCGCGCCGTGCATCCGATGTCGTTCACGCTGCAAGCGGGCGAAACGCTCGCTATCGTCGGCGAATCGGGCAGCGGCAAAACGAGCATCACGAACGCCGTGATCGGACTCGTGGGCACCGCGCAAGGCGAAGTGCTGCTCAATGGCGCGCCGTTCCTGAACGCCGGCAGCAAGCGCTTGCGCGAAGCGCGCCGCGCGATTCAGGTGGTGTTTCAGGACCCGTATTCGTCGCTCGACCCACGCATGAAGGTCGCCGCGATCGTGCGCGAAGGCCTGCGGCCCGATGCTACGCTCACGGCCGCGCAACGTCGCACGCGCGTCGAAGCCGCCCTCGCCGACGTCGGTCTCGCGGGCTATGACGAGCGGCTCGTGCACGAACTCTCGGGCGGCCAGCGCCAGCGCGTCGCCATCGCGCGCGCGCTCGTGAGCCGCCCGGCGGTGATCATCGCCGACGAACCGGTGTCGGCGCTCGATGTCACCGTGCAAAAGCAGGTGCTCGACATGCTCACGGCGCTACAGGCGCGCTACGGTTTTGCCTGCCTCATCATCTCGCACGATCTCGGCGTGGTCGAGCAGGTCGCCGACCGCGTGATCGTGATGTACCGGGGGCACGTGGTGGAGGAAGGCTCGCGCGACGAAGTGTTCGACACGCCGTCGCACCCCTACACGCAGCGCCTGCTGCAAGCGGTGCCCGAATTGCGCGGCACGCGCGAGCACGGCTTCGCCGTGCAGCTTCGCGAAGTGCCGCCGCTCGCCGCGCCCGCCGCCCACTATTTCGACCCGGACTTGCGCGAGCAGCACGGCCCGGCTTCCTTGCAGCATTGCGCGAAGGCGCGCGCCACGCATCGCGTGGCGATGTGGGCCCAACGCTGAGATCCGGCGGAACACAAAGAAAGCACACACGCTAACGCAGGAGACAGGTGGGGAGATCGCCTTTCCCTGCGTATCTATTTACGTACTACTAACCACTAAGACTACACAACCAGGGAACATCAATGAAAGCAAAAACTTGGGGTTTGGCGGCAGCAGCAGTCACAGCATGTGCTCCGATGGCGGCGCATGCCCAGTCCAGCGTCACGCTATACGGCATCATCGACGTCGGCATCGAGTACGTGAACAATGCGAACGCGAGCAGCCAGTCGCTCGTGCGCATGCAGTCGGGCAATCTTTACGGCAGCCGCTGGGGCATCAAGGGCGAGGAGGATCTGGGCGGTGGCCTCACGGCGTTCTTCCTGCTCGAAAACGGCTTCAACGTGAATGACGGCACACTAGGGCAGTCGGGCCGTATGTTCGGCCGTCGCGCCTATGTGGGGTTGCGCCGGGACGGCAACGAAATCCAGCTCGGCCGCATGCAGACGCCGATCTACGAAACCATGGCCGCGTTCGACCCGAACGAAGTGGGCGTGTATGCCGCCGACTCGCACGACATCGGCCTCGTGGCGCGCGCGGACAATGCCGTGAAATTCAAGAAGACGATTGGCGGCTTCACGGGCCAGGTGATGTACAGCTTCGGCTATGACACCGCGGGCAAGCCTTATGGCGGCGCCGCCGGAGACGCATCGAATGCGAAGAACCTCGGCGCGTCGCTGGTCTACAAGGGCGGCAGCTGGCGCGCGGCGCTCGCCTATGACAAGGTGCACGGCCCCCTCACCTCCACGGCCTACGGCATCGGCATGATGTCGACGGCGCTCGTGCCCAAAACGACGTCGAGCGCGGATCGCGCCGAGCGCTACCTCGCCGCGCTGCGCTGGGACCAGGGCAAGAACTCGGCCTTTGTCGGCTACCGCTTCCTGAAAACGACGGTCGCGGGCGTCACGCACGACGTGAACATGGCCTACCTCGGCGACGAGTACCAGTTCACGCCCACCTTCGTTGCGGATGCAACCGTGTACCACTCGCGCGTTTCAGGCTTGGACGTGCGGCCCACGACGCTCGTGGTCGACTTCGACTATCTGCTCTCGAAGCGCACGGACCTGTACCTCAACACGAGCTATGCGTTCAATACGCGCCTGAGCAATCTTTCGGTGGACGCGGGCTCGACCACGCTCGCCGGCAAGGATCAGTTCGGCGCGCAGGCCGGCATTCGCCATCGTTTCTGAGGCCACGCCGCGAGTGCTCGAAGGAGAGCGCGCGGCGGATATCGAAGTGGACGACGCGACGTGCCGCACGCCTGAAGGGCTTCCTGGCGCTTCAAGCGGGACAGGCGCGAGCGGATCCGCACTTCAAGCGCCGCGCCCGGAGACCACGTGGGACACAGGCGCGGCTTCGATCAACGTCATCAGTTCCTGCGTCGAGCGCACGTCCGCAAACCAGAGCAGCATGTTGGCGAGCGTGGTGTTGTGCTCCTCGTCCGTGCGCGCCGCATTCGCGTCGGCCACGAAATGAACCTTGTAGTCGAGCATCATCGCGTCGCGCGCGGTCGATTCGCAGCACACGTTCGTCACCGTACCGGTCACGATCACCGTGTCGACACCGCGCGCCGCGAGCCGTTCGTGCAAGTCGGACGATCCCTGGATGAACGCGGAAAAGCGTGTTTTCCGCACGTATTCATCGCCCGCCGCGCACTCCAGTTCCGGGTACAGCGCGTGCCCCGCCTCGCCGGGACGCAACACTTCGTCGAGCCGCCGCCCCCAGCCGGCCGCGAACTCGCCGAAGCGCGCCCAAGGCGCATCGGGCTGCGCGGTGTGCTGGATCCAGCAGACGTGTCCGCCCGCGCGACGCAGCGCGCGGGCCAGCCGGTTGACGTTGCCGACGATCGCGCGCGCCGACGGCAATTCCGCCGGAAAGCCCGGCGCCACGAAGCCGTTTTGCAGATCGACCACGAGCAGCGCGGTTCTCGCGGGGTCCAGCGTCTCGTAGACGTGCAGACGGCCACGGCGCGCCACCGCGCGATCGATCACATCCGGCGCAAGATTGATACGATGCATGAATCCTTTCCTCCGGATGCTCAGGAAACCGAACCGCGCGGGCGGAACGACAGCAGGATCGCGACCGCCGCCACGAACAGCAGGCAGGCGAGCACGCCGAAACCGGTGCTCACGCTGCCCGTCGCCGTCTTCGAAGCGTTGATGATGAGCGGGCTCGCGAACGCGCCGAGTTGCCCGATCGAACTCACGAAGGCGAGCCCGATCGCTGCGGTGCGGGCACGGAAATAGTGGCTCGTCAGCGCCCAGAAGATCGGGTAGCCCGAGAGCGTGCCGACCATCACGACCGAGAACGCGGCAATCAGCAACGCGAGGCTGTGGACGGTCAGCCCCGCGAACACAAAGCCGAGTCCCGTGAATGCGAGCAGCGTCGCGCACGACCGGCGGCGCTCCGCAAAGCGGTCCGAGAGCGAGCCCAGCAGCACCATGGCAATCCCGCCCATGCCATACGGAATGGCGGTGATCAGGCCGAGGAACAGCGGCGAGGTGTCGTGCGACGCCTCGCGCAAGATTTGCGGCATCCAGATGCCGATGCCGATCACCGAAGCGTTCAGACCGCAATAGCCGAGCAGCAGCACATAGACGCGCCAGTCGCCGAGAATCGAGCGCCATACGCCCTGTTCATGCGCGGGCGCGGCGCTCGCCGCGATATCGGCCTCGATCTGCGCGATCTCCGTTTGCGTGAGCCAGCGGTGCGCATCGCGCGGCCGGTCGTCGAGAAATTTCAGCGCAATCACGCCGAGCAGCACCGAAGGCAGCGCTTCGAGCAGGAACATCCATTGCCAGCCGTGCCAGCGGTTCACGCCATCCAGCGACTGCATGATAAAGCCGGAAAGCGGACCGCCAAGCAGGCCCGCGAACGCAACGGGCAGCATGAAGAGGGCGACGATCCTGGCGCGCCGTTTCGGCGGAAACCAGTACGTGAGGTAGAGCACAACGCCAGGAAAGAAGCCCGCCTCGGCCGCGCCCAGCAGGAAGCGCACGAAATAAAACTGGGTTGGTGTGCGCACGAACATCGTGGCAGCGGAGATGAGCCCCCAAAGGATCATGATGCGCGCGAGCGTGCGCCGCGTGCCGATGCGCTCAAGCATGATATTGCTTGGCACTTCGAACAGAAGGTAGCTCACGAAGAACACACTTGCGCCGAAGCTGAAGGCCGAGCCCGAGAACGCCAGATCCTGCCGGATCGCCGCCTGCGCGAACCCGATGTTGATGCGGTCCATATAGGCGGCGATGTAGCATAGAAACAGCAGGGGAATGATGCGCCAGGTGACCTTGCCGTAGAGCCGGTTTGCCCCATCGTAGACCGCCTCGGCCGGGGCGTAGATTTCGGTTTGCATCGTTGTCTCCATGTCGTTTTCGTTTGATCGCGATGACGGCCCAAAGCGCTGGAGGGCCGCGTTCCACTGCTCAGCGCACCACCGCTTCCCGCACGGCGCGCGAGCGTGCGCGGGGATGCAGCCCCGAGCGCGTGACACGCCCGAGCAGCGATCTTCCAAGCACGGTCTCGCACTCCCGTGCGCAGTCCATCATGCGGTCGAGATCCAGCCCCGTGCGCACGCCCATCGACTCGAACAGGCTCACGAGGTCTTCGGTGCAGGCGTTGCCGGTGTAGCCCTGCCCGTATTGCACCTTCGCGGGATGGCCGCCCACGCCGCCGAACGAAGCATCGAACCAGCGCACGCCGGCCTCATAAGCCGCAAGACAATTCACGAGCGCCGTGCCGCGCGAATCGTGGAAGTGGCCGATCAGCACCGCCTCGGGGCATTCACGTGCGAGTTGTCCCGCCAGCGCGGCCACGCTGCGGGGCGTGGCCATGCCCGTGGTGTCGCCGAGCGAGATGAGGCGCACGCCGTGCGAGAGATAACGCTCGACGTCGCGCACGACCTCGGCGGCCGGCACGTCGCCCTCGAACGGACAACCGAAGGCGACTGAAATCGTCCCGACCACGCGAAAGCGCTCGCCCGCGCACTGCGCCATCTCCGCGATGTTCTCCCACTGCTGCGCGCGCGTGCGCCTGAGGTTCTTTTGCGAATGCGATTCCGAAGCCGACACCAGCAGGCTGATCTCGTTCGCCCCGAAGCCCGCTTCGGCGTCCGCCACCGCCCGCTCGACGGCGCGCACGTTCGCGCAGGTCGCCTTGTAGTGCACGCCCGCGCGGCGCGGCAGCGCTTCGAGCACGGCGCTCGCGTCCGCGAACTGCGGCACCACGGCCGGATTCGAATACGAAGTGGCCTCGACCCGCGCGAAGCCCGCCTGTGCGAAAGCGTCGATCAAGCGCACCTTTTGCTCGACGCCCACGACGGCGGGTTCGTGTTGCAGGCCATCGCGCGCGAAGCATTCGCAGATCACGACGTCGCGATTGTCGCGATCGTCGCGTTCGTCGCGGACATTCATTGAAGGGATGCTCATTCGCCTTGCCGCCTTCCCGTAGCCGGGGTCTGCGGCGCACGGAACTGCCGCATCATGATGTTCGTGTCGCGGCCCGCCTGAAGCGCCTGCGCGAACGGCAGGTCCGCAACCCGGTAGAGCAGGCTCTTGGTGGCCGCCATGGCCTGCGGCCGGCGCTCCGCGAGACGCTCGGCCAGCGCGAGCGCGTGCGGCAGCACCTGCGCGGCGGCCGCACTTTCAACGGCGATACCTAGCGCGGCAGCGGCCTCGCCATCGAGAATCTCGCCGGTGGAAACGAGCCGGAATGCGCATTTGATGCCGACCTGGCGCACGAGATTGGCCATCACGATCGCCGCCACGATGCCGTGGTTGAGTTCGGGATAGCCGAAGCGCATGTCGTGCGCGGCGACCACGAGGTCGCATGCCAGCGCGAGCCCCGCTCCGCCGCCCAGCGCATTGCCGCAAACGGCCGCGACGATCGGCTTGGGAATGTCGTGGAACGCGCGGTGCAGCGACGCGGTGAGATCGGCGCGCTGTGTCGCGCGCGTCGTGTCGTCGTCCGAGAGCGACGCGAACTCGCTCACGTCGGCGCCCGCGCAAAACGACTTGCCCGCGCCGCACAGCACGATGGCGCGACAGCCTTCGTCGTCGCGTGCCGCGTCGAGCGCTTGCAGCAGCGCGTGCGTGAGCGCCGTGTCGAGTGCGTTGTGCTTGTGCGGGCGGTTCATCGTCAGCACACGCACCATGCCGACCTGCCCCACTTTCAATACTTCGGATTCCTGAATCATATTCACTGCTCCGTTCGGGGTTTCACACGCGCTCATGCTGCGCGGTCGTGCATTCGGCTTGCTGTACCACACCTTGCGCAAGCAGCGCCTCGATTTCGGCCTCTGGAATGCACCAGTCGCGCAACACCTCGCGGCTGTGCTCGGCATGGCGCGGCACGCGGCCCAGTTCGCCGCCGCCCGGCACGCCGGGCACGCCCGCCACCGGCAGCGGCGCGCCCGAATCCGAACCCGCCTGCCACCAGCGGAACACGCCCGCATGCCGCACCTGCTCGTCCTCGACAAAGTCCTCGTAACCGTTGACCGCAGCGCACAGCACGTCGTGCGCCGCGAGCCGCTCGACCCAGTACGCGGTCTCGCGCGTCGCGAGCGCCGCACGGATCTCCGCGTTGATCGCCACGGCGTGCTTGAGGCGCTTCTCGTTGGTCGACCAGGCCTTGCGCGTCGTCCACTCCGGGTGGCCGACCGCGTTGCCCAGGCGAAAGAACATCTCGTTGCGCAGCGTCACCACGTTGATGAAGCCATCGAGCGTGGCGAACGTGCCGGAGGGCACCGTGACCGGCACGCGCGGCTCGCCGCGGCCCATGTAGTGATCGAGGATCGGAATGGTCTGGAGCGAGGCGGCGACCTCCAGCAAGGACACCTCCACGCGCGCGCCCTGGCCCGTCACGCTGCGTCCGACCAGCGCCGCGCCCACGCTTTGTGCCGCATAGACGCCGCTCGCCGCATCGATCATCAGCATGCCGATGCGGCGCGGCGCGCCGTCCTCGCCCGCATTCATCGCCATCATGCCGCTCAACGCCTGGAGCACCGAATCCGAACCCGGCTTCTCGCGGTATGGCCCGCTCGATCCATAGCCCGTGATCGAGAGGTGGACGAGGCCGGGATTGCGCGCCGCGAGCGCTTCGTAGCCGAGCCCGAGACTTGCCATCACGCCGGGGCGAAAGCTGTCGAGCAGCACGTCGGCGCCGTCGATCAGGCGGCGCAGCAACGCCTGGCCCTGCGGCCCGCTCGCATCGACGCAGAGCGCCCGCTTGCCCGCATTCGTGCCGATGCTGATCGCCGTGAGCCCGTTTTCGCCTCGCCCCATGAGGCGCCCCCAATCGCCATTGGGCGGCTCGATCTTGATGACGTCCGCGCCCTGGCGCGCGAGCAGCGAACCGCACGACGGCCCGGCGATTCCCTGGCTCATGTCGACCACGCGAATGCCCGCGTAGGGCAAACAAGGCAAGCGCGGAGAATGGCTCGCGGCGCTCATGCGCAAACCCCTTCGCCTGCGGCGCGCACCACGCCTTCGCGCGCGAGGGCCTCGATGCGCTCATCCGTGTAGCCCAGTTCGTGCAGCACTTCGCGCGTGTGCTCGGCGAAGCGTGGCGGGCGCCTGTGCACCGCGCCCGGCGTGCGCGAGAGCTTCGCTGGGATGCCCACGCCTTCGTAACCGTCGATCGCCACGCGCATCTCGCGGTGCTGCGTATGGGCGTCTTCCAGCGCCGCGCCGACATCGCGCACCGGCCCGGCGGGCACGCCAGCAAGCGTCAGCTCGCGACACAGCGCCTCGCCCTCGCACTCGCGCAAACGTGCGTCGATCAGCGCGCGCAACGCCGCGCGATTGTCGATACGCGCGGGATTGGTGCGATAGCGCTCGTCGCGCGCCAGCTCCGGCAATCCGATCGCGCAAACGAACGCGGCGAACTGGCGGTCGTTGCCCACGCCGACGAATACGTCGACGCTCGCCGTGGCGAACTTGTCGTACGGCACGATATTCGGATGGCCGTTGCCGAGCAGCGGCTGCGGCTTGCCGGAGAGAAACCAGTTGGCGGCGGGTGGATGCAGCAGTGTGAGCGCGACGTCATAGAGCGCGATGTCGATGGACTGCCCGAGGCCCGAGCGCGCGCGCTCCAGCAACGCGAGCAGGATGCCGTTGACGCTCGCCTGCCCCGTGGCGAGATCGACGATGGGCACGCCGATGCGCGTGGCGCCGCTCGCCGGGTCGCCGTTGATGCTCATGAGCCCCGACATCGCCTGCACCACAGCGTCGTAACCGGGCATGCCGCCCATCGGCCCGGTCTCGCCGAAGCCGCTGATGCGGCAATGGATGAGACGCGGAAAACGCTCGGCCAGCACCTCGCGATAACCGAGGCCCCAGCGCTCCATCGTGCCGGTCTTGAAGTTTTCCAGCAGCACGTCGGCGTCGGCGAGCAGTTCGAAGAGAATCTCCCGCGCGCGCGGCAGGGTCAAGTCAAGGCAGATACCGCGCTTGTTGCGGTTCACGCCCATATAGTACGAGGCCGCGCCGTCACGAAACGGGGGGCCCCACAGGCGCGTGTCGTCGCCTGCGGGGGCTTCGACCTTGATGACATCCGCGCCGTGGTCGGCAAGCGTCTGGGCGCAGGCCGGGCCCGCCAGCACGCGCGAGAGGTCGATCACCTTCAGTCCCGCCAGTGCACCGCCAGTCTGGTTCCGCATGATGGTCAGTTATCCTTTTCAAATTCCGGGGAGATAAGCGTCAGGCCGCGCTTGCCATTTCGATCAGCAGCTTGCCGGTCGTGACCGAGTCGCCCGCGCTCGCGTGAATATTGGCGACCGTGCCGGGGGCGCGCGCCGTGACCGTGTGTTCCATCTTCATGGCCTCGATCACGAGCAGCGCCTGCCCTTCGCTCACCGCCTCTCCCGTGCTCACGTAGAGCGCGACGATGCGTCCGTTGGAGGGCGCGCGCAGCCGTCCGTCTTCGGCTTCGTCGCTGGCCTGCGCCTGCGCGTAGGTCCGGTCGATGAAGGTCCACGCGTCGCCTTCGAACTGGAGATGCAGGCGTTCGCCATCCTTGAGCCATTGCGCCTCGCGCTCCACCCCGTCGAAGCCGAAGCACACGCGCTCCGGCGAAACGCTGTGCAAGCGCAGCGCGAGCGGCGTCTCGCCGCCCGTGACACAGGCTTCGCCTTGCGTGCCCGCTGACACCGTCAATCGATGCGTCGCGCCGCCTTCGAGCGCGAGATCGACGATCGCGCCGCGCGCCGTGCCGCCCGCCGTGGCTCCCGCTTCGCCGTGACAAAGCAGTGCCGCCGCGAGTGCGCGCGCCAGTTCCGCACCGGCCTCGGGCGGCGGCAGCAAGGCCGACTCGTGCTCACGCAGGAAAGCCGTGCTCACGCCACCCGCCACGAACGCCGGATGCGCGAGGCACCGTATGAGCGCCTGCCGGTTCGTCCTGATGCCGAACACCACCGTCTCGCGCAACGCCTTGATGAGCTTGCGGCGCGCGTCCTCGCGGTTGCGACCCGAAGCGATCAGCTTGGCGAACATCGAATCGTAGTAAGGCGAAATTTCCGCTCCGCTCGCCACCGCATGCTCGACCCGAATACCCTGCGGCGCGCGCCAGCGCGCAATCGTGCCGCTTTGCGGCATGAAACCCGCGTGCTCGTCCTCGGCGCAAAGCCTCACTTCGATCGCATGGCCCGCCAGTTCGACATCTTCCTGCGCGAACCCGAGCGGCTCGCCCATTGCCACGCGCAATTGCCATTCGACGAGATCGATGCCCGCAATGCACTCCGTCACCGGGTGCTCCACCTGGAGGCGCGTATTCATTTCCATGAAATAGAACGCGCCCGCGCCGTCGAGCAGGAACTCGAAGGTGCCCACGCCTTCGTAGCCGAGCGCGAGCGCCGCCGCCACCGCCGCGCGGCCCATTTGCTCACGTACGCCGGCGCCCAGCAACGGGGCAGGCGCTTCCTCGATCAGCTTCTGGTGACGGCGTTGCACGGAGCAGTCGCGCTCCCCGAGATACACGCCATTGCCGTGCCGGTCGGTCAGCACCTGGATTTCGATGTGGCGCGGGTCGCGCACCACGCGCTCCACGAGCATGCGGTCGCTGCCGAAAGCCGAACGCGCCTCCGAACGCGCCGATTCGAGCGCACGGGCAAAGCCTTGCGCATGGTCGACGACGCGCATGCCGCGCCCGCCGCCGCCCGCCGTCGCCTTGATGATGACGGGATAGCCGATGCGTGCCGCCGCCGCTTCGAGCGAGGCGTCGTCCTGCGCCTCGCCGTCGTAGCCCGGCACGCACGGCAGGCCCGCTTCCGCCATGAAGCGTTTTGCCTGCGCCTTGTCGCCCATGGCCGCAATGGCCTGCGGCGACGGCCCCACGAAGTTCAGCCCCGCATCGAGACACGCCTGCGCAAACGCGGCGTTCTCGGAAAGAAAGCCGTAGCCCGGGTGCACCGCGTCCGCGCCGGCGAGGCGCGCGGCGCGAATCACGGCGTCGATGTCGAGGTACGACGCCGAAGCCGGCGCGGGGCCGATGCGCACGGCGCGCGTGGCCGCGCTCACGTGGGGCGAGAGCGCGTCGGCATCGGAGTAGACAGCGACGGTTTCGATGCCCAGCGCGTGCGCCGTGCGCATCACGCGCAAGGCGATCTCGCCGCGATTGGCCACCAGCAGTCTCTGCATGCAATTCATCGCTTCATGCTTCCTTCATATCATTAGGTATCCAAACTGAATTACGCGCTTTTTCCGGCGCCTATGGCACGTAAAGCGCCTCAGGGCCGCGCCACGCCGAACTGCACCGGCGCGAGCGTGCGCGCCGCCGCCGCGTGGCAAAGCTCCAGCGCCGTGGCGAGCACGCGCCGCGTGTCGCGCGGATCGATCACGCCGTCGTCAAGCACGTGGGCGCTGGTCGCGAACACGTCCATCTGGCTTTCGAAGTTCTGCACGACCTTTTTCGCGAGCGCATCGAGCTTCGCCTCGTCGGCTTCCCCGTGCTTGCGCAGCATGGCCGCGCGGCTCACCGTCACCATGGTTTGCGCCGCCTGCTCCGGTCCCATCACGGCCGTTTTCGCGTTCGGCCACGAAAAGCTGAAGCGCGGCTGGAAGCCTTTGCCGCACATCGCATAGTGCCCCGCGCCGAACGACGCGCCGCAATAGATCGTGATTTGCGGAACGCTCGCGTTGGTGATCGCCTGGATCATTTTCGAGCCGTGCTTGATGCTGCCGGCTTCTTCGAATGCGCGGCCCACCATGAAGCCGGTCGTATTGTTCAGATACAGCAGTGGCGTGCGCGACTGGCAGCAGGCCTGAATGAAGTGCGTGGCCTTCGCCGCTCCGGCAGGCTCGATCGGGCCGTTGTTGGTGATGATGCCCACGGGCCACCCTTGCACCGTGGCGTGACCGCACACCGTGGCCGCGCCGTAGCGCGCGCCGAACTCGCGAAACACGGAGTCGTCCACCACGCGCGCGATCACCTCGCGCATGTCCACCGGCAGGCGGTGATCGTGCGGCATCACGCCGAGCAGTTCCTCGTGGCCGTAGCGCGGCTCGCGGTAATCGCGCGGCGCATGCGGCGCTTCGGGCCAGTGCAGCGAGTCGACGATTTCGCGCGCGATGCGCAGCGCGTCGCGGTCGTCTTCGGCGAGATAGTCGCCGAGTCCCGAGACGGACGTGTGCATGTCCGCGCCGCCCAGTTCTTCCTCGGTGGCGACTTCGCCGGTGGCCGCTTTCAGCAGCGCGGGCCCGGCGAGAAATGCGCGCGACTTGCCGCGCACCATCACGATGTAATCGGACAACCCGGTTTGATACGCGCCACCCGCAGTCGATGCGCCATGCGTGACGGTGATCACCGGAATGCCGGCGGCGGACAGTCGCGCGAGATTGCGAAACTTCTGGCCGCCGTTCACGAAGCTTTCCACGCGATACGCAAGCAGATTGGCACCCGCGCTTTCCACGAGTTGAATAAACGGCAACTTGTTGTCGAGCGCGATCTCCTGAATGCGCAGCAGCTTCTCGAGGCCTTTGGGCTGAAACGCTCCCGCATCGATACCCGAGTCGCTCACGCTGATCATGCAGCGCGCGCCCGACACCCAACCGATGCCGGCAATCAGGCCGCCACCCGCAAGCAGACGCCCGTCGGCGCGCGGCGCGCCGATTCCGTAGCCCGCAATGGAGCAGAGTTCGAGAAACGGCGTGCCGCGATCGAGCAGCAACTGCAAGCGCTCCACGGGAAGCAACTGGCCGCGTTTGGCAAAACGCGGCGCGGCCTGAGCCGAAGCCTCGCGCGTGGCTGCCTCGATGGCGCGCAGGCGTTCGAGGCGCTCGCTCATCGCCGCGCGGTTTCGAATGAAGCTTTCGCCGGAGGGCGAAAGATGGGACTCAATGACAGGCATGACGATTAACAGAGAGAAAATGATCCGTTTTTCATTTGCATCAGATGCAAATACGCGTTACGCTGAATATGAAATTGATTCTACACAGAGCACGTTATTTTCAAAGTATTAATCGGCTTATTGGCGGGTTAACACCTAACCAAATGGCCCATTACCCATAATATATTTTCATCTAATGCAAATTTAAACCAGCATGAAGACGACCTCGGCGAGTTCGACAGGTGCAATCGAAAAAGCGTGCCGCGTATTGAAGGCGATGAGCGACGGCCGCAATATCCGGCTGATCGACATTGCGGACTATTGCGGCCTCGACCGCTCCACCACCATGCGGGTGCTCGACATCCTGATGCGCGAAGGCATGGTCGCGCGCGACGCCGAAACCAAGCATTACCGGCTGGGCGCGGAGATTTCACGCATCGCCAACGGCGTGATGGAGGAAGTGGACTGGCGCCATATCTCGCGGCCGAGCCTGCTGCGCCTGAGCGGCGAGTTCGAGGACACCACGTTGATGTCGGTGCTCAGTGGCCTGGAGATGGTGTGTGTCGACCTGCAAATGGGCGACTATCCGGTGCGCGCCAATTTTCAGGCGATCGGCAGCCGCCGCACGCTCGGCGTCGGCTCCAGCGGTCTTGCGGTGCTCGCCGTGATGCGCGACGCCGAACGCGAGGCGCTGTTGCCGCAAATCGCGCCGCGCGTCACGCGCTACCCGATGCTCACCGGCGAATTCCTGCGCGACTCGATTGCACGCGCGCAGCGCAACGGTTACGCGGTCATGATCGACGCCGTCGTGCAGCGCATGGGCGGCATTGCCGTGCCGATCCGCGCGCGCGATGGGGAGGTGTGCGCGGCGCTCGCCATCTCCGCGCTATCGGACCGCGTGCTCGAACGCGAGGAAGCGCTCGCCGTGGCGTTGCGCCGCGAGGCCCTCGTGATCGAACAGGCGTTGCGACAAGCGAAGTGAGGGATGTGGGGATTGCATGGAGCGCGGCGATCGATCGACATGGTCGCCGCGCCCCGTGTGATGCGGGCGTTACGTGAAATCCACCGCAGCGGCGGAGCGCTCCACCCTTGCGCGCGACGACGCATGCAAGCCCAGATTCGCGAGCAGCGCCACCAGCGCCGAGCCGATCACATACCACGCGGGCGCGGCGGGCGACCCGCTCATGCGCACGAAGGTCGCGCACAGGAGCGGCGCGAAGCCGCTGAACAGCACCACCGAAACGTTGTACGCGAGCGCAATGCCGCTAAAGCGCACCTGCACGGGAAACAGATCGGCGAGCACCGCGGCCCACGTCCCGCTTGCCAGCGAAAACACCAGCGCGGCGAGCACGAACAGCACGACCACGTTCACGCTGTGCGCGGCAAGCGCCGCATAGAACGGCCACGCAAGCGCGGCGAGCAGCACGCAGGAAAGGCGCAGCAGATAGCGGCGCGGCACGAAGTCGCCGGCCCAGGCCGCCGCCAGCAGACCCACGGAACTCACGAGCAAGTACGCGTTCTGCGCGAGCGCGGCGTCGCGCGGCGCATAGTGCAGCGTTTCGATCAGATACGCGGGCATGTGCCCATAAAGCACGCCGTTGAAGCCCGCCATCACCGCGACCGAAAGCGCGCCGCCCACTACCGCCCCGCGATGATGGCGCAGCGTTTCGCGAAACGGCTGCTTCACTACGGCGCCCTGCATCTCCTTGAACTCGGGCGACTCGTCGAGATTGCGGCGCAGCAGGTATGAAACGATTCCGCACGCGCCGCCCACGAGAAACGCAATGCGCCAGCCGTAGTTCGCGGCATTGGCCGGCGACAGTGCGGACTGCACCACGAGGTTCACGATGGTCGCGAGCATCACGCCCGTATTGACCGCGCAGACGATCACGCCAGCCGCAAGCCCCGCGCGGCGCGGCGCCGCTTCCACCGCATAGGTGATCGCGCCCGGCATCTCGCCGCCCACGCAAAAGCCCTGCAATACGCGCAAGCCGATGAGCAGGAGCGGTGCGGCCACGCCCCATTGCGAGTAGTCGGGCAACAAGCCGATGCAGATGGTGGCGAGCGTGACGACCACGATCGAGCCCACGAACACAGGTCGCCGCCCCATGCGATCGCCCAGGCTGCTGAGCACGATGCCGCCGAGCGGGCGGATGATATAGCCGATGGCGAGCACCGAAAAAGTGAGCAGCATGCTCACGAGCGGGTCGCTGGCCGGAAAGAAGCGCGCGGCGATCGAGTGGGCGAAAAACCCGTAGATCACGAAGTCATAGAATTCGAGCGAGCCGCCCAAGCTCGCGATCAGGATCATGCGCCACTGGGCGCGGGTCAGGCCGGGCGCGGCGGTGATTGCCGCCGGGCGCGAAGGTGTCGTCTCCATTTGCTCTCCTTGGATGTTGGGTGCGGCGCGCGTGGTGTTTTGCCTGCGGATCTGCGTCCTGCGCCTGCTTCATGCCCCGGCGGGCGCTCGTTGTTTGGCGAGCGCCCGCCGGGATTCGGGTCAACGGTCAAGCTTCTTGCATCGAGGTTCAGGCCGCCACGGCCTCGCGTCGCTCCCCCGCGCGAGCGACGCCCGCACGTACGAGCAACGCATCCAGATCGTCGGCGTCGTGCGCCACGCCGCCAACGTAACGATCGGGCCGCAGCAACACGGCGCGCGCGCCCGCTTGTGCCAGCCAGTCGCGCAGCGCATCGCTCGTTGCGGGCACGATCGCCACGCGCTCGCGCTCGTCCTGCGTGAGCGCGTCTTGTGCGCGGCGCGCCAGCATGTCGTCGGCGACCAGCGCGAAGCGATAGCCCACCGCGTCGTCGAAGCGCGCGCCGTCTTCGAATACGGGCTGCGGTCCCACCTGGCCACCCGTCACGCCCGCATGCCAGCCCGGACCGAGCCGCGGTTGCGGTGTGCGGAACTCGCGGATCGCCGCGGTCATCTCGCGATCGCGTGCGGCAACGGCGTCGCTATCGCGCGCCTGGATCACGCCGCCCAGTTGCACCGCCGTTTCGATGAACGTGCGCACATGCGGTTCGCGCTCGCTCTCGTAGGTGTCGAGCAGCGTGTCGGGCAGCGCGCCGTCGATCACGTCGGCGAGCTTCCATGCGAGATTCGAAGCGTCGCGTATGCCCGCCGCCATGCCCTGCCCCATGAACGGCGGCGTCTGATGCGCGGCGTCGCCCGCG
The DNA here is from genome assembly GCF_003268775.1 of Paraburkholderia unamae. Lineage (GTDB taxonomy): Bacteria > Pseudomonadota > Gammaproteobacteria > Burkholderiales > Burkholderiaceae > Paraburkholderia > Paraburkholderia unamae. The sequence goes on from NZ_QLSU01000018.1 coordinate 167,654, forward strand.
ATGAGCAGCCGGCCGCGCCGCCAGCCCTGCGCGATCACCGAATGGAACGTGTAGATCGCGGAGCGTTCCAGGTGCGCATCCTGCGGCGTGATCCAGCGCGAGAGGCGCTCCCAGATCCACTCGGCCGTGCCGATGCGGCGCTCGTCGTCGCCCGGCATCACCATGATTTCCCAGCGGCGGCGATTGTGCGGCCCGCGCGTGTAGGTGGTCGGTCGCGCCGGGTCGCAATACTGAATGGAATAGTCGCCGAGGTCGGGCCGCTCGCGCTCCAGCAGCACGTCCACCACGACCCAGCGTTCATGCGACTTCAGGTCGGCCAGTTCCGTGCCGATGAAGCGGCGCACCATCGAGCGCGCGCCATCGCAGCCCACCACATAGCGCGCCGTGGTGTGAGCGAGACGCCCGCGCCCCGTATCTTCGTAACGGATGCGCACATGGTCGTCGCGTTCGTCGATGGCGAAGACTTCGTGGCGCAGGCGCACGTCCGCGCCGCCGCGTGCCAATAGTTGTGCGCGCAACGCTCGCTCCAGATCCGGCTGGTGAAACTTGTAGCTCGCGCACCAGCCCTGCGGACCGATGCCGCCGGGGCGGCTCCAGTCGATCATCAGTTCGCCGCGCGCGTTCACGAACTTCATGCCCGGCCCGACGAAGAGGTCGGGCAGCAGCGTTTGCGCAATGCCCACCGCCTGGAACACGCGCATGCATTCGCCGTCGAAATGCACGGCGCGAGGAAGCTGGAACACGTCCTTGTCGCGCTCGAACACCACCACCTTCAGGCCGCGCAGCGTGAGCAGATTGGCAAGCGTCGCGCCGGTGGGCCCGAAGCCCACGATCGCGACGTCATATTCGGGCGCCTGGCTGTCCTGCCTTGTCTGGCATACCGAATTGTTTACGATATCCTTCATCCCGTTCACCTGGTTCAGGGTTGACTGCGCCGCACGCTGCCTGCGCGCGGCGCGCCCGGACTGACGCTTCTTACGCTTCGTCCGCAACCGGATTCGTCAGCGTGCCGATGCGATCCACCTCCACTTCCACCACGTCGCCGTGCTTCATGAAGAGCGGCGGATTGCGCTTCGCGCCCACGCCGCCCGGCGTGCCGGTCACGATCACGTCGCCGGGGAACAGCGGCGTGAACGTGGAGAGATAGGCAATCTGCTTCGCGATGCCGTGAATCAGCATCTCCGTGGTCGCGCGCTGCACTTCCTGGCCGTTCAGGCGCGTGACGAGCGTCATCAGCGCGTTCGGTTCGATCTCGTCGCTCGTGACCATCCACGGGCCGAACGCGCCGGTGCGAAAGAAGTTCTTGCCGGGGCCCCATTGGCCCGTATGACGCTGCCAGTCGCGAATCGAGCCGTCGTTGTAGCAGCTATAGCCGGCGATATGCCGCCACGCGTCGGCCTCGGCAATGCGGCGGCCGCCTTCGCCGATGATCACCGCGATCTCGCCCTCGTAATCGAACTGCGTCGACTCACGCGGACGCAGCATCGGCTGGCCCGCGCCTACCTGCGAAGCGGGCAGGCGCATGAAGATCACGGGCTGCTCGGTGGTTTCGCGGTTGGTCTCCTTCACGTGCTCCGCGTAATTCAGGCCCACGCAGAAAATCTGCTGCGGATTCGCAATGACCGGTTCGAGCGTGACTTCGGCGAGCGGGTAATCGCCCTTGCCTTCGCTTGCGGCGCGCTGCGCTTCGGCATACGCACCGGCGGCGATCAGCGCCTTGAGGTCCGCGAAGCGGCCACCCAGGCGCTTCTTGAGATCGAATACCGCGCCGTCGCGCACGACGCCGAACGACGAACCTTCATGGGTGGAAAAGCTGGCGAGTTTCATGATGCTCCGATGATAAAGAGTGAATTTCCTTTGGAAGCGAGACGCGTATTTCTTGGTGCGTTTATCGTATTTTGAGAATACACTATGAAAAACGCGGCGCACAACTTGATTTTTATCAGGGTTTATCACTACTACCGGAGACAACATGACTCTGCCGAACACCGAACTGGCCACGAAGCGAACCGGCCTCACGCTCAGCCACATGGGCTTCTTCGTGAGCGACATGGCGAAGGTCGAAGACTTCTATACGCGGGTGCTCGAATTCACGGTGACCGATCGCGGCACGCTGCCCACGCCGCGCGGCCCGGTGAGCCTCGTATTCATGAGCCGCGACCCGCGGGTCCATCATCAGATCGTGCTGGCGAGCGGGCGGCCCGAGCAATTGCCGTTCAATCCGATCAACCAGATTTCATTCGAAGCGGACAGCCTCGACACGCTCAAGCGCTTTCACCAGCGCTTCGTGGAGGAGGAAATGGAGGAGATCACGCCGGTCACGCACGGCAACGCGATTTCGATTTACGCGCGCGACCCGGAAGGCAACCGGCTGGAGATTTTCATCGACACGCCGTGGTACGTGGATCAGCCGATGCGTGTGAGCGTGGATTTCGCGCTGCCCGACGACGCCTTGCTCGCCGAAGTCGAACGCCATGCGAGCACACTGCCGGGTTTCCGGCCGCGCGAGGAGTGGGAGCAGGAGATGGCGGCGCGCATGGGTATCACCGGTATCGCCAGCGCTGTTTGACCCCCTGGGCGGAGTCAGGCTTCGATCAGCACCCGCACGCGCGACGAGATGCGCGCGGCGGCTTCCTTCACCGCCTCGACTACGCGTTCGAGGTTGAAGAACGCGAGGCGATGCTCGGGCACGACGAGCGCGAGCGAAGCCACGGCTTCGCCCGATGCGTCGGTGAAAAGCGGCGACGCCACGGCGGACATGCCCGCTTCCAGTTCGCCCTTCGAGAGATAAAAGCCCGCGCGGCGAATCTTCAGCAGGCTCGCGCGAAACTCTTCGAGCGACGCGCCGAGCCCGCTTGCGGCGATGTCCTCGGGATACTGCTCGAACAACGCGGCCAGCTTGGCCTTGGGAAAGGTCGAGAGAATCGCCTTGGGCGCGGCGCCGAGAAAGAGCGGGCGCGGACGGCCGCGCCCATAGCGCAGGTCGAACGCCGCGTCGTGCGTTTCGCGGTGCGTGTCGACGAGTTCGTTGCCGTACCAGCGCGACATGACGGCATCGAAGCCCGAATGCTCGACGAGTTCGCGCATGATCGGCTGCCCGGCCTTGAGCAGCGGATCGGAAATGCGCAGATGGTAGTCGAGCGTGATAATGCGCGGGCCAAGACCATATTCGCCGCCGACGAAACGCAGCAGCATGCCGGTATCGACCAGCTCGCGCAGATAGCGGTACGCGGTCGGCACCGAGCATGCGAGTTCGGCGGCCACCTGCTCGGCGGAAAGAAAAGGCCGCTCCTCCGAAAAGAGTTCGAGGATGGACAGCAGTTTCGCAATGCTCGACAAAGGCCGGTCTCCGGTCACACCTGGGGTGGCCAATTATAGCGGCACGGCCTCGCAAGTCCCGCCCGGCCTCGCGGCGCGCCGCCAGAAAGCGGAACCGCCGGATGGACGCAAACGCACTGTGCGTTTGCATCCATCCGGCGGTGGGTGTCGGGCGTTCACACCGCCGCAGCCCGTAGCAGGTCGCGTGACCTCGCGGGCGGGCGGCGTGCGAGCGGCATCACTGCATATGCTGCCCGCCGTTGATGGGAATGTTCGCGCCCGTCACGAAGCCCGCTTCGTCCGAGCACAGAAACAGCACGAGCGCGGCGACTTCGCCGGGGTTGCCGAGGCGGCCCATCGGAATCTGCGGCAGGATCTTCGAGTCGAGAATGTCCTGCGGAATGGCGGTCACCATTTTCGTGGCGAGATAGCCCGGCGAGATCGTGTTCACGGTCACGCCCTTGCGCGCCACTTCGAGCGCGAGCGATTTCGTGAAGCCATGCATGCCGGCCTTCGCCGCCGCATAGTTGGTCTGACCAATCGAGCCCTTCGAGCCGTTCACCGACGAAATGTTGATGATGCGGCCCCAGGCGCGCTCCACCATGCTGTCGCACAGCGGCTTCGAGATATTGAAAATCGAGTCGAGATTCGTGCGCAGCACGGCGTCCCAGTTCACCTTGTCGAGCTTGCGGAACGTCATGTCGCGCGTGATGCCCGCATTGTTCACGAGAATGTCGACCGGGCCGATCTCGCTGCTGATCTTCGCCGCGCCGCGCTGGCATGACTCGTAATCCGCCACGTCCATGCCATAGGCGTGAAACTCGCGGTCTGTCTCCTTCATGCGGGCGAGCCAGTCCGTGGCACCAGCGTTGTCAGGCGAGTGCGTCACAACGACGCGATAGCCTGCATCATGAAGCTTGACGCTGATGGCCTCGCCAAGGCCGCCCATTCCACCTGTTACCAATGCAATACGATTAGTCATCCTGTATATCCGCGAGAGTTTGCGTCAATAAAGCGTGGTCTTACTTGAGTAAGCGCCACATACGTCGTCGCCCTGCTTCACCTTTCCACCCCAGGTGAAGACAAGGCAGAGACCGCGCGGCTTCTAGTCAGCTTCTAATATTGCGCGTGCTTGCTGCCACGGCTCGCCGGCGCTTGCGCGCGCGGCGAACCGCTTCCTGCCCTGCTTGCTGCCTTGATGCCTTGAAATGCGAAACAAATCAGGCGCGTTCGAGCGCGAGCGCCACGCCCATGCCGCCGCCGATGCACAGCGAGGCGAGGCCGCGCTTCGCGTCGCGGCGCTGCATTTCGTGCAGCAG